>NZ_MDEQ02000016.1 GCF_001883705.2 Burkholderia catarinensis
CGGTGGCGGGCCACTTGCAGGCGAAGGCGTCGGTCGTGACGCTGACGCTGTTCGACGTGCGCTCGGCGGTGCAGATCGCGGCGTCGGAAGGCAGCTCGACGGCGACCAACTACGGCGCGGCGCTGGGCGGGTTCGGCGGCGGCGTGGGCGGGGCGCTCGCCGGTTTCTCGTCGACGCCGGAAGGCAAGGCGACGGTGGTCGCGTTCATCGACGCGTACAACAAGGTGGTCGTCGCGCTGCGCAGCTACAAGGCGCAGGACGTGAAGGGCGGCCTCGGCCGCGGCGGCCAGTTGCAGGTCAACTGATGTTCGCGGGCCGGCGGACAGCGCCGGCACGCCGATCCGAAAGCGCGAACCGCGATGCCCGATCAACGATGGAGCAACGGGTAGGCCGCCAGCCCGACGAGTGCCGCGGCGGCGACGATCACCGGTTCCTGGAGCTTCTTGAAGCGCCACAACAGCAGAACGGTCGCGACGGCAATCGCGGCGGTCGGGATATCGACGATCGAGCGTTTCGCGATGACGAGGACGGAGCCCGTGATCGCACCGACGGCCGCCGCCGTGATGCCGTCGACGAACGCCTTGACGTCGGCCCGGTGACCGTATTTCTTGACGTAGGGCGCCGGCACGATGGTGAACAGGTAGCAAGGCAGAAAGGTGCCGAGCGCGGCGACGAGTGCGCCCGGGAAGCCCGCGACCAGATAGCCGATGAATCCGACGGTGATCACGACCGGGCCGGGCGTGATCATCGCGACCGCGACGGCGTCGACGAACTGTTTGTCGTTCAGCCAGTGATGTTCGGTGACGACGCCGCCATAGAGGAACGGTACGATCGCGAGTCCGGAGCCGAACACGAACGCGCCCGCCTTCATGAAGAACGCGCCGATCTGGACGAGCTGCGGCAGGTCGAGGCCGCTCAGCATGCCGCTGGCCGCCGGCAGGTTGGCGGCGGCAACCGCATTCAGCCCACCCCGGCGCAGCCACTTCGGCGGGGCGCGCCACAGCCAGCCGATCAGACCGGCGACGACGAACAGCCACGCGACTTCCGATTCCGTGACGAAGGTCACCGCGGCAAGCGTCAGGAAGATCGCCCAGAGCAGCTTGTCGTGGCCGACGGTTTTCGTCGTGAGCTTGTACGCGCTCATCGCGATGATGCCGACCACCGCGGCGCCGACGCCATAGAAGACGGCCTGCATCCATGACAACCCGCCGAAGTGCGCATAGGCGAACCCGAGTGCGAGCACCATCAGGAACGACGGCAGCACGAACGCAATACCGACGAGCGTCGCGCCGGGAACGCGGTAGTGGACGAAGCCGAGGTAGATCGCGAGCTGGGCCGCCATCGGCCCCGGCGCGAGCTGCGCCAGCGTGAGCCCTTCCTTGTAATCGGCCTCCGTGATCCAGCCGCGCCGCTCCACCAGGTCGCGACGCATGTAGCCCGCGAGCGCGACCGGCCCGCCGAAACCGAACGTGCCGAGACGCAGCATGTAAGCGACCAGTTCGCGGAGCGAATAGGCTGGTTCGGTCGCGGCGAGGGGGGCGGTCATGATCTGGCCTCGGTTCCGTTTTTGCCGTCCGACGCGAAATGCGCGTACAGCGCGTCGAGCACGGCGCCCATCTGTTCGAGCAACTGGTCGTCGTTCTCCGCGCGCTGGCGCGTGCCGGCCATCACGGCCTCGAAGCCGACCGCTTCAGGCGCGGCAGGACCGCCCACGTCGAGCGCGTGCACGATCTCGCCGAGCCGTATCAGCGCCGGGTCCGTGTCGAGCCCGAAACTGGCCAGCAGTACCTCGAACGTCACGCGCTCGCCGACGTGCGTGAACGTCGCGCCGTCGAAGTCGAAGCCGAGCGCGTCGGCCGGGCACGCCGCCGGCGACGCGAGCCAGATGAAGCGGGCGCGTGCATCGATGAACCGGCGAATCAGCCAGGCGCTGGCGACCCGATCGACCCACATCCGCTGCCGCGTCGCCCACGTGCGCCCTTGATACGCGTCGATCGCCAGCGGGCGGATGGCGCGATCCGCGGCGTGCGGTTCACCCGGCGACAGCACGGTGTCGACCCGTGCGACGAAATCCCGCAGCGCAACTTCGGCGCGGGTTGCCGAGTCGCCCGGGAAATAGTCGATCGCGCGAATCGCGTCGAAATCCTTGCGCAGGCGACGCAGCAGGCGGGTGAGCTCGGTGGCGGACTGTGCGGCCAATGTCTTGCGTGCGTCGGTGAGCGCTCGCATGAAGGTCGCGTAGTCGTCGCCGCGATCGAACAGCGCCCGGAATTCCTGTTCCTGCGACACGTCAAGACTGGGTGCGCGCAGCAGGTGCGCCGTGCCCCCGCTTTCGGCGATCGCATCCGCGAGTTCGCGCAGCATGCCCTCGCGCTCGTCGGTGTGCGGAAGCAGGTAGATGCCGTCGCGCAGCACCGCGCAGCCCTTCGCCTTGAGCGCGCGCCAGAACCGCATGCGGGCCGTCGCGTTTTCTGTTGGAAGGGTCAGAACGAGGAGCGACCAGGTCGAAATAGCATCCATGTAGCGAATGCTACTAATGTGTCGATAACTCTACAAGTTAACTTTTGGCGCCATGTGGCGGGCCGGCGATGTTCCGCGACCCGGGACGGTTGCGCACACTATCCACGCGCCCGAATTCGTCCCTTCACGCACTTGAACCACAGCCTGACGGCCCCGACGCCGCCCGCCACCGGAATCCGCGGCAACAGGAACGGATCGTCGGACGCATCGGCGCAACCGCGCCGGGTCGTCGTCGCATTGCCGTAACCGGCGTCCGCGACCTGGTCGCGCACACGCGCATCCAGATCGCCGTACGGATAACAGAACGATTCGACGCGCTGGCCGCTCAACGCTTCGAGCCGCCGCTTCGATTCGGTTACCTGAAGGTCCGACACGTGCGCCGGCAGGTACGACAGCGCGACATGATCGAGCGTATGCGAACCGATTTCATGGCCGTGATCGCGCCACGCGAGCATGTCCTCGTACGTCATCAGCGGCGAGCGTGCGGTATCGGCGCTCGCATCCCAGTCGTTCTCGCCGCCGAACCGGCCGGCGACGAAGTAGCAGGTCGCGGTGAAGCCGAACGCGTCCAGCACGGGCATCGCATGCGTCAGCACGTTGAGAAAGCCGTCGTCGAACGAAATGCCGAAGACCTTGCCGCTGCGCTCGCCGCGCAGATACGGCTGCAGTTCGCGCACGCTCACGCCGCGGTAGCCGAGCCGCCTGAACAGCGTCATCTGGCGGCGGAACGCATCGGGCGCGACGCTCAGGCTGCGCAGCCGGTCGGGCGGCGGCGGCAGCGGGCGTATCTGGTGATACATCAGGATCGGATAGCGCGTGGGGGACAGCAGCATCGGCGGGTCGCAGGAACGGAGGATTACGCGGCCTTGCGGAAAATCCGCAGGGTCTTGAACTCGCCGACCTCGGTGAAATCGGCATTCGCCGCCCACTGATCGATGATCGGCTCGGCCTTCCGGTAGGCCGACGAGCCCTTGTAGAACACGAGGTGGCCCTCGCGTGCGGTATGGCGGGCGAACAGGTCGAGCACTTCCGCGTCGGTCTTCGCGCCGTAGCGGCTGTTCGTGTCGTCGCGGAATTCGCACAGGTGAAACAGCGTGACGACGTCGAACGCCGGCAGCAGGTCCGAATTGCTCGTATAGATGTCGCCGAAATAGGCCAGGTAGGTCTTGCTGACTTCCGGCTGCCGCGTGACGAGATCGACATACGACTTGTATTCCTTCGGCGACGCCGTCACGCCGAACACGGTGTTGTTCAGGTGCGGCCGCGCGCATTCGACGCCGACATGGTGGTGGCCGCCGGTGCCGAAGTGATAGATTCGGATGCCGTTGAGGCGCACGGATTCCAGCCATTCGACGAAGTGCACGTCGCACGGACACTCCTGCGTGCGCAGGTCCCAGTACTTCTTCCAGATATTCATTGCCATTTCGTGGATCTCAGGGATGTCACCCAGCGATAGGGGTTGTGTCGAACCGATTTCTGATAGACGGACAAGGTCGCCTCGACGAATTTGTCGAACGAGAATTCGCGCTTGCCTTTCAGCCGTGCGCTGCGTCCCATCGCACGGACGCAGCCGGGCTCCTGCACGATCGCGCGCAGGATCGCCTCGATCGCTTCGGGCTCGCGCGGCGGGACGACCCATCCGTCCACACCCGGCTCGACGTTCTCGGGCAGCCCGCCCACGCGCGTCACGATCGCGGGGCAGCCGAGCGACATCGCTTCGCGGCACGCGTACGACAGGCTCTCGTGGTACGACAGCACGAACGACACGTCGATGATCGAGAACGGTGCGCAGACGTCGTCGAGCCGCCCCGTGAAAGCGGTGCGCGACGCCATGCCGTGCCGCGCGATCTGCTCGCGTTGCTCGCCGGACGGCTCCGCGCCGACCAGCAGCACGCGAAATCGCTCGCGTTCGTGTTCCGGCAGGCGGCCCAGCGCCGCGATCAGATCCATCCAGCCTTTTTCCGGCGCGGTGCCGGCGCTGCTGCCCAGCACGATCGCGTCCGCGCCGGATAGTCCGAACAGGGCCACCTTGCGGCGGCGGATCTCGTCGCTCGCCAGTCGTTGTGCGGCCTGCCGGCGCACGCCGTGCTTGACGACCGTGACTTGCCCGTACGGCGACTGGAGCGCGAGCATGCTCGCGACATAGTCGCTGACCGCGATGGTGTGGTCGGTCGCAAGCCGCGCGCGCAGCAGGTTGCCGAAGCTGTCGGCGCGATAGGTGTTGTGCTTGGTCAGCACGACCGCGGGCCGATACCGGCACCCGAGCAGCGCGAGCATCACCTGCCGGTGATCGGCGGACCCGTTGACATGGATGACGTCGAAGCGCTCGGCGACGATCCGCCGGCGCAGCCGGACGATTTCCTGGTACAGCCGGTTCCAGCGCGGTTTGAATTCCATGTCGAAGATGGCCACATCGGGGCTGTCGTTCAACAGTCGCGACAGGCGGCTCCCCTCCGGCGACGCGACGGTCACGCGGTGATGCCGGCTCATCGCGGCGGCGAGATCGCGGACGTAGGTGTCCTGGCCGCCGCCGTAGTCGCCGTGGAAGTTGGTGTACAGAATGTTCATCACGATGCCGCTTTTCCTCGATCATTCATTTGAAAAGGACTGCAGAGAAAATGAACGACTCAACCTGTTGGGAGCAATGACTCGAACACGGGGCCGCGTTTCCGGCCCGTGGTTGCGCATCGACGCCCGGGCATGGTGGCAACGCGAATCGTTTCGAAATATTACATATACATTACGTGTTGTAGTGTCGAGCTCTGCGCATCTTTGTGAGAATGTGTCGCGATCGTTCCACCGTGTCGTCGTGTCGTGTGATGCGGCCGGGGGAGGGGAAGCCGGGCGACTCGGCTTCCTGTCGCCGGTTCATGAACGGCGACTACTCCGGCATGGCGCCGCCGCCGGCCGGGCGAGAGGCGGGCCGGATCGCGACAAGACCGACCTTTCCGGCGATATCCGGACGAAGATCAACCGCATCGGCTTTCAGATTTGAAAGCCTGCGCGCCATTTGCGTTAGAATGCGTCCCCTGTCCGCCATGGCGACCGCCAAGAGCGGACTTGCCGCACGCATGGCGGCGCGGGTTCCGATTCGCAGCCGGACGCGAATGATTTGACAGCCGTTGGAAACACACGCTTTGTAATTCGGATTACTAATGAAGAAGAAACACAACATTACCAAGTACATCGTCGTCGCGATGATTCTTGGTATCGCCGTGGGTTACGCATGCCATAGCGCGTTTCCCGACCCGAAGATGGCGAAGGAAGTCGCCGGCTACGTGTCGTTGCTGTCCGACGTGTTCCTGCGACTGATCAAGATGATCATCGCGCCGCTGGTATTCGCGACGCTGACCGTCGGCATTGCGCAGATGGGCGACGGCAGCGCGGTGGGCCGCGTCGGCGTCAAGGCGTTCGGCTGGTTCTTCATCGCGTCGTTCACGTCGTTGCTGCTGGGCTTGCTGACCGCGACGCTCCTGCAGCCGGGCAGCCACCTGAGCCTGCCGCTGCCGGCGTCCGACGCGGCTCTCAACCTGAAGACGGGCGCCTTCACGCTGAAGGATTTCGTGGTGCACCTGGTGCCGAAATCGATCGCCGAGGCGATGGCGAACAACGAAATCCTGCAGATCGTCGTGTTCTCGATCTTCTTCGGCACCGCGCTGTCCGCGCTCGGCGAATCGGGCAAGCGCCTGACCGGCGTGATCGACGATCTCGCGCAGGTGATGCTGAAAGTGACGGGCGCGGTGATGTGGTTCGCGCCTGTCGCCGTGTTCGCGGCGCTGGCGTCGACGATCACGACGGAAGGGCTCGGCATCCTGCTCACGTTCGCGAAGTTCATGGCGAGCTTCTATCTGGCGCTGGCGCTGCTGTGGAGCGTGCTGACGCTCGCCGGCGTGGCGTTCCTCGGCAAGCGCGCGTTCACGCTGATCCGGCTGATCCGCGAGCCGTTCCTGCTGTCGTTCGCGACGGCGAGCTCCGAGGCCGCGTATCCGAAGCTGCTGGACGCTCGACCGCTTCGGCGTGAACCGCAAGATCTCGAGCTTCGTGCTGCCGATCGGGTATTCGTTCAACCTCGACGGCTCGATGATGTACTGCACGTTCGCGGTGCTGTTCATCGCGCAGGTGTATGGCATCCATCTGCCGCTGGGTACGCAGATCACGATGCTGCTGATGCTGATGGTGACGTCGAAGGGGATGGCGGGCGTGCCGCGCGCCTCGCTGGTCGTGATCGCGGCGACGCTCAACCAGTTCAACATGCCGGAAGCGGGGCTGCTGCTGATCATGGGCGTCGACATGTTCCTCGACATGGGGCGCTCGGCCACCAACGCCGTCGGCAACTCGATCGCGGCCGCCGTGGTCGCGAAGTGGGAAGGGCAGCTCGACGAGCCGCGCGACGACGATTCGGACGGAGGGCGCGTCACGCAGGTGAAGGTGCCGGAGACATCGGCATCGGCATGATGCGCGGCAACGCGGCGGCGACCGCGCGTTGCCTGCGCCGTAGCCCATGACCTTCGCCGGCCTGGATTCGAAACGGATTCAGGCCGGCGATTTGTTTGGTGCAATGACTTCGCATTGCATTCGGCGGCTTTTTTTGATCCTCGGGACAACGCATTCGCGGTTTCAATATGTCGTGTCCGTGAACAAGCGGCGATATTCCCGCAGACGCAAGCCGGATTTTCCCGATTCCCGATCCGGTGCATAAGCGAACATTCACTGTCGCGCAGCTACGCCGTCTGTCAGCGGGCGCTTCGCAATTTTTTTCGATTTATATAACGCTATTCTCGCTCTGCTCATTATCGAAGGCATGCCGTACGTAATACCGACTGCGCCAGATGATTCAGGGGAAGAATTTACGCATCGCGGATTTCAAGCCATCTGGCCGGCCCACCCCCTCATGTGAATGTTTTGCACCATTCCATTCAGGAGAGTATCCGTCATGGTCGCCGGAAAACGAATTCAGGCTGCACTGCTTGCCGCGGCGATCGCCGCGATTGCGCCGGCCGTGCACGCACGCAACACCACCGACTGGCTGGCGAACACGTACGGCACGCTCGCGGCCCACGTCGGCAACGTCGCGCGTTCGATGTGGGTCGCGCCCGAAGGCGTGATCTACACGGCCTCGATGTGGGACGAGGATGAAGGCGGCGTCGCGATCTACCAGAACGGCAAGAGCGCCGGATCGATCGGCACGCATTCCGAGTTCCAGGGCAGCGCGATCACGGGCAATGCGACCTCGCTGTTCGTCGCGCTGCAGCCGGGCAAGACGTATGGCAGCGGCGCGGTGGGGCGCTACAACCGCGCGACGAAGTATCGCGACCGGGTCATCCAGGTCAGCGCGGCGACCAACCAGCCGCGCATCGACGTCGTCACCGGGCTCGCGACGGCCGGCTCGCTGCTCTACGCAAGCGACTTCTACGGCAATCGCGTGCGCGTGTTCACCACCGACGGCGTGTGGCAGCGGGACATCAACGTATCGGCGCCGGGTGCGCTCGCGGTGGATGGCGCGGGCAACGTGTGGGTCGCGCAGAAGCGCGCCGGCTCGATCGTCGGCTTCAGCCCGGCCGGCGCGTTGCTGAACACGATCCGGATGCCGGCCGGGTCGCAGCCGTCGGCGCTGTATTTCGATGCGGCGGCCGGGCAGCTCCTGGCGGGCGACGAAGGCCCCGACCAGAACATCAAGCGCTACACGGTGGCGGGCCGGCCCGCGCTGGCCGGCACGTTCGGCGTGCGCGGCGGCTATCTCGACACGACGACGGGCATCAAGGGGCAGGTCGGCGCGCAGCGCTTCACGCGCATCGCCGGGATCGGCAAGGACACCGGCGGCAATCTCTATGTGCTCAACAACCCGTGGGGCGGCAGCTGGGATCTCGGCCGCAACGGCGCGACCGACATTCATGCGTACAGCAGCGCCGGGAGCCTGCGCTGGACGCTGCAGTCGCTGAACTTCGAAGGCATCGCCGCACCGGACCCGGCGACGGACGGCGCGCTGTTCTACGGCGGCACGCACGTGTACAGCGGCAGCGCGGGCGGCACGTTCGTTGCGAACACCGTCGATCCGTTCACGTATCCGTCGGACCCGCGCATCAACATGAGCGACACGCAGCGCGACGAACATTTCGGGCTGCTCGCGTCGGTCGGCGCGAACCGGATCCTCGTCGCGGCCGGCCAGAACCCGCCGGTTTTCTACTTCTTCCATTTCAACGCGGCGAACGGCTACATCGCGATTCCGGACGGATCGATTCCGGGCCCCGCGTTCAACACGACGCAGCGCGTGACGAGTGGCTTCAGCATCGACAGCCAGGGCGGCGTGTGGGCCGGCCTCGACAAGACCGGTGCGATTACCCACTACCCGCTGACCGGCTTCGACGCGAGCGGCAAGCCGTCGTGGGGGCCGGGCGTCGCGACCCGCGTGCCCGCCAGCATCCAGCCGCTGACGCGCATCGTCTATCTCGCGGACAGCGACACGATGGTGCTCGCGCAGGGCGCGCTCGGGAGCAATGACTGGACGTCGATCGGCACGCGCATCGAGGTGTATCACGGCTGGAGCGCGGGCAACACGACGAAGCCCGACCCGGTGATCACGCTGCCGCACAGCGGCGCGAAATCGATCGACGCGGTCGGCAACCATCTGTTCGTCGGCTACTGGTTCAGCAGCAGCGGGCCGCTGTGGCCGAACGTCGACGCGTTCAACCTCACCACCGGCAATCTCGACACCACGCTGGTCAACGCGAGCCCCGCGACCGTGGATACCAGCAGCGCGATCGATGCGATGTACAGCATCCGCGCGTACCGCCGGTCGAACGGCGAGTATGTGGTGATGAAGAACAACGTGAAGGGGAACAGCATCACCGTGTACCGGTGGACGCCTTGACGACGGCGCGGCCGTCGGTTGCAGCGGCCGGCGGCCGCGCCCGCGAAGCCATGACGGTATTCGAAGCGTTTTCGCGGGATTGCCGCGCCACGCGTGGGTCATGAACGGCGCGCGCAACGCGCGCCGCGCCGCCTTGTGCGGCCTTCCCCAACCTCCCAACGCGGAAATGCGGTTCCGTGCACAATGACAGCGGCACCGGCCGATGCTGCCGGTGCGTGCACGATGAACCGGATCGATTGAACGGTTGCGCAGGCGCGCTGCAGCGCCGGCGAACCGGCGCGGCCACCCCATGCCGCGTTTTTAAGCCTGAAGCGACGAAATGATGAAGATGAAAACGACACCGAACCGCCTGTTGCTGATTGCCGCGCTGGCCGGCGCGCTGAGCGGTGCTGTCCATGCACAGACGGCGACAACCGTCGCGACCGTCAACGGTACGCCGATCACGCAGGCCGACGTCGATACGATGCTGCGCGCGTCCGGGCAGCCCGACTCGCCGCAGATCCGCCAGGCGATCAAGAATCAGCTGATCACGCGCGTGCTGGTCCAGCAGGCCGCCGAGAAGGCCAATTACGCGGACAAGCCCGAGGTCAAGGCAGCGGTGCAGCAGGCGAAAGCGAATGCCGAGGTGCAGCTTTACCTGCGCGACAACGTGAAGCCCGAGCCGGTGACCGACGAGCAGGTCAAGGCGCGCTACGACGAACTGGTCGCGGCGCTCGGCAAGAACGAGTACAAGCCGCGCGTGATCGTCGTCAAGGATCCGCTGACGGCCGCGACGGTGCTGAGCGAGCTGAAGTCGGGCAAGTCGTTCGACGGGCTGGCGCGCCAGTACAGCATGGCGCCGAGCCGCGATACCGGCGGCGAGCTGCCGTGGGTGAGTTTCAACACGCCGGCGGCGGAAGGCAAGACGGCCGGCTTGCCGCTGCCGGTCGCGCAGGCGCTCGAGAAACTGACGGTCGGTGCGGTGACGAAGGATTCGATTCCGGTCGATGGCGTGCGGGCCATCGTGAAGCTGGATGCGAAGCGGCCGACTCAGGTGCCGGGCTTCGAGAGCGCGAAGCCGGGGCTTCAGCAGCAACTTCAGGCGATCGCGGTCGAGAAGGCGAGCGCGCAGATGATCGGCAATTTGCTGAAGGACGCGAAGATCACGCAGTAATGGAAATGCGGTGCCGTCGAAACGCCGGGCGTCACGCGCGCCAGATCATGCTCGCGCTCGTTTCGGTTTCCGACTCGATGCGAAAGCCGAGCCGTTCGTAGAGCCGCCGCGCCGGGTTGCCGTGCAGCACGCTGAGCGATACGGGCACGTTCTCGCGTGCCGCATCGGTCAGCAATTCGTTCAGCACGGCCTCGCCGATGCCCCGGCCCTGGTGCGCGGGGAGGATCTGGATCTGGTGAACGTGCCACTCGCAGGCGGCGCGCGTCACCTTCAGCAAGCCGATGGCGGCGGCGCCTTCGCAGACGATCATCGCGTTTTCGAAGTTCGCGCGGATGCGCCGGTCGTGCGCTTCGTCGTCGGTCGGCTCGCCAACGCGTTGCAAGTGCTCGGTCATCGTGAGCTGACGGAGGGTCAGCAGGAAGGGCAGGTCGGCGGCGGACGCCGTGCGCAGGCTGATCGCGTATGTCATGGTGCGGACTCGTTCATTCGGGACGGTCGACGGAAAGGTCGAACCCCGCAGCGAATGATTGCGGATTGCGGGAAGCCGGTCAAAGGCCGGGCAACTGAATCTGCAGGCCGGCCGGACGATGCTCGAGCACATCCGTTACCTCGTATTCGGTTTTTGCGCCGTCCGAGGTTTGCCACTGCTGCATACGGACATTGCAGACGAGCACGTCACCCTTGCCGAAGCGGATCTGGCTGTTGTTCACGCGCGACAGGAAGCCGGTATCCGTGATCGCCGCGTGAATCGTCGACGCGCCGTCGTACAGCCGCCACTTGTTGTCGTCCTTGAACGCGAGCGACACGATCGAGAACGCCATCTTTCGATGCTCGTCGAGAATGAGCGCGTCGGCTTGTTCGGGTGCGTGAAACCACGCGATCTCGTTGCGGGCGACCGTCTCGAACACGTCCGTATCGGTGCCGGCCGCAAAGATCATGATGCCTTCGCGCGCGAGCGGCGCAAGCACTTGCGCGGTGGCGTTGCGAACGCCGACGTCGCGCAGCAGGGTGAGGACGGGCAGGTCGATCTCGAGTTGCTCGCCGTCGACGTGCAGTACCGCGGTATGGTCCTGCATCCGCACCTGCTGGATCGGGCGCCCGCGCAGCCATTTGAGGACGGCGAAGAGTCCCTTCCTCGCGCCGGGCGCGGCGATGCCGAGCGCGGTGAGGATCGTGACCGCATTGGCGAGCGCCGTGCCTTCGTTGCCGCTCAGCATGTCGCGCATGCGGCCAAGCAGCGAGGTCGCGAGCGTGAAGTCGATGCCGAAGCTGCCGGTCTTGAAGCTGCCGCGCACGTTCACCTGCGGCCGAACCCGATCGCCGCACAGCGCGCGGGTGGACGTGTCGAGCAAATCCCCGATCGCCAGCAGCGCGGGCGCGAGTTCGCGCACGTCCATTTCGGAAGATTCGAGCGCGGGCCCGTCGTAAGTGACGCGAAACCGGCTCATGGCGTCAACGGGGCCGCTATCGGTCGAGCCGCTACTGTTTCCATTGCGTGTGGTCATACGGAATGTTGGCTGGAGACGTGGACGATACCCGAAAGGAATTCTTTCGGATACCTTGCATGTTAAGCGCGATCGACCGGCTGCGCGCGACTTTGGCCGTCCGGCCAAGACGACTCTCGGACGTGTCCCGGGAGTGCCCGGCAAACAACGAACTTTTCCGGTACTTTCCCGGTCACAATCGCCGGCTTGCGGGTGCGTCGGCGGCCAAAACGCGCTTCCGGCTCCCGGTGTTCCGCCGCCTGCCCCGTCCGCATATCATTCGCACATCGCGCACCTGCCGGCCGCAGGCGCGCCGGCCGCTTCCGACGCGGCGGCGCGCTCGCCCGCACGGCGCAGCACACAGGAATCCTCGATGGACACCAAACGATCGCGGCCGGGCCTCGTCGCCGCGCTGCTCTGGGCGGCGCTGTATCTCGCGACCGGCTACATCTCGCACGAGTTCAACGGCCCCGTCCGGTTGACGGGCTACATCTGGCTGCCGGCCGGGGTGACGGTCGGCGCGTTCATGCTGCGGCCGGTGCGCGAATGGCCGACGCTGGCCGGCGCGTTCCTCGTCGCCCAACTCGCGCTGACCGGCATCGAACACGGCAGCCTGGTCAACGCGGTGCTGTTCACGGTCGACGAGGTTGGCGCGGCCGCGCTTGCGGTGTGGCTCGTGCAGCGCGTGCGCTTTTCCCTCGAAGGGCTGTACTTCCTGCGCTCGGTGATCCTCGCCGGGCTGATCGCGGGTGTCGTCGGCGCGATCGGCGGCGCGGCGTGGTACACGGCGGTCAAGGGCGCGCCGTTCTTCGACGTGTGGTCGGTGTGGGCCGCGGCCGATTTCGTCGGCGTGCTGCTGGTCACGCCGGTGCTCGCGTCGTGGTCGCGCTTTCGCGCGCACCGCTCGGGCGACCACGAGCGCTTCGACCTGGTGCTCGGCATCGTCGCGTTCGTGCTGCTCGCGCTCGTCGCGCTCGTGATCTTCGACGGCGACACGGCGCGGAAATTCGGCACGGGCGCCGGCTTCGCGCTCACGTATGTCCCGCTGTTCCTGACGGTTGCTGTCACGCTGCTGCTCGGCGGCCGAACGGGCTCGTCGTCGGTGCTGGTGCTCGCGCTGATCGTGATCGCGCAGACCGCGCAGGGCGACGGCCCGTTCTCGTCGTTCCACGAGCACTACGGCAGTGCGCTGCTCGAAGCGCAGCTCTATCTGGCGGTCGCGTCGCTGCTGGTACTGACGGTGAGCACGCTGAAGACGACACGCGAACGCGTGCACGAGCATGCGGCGGTGCTGCAGAACAACATGGAGCTCGCGCTCGCGAGCGCCGGCCAGATCGCGTACGTGCTCGATCCGGAGTCGGGCCGGATCGAGTGGAGCGGCGACGTCGAGCGCGTGTTCGGCGTCGGCGTCGATGCCGCGCAGATCGCGAGCGTGCCGCTCGTGCTCGAACGCGTTCAGCCGGGCGACCGCGACGCGCTGAGCGACTACTGGAATGCGGAGATCGCCGGCGAGGATCGCGCATCGCTGTCGCTGCGCATCCTGCGGCGCGACGGCGGCACGCAGACGATCACCGATCACGGCGCGCCGCTGCTCGATTCGAACGTCGACGTGACGGTGGTCGCGGGCGTTTGGCAGATCGAACGCGTGTGGCCGGCGGACGAATGAGCGGGCACGCGTCGTGACGGGCCGCACGGGCGTCCTGCTGATCCACGGCCTCGGCGGCACGCAATCCGATCTCGGTTCGCTGCACAAGGCGATGCGGCGCGCGGGCGCCGATACGCACATGATCACGCTGCCGGGGCACGGCACGCGCCCCGAGGATCTGGTCGGCGTGCGCGCGGAGGCGTGGCTCGACGCGGTGACCGAACAATATCGTGCGCTGGAAAGCGAGTACGACACGCTGCATGTCGCGGGCATGTGCATGGGCGCGCTGGTCGCGCTGCTGCTGTGCCACCGCGTGCAGCATGCGCGCGGGCGGCTCGCGTTGCTGGCCGCGCCGGTGTTCCTCGACGGCTGGTCGACGCCGTGGTACCGGTCGCTGCGGCACGTGCTGTACCGCGTGCCGGGCGTCGCGGAGCGGATGCGCGTCGAGGAAGGCGAGCCGTTCGGCATCAAGAACGCGACGATCCGCGCGATCGTGAAGAAGAAGTTCGAGCGGCAGGACAGCTTCCATTATGCGTGGGTGCCGCTCGCATGCGTGCGGCAGGTCGACCGGATGCGCGACTGGGCGCTCGACGCGGCGGCCGGCACGCCGTGCCCGACGCTCGTGCTGCATGCGCGCGAGGACGAACTGACGAGCCTGCGCTCGGCCGATTTCCTGCTGGAGAAGATGCCCGATGTGCGCGGGATCGTGCTGGAGAACAGCTATCACATGATCTGCGCAGACAACGATCGCGACGACGTCGCGCGGCACGTGCTCGAATTTTTCGGCTTCGATCCGGTGCATGCGGTGAGCCCGGCGATGGCGCGCAGGATGGTGCGACCGACATCCTGACGGCGGATCACGACGCTTCCGGCCGGCGGGCGAGCCGCTCGCGGATCTCGGGTGACGCCAGGCACGTGGCCACGGTTTCGTAGCCGGGCGCCCCCGGGTACGGCGCCACGCGTGAAGGCGGGCTGTGATTGGCCGGGCACAGGAGGAGGGTTTCGTCGGGGCCGACCGCCGCCAGATCGAGGATCGCCGACGAGCGCGTCAGCAGGAACAGCGGCCGCATGCCGGCGGCGGCGCGTTCGCGAAGATACGCAATCAATGCCTGTTGCGTACGCCGGTCGAGATCCTGTTCGATCATGTCGATGACCAGCGCGCGCGGGCGTTCCGCTTCGAGGCTGACAAGCAGCGCGGTCAGCGCTGCCGACGGTGTCGCGCCTTGGTCGGCGAGCGAGGCCGATGCGCGGTCGACGCGCGACTTCAGCGCAGGATCGGCGTGCAATGAATCGCGTGCCGCCGCGCCGTCGTTCTCCAGTCGATCGAGGCCCACGAATACCGCGCCGGGCAGCGCGTCGGCGAGCCGAAGCGCCAGCCGCGTCTTGCCGCTTCCCAGCGAGCCGATGATGTAGTTCAGCGGCCGGATGTCGCGACACTCGAACCACTCGCCGCCCCACGGCCACGGCAGGCTGAACGCGACGGCGGTAGCCGCCGGGTCGAGCAGTTGCGTCAATTCCCCGTCGTCGGGCATCCGGCCGCGCGCGAGATCGGCGCGAATTCCGCGAACCTTGTCGACCTTGCGCGCGAGATCCTGAATGCCGCGCTCGAGCGTCGCTTCATGGGCCGCCAACGCGTCGCTGAGGCTGCGCGCGTCGCCGTCAAGCACGCGCGCCACCTGCGCGAGACTGAGGCCAAGTGCACGCAGCGCCGCGATGCCGGCCGCGCGAGCGAGATCGTCCGGGCCATACGCACGGTAGCCGGCCGGCGTGCGCTCCGGCGAGACAAGGCCGTGCCGCTCGTACAGCCGCAGCGCCTTGATCGACACGCCGAGGCGTGCGGCGGCCGCCGATGCGTTCAAACGGGGCGTGGACCTGGCCATCCGTCACCTCTCTCTGCGGTCGATTCGTTGCGGATAGCATAAGGGCGACCCCAAGGGCCGGGTCAAGCACGTTCACGCGCGAATGGTGTGACGGGGGCGATGCGATCACCACATCAAAAGAATTCGCGAACCGATACTTTTTGCTCACGATCGGTCGTGCGATGCACAAAATGTGGTGGTCGGGACGCAGCGCGGAGCGGCGCCCGATCGGCAGGAGGAGGAAGGAAGCGTAAGGCGGCGTTATCCGCGGGCCGGCCGCTGCTGCGGCGCGTCGAGCGCGATCCGGTACACCCGCAGCGCGTTGTCATGCCAGATCGCACGGCGCGCCGCGCCGTCGAGGTGCGCCATCGCGCGGGCGAACGTGCGCAGCAGCACGGGATAGGACACGCGCAGGCCGGCCACCGGGAAATTGCTGGCGAACAGGCAGCGTTCCGGGCCGAAGATCGCGATCGTGTCGCGGATGATCCGCGCGTTGTCCGCGTCGTTCCACACGGCATCGCGCAAGCCGAGTTCGGAGATTTTCACGACCACGCGCGGCGATGCCGCGAGCGCTTCCATGCCGTGGCGCCAGCGCGCGAGCCCCGCGTCCGAGCGATCCCACGGCAGCCCCGCGTGTTCGAGCACGACGTCCACATCTGGGGCATCGGCGAGCAGCGCGGCCGCGCAGCCGAGATGCCAGAACGGCACGCGCAGATCCCAGCACAGGCCGTGCGCGGCGAGCCGCTCCAGCGCGGCCGGCCAGCGCGGATCGCGCAGCGTGCCCGGCCCGTCGACGGGCGCATCCGGCGCGGCCGCGGTGCGCGGCTTGAAGCGCACGCCGCGCACGAGCGGCCACGCGGCCTGCTCGGCGAGCCGTTCGTCCGCGTCGCCCGCCAGCAGGTCGACCCACGCGACGACCGCCGACGGCAGCCCGTGCGCGGCCGCGACCTCGTGCAGCCAGCGCGTTTCCGCCAGCGCCTCGTCGCGCGCGCGCTCGGCCTCGACGTGCACGCTGGCGACGATCGGCGCGGGTTGCGCCGCGTGCCGGAAATCGTCCACGTCGAAATCGCGGCACAGCGCCGCGTAGTCGCCGAACATGAAGCGCGCCGGATCGTATTGCGTCTGCAGCCACGGATAATGCGCGCCCGCATCGAGCCGCCACAGGTGGTGATGCGCATCGACGAGCGCGTCCGGCATGCCGTCGGGCGGCGGTCCGTCGTGCATGTCAGCGCGCTCCGGCGAGCACGTACGACGCATCGGGCTCGCGCAGCGTCGCCAGTGCACCGACGAAACGCCACGTATCGAGATCGAGTTCGCGCACGTAGTCGTCCTGGAACGACACGTACGCGACGCGCCGCGACGGATGGAACGACAGCGCGGTCGGGTTCGCGGGCAGCACGATGCGTTCGATCTCCTCGAGCTGGCGCGCATCGAACACGGAGATCGACCGTTCGCCCGAATTGGTCAGCAGCAACAGGTCGCGGCCGTCCGGCGCGCTCGTCCGGTAGATGCGGTTCGGATCGCTGCGCGTCTTCACGCGGCGGCCGCAGGTCATCGTTTCGGTATCGATCTCGACCAGCGTATCGTCGCCGCGATTCGCGACGAACAGCGTGCGCTCGTCGCCCGACAGCGCGTTACCTTCGGGGCGCGGGCCGGGCATCACCGCGCGCGGCGCGACCGTCGCGTCGCGCGGATGGAATTGCGTGACGGTATTCGACAGCAGGTGCACGCCATACGCGCGGCTCGCGTCGCGTGTGAGCGTGACGAGGTGCGTCTTCACGCCGCCGGACGGCACGGCCATGTTCGGCACCGGCTGCCGGGTCGGCTCGTCGAACACGAGCAGCATGTCGTGCGCCTCGCTCATCGCATACAGCCGGCCGTCGCGGTCGCAGGCCATCCCGTGCGGCCGGTAGTACGGCCACAGGTCGAGCATGCGCGTGTGCGTGCGCTCGACCAAGTCGATCTCGGCGATCCGGTGATCGCCTTCATGGCCGCGCGACCACGCGGTCTCGATCCCGAAGATGCCGACATACGCATAGCGCTCGTTCACGTCGACGGTGAACTCGTGCGGGAAGTTCGGCAGCACGACGTGCTTGAGCGCGGTTTTCGTGTCGAGGTCGTAGAAGCTGAAGGTGTGGGCGCATTTCTGCACCAGCAGCAGGATGTCGTTCATGGTGTGTCTCCGTTATTGGGTTCGCTATCCCGCGTATCGGGCATCAGTCCTCGCAGCGCTTCGGCAGCGTCAGCGCGAGCAGGCCGGCCACCGCGAGCGTGACCGCGAGGCTGAGCACGCCGGCCGCCGCGCTCACGTGCTGGGTCAGCACGCCGACCGCATACGGGCCGCAGAAGCCGCCGAGATTGCCGAGCGCGTTGATCAGGCCGCGCGCGCTGCCGGCCGTCTCGACGCTGCAGAGCTTCGGCGGAATCGCCCAGAACACGCCGGCGGCCGCCTGCAGGAAGAAGCCGCAGCCGATCAGGAACGCGAACGATACGGCCGTCGACCCGTGCGTGAGCACCGACAGCGCGAGGCACGCGGCGAAGCCGACCAGCGGCAGCAGCACGAACAGGCGTCGCTTGCCGGTTCGGTCTGACAAATACGACGTGACGATCATCCCGACCACCATCGCGACATACGGCAGCATCGCGAGCAGGCCGACCTTGCCCATCCCGCCGTGCGTGAGGTTTTTCAGCAGGGTCGGCAACCACATCGTATAGCCGTAGATGCCGACCTGATAGCAGAAGTTGATCGCGATGAGCAGCCAGATCGTCGGGTTGCGCAGCAGCTCGCCGAACGACGCGGCGGCCGGCGTGCCGGCCGCGCGCTTGCGCTCCTGCTCGTCGCGCAGCGCATCGAGGATGTACGCCTTCTCGCGCGGCGACACCCAGCGCGCGGTCTCCGGGCCGTCGTCGGCGAACAGCATCCACACGACCAGGCACAGCAGCGACAGCGCGCCCGCGCTGAAGAACAGGTGATGCCAGTCGTACGCGGCAAGGATGAAGCCGGACAGCGGCGCGGTGATCATGCCGGCGAGCGGCACGAACATGATGACCATCGCATTCGCGCGGCCGCGTTCGCGGTCGGGAAACCAGTGGCTCACCATCGTGAGCACGACGGGCAGCATCCCGCCCTCGGCCACGCCGAGCAGGAAGCGCAGCGTCAGCAGTTGCCAGGTATGCGTGACGAGCCCGGTCAGCACCGACAGCACGGCCCAGCTCACGAGCGACCACGCGATGAAGGTCTTGCCGCTGCCGAGCGCCGCGCGCCGGCCGCCGGGAATCTGCAGGAACAGGTAGCCGAAGAAGAAGATGCCGCCGGCGAGGCCGGCCATCGTCGCGTCCATGCCGAGATCGGCGTTCATCCCGCCGGGCATCGCGAACGCGATGTTCACGCGGTCCATGTACGAAATGATGCAGGCGAGCAGCAGCGGCGGAATCACGCGCAGCCAGCGGCGGCGCGGAATGGCTTCGCCGGCTTCGAATGCCGGGGTGGCCGGGGTCAACAGGGTCATGATGTCTCCGATCTTGGTGGTGGCGGCGGCGGTCTTCTGATGGACCGCTGTCACGCCGTGACGCGCCGGCATCGCACCGGCCGCCGATGCGCAACGCCCGCGGCGTTGCACGCATGAACCGCTGGGTAAGCCGATGTCTAGCGCCCCCAGCGCAGCACGAGCGGATCGAGCCGCCGCGCCGTGTCGAGCAACCCCGCGCGTACCTGCGGATGCAGTTCCGGCCACGGCGAGCGCGGCTTGTCGCACGCGATCACGCCGCCTTCCCGCATCAGCGCCTTCGCGGTCAGGAAGCCTGACTGGCGGTTCTCGTAGTTGATCAGCGGCAGCCAGCGCGCGTACTGCTCGCACGCTTCGTCGCGGCGCCCGGCGAAATACGCGTCGGTGATCCGGCGAATCCCGTCCGGATAGCCGCCGCCCGTCATCGCGCCGGTCGCGCCGGCATCGAGATCGGCGAGCAGCGTGATGCCTTCCTCGCCGTCCCACGGCCCCTCGATCGCGTCGCCGCCGAGCGCGATCAGCTCGCGCAGCTTCGACGCGGCGCCGGCCGTCTCGATCTTGAAGTACGACACGGCGTCGATCTCGCGCGCGAGCGTCGCCAGAAACGGCGCGGACAGCGTGACGCCGCTCGCGGGCGCGTCCTGGATCATCAGCGGAATGCGCAGCCCGTCGGCCGCTTCGGCGAAGAACGCGCGCACCTGCGCTTCGGGCACGCGGAACGTCGCGCCGTGGTACGGCGGCATCACCATCACCATCGCCGCGCCGAGCGCCTGCGCGCGCCGGTTGCGCTCCGCGCAGATCCGCGCGCTGAAGTGCGACGTCGTGACGATCACCGGCACGCGGCCCGCGACATGCTCGAGCGTCGTGCGGGTGATCAGGTCGCGTTCGTCGTCGCCGAGCGCGAATTGCTCCGAGTAGTTCGCGTGAATGCAGAGGCCCTGCGAACCGGCATCGATCATGAAGTCGACGCAGCGGCGCTGGCCGTCGAGATCGAGCGCGCCATACGCGTCGAAGATCGTCGGCGCGACCGGAAAGACGCCCTGGTAGCGTGCGTTCATGGCGGGCCTCACTCGACGATGTCGAACTGGTCGAGGAATTCGGTCTTCAGCGTGAGGCCGAGACCGGGCACGTCGTCGCGCAGTTGCACGAAGCCGTTGTCGGCCACCGGCTCGCCGTCGAAGATGTAATAGAACAGCTCGTTGCCGACCTCGACGTCGAACATCGGGAAGTACTCGCTCATCGGCGACGCGAGCGTGCTCATCGTCAGGTGATAGTTGTGCATCTGGCCCGCATGCGGAATCACCGGCACGCTGTACGCCTCGCACAGCGCGTTGATCTTGTGCGCCATCGTGATCCCGCCGACGCGGTTCGTGTCGTACTGGACGACCGACACGGCCTTGCGATCGAGCAGTTGCTTGAAGCCGTACAGCGAGAATTCGTGCTCGCCGCCGGAGATCGGGATGCGCGTGAGCTGGTTCAGCTCCGCATAGCCGTCGATGTCGTCGGCGATTACCGGTTCTTCCAGCCAGCGCGGCTGGTATTTCTCGAGCTTCGGCAGGATGCGCTTCGCGTACTCGAGATTCCAGCCCATGTAGCACTCGAGCATCAGGTCGTTGTCGTAGCCGATCACCTCGCGGATCGCCGCGACCGACTTGAGGTTTTCCATCACGCCCTGCTGCCCGTGCGCGGGCCCGTAGCCGAAGCGCATCTTGAACGCGCGGAAGCCTTCCTTCAGATAGCGCTGCGCCTCGTCCTGCATCTCTTTCAGGTCGGTGCGGTAGAGCTTCGAGTAGTAGCAGGGGATCTTTTCCTTGGTGCGGCCGCCGAGCAGCTTGAATACGGGCTTGCCGACGCTCTTGCCGAGGATGTCCCAGATCGCGATGTCGACCGCCGAGATCGCGGCCATGCCGATGCCCTTGCGGCCCCATGCGTGGGTCGCGCGATACATCCGCTGGTTCAGGTATTCGTAGTCCCACGGGTCCTGGCCGATCACGAGCGGCGCGAGGTACTGGTCGATGATCACCTTCGCGACGTGCGGCGCGAGCGCGACGTTGCCGAGGCCGACGATGCCGTCGTCGGTCTCGACCTCGACGACCGTCCACGCATGGAAGCGGAACGTGCTCATCGTTTCCTGCGGCGCGTACAGCAGGTCCATCGCGTTCGAGCAGAAGTTGCCCTGCGGTGGGACGGTCTTGCCTTTCCACTGGAATACGCGTGCGCGTACGGAACGGATTTTCATGATGGTGTCTCCAGGAATCGATGTTGTCGTGTGTAGAAGGCGGCGGGTGTCACGCCGAAACAGCGGGGGTGCGGCGCGCGGCGCCCATCCGGCATGCGATCTGCAGCGCCTGCCAGGTGGCGCCGACGTCGGCCGTGCCGCGGCCCGCGATGTCGTACGCGGTGCCGTGCGCGGGCGTCGTGATCGGCACGGGCAGCCCGCCCTGCACGGTCACGCCGCGCGAGAAGCCGAGCAGCTTGATCGCGATCTGCCCCTGGTCGTGGTACATCGTGACGATCGCCTGGTAGTCGCCGGCCTGCGCCTTCAGGAAGATCGTGTCGGCGGGGAACGGGCCGTGGAACGGCGCGTCGGTCGGCCAGTCGCGCGCCTGCAGCTGGCGTACCGCCGGCTCGATGATGTCGACTTCCTCGCGGCCGCAACTGCCGCCGTCGCCGCCGTGCGGGTTGAACGCGGCGATCGCCACCTTCGGCGTCGCGACGCCGTTCGCGAGCAGCGACCGGTAGATCAGTTCGGACGCCTGCTCGATCCGCTCGATGCTCAGGCAGCCGGCCGCGTCCTTCAGCGGGATATGCGACGAGATGCGGGCCGTCCACAGTTCGCCAAGCGTGTTGAATTCGCAGAAGTAGCCGGTCACGCCGAGCGCCTCGGCAAAGTGGTGCAATTCGTCGTCGTGCTTCAGCCCGCCGAGCTTCATCGCGTACTTGTTCAGCGGCGCGAAGCAGATCGCGTCGATGTCGCCGGCGAGTGCCGCGTCGAGGCAGCGGTCGAGCACGACGAGCGTCGAGCGGCCGCCGGCCGCGCCGGGCCGCCCGACCGTGACGTCGGCCGGATCGACGGTGTCGACTTCGACGAACGCGGCGCGCGCGGTCGACGGCCGGCCGCGCACGGCGGCGAGCGACGCGACGGGTTCCACGTCGACCGTGACGCCGGCGACACGCTGGCCAGCTTCCCACAGCCAGCGATCGCCGATCAGCACGAGATTCGCGCGGGACGTCGCGTCGGGGCGTGCGAGCAGTTTCGCGATCAGTTCGGCGCCGATGCCGGCGGGGTCGCCGAGCGTCAGCGCGACGACGGGCAGGGGGGCGGTCGATGGGGTGTTCATGCTGCGTCTCCGGTGGCGGCGCGTGGCCGTTCGTGTATGGGGTTGATGCTAGGTAGACGGAATGAGTCGGTAAATTGAAAACTCTTGATGAATCGATAACCTGGAGTAATCAAACATGGGCTCGATCGACCGACGAGACTCGACCCCGCAGTTGCTGAACCGGCTGCGCATGCGGCAGATCGCGCTGTTGCTGGCCGTGGACGAATGCTCGACGCTGCGCGCCGCGGCCGAGCAGATGGGCCTCACGCAGCCGGCCGCGACCAAGATGCTGGCCGAGCTGGAGAGCGCGCTCGGCCAGCGGCTGTTCGATCGCGTCGGGCGCGGGCTCGTGCTGAATCCGGCCGGCGAGCGCGTGCTCGGCTATTTCCGCGGGATCCGCGGCAGCATGGAGGCGCTGAACCGCGAGCTCGGCGAGCTGCAGCTCGGCAGCGCGGGGCGGCTGGCGATCGGCAGCATCATGGCGGCGTCGCCGGGGCGGCTCACCGAGGCGCTGGTGCAGTTGAAGGCGCGTTATCCGCTGCTCGCGATCGACATCGCGGTGGATACGAGCGACCGGCTGATGCCGCAGCTTCGCGAAGGCGTGCTCGAGGTGGTGATCGGGCGCCATGTCGGCACCGATTGCGACTTCCGCGTGGTGGACGACGAGGCGCTCGCGATCATCGTGGGCCGCGACCATCCGCTCGCGGGCGCCGGGCCGGTCGAATTCGATGCGCTGCTCGATTACACGTGGATCCTGCAGCCGGCCGGCAGCCCGGCGCGCGAGGTCGTCGAGCGCGAGTTTCGCGCGCGTCACCAGCCGATGCCGCGCGGGCTCGTCGAAACGGGGTCGATCCTGACGACGATGAACCTCGTCGACCGGTCGCACATGCTCGGCGTGATTCCGCTGACGGTTGCGCGGCGCAACGCGGAGCACGGGCTCGTCGCGATCATCGATTACGCGCTCGAACAGAAGCTGCCGTCGTACGGCAGCCTCGTGCGGCGCGACCGGCCGCTCAGCATCCCCGCGCAGCAGTTTCTCGCGCTGTTTCACGGGGACGGGGCCGGAGATGACGGCGCCGCGTAACGGCGCGTTGCGCCGGCATCGCGGAACGTGGTGAAGCGTGATGGCGACGCCGGCGAGACGGGCGAGGCAGGCGAAACCGTGGCGAACCGCTTCAGCGTGCCGACGGCGCGGCGGGCGCGTCGGCGAGCGTCGGCATCGATTCCGCGAGTGTGCGCTCCGGCCGGATCCGCAGCGCGGCGACGATGCCGATCAGCAGCATCGCGACCGAGCCGATGAACGGCACGGTCCAGCTGCCCGTGCGGTCGACGAGATAGCCGAACAGGATCGGCGACAGGATCCCCGAGATCGCGGAGCCCGCGTTCATCATCCCGCTCGCGATGCCGGCGTGGGTCGGCGCGATGTCGCTCGGCACGGCCCAGATCGGCCCGATCGTCAGTTCGAGGCACAGGAACGACCCCGACAGGCACAGCGCGATGCCGGCCGTCGAATGCACGATCGCGAGCGGCAGCAGGCAGGCGAGCGCGCCGACGAAGCTCGCGACGATCACGCTCTGGCGCGACAGCGCGAGGTTGCCGGTCTTCCGGTAGATCCGGTCGCACAGCCAGCCGCCGAGCGTATCGCCGACCACACCCGCGAAGAACACGCCGGACGCGAACAGCGCGGTCGATTTCAGGTTCAGGCCCTGGCCGTTCAGGAAGAACGTCGGCAGCCACGTGAAGAACAGCCACGCGGTCCAGCCGTAGCAGAAGTACACGAAGATCGTCGGCGCCATCCGGCGGAACAGCGGCCCCCACGGCGTCGGGCCGGCCGGCGGCGCGGGGCGGGCGGCGCGCGTGCGGCCGTCGGCGTCGTCGCCGATCGGATGCTCGCGGAAGCCGACGATCCACCACGCGAGCCACACCAGCGTCACCGCGCCGATCACGAAGAACGCCGCGCGCCACGACAGCCACGTCATCAGTGCGGCGACGATCGGCGGCGTGACCGCGTTGCCGAGCCGCGAGAACGAATGCGTGAAGCCCTGCACGACGCCGCGCCGCTCGCGCGGGAACCAGTGCGTGATCGCGCGGGCCTGGGCGGGCAGCGTCGCGCCTTCGCCGATGCCGAGCAGCAGGCGTGCGGCGAACAGCAGCCCGAGGCTGTGCACGAGCCCGGTCGTGAAGGTCGAGACGACCCAGATCAGCCCGCAGCCGATCAGCGTGATGCGCGCGCCGAAGCGGTCGGCGATCCAGCCGCCGCCGATCTGGCAGATTGCATACGAATACGCGAACGCGGAAAATGCGACGCCAAGTTCGGTATTCGACAGCCCGAGCTCGGCCTTGATCGCGCCGGCCGCGGTCGCGAGGTTGACGCGGTCGACGTAGAGGATGAACGAAAGCGCGCACAGCAGCCACAGCGTGTGGCGCCGTTGACGGTGGTCGTTAGGCATGTGTCTCACTCCATTCTCGTGCGCGGCGTTGCAATGACGCCGCGTTCACTGGCGGGGCCAGCATCGCGCGGCGGCGCAGACACTGTCTAATGAATCTTTGGGATCAATCGATAACCCCAGGTATTCATTCCTGTTTCAGCCGCATCAGCCACATCGGCCGTACCCGACGCAACGGAGCGCCACAGGTGAAGAATTGACCGACAACGAAGAACTTTCGCTCCACCGGGAGAGCCGCTTCTGGCAGCTGCCGCTGGTGAGACGGTGGATCCAGGGGCATGGCCGCGACGGCTATTCGTTCCGTCTGCTGCTGTGGCCGCCGGTGATCGTGTTCGTGCTCGAATTCATCTGCATGATCTTCGATGCGCTGTACACCAGCATCGGCATCAGCGCCGTCGCGACGCTGTTCCTCGGCATCGCCGGGTTCTACGGCGCGCAGCGCGAATGGCTGGTGCCGTCCGCGACCACGCGCGCGCTCGTGAAGGCACGCATGAAGAAGGCGGCCGAGCGGTTCTCGTCGCTCGGCGTGGGCGCGACCGTGCTCGCGATCTTCGTCGCCGCGACGTCGCTGTCGCTCGTGATGTCGGGTCAGCCGGTGCTGGACAGCGTATCGAAGGACGCGGTGTCGATCTTCATCGCGTTGGTGTTCCTGCCGGTGTACGTGTCCGGCGCGGTGCGCAAGCTGGCGATCGCGCGGATCGAGGAGCTGGAGGCGCTGCGCAACGCGACCGTCGGTACCCGCCTGAAATTCGACCGGGCCGGCGCCGTGCGCGCAGTGGTCGTGCGGGGCGCGGCGGGGAAAGGGACGGTGTCCGCCATGGCGTACACGGTGCTCGGGTTCAGCCCGCCGCTCGAACAGGTCGGGCGCGAACCGCGCGCGTGACGGCGTGAACTTGTCACCGCTGACGGCGAAGACTTCCGCCTGGGTCACGATCAGCGCGCGCCTGATCACCTCGCCGCGGGCGATCAGCCTGCCGCTCGCGGCAGGGGCGACCAGATTGACCTGGTACGGTCATTCGGGCTTCAGGCGGGAGGCCGAAGCCGGTCGCTAACGGGTTGCAACAGGGGTTGCAACAGCCGGCGCCCCGGCTTCGCAGCGCGCGTGCGGCCTGCAGCGGAACCGGGCAGGCCGGAGGAGCGCAGGCGTCAGGACGCAATGACGACAGGCCCCGGCGTGAACGACCGGGGCCTGTCGGGGGCTGCGCGCCGTGCATTGTGGCGTTTCGGCGGCGCGTGCATGTCCGCCCGCCCCGATCGGCGCGGCGGCTTCACGGCCGGCTTTCGTGCCGCAGGTTCAGATGTGCCCCAGCAACACCAGTATCACGACGATGATGACGATCAGCCCGACCGAGCCCGACGGCCAATAGCCCCAGCTTCGACTGTGCGGCCATGCAGGAAATGCACCGATGAGCATCAGGATCAATATGATGATTAGGATCGTACCGAGCATGGCATCCCTCCTGGAACGTGGTCGACATGACGATGCCGGATGTCGCAATTTGCGTGCCGCCGGGCGGTCGCCCGGCAACGCAGCCGCGCGAAGCGGGAATAAATTCACACGATGAATACCGGCCGATTCAGGAAATAAATTTCAAAAATGCATCCGCGCTGGCTATGCTGAATCCTTCTGATCTGGCGGGCACGCGATGGCTGAACTTTTTCTGGTACGGCACGGGCAGGCGTCATTCGGCACGGACGACTACGACCGGCTGTCCGCCGCTGGCGAGCAGCAGGGCGTGTGGCTTGGCGAATACTTCGCGCGTCAGGGCCTGACGTTCGACCGCGTGGTCTGCGGCACGATGACCCGGCATGCGCAGACGGTCGACGCGATCCTGCGCGGGATGGGCCGCGAAGGCGCGCCGGTCGACCGCCACCCGGGCCTGAACGAATACGACTTCCACGGGCTGTTCGCGGCCGCCGCGCACGACTATCCGGAAATCGCCCGCCTCGCGGCCGGCTCGATGAAGGAACACTTCCGCGCGCTGCGGCAGGTGCTGCACCTTTGGTCGGCAGACAAGCTCGGCGAGTCGGCACCCGAAACCTGGGCGCACTTCCAGCAACGCGTTTCCGACGCGCGCGCCGCGATCCGCCACGGCGGCAGCCAGCGCGTGCTCGCGGTGAGCTCCGGCGGCCCGATCGCGGTCACCGTGCAGCAGGTGCTCGCGGCGCCGCCGTCGAGCGCGATCGCGCTGAACCTGCAGATCCGCAACAGCAGTCTTTCGCAGTTTTTCTTCAACGCCGAAGCGTTCCACCTCGCGTCGTTCAACGGCATCCCGCATCTGGAGGATCCCGAACGGCACGCACTGCGAACCTACGGCTGACCCCACGAACGATCGCGACGATGACGAACCCTTCCCAGCCCCTCGACGCAGCCCGCCTCACGCGCTATCTGGAAGCGCACGTGCCGGGCTTCGAAGGCCCGCTCGATATGGAGAAGTTTGCCGGCGGCCAGTCGAATCCGACTTTCCTGCTGCGCGCGAAGAGCGGCCGCTATGTGCTGCGCCGCCAGCCGCCGGGCGAACTGCTGAAATCCGCGCACGCGGTCGACCGTGAATTCCGCGTGCTCACCGCGCTGTCGGGCACCGCGGTGCCGGTCGCGCGGCCGTATCACCTCTGCGAAGACCGCGACGTGATCGGCAGCCTGTTCTACGTGATGAGCTTCGAGGATGGCCGGATCTTCTGGGATCCCGCGCTGCCGGAACTGCCGAAGGCCGATCGTGCGACGTGCTACGACGCCGTGCTGCGCACGATGGCCGCGCTGCACGACGTCGATGTGGACGCGGTGGGCCTCGCCGACTACGGCCGCCCCGGCAACTACTTCGAGCGTCAGATCGGCGTGTGGACGAAGCAGTATCGCGCGGCCGAAACGGAGCGCCTCGACGCGATGGAGACGCTGATCGACTGGCTGCCGAAGGCGTGCCCCGAGGACACGGGCCGCCCGGCGCTGGTCCACGGCGATTTCCGGATCGACAACCTGATGTTCGCGTGCGACGACTATCGCGTGCAGGCCGTGCTCGACTGGGAGCTGTCGACGCTCGGCAACCCGCTCGCCGATCTCGCGTATTTCTGCATGTGCCTGCGGCTGCCGTCCGGCGGGCAGGTGCGCGGCCTCGCGGGCCAGGATCGCGCCGAACTCGGCGTGCCGGACGAAGCGGCGATCGTCGCGCGCTATTGCGAACTGCGCGGCATCGAGCCGATCCGCGACTGGCATTTCTATCTCGCGTTCAGTTTCTTCCGGCTTGCCGCGATCGCGCAGGGCGTGAAGGCGCGCGCGCTGCAGGGCAATGCATCGAGCGAGCAAGCGCTGCGCGTCGGCGCGATGACCGGCCGGCTGGCCGAGCTGGCCGTCGGCGTGATCGACGCGCATCGCTGAGCGGCGGCACGACAACCTACAACATGGAGGAGCACAGCAACATGGCAACGAATCTGTTCGACCTGACGGGCAAGATCGCACTGGTCACGGGCGCGAGCCGCGGCATCGGCGAGGAAATCGCGAAGCTGCTCGCGGAGCAGGGCGCGCACGTGATCGTGTCGAGCCGCAAGCTCGACGACTGCCGGGCGGTCGCGGACGCGATCGTCGCGGCAGGCGGCCGCGCCGAAGCGCTGGCCTGTCACGTCGGACGGCTCGAAGACATCGCCGCGACGTTCGAGCACATCCGCGGCAAGCACGGCCGGCTCGACATCCTCGTGAACAACGCGGCCGCGAACCCGTATTTCGGGCACATCCTCGATACCGATCTCGCCGCGTATGAAAAGACCGTCGACGTGAACATCCGCGGCTACTTCTTCATGTCGGTCGAGGCCGGTAAGCTGATGAAGACGCACGGCGGCGGCGCGATCGTCAACACGGCGTCGGTGAACGCGCTGCAGCCGGGCGACCGGCAGGGCATCTATTCGATCACGAAGGCGGCCGTCGTCAACATGACGAAGGCGTTCGCGAAGGAATGCGGGCCGCTCGGCATCCGCGTGAACGCGCTGCTGCCGGGCCTCACGAAGACGAAGTTCGCGGGCGCGCTGTTCGCCGACCAGGATATCTACGAGACCTGGATGGCGAAGATCCCGCTGCGCCGCCACGCGGAGCCGCGCGAAATGGCCGGCACCGTGTTGTATCTCGTGTCGGACGCGGCGAGCTACACGAACGGCGAATGCATCGTCGTCGACGGCGGCCTGACGATCTGAGCGCGCGATGAAACTCGACAGCTACACCGGGCAGGCCGTGATGATCACCGGCGCCGCGAGCGGCTTCGGCGCGTTGCTCGCGAGCGAGCTGGCCGCGATGGGCGCGCGGCTCGCGCTCGGCGACCTGAACGGCGAAGCGCTCGAGCGCGTGGCCGCGCCGCTGCGCGCGGCCGGCGCCGACGTGATCGCGCAGCGCTGCGACGTGCGCATCGAAGCTGAAGTGGCATCGCTGGTGCATGCGGCCGCCGCGCGCTTCGGGCGGCTCGACGTCGGCATCAACAATGCGGGCATCGCGCCGCCGATGAAGGCGCTGATCGACACCGACGAAGCCGATCTCGACCTGAGCTTCGCGGTGAACGCGAAAGGCGTGTTCTTCGGGATGAAGCACCAGATCCGCCAGATGCTCGCGCAGCGCGAAGGCGTGATCCTGAACGTCGCGTCGATGGCTGGGCTCGGCGGCGCGCCGAAGCTGGCCGCGTACGCGGCGTCGAAGCATGCGGTGGTCGGGCTCACGAAGACGGCCGCGCTCGAATACGCGCGCCACGGCATTCGCGTGAACGCGGTGTGCCCGTTCTACAGCACGACGCCGATGGTCACCGACAGCGATATCGGCGACCGCCAGGACTTTCTCGCGCAGGGCTCGCCGATGAAGCGGCTCGGCCGGCCCGACGAAATCGTCGCGACGATGCTGACGCTGTGCGCGAAGGAAAACACTTATCTGACCGGGCAGGCCGTCGCCGTCGACGGCGGTGTCTCGGCCTTCTGACCGAACCGAACACGGAATCTCGAGGAGTCGATCATGGACTTTGGCTACACCCCGAAAGTGGAAGCGCTGCGCGAACGCGTGCAAGCGTTCATGGACGCGCACATCGTGCCGCGCATCCGCCAGTGGAACGACGAAGTGCACGCGGGCCAGTATCCCGTGTCGTTCATGGAGGAGCTGAAAGAGCGCGCGAAGGCCGAAGGGCTGTGGAACCTGTTCCTGCCGCACCTGAAGGACGACGAGCCCGGCACGGGCCTGACGAACCTCGAATACGCGCCGCTCGCCGAGATCATGGGGCGCGTGGGCTGGGCGTCGGAAGTGTTCAACTGCAACGCGCCGGACACCGGCAACATGGAACTGCTGCACATGTTTGCGACGCCGGAGCAGCGCGAACAGTGGCTGCTGCCGCTGCTGCGCGGCGAGATCCGTTCGGCGTTCGCGATGACGGAGCCCGACGTGGCGTCGTCGGATGCGACCAACATCACGACGCGCATCGAGCGCGCGGGCGACGAGTACGTGATCAACGGCCGCAAGTGGTTCATCACGAACGCCGCGCATCCGAACTGCAAGATCCTCATCGTGATGGGCAAGACCGATCCCGACGCCGAGTCGCACCAGCAGCAGAGCATGATCCTCGTGCCGCGCGACACGCCGGGCGTGACGATCGTACGCAACATCACGGTGGTCAATCACTACGCGCCGGAAGGGCACTGCGAGATCACGTTCGACAACGTGCGCGTGCCGGCGCGCAACCTGCTCGGCGAGGAAGGCAGCGGCTTCGCGCTCGCGCAGGCGCGCCTCGGGCCGGGCCGCATCCACCACTGCATGCGTTCGATCGGCGCGGCCGAGCTTGCGCTGGAATTGATGATCGACCGCGCACAGTCGCGTGTCGCGTTCGGCAAGCAGCTGAACCGGCACGGCACGGTCGGCGAATGGATCGCGCGTTCGCGCATCGAGATCGACCAGGCGCGCCTGCTCGTGCTGAAGGCCGCATGGATGATCGACAAGGTCGGCGCGAAGGCGGCGCGCAAGGAAATCTCGATGATCAAGGCGCTCGTGCCGACCGTCTATACGGACGTGTGCGACCGTGCGATGCAGGTGTTCGGCGCGGCGGGGTTGAGCCCCGATACGCCGCTCGCCGACCTGTGGACCTGGGGCCGCGCGCTGCGCTTCGCCGACGGCCCGGACGAGGTGCACCTGCAGGCGATCGCACGGATGGAGATCAAGAGCGGCGAGCCGGGCTCGACGGCCGCGTACCTGACGCCGCCGCCGCGCGGCTGAGCGTCGCGCCGCGATGCGCGGGGCCATGGACGAACAGATGGCGCACGCCGTAACATGCCGGCAAGGAGATCCGGCGATGCGCCTTTCGAAGATTGACCTGAACCTGTTCGTCGTATTCGACGCGATCTACACCAAGCGCAACCTGACGCGGGCGGCCGAGGTGCTGAACCTCACGCAGCCGGCCGTCAGCAACGCGCTCGCGCGGCTGCGCAAGACCCTGAACGATCCGCTGTTCGTCAGCACGCCGGCCGGCATGATGCCGACGCCGATGGCCGAGAACATCGTCGGCCGCGTGCGCGAGGCGATGCAACTGCTCGATTCGAGCGCGCACGAAGGCGACGTGTTCGATCCGGCGTCGTCGACGCGCGTGTTCCGGATGAGCATGAGCGACCTGACCGAAGCGCTGCTGCTGCCCGCGCTCGGCGAACTGCTGCAAACGCATGCGCCCGGCATGCACGTGCGCAGCTATACGATGGACCGCCGCGAAGTCGCGACCGCGCTCGCGAACGGCTCGGTCGACATCGCTATCGACGCGCCGCTGATCGGCGATCCGCATCTGCACCAGGCGCTGCTCGTGCGCGACCGCTACGCGTGCATGATCCGCGACGATCACCCGTTCAAGGGCGACACGCTGACCATGGATGACTACCTGTCGATGGGGCACATCCACGTGTCGAGCCGCCGCAAGGGCAGCGGGCACGTCGACGCGGAGCTGACGCGCCTGGGGCTGCGCCGCAATATCCAGATGCGCGTGCAGCACTACATGGTCGCGCCGCTGATCGCGATGCGCGGCGATCTCGCGCTGACGGCGCCGCTGCGGCTGCTGCAGCGCTATCCGGCGCGCATCCTCGAACTGCCGTTCGAGATGCCGGGCCTCGAATACTTCTGTTACTGGCATCGCAGCGCCGACCAGGACCAGGGCAGCCGGTGGCTGCGCGAGCAGCTGATGACGCTGATGGGCGGGATGGGCGAGCCGCGGTGATGCAGGCGGGCCGCGCCTGCGTCACGTGCTTTTCGATATCGCCATCGGCACCCGCGTGCCGTACCGGACGCGCGTCGCGCCCGATCGTTCGCCGGCGGGCGCGGCGTAGCGGCGGCAGCGGGCTTGCCGCTGCTACGCGAGCAGGCGCGCTTCGAACGGATAGTCGGACAACAGCTCGACCTGCCCGTCGTCACGCACGTACACCTGCTCTTCGAGTTTCACGCCCTCGCCACCGGCTTCGTGACCGATGTAGCTCTCGATGCACAGCGTCATGCCGGGCTCGATCACGCCGTCATAGCCCTTTGCATCGTTATCCTCGCGATGGACGATATAGGGATACTCGCCCGTCATCCCGACGCCGTGCGCGAGTGCGAAATAACGGCGCGCGCGATACGGCTGCGGGATTTTCCATGCTTTCGCGATGAATTCCTGAAACGTCGTGCCGGCCTTCACGTTTTCCATGTTGGCGTGGATCTGATCGTACGCGAGCCGGTAGAGGTTCTTCTGTGCGTCGGTCGCCGGGCCATCGCCGCACAGGAACGTGCGGGAAAAATCCGCGTAGTAGCCGAACCGGCCGACAACGTCGGTATCAAGCCCGACCAGCTCGCCCGCCTGGATCTTGCGCGGGCTGCTCTCCTGGAACCACGGGTTCGTGCGCGGCCCCGAACTGATCAGCCGGGTCTCCACGTAGTCGCCGTCCGTTGCGATCACGTGTTGATGAAGATGCGACCACAGTTCGTTTTCGCTGATGCCCGGCACGAGCGCGGCCTCGAGCTTGCGTACACCCGCTTCCGCCGCGCGCAGCGACGCGCGGATCATCTTGATTTCGTTCGGCACCTTGATTGCGCGTGCGCGCTCGAGCGGCTCCTGTGCATCGGAGATCTCGTAGCCGCGCGCCTGAAGTGCGAACGCGGCCGCGGATGTCGCGCTTTCGATCGCGATGCGCTTGCCGCCGCCCGATGAGCGAACGAGCGCGTCGATTTCGTCCGCCCATCGTTCGGTAACCTGACGAAGCATGTCGTCACAGAAGTAGTACGAAATAGCGGTCGCCGGACGAACCTCGTCGACCGTGTCGAGCCCGTCGGCAAGAAACTCGCAGCCGGCGTACTCGAACAGCACGACCTTGCCTTCGGCCGGCACGAACAGGTATCGCGCCGGATTGCGCATCGAGTACACCTGCATGTTGCGCGACCCCGTCGCATAGCGCATGTGGGTCGGGTCGAACAGGACGGCGGCGCTCAGGTCGCGCTTCTTCAGTTCGCGGCGAACCGCGGCGAGCCGGTCCCGCTGGATCTGTGCGATCTCGTCGGCGGTCGGTTCGCAATCTTCCGGACGGTGGGTCGGTCTGAGGATGGACATGGTATCGGGTATCGGGAATCGGGTTTCGAATGGAATCGGGCGGAGCATGACGGGTCAGTCGACCAGGCCGTCGGCGCGGACGAGCCGTTGCTCGGCCTCGAGATGCATTTCCGAGACACGGCCGTACAACTGGCGTGTGCGCTCGAGGCGGCCGATCACGCCGGGCTTCTTCGAGTACGCGAAGATCGCCGTGTGACGCTCGCGCTCGCCCTCGACTCGCGCGACGCGATGCAGCGAGAAGCGGCCCTTGAACAGTTGCAGATCTCCCGGGCGCAACGTGATCACGCGGACCGGCTCGCGTGTCTCGCCGCGCACGACGCGCCCGACCTCGTGGTAGTTCTCGCCTTCCGGCGAGCGAATCCCGGGGCAGTACTCGAAGTCGCCGCCGGCGGCCGGTTGCTGGGTCATCATCGACACGATGAATTCGTTCGTGTCGTAGTGCCACGGCTGCTCCGTGCCGGGCGGCAGCACGTTTTGCACGAGGCCGGCGTACGGATCCGCGTACTCCCATACGCGAGCCTCGCCGAGGCATGCGGCGATGAAGGATTTCATCGACTGGGCGACGTACAGGCGATGAATGATTGCGTCGGCCGGAATGACGTCGCGCGTGACGAAGCCGCTGGTGCGATCCATGAACACGCGGCGAGGATCGTCGGCCGGCAGCGACGGATCGTCGGTCGTGAAATACGCATTGACCTTGCGGTGCGAGTAGAACGTCTTCGCCGCCAGGGCGCGGCCCTCGACGCGAGCCAGTTCGAGGGCGGCCGGCCGCAGGAAATCGTGCAGTACGGCGCTGCCGTGGCCCGCGAGTTCTTCGCGGCAGGCCGCTATCAACTCGCGCATCCGGGGATGATCCGGGGTGTGCAGCGGATAGCGGTCGGTATCGACGATGTCGCCGAGGTCCACACATTCGGCATCGGCAAGCGGCAGGTTGACGGTCATGTTTTGACTCCAGGAAGGGAAATGCGTCGGCACGGTCGCGGCGCGGGATGCTTGCCGCGGATATCGATCATCTTTCGTCAACCAGAATGTTTCAGGAAACGAGTTATTCCGATTGCCCAAGCGGAACCGTCAATGAATACGCCGGCAGGCACGCCGTGCGGCGGCCGCGGCAGGCGCGCACGGTTGCTCGGTTCGGCACCTAGCGCAGCCATGCGTCGACGCGCTCGCGGTTTGCCGCGATCCAGCGTGCGACGCCCTTCTGCGGGTCGGCATCGCCCTCCGCGCGAATGTCGTTCATCAGCGAGCCGAGCGTCTGGTCGTCCATCTTCCACGCACCGAGCCAGTGCGCGAGATCCGGATGCGCGCGGCCGAATCCGGCGGTCGCGATCGCGTAGATCGCATCGGGCTGCCCGAACACCTGCTTCGGGTCCTTCAGGTAGTGCATCGGATACTTCGCCCAGACCCAGTGCGGATTCCACAGCGTGACCACGATCGGCTCGCGACGCTTTGCTGCCCGTTCGAGCGCAAGCAGCATCGCGGCCTCGGATGACGGCAGCACCGTGTAGTCGAGCCCGTACGCGGTGCGCGCCTGGGCCGTCAGTTTCATCAGGCCGCTGCCCGGTTCGATGCCGAAGATCATCGGCTTGCCGTCGTGCTGGAACTGCGCGGCGCGTGCATTCAACTGGTCGACGCTGTCGACGTCGACATAGTCCGGCACGGCGAGGCCCAGCTGCGCGCGCGGAAACCAGGGCCCGATCTTTTCGACCCGCGATTTCACGCTGTCATAGGGGGCGGCATCCGCCGACGGCAGCCAGACTTCGAACGTGAGGTCGAGCTTGCCTTGCGCGACAGCGCTGTAAATGATCGCCTTGTCGCCCGGTCGCAGCGAGACCGTATAGCCTTTTTGCGCGAGCAGTGCCTTCCACAGGTTCGCAACCGCGATATTTTCGGCCCAGTTGTTCACGCCGATCGTGATCGCGCGGTCGTCGGCGGCGGTGGCGGGATGGGCGCCGGCGATCAGGCCGGTGAGCAGAAGCAGCCGGGGCAGCAAGCGGCCGGCGCGACGGAGGATCGGGCGGAAAAGCCAATGGAAAAATAGTGAGGGGATCATGTGCGAATCTCGTTTTCGATAGGGTGGACGAGGCCGCGCGATACGGGCTCCATGGCGCCGGGCGAGTCGGGCCGTGCCGGATCGGCGAAAGTTGTGAGCGGAATTATTTTCATCAATAATCGGCTCGCTCACCGCCATCTTTCGGACGTCAAATTCTTTTTGAAAACGAGTAATTTCGATGGCCCCTATCAGCGGACCCGATTGGTCGAAACTCAGCTCGCTGGATCCGGAATTGATTCGCGCGTTTGTCGCGGTGGTGGATACGGGCGGCTTCACGTCCGCTGCGAGGCTGTTGCACCGGACGCAATCGACGATCAGTCTGCGGATCCGCACGCTCGAGGAGCGGCTCGATACGCCCCTCGTCCTGCGCGGCGGCCGCCGGCTCGCGTTGTCGCGCGACGGCGAGAATTTCCTGATTCACGCGCGCCGGATCATTCAGGTCCAGAGCGAGGCGATTGCCGCACTGAATCGAAGCAGTTCGTCGCAGCGTGTCATTCGTTTCGGATTGCCTGAGGATTACGCGGAGCTTTGGCTGCCGGATTTGCTGAAGCGCTTCCATGAATTGCGGCCCGGCGTGCAGCCGCACATCCATTGCCGGATGTCGCTCGAACTGCTCGACCGCCTGAATGCGGGCGAGCTCGACCTCGCGCTCGTCGTCCGGCACGGGCCGCGTCCCGGTGGTCACCCGCTCGGCAGTGAGCCGGTCGTGTGGGCCGCGCATCGGGATTTTCAGCTCGACCCGCAAGCCTCGGTACCGCTCGCGCTGTTTCCCGAAACCTGTTGTTACCGGCAGCGCGGGCTCGCGGCGCTCGCCGATATCGATCGGCCGTGTCATATCGTCTATACGAGCCAGAGCCCCACGGGGATCCGGATTGCGGTCAATCACCGCGCGGCGGTAACCATCATCGACCGTTGCACGTTGCCCGCCAACTGGCGGGTGCTCGACGCGAACGACGGGTTGCCGCCGCTGCCGCCCGCCGATCTCGAACTGCATCTCTCGTCCGGAATGCACGATCCGTCGACCGCCGATCTGGCGGCGCTGATCGCATCGATGGTCGAGGAGCGGCGACGCTCGCCGGTCGAGGCAGCCTGACGCCGGCTGCGTCAGACCGGATACGCGCCCGACGTCCTGCGGGGTGGGCGACCGGACCTAGTACGGATTGTCGTCAAAGCGGGAAGATGCCTGCCGACGCTTCACGTCTTTCAGCCAGTCCTTGACCTTGCCCGGATCGTCGAATTCGCGCAGCGCCGCGTTCAGGTCGTGGATGCTGCGCTGCATGCCGGCAATGTCGCGCGTGAGCATGCGGACGACGGTATCGGGCGCGAGCTTGACGGACGGCGCGATCCCGTAAGTCCGCCGGAAACCGTTCTCGACGTGCAGGATCTCCTGATCCAGTTCGCGCAGCTGTTCCTCCAGGATGCCGTTGTAGCGCGTCAGCCGATCTTCGCCGAGGCCGTTGATTGCGTGCCGGTCGATCTGTTCGATCTCCAGTTGCAACTCCAGCAGTTGCAGCAGATTGCCCTTCGCATAAGCGTGGTTGACCCGCTGCATCAGCACGGTCTTGCGTTCCTGTTCCCGCGGATCGGTTTCGCGATCGGGGTGCAGCGCGCTGGCAAGCTTGCGATAGACGTCGCGGATCGACCGGCTCGATTCGGCCTGCTCGGCTTCGAGCCGCGCCTGCGCGGCCGATTGCCGGGGCGCTTTCTTGCGCTTGGCACGCTGTGCCTCGCGGGCCTCGTGGTCGGCCATGTCCCGTTTGAACTGTTCGTCCAGTTCGGCCTGCATGCGCTCCATGAGTTCGTCGGGCGACAGCGTGTCGGGATCGTCCGCCGGTTCGGCGCCGGGCATCGGTTCCGGTTCCGGCTTCATCTGCCCGAGATCGGCAGGTGCTGCGTTGCTGTCGTGGTCCGGTGCGCTGTGCCGGCTGTAGATGACTTTCAACGCCGCGTCGTCGCTGACGTCGAGCAGGTCGCGCGCCATGTCGGCGATCAGCCCGGACAGCGTGCGTTGCTCGGCCTTGCTCAATCCTTTTTGCAGGAAAGCGTCGTCGAGCTGATTGAGCAATCTGATCCGCAGTGCGGTCGATTCCTGTTCGAGCGGCAACAGCCCGTCGACGAATTTCTTCTGGAAGGCCGGCATCACGGCGTCCCAAGCACCGAGACGTTCGCGCCGCTTCTCGATCTGCTTGACGAGCGTATTGAATGCTTTCTGGGCTTTCGACAGGCTGGCTGTCTCGTGGCCGGGCGCGATGGCGACCGCGGCTCCGCGGCGTGCGGTCATGGTGGATGTCCTCCGGCCGCGGCGGGAGGCGCGGCAGGCCGGTATTTTAGCTGGATGGACGGCGCCCGCCGGCCTCCGGCTTCGTGCCCGCGTCGTCGCTGCATCGACGCAGGCACCGATGCCGATGCCGATGCGTTACAGCACCGCCATCGATTCCGTCATGTTCTGCTTCATGTAGTCGAGGAAGCGCTTCTGGAACAGCATCGTGTGCTCGTGCGCGGCCCGTTCGGCGGCATCGGCGTCGCGTCGCGCGATCGCATCGATCAGTTCGTCGTGGTCGCGGCCGAGCTTGGCCGCCGTGGGCGAACTGACCGTGAAGTCGAAATGCAGATGAAGCAGGCGCTGCCCTTCGCCCAGCAGCCGTTCGTAGTAGCCGACGAAGTACGGGTTGTTCGCGGCGTGCGCGATCGCCATGTGGAGCGCCTTGTTGGTCTCCGACATCGCCTGGAAGTCGCCGCTGTCGACCGCCTCCATGTAGATGTCGTCGGCCTTGCGGATTTTCGCGAGGTCGGCTTCGGAGCGCTGCGTGGCCGCGAGCCGCGTGACCGCGCGCTGGATCAGGTCGAGCGCCGAGATGTATTTCGGGAATTCCTCGATCTCGAACGGCGTGACGAGGGTCGTCCGGTTCGGCAGGATCGTGACGAGCCCCTCGCTGCTCAGCCGCGCGATCGCGTCGCGCACCGGCGAACGCGACAGGCCGAACTGCGCGGCCAGCGAGATTTCGTCGAGCTGCACGCCGGGTTTCAGCTTGAGCGTCAGGATCTGCTTGCGCAATTCCTCATACACATACCGTCCGCCGTGCCGGCGACCGCCACCTTCGGTTTCAACGGTCTCTTTGCTCATCTCGCCATCCTTCCTGTAATCGGCCCGGGTCGCCGGGCGCGCTCTCGAGTTTAGCATCGCGTCCTCACGTGCCTGACGTCGCTGACGGCCCGAATCCTTCGCCCCACGTGTCGCTCAGCATGAACCCCGCGGCGAGCGGATCGTCGGGATCGACGCCGAGCTGCTGGAACCCGAACACCCACGCGCGCCCGGTCACGCGCGGCAGTACGGCCGGCCGGCCGCCCACTTCGGTCGTACCCAGCAGTTCGACGCGGAATTCCCCGCCGATCGTGGAGCGCGACGTGAGGCGATCGCCGACCTGTACGCGCCCGCGGGCCGCGAGCGTCGCCAGGTTGGCCGAGCTGCCGGTCCCGCACGGCGACCGGTCGACCCGGCCGGGCGGCAGCGTCGTGCAGGTCTGGTACACCGTGTCGTCGACACGGTTGCGGAACATCACGTACGCGACTTCGTTGATCTCCGGGAACAGCGGATGCCGCACGGCGACCTGCCGGTTGATGATTGCCTTGAGCCGCACGCCGTGCGTCGCGAGCTGCCGCGCGTTGCCCGGCGCGATGTCGAGCCCGATCTGGTCGACGTCGACGAGTGCGTAGTACACGCCGCCGAACGCGATATCGGCCTTGATCGTGCCGAATTCCTCCGTGTGCACGTCGACGTCGAGGTGTTCGACGAACGACGGCACCATGTCGAGCGATACGCCGACGCAGCGGCCGTCGCGGCATGCGGCCCGCGCGGTGACGAGCCCGGCCGGCGTGTCGAGCACTACCGTGGTTTCGGGCTCCTGCATCGGCACCATCCCGAGTTCGAGCAGCGCGGTCACGACGCAGATGCAGTTGCTGCCCGACATCGGATGCGCCTTGTCGGCCTGCAGCACGATGAAACCCGCCTGCGCTTCCGGCCGCGTCGGCGGCAGCAGCAGGTTGACCGACATCTGCAGGCAGCCGCGCGGCTCGAGCACGACCAGGCGCCGCAAACTGTCGTCGGTCTCGTTGATATGGTTCATCTTGTCGAGCATGGTCTTGCCCGGCACGTCGAGGACGCCGCCGGTGATCACCTTGCCGATTTCGCCCTCGCAATGCACGTCGACGAGCTGCAGCGTTTTGTTCCAGCGCATGATCGATTCACCTTCTCACTTGATGTACCAGCCCCACGGCTTGTCGCTGTCGTAGCGCGTGATCTGCTTGATCTCGAGGTAGTTGTTCAGCCCCCACTCGCCGAGTTCGCGTCCGATCCCGCTCTGCTTGTAGCCGCCCCACGGCGCCTCCGTGAACGTCGGCTGCGAGCAGTTGATCCACACGATGCCCGCGCGCATCGCACGGGCGACGCGCTCGCAGCGCGGCAGGTCGGCCGACATCACGGCTGCCGCGAGACCGAAGCGCGAATCGTTGGCCGACCGGATCGCTTCGTCTTCCGTATCGAACGGCCGCACGCAAACGACCGGCCCGAAAATCTCCTCGCGCCAGATCCAGCTCTGTTCCGGCACGTCGGCGAACACGGCCGGCTCGATGAAGTAGCCGCGTTCGAGATGCGCGGGCCGGCCGCCGCCCGTCACGAGCCGCGCGCCTTCTTCGCGGCCGCGTGCGATGGCCGCCAGCACCTTGTCGTACTGGCCGCGGCCGACCAGCGGGCCGAGCAGTACGCCTTCGTCGCGGCCGTTGCCGATCCTGATTTTGCGCGCTTCCTGCGCGAGCCGCTCGACGAGCGGCGCGTACAGCGAGCGCTCGACGAGCACGCGCGACGTGGCCGAACACACCTCGCCCTGGTTCCAGAAGATGCCGAACAGGATCCATTCGACGGCCGCCTCGAGATCGCTGTCGCCGAACACGATGAACGGCGACTTGCCGCCGAGTTCGAGGCTGACGTTCTTGATGTCGCGCGCGGCGGTCTGCATGATCCGGCTGCCGGTCGGCACGCTGCCGGTGAACGCGAGCTTGTCGATGCCCGGATGCTCGGCGAGCGGTGCGCCGGCGTCCGCGCCGAGGCCCGTCACGACGTTCAGCACGCCGGCCGGCAGCCCGGCCGCGTCGGCGATGCCGGCCAGCTCCAGCGCGGTGAGCGGCGTCAGCTCGGACGGCTTGAGCACCATCGTGCAGCCGGCCGCGAGCGCGGGCGCAACCTTCCACGCGGCCATCAGCAGCGGAAAATTCCACGGGATGATCGCGCCGGCCACGCCGATCGGCTCCCTGCGCACGACCGTGCTGAAGCGCTCGTCGGCCAGCGGCACGGGCGTTTCGGCGTTGCCGTCCAGTTGTTCGGCAAGCCCCGCGTAGAAGTCGAAGCAGCCGGCGGCATCGCCGAGATCCCACAGCGCTTCGGGCAGCGGCTTGCCGTTGTCGCTCACTTCGAGTTCGGCCAGCTCGGGCAGGCGATCGCGGATGCCCTGGGCGATCGCGCGCAGCACCGCGGCGCGCGCGGCGCCGGTCATGCGCGGCCACGGGCCTGCGTCGAAGGCGCGACGCGCGGCGTTGACCGCGAGGTCGATGTCTTCGGCGGTGGCGGCCGCCACCTTCGCGATCACGGTTTCGTCGCTCGGGTCGAGCGTGTCGAAGGTCTGGCCGCGAACGGGCGCCACCCAGCGGCCGTCGATGAAAAGTCGTTCGTAGGATTGCATGAAGGGTCTCGAAGGAAGGTCAGGCGAAGCGATAGGCGCTGAACGGCGACAGGTCCTGCCGCGTCGGCCGGCCGGCGACGAGGTCGCCGATCAGGCGGCCGGTCGTCGCGCCGAGCGTGAGGCCGAGCTGGCCATGGCCGAATGCCATGTAGGTGTTGGGCAGCCGTTTCGAGCGGTCGATCACCGGTTTCGTGTCGGGCAGGAACGGCCGATAGCCGACGCCGTATTCGACGCGCGCGGTCCGCAGCTCGGGCAGGATGCGCCTGGCTTTTTCCAGGATGATGTCCGCGCGCCGGAAGTTCGGCGCGGCATCGCGGCCCGCGAACTCGATGGTGCCGCCGATCTGCAGGCCGCGCGTCATCGGGCTGAAGCAGAAGCCGCCGTCCGCGTAAATCACGGAGTGACGGAATTCGACGCCCGGGTCGGCGAGCAGCGCCTGGTAGCCGGCGATGCCCTCGAGCGGCACGCGCACGCCGAGCTGGCCGAAGAACTGCCGCGAACCGGTGCCGGCCGCGACGACGACATGATCGGCCGCGAGGCGCTCGCCGTTGGCGAGCGTCACGCCCGTCGCGCGTCCGGATGCCTCGTCGATGCGTGCGGCGTTCGCGCGGATACGGCGCCCGCCCTGTGCCTCGAAGCTGGCCGTCAGCGCCGCGATGAAGCCTTCGGTATCGCTGACCGCGCGCCAGTCGGGAAACAGCAGCCCGTGCCGGAACCGGCCGGCGAGCGCCGGTTCGAGATCGCCGATGTCCGCGGCCGTCAGCCGCCGCGATTCGAATCCGAGCGACTGTCGCAGGTCCAGATGCGGTTGCTCGTGGGCGATGCCGACCGGATCGTCGAATACCTCGAGCACCGGCCGCTGGCCCAGCAGCGCCCGGTCGCCGCATGCGTCGAGCAGCGGCGCATAGTCGGGATACACGTCGTGCGTCAGCGTGGCTATCGCCTGCGCGATCGACACGATCTTCGCGTGGCGGGCCGACGCGACGAAGCGGAAGAACCACGGCAGGATGCCGGGCAGTGCGCCGGGCCGCAGCGCAAGCGGCCCCTGCTGGTCCATCAGCCAGCGCGGCACCTTCATCAGGATGCCCGGCTTCGACAGCGGGATGACCTCGCTGACCGCCATCTGCCCGCAGCTCCATTTCGCGGTGCTGTCACCGGGGGCGGCCGGATCGATCAGCGTGACGTCGTACCCGTCGCGCTGAAGATAGAGCGCGCAGCACACGCCGACGATCCCGCCGCCGATCACGACCGCCGTTTCGTGACGTGCGACGCCGGGCGCCGCGGGCGCATGTTCTCGCGGAAGCGCGTTCAATTGACGAACTCCTGCAGGCTGAAGCCGTGCGCATACGGCTGGGACGAGTCGACGCGATACTGCGCGCGCCCGGTGACCCATGCGCGCCCTTCGATGCTCGGCCGCACGGCGTCGAGCCCGCTGTCGAGGCGCGCGAGCGCTTCCACGCGGCCGATGAAGCGGCTGCCGATCAGGCTTTCGTGGCAATACGCGTCGCCCGCTTTCAGCCGGCCGCGCGCGAAGCGCTGCGCGACGCGTGCCGAGCTGCCGGTGCCGCACGGCGAACGGTCGACGAGACTGTCGCCGGCGATCACCACCGCACGCCCGTGCGCGTCGTCCGCGATCGGCTTGCCGGTCCACATGCAGTGCCGGACGCCGTGAATGGCCGGGTGGTCGGGATGCACGACGTCGATCGCATCGTTGACCGCACGCTGCACGTCGCGGCCCCACGCGAGCAGTTGGTCCGGCGTGAAGTGTTCGCAACCGGGGAAGTTCGGCTGAACCTCGACGATCGGATAGAAGTTTCCGCCGTACGCGACATCGACGGCCAGCGTGCCGAGGGCCGGAATGGCGATCTCGACGTCGCGTGCGAGCAGGAAGCTCGGCACGTTGGTGAAGCGCACCGACGTCACGCGCTCGCCGGTCGTCTCGTAGCGCGCGACGATCTGCCCCGCCGGCACGTCGACGGTGACCGTGCCCGGCTGCTGCGGCACGACGAGGCGCTCCTCGATCGCGAACGCGATCGAGCCGATCGTCGCATGGCCGCACATCGGCAGGCAGCCCGACGTCTCGATGAACAGCAGGCTGAAATCGGCGTTGTCGCTCACGGGTGGATAGAAGATCGTGCCCGACATGTGGGCGTGGCCGCGCGGCTCCAGCATCAGCGTGCGGCGAATCCAGTCGTGATGCGCGACGAAATCCTCGCGGCGCGCATTCATCGTCGCGCCCTGCAGCGTCGGCGCGCCGTCGATCACCATGCGCACCGGCATGCCTTCGGTATGGCCTTCGATACAGGTAAAGCTGTGAATCGTCATGTTGGGATGCCCTCGGTCGACGTACCGGCGCCGCGCGGCGCCGGTACGGGTGCGCATTACGCTTGCGACGCCTCGAAGATCGCGCGGAACTCCGCTTTCTCGTGGTCGGTCAGCGGCTGCAGGGGCATGCGCGCGTTGCCGACCTTGAAGCCGGCCAGTTCGCAGCCGTACTTGACCTTCTGGATAAACTTGCCCGACTCCATGCTCGCCATCACCGGGAACAGCGAACGCATCACATTCTGCGCGCCTGCGATGTCGCCGGCCGAGAATTTGTCGTAGAAGCTCACGACCTGTTTCGCGAAGCAGTTCGCGGGCCCGCAGATCCAGCTCGTCGCGCCCCACAGGAAGAAGTCGAGCGCCTGGTCGTCGGAGCCGCACGACAGCTGATAGTGCTCGCGATATTTGCCGCCGATCTCGATCGCGCGCAGCAGGTTGCCGCTGCTTTCCTTGATGCCGATCACGCGCGGGTGATCCTTGAACGCGTCGAGCACGCCGAAGCCGACCTCGACGTTCGTGCGCACCGGATAGTTGTACAGGATCACGTTCACGTCGGTCACCGCGGCGAGAATCGCGTCGTAGTGCCCGGTCAGCTCGTCCTGCGACGGCAGCGCGTAATACGGCGGCGCGATCAGGATGTTCGTGTAGCCGGCGTCGCGCGCCTGGCGGACCTGCTCGATCACTTCGCGCGTCGACGAGCCGTTCGCGCCGGCAATCAGCGTGCCCCGGTTGCCGACCACTTCGCGCACGGTCTTCATCACCGCGCGGCGCTCGTCGTTCGCGAGCGCGTAGTACTCGCCCGTCGAACCCAGCGGCACGAAACCGCTGACGCCCGCGGCGAGCTGATATTCGAGGATCGACGCGAGCGTATCGTGGTCGACCGCGCCCGATGCATCGAACGGCGTCACGAGTGCGGGCAGAATGCCTTTCAGTTGCATGAGATTTCTCCGGCTTGACGAGAGTTGCGAGTTAATAGGCATAGCGCCTGAGCATCCTGGACTCCACTACGCCGACCAGGCGGGTCAGCGGAAAGGCGACGAGGAAATAGATGACGGCGACCGTGGTGAGGAACTCGACGGGCCGCGCGGTGCTGTTCGACACGTTCTGCCCGACGAACATCAGGTCGGCGACGCCCACCGACGAAATGAGCGCGCTTTCCTTGAACAGGCTCACGACGTTCGACAGCAGCGGCGGAATCGCGCGCAGCAGCGCCTGCGGAAAGATCACGTAGACGATCTTCACGTGCGGCGACAGGCTGAGCGCGATGCACGCGTCGTGCTGTTCGCCGGCGATCGATTTCAGCGAACCGCGAAACGTCTCGCTCGTGATCGCGGCCATGTACAGCGTCAGCGAGATCAGCACCGACAGGTACGGCGGAATCGGCAGCCGCAGCACGACCGGGAAGCAGAAGAACACCCAGAAAAGCTGGATCAGCAGCGGCGTGCCGCGGAAGAATTCGACGAAGGCCACGATCGGCCCGCGCTGCCAGCGCGACGGCGACATCCGCAGCAGGCTCAGCACGAAACCGAGCAGGCTGCCGACGATCGCGCACGTGACGGTGAAGGCGAGCGTCAGCCCGAGGCCTTTCGCGAGCACGAGCCAGTACGGCCAGACGACGGAAAAATCGAGATTCACGACGGGCTCCTCAGCGCTGGACGGCGACGTCCTGGCGGCGCTCGATGACGTGGACGAGTTTCGCGATCGGCAGCGACAGCGCGAAATACACGAGCGCGACCACCGAGTACGTTTCGAGCGGCCGGTAGGCTTCGGTCGCGATGCTCTTCGCGACGTACATCAGGTCGGCCACCGCGACGATCGCGACCAGCGCGCTTTGCTGCAGGCTGCCGATGCCGTTGGTCAGCAGCACCGGCATCGCGCCGCGCAGCGCCTGCGGCAGCACGACGAAGATCGTGCGTTGCCACGGCCGCAGGCCCAGCGCCACCGCGGCATCGAGATGTTCCTTCGGCACCGCCTGCACGCCGGCGCGATACGCCTCCGCATTGAACGCGGTCAGGTTCAGGCCAAGGGCGAGCACGCCCATCGCGATCGGGTCGATGAACACGTCGACCATCATCGGGATGCAGTAGAAGAACCAGATGATCTGCAGCAGCGCCGGCGTGCAGCGGAAGAATTCGATGAAGAGCCGGGCGGGCCAGCGCACGAGCGCCCAGCGGCTCATCGCGAGCAGGCAAAGCACGAAGCCGAGCACGAGGCCCATCGCGTTCGCGGCCACGGCGAGCACGACGGTGACCTTCAGGCCGTCGAGCAGCGCGCCGAGGCTGCCCGCGAGGAAGCTGAAATCGAAGTGGTAGTTCATGGCTTCGGCCTCAGTCGAGATGCAGGACTTTCTCGAGGAATTCCCGCGTGCGCGCTTCCTTCGGACACCTGAAGATCTGGTCCGGCGCACCTTCCTCGACGATCTTCCCGTTCGCGCAGAACACGACGCGCGTGGCGATGTCGCGTGCGAAGTGCATGTCGTGCGTGACGATGATCATCGCCATCTTCTGTTCGGCGAGCTGCAGCATCACGTTCTGTACCTCGACGACCATTTCCGGATCGAGCGCGGACGTCACTTCGTCGAACAGCATCAGCTTCGGTTCGAGCATCAGCGCGCGCGCGATCGCCACGCGCTGCTTCTGGCCGCCGGAGAGCTGGCTCGGATACGCATGCAGCTTGCTTTCCAGCCCGAGGCGCGCGAGATACGTGCGCGCACGCTCGGTGGCCTCCGCTTTCGACAGCCCGCCGACCCTGACGGGCGCGAGAATCAGGTTGCCGAGCACCGACAGGTGCGGAAACAGCGTGTAGTGCTGGAACACCATGCCGACCTGCTTCTGCAGCTTCGCGTCGATGCGCCGGCCGCCGCGCGCGTCGCCGCCGCGGATATACGACGCGCCCTGGAACGCGATCTCGCCGCGCTGGATGCCTTCCAGCCCCATCATCACGCGCAGCAGCGAACTCTTGCCGCTGCCGCTCGGGCCGATGATGACGAGCCGGTCGTCGGCGCGCATGTCGAGGCTCATGCCGTCCATGACGACGAGGTTCGGGCCGTACGCCTTGTGCACGTCGCGCAGGCGCACGAAATCGCCGGCCGGCGCGGACGCGGCGAAGCGCGTGGTCGAAAGGGGATGCAGGGTCGACCTGGCGGCCGTCGTGTGAGGCGAGAACATGGCTTTCCCTCCAGTGGCGCCCGACGTCGGCGCGCAAGGTGCGAATCGGAAAATCGAAACCCGTCGACGATCCGCCGGGCTCCTCTGCGCGGTCGGCGCTTACTTGCCGGGGGTGAGCATGGCTTGCACGGAAGTCTTGATCAGACGGTTCACCGCGCCGGATTTGACCTGCTGCACGAGATAGCCGTTGAGCACGTCGAGGTCGGCCTTCGGCGTGTCCTTGCGCAGGCCGAACGCCACTTCCTGCTGCGCGAGCGGCGGCGCCGGATTGAAGCTGGCCGCCCATTCCGGGTGCGCTTCCGTCAACAGCATGTTGGTGATGTTCGCGTCCGCGAGCAGGTCGGCGCGCTTTGAGATCAGCGACAGGCGCGTCTCGTCGTTGCCGGGCAGCCGCATGATCCGCGCCTGTTTCAGTTCGGCCGAAATCGCCTTGTCTTGCGACGTGCCGGACATCACGGCGACCGTCACGTTCGGCTTGTCGATGTCGGCGATCGCGCGGAGGTTCTTCGGAACCTTCGGGTTGTTCTTGTTGTAGACGAACGAGACGTTGTAATCGGTCGCCGGCGCGGAGAAGGCGACGGCCTTCTCGCGCTCGGGCGTGTCGTTCAGCGCGAGCGACAGGTCCCATTTGTCCGATTGCAGGCCGGCCACGATGTTGTCCCAGCTCGTGTCGACGAATTCGACCTTGACCTTCAGCACGTTTTGCCCGAAATCGCGGCACAGGTCCGAGAAGAAGCCGCTGTAGGCGCCTGTCTTCGGGTCGCGCATCACGTACGGCGGCGCGACCGCGGCGCCGCAGCGCAGCACGCCTGCCTTCTTCACGGCGGCCCAGGCGTCGGGCCCGGCGGCGTGCGATGCGGTGGCGGCGAACAGCGATGCAGCCGCCACGGTGCATGCGGCGATTTGACGGGAAAAACGAGACAGTCGATTCATGGTGTCCTCACTTGATATGGGTAAACCCGCATGCCTGCCGTTGTTCCACACAATGATGTGTGTTTTGTTGTGTGCAGCGTTGTGTGCATATTAGAGGGGCAAAAATCTGCGTGTCAACGAGAACTTGTCCTGTGGGGAGTCGGGTTTTCCCCGGGGCGAGCGCGACGGGGCGCGGCATCGGGCCATGGGCGGCGCCTGGGGGCGAGCGGGGAAAGGAAGTGCGACGCGGGGCTGGTGACGGCTACGCGTGGTCGGCGGGAGGAAAGGTCAGAGGGTTACAGCGGCCGGACGAACGGGGGCGCATGTGGCGCCGGGACAGGAAGGGCGGCGACGGGATGCCGTTCGTGAAGCGGTGCGATCCGCGCGTATTACTGAAACAACTGCCCCTGCCCGGAGATCACGCGTTCGAAATCGTCGCGCAGGAACGGCAGGATCGCATCGGCGACGGGCTGGAGCTGGCGGCTCAGGTAGAACGCGTAGTCGATCGGCGAGCGCATCGTCTCGAGCGGCTCGGGGCCGGCTGTCGTCATCACGTAGCTGATCCAGCCGCCGCGCTGATACTGCAGCGGCCGGCCCTGCGCGTGGTTGAACTCGTCGGCGATCCGCGCCGCGCGCACGTGCGGCGGCACGTTGCGCTCGTACTCGCGCAGCGGCCGCCGCACGCGCTTGCGGTAGACGAGCTGGTCGTCGAATTCGCCGGCCAGCGTGCGCCGCACGGTGTCGCGAATGAAATCCTGGTACGGCTCGCGCATGAACACGCGCCGGTACAGCTCGCGCTGGAACTGCTGCGCGAGCGGCGTCCAGTCGGTGCGCACCGTTTCGAGCCCCTTGAAGACGAGGTCCTCGCCGCCGCCCGCCGCCGCCGCGAGGCCCGCGTAACGCTTCTTGCTGCCTTCCTCCGCGCCGCGCACGGTCGGCATCAGGAACCGGCGGTAATGCCGCTCGTATTGCAGCTCCAGCGCACTCTCGAGCCCGAAGTGTTCGCGCAGGTGCGCCTGCCACCAGCGGTTCACGCGCTCGACGAGCGCGCGGCCCTTGGCGCCGGCTTCGTCGTCGTCGTGGGCGCGACCGAGCCACACGAACGTCGAATCGGTATCGCCGTAAATCACTTCGTATCCCTGAGCTTCGATCAGCTCGCGCGTGCGGTGCATGATTTCATGGCCGCGCATCGTGATCGACGACGCGAGACGCGGGTCGAAGAACCGGCAGCCTGTCGAGCCCAGCACGCCGTAGAACGAATTCATGATGATCTTCAGCGCCTGCGACAACGGCGCGTTGCGCTGCCGCTTCGCGTCGTCGCGGCCTTCCGACACGCGGCGCACGATGTCGGGCAGGCAGTGCGCGGTGCGCGAGAAGCGCGCGCCGAGAAAGCCGGGCACCGATGCGTCGTCGCCGGGGTTCGCGAGCCCTTCGATCAGCCCGACCGGATCGATCAGGAACGTGCGGATGATCGACGGATAGAGGCTCTTGTAGTCGAACACGAGCACCGAGTCGTACAGCCCGGGCCGCGAATCCATCACGAAGCCGCCGGGGCTGTTCTGCCCCGTCACGTCGCCGAGGTTCGGCGCGACATAGCCGAGCCGGTGCATGCGCGGCAGGTACAGGTGCGTGAACGCCGCGACCGACCCGCCGGTGCGATCGGCCGCCAGGCCCGTGACGCTCGCGCGTTCGAGCGCGAATGACAGCAGGTCGGCCTTGTCGAAGATGCGCGTGACGAGTTCGCAGTCCTTCAGGTTGTAGCGCGCGAGCGCCGGCTTGTCGTGATCGAAGCGGCGCTGGATCTCGTCCATCCGCTGGTACGGATTGTCGATCGACTTGCCTTCGCCGAGCAGCGATTGCGACACGTATTCGAGGCTGAACGACGGGAACGTCCACGTCGCGGATTTCAGCATGTCGATGCCGTCGAGGATCAGCCGGCCGGCCGCGCCCGCGAAGAAGTGGTCGGGCTGCTGGCCGTGCGCGCGCCAGTCGAGCACGCTGCCGCCGCGCCCGAGCTTCAGCGGCACGCCGTATTGCTCCGCGTGCGCGTGCAGGATGCGCAGGTCGAACTGCACGAGGTTCCAGCCGATCACCGCATCGGGATCGTGTTCGTCGAACCAGTCGTTGAGCCGCGCGAGCATCGCGGGCCGGCTGTCGCAGTAGTCGAGGCGGAAGTCGACGGCGCCCGGGTCGCCGCTGTCGTCGCCGTTCGGCGGGCCGAGCATGTAGACCTGCCGTTGCCCGCAGCCTTCGAGCGCGATCGAATACAGCTCGCCGTGGACGCTGGTTTCGATGTCGAGCGACACGCAACGCAGCGCCGGGCGGTAGCCGGTCGCGGCTTTCAGCTCGCCGCCGGTCAGCGTGCCGTCGCTGCCGGGCTCGCCGCGAAACTGCACGCACGCCGTGATGAAGCGCTCCATTGCGTAGCGGTCGGGCGGCTGCACGTCGGCTTCGTAGACATCGACGCCGGCCGCCGCGAGGCGCTTCTGGAGCCCGGACAGGTGGCGGTAGCGCCGGCAATAGAGGCCGACGACCGGGCGCTGCCGGAAGTCGCGCAGCGCGAGCGGGCGCAGTTCGGCGTCGCGCTCGCCGGCCAGCGTGCGTTCGGCGAGCGCCTGCTGTTCGGCCGGAATGAACGCGACGGCTTCCTGCGGGCGCAACCGCACGCGGCGCGGACCGTGTTCGGTTGCCAGCCAGAACTCGATCTCGATGCCGGTCGCGGTGTCCCGCCAGTGGCGGGTGAGGATGAAACCCTGCTCGAACTCCGTCAAAACGCTTGCTCGTCGTGGATGCCCAGGCGGCGGATTTTAGCGCTTGCGCGGGGGATCCGCTCGCCAGGCCGTGCGCGAAGCGACGCGAGCGGCAGACCGGGTCGTCATGCGCGCTGGCGGGGCAGCGCCGCTTGCCGAGATCGATCACGAGCCGGGCCGGGATGGAGGACCTCGTCCTTCTGGCGGACGAGATCATTGCCGTTCGTCGGCAATGGGGAGACGTGTATCGGGCACCGGGTTGGATCAGATAACAGCCGCGGACTTCACGTCATATCGATGATCGAAGGCGATCAATGGCGCGACTCGCCGCAATGAAGACGCCGATCCGCTTGCGGGGACGGGGAGGGCGGCCCGCTCGCACGATACGCTTGCGCGTCGGGTCCGTATGCGCCGCGCGTGGCTGCCGGCGCAGCAGGAGCGGGTCGTCCTGTTCAACCAAACTGGGCGGTCAGCCATCGTTCGGCCCATTTTGTCGCGTATGCAACCGCGTCATCACGTGCATCGAAGCCGGCCAGGTCGCCGCTGGCGTGTACTTCCTCCTCGTCTCCATCCAGAAGGGTCGTGGTGATCCTCACATGCGCGATGAACTCTCCGTCTGCCCTGCGAGGTGTCGGATCGATTTGGAACCGTGTCGAATTCAGGAACATGGGTTCCTCCCTGTCGGGTTGCCGCGAGCCAGGCTGTCGCGGGAGCAGCGCAAGAAAGCGTCAGACATTTGGAAGTGCGATGAGCCGGCACGCTTCCTGACTGGATTCACGACCTGCCGTACCGTTTTCGCGGTGTGGCGCGCGACCGGATACGAACATCGGAAAATCATCCGTATCGACCTCGCGGCGAGGGTCACGCGCAGGCCGGCGAATGACGTGCCGCCGATGGGTGGAGGGGGAAGCCCGTTGCTCCGGAATGCCTTCGGAGCCACGCTCAAGAGGCGGGACAAGAGGGGAGCGTCGGCACCATTCACTGGTGCCCGGACGCTCGGTCACGGTGAGAGGCCCACCGCATCCAGGGGGTATGCCGAGCGGTGCGCCGGAATCGGTCACCGGTCATCCGACGGTTTGATCGTACGCCGTTCCATACGGTTGTATAGCGAAATTTCGGGCGAACTCCCGCCGCCGGAACAGGCCTTGGTGTTTCAGCGAGGTGTGTGTCACGGTGGCAGCGCGTATAGTGGGGCTAGCCTTGTCGCCGGTTCCAGAAAGCAGTCCTCGCATTCAGGGACGACATCGTCCGGACGTCGGGCCGTGCAGGGGAGGCGATGCCCAAGGATGGCATCGCGAAGCGTCGTTGACTTTGAGGCAGGCAGTGCCAGGCTTGCACGAACCGGATCCGGAAGAAACCGCGCCGCCATGAAAATCGATCTCAGCTCCATTCCCTGCTACCTCGTCCTTCGTGCCGGCTGGCCACCCTATGTATTGAATGCGGACCGCCTGGTGCTCCGCCGCGAAGCGAGCCCGCTGTTGCGGGCGTTTGCGCGAACGCGCGGAAGCTTCGCGCATGTCGATGACGTCGCTTGGAATGTCTTCTCCGCCGCCGAGGGTTTTTCGGTGGTCGAGCGTCGGGAGACCGGGTTCTTTGCGTTGATCAATGGAACCGAGACCGAGCATCAGTTGCGTTTGCTGGCAACCCTCTGATGTGTCGCCGGGATGGCCATGGCCGACGAGCACCCATCCAGTCCGATCGGCGATCAGCGGGGGCCGGACGACGGCCGCGCGCTCTGCCCCAGGGTCGAAAGCGCTTGACACACCTGGTGATGGCGCGTAGTGTCGGTGGGTGAAGTATTCAAGAAGCGCGATTGCTGCTCATCATCGACCGCGGCCTGCGGTATTCGTTGTCCTCTCCCTCCTTGATTCTTTTCTCGCGCCCGATAGGCGCGCATACGCTCTTCCATTTTCAGGAGATCTAACATGGATACCGGTACCGTCAAGTGGTTCAACGACAGCAAGGGCTTCGGCTTCATCACGCCCGATAGCGGCGGCGACGATCTGTTCGCACACTTCTCCGAGATTCGCGGCGGCGACGGCTTCAAGACGCTCGCCGAAGGCCAGAAAGTCAGCTACGAGACAAAGAGCGGCCCCAAGGGCCTGCAGGCGTCGAACATTACCCCGCTGTAATCGCCCTGAGCCGTCAGCCTCGTTCGCGGAGCGGCACCTAACCGCCGCTCTTCGTGCGCGACCCACGCTATCGCAGGCGCCACACGTCTCGATGCAGGCCCGACAGGGCCATCCGTTTCGCATCGGCACGTCGAACCTGCGTGCAGGCATCTGCCCCAACCCCCTTCGCAGCGCGTGTGTTCTACCGCGCGTGCGTGATCGGACGAGCCACGCTCATCGGATCGTGCAAGCGGTGCAGCAGGAGAACCCGCATGACCCAAAGTCAGTCTCGCAGCAACAAGGCGCCGCCGCGTGCCAAGCAGGCGATGATGCTGCCCAGGCTCGGCACGGCATTGAACTGGGTGCCGCCCAAGCCGCTCTCTGTCACGAAATCGCGTCCGAAAAAGGGCACGCCGGCTCCGCAATAGCAAGCGGAATCAGGCTGCATGACGAGGGGCGGCCTGCGGCCGCTTCGCCGGGAAAGCGATCCGTGCGGCGCTGGCCGAATCGTGGTCGTCATCGTACGGACAACGCGACGGTGTCACCGCCCGATACTTCGCAACCCGGCATCGTGTGTCTGTCGGCATCGTCGTGCGTTGCTGCGCGCGATCCGGAATAAGTTGGGCGCCCAACAAACGATGCGCGTATGATGGATTAATTCGGGCGGCCGTGGTACTTCGGTCGCTCGCCCCTCCATCTACCCGCTTGCTGCATCGCCCCTCCTCCGCGCTGCAACGTTGTCCCCTTCACCCCACCGGCCCGCCCCGCTACGGAGATACTGGCCGGCTGTGTTCGCCCATGCGATTCGTCGTGGCCGAACGCCAGGAGCTTGTCATGAGCATGCATGTCTACCGTGGATTCGAGATTTATCCACTGATTTACCCTCACGTGCCGGCGCTGGATGGCAGCCCGCACAACTACGATGCCGGTTTCGACGCGGCAGTCAAGATTTGCCTTCGCGGCGATACGCTGACGCGCAGCCAGACTTTCAGGCTGCACGACAACTCTCCGTTTGGGAGCGCCGGCGACGCGCGTCGTGCTTCGCTGCGCTATGCGGAGAGCATGATCGACGACAATCGCGAAAAGCAGGGCTTCTTTTTCGGCGCGCTCTGACGTGATGCGTCAAGGCAACGCAATGTCTTGGTAATTCGGAGGACAAAATGATCATCGACGAACTGCTCGGCTTGATCAGCCGGCGCGAGGTCACCTGGGCCGGCGCCGCCTTGCCCGCCGGAATGGCCGATTCAGCGCGGTGCCATCAGCAGGAGCTGCAAATGTTCGTGGCGGTACGCGCACTGTCGATCGGAGCCGGATATTCGGAATTCGAGTCGGACGAGATAGCGAGTGCCGTCATGACGCGGCTCGGCTAGTTTTTCATTCAAACGTTCGCAAACAGGATCACCATGACAACAATCACACTGAAGGTCAACGAACCCATCGATGTCGCGCTGCGGCGATTCCGGCGAGGCATCGAGAAAACCGGGCTGATTCGGGAGTTGCGCAGTCGCACCGGCTATGAAAAGCCCACGACGGAACGCAAGCGGAAAAAGGCGAGCGCCGTTGCCAGGCAGCGCCTGCGTACGAAGCGCCTGATGCCGCCCCGCAAAATGTACTAGGAGAACACCGTGTACAACATCCCGGCCGAGGAGCCCCCGTTTTTCCCGCTGACGAAATGCGAAGTCGATTTCGATCTGCAGAAGGACATGGTGACGCTGCTGCCGAGCTTCTATGCGTTCGGATGCGAGTACACCAGCCGCGGTTTTTTAATCGGACGTGACGATGCGTTCAAATTGATTGCCGCGTTAGAGAAGGCGCTCAGCGTCCAGGGATGAGCTGACGCCGGCACACTCGCGAGCATCGACAACCAAAAAGATGAAGCATGCGCGTCGCGACCAAGTACGTGGATTTGCTCTATTTCCTTGTTGTGCTGCAACTCGTCACGCGAAGGCAGACTCGCGAGTGGCTATCGCCGTTTCAACTCGTCGAATCGCTGCAAGGCTGGCTGGTTATCCATCGCGCGAAATGCGAGTGGCGCGATCGCGTCTGGATCGGCCATGCTTCTCTTCAGATAGCGAAGTCGGCCCGTCCGGTCGACGCCGCCGCATTGGCGGAGACGCTTTCCCCACAGGACGTCCCGGTGGACCGGTTGAGTCTGCGGATGAAGTGCATCCGTTACCTTCGAGAGCAGGTCTGATCCTCGCCGCGCTCGGCGATTGCCGCGAGATCGGCATCAGCGAACGGTCGCAACAGCTCGGCATGTCGAAGACGACGGTCCATCGTTTCTTGCAGGCGCTCAAGGCGCTCGGCTACGTCGCGCAGGAAGACGGCCTGCCGTGTCTCGCGGTGCCCATGTTCGACCGTTTCGATCGTGTCGTCGCGGGGCTGTCGCTGTCGTTTCCGACGATGCGTTGCGATACGGACACGAAGGCGCATTATGTCGTACTGCTGACGGAAGCCGGGCAGGCCATTTCCGCGCGGCTCGGGCATCGTCCGGAAGCGGCCGGCGTCGAACCGGCGCCGGTCGTGCAGGATTGAGCGTGCGGGTACGCCGCTACGCCGGCACCCGCGCGAAATCGCGCTTCAAATGCTCCACGGGCTGCGGCCGCTGATACAGGTAGCCCTGCGCATACTGAATCCCGGCCGCATGCAGCGCGTGGTGTTGCGCTTCGGTCTCCACGCCCTCCGCGATGATCTTCAGGTCGTAGTGATGCGCGACGGCCGCGATTCCCTCGATCAGCCCCGCGCCGCCGCCGTTCAGTTGCGCGACGAACTGACGATCGATTTTCACGTAGTCGAACGGAAAGCGCGACAGCATGTCGAGATTGCTGTGATGCGTGCCGAAATCGTCGATCGCGAACTTCGCGCCTTTCGACCTCAGCGCATGAAAGATCGCGGTGGTTCGCGCGTTCTTTTCGAGCAGGATGCGCTCGGTGACTTCGAGCACCAACGTAAAGCCGGGCGGCAGCGAGCGGATCGCCTCCTCGACGACGGACACGAACCGCGCGCGCTCGAGATCCTTCGGCGCGATGTTTACGGCGATGCGCAGCGGCGCGGACGGCGTCAGTGCGGACAGTTCGGACACGGCCGTCCGCAGCACGAATTCGGTGACCTTCGGCAGAACCGTGCTCGATTCCACCTGCGGGATGAACACGGCCGGGCTGATGGCCCCCCATTTCGGATGGTGCCAGCGCAGCAGCGCCTCGACGCCGACGGTCCTGCGCGTCTGCACATCGACGATCGGCTGGTACACGACATGGAACTCGTTGTGCCTGAGTGCGTGGCGAACGGCCTTCCGCAACAGCCGCCGCGGTGCCATCGCCAGCAGGTAGGCGGCCATCACGAGGCCATCCGCCAGCAGCACGATCGTCATGCAGATCAGCTGATCGTGGCGCCGGACCTGCGACGCGTAGTGCGCCGATGCGGCAACCGACACCGTGAACGGCCAGCGGTGCGACGCGATCGTGCTGCCGCCTGCGGGGCCCGCGCCCGCTTCCGGCGCAAACTTTCCGTGCTGGTCGAGACGGCCCGAGCCCGCGACCGACAGCGTCGCGGCTTCCGTGCCGTCGCGGGCGCCGTGCGCAAGCGCGTCGGCCACGTAGTCACCCTCGATCAGGTAGAGCACACCCGCGCCGGGCGCGGTGGCGCGAAACACGGACAGCACCGGAATACCGTGCTGAAACGGCGTCTGGCGCAGCAGCGTGACGCGCATCGATCCCGGTTCCGGCTCGCGCGTGTACGCGTCGAGCGGCAGGTCGATTGCCCCCAGCGCCGACGAGCACGTGACGCGGCCGCCGTTCACCAGCGCGACGGCGCGCAGGTAGCGCAGACGCGTGCCGATCTCGGCCAGCGTCCGGAATACTGTCGTGCATGGCCGCCCGACGAGCGCGGTCAGCTCGTCCGAATGTCGCAGGCGAGCACCGTCCAGGATGCGGTCCACCGATGCCACGATGTCGTTCGCGACGACGCGTTCATGCGTGGTGACGGTATCGCGCGCATGGCGGTCGGCAAGTGCGAGCGCGAATGCAGGCACGAGCACGCAAACGATTACGGCGACGAAAAAGACGACCCGCGGCCATGCGCCGCTGCGCTGGAAAACTGGCTTCGAGCCTGGCGTAAACGCCGACATTCCCGGTCGCCTTTGGTGTTGTGCGCATGGACAGGCAAGTCGAACCGTCAATGCGCAAACGGCGCGCATACGGCATGCCTGATTCGGGCAATACACGGCTCGCGTGCCGGTATCGCGATGCCAATCGATTCTACGGTCGCGACGGGCATCTGTGGCGGCTTCGTCGCGATCGGCCGTTCATTCCGGAAGCTTTCCTCTATAAATATGCGCATGTATCGCATGTTTATGGACGTAGCACACCGAAAAAACCCCCGACCGCACGAGTGTGCGGCCGGGACAAAAGACACCGTCTCTTGGCACGAGGATGGTGCGCGGCAAGTATAAGATGTGACGAGTGATTGCGAAATATTGTTATTCAACAATTGGTGAAATTTTGTGATTGTGTCTCAACAGGAAATATTTTCGCGAGATGCCGTTTCGTCGATCTGCCGGCGGCGCGGGCGGTCGCATCGCGCGGTACGCCGCGCCACAACACGATCGGCGGCGGACACGGGCCGCTGCGAAAGCTGAACGACAGGAATTGCCGGCGCTGCCGGATCGCATTGCCGGGCCCCGCGATGCGGTCCGGTCTCGCCGGTGCTTTCATGCAGGTGCTTAAAAGCGGTTTGATGCCGAATGAACGATGCGGTGCCGGCGCGTCGCGCCGGCCGCGATTCAGAAATCGTTGCGCATCTTGTGAAGCAGATCGCCGGCCGACTGGTGCGTGTCCACCGCGGTGAGGACATCGGTCAGGAACCACGGCAGGTTCAGTTGCGTATTCGAATCGCCGACGCATACGCGGATCGGCGGCGCCTTCGACGGCGCGCGCGCGTCATGCGTGGCGTCCCGGGACGGGACGCAATTTTTCGCGTGCGCTTGAACCGGAACCGGCGCGGCGGCGCCGGATGTTGCGCCGGCGACTGCCGGCAAGGTGACGGCGGCAAGCAGGGTCAGTACAGCGGCAGTGGCAACGCGTTTCATGAAGGCTCTCCGGCGATGCTCGTTCGACCGCGCGGGCGGGCGCGAGTTCGGCGACGACGCGGCTGCGTTCCGCGCTCAGCCGCGCGCGACGCTTGCTGCCCGCGCAGGCTGCCGGCGGGCATTCGGGCGCGCGGCTTGCGTGACCCGCGCGCCGCGTCATATCACTGATCCTGACCTGCAGGCTGCGAACCACGCCATCCCACTGCAGGCGTCCGCCCTTGCGCATGTAGATGCCGCGCGCCGGCGATACCAACCAGCCGCTGCGCACATAGCGCGCGACGAGGCTGTTGGAGTAATCGTGAGCACGCAGCCAGCGACTCGACACCAGGCTCGTGTCGTCCAGATCGATCAACAGTGAGTTCAATTTTCCGGAATTTTGAGCACTCATGGTGCTCAAAATGCACTCTTTTTAAACCGGAGCCAAGCCAACAAGGGTTTGGCTAGGAAGAAAAAAGATCACTTTGGGTGGTTTTTCTCGGAGAACGATAAACCGGACGCGACACGGTAGCAGCCGGTTCAAGGTAAAGAGTCGAGGCAGGCCCCGCCGGGCATGTTGTACTCGACGTGCGAGCCTCCCGGGGCTCCGTTATCGGTTGCAGCGGGCGCTCCATCGAACTGTCGCCTTCCGGAAAAGATCGGCGCATCGCCCCGAGGCGGGCGATCCGCGCATGCTGGTGAGCTAGCTACTTGGGAGGCGGCGATATTGATGGTTCGATGCGGGGGTATCGGGCGGAGTCGGGCGCGTGTGCAGCCACGCAGGTGGCTGCACGACGACGTCTTCGCGACAACCGTATATTTAGTGCACGCCAGCCAATGCGATCGATCGCACCGTGTCGGTGATGCTCACGCAGCGCGACAGGCCGAAATGCTCGGCTTCGCGGCGCTCCGGTTCGCTGCTCGCAATCGCCACCGCGCGTTCGGGCGGCACGCCGAGCGCCTGCAGCGCGACGTCGAAAGGATGCTGATTTGATCCGGAGTCCTGTTGACTGGCGTCCGTGACGACGACCGAGAAGCGGTCAAGGTTCGCGCGGCCGAACTGGCCTTCGAACATGTCGCTGAGCCGTGCGGCCGGCAGCGTCGTGACGAGACCGAGTCGATATCCTTCTTCCGACGCCTGGTCCAGCCACTGGATGATCGCATCGCGCTGATGGCGCGATTCGTGCGAATCCGGTGTCGCTTCAATTTGCGCGAATGCAGCGTCGAGACGGGTGACGATGGCTTCGATAACCACGGTGATTCCTCTTCAGAGACGTGATGATCCGTTCGCCGACGGGAATGCCACACACCTTAGCGTCGATCCGGAAAACGCAACCAATTAATATTTTTATTCGACTCATACGATTTGGCTAATGAATTGGGTGGCGAGCCAGCGTGGGCGCGGGATGCGTATCGCGCGACATTGTCCGCGCGAATTGCATCGTATCGACGGCGTTCAATGTGATGCACCAGACTCGCGCACGCCGCGAATGCCCCGGGGGTGTGCATATGAAAAAACGGCATATCGAGCGATGACCGCCCGATATGCCGTCCTGCGATGCCGCGTGCGAGCAGGCGCGATCAGTGCAGCTTGATCGACGGCTGGTAGCGGCTTTGCAGCCAGTGGCTCAGCGACTGGAACAGCGTGCGCTTCGCGCCGACCACGCTGAACAGGTGCTTGCGATACAGGAACTTGTACAGGCCGATCGCGGCGAGCCCGTCGACGATCAGCGAGCGCGAACGCACGCCGAGGTCGGCCTGGTACACGGCGCCGGCTTGCCCGAGCGACACGACGGTGCCCGCGTCGCGGAACGTGAAGCCGGCCACCGGCTTGCCGGCGACGCGGCGCGCGAATGCGTTGACCAGATACACGGCCTGCTGGTGCGCGACCTGCGCGCGCGGCGGCAGGAAGCCGCTCGCGCCGGCCGACGGGCACGCGGCGCAGTCGCCGAACGCATACACGTGTGGATCGTCCGGCGTCTGCAGCGTGTCGGTCACGATCACCTGGTTCGACCGATTGAGCGCGATGTCGCCGATTTCCCGCAGGATCGCGGGCCCCGCGACGCCGGCCGCCCAGATCGTGATGTCGCTCGCGAGCCGTTCGCCCGTCGCGGTCGTCACGGCATCCGCGCCCACTTCCGCCACGCGTGTATCGGTCAGCACGTCGACGTTCAGCACGCGAAGCTGCGCGTGCATCTTGCCGGACAGCCGTGCGTCGAGCGCCGGCAGGATGCGCGGGCCGCCCTCGATCAGCCGGATGTACACGTCGCGTGCGGACACCAGCGACTTGAAGCGGTACGTCGTCAGTTGCTGGATCGCGTGCCGCAGCGCGGCGGCCAGCTCGACGCCCGTCGCGCCCGCGCCGATCACGTTGATGCAGATCGGCGCCGCGCGCCGCGCCGGTTGCTGCTCGGCCACGTGATTCGCCTTCGTGCACGCCGCGAGAAACTTGCGGCGGAAATCCTCGGCCTGGTCGAGGTTTTCAAGCGGCAGCGCATGGCGCGCCGCGCCCGGCACGTTGAAGAAGTTCGTCACGCTGCCGACCGCGAGCACGAGATCGTCATAGCCGCGTTCGCGCTGCGGCAGGATTTCCGTGCCGTCCGCGTCCTGCACGGCCGCGATCGTCGCCGTGCGCGCCGCGCGGTCGACCCGTTGCAGCGCGCCCTGCACGAAGCGGAAGCCGTGGCGCTTGGCCTGCGCCGCGTATTCGATCGTATGGGACGCCGGGTCGCGATGGCCCGATGCGGCTTCGTGCAGCAGCGGCTTCCAGAAGTGCGTCGGGTAGCGGTCGACGAGCACGACTTCGGCTTGCCCGCGGCGTCCGACCGTATCGCCGAGACGCGCGGCGAGCTGCAGGCCGCCGGCGCCGCCGCCGACGATCACGATGCGCGGCATGCGCGGTGCGCGGTCCGTTGCAAGGTTGGGCGTGGTGTTGTCCATGTTGGGCTCCCGCTGATGACGATTCGGATGACATTGCTCAGGAACCGACGATATAGTTTCGAACCCACTCGAACAATTTAATGTTTATAAGCGACTCATATGTATTCACTTATAGGTAAGACCGCGACGTTCCGGCAGCTGAAGGCGCTGGACATGATTGCGCGGCTCGGCAGCGTGTCGCGGGCGGCCGAGGAACTGAACCTGACGCAGCCGGCCGTTTCGCTGCAGGTTCGGCTGCTCGAGGAGGCCGTGGGCGCCGCGCTGCTGCAGCGGGTGGGGCGCGGCGTGCAGCTGACCGCGGCCGGCGAGATCGTGTCGCGCTATGCGCGCGAGATCCTGCATCTGTGGAGCGAGGCCGGCGACGAAGTGGCCGCGCTGACGGGCGACCTCGGCGGCACGCTGCGGATCGGCGCGATCACGACGGCGGAGTACCTGATTCCGCCGCTGCTCGTCAAATTCACCGCGACGCGTCCGCATGTGAAGACGTATTTCAAGGTCGGCAACCGCGACGACATCATCCGCATGCTCGCGACGCATGAAATCGATCTCGCGGTGATGGGCAGCGCGCCGAAGGAGTTGCGCACGCATGCGGTTGAGTTCGCGAAGCATCCGATGGTGTTCGTCGCGGCGCCCGGCCATCCGCTGATGCAGCGCAAGCGGGTCGCGCTGAAGGATCTCGAATCCGCGCACCTGCTCGTGCGCGAACGCGGCGCAGGCACGCGCTCGACGGTCGAGAGTTTGTTCAAGACGGCCGGCTACCGTTTCCATGTGGGGTCCGAATTGTCGAGCAACGAGGCCATCAAGCAGATGGCCGAAGCCGGGCTCGGCATCGCGTTCCTGTCGTTGCACGCGTGTGCACTCGAACTGCGCACGGGGCTGCTCGGGCAACTGCCGTTCCCCGGCAACCCGATCGAGCGCGAATGGTATGTGGTCACGCTCGCCGACCGGCGAATCTCGCAGGTAACGGGGCTGTTCCGCGATTTCCTGATCAAGCAGGGCGCGCCGGTGATCGACGGCGCGACGGCGGCACCGCACGAGCGGCGGCGCAAGTAGGCGATGACGCCGGCCGGCCGGTCAGACGGGCCCGAAGTCGTCGTTGCTGTCGGGAATCGACGCGAGCAGCCGTTCGAGCCGATACCAGCCGACGAGGCGCAGGCACCAGGCGGCGAGGGCAGTCCGATCGTTGCGGGCGCAGGGGCCGGACGAAGCGCGGGTGGCGGCGGACGGCGATGACGCGGTGAACGCCGCGCGTCGCAAACAGTAATGGGGCATGACGGTCTCCGTAGGTGTCGGATGGAGCGATCGTAAGCGGTGCGGCGCACGCCGGCGCGCATGCAAGGATCGTCCCGAGCAGGAACGGATGATCTTTTTCTGTTCCGGCCGGGCGCCCCTCCGCAGGTCCGGCACGCCGGCCCGAAACGCGTCACAATGCGCGTTCGGCACCCGATCATCTGGTGGAGACAATCAATGAGCGATGCGATTCTTGCCGCGCCGACGGACAACGGCGTCCCGGTCAGCCTGCGCTCGAGCCGCGGGCTCGGCTGGCACGGCTTTGGCGCGTCACTGCTGGAGATCCGCGCGGGCACGTACCGGATTCCGGCAGCCGAGCATCACCGCATCGGCGTGCATATCGGCGCGCCCGTTCGCGCGGATTGCGTGTGCGACGGCGAACGCGTGTCGCGCATCCAGGCGCACGGCGACGTCGACGTGATTCCGGCCGGCCTGCCCGGCCAGTGGACCGACAGCGCTGACTGCCGGATCCTGCACATCGCGCTCAGTGACACGTTCGTGCGGCGGACCGTCGAGCAACTCGAACTGAAGCCGTCGCAGGCGCAGATCCGCCGCCGGCTGCAGGTGCGCGACCCGCGCCTGCAGTACATCGCGTGGGCGATGGCCGCCGAGCTCGAAGCGGACGACGCGTCGGATCCGCTCTATGCGGAAAGCCTGTGCACGGCGCTCGTCGCGCGGCTGGTCGACGGCCAGCCGGCGTTCCGCGAGCGCCGGCGCACGCTCGCGCCGAAGGCGGCGGCGCGCGTGATCGACTATGTCGAAGCGAACCTCGACCGGCGCATGACGCTGGCCGAACTCGCGGCGCTCGTGTCGATCAGCGTGCCCCATTTCAAGGTGCTGTTCCGCGAAACGCTCGGAATGCCCGTGCACCAGTACGTCGTGCGGCGGCGGGTCGAGCGCGCGAAGGTGTTGTTGCTCGAAGGCCGGCTCAGTATCAGCCAGATCGCGCTGGAAGCCGGGTTTGCGCATCAGAGCCACATGGCGAACTGGATGAACCGCGTGCTCGGCGCGACGCCGACGGAGATTGCGCGATCGGGGGCGCGGGGCGGGCTGCGGCTGGCTTATGACGGCGAGGGCGGCGGGAGCGCGGCATAACGAAGCGGTAGCGCCGTGCCGGATCCGGGATGGCGCGTCTGATCCCGGGGCAATCGTCCAGCAGGCTGTTGGACAATTGCCGCGTTCACCGTCATCCGGAAACCGCCTCCCCGTTTCCCCGTTTCCCGCGGGCCTGCTGATGCGCAACGCGCTGGGCGTGAGCGGCTCATCCATCACGGGCGTGTTGTCGCTCGTCATCGGCAAGACCGTACGATTCGAAGCGTGAGACGACGCATCGGACAACGCGCATGGCAGCCGCCATCCAATCCGTCATCCTTTCCTGCTCGATTCATCCCTCCGTGCGCGCCGGGCCTGTCGCGCAACCCGACAATCACATCACCTTCATCCCCCAAGGAGCGAATCGTGTTCGTGATCTTCGGCGCATCCGGCAACGTCGGCCTGTCGACCGTGACGACCTTGCGCAACGCAGGCCATCCCGTGCGCGTGGTGCTGCGCGACGCACGCCATCGTGAACGTTTCGCGCAGCTCGGCTGCGATGTCGCGATCGCGGAGCTGACGGACGAGCGCGCGATCGCCGCCGCGATCGACGGTGCGCAGGCCGTGCAGATGCTGTGCCCGGTGCCCGTCGCCGACCCCGATCCGGCTGCGACGATGGCGCGGACGATCGACGTCGCGACCGCCGCGCTCGCCGCGAACGCGCCGCCGGCGCTGCTCGCACTGTCGGACTACGGCGCGGAGCGCGACGGCAATACGGGCATCACCCGCCTCTTTCACCGCCTCGAGGAACGGCTTAAGACGATCCCGACGCAACTGACGCTGCTGCGTTCGGCCGAGCACCTGCAGAACTGGACGCGCATCCTGCCGGTCGCGCTCGGCACCGGCGTGCTGCCGAGCTTCCACCATCCGGTCGGCAAGGTATTTCCGACGGTCTGGGCGCCCGATGTGGGCGTCGTCGCGGCGCGGCTGCTGCTCGATGCGCCCGAAGGCGGCAACGCGCCGCGCATCGTCAGCGTCGAAGGGCCGCAGCGGGCGAGCGTGACGGCGATCGCGGAGTCGCTCGGCGCGGCGGCCGGCCGCGCGATCGTCGCGCATGAACTGCCGCGCGACACGTGGAGCGCGACGCTGCTGCGCGCCGGGCTCAGCGAACGCCATGCTCAACTGATCGTCGATCTCTACGACGTGCACAACGCCGGACAGATCGACGTCGAGGCCGGCGTGTCGGAGCGGCTTTACGGCACGACGACGCTGGCGGATGCGCTCGCGCAACTGGTGCGCCGGCACGCGCGCTGATTGAAGCGGCGGCGCGCGATGCGCATGATGCGCACGATGCGCGTCATGCCGGCCGCCGCACCTTGTTCAGCACCGCATACGACAGCGATCCGATCACGATTCCCCAGAACGCGGAGCCGAGCCCGAGCCACGTCATCCCCGACGCGGTCGCGAGGAACGTGATCACCGACGCCTCGCGGTGGTTCTCGTCCTCGAAGATCCCGTGCATGTTCGCGCCGATCGCGCCGATCAGCGCGAGCCCCGCGAGGATCGCGACGAACGCCTTCGGCAATGCGAAGAACACCGTGACGATCGTGCCCGCGAAGAGGCCGCCGACCAGGTAGAACGCACCGTTCGCGAGCCCGGCGATGTAGCGCCGGTCCGGATCCTCGTGTGCGTCCTTGCCGGTGCAGAGCGCCGCGGTGATCGCCGCGACGACGATCGTGATCCCGCCGAAGCACGCGACGACCAGCGACATCACGCTGGTCGCGGTGATGATCGGTCGCGCGCTCGTGTGATAGCCGGACACGCGCAGGATCGTCATCCCCGGCAGGAACTGGCCGGTGAGGCTGACGACGACGAGCGGCAGCGCGAGGCTGAGCGTCGTGCCGAGCGTCCATTCGGGCGCGATGAAGATCGGCCGCGCGATGCCCGGCGACACGTTGCCGAGATGCGTCATCCCGAGCAGCGTCGCGAGCGCGGCGCCGGTCAGCAGCACGAGCACGATGCTGTAGCGCGGCAGCAGGCGCTTGAAGATCACGTAGGCCGCGATCATCCCGAACGCGAGCGTGGGCTGCTCCGATGCGGCGGCGAACGCGTGCGTGCCGAACGGCAGCAGGATGCCGGCCATCATCCCGCACGCGATGCCGCGCGGAATGTGGCGCACGAGCCGGTCGAAATAACCGGTCACGCCGATCAGCAGGATGATCAGCGCGGCCGTGATGTACGCGCCGACGGCCTGGTTGAGCGTCAGTTGCGGAAACAGGCCGACGAGCAGCGCGGTGCCGGGCGCCGACCATGCGGTAACGACCGGCACCTTCAGCTTCCAGCTCGCGAACAGGCCCGATACGCCCGCGCCGATCGAGATCGCCCAGACCCACGACGACACCATCGCGGTGGACGCGTGGGCCGCCTGCGAAGCCTGGAAGAAGATCGCGAGCGGGCCCGCGTAGGAAATCAGTACCGCGAGAAAGCCGGCCGTGATCGCGGAAACGGACCAGTCGTTGCCGATCGTGCGGATCGCGCCGGGCGGGGTGTTCGATTGCATCGTCGTCGGGAGTGCGGCGCGCGGCCGTGAGGCAGAGCCGGGGCGAATGGTTGTTGGAGGCCCCGGATGAGCCGCCATTCTGGGCATTGCCGACCCAATTGGCAATTCGCCGGCGACGATCTGCGTTGTCGGCTTTTCGTAAGCAATATGCGGCGGGCGGGCGAATGGGCCGCCGCGCGGCGTGTCGCCTGCGTCGCTGAATCCGGCGCTTTCACGACGAAGCGTGGCGCCGTCGAGCGTCACGTGCTGATCTGCAGCACCTTGTCGACCACCGCCACCTTCACGCCGCTTCCCGTCGACAACGATGCGGTTCCCTGATCGAACGGATGCACGGGCGCATCGGTCGGCGTCCATGCATGGCGCGCCAGCAGCTCGCGATACCCGCCGCGGATCACGAAGCCGCCGCATTTCTCCGCGTACGCGTCGCGGCGCATCCGGTACGCGCGCGGCAGGTCGTACCACGGCAGCTTCGGCAGGTCGTGATGAACGAGGTGATAGTTGTTGTTCAGGTACAGCAGCCGCATCGCGAAGCCGGCTTCGTTGATCGCGATGCGCGCCTTCGGATGCCGCGCGGCGCGATGCTCGAAGAGCGAGCGGATCATCGCGAGCGACAGCGCGGGCCATGTGACCGCCAGCAGGTAGTACCACCACGGCACGCCGATCGCCCGTTGCAGCCACGCGAGCAGCGCGGCCGCGCAGGCGACGTGCGTCGCCCACATCGGCAGATGACGGAAGTCGCCGCGCCGGAACGCGGCGAACGCACCGGCGCACGTCGCGGCGATGGCGAGCGGCGGCCCGACGACGATTCGTCCGACGAAGGTCTTGCGTGCGACCGTCAGCACGCGGCGCCAGCGCGGCAGCCGCGCCCAGCGTTCGCGCGTGACGTAGTTCGTTTCCGGATCGACGCCGGGCACGGTCAGGTCTTCGTCGCGATGATGCTCGAGATGCGTGTCGCGATACAGCGTGTACGGATACCAGATCGTCAGCGGCGGATAGCCGAGCAGCTTGTTCACGAAGGCGGAACGCGTCGGATGGCCGTGCAGCAGCTCGTGCTGCAGCGACAGGTGCCACGCGCCGAGCAGGATCAGCGGCGGCGTCGCGGCCGCGAGCGACAGGTTTCCCGCACGCACGAGCAGCAGCACGGCGAGCCAGCCGCCGTAGATCGCGACGACCAGCAACCAGGTCGGCCACTCGGTGCGGGCGGTGAAGCGGGCGTCGAGCGCGGCAATCGCGCGCGCGTGGTCGACGTCGAAGTATTCGGCCATGGCGTTGAGGCGGGATGGATCGGGCAATGCGGGGAACGAGCGGTTGAACCGGAGCGCTCGGCCCGGGTGCGCAGGTGTCTCGCGGATCACGGTCGGCCTGCCCGGCATCGCGCGATGGCGACGCCGGCAGGCATTCGAACGGTACCCGGCGGTCGCGGCGCGGCCAACCAATCGATTCGCATTTGCTTATCGCCGTGCGGCCGATAAGCTTCGGGGGCGCCGCCGATGCGTAGAATGCCCGCATGAGCCAATGGATCGCACAACTGCCGATGTACAACGTGACGCCGCGCCACGCCGCACTGTGGCGCGCGCTGCTGCGCGACGCGCTCGACGCGTTCGCGAACGCGGGCGGGCCTGCCGATGTCGTGCTTCCCGGCGAACCGTTCGACGACCTGCACGCGCTGTGGCGGCGCGACGATCTGCTGCTGTCGCAGACCTGCGGCTACCCGTACCGGATGCTCGGCTTGCGCGACGTCGTGCGATTGATCGCGACGCCCGCTTTCGACGTGGAAGGCTGCCACGGCGCGCATTACAGCAGCGTGCTGGTCGTGTCGGCACGCGCGCATGCGGGCGGCGCGACGACGCTCCCCGCCTGTCGCGGGCTGCGTGCCGCATTCAACGGTGCCGATTCACACAGCGGGATGAATGCCTTCCGGCACGCGGTCGCGCCGCATGCGCACGACGGCCACTTCTTCGGATCGGTGACGCCGCTCGGCTCGCACCTGAACGTGCTGCGCGCGCTGGCTTCAGGCGAGGCCGATTGCGCGGCGATCGACTGCGTGACGTTTGCGTATGTGCGCGACGCGCTGCCCGGGTTGCTGGAGGAGATTCGGATCATCGGCATGACGGCGTCCGCGCCGGGGCTGCCGTTCATCGCATCGCGGGCACTGGAAGAAACGCAGGTCGCTGCATTGCAGGATGCGCTGGACATCGCGGTCGCAGCCGATACGGAACGGGCGCGCGTGCTGCGGCTGAGGGGATTCGAACGGCTGTCGCCGCGCGATTACGACACGATTGCCCGGTTTGCGCGGGACGCCGCCGCGCACGGGTATCCGGAACTGGCGTGATGCGCCGGTAGTGCGGGCGCGTGCGGGTGGCGCGGAACGGTGCGACCGTCCGCGCCGCTTCCCGTTACTCTTCTTCGTCCATCAACCGGACCTTGACCCGCTTGCCCTTGATCTTCCCCGCATTGAGCTTGCGCAGCGCGTCGTGCGCGACGCCGCGCTCGATCGCGACATAGGTCGAGAACTCGGTCACGTTGATCTTGCCGATCTGCTTGCCGTCGAACCCCGCGTCGCCGGTCAGCGCGCCGAGCACGTCGCCCGGGCGGATCTTGTCCTTGCGCCCGCCGAGAATCTGCAGCGTTTCCATCGGCGGCAGCAGCGTGTCGTCGCCGGCCGGTTTCAGCTCGGCGAGCGGATGCCATTCGACCTCGCGCTTCTGCGCCTGCTCGATCCCGCCGACGCGGCCCATCTCGTCCATGCTCGCGAGGCTGAGCGCCCAGCCGTCCTGATCCGCGCGGCCCGTGCGGCCGATGCGGTGCACGTGCACTTCGGGGTCGGGCGTCACGTCGACGTTGATCACCGCTTCGAGCTGCGCGATGTCGAGCCCGCGCGCCGCGACGTCGGTCGCCACCAGCACCGAGCAGCTGCGGTTCGCGAACTGGATCAGCACCTGGTCGCGCTCGCGCTGGTCGAGCTCGCCGTGCAGCGCGAGCGCATGGAAACCTTGCGCGTGCAGCACGTCGAGCAGGTCGCGGCACTGCTGCTTCGTGTTGCAGAACGCGATCGTGCTCACCGGCCGGTAGTGGTTCAGCAACTGGCCCACTGCATGCAGCCGCTCGTTCTCGGTCACTTCATAGAAGCGCTGGCGGATCTTGCTGTCGTCGTGACGCTCCGCGAGCTTCACTTCCTTCGGGTTGCGCAGGAACTGCTGGCTCAGCTTCACGATGCCGTCCGGATAGGTCGCGGAGAACAGCAGCGTCTGGCGCGTCGGCGGGCACATCCGCGCGACCTTCGCGATGTCGTCGAAAAAGCCCATGTCGAGCATCCGGTCGGCTTCGTCGAGCACGAGCGTGTTCAGCGCGTCGAGCTTCAGGGTGCCGCGATCGAGGTGATCCATGATGCGGCCCGGCGTGCCGACGACGATATGCGCGCCGTGCTCGAGGCTCTGCGTCTGCGGGCGCATCGGCGTGCCGCCGCACAGCGTCAGCACCTTCACGTTCTCCTCGGCGCGCGCGAGGCGGCGCACTTCCTGCGTGACCTGGTCGGCGAGTTCGCGGGTCGGGCACAGGATCATCGCCTGCACGTCGAAGCGGCGCGCGTCGAGGCGCGCCAGCAGCGCGAGCGAGAACGCGGCGGTCTTGCCGCTGCCCGTCTTCGCCTGCGCGATCAGGTCCTGGCCGGCCAGCGCGATCGGCAGGCTTGCGGCCTGGATCGGCGTCATGTCGACATAGCCGAGCTGCGTCAGGTTGGCGAGCGTGGCGGGCGTCAGCGGCAGTACGCTGAAGGGCGTTGCGGTCGGTTGGGTCATGCCGGGTCGTCTCCGAGGTAAGGGCGGCCTGCCATCTGCTCGTAGACGATCGTGCCGTCTTCGGCGTCGAAGCGCTCGAGATAGTTGCGCGCGCCGCACAGCGGGCAGCGGAACAGCAGCCCCTGGCCCTCGTCCTTGATGACGACGTCGGACGTCTCCCACTGCGTGCCGCAGCTCTGGTTTCTGCAGGTAAACACGGTCTTTCTCCAGCTGAATTCGGTTGATGGCGCGCCCGGGCGGGCGCGGCAACGGTGTGCGGCGCTCGCGCGGTTCGGGCGCGGGCCGCACCGGCGGCCGTTTGGACTGCGTCGATGCGGATGATGGATCGGGCGGCGACGGGGTCGCGCGTGCCGCAATTCTAGCGGAAGCCGGCGACCGGCTGGGAGCCGCCGCCGGTGCGCGCCATGAAAAACGGCCGCCCCGGAGGGCGGCCGTGCCGTGCGGGGAACAGCGTGCGATGCGTTACAGCGCCATGTCGGCCGATGCCTTGGCCGGGCGGGCCGGCGCGCTGCCGGCGGCCTGCGACGGCACACTGACGTCGATCTTCGGCGGCGGCGAGAGCTGCAGCACGTCGCTCGTATAGGTCCATTCCTCGACGACCTTCGCCGGGCTGTCGTTCAGCTTCGTGCCGTAGCTTGGCACGATCTGGCGGATCTTCTGCTGCCACTCGGGCGTCGCGACCTTGTCCTTGAACACCTTCTTCATCATGCTCAGCATGATCGGCGCGGCTGTCGACGCGCCCGGCGATGCGCCGAGCAGGCCCGCGATGCTGCCGTCCTGCGAGCTGACGATCTCGGTGCCGAGCTTCAGCACGCCGCCCTTCACCGGGTCGCGCTTGATGATCTGCACGCGCTGGCCGGCCTGCCACAGGCGCCAGTCTTCCTTCTTCGCATTCGGGAAGTATTCCTTCAGCGCGTTGAAGCGGTCGTCGTCGGACAGCATCAACTGGCCGGCCAGGTACTGGACCAGCGGGAATTCGTCGACGCCCACGCGCATCATCGGCGCGACGTTGTGCAGGTTGGTGCTCTTCGCGAGGTCGAAGTACGAGCCGTTCTTCAGGAACTTGGTCGAGAACGTCGCGAACGGCCCGAACAGGATGATCTTCTTGCCGTCGATGATCCGCGTGTCGAGGTGCGGCACCGACATCGGCGGCGAGCCGACCGATGCCTTGCCGTAGGCCTTCGCGAGATGCTGCTTCACGACGTCGGGGTTGTCGGTCACGAGGAACGAGCCGCCGACCGGGAATGCGCCGTAGTCCTTCGCCTCGGGGATGCCCGACGCCTGCAGCAGGTGCAGCGCGCCGCCGCCCGCGCCGATGAACACGAACTTCGCGTCGACGGCCTGCGGCGGTTCATCCGAATGCAGCTTGACCCACGACACGTGCCACGTGCCGTCGGCGTTGCGCGTGATCTCGCGCACTTCGCTCGACAGCGACAGCGTGAAATTCGGCTGCGTCTTCAGGTAGCCGACGAACTGGCGCGTGATCTCGCCGAAGTTCACGTCGGTGCCGATCGGCGTCCACGTTGCCGCGACCTTCTGGTTGCGGTCGCGGCCTTCCATCATCAGCGGCACCCACTGCTTGATCTGGTCGTAGTCTTCCGAATACTGCATCCCGCGGAACAGCGGGCTCGCCTGCAGCGCGTCGTAGCGCTTCTTCAGGAAGCGGACGTTGTCGTCGCCCCACACGAAGCTCATGTGCGGCGTCGAGTTGATGAACGAGTGCGGGTTCTTCAGCACGCCCTGCCTGACCTGCCACGCCCAGAACTGGCGCGAGATCTGGAACGACTCGTTGATCTCGACGGCCTTCGAGATGTCGATCTTGCCGTCCGCCTTCTCCGGCGTGTAGTTGAGTTCGGCGAGCGCCGAGTGGCCGGTGCCGGCGTTGTTCCAGCCGTTCGAGCTTTCCAGCGCGACGCCGTCGAGGCGCTCGACCATCGTCATCGACCAGTCAGGCTGAAGCTCGTGCAGCCAGACGCCGAGCGTCGAGCTCATGATTCCGCCGCCCACCAGCAGGACGTCGACCTTCTTCGTATCGGCCGCGTGCGCGGACGACGCGGCGACGCACAACGCGAGCGCCGACAGTATTACCCGTAACGTTTTGATCACAGCAGATCCTTCTTCAACTTGGATGCATCGGTTTGCCAAGCCGCCCGGCGTGCGTTTCGACCGCGGCGAAACACGTATCCGGAGATCCGGACCGCGAATCCGGAATTCCGGATCGACGCTGCACGCCGTTGCATTTGCGCACGCGAAACCGTCGTGAAGGACACCTTCGGACCGGCTTCCGGCGGGCAGGCAATCGCCTGCCTCGCGGTGGCGTGCCAGGCGCCCGGGCCCTTGCGGCAAGCCTGCGCGGACGGCGCTTCAGGCTGCGTTGAAAGAGGCCGCGCGCGGCGCGTTTCGTGGGAGCGGGGTGGCAAGGGGCGCGTAATATAACCGAACTCGTTTGCTGTGTCGCAAACGAAAAATGCCGTTGTTTTTGTGGGGTTTTTTGCGTGTCCGGGTTTCCGGAACGATGGTTGCCGGAACCGGGAAAGATGGGGATAACCGAGTGGGATCGGAACGGAATTTCGCGGGCGTCATGTCGCGGCATCGCGCCGCGACATGAGCGCGTTCCGTCACGTCACGTCACTTCGCGAAATCGTTGTGGCAGAACTGCTCGTACGTTTGCGCCGAATTCGCGAAACCCTTCTGCTTCGCGAGTTCCCACGTGCGTTCGCATTGCTGGGTCTGTTCGCACCACGAATAGCCGGCCGAGCCGATGCAGCCGTGCGCGTCGCGATCGCCGCCGACCATCGGCGGGGCGGCCGGCGCGGAAGGTTCGGCGGGCGTCGACGCAGCGGCCGGTGCGGAGGATTGCGCCGCGCAGGCGCTCAATGCAAATGCGCAGGCGATCGCGGCGGCAAGCGACGCGGAAGGTAGCAGGCGTTTCATAGGGTAGCGCTCCATGGGATGACGATCGACAGCGGATGCCCGTGCGCGGGCGCATGAAAACATCAACGATCACGCGTCTGGCACCGGCACGCGCGACGAGAACTTCACTTCGCGCAACGCCAGGCTCGACTGGATCGACGACACGCCCGGCTGCTTGCGCAACACGCGCTCGACGAATTCCGCATACGCATCGAGATCGGCCGCGACGACCTGCAGGAGGTAATCGGCCGCGCCGGTGATCTTGTGGCACGACGTCACTTCGTCGTGACGCCGCATCACGTCCTCGAAGTGATCCGAATCCTGGTCCGAATGCATGTTGAACGTCACCTGCACGAACGCGAACACGTTCATGCCGAGCGCGCGCCGGTCGAGGTTCGCCTGGTAGCCGGTGATCACGCGCTCGTCCTCGAGCCGCTTGCGGCGGCGCCAGCACGGCGTGACGCTCAGCGACAGCTTCTCGCCGAGCGTCGCGTTCGACAGCGCGCCGTCCTCCTGCAGCAGGCGGAGCATCGCGCGATCGACGCCGTCGAGTTCAGCCGAAGCGCGATTTTTGCTCATATCCGGTGTTCCGTAGACAGATTTCTCAAAATTGTACGAAACGAAGAGGTGGAAAGCAAAGTTATTGCCGGCCGGCGTCAATAGACTGTTGTCATCCCTCCCTCATTGCCCTCACCGCCACGGTCAACCATGCTCACGGTCTACAGCAGCGATCACCACCTGCATCGCGGCGTCGAACTGAAGGACGGCGCGATCACCGATTCATTCGAAACCCCCCTTCGCGCCGAAACGGTGCTCGCGCAGGTGCGTGCCGCCGGCCTCGGCGACGTGATCGCGCCGCGCGCGTTCGACCGCGCCAGCTACGCCGGCGCGCACAGCGCACGCTACGTCGATTTCCTCGCCGGCGCATGGGACGAATGGACCGCGACCGGCCGCACGTGCCAGGCGCTGCCGCTCGTGTGGCCGGTGCGCGCGATGCCCGCCGCCGCGACGCCGCCCGCGTTCATCGACGGCAAGCTCGGCTTCTACGCGATGGACGCCGGCGCGCCGATCAACGCCGGCACGTGGGATGCCGTGAGCGCGAGCGCGAACTCGGCGCTCACCGGCGCCGACCTGCTGTCGAACGGCGGCGCGCGCGCGGCCTTCGCGCTGTGCCGCCCGCCCGGCCATCACGCAGGACGCGAATACATGGGCGGCTACTGCTACCTGAACAACGCGGCGATCGCCGCGCAGCACGGCATCGCGCGGGGCGCCGCGCGCGTCGCGGTGCTCGACGTCGATTTCCATCACGGCAACGGCACGCAGGACATCTTCTACGACCGCGCGGACGTGTTGTTCGCGTCGATCCACGGCGAGCCGCCGGTGTCGTATCCGTACTTCTCCGGCTATGCGGACGAGCGCGGCATCGGCGCGGGCGCAGGCTTCAACCTGAACCTGCCGCTGCCGAAGGGCACGCAGTGGGACACCTACGCAACGGCGCTCGGCCATGCGACGGCCGCGATCGCCGCGCATGCGCCCGACCTGCTCGTCGTGTCGCTCGGCGTGGATACCTTCGAGCACGACCCGATCAGCCATTTCCGGCTGCGCTCGCCCGACTACCTGCGCATCGGCGAGGCGCTCGCGCGCCTGGGCCTGCCGACGCTGTTCGTGATGGAAGGCGGCTACATGGTCGACGAGATCGGCATCAACGCGGTGAACGTATTGCTGGGATTCGAAGGGCGTGCGTGAAGCGTATGCGCGACCTTCGACGCACGACGGATCTGGACCCGAACGAAGCGCGACAAGGAAGGAGACAAGCATGAATCGGCATCACAAGACGGCATTCGCCACCGCGGCCGCACTGACGTGCGCGCTGTCCGCATGGCCCGCGCACGCGGACGAGATCGTGCGCATCGGGCACGTCGCGCCGCTGACCGGCGCGATCGCGCACCTCGGCAAGGACAGCGAGAATGGCGCGCGGCTCGCGGTCGAGGAAATCAATGCGAAGGGGCTCGTGATCGGCGGCAGGAAGATCACGCTGCAGCTCGACGCGCAGGACGACGCGGGCGATCCGCGCACCGCGACGCAGGTCGCGCAGCGGCTCGTCGACGACAAGGTCGTCGGCGTCGTCGGCCATCACAACTCGGGTACGTCGATTCCGGCGTCACGCGTCTATCGCGACGGCGGCGTCGTGCAGATCTCGCAGGCCGCGACCAACCCGACGTACACGCAGCAGGGCTTCAAGACGACCTATCGCGTCGTCGCGACCGACGCGCAGCAGGGGCCGGCGCTCGCGATGTATGCGGCGAAGCACATGGGGATCAGGACGGTGGCCGTGGTCGACGATTCGACCGCGTACGGGCAGGGCCTCGCGACCGAGTTCGAGAAGGCCGCGAAATCGGCCGGCATGAAGGTCGTATCGCGCGACGCGACCAACGACAAGGCGATCGACTTCCGCGCGATCCTGACGAAGATCAAGGGCGAGAACCCGGACGCGATCATGTACGGCGGGATGGATGCGACGGGCGGCCCGCTCGCGAAGCAGGCGCGCCAGCTCGGCATGCGCGCGAAGATCCTCGCCGGCGACGGCGTGTGCTCGACCGACCTGCCGAAGCTCGCGGGCCCGGCATCCGACAACGTCGTGTGCTCGGAAGCCGGTATCGCGCTCGAGAAGATGCCGGGCGGCGCGGCGTTCGCGAAGCGCTACGAAGCGCGTTACCACCAGCCGATGCAGGTGTATGCGCCGTTCTCGTACGACGCGGTCAATATCATCGTCGACGCGATGAAGCGCGCGAATTCGACGGACCCGGCGAAGGTGCTGGCCGCGATGCCGGCCACCGACTATCGCGGCGTGATCGGCGAAACCGGCTTCACGCCGCAGGGCGACCTGAAGCACGGTGCGATCTCGGTGTTCACGTACAAGAGCGGCAGGAAGGCGCTGCTCGATATCGTCAGGATGTAACGCAGGGCCGCGAACCGGTATCGCGCGCGAACCGCACGCGCGGACTTCAGGCCGCGATACCGGCGAACACGTCGTGGCCGACCACGCCCGGCACGAGGCGCGGCTGCCGCAGCCAGTCGAACGCGAGCTCGACGATGAGCGGTGTCGGCTGGCTGCAATGCAGCGACCCGAGCGATTCACGGTCGATCCACGCGCAATGCGCGATCTCGTGCGCGGGTCGCGCGATCGCATCCGGATCGATGTCGGCGAGAAACACGTGATGCAGCTTGTGCGGGCCCGCGATCCGGAACAGATGGCGGGCATTGCCGCACGCGAGCCCGGTTTCCTCGAGCAGCTCGCGGCGCGCGGCGTCGCGCAGCGATTCGCCGCGCTGCGGCTTGCCGCCGGGCAGCGCCCAGCGGGCATTCAACCGGGCGACCAGAAGGATCCGGTCGCCGCGTCGGCAGAGGACGGTGGCGCGTTCTTTCATGATGGTTTCCTGATTGCATGCCCGCGCGTCGAATCGATGAGCAAAGACGGGCAAAAAAAGCCGCCCGCGAAGGGCGGCAAGGAACGGAGAGATTCACTACTGGATGCCGGACGAGATGACCGCTTCGTCCAGCACGGCCATTGTCGCGAGGTGAAGGCGCGCAGTGAATCAGACGGGTCTGATTCGAGGGCGGACCGGGCGGGAAACCGGTCCGCCCTCCGCCGCGCGGTTACATCTGCCGGACGCGCACGCTGTCCGTGCGACGTTCCGCGTCGTGCACGATGTGCAGCTCGCGCGTGCGGATCGGCAGCGCGCAGTCGGCATCGGCAAGCGTCTTGCGCACCTGGCGCGCGAGGCGCCAGCGCATCGCCCAGAACTGGTCGGTGCGGGTCCACACGCGCATGTTCGCGACGGCCGTGCTGTCGTCGAAGCGCATCACCATCACGTCCGGCGCGGGATCCTGCAGCACGTCGGGATCGGCCACGGCCAGCGCGCGCAGCGCGTCGAGCGCACGATCGATATCGTCGTGTACCGACACTTCCACTTCGAGATCGAGGCGGCGCGTCGGGTTGCGCGTGTAGTTGCGGATCGAGCTGCCCCACAGCGCGCTGTTCGGCACGTATTCGCAGATGCCGTCCGGCTTCGTCAGCCGCGTCATGAAGAGCCCGACTTCCTCGACGGTGCCCGCGACGCCCGTGCCGCCGTCGATGTAGTCGCCGACCTTGAACGGCCGCAGCAGCAACAGCATGATGCCGGCCGCGATGTTCTGCATCGTGCCCTGCAGCGCGAGCCCGATCGCGAGGCCGGCCGCGCCGAGCACCGCGACGATGCTCGCGGTTTCGATGCCGAGCTGCGACAGCGCGCCGACGATCGCGACGATGCGGATGCCCCACACGGCGACGTCGCAGAGGATCGGCCGCAGCGTGTCGTCGACGCGCTCCTTGTTCGAGAGCAGCCGGTTCAGCCAGTTGCCGATGCGTTTCGACAGCCACCAGCCGGCGACGAGCAGCGCAAGGCCGGCGCACAGCTTGATGGAGAGAGTGGACAGCGCGTTCCACAGGAACGTCCAGCGTTCCGGGTGAAGGTGATCGAGAAACATGACGGGATTCCGGTTTGAAGAAACAGTGCGCGGCGCGTCACGCGCCGGCAGCGTTCGACTGTACACGGCACACGCTGGTTCGCGCGAATGCATGGGGGCGGAGTGCATCGATTTAGTACTGGTACTAATGGAAGATGCGACCAAATAGGATTGGTCCTATTTAGCCGTTTCAAGCATGCCGATACACTCGGTTTCTAGTTGCCGGGTCGCGACGATCGTTCTTCCGCGATACCCGGTTCTCTCCCGATTTTTCATTGATAGATAGCGAGTGACGACGTCATGCGGTTAGACCTGCGTTTCCGTCTCGCACGCGAACAAGGTCAACCCGCTCAGCGCGGCGTTCACTGTTTCCCGCTTCGCCGCGCGCTGCTGCGCGGTGTTGTCGCGGCGGCCTGCGCGGCCGGCGCACAGGGTGCGGCCGCGCACGCGTTTCACGACGCCGCGCCGTTCGCGCCCGTGACGGCGGAAACGGCAGACCTTGTCGACGTGCCTTTTTTCAATTCTGCCCGGACGACGTGGGGCGGCCTGAATGCATCGGTCATGCACGCGGGGCCCGCGTCGTACGTGCCGGCCGGCGCCGATCGTGATGCCACCGCTGCGCGCTTCGGCGCCTGCGTGGCGTACCGCGTGCTGTGCGACGCGGCGCGCGGCGCGATCGAACGCGGCTACGCGACGCGGTTCGACTACGGCATTGCATCGCCGTTGCCCGCGATGGGGGCGCAGCCGGCGTTTGAGCGGCGTCCCGTCGATCTGGCATCGGCCGAGCCGTTCATGCTCGCGCAGCCGGATCGCGGCACGCGCGCCGGCGCGATTGCCGGCAGCCTGCAAGCGTCGCTGGCGCGCGCCGAACTGCCGCGCGGCGTCGCGGCGCAGATCACCCGCATGCTGGCCGGGCGCATCGATCCGAAGCAGCGCGGCGCGACCGGCGACACCTTCCGCGTGGCATTCGAACCGGACGACAGTGCGACACTGCCGGGCGGCGTGCGCGTGACGGCGCTCGACATCCGCTTTCGCGGCCAGCACGTCGCGGGTGTGTGGTTCGCGCCCGAGGCGGGCTCGCCGGGCGCCTATTACGACCTCGACGGCGTGCCGCTCGCCGGCTCCCGGTTTGCGATGCCGGTCGCCGCGACGCGGATCAGCTCGAAGTTCGGTGCGCGCGTGCACCCGGTAACCGGCGCGCGTCACGTGCATTCCGGCGTCGATCTCGCCGCACCGTCGGGGCGTGCGGTCCACGCGTCGGAGCGCGGCGTCGTGACGTTCATCGGCACCGAGCCGCGCGGCTACGGCAAGTATGTGGTGATTCGCCATGACGGCGGCTATGCGTCGTACTACGCGCACCTGTCGGCATTCGAGCCGACGCTGCGCACCGGTGCGCGGGTTGCTCGCGGCCAGCGCGTCGGTGCCGTCGGCAGTACGGGGACCGCGACGGGCCCGCATCTGCATTTCGAGGTGCGGCGACATGCCCGCCTCGTCGATCCGGTCGAGCTGGTGCAGGCAGCCAGGGCGGCGAAGCTGAAGGGCGAGCGGCGAGTGGTGTTCAACCGCGTGGCACATGCCGCGCGCACGCAGCTGGCCTCGGCCGCGTGGTCGCAGCCGGTCGCGATGTCGAAGCCTGCCGCGTCGCCTGCCGGCTGACTGTTGATTACCGGGAATGCGGGCGTGCGGTGGGCGTGGTGATGTCGACGGTGACGATACGTTGAAAGATCGGCCGTGGCGCGCGTCGTCGCGGCCGATCGGTGCGGGCCACTCACGCAGCTTGTTCGACAGGCAACCAGATTTCAAGCACGCCGGTGCCCGTCACCGGATCGTAGTCGCCGCTGTAGCGCTCGAACTCGGGCGCGTCCACCGCGTTGAATCCCGACGTCGGCAGCCAGCCGTTCCAGATGCTGTAGAAGGTCTGGTGAAGTGTGGAGATGTGCCCGCCGTGTTCGAAGACCGCATAACGTTGCGGTTCAAGTTCGACGCAACGAAATGGCGCGGGCAACCGGTCGCGACTCGTGACCTCCACGCCCGCGATATATTCAAAGCTGCCGTCCGCATCCGGGTTGCAGCACACGCCATAAGTCCCGTCGCCGACCTGGCCGGGGAGGTTGCCGATATACGGGATAAAGGCCTGCCAGAGTGCCGGAATCCCTTCGTTGGTTTCAAAGGTATAGCGGTCGCTCATGCCCGCGATCAGCCGCTTTCCGGCGACTTCGAAGCGTGACGGCGTAACGGCGATGATTTTCAGCTCTTTCATGCGCAAGGGCTCCACAAGATACAACCCGTCGAGGGTGCGCCGTGCCCGCACTTCCTCCGGCGTTATGCCGAAGAGATCGCGGAAGGCGCGCGTAAACGCCTCATGGGAGCCATAGCCGGCATCGAGTGCCACGTGCAGGATGTCCGGCGCGCCTTGCGCCAATGCGCGCGCCGCACGCGTCAGCCGCCTCGACCGGACATAGCGCATCACCGGCCACCCGGTATTCATCGAGAAAATGCGCGAAAAGCCGAAGCGCGTCATGTCGCAATCAGCGGAAATCCTGTCGAGTGTCAGTTCCCTGTCCAGCTCGGTTTCGATAAACCAGAGTGCTTTTCCAACCGGATTCATAGCGTGCCAATGAGGGTGTCGGGCAGACTATATGGTATCGGCGGCGGGGGCATTTGATCGTTCTTGCGGGGCCGGGCTGGCGGGGCAGCGCGAACCGGATGGCGGCGGCGCCGCGCGGATCGGCGGCGCATTCGCACGGCGGGTTTCGACGAGGAGGACGGCTCGGGCGCGGGCGCTCGATGTTCGCATCAGGCAGCGTCTGCTGACATCGGCAAGCGATGCACGCGGAGCTTGTGCGGAGCCTTCGTTGATGCAGGAAAAGTGGCCGCGCCCACCGGCCACCATCGAACGACCGCGCACGACGATCATAGCGGCGGCTCGCGTACGCGCATATCGGACGAGGCTGAATCTGTATCAGGGAAAACAGGTGGCCCCGCACCGGATCGACACCGAATCGCGACACCGATGGGTGCGGCGATTCGGCGTGGCCCGTCAGTCGGCGCGGGCGATCAGCCCAGCGGCCAGTTCAGGATCGCGATGCCGTCGTTGTAATCCCCGTCCGTCCCATCTTCCGACCCGACCAGCCCGAAGTAGGTCTTCTTGAAGATGTCGACCTGGCGCGAGCCGATCTTCGACGGCTTGCCGTTCGCCGTGACGACCACGCGAACCTTCCCCTTGCCCGAGTTCACGACCTGCGTGTTCAGGTTCGCGTCCTGCGTGCCGGCGCCCTGGAACGTCGCGGCCGGTTTCGTGTTGTCGTCGACATAGACCTCGATCGTCTGCTGCGCCGACGAATTGACCAGTGCCGTCACGCCGAACGCGATGTTCGGCGGCAGGTTGAAGACGCCGTCGCGTTCGCCGCCGCCGGTCGTCGTGGTATCCGGCGTCGTGGGCTGCGGTTGCGGTGTCGCTTTCGAGAAGTAATTGACCACGGCACCAACGCCGAACTTCGCCGCGGCTCCGGGCAGCACGCCAGGCGCGCCGGCCCACGTCACCGTGCAGGCGACGACTGCGCCCGCCGCATCGGTCTTCACCTTGTTCTGCCAGCTGCCGACGTCGAAGCTGTACGGGATGGTCGCGATGTCGACGAACACATCGTACTGCGGCAGCTTTTCCACGAGCTGCGTGGTCATGAACTGACGCATCCGGTCGAGCACCGCCTGATCGCCGTTGGCCTGCACGGCGGTTGCGTCGTTGCCGGCGAGTTGCAGCAGCGCGTACAGATCGTCATGGGTAAAGGGTTGTGACATGTCGTCCTCGTCTTGATGGAAGGTCTCGCAGCGCGCGGCCGGTGAACGGATGTCGCCGTGTCGCGCGCGGAGCAAAGCATGGGACAGCAAAGGACTGCTCGAGCGATCCGCAATGTGGGGTGGGCCCCGTCGCCATTGCGGGTTCGACAGCGGCGCGCAAACCCTGCCGCGCCGCGCATCGCCGTGCTCAGCCCAACGGCCAGTTCAGGAACACGATGCCGTCGTTGTAGTCGTCGTCGGTGCCGTCTTCCGATCCGATGATCCCGAAATACGACTTCTTGAAGATGTCGACCTGTCGCGAGCCGAGCCGCGACGGTTTGCCGTTCGCCGTCACGATCACGCGCACGCGCCCCTTGCCGGAGTCGAGCACCTTCGTGCCCAGGTTCTCGTCCTGCGCGCCGGCGCCCTTGAACGTGGCGGCCGGTTGCGGGTTGTCGTCGATGTAGATGTCGATCGTCTGGTCGTGCGTCGCGTTGGTGAGCGCGGTCACGCCGAACTTGATGTTCGGCGGCAGGTTGAACGTGCCGTCGCGTTCGCCGCCGCCGATGTTGCCGGTGCCGCTGCCCGCACCGGTTTCCCCGCTTCCACCGGACTGCGACGACGATTGAGAAGCCGTGTCGCCGATCGCGGAAAGGCTCGCGTACGAATCGATATGCATCGCGCTGCCGCGCACGCTTTTCCACTGGCCCTTCACGAACGTGACGCCGCTGCCGACGTCGATCGTCGCGACGAGCGTGAACGGCATGCGCCCGGTACTTTCAGGCACCTTCGACGAATACGTGAAGCAGCCGTCCGCGACCAGACCTTTATTGGTCGCGATCGCGAAGTAGATGCCGGGGAAGTTGTTGCCGGTCGCGTAAGGCGTCGGCACGTTGAGGATGACCTGCAGTTTCCCGTCTCGAATCTCTGCTTTGGCGATATCGATATACAGGCCCGGGATGTCGACGTAGGTCTCCGACGTCACGACGGGCGCGCTGGTGATCGAAGCCGAAAGGAGCGGCATGGAAGTCTCCGGTGGTAAGGCGGTTTTCGGTTGGGGTGCGGCGTGAGGGGCCGCTGGACGACGCACAGACCCGCCGGCCGGCGCAGAGGCGGCCGGCCGGCGGTGGTCGGTCGTCAATCGCGCGTCAGGTCAGCCGATCGGCCACTGGAGCACGACGATGCCGTCGTTGTAGTCGCTGTCGTGACCGTCTTCCGACACGACGATCCCGAAGTTGACCGTGTACGGCGAGCCGTCCGATTTCTTGCCGTTGATCGGCGCGAGGCGCGCGTCGGTGGCCGACGTCTTGCCGTTCACCGACACCTCGAAGCGGAGCTTGCCGTTGCCGGAATTCAGCGTGGTTTCACGCGGGCCGTCGCGCGTCGTCAGCTTGTGATACGCGGCGGGTTCCTTGCTGTCGCCGATAAACAGTTTGATGTGCTGTTGCTCGGCGGCATTCGCGAAGAAAATCGCGCGGAAATCGGTATTCGGCGGAATCGAAAACTCACCGGCGCGATTGGATGACGTTTGAGAGTCGGCCATGCTTGCCTCCTGAGGATTGTTGGATAAGGCTTCGAGCCTTGTCGCGCAAACGTTTGCTGTTTGAAACGCGACGTATCGAGCATGCCGAAAAATAAATAAAAAAAATATTCGCCGAGGAATGGCTATTGTTCAGCAAATCGAAAACCAAGGTTAATCGATTTAATGAAATGTGTTTAATGGGAGGTGTTCCGATATATTCGGGAAATTATATCGACGTGCGTATCGTTTTTCTGAATGATGCGCGGTCGCGCAGTCGGATCGGGGGAGGCGGGGGCAATCGGGCTTTGGAGCAGGCGCTCGGCGTTCGCATATGGCAGCGTGTCGTTTCAACATCAGCATCTCTGTCGTGGCCGCGCCCACCGGCCACCGTCGAACGCCCACACCGAAACCCGATTGAAAAAGGGAGGGGTGCGGCGACCGGCGAAGCGTGTTGACCGACTCACTCCGAACATGAATAGGGCCCCACCGGCGCCGCACCCGTGAAGCATATCGACGGGGCGGGCCACCGCCTATCGGACACGGCTGATTCTGAACGTACCCCAACCGCGCGATTCGTGTGCACGCCATTCGCTCCCCGTTGACAGCCCCGGCCACCCTGTGATCTGATTCCAGCCATGCAAGCCGCCCAGCCCCTCTTCTCGCTACGACTACTAGCCCGTTCTTCCGGGCTGGGTCTGCGGCTGCGCGCTTTCCATCTGCTTCTTTCCTGAAGCGCCAGATTTCCCCCGCATCATCGACCTGGCCCCGGTTATCGACCGGCGCCTGAGTTCGTCCTTCTTCCGTATCGCTCCGCTCCGTCCCGGTCGCTCAACCGCCAAGGCTGTCGTTCGCCGTACCGCTTTGCCGTTGTGCCGTTTTTTTTCGCTTTCACCGCTGCGCGCGCAGCCGGCCCCTGCTGCTGATGGCCGCCGCGCCGCGATTTCCCGACAAACCGACCGAGGACCGAAATCATGATGCTGAAGAACCCCGCGACGAAGTACCGACCGTTCACGCCCGTCAACCTGCCGAACCGCGCGTGGCCGTCGCGCACGATCACGCACGCGCCGATCTGGATGAGCACCGACCTGCGCGACGGCAACCAGGCGCTGTTCGAACCGATGGATGCCGCGCGCAAGATGCGGATGTTCAAGACGCTGGTCGCGATCGGTTTCAAGGAGATCGAGGTCGCGTTTCCGTCGGCGTCCGAGACCGATTTCAATTTCGTGCGCGAACTGATCGAAGGCGGCCACATTCCCGACGACGTGACGATCGAGGTGCTCACGCAGGCGCGCGACGACCTGATCGAGCGCACCTTCGACTCGCTGCGCGGCGCGAAGCGCGCGATCGTGCACCTGTACAACGCGACCGCGCCGGAATTCCGCAAGATCGTGTTCGGCCTCGACCGCGACGGCGTGAAGCAGCTCGCGGTGAACGCCGCGCGCACGATCAAGCGCTTCGCCGACGCTGCGACCGATACGCAGTTCACGCTGCAATACAGCCCCGAAACCTTCACGGCGACCGAGCTCGACTTCGCGAAGGAAGTGTGCGACGCCGTGTTCGACGTCTGGCAGCCGACGCCCGAGCGCAAGGCGATCGTGAACCTGCCGGCGACCGTCGAAGTCGGCACGCCGAACTTCTACGCGGACCAGATCGAATGGATGCACCGCAACCTCGCGCGCCGCGATGCGCTGATCCTGTCCGTGCATCCGCACAACGACCGCGGCACCGCGGTCGCGGCGGCCGAGCTCGCGGTGATGGCCGGCGCGGACCGGATCGAGGGCTGCCTGTTCGGCAACGGCGAGCGCACCGGCAACGTCGATCTCGTGACGCTCGCGCTGAACCTGTACACGCAAGGCGTCGATCCGGGCCTCGATTTCTCGCAGATCAACGAAGTCGCGCGTACGTTCGAAGAGTGCACGCAATTGCCGATTCATCCGCGTCATCCGTATGTCGGCGACCTGGTGTTTACCGCGTTCTCCGGCTCGCACCAGGATGCGATCAAGAAGGGCTTTGCGGTGCAGCGCCCCGACGCCGTATGGGAAATGCCGTACCTGCCGATCGATCCGAGCGATCTCGGCCGCACGTACGATTCGATCATTCGCGTGAACAGCCAGTCGGGCAAGGGCGGCATCGCGTACCTGCTGGAACAGGGCTATGGCGTCGCGCTGCCGCGTCGCCTGCAGGTGGACTTCAGCGCGGCCGTGCAGCGCCTGACCGACGACAGCGGGCACGAGGTGACGAGCGCGCAGATCTGGTCGCTGTTCCAGCAGGAATACGTGGAGGGCGATGCGCCGCTGCGCTACGTCGGCCACGAGCTGTCCGAGCGCGACGGCCGCGAGACGATCATGCTGACCGCCGACGTGCACGGAGAGCGCCGCGTGCTGCGCGGCGAAGGCAACGGCCCGCTCGACGCGCTGATGCATGCGTTGCGCACGCCGCTGCGGATCCAGCACTACGAGGAGCGCGCGCTGTCGCAGGGCGCCGATGCGAAGGCGATCGCGATCGCCGAGCTGGCTGGCACGGGCGTGCGCGGCAGCGCTTTTGGCGTGGGCATCGACGCGAACTTGACGACCGCGTCGATCCGCGCGGTGATCAGCGGCGTCAACCGCGCGTATGCGCGCGCGGACGAAGCGGCGCAGGCGACGTTTTTCGACGTGCAGCACGCGGTGAAGGCGGTCGCGTAAGCGGGGCGGTGTCGGCCGTGGCCGCACGGCCGGCGTTGTCGTTGTTGTCGCCGGTGCCGGCGTGCAGCCCGCGAGCCCTGAGGCTGGCGTCGCGCATCAACGGTAGACCGGCAACGCATTCGCGTTCGTGAAGCTCGATCAGAAGCGGCCGACCGTCGTGCCGAGTTTCGACGCATCGAAGAACGTGCCGCGTCAGCAGCTCGAAGCGCAGGCAGACCAGCGGGCGATGGCCGCACTGGTGGAGAAGCTCGTGTCGCAGGCGACGATTCAGCAGTAAGCGTGTGTTCAGGACGATGGAGGATCGGGGTGATCCGTCTGGTCAGCCGCTGCCGTTTCGGATGGCAGCGGCTTTTTTGTGACTTCAAAGTGGGCTATCGGAGAGCGCGAAGCCTGATCTCTCGATTGCGATATATATCCGAACAGGTATAATGTGCGCCTGTGAAACCGTCTGGCTTTGGAGCCGCTGCACTGCAATTCGGCGTGGAATTGATCGCGAAGTAGCCGGCGATTGTGCTCATCTGTTACGCAATGGGCGGGAGAATGTGATGAATCGCAAAACTAGTCCGCGGAGCACAGACAACGTGCTGAGCGATCTTGACTTCGACGATGCGGACGAACTATCGGCGAAGGCAGCACTTGCGCTCAAGCTCAATGAATTGATTGATCAACGTGGGCTAAGTCAAACCGAGGCAGCGGCCATTACAGGCATGACTCAGCCGAAGGTCTCTCAGGTTCGTCACTACAAGCTTCAAAATATTTCGCTTGAAAGGCTGATGCAAGCGCTGGTATCGCTCGACCAACGTGTGGAGATTGTCGTGCAACCAGCCCGGCGTGCGCACGGGGCGGGTATTACGGTCGCAATTTGACGTGAGGATGCGATGAAGTTCTCATACGAAGACCTTAGCGACGACCAGTTCGAGCTTTTGATCGTGCTTCTATGTCAGCGCTTGCTCGGCATCTCCGTGCAAGGTTTTGCAAAAGGACCGGACGGGGGACGCGATGCCAAGTTTGTTGGGGTTGCGGAGCTCCATCCTAGCAGGGCGGCCCCGTGGAACGGCACGACCATTATCCAAGCCAAGCACACTAATGGCTACAACCGCAGCTTCTCCGAGACTGACTTCTTCAGCAAGTCGACTGAGAACACGGTGCTCGGCAAGGAGATTCCTCGTATCAAGAAACTGCGTGCGGCCAAGCAACTCGATCACTATATGCTGTTCGGCAATCGACGCCTGGCCGGGAACGCCGAAGCGGAGATACGAGATCACATTGCCGAGCAATGCGATATTCCGATTTCGTCGATTTATCTCTGCGGCGTGGAGCAACTGGAACTCTGGTTGAAGCGCTTTCCGGACGTGGCGAATGAAGCCGATCTTGATCCGGTCGATTCACCACTAATTGTCAGCCCCGATGACTTGGCTGAGGTAGTGCAAGCTCTGGCGAGTCAGATGGATGGCGTCACGTCCGTGCTCGATGATCCGCCGACCGCACGCGTAGACTACGAGCAGAAGAACTTGCTCAACAACATGAGTGCCGAATACGCGAAAGTGTTGCGGCGCAAGTATCTCAAGGAGACTGCGCAGATAGGGGCATTCTTGGCGGCGCCGGAAAATCTCGACCTATTGCGTATGTACGAGTCGGTGGTCGATGAATTCCAGCTCAAGATCATCGCCAAACGCAAGGACTATCAGACGTTCGACGCAGTGATGGAGCACCTTGTCGATCTGCTATTCAACCGAGATCCGATATTGAAGCAGCATGCTCACAAGCGCTTGACGCGCGCCGTGTTGTTCTACATGTACTGGCACTGCGACATCGGGGAGGTGGGCGATGCTGAGGCCGACGAAACACTCGCATCCTGACCGCACGATTGTCAATGTCGCGTTGTTGCTACTGGCGCGGCTGAAGACGCGTCGCCTGGACGAATATGATGTGCTGCGAAAGTTCGTTAAGAAGAGCGTTGCTGGTGGTGATGTGTTGTTCCTGCCAGCTCTGAACTTCCTTTACCTCATGGGCTTGATCGAGTATCGCCCGAAGACGGACGCCATCGAATATGTGGGGCCCAATGAAGCTGTCTAGAGTCTATTCCAACCAGCCGGATCTGTTCGAGCCCGTGGATTTTGTCCAGGGCTTGAATGTCGTTGTGGCCGAAATCCGTCTGCCGGAAAACCGCAACAAGGACACTCACAACCTTGGTAAAACCACGCTCGGCAGGCTGCTTGATTTCGGCTTCCTGGCAAAGCGTGATCCCAAATTTTTTCTCTTCAAGCACCTCGAACTGTTTCAGACGTTCATCTTCTTCCTTGAGATTCAGTTGGAGGACGCTTCATTTGTGACGATCCGGCGCGGGGTCGAGGAAGCAACGAAGATCAGTTTCAAGCGTCATGAGGCGGGGCATCAGGACTTGTCTGGCTTGCAACTGGCGGACTGGGATCACCAGGATGTGCCCTTCGACCGGGCACGCGATTTGTTGGATGGACTGCTTGACTGGCGGGCGCTCAAGCCATGGGGATTTCGCAAAGGCTTGGGCTATTTGCTGCGTTCTCAGGATGATTTCCGTGACGTGTTTCACTTGCGAAAATTCGCGGCAGCTCATTCGGACTGGAAGCCGTTCTTGGCGCACGTCCTCGGTTTTAATGCACAACTGATTGCGCTGCACTACCAGAAGGAAGACCAACTCGCTGAAAAGCAAGCAACTGCGCAGACCATCAAGACCGAACTTGGTGGATCCATCGAGGACATCAGCAAGATAGAAGGCATCTTGCTGCTGAAACAGAAGGAGGCGGAAAAGAAGCAAAAGCTGCTCGACGCCTTTGACTTCCGCGCGCAGGACAAGGATCGCACCAAGCAGTTGGTTGATGACGTCGACGAGCGCATCGCAGCGCTTAATGCACGACGCTATTCGCTCAATCAGAACCAAAAGAAAATCCTCGCCTCGCTGGAGGAGGATCAGATCCTGTTCAATCCGGACGAGGCCGAGCGCTTGTTCGCGGAGGCTGGCGTTCTCTTCAAGGGACAAATCAAGAAGGATTTCCAGCAGTTGATCGCATTTAACCGAGCGATCACGGATGAGCGCCGGGGGTATCTGCAGGAAGAGCACTCCGAAGTCGAAGCTGAACTGAAGCGTGTCAATGCCGATCTGAGTGCATTGGGTAAGAAGCGTTCGGAAATGTTGTCCTTTCTGAGCGATACGGATGTTTTCGGCAAGTACAAGCAAGTCTCGGGCGAGATGGTGACGCTGCGAGCCGACATCACTTCGTTGGAGCGACAGCGAGGCTTTCTCCATCGCCTGCAGGAACTGCGAACTGAGATTCGGGCCCTGACTGACGAACTCAGCCACTTGCAGACACAGATCGAAGCCGATGTTGAGAAGCAGAACTCGGATCAAAGTAGTCTCTTTTCGTCGATCCGGCTGTTCTTCAGCGAGATCGTCGAGGAGGTCATCAGCCGAAAGGCGTTGCTGAGCGTATCGCCGAACCAACAAGGTCATCTGGAATTCAAGGCGGAAATTCTCGACGAATCCGGCAATGCAACCAGTGCGGACCTCGGTCATACCTATCGGAAGCTACTGTGCATCGCGTTTGATCTGGCCGTCCTGCGTGCGCATCTGGACGACAAGTTCCCGCGTTTCGTCTATCACGATGGCGTGTTCGAGACGTTGGACGATCGGAAGAAGGAGAATCTGTTGACGGTGGTCCGACGGTACGCCGATCTCGGCCTGCAACCGATCATTACGCTGATCGACTCGGATCTGCCTGCGCGCGTCGGTGATGAAACGCCCGTGTTTGCTGCCGGCGAAATCGTCGTGACGTTGCATGACGAGGACGAAAAAGGGCGACTCTTTAAAATGAAGACTTGGTAGTAACTACGGCTTACGCTGGAGATACGAACGAGGATCGGTATGTACCGGTCCGGAATACCGATGAGGACACCGCTCGCTTGTTAGCCGATCTGGCCGTTAGGGCCGCGTACGATGCACTAGAGAATCAGCCTGGTCTGATTGGCTGTGACAATTGGCCACGTAAAATTGATGATGTGTGGCGCCGGAACCGTTTCGGCGGCGGCCGCTGGGCCCGGCCGTAGTCATGCTATGTGTTTGAAGCATCTACTCCTAACGCTGCCTCATGCGAGCGCCGACGCGCTTCCGTCCTCCATACGCTTCGTCGGGGAGTGCTCGGCCTCATAGCGCTCGACCAGAATCGCCAGAATCTCCAGTTCGTCACCCTGCGGCGTGCCTGGCGCCGGATCCAGATCGACGAGCGCTGATACCGCCTTCAGGGCGGCCTCGTAATCAGCCTCGGTTCGAATCGGGTGAATGTCCGTCTTGTTGACCATTGCGATTCGCCTCCTTTCTCGTGCTTGCCCGTCGTGGACAAGCACGACTGACTACCGTGTATCAATCTGTTCCACGTCCGGCTGAAGCGTTGCGATGCCGGACGTGAACGCCTTTTGGCGGTGGCCTTTGGGCCAGCCGTCAGACCGAAACCGTGATACCTGCTGAATGCGATTGCCCCGCAGGTCGCACGACGATTTCCACATGCTGGCCAAGCGATGCCAGCGTCCGCATCAACAGCTCCAACGAAACGTTCCGGAGCCTGTCGCGCTGCTCGGGGGTGACCACAGGCCGGGCCATTTCCGTGAGCGCCGCAGCCTCGTCTTCGGTCAGGCCGCGCGAGACGATCAGCGCATTGAGCTTCAGCACGAGCGTGGACTTGGCCGACAGTGCGCCGGCATCGTCGAAGTCCAGGTCGGCCGGCGGGTTGTCGGGGCGTTGACGTGAGTGGTTGCGATTCATTGTGCGTCTCCCGTGATCACCGAGAACTGCGGCCGTTGCTGCCCCGTTGCACGAACGTCGTCGGGGCATCCGTCGTTCCCGAAATGATCGCCGCCCCCTTCTTCGATCGGCGTGATCACCAGCCGCTTGTGCGTCACCTCGATCTGCAAGCGCTGCTCGGGTTCGAAACCCGCCGCCTCGATCCACCGGCCGGACAGCTTCATCCACAGGTGAAGGACCGGTGGCGCCATGTCGGTGAGCCTGAGATGCGGAATGATGCGACGAGTTTGAATAGACGTTTGAGTGTCGACGAAACAATCTTGGAAACGAACCGGTGAGATATGATTCGCGTCAGCCATGGCTAACTCCTGGAGTGAGTTGGTTGTGGTCAGCGGCCCGCAGGTGCTCCTACATCTGCGGGCCGCGCTCGTTTACGCAGCGGATTTCGGTCTTCATCCCGTGACATGCTTAGCATATCGAAATGACCTGACCTTCCACGCGAAAACGTGCAACCACTCTAGCCGAGATTGGCCGATGTGAGGTGCTGGTTTGGTGCGTTTTCATCGACACTGGCCATCAGGCCGATGTCTTGCATGCTTGCTGCTCAACGATTCCCGGGCAATTGCGCTCGCTGGTCGCATCATCGCTTCAATGCCGATATGTCAGAAAGCGTGTCGGCCGATTGCTTCGATTCGTCGGCCGCACGCCGCACGAGGATTTCATTCGCGCAGTATCGGTAGCGTTCGAACTCACGCGCGAACGCCGCCGCATTTCCCGCCAGCGCGAGCGCTTCCATCGACGCACAGAGGCCCGATATCTCGTGCTCGCCGAGCATCGCGAACGCGCCACGCATGCTGTGAATCTCGGTGCGCGCAGCCTTCAGGTCGGCGATTACGTCGACGTCGAGGTCGCTCACGAAAGTCATGACGTGCCGCTGGCCGTCGAAGGCCGGTTCGACGAGACGGAACACGGTCTTGCTGGTGAGCGGATCGACTGTCGACGCCTGCTGCTCGATGCGGCGCGTGTCGCGCCAGCGGCGCGCCACGTCGCAGCGGATACCCGTCCGGCATCGAACGGCGGCGCTTCACGAACGGTCTCCCATCGAAGCCGCTTTTCAAAATTCGATATTTCGACTATTATCGAATAATGGAAATGACCCAGACCATCGCCGCGCTGTCGGCACTCGCGCACGAATCCCGGCTCGCCGTGTTTCGCGCGCTGGTGCAGGCAGGGCCGTCGGGCTTGCCGGCCGGCCAGATTGCCACGCTGCTGGACGTGCCGCCGTCCTCGCTCTCGTTCCACTTGAAGGAACTGGCCCATGCGCAGCTCGTCACGAGCCGGCAGGAAGGCCGCTTCGTTTTCTACTGCGCGAACTTCCCGACGATGAACGGCCTGCTGGCGTATCTCACGGAGAACTGCTGCGGCGGTCATCCGTGTTCGCCCGTGTCGGCCTGTTCGACGCCGGATTCGCGGCAATCGTGAAGCGTATCCACGCTCTTCTCCCATGACCACCCACGTCCTGATCCTCTGCACCCACAACTCGGCACGCAGCGTGCTGGCCGAAGGCATGCTCAATCACTGGGCCGCGACGCTCGGCAAGGACGTGCGCGCGTACAGCGCCGGCAGCGCGCCGAGCGGCCGGCTCAATCCGTTCGCGCTGGAAGCACTGACGAACGCCGGCGTCGACGTCAGCGGCTATCGCAGCAAAAGCTGGGACGAATTCGTCGGCGCGGGCGCACCTGAAATGCGCATCGTCGTCACGGTATGCGACAGCGCGGCGGCGGAAACCTGCCCGTACTGGCCCGGCAGTCCCGTCAAAGTGCACTGGGGTTACGCGGATCCGTCGAATGCGGCAGGCGGCGACGACGGCAAGCGGCTCGCCTTCGAACTCACGCGCCAGGCGATCGGGTACCGGATGCTGCAGTTGCTGGCGCTGCCCGTCGACAGCATGGACAACGCCGAACTCCAGGCGGCGCTCACCGGCATCTCGCGAAACTGAGCACTCGCATGGCGGCGCGCCCGAGCCAGCATGCCGCCTGCGTCTTCAATACCGGCCCTGCCCCATGAATACGTCGAACCTCATCCCGCCTCGAAAGGCCGTTGCCAAGCCCGCGATCAACTTCTTCGAACGCTATCTGACCGTCTGGGTCGCGCTGTGCATCGTCGCCGGCATCGCGCTCGGTCAGGTGCTGCCCGGCCTGTTCCAGCAGATCGGCCGGATGGAATATGCACAGGTCAATCTGCCGGTCGGGCTGCTGATCTGGGTGATGATCATCCCGATGCTCGTCAAGGTCGATTTCGGTGCGCTGCATGAAGTGCGTCAGCATGTGAAAGGCATCGGCGTCACGCTCGTCGTGAACTGGCTCGTCAAGCCGTTCTCGATGGCGTTCCTCGGCTGGCTGTTCATCCGGCATCTGTTCGCGCCGATGCTGCCGGCGGACCAGCTCGACAGCTACATCGCCGGCCTGATCCTGCTGGCCGCCGCGCCGTGCACGGCAATGGTGTTCGTATGGAGCCGGCTGACCGGCGGCGATCCGCTGTTCACGCTGTCGCAAGTCGCGCTGAACGACAGCATCATGGTGATCGCGTTCGCGCCGCTGGTCGGGCTGCTGCTCGGCATGTCGGCGATCACGGTGCCGTGGGCGACGCTGCTCACGTCGGTCGTGCTCTATATCGTCATTCCGGTGATCCTCGCGCAGCTCTGGCGCAAGCGGCTGCTCGCGAAGGGGCCGGCGGCGTTCGACGCCGCGATGGCGAAGATCGGCCCGTGGTCGATCGCCGCGCTGCTGGCCACGCTCGTGTTGCTGTTCGCGTTCCAGGGCGAAGCGATCCTCAGGCAGCCGCTGGTGATCGCGCTGCTCGCGGTGCCGATCCTGATCCAGGTGTTCTTCAATTCCGCGCTCGCTTACTGGCTCAATCGTGCCGTGGGCGAGAAACACAACGTCGCGTGCCCGTCGGCGCTGATCGGCGCATCCAATTTCTTCGAGCTGGCGGTCGCGGCCGCGATCAGCCTGTTCGGTTTCCATTCCGGCGCGGCACTGGCCACCGTCGTCGGTGTGCTGATCGAAGTGCCGGTCATGCTGCTGGTGGTGCGCATCGTGAACCGGTCCAAAGGCTGGTACGAACGGGCTTGAGCAAACAGGAAAACGCACACATGACCAACGTCGCACATCATCGCCGCCCGAACGGCGAACGAACCATCGACGCGGAGGGCGCGCATGTCTGACCGCCTGAACGACCTCCCTCAACTCGACGCCGAATCGTTCCGCGTGCCGGACGCCAGCCAGTTGCGCCCGGCGTCGCCGTCGACCCATCCACCCCGGTTCCTGCTCCTGTACGGCTCGCTGCGCGAGCGTTCGTTCAGCCGGCTGCTGACCGAGGAAGCCGAGCGCCTGCTCACGGCGATGGGCGCCGAGGTGCGCGTGTTCAATCCGAGCGGCCTGCCGCTGCCCGACGATGCGCCGGAGAGCCATCCGAAGGTGGTCGAGTTGCGCGAGCTCGTGCAATGGTCGGAAGGCATGGTGTGGTGCTCGCCGGAACGGCATGGCGCGATGACCGGCATCATGAAATCACAGATCGACTGGATTCCGCTGTCGATGGGTGCGGTTCGCCCGACGCAGGGAAAAACGCTCGCGGTCATGCAGGTCAGCGGCGGCTCGCAATCGTTCAATGCGGTGAACCAGATGCGCGTGCTCGGGCGCTGGATGCGCATGCTGACCATTCCGAACCAGTCGTCGGTGGCCAAGGCGTTCGCGGAATTCGACGAAGCGGGGCGGATGAAGCCGTCGGCTTATTTCGATCGCGTGGTGGACGTGCTGGAAGAACTGGTCAAGTTCACGTTGTTGACGCGGGATATCGGGCCTTATCTGGTCGACCGGTATAGCGAGCGAAAGGAAAGCGCGGAAGAATTGTCGAAGCGCGTCAATCAACGCAGCATCTGACGTGCTTCGGCGCGGTGGCCCCGGCGGTCCGTGGTGAAGTGCCGGTCACTTGCACGGCGATCGCGCGCATACGCGACCGAGGATCGCGACTGATCTGATTGCAACGTCGCTACCGTCGACGATCGACGCCACGCATCGCGGCCATGGCCGAATCGGATTTGGGACGGCGGCGATGATGCGGGTGTGCGTGCTCTTTCAAGCCGTGACGACCGTAGAGGGATGCGGCGTATGTCGATCCGCGAGCGGACCGGGCGCCGTATCGGCGCGCATGTGACGAAGCGGCGTTGCGCCGCTTTCCGTCCGCCGCCCGCGTTACCGGCCGAAGCGTTGCGCGACGGCGTCCTTCAGTCGCGCGGCGGTCAGCTCGCCCATGTGCGACTCGACGAGTTCGCCTTTTGCATTGAAGAACAGCGTGGTCGGCAGCCCGCGCGAACCGTACGCATGCATCGCGTGCAGCGAAGGATCGAGCAGCACGTGATCGAAGCGCAGGCCCTGCTGTTCGAGGAACGCGCGTACGGCCTGCGCGTTTTCACCCTGGTTGAGCATCAGCACCGTGATGTCCGGAAGGTCGCGCTGCGCCTGTTCGAGGATCGGCATTTCCCGGCGGCACGGCGGGCACCACGTCGCCCACAGGTTCACGACGACCGGCTTGCCGGCGAAGCTCGCCGGCAGCACGGGCGTTGAATCGAGCGCTTCGAGCTGCATCGCGGCGAGCGGCGGCGCGGCATGCTGCAGCGTCGTCAGCGTGCCTTGCGCGATGCCCCACGCGCCGAGGCCCGCGACGATGCCGGCGAGCACCGGGCGACGCAGCGCGGGCAGCCGGCGCAGCCGCCAGCCGGCGAACACCAGTGCGGCCGCGACGCCGATGCGCCAGTCGAAGCCGCCGTCGCCGAGCGCGACGATCGAGCGCGGCGCGGCCGCATATTCCGGCCACCATTGCGCGACATAGCCGATACGCGCGGCGATCAACCCGAGCAGCAGCGCGTCGAGGATCAGGCTCGATGCGGTCTTGTGGTGGCCGTCCGGCGGGCGGCGCTGGATGAAACGGGCAACGAGCCACGCCAGCAGCGCGGCGACGGCTACCGCGACGACGCGGATCGAGAAGGGGCCAATGCTCAGCATGAAAGGAAAGGGTAAGGCGTGATCGAGCGCGGCATGAGACGGGATGGTCCGTCGCGGCGATGAAGCCTGTCGACGGTCGGGCGGCGTTTCGACCAGCGGTGCTGCATGCGGGTTCCCGTCGCGAACGTAACGGCGTGTTGCGGATTCGACGGGTTCGGTTGCTTCAGGACTACGTGATTGTCACACGGATGGGCTGCGAATCAGACTGGTCCGATGGTCAAAGAAAAAGCGTTCTTGACATCCTCCCGCGCCCGAAGGCGGTGGATTCCTACCGCGTCTGAAACGATGATGCTTGTCTTAGATCGCCTCGGCGGGTTCCTGTTTCACGGAGCGGCCCGACTGCACCGGCTCTCCACAGGCTGCAACGCGGTGTCCCCGCGCCAGTATGTTGATCGCGCCGACCACATCGGCATGGTCCTCATGCCCGCACCCGACACAGCGGAATGCGGCCTGCGTCTGCCGGTTCTCGGCGTTCACCGATTCGCAGGCCGGGCACGTTCGGCTCGTATTCGCCGGCGGCACGGCGACGAGCCAGCTGCCGTTCCACCCCAGCTTGTAGTCCAGCTGGCGACGAAATTCGAACCACCCCTGATCGAGAATGGCTTTGTTCAGACCGGACTTGGCCCGAACGTTTTTGCCCGGCGCATCGGGGCTGCCTGCCGCCGACCTCGACATATTGCGTACCTGCAAGTCTTCGATGCACACCATCGCGTGGTTTTGGCTGATCGTGGTCGAGGCTTTGTGCAGATAGTCGCGGCGGGCATTGCCGATGCGGGCATGGATACGCTGGATGCGGGCCTTGGCCTTCTTCCAGTTGCGGCTGAACTTGACCTTGCGGCTCATCTCCCGCTGTGCGCCGCGCAGCTTGGCCTCGTGCCGCCTGAAGCTGTTGAGCGGCGCGAGAAAGCTGCCGTCGCTCATGGTGGCAAACCGTGCGATGCCCATATCGATGCCAATCGCGCTGGTTGCCTGCGGCACCGGCTGCTCGACTTCACGCGCGCTCTGGATCGACACGAACCATTTGCCTGCGTTTCGCGACACGGTGGCATTGCGCACTTCGCCCAGCACATTCCGGCTGTTGCGATAACGGAGCCAGCCGAGCTTGGGCAGAAAGATGCGATTGTTGACCTGATCGAGCTTGATCTGCTTCGAGTCGGGGTAGCGGAAGCTGTCGCCGTGCCCCTTCTTCTTGAAGCGCGGGAACGCCGCACGCTTGGCGAAGAAGTTCCTGTACGCGCGCTCCAGATCCTTGAGTGCATGTTGGAGCGGATGCACCGGGGCATCTTTGAGCCAGGGCGTTTTCGTGCCGTTGCGCCATGCCGTCAGGTGCTTTGCCATCGCAACGTACCCGATGAACTTACCGCACGCCTCGTAGTTCTCCTTCTGCAACGCCAGCGCCTGGTTGAAAACGAACCGGCACGCACCGGCGAAGCGGCGCATATTGCGCTGCTGCTCGCCGTTTGGCATCAGTTCGAACTTGAAAGCCTGGAGTCGTTGCATCGGGCCATTGTATGTTTGCCCTACAAGTGAGAGTCAAGCCATTCGACTCGGTCGCCATTGCGTCTTTCTGATGCACGTGCATTGGGTCTTCGTGGCCCAATACCGACGCGACGTGTTCACCAGGGAAATTCCGAACGACATGCGCGGCATCTTCGCCAGCATCTGTCGGGACTTCGAATCCGAACGGGTGGAGTTCGATTGAAAAGACGATCATGTCCGCCTGCTGGTGAACTACCCGCCCAAGGTTTCCGTGTCGTCGTTGGTGAACCGCCTCAAGGGCATCTCGAGTCGCATGATCCGGCAGAAACGCTACCCCGGCATTCGCAAGAAGTTATAGGACGATGCGCTGTGGTCTCCGTCTTACTCTGCCGGATGCTGCGGCGGAGCGCCTATCGAAATCGTTCGCCAATACATCGAACGGCAGAAAACGCCGCACTAGCCGCCGGAAAGGACGCCTACGGCGTCCACGCTATCCTTCCACACCCTGAACGATGGAGTTTGACGCGCATTCAGATCAACAATGGGCATACCGGTCCGGAGTGGTGTCCGCCGGTATCTCGTACAGGGATCTCTCCTTGACGGCCGTACCCCGGGCGGCCGACTTTTTATCGTCGTGCGTGCGGGCGTGAATGCCTTGTGGCGGTCGGTGGGCGCGGCCGCAAACCGATCCATGTCGGCTGATTCAACGGAATAGGACCGCTGCCAGATGCGAGCACCGGGCATTCACTCGCGCATTGCACGACGCCGGCCGACAGCCGGCGGGAATCACCGGATGGAGGAGACACATGACGAACCATGACGCGGCACTCGAAGCCGTGCCTCCCGGCGGAACCGCCACGACTGCGTCCACGGGCCGCCATGTCCAGCTTGCGCTGCTCGTCTGCGCGGCGGGCGCGCGGCGTCGTCACTGGCCGTTGCCCGACGCCGCTCCGCCGAGCCGATACGCGGTAAAGAACTCATACCACGGCGAACCTTGCGCAACCGGCACATTGAGCGCCGACGTACGCCGCTTCAACGCACCGAACACGTCGTTGATGCGCGCCGTCTGCCCCGCATCGTTGAACGGATAAGGCCGCGCCCGGCCGGCCGCGAACGCGCCGTACGCGATCGCGAGCAGGCGCGCATTGTCGTCGGTTGACGCGATCGATCCGTTGATCGCTTCGGCGAAGCGCGGCCGGTCTTCGGCGCGCGAACCGGACAGGCACAGGAACACGATGGCCGACAGTTCGTGCAGGTCCTTCACCTGCAGCAACGCAGGCAGTCGCGCGACGATCCGCTCCACCGGCTCTTCGCGCAGCGCATCGCCGAAGTCGAGCACGGCGGCCATCGGGTTCGTGTCCGCTTTCAGCCGATCGAGCGCCGGTGAGGAAGGCGACGCGCCGTCCGGCAAAGCGGGCGGTGCAGACCGCAACGCATCCGCCACCTGCTGTGTCCATTCCGGAAAGATCATCCGCACGTTGCCGAACTGTTCACCGCCTTCCGCCGCCGGATTCCACCGATACACGATCGTGCCGCCGCGAATGAACGGCGAATACAGGTGCTCGGGTGTTTGCGGCAGCGGCCGCCGGTTGATCGGCAGCCACGCGAGCGTCAGCCAGTCGTAGCGGCCCGTCGCGGGCACGGCAGGGCTCGAACTCGCGACGACCTGCCACGTGCCGCGATTCGCATAGCGGCGGCGCGCGTCGGGCACCGGGACGGTCTGGCCTTTCGCGGTGTCGAAATACGTCGTGCCGGTCACGTTCGCGCCGCTGTCCGCAGCGGGCGTGATGGTGGAGATGACCCACGACGCACCGTCCGCCGAACGGTAGTCGGACGGCTTCAGCGTCGCAACGTCGTGCACCATGCGTGTTTCCGCCGCGACGGGGCTCGGGGGGAGATTGGCGGGAGCGGCCAGGATGCTCGGCATGGGCTTTCCTCGGAATCGGGTGCGCATCGTCGAGCGGGGGCGATGCGCGGCGACGCGGGTTATTTCCCGTAACTGTAGAACTTCGTGGCTGGAAACGGAAATCGCCGGCTGCGTCGCAACGCGCTCATGCCGTTCGCCGCTTCAGCTCCGCGATCGCGGCGGCTTCGCCGGGCCGCAACCCGATGCGCCGTTCGTGCTGAAGGGCAGCTATTTCAGGCGTGAGCATTCCGACGACGTCGAAACACGCGACGGGCTGTCGATGCACTTCGCGGGCTGGTCGCTGCCGCTGCAGGCGTACGAGACTGTGGCCCTGGGGCTACAAAGATTGAAGAAACGGAAGATTTTGTATCCCCAGGGCTACCAGATTTGCCAGGACGATCATTGCCTGGATGAATCATGCCGTTCGATCGTGCGAATCAATTCGGGAAGGACGCTTGCTTGAAGTAGTGGTTGCGCGTGCCACCGTCTCCTTGGGGCATGGCGACTGATGCGTTGAACGCCCGACCCGCCGCGCTCACCGCGGCAGCACCTTCCGGTACATCACGGCCCCCGGTTTTTCCGCGACGGTGTCGTAAAGCCGCATCGCCGTGTGATTCGTCTCGTGCGTCTGCCAGTACACGCGTTCGGCGCGATGCCGGCGCGCGGCGTCGTACACGGCCTCGATCAGCGCGCGGCCGACGCCCTTGCCGCGCTCGCTGTCGAGCGTGAACAGGTCCTGCAGGTAGCAGGTCGGCCCGGCGTGCGTCGTGCTGCGGTGATACAGGAAATGCACGAGCCCGACGAGCTTGCCGTCGCGCTCCCCGACGAGTGCATGCACGGGCTCGTAGCCGTCGAAGAAGCGCGACCACGTGAGCTGCGTGATATGCGTTGGCAGCGCGGTGTCGTCGAAGCGGCCATAGAAGCGGTTGTAGCCGTCCCACAGCGGCAGCCACTGGTCGTAATCGTCTTCCCGGACCGCGCGTACGGTCAGGCCGATGTCGGTAACGTTCATGTTCGCGAGCCTTTCGAGGAGCGGGCGCGTTGCCGGCCGGGCCGGAAACGATGCAGCCGACAACGATAGGAAATTCGCGGCGCGATGGGTAGGCCCACGGCGCCCGCGCTTTCTGGTGCCACGCGGACGGCTGCGCGGAGCGGCCGCCGTGCAGCCCGAACGTCGCAACCGGTTCCCTTTCACTCTGTTAGACTTTTTCGCCCGTTGCCGCCACCCGGGGCGTACCGTGCCCGGTTCATCGTGCCATGAACGAATCCCGAGCGTTGCATCCGATCACCGAGGTCCTGCGGGCCTACTGGAAAGCTGATCGCCTGATGTTGCTGGCAGTCATGGCGGTCGTCGTCCTGTCGAGCGCAACCGCTGTTGCCGCGCCCTACCTGTTCTCACGCCTGATCGACGCGCTGTCGCAGCGCGGCGCGCTCCACGCGCTGATCCCGGGCTTCCTGCTCTACGCGGTGCTGCTGGGCCTGTCCGGCGCGCTGCAGCGCGTGGTGCAGTATCTTGCCTTCATGAGTTCCGAGAATCTGGGATTCATCACCAGCACGCGCTTTTTCGAGCGCATCCTGAAGAAGACCACGGCCTTCTTCGCCGAACACAATCCGGCGGAAATCCAGAACGCGAACGCGCGCGGGAGCCGGGCGCTGTCGGTGCTTGTGCAGCTTGCGCTGATGGAACTGATCCCCGGCACGCTGCAGATCGTGCTCGCGCTCGTCACGCTCGGCGCGCTGATCAATCTCGAGGTGGTGGCGATCACCGCTGCATACGGCGCGATCGCGGTGACGATCGCGATCGTTTCCGCGCGGCGCTCGCGGGCGTTCCTCGATCGCGCGATCGAGGCCGGGCAGGAAAATGCGAGGTTCGTCGGCGGCGCGATCACCGCGATGGAAACGCTCCGGCATTTCGGCAGCCACCGCTGGATGAGCGAGCGTTTCTCGGAGAAAGCGCAAGCCGTGCGCGACAACTGGCGCGCATACGTGATGCAGCGTATCGGCTTTCTTGCGCTGCTGGGTTTCGGCCTCGCGATCCAGTTCTCGGTGACGTTCTGGCTGCTGTTGCCGCGTCATGCGGTGGGCGCGCTGTCGATCGGCGATATCGTGCTGTTCAACACGCTGCTGTTGCAACTGAACCTGCCGTTCGAAATGATCGCGCGCTCGATCGACGAGAGTGTGCGCTCCCGCGCGGCGCTCGTGCCGTTCGCGGTGCTGTGGACGGCGCCCGAGGAGCGGCAGGTGTCGCACGCGCCGGCATTTGCGCCGCGGGACGGGCGCATCGTGTTCGAGCGTGTCGGCTATGCGTACGGCAACGGGCGCGGTGTGCGCGACGTCGAATTCGTGGCCGGGCGCGATGGCATCACGTTCCTCGTCGGCGAAACCGGCGCGGGAAAATCCACGGTTTTCAAGCTTGCGCTGAAATCGATCGAGCCGAGCGCCGGGCGCATTTTGGTCGACGGCGTCGATCTCGCGACGATCGATCGCGCCGACTGGTACGGCGCGGTAGCCGTCGTGCCGCAGGACGTCGTGCTGCTGAACGAAAGCCTGGAGGACAACATCCTGCTCGGCCGGCCGCGCGACGCGCAGCGCCTGCGCGACGCGGCCGCGAAAGCCGCGATCCTGCCGTTCATCGACGGGTTGCCGGACGGGTTCCGCACGACGGTGGGCGAGCGAGGGCTGAAGCTTTCCGGCGGCGAGCGCCAGCGCATCGCGATCGCCCGCGCGCTGTACGGCAATCCGACCGTGCTGTTTCTCGACGAGGCGAGCGCCGCGCTCGACGAAGCCACCGAGCACGACATCATGGAGCATGTGCGGCTGCTGGCCCGCGACGTCACGGTGATCGCGATCACGCACCGGCGCTCGGTCATCGGGCCGACCGACAAGGTCGTGCGGCTCGGCAATGCGCGCGTGCCGGTTTGATGCCGTCTCGTGCAGACGGCTGCCTGCGGGCAGCAGCGCATTGCGCCGGATCTTGCTGGCGAGCGGGCCCCAGCCGAGCGGGCTCCAGACGGAGGGCCGGATCCGCCGGGGCGGCCGACGTCGCGCAACCCCATTTATTGTAGTAACATACCTACATTAATGGATTTGAGGAGTTCATGATGACCATCACAACTCTTTCGAGTCGCGAACTCAACCAGGACGTGACCAAGGCGAAGAAGGCAGCAAAGGATGGCCCGGTGTTCATTACAGATCGCGGCAGGCCTGCCCATGTGCTGTTGAGTTTCGAGGAATACCAGCGTCTCACGCAGCAGCGGCGCAACATTGCCGACTCGTTGGCCATGCCCGGTGTCGAGGACATTGAGTTTGACCCTCCGCGCGTGGATATCGGTATCAAGCAGGTTGATTTTTAATGATGTTCGTTCTCGATACCAATGTCGTTTCGGAACTCCGGAAGGTGCGAACGGGCAAGGCGGACAGGAACCTGGCCGCTTGGAGTTCAACCGTCGACGCGCCAACGCTTTTTGTTTCGGCAATCACAATCATGGAACTGGAGACAGGCGTCTTGCAGATCGAACGCCGGGACGCGATCCAGGGCGCGCTTCTCCGGGCATGGCTTGACGGGCATGTCCTTCCGGAATTCGCGGGTCGCGTGCTGCCGGTTGATACAGCCGTCGCTCAACGATGTGCGCGGCTCCATGTGCCGGATCGGCGATCCGAGCGGGACGCGCTCATTGCCGCGACGGCGCTCGTGCATGGCATGACCGTCGTGACGCGCAATGTCGCCGATTTTGTCGAAACCGGCGTGGCTATCGTGAACCCGTGGGATTGAGCGAGCAAACCACCCCTCTCAAACAGGGAAGCGGATCGGCTCGTTGATAGAGCGCATCTCCGTTTCACGGTAACGCTTGCGCGCGCTCCTTGCATCACCCCCGCAGCGGCGGATTGAGCCGCGCGAACGCCGCCTGCCGGCGATACGGGAAGTACGGATACGGCGCTTCCACCGCGCTCGCCGCGTCGAGCTTCGCGATTTGCGCATCGGTCAGCGCCCAGCCGACCGCGCCGAGGTTCTGCCGCAACTGTTCCTCGTTGCGCGCACCGATGATCACCGACGACACGGTCGGCCGCTGCAGCAGCCAGTTCAGCGCGATCTGCGGCACGGTCTTGCCGGTTTCCTCCGCGATCGCGTCGAGCGCATCGACCACGTCGTACAGGCGCTCGTCGTCGACCGGCGGCCCGTAGCTGGCCGTTTCATGCAGGCGGCTGCCTTCGGGCAGCGGCGCGCCGCGGCGGATCTTGCCGGTGAGCCGGCCCCAGCCGAGCGGGCTCCAGACGAGCGCGCCGAGACCCTGGTCGGCGCCGAGCGGCATCAGGTCCCACTCGTAGTCGCGGCCGACCAGCGAGTAGTAGACCTGGTTCGCCACGTAACGCGACCAGCCGTGCCGGTCGGCCGCCGCGAGCGATTTCATGATCTGCCAGCCGGCGAAGTTCGACACGCCGATATAGCGCAGCTTGCCCGCGCGCACGAGATCGTCGAGCGTCGACATCACTTCCTCCACCGGCGTACCCGCGTCGAACGCGTGCAGCTGCAGCAGGTCGATGTAGTCGGTGTCGAGGCGGCGCAGCGCATCGTCGACGGCGCGCACGAGCCGCGCGCGCGACGTGCCCGCATCGTTCGGGCCGTCGCCGGTCGGCAGGCCCGTCTTCGTCGAGATCAGCACCTGGTCGCGCCGCCCGTTGATCGCGGCGCCGAGCACGCGCTCGGATTCGCCGTCCGAATACACGTCGGCCGTGTCGAACAGGTTGACGCCGGCTTCAAGGCAGATGTCGACCAGGCGGCGCGCCTCGTCGACGCCCGTGTTGCCCCACGCGCCGAACAGCGGGCCGGTGCCGCCGAACGTGCCCGCGCCGAAGCTCAGGACGGGAACCTTGAGGCCGGAACGGCCGAGCGTACGGTATTCCATGGTGTGTTTCCTTTGAGTGGTCGAAGCGCACGAGGCGGCCGCGTGGGCAGGCATCGAACTTCACTGTATCGCTTGCGGATATTTCGGATAATTAGGCAGACTTCGAAAATATCCTTCGGAAGAGGCGAACAATGCTGCTCGACAATCTGGCGCTGTTCCTGCGCATCGTGGAGAAGGGCGGGCTGGCCGCGGCGGGCCGCGAGGTCGGGCTGTCGCCGGCCACCGTGTCCGAGCGGCTTGCCGCGCTGGAGAGCTACTACGGCGCGGCGCTGCTGACGCGCACGACCCGCGCGATCAGCCTGACCGACGAGGGCCGCACGCTCGTCGCGGGTGCGCGGCGCCTGCTGGCCGAAGCCGGCGAACTGGAAAGCCGCGTGCGGCTCGGCGTGCAGACGCTGTCGGGCCCGGTGCGCCTGAGCGCGCCGGCCGATCTCGGGCGCGAGCGTGTCGTGCCGGTCGTCGACGCGTTCCTGGCCGAGCATCCGGGCGTCACGGTCGATCTGCATCTCGGCGACGGCTACGTCGATCTCGTCGGGCAGGGGCTCGATTTCGCGATCCGCCGCGGCACGCTTGCCGACAGTTCGCTGCGCAGCCGTTCGCTCGGCCGTGCGCGGCGCGTGGTGTGCGCGTCGCCCGCGTATCTCGCCGCCAACGGCACGCCGCGGCATCCGGACGAACTCGCCGCGCACGACTGCATCGTGATGCGTTTCGGGCCGGACCTGTATGCCGAATGGCCGTTCAGCATCGACGGCGAACTGAAGCGCGTGATGGTGCGCGGCCGGCGCGTGGCCAACGATGGAGCGCTGGTGCGCGCGTGGTGCGTCGCGGGGCATGGCGTCGCGCTGAAGTCGCTGGTCGACGTCGAACGGGATCTGGGGTCCGGTGCGCTCGTCGAGGTCCTCGGCGCGTTCTCGCCGGGCGACGTCGATTTGCAGATCGTCTATCCGGGCAGCGCCGTGCAGCCGCGGCGGGTGCGGGCGCTGATCGAGCGGTTGGCGCAGGCGCTGGCGGGGGCGTGAAGGGCCGTTGCCCACGCCGCCGGTGAAACGCAGCGGCATCGGTCTTGCCGCGATCGCATTGCATGCCGGCGCAGTGATCCTGCGCGCGGCATCACAGGCTGAAATCGGGCTTCAAACCGATTGCCCACATTTCGTCATTTAGCTAATATTCAAAACGTCAAACGAACCCGCATCCCATGAACGACGTCACTCGCATCAGCGCACTGGCCAACGAAAGCCGTCTGGCCGTGATGCGCTGGCTCAAGCAGCCGCGCAAGCATTTTCCGCCGCAGCCGCACGGCGATTTCGACGAGCTTGGCGTGTGCTGCACGTACATCACCGAGAAGCTCGGCATCGCGCCGGCCACGACCACGCGCCACATGCGCATCCTCGCGGATGCCGGGCTCGTGCAGGCCACTCGCGTCGGCAAGTTCACGTACTACAAGCGGATCGACGGCGCGCTGCAGCGGCTCGGCCGCGATCTCTCGCAACTCTGACTCCCACCGAGGCAACCGACATGGACGAACTTGCACTGCTGGCCGACGCCGACCGGCGCGCGCACGCGTATCTGGCCGCGACGGACGAACGGCGCGTGTTTCCCGATGCGGCCGCGCTGGCCGGCCTTGCCGCGTTCGACGAGCCGCTGCCCGATGCGGGCCGCCCGGCCGACGACGTGCTGCGCCTGCTCGACGAGCACGGCACGCCCGCGACCGTCGCGTCGAACGGCCCGAACTACTTCGGCTTCGTGATCGGCGCGACGCTGCCGGCCGCGGCGGCGGCCGAGCGGCTGATGCTCGCGTGGGACCAGTGCGCGTCGTCGTATGCGAACTCGCCGGTGGCCGCCACGATCGAGCGCCAGGCCGCGCGCTGGGTCGTCGACGCGCTCGCGTTGCCCGAAGGCAGCGCGGTCGGCTTCGGCACGAGCGCGACGGCCTGCACGCTGGTCGCGCTGGTGGCCGCGCGGCGCGCGCTGCTCGCGCGCCACGGCTGGGACGTCGACGAGGACGGCCTGATCGGCGCGCCCGAGGTGAAGGTCGTGATCTCCGCGCTTGCGCACATCACGGTGAAGAAGGCGTTGCGCGTGCTCGGCTTCGGGATGAAGCGCGTCATCGTCGCGCCGGTCGACACGTACGGCCGCATCGACCCGGCGCAGTTGCCGCCGCTCGACGACATGACGATCCTCTGCGTGCAGGCCGGCGAGGTGAACACCGGCGAATTCGATCCGTTCGCGGCGCTGATTCCGCCCGCGAAGGCGGCCGGCGCGTGGGTGCATGTGGACGGCGCGTTCGGCCTGTGGGCCCGTGCGTCGTCGAAGCGCGCGCTGACGGACGGCATCGACGGCGCGGACAGCTGGACCACCGACGGCCACAAGTGGCTCAATACGCCGTACGACGGCGCGATGGTGATCTGCCGCGACGCGGCCGCGCTCGCGACCGCGATGAACAGCGACGCCGTCTACCTGAGCGGCGCGCAGGACGCGCAGAAGAACCTGAATCTCGAATTCTCGCGGCGCGCGCGCGGCATTCCGGTGTGGGCCGCGCTGCGCTCGCTCGGCCGCGCCGGCGTGGCCACGATGGTCGAGCGGCATTGCGCGCAGGCGGCGCGTGTCGCCGACGCGCTGCGTGCGGCCGGCTACGACGTGCTGAACCGCGTCGTGCTGAACCAGGTGCTCGTGCGCGCCGGCACCGACGACGAGACCGCCGCGATCCTCGAAGCCGCGCAGGCGTCGGGCGACGTATGGTTCGGCTCGACCGTGTGGCAGGGCCGGCCGGCGTTCCGGATCAGCGTGTCGTCGTGGCGCACGGAAGACGTGCACATCGATCGCCTCGTCGCGTTGCTGACGGCGCTGCGCGGCGTGCCCGTGCGCTGAGCAGCGGCGACGCCCAACGCGCATCCGTGCTCGCGAACCTGCTGGCCGATTGCGCGCGCTAGCAGCAGGGGCCGCTGTGTCCTCGCGCGTGAAAATGTCGGACAATGGCGCGGCACGCGCGTCGCACCGGCCCGGGCGGCGCGTTCAACCGATGCATTCATGCCAACGAGAGTCCCCATGCCGACCACGCCTCCCCGGGAACTGCTGAAGGCCGCCGATATCGCGAAGATGGAACCGACGCGCGCGGTGCATTCGCTGAATCCCAATGCCGTCCGTCTCAAGCGACAACTCAGCGACCTGACCGGCCTGACGCAATTCGGCGTCCACCTGCTCACGTTGATGCCCGGTCACGAATCGGCCGAGTATCACCGGCACCTGTACGAAGAAGAATGCGTGTACGTGCTGTCCGGCACGGGCACGGTCACGATCGGCGAACGCCCTTACGAAGTCGGGCCCGGCGATTTCCTCGGCTTCGCGCGCGGCGGCGAAGCGCACACGCTGCAGAACACGGGCGACGTGCCGCTGGAACTGCTCGTCGCCGGGCAGCGGCTCGAACACGACGTGTGCGAATACCCGAGAATCGGCAAGCGGCTTTACGTGGCCGGGGAGCTCGAGGAGTTTGTCGATTTGCCGAAGCAGCCGTAATGGCCAATTGCACGAAAGCTCCGGGATGAAATGCATCGATGTGGGATTGCATCGGCGGAGTGGCCTTAGCTGGCCGTATTCAGGAAAGGGATACGTGGCTTAATTGCTCGAGCCTCACCTGACAAGCATGGCAATGCCAACTTCGACAACGTCAAGAACAAGGGCAAGTGGTGTCGCGATTGCACGAACCTGAATCGGATCACAAACGCGAAATCGAGAGCGCGACGAACGTACCAACCGAAGTCGATGTGATAAGGCTGAGCGCTTTATGATCGGGCGGCGTGACATCCGCCGGCTTTTGAGTGATAGCCGCGTGTCGAGCTGGGGATGGCCGCAAACGCGATCGAGTGTGATTCTTGATCCGTGGACGGAACGAGCCTGACTTCAATAGATTTTCCGCAGCGAACGGCTGCTTACACCGATGCGTCAGATACCTTTTCTCGCCTTTGCTCTCTCGGCCCTTGTGCCCGGTCTGCTGTGGTCGTATTTCACCGACGATCCTTGGTCACTGAAATACTCCATTCCAATCGCGTACTTCGGCACGGCAGCGTTTGCGATTCCACAATACCTGCTGGTAGTGAAATACTGGCGCGTTTCCCTGATTTCATCGTGCCTGTGTGGCAGCATTACTGGGTTATTGACGTGGGTTGCCACCTATTTGATTTACACCTCCATCTGGGATGACGATCTTTTCAAGGCCGATTTGTCGGCCGCTTTGGGGTTCTTGGCGTTCCTGGGCCTGGGTGCGGTGGCGGGCTTTGTGTTCTGGTTAATACATCATTGGCTACGGCCCAAAGGTTGAATCTGCTTCTCGTCAGTACTTTAGCCGGCATGGACTGCTCTCGTACCGTTGGAGGAGCGTCTCATGCAGTTGACCCTGAGCTGCCCCTGAACTGCGACGCCAAATCCCGCATAAAAACAGAATCAATCACCTCGCGTTTAGATAAACAAAATAAAAATTCGTAAAAACACGGGGTAGAGAAATCGCGTTTATTTGGGCACGCTTGTGCCCATTGTCCGTTCCTGGGCGCTGGTATTTCGACCTGCCGGTGCGTCCTTTTCCAGGTATCCGAATGCGGAAATAAATACCCGCGCCCGGCATTTTCGACCGATTGGCCGGGCAGGCGACAAGTCACGAAAAGATTCCTGATTTAAAGCTCAGTAGTTCGAACCAACAGCTTGATTCAAGAGCGATACGGAGACAGGCGATGTCGAGGAACTGGGGGTTGGGAGCGGCGCTGCTGGCGCTGTGCGTTGCCGTGACTTCATGCGGCGGCGATTCGGATTCGCCGTCGGCGGCGGCCGCAAACATGTCGGCGTCCGCGCAGCCGCAAGGCAGCGAAAACGGCAGCGGCGGCAACGACAACAGCAACGGCAATGACAACAGCAACGGCAATGACAACAGCAAAGACAACGAAGCGTCGAAGAAAAACGCCGACATCCGCGTCGTCCAGTACGTCAATCCGCTGATCGGCACCGACTACGCCACCGACCAGCCGGCCGACCCGGTCGGCTCGGGTCTCGGCGGCGGCACGTTCCCGGGGCCGACGGTCCCGTTCGGGATGATGCAATGGAGCCCGATGACGCCCACCGCGCAATACGACAGCCGCAAAGGCGACGGCTCCGGCTTCTCCGGCGGCTACTGGTACGGCGACACGTCGATCAACGCATTCAGCATCCTGCACCTGAGCGGCACGGGCTGCTGGGCGAACGGCGGCTACCTGAACGTGATGCCGCAGCTCGCGCCCGGCGACGCCGGCACGCCGGCCAGCTTCAGCCATGCAAACGAAACCGCGCAGGCCGGCTACTACGGCGTCACGCTCGGCAACGGCATCAAGGCCGAGCTGACGACGACGGTACGCACGGGCTTCGCACGCTTCACGTATCCGGCGCTCGCGCCGGGCCAGCAGGCGACGATCGCGATCGATCCGACCGTGCTGAACAATCGCGCGCAAGGCACGACGAGCGACACGATCAGCCAGGCCGGCGACCGCGCATTGTCGGGCACGATCGCGGGCGGCGGATTCTGCTGGGCCGGGCATGCGGTGCCCGTGTACTACTACGCGGAATTCAGCCAGCCGTTCGCGGCGAAGCCGACGCTCGCAAACAACCGCCCCGTCACGCTGACGTTCAATGTCGACCGCAAGCACCCGGACGTGATGATGAAGCTCGGGATCTCGTTCGTCAGCGAAGCGAACGCGAAGGCGAACCTGCGCGCCGAGAATCCGGATGCCGATGCGCAAGGCAACCGGAACTGGCGCTTCGACAAGGTGCGCGGCGCGGCAAGCGCCGCATGGAACGCGCGCCTGAACGCGATTCAGGTGACAGGCGGCATCGACGCCGACAAGACCAAGTTCTACACCGCGCTGTATCACGCGTCGCTGCACCCGAACGTGTTCAACGACGTGAACGGCCAGTATCCGGACTTCTACGCGTCGAACGGCACATCGGCCGCGCCGACGCGTCAGGTCGACCAGGGCCGCACGATGTACGCGAACTTCTCCGGCTGGGACATCGACCGCTCGTTCATGCAGCTCCAGGCGCTGCTCGATCCGGTGCGCACCAGCGACATCGTGCAGTCGCTCGTGCTCGATGCGAAGGCGTGCGGTGCGTTCCCGCGCTGGGCGTACTTCAATACGGAGACGGCCGTGATGCCCGGCGATGCGGGTTCGATCATCGTCGCGAGCGCGCATGCGTTCGGCGCGACGAATTTCGACACGCAGGCCGCCCTGTCGATCATGAAGAGCAGCACCGCGCCGGGCGCCGCGTGTGCCGGCACGCCGGTAATGGGCAGCCGCGCGGATTACGACCGGCTCGGCTACGTGCCGTCGTCGGGCAACGGCGACAACCAGACCGCATCCAACACGCTCGAATACGCGCTGAGCGATTTCGCGGTGTCGCGCTTCGCGACGGCACTCGGCGATACGGCGACCGCCGGCACGCTGCTGAAGTCGAGCGGCAACTGGCGGAATCTGTTCGATCAGCGCGCGATCCAGCCGAAGACGTCGGCCGGCGCGTGGGTCACCGACGGCTCGGGCTTCATGGAAGGCAATTCCGAGCAATACACGTGGTACGTGCCGCACGATCTCGCCGGCGTGGTGGCGCAGGCAGGCGGCGCCGCGCCGGTCGTCAAGCGGCTCGATACGTTCTTCACGCACCTGAACATCGGCACCGTGCAGCCGTATTTCTACGTCGGCAACGAAGTGACGATGGCCGTGCCGTGGGTCTATGCGTGGGCCGGCGCGCCGTCGCATACGCAGCAGGTGCTGCACGCATCGCTCGCGAACGAGTTCGGCACCGGCGCGGCCGGGCTGCCCGGCAACGACGATCTCGGCGCGATCTCGGGCTGGTACGTATGGGCCGCGCTCGGGCTCTACCCGGTCGTGCCGGGCGTGAGCGGCGTGGCGCTGTCGAGCCCGCAGTTCGAGAGGATCGCCGTGCGCGTCGGGCAGAAGGACGGCAGCTACCGTCTGCTGCACATCGTCGCGCCGGGCGCCGGTTCGGGTGATACCGCTTCGTTCTACGTCAAGTCGCTGAAGCTGAACGGCACACCGTGGCCGGGTGCATGGCTGCCGCTCGAGCACATCGCGAAGGGCGGGAAGCTGTCGTATGCGATGACGGCCGACGCGAGCGCCGCGACGTGGGGCACCGATGCGTCCGCGATGCCGTCGTTTCCGCAGGCGGCCAGCGCGCCGTAATCGTCCGGAAAATCAACGAGCGGTTCTTGCCAACAGGATCGACGCAGAGAGAGGGAGGGACGAACGGATGAAGCTACGTCATGTGGTGGGTATCGGGTGCGTTGCCGTGTTGTCGGGGTGCGGGGGCGATCAGTCTGCGACGGACGCGAGCGTGCTCGCGCAGGTGTCGAACGCGCAGGGCAGCCAGAACGACCAGGGCAACCAGAACGACCCGGCAGAGAACGGCAACTCGGGCAAGCGGTCGGCGCTGCGCAGCGTCGATCCGATGATTGGCACGGCGAATCTCGACATCAACGCGGACTGGAGCAGCGGCGTGCGCGGTCACGGCCACGTGTACCCGGGCGCGACCGTGCCGTTCGGGATGGTGCAGCTCGGGCCGGACACGACCGGCGGCGCGCACACGCTGCCGTGGAACTGGGATCGCACGTCGGGCTACCAGTACGACGATCCGTTCATCACCGGCTTCACGCACACGCACCTGTCGGGCACCGGCATCGGCTCGGGCGGCGAAGTGCGGTTCCTGCCGACGCTCGCGCCGGTCGACAACGCGACGCTGGCGAAGGTCGCCGCCGATGCGTCGATCACCTACAACGCGTCGTTCAGCCACGACGACGAAACCGCGAGCCCCGGCTACTACCGCGTGAAGATGTCGCCGGTCGGCAGCGGCAACACGCCGTGGAACGTGCAGGGCGCGAAGATCCTCGCGGAGATGACGGCCACCACGCACGCGGGCGTGCATCGCTACACGTATTTCCCGAGCGCGGCGACGCAGAAGCGCAGCATGATCGTAAGCATCGACAACCCGATCGGCGGCTCGACCGCGAGCGGCAGGATCCAGGTCATCGACGCGCAGACGATCGCCGGCTGGGCGTTCACGAACAACTGGGCGAACAACAAGCCGACGTATTTCGTCGCGCGGTTCTCGAAGCCGTTCGACACGAAGCACGTCGCGTTCAGCGCGGACGGCTTCAAGGCATACCTCACGTTCGCCGACGGCAGCGACGGCGGCGCGGTCACGGTGAAGGTCGGCATCTCGCCGTCGAGCATCGCGGATGCGCAGGCCAATCTCGCGTCGGAAGTCGGCGCGAAGTCGTTCGACCAGGTGCGCGGTGCGGCCGAGCGCGTGTGGAGTGCCGCGCTCGACCGGATCCGGATCAAGGGCGGCAGTGCCGACCAGCGGACGATGTTCTACACGTCGCTGTACCGCACGATGCTCGCGCCGACCGTCTACAACAATGCGGACGGCAGCTACGTCGGCACGGATTCGACCAACGACGGCACGACGTCGCCGCCGACCACGAGCAAGCATGCGAATCCGGGCTTCGACTATTCGTCGACGTTCTCGCTGTGGGACACCTTCCGCGCCGAATCGCCGTTGATGACGCTGGTGCAGCCCGAGCGCGTCGACGGCTGGGTGAAGTCGCTGCTGACGCAGTTCAGGCAGAACGGCAAGGGCGAACTGCCGGTGTGGCCGCTGGCGCAAACCGAAACCTTCACGATGGCCGGCCACCCGTCGATCCCGCTGATCGCGGATGCGTACCTGAAGCATCTGACGAGCGCGGGCCTCGACGACATCTGGACCGCGTTGACGACCACGCAGGGCGCAAGCGCGCACGGCTTCGACCAGTATCGTCAGCGCGGTTACGTGTACGCCGGCGACAACGCATCGGTGTCGACCACGCAGGACTATGCGTTCGACGACTGGGCGACGGCCGCGGTCGGCAAGGCGGCCGGCAAGAGCGCAACCGACTACCGGCCCTACCTGCAACGCAGCCAGAACTACCGGAACGTGTTCAACCCGGTGCCGAACAACGGCTGGAAGTTCGCGCAGCCGAAGGACTCGCAGGGCAACTGGGTGCCCGGCTTCGATCCGACGGCCGCCGAGAAGACGGATTTCTCCGAATCGAATTCGTGGGTCGATACGTGGAATATCTTCCACGATTTCCCGGGCCTCGTTGCGCTGCTCGGCGGGAAAAGCCAGTTCATCGCGCAGCTCGACCGCACGTTCGATCCGGCCAACCCGCTGACCTTCCTCAATAACCAGGGCTTTCCGGACCTGACCGGCCGCAGCGGCCAGTTCTTCGCGGGGAACGAGCCGGCGAACCATCTGCCGTACCTGTACGACGTCGCGGGCATGCCGTCGAAGACGCAGGACCGCGTGCGCACGGTGATGGACGACATGTACTCGCTGACGCTGACGGCCGGCGATCGCGCGTTGCTGAGCGGCGACAGCCTGAAGGCCGCGCTGGCCGATCCGCGGCGCGTGCGCGATGCGGCGATTCCTGGCAATGACGATTGCGGGCAGCTTTCCGCGTGGTACGTGCTGTCCGCGCTCGGCATCTATTCGCTGAATCCGGTGGGCGGCGTGTTCTATCTCGGCACGCCGCTGTTCGAGGAAGCGACGATCGACATCCCGGTCGCGTCGGGAAGCGGGGCAAGCGGTGCGTTGCGGTTCGGCGCGACGCGGCGCTTCAAGGTGACCGCGCATATGGCGGGCGGCGGGGCGCCGTCGCCGGTCAATCGCTACGTGCAGTCGGTTAGCCTGAACGGCACGCCGCTGCACCGGCCGTACGTCACCTATGACGAGATGAAGGCCGGCGGCACGCTCGACTTCGTGATGGGTTCGACGCCGAACGACGCATGGGTCGGCCAGTGGAACGGCCAGGATCCCAACAGCGCGTTCGTGGCGTCGCAGGCATTGGCCGGCAAGTAGCAGCAAGCGGCCCGCTTCGACGCGGGCCGCCTCGCTTCATTCGACCGCTGGGGCTTCGCCGATGCCATCCTTGCGGCGGCCGTCGTGATGTTCGTGTCCGGGTGCGTCGTCGCGCTTATGATGCGGGAACGCCACTGACAGGATTCCCCGATATGGACGCGCCGCTCCCGCCGATACCTGCCCCGATTCCTGAAACGGAACCCGACACCGAAACCGTCGCCGAGCCGCGCGCGTCGCGCCTGCACCGGCCGGTCGCGCTCGTCACCGGCTCGACGTCGGGGATCGGCGCGGCCGTCGCGCGCCGCCTGACGGCCGACGGCTATGCGGTGATCCTGCATTCGCGCCAGTCGGCCGACACCGGGCGTGCGATGGCGCGCGAACTCGGCGCGGCTTACGTGCAGGCCGATCTCGCCGACGATGCCGAACGTGTGCGACTGATCCGCGAAGCGGTTGCCGTGCACGGGCGGCTTGACGTGCTGGTCAACAATGCGGGCGTCAGCCGCGTGATTCCGCATGACGATCTCGCGGCGGCCACGCCCGACGTGTGGCGCGAGATGCACGAGATCAACGTGATCGCGCCGTTCCGGCTCGTTGCCGAAGCCGAGGCCGCGCTGCGCGATGCGGCGTCGCACGGGCGGGCCGGATGCGTCGTGAACGTCAGCTCGCATGCGGGCGTGCGGCCGAAGGGCGCGTCGATCCCGTATGCGGCGGCGAAGGCCGCGCTCAATCACACGACGCGGCTGCTGGCGCGCACGCTCGCGCCGGCGATTCGCGTCAATGCGGTCGCGCCGGGGCTGGTCGATACGCCGCTGACCGCCGACTGGACGGACGCGCAGCAGCTCTGGCGCGAGCGCGCGCCGATGCGTCGCGCGGCGGCGCCGGACGATATCGCGCAGACGGTCGCGATGCTCGTCGCGTCCGATTACATGACGGGCGAGATCATGATGCTCGACGGCGGATTGAACCTGACGTGATGCGGTGAGGCGCGGCGAGGCAGCCGGGCCGCGGCGCGCAGGCATCGCGCGCGCACCTGCCGGGGCCGCGTTCCGGATTGCGCGATCAGCCGAGGCTCGACCGTAGCCGCGCGAGTGCCTGATCGTGCGTGCGTTCGAACTTCAGCGGCGTGACGGCGACATACCCTTCGCCCAGCGCGACCGTTTCCGAATCTGCCTCGTCGTCGTGCGGCGCGCGTTCTAGCTTCAGCCAGTGATACTCGATGTCGCGCGGGTCGCGCCCCGACACGATCTCGATGCCCTGCAGCGTGCCGGCGCCCTGGTTCGTCGCCTTCAGCCCGCGCACGTCCTGCGCCGGGCACGGCGGGAAATTCACGTTCAGGCACGCGTCGCTGTCCCAGCCGGCGGCGGCGAGCCGGCGAATGACGTCCGGCGCATGCGCGAGCGCCGTGTTCCACGGCACCGCGTTGCGATCGGTGAACGCCTGGCTCAGCGCGATGGCCGGCACGCCGACGAGCATGCTCGTCATCGCGGCGCCGACCGTGCCGGAAAACACCGTTTCGGTGCCGAGGTTCGCGCCGCGATTCACGCCGGACAGCACGACGTCGGGCCGTGCGTCCTTCATCAGGTGGCTGACCGCGATCGCGACGCAATCGCCGGGCGTGCCGCGCACCGCGAAACGGCGTTCGCCCTTGCGATGCACGCGCAGCGGTTCGTGCAGGCTCAGCGAATGCGACGTGCCGCTCTGGTCTTCCGCCGACGCGACGATCCACACCTCGCGCGCCAGTTGCGTGGCGACCTGTTCGAGCACGTCAAGGCCGGGGGCGTCGAATCCGTCGTCGTTGGTGAGCAGGACGCGGTCGAACAGCGGGCGGGTTTCTTGCATCGGGACGATCCTCGCGGAGATGGGCAATCAGAGGGGGGGCAGCGTGGCGCAAGCCACAAGGCTAGCATCCCGGCGTGAGGATCGTCGTGTCACCCGGTCGGTGCGGGTCGGTGCCGGTCGGCGCGGATGCGAAAACGGGCGCATCGCGCGCCCGTTCGTCGTTGCAGGTCCCGCAGGGGCGGCGGGCCGGAACCGCTTAGCCGAGCAGGTGCCGCAGCAGGCCGGCCGACACGACGCCGACGATGACGGTCGGCAGGATCGACAGGCGCGTCGCCGCGACCAGCGTGACGGCGAGCGCGAGCAGGTCGGCCGGGCGCGTCGACACGAAGGCCGGCGCGATCACCGAGATCAGCACGCAGCCGGGCACGTTCTCCATCACCGAGGCCATCCGCGGGCTCAGCGTGCGGTTGCGCAGCAGCACGTAGCCGAGGATGCGCGACAGATAGGTCGTCGACGCCATCAGCACGATCGTCGCGACCGTGCTGAAATCCGGAAAGTCAGGCATCGCGCGGCTCCCACAGCAGCGCGGCGATCAGCCCCGAGCAGGCGCCGGCCGCGACGTACCAAGCGCCGGGCACGGCCAGGTGCGTGGCCGCCGCGACGACGAGGCTCACGAACCACGGGCGGCTCGCGCGCATCCCTTTCCACATCCCGCGCAGCAGCACCAGAAACACGGCCGTGAACGCCATGTCGAAGCCGTATTGCTCGACGTTGCCGATCGTCGGGCCGACCGCCGCGCCGAGCGTGGTCATCGAGATCCACGTCAGGTAAAGCCCCGCGCAGATGCCCGCGTAATAGGGCACGCTGATGTGCGTGGCCGAGCGCGAGCGCGCATCGGCGAGCGACATCGCCCAGCTCTCGTCGCACATGAAGAACAGCGCGACGAACGCGCGGCGGCGCGGCAGGCGCCGGATATATGGCTCGAACGCCGCGCCCATCAGGATGTGGCGCGAATTCACGAGGAACGACATCGCGACGATCAGCGCGATGTGCGGCGGCGACGTCCACAGATGGATCGCCGCGAATTCGGACCCGCCGCCGAAGTTCAGGCCCGTCATCATCGGCACCTCGAACAGGCTCAGCCCTTTCTGCGCGGCCTGCGCGCCCAGCACGAGCGCGAACGGCACGAAACCCAGCATGACGGGCAGCGCCGCGCGCAACCCGCGACCCATCTCGGCGACATGGGCGGGCTTGTCGCGAAGCCCGGACGACGTTGAAACGCTACTGCTCATTACTCCTCCTTCGGGGGGAGGGATTGTCTGCTTTTTTGACTCGAATCGGGTTGCGTTGTGGCCAGATTTTTCTCAGAATTTGGCATTGAACGCGTGATATGAATTTTTTTTGGAATTTGATGCCAATGAAACTTGACGCCATCGATCGCCGGATTCTGAGCGCGCTCCAGCGCGACGGCCGCATGCAGAACGTGGAGCTCGCGCACGAGGTCGGGCTGTCGCCGTCGCCGTGCCTGCGGCGCGTGCGGCTCCTCGAGGAAGCCGGCGTGATCGAGAAATACGTGGCCGTGCTGAATCCCGCGAAAGTCGGCAAGGGGCTGACCATCTTCACGCGCGTGTGGCTGAAGGGGCAGGATGCGGAATCGGTGAACCGCTTCGCCGAGGCCGTCCAGCAGATGCCGGAAGTCGTCGAATGCCATCTGATGGCCGGCGACTGCGATTTCCTGCTGCGCGTCGTCGCGGCCGACATCGACGATTACCGGCGCTTCCAGATGGAATACCTCACGCGCATTCCGGGCGTGCTGAGCGTGAAGACCGACATTCCGATGCAGAAGGTCAAGCTCACGTCGGCGCTGCCGACGTAGCGCGAGCGCGCGGCGAAGGGTCGACGAACGGTCACGGCCCGGTGACAATCAACCGATAAACTGACGCATCACGCCGCTTCGAACGTTCTGCCGGTGCCGTCGTCCGGCATTCGATGCGCAAGCAACTAACGGTCAATGTCGACGCGATCGGGCAAGCGGCGCTGTGCGCCGGAGCGCGCCGGCGCGAATGCGTTTCTTCTTGTCGGGCCATTCATGCAGCCATTCAACACGCCTTGGAATTCGCTGGAAATCGTCAAGCTCGTGCTCGGCGTGCTGACGCCGCTGTCGGTCGCGTGTCTCGGCTGGCTCGTCGCGCGCCGGCTGAAGCGGCTCGAACTCGTGCTGTGGACCAACCAGCGGCTGATCGAGAAGCGCCTCGCGCTGTACGACGCGGTCGCGCCGCAGCTCAATGCGCTGCTGTGCTTCTATACGTGGATCGGCTACTGGAAGGACATCTCGCCGGACGACGTGATCCGGGCGAAGCGCGAGCTCGACCGCACGTTCCACATCTATCGCTACCTGTTCGACGATGACGTGTACGACGCGTATCACACGTACATCCACGCGCTGTTCGACATGCACACGGGCCCGGGCCGCGATGCGCGGATCCGCTCGCTGATCCAGGCGCCCGACGGCGACCGCAGCGTGCACGGTTCGTATCAATGGAAGCCGGCGTGGTCCGAGCGTTTCGCGACCGCGAATGTCGTGCCCAGAGACGACGTGCTGCGGCATTACACGCAGCTGATGGAGCGGCTGCGCGTGGCGCTGGGCGCGACGCGCTGAGCGCTCGGTATCGCGCGTCGCACTTTAGCGTCACGCTTTACGCCGGTATCGAAATCCGCCACCCGGCGGCCCGGATTCGCACCCTCGCGCACGCCGCGGATGCGGTGCGCGGCGGCGGCTGACATGCTCGCGCCATGCCCACTCGCGCGAGGTCCACATGATTGCCAACACCGGCCGCCAGCCGCTCCTGATCCGCTCGCCCGGCGCGGGCGGGCGGCACCTCTTCTCCGTCGGTCCTGCCGAACCGCATGACATGCCGTTGCCGGTCGAACCGGAGATCGGCGATATCGTCTTCATCCGCGTGACCGTGCGGCCGTTTCTCGAAGTAGCGAGCGCGACGCGCTCGTGGACGAATCACGTCGGGATCGTCGTCGGCGAGCGCGGCGGCGAGGCGCTCGTCGCGGAGAGCACGTTTCCGCTGTCGCGCGTCACGACGATGTCGCGGTTTCTCGCGCGCTCCGATCGCGGCGCATGCGTGATCGCGCGGCTGAAGCAGCCGCTCGATGCCGCGCAGCGCCGCCGGCTCGTCGACGCGACGATGCGCCGGATCGGCGTGGTCTACGACACGGGCTTCAATCTCGCGTCGCGCCGGCAGTTCTGCTCGCGTTTCGTGCGCGAAGTCGTGAGCGACGCGACGCGGATCGTGCTCGGCGACGTCGAGACCTTCGACATGCTGCTGCGCCGGAATCCCGATCATCCGCTCGGCTTCTGGAAGATCTGGTATTTCGGCCGGATTCCGTGGCGGCGCCGCACGGTGACGCCGGCGAGCCTGCTCGATAGCGAGGCGTTGCGGGTCGTGGCGGATACGCGTGAGCACGTTGAAAACGTGTCCGAAGGTGACGATCCGGACAGAGCCTGACGCGGGCAAACGAGATGACGAACCGCGTGGCGCCGGGCTTCGCCTGCTTGAGCCGCGTATCGGGCGATGGCGAATGCCGGCTCGCCACCCACGCGGGCCGGAGTCACTCGACGGCGGGCGCGTTCGGTTCCGTGCCTTCCGCGATATCGGCCAGCGGCATGCCGGCCGCTCGCCGCGCAGCCAGCATCGCATCGAGTGACGCGAATGCCGCGCGGTTCAGTCGTTCGTATTCGGCGCGCACCTTGGGGTCGGACAATGCGCGTTCGCGCAGTGCGTCATAGGTTGCCATCTCGAACCTCATTGATTCGATTGCGCCGGCGCGGGTTCCCGACCGGTTCACGATTACTGCCGCCCCGCCACCGCAAGCCGTGCCGCCAGCCCCACGAACACCGTGCCGAGCAGATACTGCGGCAGCTTCGACGGGCGGCGGCGCGCGCCGATCCGCTGGCTCAACCGGCTCGCGGAAAGAATGACCGCGCCGTTGACAACGATCCCGATCAGGTTGAGCACCGTCGCGAGCACGAGGATCTGCACGGCGATCGAACCGTGCTCGGGCCGCACGAACTGCGGAAACAGCGCGAGCACGAACAGCGCCATCTTCGGGTTCAGCAGGTTCGTCGTCAGGCCCTGGCGGAAGATCGTCGCAGTTGAGTGGCGACGCTGCGACGCGACGGGCGACAGCGCGGTCGCCTCCGAACGGAACGTCTTCCACGCGAGATACAGCAGATAGGCGGCGCCCGCGAAGCGCACGGCGTCATACGCGAGCGGCACCGCGACGAAGAGCTGCGACAGCCCGAGCGCGGCCGCAACCGCGTGGCAGTAAGTGCCGGCCTGAATGCCCGCGAGCGTGGCGAAGCCAGCGCGCCGGCCCTGGCTCACGCTGCGGGACGCGATCAGCAGCATGTCGGGGCCCGGCGTGACGGTCAGCGCGAGACACGCGCCGGAGAACAGCGCGAGCGTGGAGAGGTCGATCATGGCAGTCCCTTGGTCGGCGCGACGTAAAGGGAGGTCAGTTTAGGCGGGCGCGCGAGGTCGGTCAATCGACCGAACGGACGATGATCCGACGGTCCGGCGGAGCCGATCGCCGACGCATGCGTCCTGCCTTCGGCACGGTGCAGGCCGCAGCATGCGTGCGCGTCCGCCGCACCGCTCAGGGCTTGCGGCAGGCAACCTGATAGTCGATCACGGTGTTCGCCGACGGCTTGTCCGGCTCGCCGCCAGCCGTCGTCACGCCGAGCACGCCGGCCGCGCTCCGGTAGCGCAGCGCGCAATACCCCATGCCGGTGCCGGAGCACGCTTCGGCTTCGATGATGCCGTGCTTCGCGAGCGTCGCCGCGCCGTCCATCGCGTCCGGCTTTTCACGCGGACGCAGCGGTTGCCAGCCATGCGCGATCAGGATCCTGCGCGCCGCGTCGAGCGGCTTGCCGTACACGTTGGGCACGACCGCGCGGCCGTGGCAGTGAGTGCTTTCGGCGGCGACCCGGGCCAGGCGCAGGCCGCCATGCTCTTTGTGCAACTCGCCGACGGGCGGCGCCGGGCCGTCGCCGCCCCAGATCAGCAGCGCGCCGCTTTCCAGCCGATCGGCCGAGCCGAGCTGCCAGCCAGCCTTGCGCGCGGTATAGCCGAGCGCGACCAGCGTCGTGCCGTCGAACACGCCGACGTTGCCGTTACGCGCGAAACAGATCGCGCTCGTGCCGGGCTGGAATCCGCTCGCGAACGTGACGACCGTGTAGCGGCCGAGCGGCGCCTCGGACGTCACGACCCAGTCGAGCTTCGCGACTTCACGGCCGGCCGCGGTGGTCGTCTTCGCGCGATATCGCGCGCAAAACGGGTCGAGCGAACCGTTCTCCGGCGAGTGCGGCAGCACGCCGAGCGGAACCAGCGACGCGCCGGTGATATCGGAGGCCGTAGACAGCGTCTCGGCCGATGCCGTGCCGCCGAGCGCGACACAGGCAACGGCCGCGATCGCAGCGACGGAAGCGACACGGCGGGCAACAAGCAGGGCAATCGAGCGGGACACGCGGGCGGTCTCCGGGGAGAGGGATACGGACGCGACGATCGCGGGTTTCCGCGCGCGTGCGCCGGCGGTTCAGCCGTTCGCGACGACGTCGATCCGCAGCGCTTCGCCGCCGGCGACGATCGCCAGCAGACGATCGACGTTGGGATGCGCGCCCGGACGGTTGCGCGCGTCGGCCGTATGTTCGGCGAACACCGCGAGGCCGTGCTCGGCGGCCTTCGCGTCGAGCGTGCCGAAGGCCTGCTTCAGGTAGTTGTACACGGCGAGCGAGCCCTGCTTGCCCGGCTGGTTTTCGATGGTCGCGACCACGTCGCCGTTCGCGCCGACGAGATCGATGCGCGCGATGCCGTCGATGGCCGGCAGTTGCGCGAGGTTGTCCTTGAATACTTGGGTCGGTTGAATCACTGAAAACACTCCGTCGGTTCGATGAATGGCATGGCGGCCGTATGTTATCCGATCGGACTGCGCTCGGCAGACGCGGCCGTGCGCCAATGGCTTGCCGGAACCTTCCATTCGACTGACGGGCTCGGGACAGGATGTCGTCGTTGATCGCCCTGATCCACTCGCACCCTGTCGATCGCGTCGCGGCCATACGTGGCTGAGACGTGGTCCAGGTCGAAGACGATTTCCGCTTGCGGGTTGCAAATTATCGGATGCCTTATCGCGGTATTCACGACCGGAGCGAACCGCATGAGCTTGCGTCGGCTGATCACGAAGCCGCCCGGGTATTGCGATAGGCGATGCGGAGATCGGGCCGGCCCTCATGAGCCGCCGGCACGGGCCTGGCCCCTGTCGCGTCGCGATCGACGCTCCGCGCGTTGTGGCGTGAATGCTGAAAAGCCGCGCCGTCTTCACCGAATCAGCCTGGTCCGATAGACGTGCCGCAAGCGAGTACCTAGCATCAGGCGCTTGCATCGGTTGCTATATCGCGTGCGCCGCGATTCCGGACCCGTTCGGTTTTTTGATCCGATGCAACGAGAGTATCGGCGCCCGCGGAATTCGGTCAATTCAGGAAGAGTGAAAATGAATTCGAAGCAGTCCTGTCAATCAAGTGCAAGGCACGCCCCTCGATGCGTGCTGAAGCCGCTGGCGATGCTGGTGCCGCTGATCGCAGCCGGCCATGCGTATGCGGTCCAGGGCGGCGCGATCGCGGCGGGCACGGGCAACATCACGCAGAACGGCGCGAAAACGCAGATCGACCAGACGTCGTCGAAGTTGATCGTCAACTGGAAGAACTTCGACATCGCCAGGCGCGAGACGGTCAACATCGCGCAACCGAACGCCAATGCCGCGATCCTGAACCGCGTGCAGTCGGGCGACATGACGTCGATCCAGGGCGCGCTGAACGCGAACGGACGCGTGTTCGTGGTGAACCCGAACGGCATCGTGGTGGGCCAGGGCGCGACGATCAATGCGAACAGCGTGGTGCTGTCCGCGGCCGACGTGTCGGACAGCGACTTCATGTCGAATCGGCTGCTGACGCTGCAGAACGCCGATGGCAAGACGGGCACCGTGCGCAACGACGGCAAGATCACGACGGAGACCGGCGCGCTGCTGGCGGGTGCGCGTGTCGTCAACGGCGCGAGCGGCGTCGTGACGGCTCGCAACGGCAACGTCGCGCTCACGGCCGGCGGCAAGGTAATGCTGCAACTCGCTCCGGACGGCAGCATGGAGCAGGTCTACGTCGACACGGGCGCGGCGGGCGCATCGGCGGCCAATGACGGGCGCCTGTCCACCAGCAACGGCGCGGTGCGGCTCGAAGGGCAAACGATCGATGCATTGCGCACCGAAGTCGTGCGCAATACCGGCATCGTCGAAGCGCGGTCGCTCAAGGGGCTGGGTGGTGCATCGGGATCGAACTCCGAGTGGCGCGCGGGTACCGTGACGCTTCGCGCCAGCGGCGACACGCCGGCGAGTGCCGACGTCAATGTCGGCGGCAAGATCGGTGCACGCAACATTGCAATCGACAGTTCCGGTGGCCTGACGCTCGACGGAGCGGCATTGAGCACCGCCGCAGACGCCACGCAACTCTCGCCTGGCACGACCGTGAGAGGCAATCAGGTCACGGTATCGGCGCACGGCGCCACATCCGAGGGCAGCCTGCAGGTAACCGGGGCGGGTGAGAAGGCGGCTTATCTCCAGCAGGGCGACCTGGGCGTGACCGGCGGCTCCATGAGCGCCAGGGGGTTCGACAGCATCGTTCAGAACGGGGGGACACTGTCCGCGACCGGCAACGTCGATCTTTCCGCGCAGGACGTCGCACTCGGCAACGTGACGACGGGCGCCGCCTTGACGGCGAATGCCTATCGCAATCTTGACGTGAAGGGTTCGCTGAACGCAGCCGCGTCGACCCTCGCCGCCGGGGGCGACCTGACCGTCGCCCGAACCGGCGCGATTGCCGGACGAGATGCGAGGTTGACTGCTGGCAACGACCTGAACGTCGACGGACGGGTGGACGTAACCGGCAGTGCGTCTTGGCTGATTGGCTCGAACGTAAACATTGCCGGTACGGTGGCGACGCCCGACGTCGCGGGGAGCGGATTCCTGCACATCGTAGCGTGGGAACCGGTGGCTGACGGTTCGCGCGGCGTGCTTCGCATCGATGGCCGGGTCGACGGACAGAGCGTCCTGCTTTATGGGGACCGGGGCGTCGAGCAATCCGAAAACGGCATCCTGCGCGGCGTCAGAAATTTGGACATCAGCAGTCGAGGGCGGGTCGTGCTCAACGGCACGGTCCACGCGCCGTCCGGGTATGAAGGCAGGGAGGGGGAGGATCTCGCCAAGGGCCAATTCCGCCACGCCGCGGGCGACTACGCGCCGGGGCAGGCGCACGGCGCGACGATCGTGCCGGTCAAGCCGGAGCAGCCGGGCCGTGGCGGCTCGATCGTCGCGGGCGCGGGCGCCATCGCGCAGGACGGCAAGGCAACCAACGTCACGCAGTCGACCGACCGCCTGGTTGTGAACTGGAAGGATTTCGACATCGCACGCGACGAGAGCATCAACTTCCGGCAACCGAATGCGAATGCGGCGGTGCTCAACCGCGTGGCGTCCGGCAAGGTCACGTCGATCGATGGTGCGCTGAACGCGAACGGCCGCGTCTACGTGCTGAATCCGGACGGCATCGTGGTGGGCAAGGACGCGACGATCAATGCGAACAGCGTGACGCTCGCGGCGGCGAACACGTCGGACGACGACTTCATGCAGAAGCGCACGATGCGCTTCAGCATGGATCCGGCCACGCGCGGCGTCGTGCGTAACGAAGGTACGATCGCGACGAGGACGGGTGTGGCGCTGATCGGCCGCGAGGCGTCGAACCTGGCGTCGGGCCGCATCACGAGCGGCAACGGCAACGTCGCGCTGGCGGCGGGTGGCGGTGCAACGATGTCGCTGAATGCGGACGGCAGCCTGAACCAGCTCGACGTGACGTCGGCGACCGACCATGCGCTGGTGGTGAACGACGGCTGGATCACGGCCAACAACGGCCATGCGAGCTTGCAGGCGTACGCGTCCGGCGCGGCCGATGCGGAAATCGCGCGCAACCGCGGCCAGATCGATGCGATCAACCGGTCGATCGCCGGCCGGTCGGCGAACGGGCTGAGCAGCGGCGATGTGCTGATCAGCGGCCGCAACGCGGACGGGGACCAGGGCGGCATCGTCAATATCCGTGGCCGGATCACCGGACAGAACATTCGTCTGGCCAGCACGGGCGATCTGAACCTGTCGGGCGCGGTGCTGGGTACGCGCAACGCCGGCCCGGACTACGGCGTGACGCTGGCCGGCCGGCGGGTGACGATCGCGTCGACCGGCGCGAGGATCAACGGCGACACGACCGTGCAGGGTGTCGGCAACGGCGCCGTGTACGTGCAGGACGGGCCGCTGACCACGTCCGGAAAATTGTCGATGAGCAATATCGGCACGTCGCGATAAGTCGCACGGCCGGCCGCATGGAATCGTATCCGTGAGGCTGGCGCAGGCGTGGTTTCGTACGCGGGGCAGGCGGTGGGTACGCTTGCCCCGCGCCGGCGTCATGCGTTACCCGTCGCGGCTTGCGCCGCGAACGCGTCATCCGGCGGATGCCCGGCATCGCGCCGCGCACCCGCTGTCGTTTCCGCCGCAGCGCAGGCATGCGGCGTCGAATCCCGAATCTCTCGAAGGGCCGCATGCCCGGAAGCCGCAACAGGGCTTTCGCGCCTGACTTGCGGCCGCTTGTTGGCGGAACTCATCATGAAATCGAGGTCAACTGCTGGCCGTCACCCGGACGCGGCGATGGCGCGCATCTCTGCATCCGCATTGCTTCTGTTTGCCGCCGCCCGCGCGGAGGGGCAGGCGCTGCCGCCGCCCGCGAACGCGGGCCAGCTGCTGCAGCAGAACCAGTCGTTGTTGTCTCCTGACGTCGATACCGCGCGCCAGTCAGGCAGTCCCGACGATACCGTCGTCGACACGCGCACGAGCGCCGCCGGAAGCGGCACGGCGATGCTGCACGTCAAACGCTTCGAGTTGAACGAGCCGCTGGGCGAACCGCTCGACGGCGAGGTCGCGCGCCTGTTCGCGGGCGCGGCAGGCCGCGATCTGACGTTCGAACAGATCACCGCGGTGCGGCTGCAGCTCAACGCGCTGCTGCGCAGGCATCTCGGCCTGCTGGTTTTCGCTGTCCTGCCGGAACAGGATGCGAGCAACGGCGTCGTGCGTTTCAGGATCGTGCGCGGGCATGTCGAAAGCATCGAACTGAACAATCGTTCGCGCGTGTCGAATGCGACGCTCGAACGCGTCGTGCCGGGGGCGGGAAAGAGCGGGGCCGCGCTGCTGCCGATCACACGGCCGGACCTGAACGACCTGCAGCAAGCTGCGCAGATCGCGCGCGCGCTGCCCGGCGTCGCCGCGGTGACGCCGATGCTGACGCAAGGCGAAACGGAAGGCGGCACGCGCGTGGTGCTCGACGTCGCGCCTGAACCGGCGATCGAAGCGGCGGTGATCGCCGACAACGGCGGATCGCCGAGCACCGGACGCTACCGGGTCGGCGCGCAAGTGACGGCGAACAGCCCGTTGGGCATCGGGGACCGTGCGCGCGTGCTGGCGTACAACGCGCCCTCCGCGCTTCAGGATCGGGACGGCGCGCACGGCAAGACGTGGATCGGCCTCGCATCGTACGACGTCCCGCTGGGCGGCGCGGGAACGCGCGGCGGCGTGCAGTACTCTCGGGTCCAGTACGCGCTGGGCGGGCCCTTGCAGGATCTCGGCGACGGCTATGCGGACGTCGTCGGCGCGTATGTCAGGCATCCGTTGATATCGACGTCCAGGGACGATCTGAGCGTGGGTGTCGCCTACAACCGGAAGCTGCTGAAGGATTCCTTTTTCTCCTACGCGTTTCGCCGCCGCTCGAACGTGGCGAGCATCACGCTGAACGGCTCGCATTTCGACGACTGGAAAGGGCGGCCGAACGGATTGCAGTATGCGCTCTCGGTCGATGCGGGCGATGTGAGGCAGCTCGAGGTCGGGCTGGGCGATCCGTCCACGCAGGGGCCGTTCGTGAAGTGGGGTGGCTCCGCCGATTTCACGCAGACGCTGTGGCTCGGCGCCAATGTCCGGGCGCGGATGAGTGCGCAGTTCGCGAACCGGCATCTCGATCCGTCGGAACAGATGTCGCTCGGTGGACCGAATGCGGTGCGCGCGTATGGCTACGACGCGCCGAGCGTCGATCAGGGCGCGGTGGCGTCGGTCGATCTGACGCAGCAGATTGCAGCCGTGCCGGGCCTTTCGGCGCGCGTGTTCGTGGACGCCGGCCGCGGTCAGATCAACAAGTCGCGTGCGCTCGCTGGCGCGGACAACACCTGGAACGCGCGCGGCTATGGCGTGGGGGCTTCATACCAGTACAAGGCTCGCGCACGCGTCGACGTATCGCACGCATTCCGGGCCGGCGCGCCGGCCGGCCAGCGGCCGGCCAGCGGACAGACGTGGGTAACTGCGACAGTCAATTTCTGATGGGCGTACATCCGGATCGCCGGGGCCATGGGGCCGGGCGATCCGGAACGTGTCCGCCACGAGCCGCGTGATGCTTTAGCCGGGCGGCCAGTTCGGGAGCACGATGCCGTCGTTGTAATCGTCGTCGGTGCCGTCTTCCGGTCCGACGATTCCGAAGTACGCTTTCTTGACGAGGTCGACCTGGCGCGAGCCGAGCCACGGCGGCTTGCCGTTGGCCGTCACGATGATGCGCATGCGCCCCTTGCGGGAGTTGAGGACCTGCGTGTTCAGGTTCTCGTTCTGCGTGCCGGCGCCCTTGAACGTGGCGGCCGGTTTCGGGTTGTCGTCGATGTAGACGTCGATCGTCTGCTCGCTCGCCGCGTTCACGAGCGTGGTGACGCCGAACTTGATGTCGGGCGGAAGATTGAACGTGCCGCCGCGCTCGCCGCTGCCGATATTGCCGGCTCGGCCGTTACCGACATTGCCGCCATTTCATGCGATGCCGCGCGGACGAAATCGAAGCGGCGCAGTCCGGGGCAAGGGGGCATTCGTCGGTTCGTCGAGCGGAACAGAACGGCCAAGCGCTGGCTGTCGAAAGCCGTTGCCGACTGAAGGTAATTGGGGGTGGCCCGGTTTCGGAGCGGACGCTCGGCGTTCGCATATGGCAGCGTTTGCGTTTCAACACTCACTTTGTCTGTCGTGGCCGCGCCCACCGACCACCACCGAACGCCCACACCGAAACCGGTCCATAACAGAAGGGGTGCGGCAACCGGCGGAGAGGATGACCAACTCACTCCGACATGAATAGGGCTCCACCGGCGCCGCACCCATGAAGAATATCGGCCGGGCTGGCCACTGCCTATCGGACAGGGCTGATTTTGCGGCTCGCGCGGCACCCGGATAGTCGGCGCGCGAGCGCGACATCCGCCCAGGTCCATGCGTTCGGGGCGGAACGATGCGGCTGGCCTGGCGGCGATGCGCCCGCAGGGGAACGGATGAAGCATTCGGACAGGTCCGATAGCGACGCCGGCATCGCTCTGCAACAATGAACAGCCGCAGCCGCAGCCGCAGCCGCAGCCGCAGCCGCAGCCGCAGCCGCAGCCGCAGCCGCAGCCGCAGCCGCAGCCGCAGCCGCAGCCAAAGCCAAAGCCAAAGCCAAAGCCAAAGCCCCGGTGGCTGTCGATCCACGCTTGCCATCGGCCAACCTGCCATCGTTTCCCGACGAGGCGGCGCGCATCGCCTGCCTCCTCCTTCCATTCGCCTGCCGCGACCGCCGAATCGCCAATGCCCATGTCCCGGATGCCATCCCTGCTCCTTGCCGCCGCGCTGGCTTGCGCGGCCCTCCCGTCGGCCGATGCCGCCGACCGTGCCCGCTGGCCCGGGGCTTCGCACGACAAGCCGCGCGTGGGCGTGCAGGTGAAGATCCAGTCGTTCACCCCCGACGACGCACGGCAGATCCGGCAGACCGGATTCGACTTCGTCCGCTTCGGCGTGTGGACCGATCGCCTCGACCGCGCGGCCTACCGCAGCCAGCTCGACGATGCATTCGAGGCGGCCCGGTCGGCACACTTGCCGGTGCTGCTCACCGTGCGCACGCTCGCGCCGGTCGGGCGGGGAGCCGTGAAAGGCGATGCAAACGCGGCGACGTCGACGCTCGCCGCCGCCGGCGCCCGGCTCGCCGATACCGTCGTGCAGCTTGCCGCGCAATACGGCCCTGACCTGGCGGCCGTCGAACTGTGGAACGAACCCGACCTGAGCCGTTACTGGCCGACCGGCGACGTGACACGCACGTTCCCGCCGTTCGCGGACGGACTGTGCCGGCGCCTGGCCGGCCGGCGGCCGGCGACGCCGATCGTCGGCTTCGGGTTCGCGCGTCCGCCGTTGCCTGACAGCGTGCCCGACCGTCTGCTGGCAGGCATGCACGCCGCGCCGCCGGATTGCCTCGACGCCGTGTCGTACCACGCTTACGGCATGACGCCTGCGCAGATGCGCGCGGCGGCGCAGGATATCGAAACGCGTTACCGCCTGCCGGCGATCGTCACCGAAGACGGCGCGGCGTCGGTGGGCGCAGGCGGCGAGCCACGCCAGGCGCGGCGTCTGCGCGCATTGCTCGACGCGCGGGGAGAGTCGGGAACGCCGCTGATATCGGTGTACGAATGGGCGGATACCGCGCATGCGAACGACGCCGCGCAGCGCAGCTACGGGCTCGTGCATGCCGACCGTTCGCCGAAACCCGCGCTCGACGCGGTTCGCGCGTCGCTGCGCGCCGCGCCGGCCGAGCGGTAATCAGGCGGCCGGCCGGCGCGTCCGGATCGACCACAGCACGACCGCGAACGGCGCGACGCTCGACAGGTGCCGCAAGTAGCTGCCGAGATCGGGCTCGAACAGCATCGACACGGCGACGTGCCCGAGCAGCAGGCAGGCCAGCAGTTCGCCGTGGCGCGAAGGGGTGGCGGCATCCGCGCCGGTCCGCTGCGGCGGCACGCGCCGCCACGCGGCGCCCAGGAACAGCGCGATCAGCGCCTGCATCGCGAATCCCTTCGGATCGAACGAGAACAGCACCGGCAGGTTCAGCCGCACGAGCGAGTACGCGTAGTTGCCCGCGAAGTGGATGAACGAATCGGGCGGGAACGGATTGTAGAAGCTGGTGCGCGCACCGAACGGCGACGAATAGACGAGGTAGTCGACGGCAAGGTCGCGCGGCTGCTGAAGCAGCGTGTAGACGGCATTCGGCAGCGCGACGAGCACGGCGACGAGAAGCAGCGCGCCGGCCAGCCTCGGCAGCATCGAAGCGCGACGAAACACCCACGCCGCCAGCGCGATCGCGAGGATCAGCACGAAGTAGCTGCGGATCGTCGCCGCATAGCCGAGATACAGCGCGACCGCGATCAGCATCGGCCAGACCGTGCCGCGCACGCGCGCGACGGCGAGCACGGCGAGCGCCATCGCGACGACGAGCGTGTCCTTGCTGGCGACGAACAGGTTGAAGAACAGGCACGGCGCGATCAGCGCGAGATAGGCGATCAGTTCGCCGAGCCGCCGCGTTTCGCGCAGCGCGATCCAGATCGTGACGACGCCCAGCGTGACGACGAACAGCGCGGTTCCCGCGCCGCCGAGCGCCTGATAGAGCTTGCCGACCGCATCGAACGACGAGCCGTCGTAGGTCGAGCCGCCGCCGATCTGCGTCTGGATCTTGTCCGCGTCGCGGAAGATGAATTCCGGCAGGAACGTGCGCGCGTTCGCGTAGACGCCGACATACAGCAGCGCGACGAGCGCCGCGATGGCGTCGCGCAGGCCGCGGCTCAGCAGCGGGCCGCTTCCGATCGCCCGGCGGATCGCGTTATGCAGCACGGCCGGCTCCGGTGCGTGCGCCGCGTGCGGCAGGCAGGCGCGACGTGACGATCCACGCGAGCCATGCGGCGACCGCGATGCTGGCGGCCAGATGCGCGACGGCCGCGCCGAGCGCGCGCTGGTCGTGCACGAGCGCGATCGACATCGGCACGCAGGCGAGCGTCAGCGCGGCCATCACGCAGGCGACCACGCGCCCCGCCCGCAACGCGACCGCCGCGGCCCACAGCACGTCGGCGACCGCGCGCAGCACGAACGACAGCAGCAGGATCGCGAGGACGGCGCCCGACGGCATCGGCGCGGCGGTGCCCGCCTGCGCGACGCGGAAGATCCACGGGTGCAGCACGGCGATCGCGAGCGCGGCGGCGCCGGTCAGCGCGAACGATGCGCGCAGCGCATGCGCGAGCTCGGCACGGAACGCCGGCGCCGCGCCGCGCGCGCAGTCGAGCGCGCGCACCAGGCGCGGCGCGGCCACCGCCGCGACGGTCGCCGAGGCGATCGTCTGGATCGCGTTCGCGATCGACCAGACGAACACGTAGCGGCCGAGCGTATCGGCGTCGAGCAGCGCGGACGCGACGAAGCGTTCGAGATACTGCAGCACCGACAGCAGCAGCAGCGCGACGAAGAACGGCGCGCCGTCGCGCCAGACCGTCGCGAGCCGCGCGCGCGTCGCCGACAGCGCCGGCATCGCCGGCAACCGGTGCGCGGCATGCGCGATCAGCGCACAGCCGAGCGCGACGACGCACGCATCGGCCGCGAGCCAGATCGCGAACAGCCCGTCGATCGAATCGATCGCGCCGGCCGTCAGCGCGGCGATCGCGACGCCGGCCCACGCGCCGGTCCGCACGAACAGCAGCCACGATGCGGCGCGCGTGCGGTGCAGCGAGAACAGCCACGTGTTGACTTCGAGCGCCGCATGTTCGGCGCAGGCGACGAGCGCGACGAGCACGAGTGGCATGTCGGGCAGCGCGCCGATGCGCGACGCGCCGAACGCGTCGAGCGGCAGCGCGGCCACGCCGCACAGCAGCACATACGCGCCGGCATACAGCACGGACACGCGCACGCAGGTGCGGATCGCGTCGCGCGGATCGGGGCCGGCCAGCCGGCGGTTGATTTCGGTGCTGAAGCCGAGCCCGAGCACCTTCGACGCGACGACCGACACCGCGAGCGCGAAGCCGTACACGGCCACCGAGTCGAATCCGAGCGTGCGTGCGACGACGATCGTCAGCACGAACTTGAGGCCGAGCGCGCCGACGCGCAACAGCAGCCGGGACCAGGCCGCGTTCATCGCGACACCCCGTCGGCGAGCGCGGCCCGCAGCGCGTCGACGATCTGCTCGCGCGCGTGTCCTCGCCGTGCGAGGCCGGTTTCGGCCTGCATCCAGAAACGGCTCAGCGCATTGGGGGCGAACAGCGTGTCGCACACGGCGTTCGCGTCGAAATCGGCCGCGTTCGCGACCCAGTGGCCGACGCCGAGATCGGCGTACGCGCCGAATCCCTTGCGCTCGTAGCTGAGGTGATACGCGGGCACGCCGTGCAGGATCGCCTCGAGCGCGCCGTGCAGGCGCACCGACACCACGGCGTCGGGCGTGTCGTTGGCGAGCACGTCCTTCAGCGAGCGGGCGGCGTCGAGCCCGCGTTCGCGGTAGTACGCCGCATCGTCGTTGCCGCGCCCGGTGCTCTGCACCGCGAACGTGACGCGGCAGAACGTGCCGATGCGCTCGATCAGCGCGTCGGTCTGCGCGTGATAGCGGGCGCGTTGCGCGTCGTTCCATGCGGGCGGCTGGCGCAGCACGAGCGCGACGTGCGCGGGCGTCGCAGCGGCCGAGCGCGCGCGATCACGCAGGCCGGTCGCCTGCCGGCCGAATTCGAGCACCGCGAGATCGGGCGCGCGTCGCGTGTTCGTGTTCGCGGCGAGAAACGCGGCCGAGCGGTCGTCGCGCACGAACACGGTGGCGAAGCCCGCGAGCAGCGACGTCAGATGGCCGGCCAGCACCGGATTGCCGGCCGCCGGGCCGATGCTCTGCGGCAGATAGACGGCCGGCTTGCGCGCCGCGCGGGCCGTGCGCATCTGCACCAGATGCCCGGCTTCGAGCTTGAGCGCTTCGACGGCGTTGCGCGCGCGCAGGTAGCCGCCGCCGACGCCGACGATCAGGTCGGCGTCGCGCAGCAGCGCGCGCAGATCCGCGAGCGCCGGATTGGCGCCGACGGGCAGCGCCGCCATCGCCGCGCCGATCAGCCGCCCGGCGCCGCCGGCGGCGAGCACGGGGGCGGGCCGTACGTCGGCATGACCGGGGAACGATGCGGGATCGGCGGCGACGACCGAAACCCGCGTATCGGCGCCGAATGCGTCGCGCAACAGCGCGACCGACAGCTCGACGAGCAGCCCGTCGCCGGAATTGCGCGCGCTGTACGCGTGCAGCAGCGCCACATGAACGGGGCGATTCATCATGCGTGTTCCTTGAGAAGGTCGCGATAGACGGCGAGCGTGCGATCGACCATCGCGTCCGCCGAGAAATGCGGGTAAGCGCGCGTGCATTGCTCGCGCATCAACCCGTAGGCGGCCGGATGGTCGACCAGCCGGCCGACCATCGCGGCGAACGCGGTGGGATCGTCGTGATTCGGCACGGTCAGGCCCACGCGATGCCCGGCGATCAGCTCGGTCGCGCCGGAGACTTGCGTCGCGACCATCGGCACGTGCGCGGCGACGGCTTCGAGGCATACGTACGGAAAGCCTTCGTAGCGGCTCGGCAGCGCGAGCAGGTCGAACGCGGAGAAGTAGCGGCGCGCGTCGTCGACGCGGCCCGCGACATGCAGGTTCATGGGCAGGTCGCGCGCTTCGTCGCCCGCCGCCCGGCCGAAATCGCCGGACCCGATCGCGACGACCTGCAGGCGGTTGCCGTAACGCCGGTCAAGCAGGCGCGCGACGCGCACGAGGCGGTCGACGCCCTTCTGATGATCGAAGCGGCCGACGAAGCCCACGACGAACGTGTTTTCCGCCAGCCCGAGCGCGGCGCGTGCCGCGCGGCCGGCGAGCAGGCGCGGCGGCGTCACGCCGTTCTCGACGAGCCGGATCCGCTGGCGCGCGATGCCGAGCGCATGCAGGTGATCGGCTTCGTCCTGCGACACCGCGATGACGGCGTCGGAGCATGCATTGCCGAGCACGCGCTCGATGCTGCCGTAGAACATGCGTTTCGCGGGCGACAGCGTCGGGTTCAGCGTATAGACCGCATGCGGCGTATAGACCTGTTTCCACGGCCCCTGGCAGAGCCGCGCGAGCGCGCCGGCCTTCGAGCTGTGGCTGTGCACGATGTCGGGCCGCAGCCGGCGCAGCAGCCTGCGCAACGCGAGCGCGCCGCGCAGGTCGTGCAGGCCCACTTCGCGCCGCAGCGGCAGCCGGTGGAATCCATCGCACTGGCCGGCGGCGCCGGCCAGCATCGCGTCGTCGAAGCGCTCGCCGAGCGGCGCGATCAGGTGAATCTCGACGTTCGAGCGCGCGCGCAGCCCCGCGATCAGGTCGGTCAGATGCACGGCGACGCCGCCGCCGGCCGCCTCGACGACGAGCGCGACGCGCAGCGGCGCGGCGGCGCGCGCCGCAGGCATCGTCCGGTTCGAGGCATCGCGGGGCGCGGTGAGATCCGCTTGCGGCGGGAGGATGTCGATGTCGCTCATGAGGACCTCTTCAGCAGGCGTCGAAGTGCCGCACGCAGGCGGTCGAGATGGGCGCAGCGCGTCTCGCAGACATAGCGATACGCTTCGTAGCGATAGCCGCCGAACTTCGAGCCGAACGCGGACGCGCCCGAGCGCGGGTCGAGCCCGTTGAGCACGACGCCGAGCTTCCCGTCGGGCCGCTGCGGCAGCCGCTTGGCGGATTCGACCAGGTCGCCGGCCCGCGTCGATCCCGCGCGTGCGACGAGCAGCGTCGTGTCCGCGTACGTGTCGAGCCAGGTGGCGTCGGTGGCCGCGAGCAGCGGCGCCGAGTCGATGATCACGAGGTCGTAGCGTTCGCGCAGTTGCGCGAGCAGCGCGCCCACCCGCGGCTGTTGCAGCAGCGCGGTCGGCGCGGCCGGCAGTGCGCCGGTCGGCAGGACGTCGAGGTTCGGCGCGACGCCGCGATGCACGACGTCGTCGGCGTGCATGCTGCCGTCGAGCAGTTCGGCGAAGCCGGGCCCGCGCTCGAGGCCGAAATACTGGTGCAGGTAGCCCTTGCGCAGGTCACCGTCGATCAGCAGCACGCGGCGGCCGCCCGACGCGTGCACGGCGGCGAGGTTGACCGACACGAACGACTTGCCGGTGCCGGGCGCGGGGCCCGAGACCAGCACCAGCGGATGCGCGACATCCGCGAGCGAGAAGTGGAGCGCGGTCTGCAGGCTGCGCAGCCCTTCGATCGCGGGTTCGTAGGGATCGTCGTAGGCGAGCACGTGCAGGCCCGGGTCGTGCCGGTCGACCGCGCGCATCAGCTTGCGCTGGCGCGTGGCGGCAGGCAGCACCGCGCGCACCGGCAACGACGCATGGCGTTCGATTTCGTCGACGGCGGTCAGGCCGCCGTACAGCAGTTCCCGCGCGAACGCGGCGAGCACGCCGAGCGCGAGACCGGCCAGCGCGGCGGCCGCGATCACGACCGGCCGGTTCGGCCGCACGGGATCGGCGGGCGCGACGGCGGCATCCACCACGCGCACGCTGGCCGTCCTGCCGGCCTGCACGAGTTCGAGCTGCTGGATGTTGTTCAGCAGCGCGGTGTACAGGTCGGTGTTGACCTTCACGTCGAGCTGCGCGCGGACTTCCTCGCTTTGCTGGGCGGGCAGGCGGGCGATGCGCGTGTCGAGCGAGCCTTGCTGGCGCTTCAGCGTCGCCAGTTGCGCGTCGAGCGCGGCCATGTCGGGATGGGTCGGCATGAAGCGGCGCGACAGCTCGTCGTGCTTCTGCCGCAGTTCGAGCATGCGCGTCTGCAGCTCGGCGCCTTGCTGGAGCGCGACCTTGCCTTCCTCGGGGAGATCGATCGAGCCGGTGCGGCTGCGCAGCTCCGAATAACGCGTTTCCGCGCGTTCGAGCTGCTGCTTGACGATCGGCAACTGCCCGTTCAGGAAGCTCAGCGATTGTTCCGCTTCGGTCGAGCGGCGCCCGATGTTCTGCTCGATGTAGCGGTTCGCGATCGCGTTGAGCGTCGCGCTGATCTCGGCCGGATCGTTGCCGCGCAGCGACGCGACGAGCACGCCCGATTGCTTGACCTTCTCCTGCACGTCGAGCGCGGTGCGCAGCGTGTCGATCGTTTCCGCGCGCGATTGCCGGATCAGCGCGAAGCGCGTGCCGGGCAGCGCGTCGAAGCCCGTGACCTCGATCTGCAGCGGGCCGTAGCGCGTCGCGAAGGTTTCCTCGCGGCCGACGGTGCCGATCGCGTCGGCCTTCAGGTCGGCGCCTGTGAGCCGGTAGCGCGTCTCGTCGAGCCGCACGACGTGGAACGTGTCGCCCTCGGCACGCGCCGGCACGTCGAACCGGTCGACGTCGATCCGCTCCTGGCCCCATGCGTAGCCGCCGAAGCCGAACAGGCCGGGTGTCACCGCGCCGTCGTTGAAGCGGGCCGCGAACGCGCCGATCACGGGCACGCGCGACGGTTTCGCGACGATGTAGGCGCGCAGGTCTTCGACGGCACGCGTGACGACGAGCCGCGACGACAGGATCTGCGCCTCGGCCGAGGCCGGCGAGCCGACGTTGAAGAACGACGCGGCGTCGCCGAGCAGGTTCTTCGACGCGGCATCGGCCGCATCGTCGGTCTGGATCATCAGGTCGGCCTGATACGTTTGCGGCGCGACGAACGCATACAGCGCGCCGGCGGCGATACAGGCCGCCGTGATGGCGGCGATCGTCCAGCGCGCGTGGCGCAGCACGTCGAGCACGCCGACCAGGTCGATCTCGCGTTCGGGGGAAGAGAGGTTGTTCATGGCAGGACGGAGAGGGCGGGCGCGGCGGCGGGCCAGCGCGTCGCGAGGCATGGCAGCCAGCACTCGACCGCCAGGTCGATCAGCGCCGCGCAATGGATGAAGTCGTGTCGCGTGCCGCGATACGGATCGGGAATGTCGACGCCGGCGTGCGGGCCGCCCAGCGCGCGCGCATGCTCGCCGAGGCGGAACACGCGGCCGCGCAGGACCGGATGGCGCGCTTCGAGCGCGCGCCGCTGCGCGTGATCCATCACGAAGATGAGATCGGCCCGGCTGCACAGGGCCGGGGTGGCGGGGCCGGCGACATGCGTGTCGAGCGAGAGCCCGCGCGCTTCGGCCATTTCGGCGGCGAGCGGATCGGCCGGGCGGCCCGTGAGCGGCGCGAGGCCGGCCGAGCGCACGTCGGCCTGCGGCAGGCGCGCGGCGAGCAGCGCGGCCGCGAGCGGGCTGCGGCAAATGTTGCCCTCGCAGACGGCCAGCAGGAACGGGCGCGCGCTCATTTCGCGGCGATCCCGGCGGCGACGCCCGTGTTGACGCTCGGCAGCAGCAGGCTCAGCACGCGGCTGAAGCGGACGAGGCCGTTGCTGTCGACGTAGACGATGTCCTTCGGCTCCAGCTCGAACTGGTTCGCGAGCACCATCGCCACCGGCGAACGCGCGTCGAGATGGAACACCGTCGGCGCGCGGTCTTGCGCGCCGCGGATCACGAACATCTGCGCGGCGTCGGCCGTGTTCGAGTTGATGCTGCCGGCCTGCAGCAGCGCGTCGCTGAGCGTGAGGCGGCCGTCGCGCTTCGGCCGCGCGAGCGACGGGCGATTGACCTCGCCCATCACGTAGACGCCGTTGTCGTCGCGCGCGCCGATGCGCAGCAGGTCGCCGTCGCGCAGCACGATGCGGGACACGTCGCGATGGCGTTCGATGAGGCGGGCGAGATCGATGCGCACGGGCGTGCCGTCGCGCACGATCGTCACGTCGCTCTGGTCGGCGGCCGGCGTGAAGCCGCCCGCGCGCGCGATCGCGCTGGCGAGCGTCATCGGCACGTCATTGACGGGCAGCGCGCCCGGCGTATGCACCTCGCCGTCGACCATCACCTGCTGCGAACGGAACGAGGCGACGCGCAGCGTGACCTGCGGATCGCGATAGACCGATCCGAGCGCCCGCTTCACGCGCGCCTGTGCGTCGGCGGCAGTCAGGCCCGCGACCTTCATCGAGCCCGCGTACGGGAACGTCAGGTTGCCGCGATCGTCGACGACGAACCCTGCTACCGGGTCCGCCGCGCGCGGCGGCGTTTGCGATGCGCCACCCTGCGCGGCGGCGAGTTCGGGGTGATCCCAGACCGTGATCTGCAGTACGTCGCCCGGGCCGATCCGGTAGGACGGCGCGCGCGGCGCGGCGGGTTGTTCCAGCGACGCGGTCGCGGCGTCGCGTGCCGCGCGCAAGCGTGCGATCAGCGCGGGATCGACCGGGATGATCGGCGGCATCGCGGCGGATGCAGGCGATGCGGATTGGGCCGCGACGATGCCGCCGTCGACGCGAGCCGGTTGTGCGGCGGGCGCGTCGTTCGACCCGGCGCCGGCCGCCGGCGCGGATGCGAGCGTGTCGGCATGCTCATCCGCGAGCCAGCCGAGATACGACGTGTTCATTTTCATGCCGGGCGCGAGCGCGCATCCGGACAGCCAGACGCAGGCCGTCAGAACGAGCGCGAGCGCACCGCGGCGGCGCGGGGCCGCCGATGCGATCGGAATGCTCATGGGTTCCTTCCAGTAGCGCCGCGCATGGCGATGCGGCGGCATGCGGCGGGCCCGTCGGGACAGAGCCGCGCCGAAGTCAATCGGAAAGCGGCGGCGTGACGCCGCCGCGCTGAACGGCCGGGCCGCTCAGTAAGCGTTGGGATGCACGATCCCCTTGAACACCGTCGCGCCGATGATTCGCAGGTCGAGCGCGAACGACCAGTTGCGCAGGTAGTACAGGTCGTACTCGACGCGCGACTGCATGCTCTCGAGCCGTTCGGTCGCGCCGCGCAGGCCGTTCACCTGCGCCCACCCGGTGATGCCGGGCTTGATCCGGTAACGGTGGATATAGCCGTCGACGATCGTGCGGTACTGCGCATCGTGTTCCACCGCATGCGGGCGCGGGCCGACCACCGACATGTCGCCGAACAGCACGTTGATGAACTGCGGCAACTCGTCGAGGCTGGTGCGGCGCAGGAACGCGCCGACCTTGGTCACGCGCGGGTCGTTGCGCATGGCCTGGACGACCGTGCCGGGCTGTTCGGCATGCGCCCGCATCGAACGGAACTTGTAGATGTCGAAGGTGCGGCCGTCCGCGCCGCGCCGCTGCTGCGTGAACAGCACGGGGCCCGGCGACGTCAGCTTGATCGCCACGGCGATCGCAAGCAGCAGCGGCATCAGCACGATCAGCACGGCGGCCGCGAACGTGCGGTCGAAGATCGCCTTGACGAACCGCGCGCCGCGCGACAGCGGCGGCGCGGCGAGCGAAATCGCCGGTTCGCCGAGAATTTCCTCGACATGACTGCCGAACAGCGCATGCCTGCTGATGTCGGGCATCAGGCGCAGCTCGACGAAGTCGTTGCGGAATTCGTCGATCACGCGCGTGATGGTTGCGTCGTCGTCGAGCGACAGCGCGATCCAGATCTCGTCCGCGCGCGTGCCGCGGGCAATGGCGGCGAACGATGCGAGGTCGGTCGCGACGGACGCACCGTCACCGAGTGTCGCCGCGGGGCCGGTCGTGCGATACGCGCCGACGATCCGGTAGCGCGGTGCGCCGGCCGTGCCGAGCGATTCGACGATTCGTGCGATCCGCTCGCCGCTGCCGACGATCGCGACACCGACCGGCGTGGCCGGCGCGCGCAGGCTGCGGCGGCGCATGACGCTCAGCACGACCCGGAAGACCACGAGCGCGACCGCCACGCCGATCGTCCAGTCGAAGTACCAGGTCAGCAGCATCATCGTGACGCTCGTCACCGCGAGCATCTTCAGGAAAACGAAGCCTTGAACGACGAGCCACAGCGCGAGCGTGCGCAGCGCGTAACGCGTGGCGGGGCGCGGGCGGCCATCGATCCCCATGGCCGCCAGCCGCAGCAGGAACGCCGCGAGCAGCGCACTGACGCCGATCAGGATCAGTTCGATCCGAAGCGTGGCGGGATCCAGGAGCGCGCCGTGATGTACGAGTGCCGCGATCACGACGATGACGCCCACGTCGACCGCGCATACGGCGAGTTCGCGTCCCGGTGCATGTCTTGATTTCATATCGATTCCATCGTTGCCGACGCGCGGAGGATTGAAGCGGCGCGTGGTGTATTCGGGAGTACGACGAGTCTATGAGTGATGCCGATGCCGCACTATCGGACGAAGGGCAATCGTTCCGTGCCGCGTGTCGGACTGGGCCTCATTCCGATAGGACGGCCGGCCGACGTGGTCAGGAAATGTCAAATCGGCAATCGCGGCCGACGCCTGGAGAGGGCGCGAATGGCATGGCGGCGGGCGGTCGGCGCGTCTGATTCGCTGCATCGGAGGGCTTGCGTGTGGGCCCAGTCCGATTTAGGCGGATAGCGCCGTGCAAGTAGGACATGTCTGATGGAGGTCGATGTCGCGCGCCACTCTAATACGAGTCATTCCACCCGATCCCGAGTACCGACGATGAGTCATGCGCATCATCTGCTGAAAGACACCATATCGGTCACGGCCGCGACGCGATTCATGCGGAATAGGACCAGGCTGATTGCGGGGGCCCTGTTCGACCTCCGACAATGCATCGGTCGGGTGGTCGCATGGTGTCCGCCCGATACCTCGTATCCGAAGCTTGGCTTCGTTGGGTGCGCTGCCCGGTTTCGGGCAGCGCCTTTTTTTGCCTGTGTGGCCGACTCGGCGCGCGCGACACGGGGCGGGCCAACATGCGTGAATGCCTTGCGGCGACCGGTGGGCCCGGTCGCATCTCGACCGCTCCGGTCGATCGTTGGGACAACGCTGCCTTATGCGGGCGCAGGGCATTCACGCCTGTCCGCGGATCGCGTGCCGACGCCTTCGGCTGCTCACGGCCGTGACACTGTTTTCTCCCTTGCCGCCACCGCGTGCGGCCTATCCACCCATCGATGAAGGACATCGTCATGAAGAACCATCGCATCCCACTCATTTACACCCTGATCGCACTCGCGTGTGCCTGCGGCGCGCCGCTCGCACGCGCCGCAGGCACGAAAACGGAGGCGCCGCTACCGGCGGGCGTCGAGGCGGTCGTGAACAACGTACCGATTCCGCGTGCCGAGGTCGACGAGATCGTCAAGGCAACCGGCCAGGCCGATTCGCCGACGCTGCGCGCCCAGGTCAAGCGCGACCTGATCGTGCGCCAACTGGTCGGGCAGGCGGCCGACAAGGCGAACTACGGCGAGCGCCCCGAAGCGATCCGCGTGGCGATGCGGGCGCGCACGGAAGCCGCATCGGCGCTGTACCTGCGCGATTCGGTGCGCCCGCAGCCGGTGACCGACGCGCAGGTCAAGGAACGCTACGACGCGATCGTGAAGAATGCCGCGCAGTTCGAATACCGTGCCGAAGTGGTGGCCGTGGCCGGCGCGGCGGCCGCGAATGCGGCGGCGGCGGAACTGAAGCAGGGTGTCGCGTTCGACGCCGTCGCGAAGAAGTACAACACGACCGCGAACGGCGGCGTCGCGCAATGGACCGAACTGCGCACGCCGCTCGCCGAAGGCAATACGGCGGAGCTGCCGATGCCGCTCGCGCAGGCGATCACGTCGTTGCAGCCGGGTGCCGTCACGGGGCCGATCCAGCTCGGCAACGCCTTTGCGTTCGTGAAGCTCGACGAAAAGCGGCCGACCGTCGTGCCGAGTTTCGACGCCGCGAAGAACGTGCTGCGCCAGCAGCTCGAAGCGCAGGCGCAACAGCGCGCGATGACGGCGCTGGTCGAGAAGCTCGCGTCGCAGGCGGCGATTCAGCAATAAATGCGTGCCCCGGGACACGCGGCGGATTCGGGGAATCGCCGTGTCAGCCGCTGCCGTCGATGACGGCAGCGGCTTTTTTTATGGTCGGCATGCGAGAGCGGGCCGCGCATGCGGAATCAGTCCAGTCCGATTGGATAAGGCGACGGATCCCGATAATCTGAATGGGTGTGGCGCCGAAGCCGCCCGGCGGCGACCGCTGGGCCCGGTCGTAGTCATGCTATTCGATAGCGCTACTCCTAACGCTGCCTCATGCGAGCGTCGAGCAGGCTCCGGCTGCCACACACTACTTTCCGCGAGCCATCGTCAGGATGGCCGATCAAGATCCGGCCGCAACCGCAACGCCTGCCGGGCGTGTGCGTCGCGCAGGCCGAGCCACATTTCCACATGCTGGCCGAGCGACACCAGCGGCTGCATCAATCGCTCCAGCGAAATGTTTCGGCGCTTGTAGCGGCGCACCTGGGACACCTTCGGCATGTGTCATGCCCGTGATCGCCGCTGCCTCGGTCTGGCTCAGGCCGCGTGGGTCGATCGGCGCGTCGAGCTTGAGCGCGAGCGCCGTCCTGGCCGACAGTTCCGGGGCATCGTCGAAACCCGGGGCCGGCCGCACGTTGTCGGTGCCTTGAGGGTGGTTATTGCGAGTCATCGACTTGTCTGCTGCTCGTCCAGGACGGGCAAACACCGCCTCCACCCGTTTCCGCGTCGATATCGCGGATCATTCCTGTTCGGATCTGAATCGCAAGTGCCGGGATGGGCGCGGCAGCGCCGGATATCGGTGCCGTGGCCCAATGACGGGGCAGGTAGCTGATTACCTGGATACATCGAAACCCGACGGCACGGGTTCGTGCCGTCGGGGCGCGCGATCGGCACGAACCGGCGCTATCCGGATCCTTTCCCACCGACTGCCGGTATTGCGTCAAACCTGTCGCGGAATCGACGACGGGCAATCCGTCTTGCCCGCCATGGTCGCAGGCCGCTTCCTCGATCGGCGTGATCGTCAGCCGAGGTATCGCGCCGATGCCGGCGACTCAAGCATTCGTGGCGGAGGTTCCGGACGTCAGACCGGCTGGCGGCTTCGATTCGGTCGCGGCTCGCCGCGCGAGGGTCTCGTTCGCATCGCGCCGATAGCGATCGAACTCGCGCGCGAACGCCGCCGCGTCGCCGGCCAGCGCCAGCGCTTCCATCGCTGCACAGAGGCCGGACAGCTCGCGCTCGCCGATCATCGCAAACGCGCCGCGCATGCTGTGGATCTCCGAGCGCACGGTCTTGAGATCGCCGTCGTGCAGCGCACGGGCGATGGTGGCGTTCGAGCGTTGCGTCGCGTCGGCGAGCACCCGATGCAGGTCCTTCGGCAACGCGCCTTGCGCGCGCGCCGGCGCGTGCGGCTGCGGCGGCCGCCACGGGTTCGTGTATTTCGTGATCGCCAGTTCGAGCGACTTCAGCGAAGTCGGTTTCGTGACGATCTCGTCGATGCCCGCTTCCCGCGCGAGGCGCAGCTCGCCCGGCTCCGCATGGGCCGTCACCGCGAGGATCGGCTGCGCGCGGCCGCGCTCGCGCAGCACGCGCGCGAACGCATAGCCGTCGAGGCCCGGCATGTTGAGATCGGTCATCACCAGCGCGTAGTCGTGGCGCTCGACGAGGTCGAGCGCTTCCGCCACGTTCGATGCGACATCGGCCTGATAGCCGAGCACGTCGAGCTGGTCATGGACGAGCGAGCGGTTGACCGGGTTGTCGTCGACGAACAGCACGCGCGGGTTCGGCGCGCTGCCGCCCGCATGCGCCGGCGTCGCGCCGGGTTGCAGGTCGAGCGGCAGCGGCAGCGTGACGACGAAGGTCGAGCCGACGCCCGGCACGCTGTCGATGGCGATCCCGCCGCCCATCGATTCCGCGAGCTTGTGGCTCAGCGAGAGCCCGATGCCGGTGCCGCCGAAGCGGCGCGCGATCGACTCGTCGGCCTGCGCGAACGGCTCGAACACGTGTTCGAGCTGCGCGGCGGTCATGCCGATGCCCGAATCGCTGACGCGGATCGTCACGGGCGTCGCATCGGCGGCCGGCGCCGATACCGACAGCGCGACCGCGCCGCGATCGGTGAACTTGATCGCGTTGCTGACGAGGTTCACGACGATCTGCCGCACGCGCAGCGGATCGCCGACATACGCGCGGGCGGCGGCCGGATCGACGTCGATGCGCAGTGCGATGCCCTTCGCGCCGGCCACCGGCTCGAACAGCTCCGCGATATCGCGCATCAGCTCGTCGATCCGGAAGCTCGTCGCCTCGAGCGTCATCCGGTCGGCTTCGATCTTCGTCATGTCCAGCACGTTGTTCAGCATGTCGAGCAGCATGCGCGCGGCCGACGTCACGGCATGCAGGCGCGACTTCTCGCGGCGCGCGTCCGGCGCCTTGTCGAGCAGCTCGAGATTGCCGAGCATCGCGTTGAGCGGCGTGCGGATCTCGTGGCTGATCGTCGCGAGAAACGTCGATTTCGCCCGGTTCGCGCTGTCGAGCGCGCGCTCGGTGTCGGCCCGCGTCGTGATGTCGGAGAAGCCGCACAGCAGCGTGTCGTCGTCGCCGTAGCACATGCGCACGAAATTGACGGCGAGGTCGCGCGTGCTGCCGTCGGCGAGCGCGACGCGCAGCTCGGCGTCGAGCGTGACGGGCGCGCCGTTCCCGCATTCGCGGTAGCACGCGAGCAGGCGTTCGTGCAGCGACGGATGGCCGGGCGCGCCGTCGTACAGCTCGAGCATCCGGTTGCGCAGCAGCACCTCGCGTGTTTTCAGCGATACGAGCGCGATGCCGAACGGCGAGGTCGAAATGATCGCGCGGCTGAGATGCTCGCTTTCGAATACGCGGTGCGAACGGCGGAACAGCGGCGCGAACACTTTCAGGTCGAACGCGATCACGAGGATCCACAGCGTCGACAGCAACAGCCCGGCCACGCCGAGCTCCCGCAGCATCGTCGGCCCGATCGCGATGGCGATCGTGCGCCATGAATACGCGTAGACGATCACGAAGCCCGAATCGGAAAGCCGGTCGCTGATCGTGAAGACGCCGTGCAGATAGCTGTCGTCGAAGCGGTCGAAGCCTCGCCGCCACGCATTTTCGGCGAGCGCATGACGCATCAGCGCGCCGCCGTCGATCGACGCGCGCGTGCGATCGGCGCTCAGCAGGACCTCGCCCGATTCGTCGACGAGCATCGCGACCGCATCCTCGGGCGCCTGCTTCAGCCGGTCGGTGATCACGTCGGCGTCGAGCTGGCTCACGAACGTCATGAAATGCCGCTGCCCTTCGAAGGCCGGCTCGATGAGCAGAAACGTGTTCTTGCCCGACAGCGGATCGACGGTGGGCGCCTCCCAGGCGATGCGCCGCGTATCGCGCCAGTAGCGCGCGACGACCGGGTCCGACCAGTCGGCGACATCGAACGCGAGGCGGTCGATGAGCGTGTGCGTGTTGCGCGCGCCCACCCGGGCCAGCACGTCGGCATACGGCATCGCCGGCGGCGGCGTGATCGCGATCACGTTGCGCGCGGGGTTGTACGCGTAGCCCGCGACGGGCTGCCCGGTTTGACGCTCCGCCGCGGCGACCGAGATCGTCAGCCGTTCCATCAACTGCACGTACTTGTCGATGTCGCTGTCGCTTGCGCCGTCCGGCGCCGTGGCGACGAAGATGTCGCTCGACTGGTTCAACGGCGCCAGCACGACGTGCCCGTCGCGACGGAGCGTGTCGGAGAGGCTGCGCGAATGATGCGGGTGGCTGCTCCACAGCAGCTCCGCGTTGATGATCGCGCGCCGCATCGAGGCCTGCTTCGAGTCGATTTCGAGCTGCACCAGCGCCTTGTGCGTCGCGAACAGTTCGCGCCGCTTCAACACGTAGTCGCGCACAGATCCCGCGATCAGGATGCTGGTCGCGAACAGGATGACGAGCGACAGGACGGCGGCGCCGCCATACAGCGTGAAGCGCTGATAGCGGTTCAGCAGGCTCAGGTCGCGCGCTTCGCCGCCGGTCGACGCGAACGGCGCGCTGACGTTCGCCGGGGACTTGAACAGATGTCGGATGGGCATGGGACGAATACCGTCGTGTCGGTGCAAAAAGCGAGAGGCCGCGAAAGGGGCGATCGACACGGGGTGCGTGCGAGCCGGGACGCGTAGCGACGTCCATGAGCCGTGTGGGCAGGCAGGTGATGAGCCGCCAGCTCGGGGACGGGCCAATTATCGAGATGGCGAGACCATCAGTATGTAGGGCAGATCGAAATAGATCAATCAGATCGCTAGGACGGGTCCTATTTGAATGGATTTGTCGCGTGTGTTCGTAAAATTCCACGTCGTTTGCAGTTCTAACGAACGTCGATGAGCAGAAGCAGCGAACCCGCCGCGCATGCCCGATTGTCATGCATCGTCATATTCGGACCAGTCTTACAAAATTAGTTTTGACGCGTCTGGCTGTCTGATTACCGGCGACGACTATAAAAAATATATTGCCTCAGGTAACTCGAATCTCGTCTCCCATCTTCATATAGAGGCAATCAACATGAACAAGTCATATCGCACCGTCTGGAATGCAACGACGGGCACATGGGCCGCCGCTGCCGAAACGGCGCGAGGCCGAACGAAATCGAATTCGACGATGCGTTCGTCGGTGACGGCCGCGGTCGCGGTCATGGCGGGTATGGGCGGCGGCGTGGTTGCGTTCGACGCCGAGGCGCAGACGGCGGCGAACGGCAATGGCGCGCTGACGCTGTGCGGGCCGACCACCGGAACGGGAATCGGATACGGGTCGAGCACCAATTTGGTCGGGTGCGATCGAACGGATTACAACCCTATTTATCAAGGGCATCAAATATCGTTCGGACTCTCCAATATTAGTCAGTCGACCGGTTCAACAGCAGGTGTACCGATACCGTCGACTTTGGCTAGCGTCGGCGGGACCAAGGACGGCCACCTCGTACTGACTGGCGGGAGTGGCTTGCACCTCGTTGGACCGGCTGATTTCTCCAACAACGTCAGCATGACGAACAACCGCATTCAGAACCTGGCCGCCGGTACGGCCGGCACGGACGCGGTCAACCTCAATCAGTTGAACGCCGCCATTTCGGCCGGGGACGATCCGTTCGTAAATATTCAAACGGGTACGTATGCGTCGAACATTGCCGCGCAAGCCGGCGGCAGTGCAACCGCGATCGGTGCGAACGCCAATGCCAATTCAACGTCGGCGGTCGCGATCGGCGGCAACACGGTTGCGACCGGGCAGAACGCCGTGGCGATCGGCACGATGGCGCGTGCGGTTGGCTCGGAGACCACCGCGGTGGGCGTGGGCGCCGCCGCGGAGGCGACAAACTCCTCCGCGTTTGGCCGAGCTGCGCGATCGACTGCCAACAACGCGGTCGCGCTTGGTTACGGGTCTGTGGCCGATCGTGGGAATACTGTTTCGGTCGGCAGTGCGACATCGCAGCGCCAGATCACGAACGTGGCCGCCGGCACGGCGAACACCGATGCGGTCAACCTCGGCCAGATGAACACCGCGCTGTCGACGAAGGCCGACAACACGTACATCAAGGTCAATACCGGTACCTATGCCAGCGCAGTCGCGGCACAGGCCGGCGGCAGTGCAACCGCGGTCGGTGCGAACGCCAATGCCAATGCAACGTCGGCGGTCGCGATCGGCGGCAACACGACTGCGACCGGGGAGAACGGCGTGGCGATCGGCACGCTGGCGCGTGCGGTCGCCACGGACACCGTTGCGGTGGGTGTGGGCGCCGCCGCGGAGGCGACAAACGCTTCCGCGTTTGGTCGCGGTGCGCGATCGACTGCCAACAACGCGGTCGCGCTCGGTTACGGGTCTGTGGCCGATCGTGCGAATACCGTTTCGGTAGGCACGGCGACATCGCAGCGCCAGATCACGAACATGGCTGCCGGCACGCAAGCCGCCGACGCGGTCAACGTGGCCCAGCTCACGCCCGTCGTGACGGCCCTCGGCGGCGGCGCGGCGATCAACGCGACGACCGGCGCTGTGACGGGGCCGACGTACAACCTCACGAACGGCGGCAGGCAAACGACCGTCGGCGGCGCGCTGAGCGCTCTCGACGGCGCGCTGACCACCGCCAACGGCAACATCACGAAGAACACGACCGACATCACCCTGATCAACAATAAACTGGGGTCGATGGTCACGAACGACTACTTCAAGGTCGACACGAGCTCGGGTACGGCGGCCGCGGCGGCCGGCACGGGTGCGCTCGCGGTCGGCGCAAACGCGCAAAGCACCGGGACTTACGCGACCGGCGTCGGCAACAATTCTGTCGCCAGCGGCAACAATAGCGCCGCATTCGGCTTGGGCGCCACGGCATCGGCCGGCGCAAGCAGCGCATTCGGCTCGTCCGCTTCCGCGACCGGCTTTCACTCGACGGCGATGGGCCAGAGCGCGAAAGCGTCGGGTTCCGAATCCGTTGCGCTTGGCGTCAATTCGGTGGCCGACCGCAACAATGCGGTGTCCGTCGGCTCGTCGACACTGCAGCGCCAGATCATGAACATGGCAGCGGGCACGGCGAACACCGATGCAGTCAACGTCAGCCAGCTGAAGGGCACGATCGCGGCCTTCGGCGGCAATGCGGCGGTCGGTGCGGACGGCACCATCACGAACCCGACCTACACGATCGGCGGCAAGACCTATCGCGATGTGGGGACGGCGCTCGACGCGCTGGCGCAACTGGGTGGCGGCACCGATCCGCTCGCGGTGCGGTACGGCACGAATCCGGACGGTTCGCCCAACCTCGACGTCGTGGCCCTGGGCGGCGCGAACGGCACGACGCTGTCGAACGTGAAGGCCGGCGTGGCGGATATGGACGCGGTGAACGTCGGCCAGTTGAAGGACGCGGGCCTGGTCGGCAGCGACGGCAAGGCGATCGCGGCGGTGACGTACGACCGTAACCCGGACGGCACGCCGAACTACGGTTCGGTGTCGCTGGGCGATGTGAATACGCCGGTGGCGGTCCACAACGTGGCGGACGGCGCATTGTCGTCGACGAGCAAGGACGCGGTGAACGGTTCGCAGTTGTATACGACGAACACGCGCGTCGGTGATCTGGAGGATTCGCTGTCGAAGGGCGGGGTGATCGATCCGGTGACGGGCGAATCGCTGGCGGTGGTGTACGACGACACGACGAAGGGTCGCGCGTCGCTGGGTGGCACGGGCGGCACGATCCTGTCGAACGTGAAGGCCGGCGTGGCGGATCTGGACGCGGTGAACGTGAGCCAGCTGAAGGGTTCCGGTCTGGTCGGCGACGACGGCAAGGCGATCGCGGCGGTGACGTACGACCGCAATTCGGACGGCACGCCGAACTACGGCTCGGTGTCGCTGGGCAACGCGGGTACGCCAGTAGCACTGAAGAACGTTGCGGACGGCGCGGACAACCACGACGCGGTGAACGTCGGCCAGTTGAAGGACGCGGGTCTGGTCGGCGACAACGGCCAGGGCAACCTGACGTCGCTGGCGGTGGTGTACGACGACGCGAACAAGACGGCGATCTCGCTGGGTAACGCGAGCACGCCGGTGGCGATCCACAACGTGGCGGACGGTGCATTGTCGTCGACGAGCAAGGACGCGGTGAACGGCTCGCAGCTGTTCGCAACGAACACGCGCGTCGGTGATCTGGAGGATTCGCTGTCGAAGGGCGGCGTGATCGACCCGGTGACGGGCGAATCGCTGGCGGTGGTGTACGACGACACAACGAAGGGTAGCGCGAAGCTGGGCGGCGCGAACGGCACGACGCTGTCGAACGTGAAGGCCGGCGTGGCGGACATGGACGCGGTGAACGTGAGCCAGCTGAAGGGTTCCGGGCTGATCGGCGGCGACGGCAAGGCGATTGCGGCGGTGACGTACGACCGCAACGCGGACGGCACGCCGAACTACGGCTCGGTGTCGCTGGGCAATACGGGTACGCCGGTGGCGATCCACAACGTGGCGGACGCCGTTGCGGCGACCGACGCAGTCAACCTGGGGCAGGTGCAACAGGCCGTCGCGACCGGCAACCCGTATATCGGCGGCCGCGGCACGGGCGATGCCGCGCGCGCGACCGGTCTCAACGCCGTGGCGCTTGGTCTCGGCTCGGTCGCGGACGAGATTCGGACGATTTCCGTCGGTAACAGCGCGACCGGCTTGCAGCGTCGCATCACCAACGTTCAGGCCGGCCAGGCCGACAGCGACGCGGCAACCGTCGGTCAGGTGAACGACCTCGTCGGCGTTTCCTCGTCGAACACGCAGGCAGCCATCAATCGCATCGACTCGACGACGCAAGTGGCGCTGCAGGACGTCAACAACCGTCTGGACGCGATCGGCACGACCGCCTCCACGGATCCGTATGTTCAGGTGGACGGCGCAGGCGACGGCAAGGACAACGCATCTGTGGGTGCGGGCACCTATGGCGTGGCGATCGGCGCGGAAGCCAGCGCGAGCGGCGATACGGCGATCGCGATCGGCGCGCAGTCGGTGTCGTCGGGCTCCGGTTCGGTCGCGCTCGGCGCGGGCGCGTCGGCGACGGCCACGGGAGCGGTTGCATTCGGCACCGGCAAGGCGACGGGTACGAGCGCGCTCGCGCTCGGCAACGGCACGGTGGCAAGCGGCAACAACGCCGTGGCCACGGGCTTCAACGCGCACGCCGCGGGTCTCAATGCACTCGCGCTCGGCAACACCTCCCGGGCCAACGCCGCCGATTCCATGGCGTTCGGCACGACCGCACAGGTCGATGCGCTCGCGACGAACTCGATCGCGATCGGCCGTCAGTCCAACGTGACGAGTGCGGCACCGAACTCGGTCGCACTGGGCGCGAGCTCGGTCGCCGACCGGGCGAATTCGATCTCGGTCGGTTCGGCGGCGCAGCAGCGCCAGATGATTTACGTCGCGCGAGGCACGGCCGACACGGACGCCGTGAACGTCAGCCAGTTGAAGAGTGCGGTCGCGGCCTTCGGCGGCAATGCGGCGGTCGGTGCGGACGGCACCATCACGAACCCGACCTATACGATCGGCGGCGCGACCTATCACGATGTGGGGACGGCGCTCGACGCGTTGGCGCAACTGGGCGGCGGCACCGATCCGCTCGCGGTGCGGTATGGCACGAATACGGACGGTTCGCCCAACCTCGAGGTCGTGGCCCTGCGCGGCGCGACCGGCACGACGCTGTCAAACGTGAAGGCCGGCACGGCGGACATGGACGCGGTGAACGTGAGCCAGTTGAAGGGCTCCGGTCTGATTGGCGACGACGGCAAGGCGATCGCGGCGGTGACGTACGACCGTAGCCCGGACGGCACGCCGAACTACGGTTCGGTATCGCTGGGCAATACGGGTACGCCGGTGGCACTGAAGAACGTTGCGGACGGCGCGGACAACCACGACGCGGTGAACGTCGGCCAGTTGAAGGGTGCGGGTCTGGTCGGCGACGACGGCCAGGGCAACCTGACGTCGCTGGCGGTGGTGTACGACGATGCGACGAAGGGTCGTGCGTCGCTGGGCGGCACGGGCGGGACGATCCTGTCGAACGTGAAGGCCGGCGCGGCGGACATGGACGCGGTGAACGTGAGCCAGCTGAAGGGCTCCGGCCTGATCGGCGACGACGGCAAGGCGATCGCGGCGGTGACGTACGACCGCAATTCGGACGGCACGCCGAACTACGGTTCGGTATCGCTGGGCAATACGGGTACGCCGGTGGCACTGAAGAACGTTGCGGACGGAGCGGACAACCACGACGCGGTGAACGTCGGCCAGTTGAAGGGTGCGGGTCTGGTCGGCGACGACGGCCAGGGCAACCTGACGTCGCTGGCGGTGGTGTACGACGACGCGACGAAGGGTAGCGTGAAGCTGGGCGGCGCGAACGGCACGACGTTGTCGAACGTGAAGGCCGGCACGGCGGACATGGACGCGGTGAACGTGAGCCAGCTGAAGGGCTCCGGGCTGATCGGCGACGACGGGAAGTCGATCGCGGCGGTGACGTACGACCGTAACCCGGACGGCACGCCGAACTACGGCTCGGTATCGCTGGGCAACACGGGTACGCCGGTGGCACTGAAGAACGTCGCGGACGGCACGGACAACCACGACGCGGTGAACGTCGGCCAGTTGAAGGACTCGGGTCTGGTTGGCGACGACGGCCAGGGCAACCTGACGTCGCTGGCGGTGGTGTACGACGATGCGACGAAGGGTCGTGCGTCGCTGGGCGGCACGGGCGGGACGATCCTGTCGAACGTGAAGGCCGGCGCGGCGGACATGGACGCGGTGAACGTGAGCCAGCTGAAGGGCTCCGGGCTGATCGGCGACGACGGGAAGGCGATCGCGGCGGTGACGTACGACCGCAACACGGATGGCACGCCGAACTACGGCTCGGTGTCGCTGGGCAACGCGGGTACGCCGGTGGCGCTGAAGAACGTCGCGGACGGCGCGGACAACCACGACGCGGTGAACGTCGGCCAGTTGAAGGGCACGGGCCTGGTCGGCGACGACGGCCAGGGCAACCTGACGTCGCTGGCGGTGACGTACGACGACGCGAACAAGACGGCGATCTCGCTGGGCAATGCGGGTACGCCGGTGGCGATCCACAACGTGGCGGACGGCGCATTGTCGTCGACGAGCAAGGACGCGGTGAACGGTTCGCAGTTGTATACGACGAACACGCGCGTCGGTGATCTGGAGGATTCGCTGTCGAAGGGCGGGGTGATCGATCCGGTGACGGGCGAATCGCTGGCGGTGGTGTACGACGACACGACGAAGGGTCGCGCGTCGCTGGGCGGCACGGGCGGGACGATCCTGTCGAACGTGAAGGCCGGCGTGGCGGACATGGACGCGGTGAACGTGAGCCAGTTGAAGGACTCCGGTCTGATCGGCGGCGACGGCAAGGCGATCGCAGCGGTGACGTACGACCGCAACCCGGACGGCACGCCGAACTACGGTTCGGTATCGCTGGGCGGTGCGGGTGCGACGGGTCTGGTGGAGCTGAAGAACGTCGCGGAGGGCGGCACGGATACCGATGCGGTCAACGTTGGCCAGATGAAGAAGTACGTTGCCGACAATTCGGGTGGTCCGGGCAATGCGCTGGCGGTCGCCTATGACGACGCCAGTGCGCAGCAGGTCACGCTGAAGGGCGCGAACGGCACGACGCTGTCGAACGTGAAGGCCGGCACGGCGGATCTGGACGCGGTGAACGTGAGCCAGCTGAAGGGCTCCGGGCTGATCGGCGACGACGGGAAGTCGATCGCGGCGGTGACGTACGACCGCAACACGGACGGCACGCCGAACTACGGCTCGATCTCGCTGGGCAACGCGGGTGCGCCGGTGGCGATCCACAACGTGGCGGACGGCGCATTGTCGTCGACGAGCAAGGACGCGGTGAACGGTTCGCAGCTGTTCGCGACGAACACGCGCGTCGGTGATCTGGAGGATTCGCTGTCGAAGGGCGGCGTGATCGATCCGGTGACGGGCGAATCGCTGGCGGTGGTGTACGACGACACGACGAAGGGTCGCGCGTCGCTGGGCGGCACGGGTGGCACGATCCTGTCGAACGTGAAGGCCGGCGTGGCGGATATGGACGCGGTGAACGTGAGCCAGCTGAAGGGTTCCGGGCTGATCGGCGACGACGGGAAGTCGATCGCTGCGGTGACGTACGACCGCAACGCGGACGGCACGCCGAACTACGGTTCGGTGTCGCTGGGCAAGGCGGGTACGCCGGTGGCGCTGAAGAACGTCGCGGACGGCACGGATAACCACGACGCGGTGAACGTCGGCCAGTTGAAGGATGCGGGCCTGGTTGGCGACAACGGCCAGGGCGCCCTGACGTCGCTGGCGGTGGTGTACGACGACGCGAAAAAGGCGGCGATCTCGCTGGGCAACGCGGGTACGCCGGTGGCGATCCACAACGTGGCGGCGGGCGCGGTGAGCGCGACGAGCGCGGACGCGATCAACGGTTCGCAGTTGCACGGCACGGCGCAAAGCGTCGCCGACGCGCTCGGCGGCAGTGCGGCGGTGCAGCCGGACGGCACGATCGGCGCGCCGACGTACAACCTGGGCGGCACGGACTACCACAACGTCGGCGACGCGCTGGCGAACCTGGATGGCCGCACGACGACCAACACGGGCGATATTTCCGACCTGAAGGATCGTCTGTCGGACAGCGGGCTGGTCGACCGTAACGGCAACACGCTGGCCGCCGTGACGTACGACCAGAACGCGGACGGCACGCCGAACCGCGGTTCGGTGACGCTGGGCGGTGCGAGTGCGACGGCGCCGGTGGTGCTGAAGAACGTCGCGGACGGCGTGGACAGCCACGACGCGGTGAACGTCGGCCAGTTGAAGGGCACGGGCCTGGTCGGCGACGACGGCCAGGGCAACCTGACGTCGCTGGCGGTGGTGTACGACGACGCGACGAAGGACCGCGCGACGCTCGGCGGCACGAACGGCACGACGTTGACGAACGTGAAGGCCGGCGCGGTGAACGCGACCAGCACCGACGCGGTGAACGGTTCGCAACTGCACGGTCTCGCGGATAGCGTGGCGACGACGCTTGGCGGCGGCACGACGGTCGATGCGGACGGCAAGCTCGCGAATGCGGCGTTTGAGGTGAACGGCAACCGCTATTCGACGGTCGAGAAGGCCATCCAGGCGGCGGCCGCCTACGGTGCGACCGATTCGCTCGCGGTGCGTTACGACCTGAACGCGGACGGCACGCCGAACTACGGCTCGGTGACCCTCGGCGGAACGGGGGCGGCTCCGGTCGTGCTGACCAACGTCGCGGACGGCGTGAAAACCTACGACGCGGTGAACTATGGCCAGTTGAGCGCGCTGAACGATCGCGTCGACGATCTGGGCGGCCGCGTCGGCGCGCTGGAGCTGAACCCGGGTAATGGCAGCGGTGGCGGCGGTTCGGGCGACAACCCGTACTTCGCGGGTACCGACGTCGGCGATCCGGCGTCCGCGACGCCTGCCAATGCAGGCGCCGGCACGGGCAACACGGCGGCCGGTTCGGGCGCGACGGTCGGCAGTGGCGCGAACAACGCCACGGTCATCGGCTCGAACGCGAGCGCGACGAAGGATAACGGCGTCGCGATCGGCTCGGGTGCGAAGAGCTCGGGCGAAGGCGCGGCCGCGATCGGCCAGGGCGCGAGCGCGACGGGTGCGAACTCGGTGGCGCTGGGCTCCGGCTCGGTGGCGACCGACGCGAACACCGTGTCGTTCGGTAACGGCACCGACGAAGGCAACCGCCGGATCGTCAACATCGCCGACGGCGTGAACGCGTCGGACGGCGCGACGAAGGGCCAGCTCGACCGCGCGATCGGCGGGGTGCAGGGCCAGGTCAACGATTTGTCCCGCAACGCGTACTCCGGTATCGCGGCAGCCACCGCGCTGACGATGATCCCGGGCGTCGACCCCGGCAAGACGCTGTCGTTCGGCGTCGGCGGCGCGACCTTCAAGGGCTATCAGGCGGTGGCGTTCGGCGGCGAGGCCCGCATCACGCAGAACCTGAAGATGAAGGCCGGCGTGGGCCTGTCGAGCGGCGGCAATACCGTGGGCGTGGGTGCGTCATATCAGTGGTAAAGCGCGGGCGGGGCGAATCGCCCCGCCCGGGTCTGCCCCGTTTATCCCATCCATTCACATTCAAACGGAGCGTCCGCCCGCGGGCGGACGCCATATCATGACCAAGACTTCACTGTTTCTGCGCGCCGCATCGATCGGCGCCATTGCGATGGTGCTCGGTGCGTGCACGACGCAATCAGGGCTCACCTATGACATTCGCGCCGTCTCGGCGCCGAACCAGCCGGATCGCGTATTCCGCGTGAGCTGCGACGGGCTGCTCGGCAGCGCCGGCGCGTGTGCGGCCGCGGCGGAGCAGTTCTGCCGCGGGCAGGGCTTCACGCCGCTTGAAATGATCGATCGCGTGCGCAGCAACGCGCCGATGAAGGATCCGCGCGAAATCACGTTCATGTGCGGCAAGCCGCAACCGCAGCCGGTCGCGCAACCCGCGCCGCCGCCACAACCGCAACCGCAACCCGAGCCGGTCGTGCAGCGTCGCGTGCTGCTGCAGGGCGACGCGAACTTCGCGACCGACAGCGCGGTGCTGTCGCCCCAGGCGCGCAACGGCCTCGACCGCTTCATCGACGCCAACCGCGGCGTCGAGTTCAGCCGTGTCGCGATCACGGGCTTTACCGATTCGACGGGCGGCGCCGCGCACAACCGGACGCTGTCGGCGGCCCGGGCGCGCACCGTGGTGAACTACCTGCGCTCCAACGGCCTGCAGGCGAGGTCGTTCTTTGCCGAGGGGCTGGGCGCCGCCGATCCGGTCGCATCCAACGCGACCGAGGACGGCCGCGCGCAGAACCGCCGCGTGGAAATCCGCATGGACAGGCAATAACCGTATCGCGCAGCATGCCGCTGCCGGCCACGAGCCGGCAGGCGGGCGACCGGCGGCCAGGCGCCGCGCGTCGCCCGCCGGGCGAACCTGCCGGGCCACCCGCTCCACACGAGCCGGTGGCCCGTTTTGCATGGCGCGGGCTCCGAAACCCGCCGCGCCCGCCCGAGCATGGTTGACACCCCCGACTTCGTGCGAAGATAGCGCCCAAATACGATCACGATCCACGGAGGATCCGGGACGGCGCGGTTGTGCCGTTGCCGGCCAGCGGGCGGCCAGCCGGCCCCCGCGATCCGGTGGACACTCGGACGACTATGGGAAGCTATCAGATACGCGTGGTATTGGCCGACGACCATCCGGCGTTGCTCGTCGGCGTCGAGCACGGGCTGTCGTCGGTGCCGACGATCCAGCTGGTCGGCACGGCTGGCAATTCGACCGACCTCGTTGCGCTGCTCGACCGCGAGCCGTGCCAGGTGCTGGTGTCCGACTATGCGATGCCCGGCGCGCATGGCGACGGCATCGCGTTGTTCTCCTACCTGCAGCGCAACTATCCGGACGTGAAGCTCGTCGTGCTGACGATGCTCGACAACGCGGCCGTGGTGGGCGCGCTGGTGCGGCTCGGCATTGCCTGCATCGTCAGCAAGTCCGACACGATCGATCACCTGATTCCCGCGATTCACGCGGCCGCGACGGGCGGCACCTACTACTCGCCGTCGGTCGACAAGATCGTGCGCACGCTGTCCGCGCATTCGAGCACGCGCATCGTCGACCAGGCGCCGAGCCTGAGCAGCCGGGAGATCGAGGTCGTCCGGCTGTATGCGTCGGGGATGACCGTCAACGAGATCGCCGAGAAGCTGAGCCGCAGCAAGAAGACCATCAGCACGCAGAAGGCGCGCGCGATGCAGAAGCTCGGGCTGGAAAAGGATATCGACCTGCTGCGCTATGCGATCGAGCAGGGGATCGTCGCCGCATCGGGCAGCGAGGGGAAGGTGGCGGATCAGGAAGGAGAGCAGGCGGGCGCCGGTCAGGGCTGACCGGCCTCCCGCAGGTTGCGGCGCGGCAATGCACGATGCCGCCGCGCGCGCCGGCCGCGGAAGCGGCCGGGCGCGGTCATTCCTGGTTATTCCTTTTCGCCGGCCGGTTGCGCCGGCGCGTACCCGTAATCGGATACGAGCCCGCATGAAATCGCGTAGCGGACGAGATCGACATCGCGCTCGATTCCCAGTTTCTGCATCGCGGATCCCTTCTGCGTGCTGATGGTCTTCTTGCTGCGGCTCAGCTTCTCGGCGATCTCGTTGACGGTCAGGCCCGATGCAAACAGGCGAATCACCTCGAGTTCGCGCGCCGACGGCGCGAGCGGCCGGCCGCCGACGCTGCCGACCGAGCGAAGGAGCCGGTCCATCGACGGCGACAGGTAACGGCCGTTCGTATAGGCCGCGTGAATGGCCATCGTCAGGTGGTTGGTCATGTCGGACTTGCTGACGATGCACGCGATGCCGAGATCGATCAGCGCGCGGATCGCGATCGCGTTTTCCATCATCGTCATCACGACGATCCGCAGGTTCGGATGGCGCTTCAGGATCGTCGTGAACAGCGCGAGGCCATCGCCGTATTCGGTGCCGGGCATCGCATAGTCGGACACCAGCACGTCGCAGGGATGATTCGCGAGCGCCTCCATCAGCTCCGTCGAGTTGTGCGCGCTGGCGACCACCGTCACCGTATTCGACGCCGACAGTTCGTAGCGCGCGCCGATGACGACCGCCGGATGGTCGTCGGCAATCACGATATGGATGGGGAAGTTTCTCTTCATGTCGATGGGGGCCGGCACGCGATGCGCGACCGGCATCAGTCAGGCTTGCAGGGTGGGCGCGGGATCGGCTTCGGCGGAAATCAGGCCGGAAGCGGGGTCGTCGCGCCGACGGCCGGTGGCGACTCGCTCGGAATCGCCACTGGCTGTCGGCCGAAAAAGGGCGGGGGATCGCTCCCCCGCCCAGGTTCGACGCTCCGCGCGAGGCGGAGCCGTCCGGTCAGAACTCGTAGCCGACCTGGCCGCGCACGCCCGCGTCGCCGACCGACGTCACGGACACCGCACCGTTCATCAGCCACTTGCCGTTGCGCGACCGGTAGGTCGCACCGGCGGCCACGGCCGAGCCGCTCTTGAAGTTCGCGGCGCCGACCGCGACGACCGTCTTGCCGGGCTGCGACGGCGTCATGTTCGGCATCGCCATCGCGGCCGCAATACCGGCGTACGCGTTCTTGGCCACGTCGTTGATCATCCGGTTCGTGTCGCTGAACCGCTGATCGACCGACTGCATCGCGCTGTCGAGCTGGCGCACGTTCACCGCGTCGGTCGGCGCGGTGCCGTCCGCGACGTTGGTGATCTGCCGTTCGTGGCCGGCCGAACCGACCGACACCGCGTTGTCGCGATCCGCGATCGAGCCCTGGCCGATGGCGACCGAACCGCTGCCGGTGGCGCTCGAACCCTGGCCAATCGCCGAGCTGTTGTCGCCCGACGCGACCGCACCTTGGCCGATCGCCGAGCTGTTGTCGCCCGATGCGACCGAACCCTGGCCGACCGCCGTGCCGTTCCCGCCCGACGCGACCGCACCCTGGCCGATGGCCGAGCTGTTGTCGCCCGACGCCGAGCCGTCGCCGACCACGATCGAACCCGGGCCACCCGCGCCGGGGTTCACGCCGCCGCCGCCGCCGTTGCCGGGATTACCACTGCCCGTCTCGAGGTCGCCGACGCGGTTCGTCAGGTCGTCCATCTGGCCGCTCAACTGCCCGTACTGCTGGGCGAATTGCTGCTGCAGGGCGTGGAGCTGGCCGCCGTTCACCGCGTCCATGCTGCCCGCGGCGATCAGGCCCGGCGCGACGTTGCGCAGCGTCGTGCCGCCCACCCCGCCGAACGACACGCTGTCGAGCGAGATGTCGTCGTACGTGACGGCGCCGATCTCCTTGCCTGTGTAGTCGACGAGGCCCGTCGCCTTGAGCTGGGCGATCGTCACGGCATCGTCGTCGTTCACGCCGTTCGCGACCCCCGACAGCGTGCGCGCGCCGGCCGTGCCCGCGAAGTTCACCGACGTGCCGCCCGTGTTCGCGGCCACCGTGATCACGCCCGTCGTCGCGTCCTGCTGCACGAGGCCGATCTGGCCGCTCGCGAGCTGGCTGTTGAGGTTCGTGATCTCGGTGCGGTTGTCCGCGATATCCGCCGTGTTCTGCGCGACGGCCTGGTTCGTCGTGTAGAGCTGGCCGCCCGTGACCGCGTCGCTGCTGCCCGCGGCGATGTCGCCGTCTGCGACGCCCGTGAGCTTGCGGTCGCCGGCGGTGCCGGTGAAGTTCACGGCCGTGCCGTCGGTGCTCGCGCCGACCGTGAGGTCCGCACCTGCGCCAGCCTGCTGGACGAGGCCCACCGTGCCGCTGCCGATCTGGTCGGCGAGCTTCGAGATCGAGCCTTCGTTGGTCGTCACGCGGCCGTCGAGGTTTGACACCGCACCGCCGACGCTGCCGACCGTGGTCGTGCCGCCGTTGCCGTCGCCGACGGTGAAGCTTGGCGCGGAGATCGAACCGTCTGCGTTGACCGTCGAACCGCCGCCGATCGCTGACGCGACGCTGTCCGACAGGCCGTGCAGTTGCGTGCCGTTGACGGCGTCGGTGCTCGTCGCCGAGACGGTGCCTGCGGCGACGCCCGTCAGCTTGCGGTCGCCGGCGGTGCCGGTGAAGTTCACGGCCGCGCCGTCGGTGTTAGCGCCGACCGTGAGGTCGTCGCCCGCCTTGGCTTGCTGGACGAGGCCGATCGTGCCGCTTGCGAGATCGCCGAGCTGATTGTTGATGGTCGTGATGTCGGACGTGTTCTTCGCGATGTTGCCGTTGGCGGTGGTCAGCGCGCCGTCGAGGGCGCCGAGCGCGCCGCCGACGGTCGTTTGCGTGCCGCCGTTCGCGAGGGCGTACGTCGGCCCCGTCACGGCGCCGGTCGTCAGGTCGATCACCGCGCCGCCGCCGAGGGCGGTCACGACGGGCGTGAGCTGAGCCACATTGACGGCGTCGGTGGCTTGCGTGCCGGCGGCCATGTTGGTGATCTGGCGTTGCAGCGTCGACGAGCCGACTGATACCGCATTGTTGCGGTCGGCCACCGAACCGACGCCGAGCGCAACGGATTCGGAACCCGACGCTTTGGCGCCCTCGCCCATGGCCGTCGCGTGAAAGCCGGTCGCGGAAGCGAACGAACCGAATGCGCTGCTTGCGCCGGCCGATGCCGTGGCGCCCATGCCGAATGCAGCGCTATTGTTGCCGCTGGCGACAGAATTGTTGCCGACGCCGGTTGCGAAAGTCCCGGTGCTTTGCGCGTTCGCGCCGACCGCGAGCGCACTCGTGCCGGCCGTTGCGGCCGTCGCACCCGAGGCCGTGTCGACCTTGAAGTAGTCGTCCGTGACCACCGAGCCCAGCTTGGTGTTGATCGCGGTGATGTCGCCCGAGTTCTTGGTGATGTTGCCGTTGGCGGTGGTCAGCGCGCCGTCGAGGGCGCCGAGCGCGCCGCCGACGGTCGTTTGCGTGCCGCCGTTCGTAAGGGTGTACGTCGGCCCGGTCACCGTCCCGGTCGTTGCGTCGATCACCGCGCCGCCGCCGAGGGCGGTCACGACGGGCGTGAGCTGGGCCACGTTGACCGCGTCGGTGGCTTGCGTGCCGGCAGCCATGTTCGTGATCTGGCGCTGCGCCGTCGCCGTGCCTACCGAAACGGTATTCGCACGATCGGCCACGGATCCGTAACCGAGCGCGACCGCGTTGTCGGCAGTTGATCGCGCAGCGCGGCCAAACGCGGAAGAGTGCTCTCCTTCCGCCGCGGCACCCACACCCACTGCGGTGGCTTCTTTAGCGATCGCACTCGCAAGCGTGCCGATTGCCACGGTGTTCTGCGCGGTCGCAGTCGTATTGCCGCCGATCGCGACCGCCGACATGGCATTGGCATTGGCGTTCGCTCCGACTGCGGTCGCACCGTCGCCGGCCTGTGCCGCGACTGCACTGGCATAGCTACCCGTACGGACCTTGACGTACGTGTCGTCGACCTTCGTCGACAGCGCGGTGTTCATCTGGCCGAGGTTGACTGCATCGGTGTTCGTCGTGCCGGCAGCCACGTTCGTGATCTGGCGCTGCTGCGTGGCTGTCCCGACCGACACGCTGTTGGTTCGATCCGTTGCCGAACCTGCGCCGAGCGCCACCGCGCCGTCGTGAGTCGATGCCGCAGCTTCGCCGATGGCGATCGATCCCGTATTGGCTGCGCGAGAGTTTACGCCGACGGCAAGGGAATTCGTGCCGACCGCCTGCGCGCCAACGCCGAATGCCGTCGCATGGCTCTGCGTGGCGGAGGCGCTCATGCCGACCGCCGTACTGGCGGCGCCCGTCGCCGATGCATTAGAGCCGATCGCCGTGGTGTTCATCGCGCTTGCGGAGGTGTTGGTGCCGAGTGCGGTCGCATTCTGGCCCGTTCCCTGTGCGTTTAAACCAATGGCGAGCGAGTTGAGGCCTGCCGTCGCGGCGGCCCCAGTTCCATTGAACTTGATGTACGTGTCGTCGATCGCGGCCATCGTGCCGATCGATCGGGCGCCGCCTGCGGTCGGTGCTGCCTGGCATGCGCCCGCCGCATCGAGCGAGCCGCTCGCTCCGTCGGCCGTCGTACACGCGTCGGCCGCGAACGCGCCGCCGATCGACGCGCCGCCCAGCGCAAGCGCGACCACTGCCTGACGCGCTGCGCGCGCCGAGCCCTTCGAATGCGACTTCGCCGTTTCGGCCACCGCCGTCCACGTGTTCGTCGCCGCGTTCCAGATGTTGCGATATGACTTGTTCATTTGCTACTCCTTTCAGTTCGTCAGAAACATGAAAGGATGGTAAAGATCGGCCTCGTCCTAATCAGTCGTCCAGGGCTGATTCGAGATAGCGTCGGCGTAGGACGAGTCCTACGCGCGTGGAGGCGGCATAGAGGGCCAGGTCGGGAAGCGGCATGGCGTCAGGCGGGACCGGCCGGCACATGCCGGCCGAGCCGTGTTCACGCCGACGGCGGATTCGCCGCGCGCCGCTGGAGCGCGCCGCGCGCGAGGTCTGCCGCGCCGGACAGCAGCGGCTCGCATGACGCCAGGTCGCCGCCAAGCACGGCGGCTTGCAGGGTGCCGATCGCGTCGGCCACGCGATGCTCGTGGATCGTCGCGAACGCGCCGCGCAGCGAATGCAGTTCATGGCGCAGCGTCGGCATATCCTGTTGCGCGAGCGCCGCGCGAATCGCGTCGACCGAGCGCGCGAGGCTGTCTTCCAGCAGCGCATGGACGTCCGGCGGCAGCGGGCCTTCTGCCAGGTCGGTGATCGTGCGCCGCACCGACGCCTGCGCGGGCAGCGCATGCGCGTAGCGCCGCACGGTCCGGTCGATCGTATCGAGCAGCACGGGCTTCACGAGCACCGCGACGATCCCGGCTTCCGCGCAGCGCGCATGCTCGGCCGCGCTCGCATGCGCGGTGATCGCGACCACCGGCAGTTCGGGATACTGCGCGCGCAGCACGCGCGCGAGCGTGTAGCCGTCCATGCCCGGCATGTTGAGATCCGTCATCACGAGGTCGTAGCGCGTGTCCGCGCAGCGCCGCAACGCCGCCGCGCCGTCCTCGGCCGAATCGGCGTCGTAGCCGAGCGTGACGAGCTGGTTCTGCTGCAGCTTGCGGTTGACCGGGTGATCGTCGACCACGAGCACGCGCGCGGCGAGCGTCGGCAGCGCGGCGTCCGCGTCCGCGTTCGCGTCGGTCGCATCGTGCTGCGCGATCTCCGCGCCGGTCGCCGCGCGCAACGGCAGCGTGACGACGAACGTGCTGCCGTTCCCCGGCTCGCTCTTCACGTCGACGGTGCCGTGCATCATCTGCGTGAGCTGCTTCGTCAGCGCGAGCCCGAGCCCGGTGCCGCCGTAGCGGCGCGTGATCGACGTATCGGCCTGCGTGAACGGGCGGAACAGCGCCGCGCGCTGCGCGTCGGTCATCCCGATGCCCGTGTCGCTGACGCCGATCGCGATCGGCGAATCCGGGTTCGTGTCGTCGCGCAGGTACACCTCCAGCGTGACTTCCCCGTCGTTCGTGAACTTGAGCGCATTGCCGACCAGGTTCGCGGCGATCTGCCGGATGCGGGTCGGATCGCCGACGTAGCGCGGCGCGAGCGCATCGTCGACGACGATGTCGAACTGGAGCCGCTTCGCCGTCGCGAGCGGCTCGAACATCGCGCCGGTCTGCCGGATCGTTTCGGCGAGATCGAACGGGATCGCCTCGATCGTCATCTGGCCGGCCTCGATCTTCGACAGGTCGAGGATGTCGTTGATCAGGTCGAGCAACACCGACGACGCGCCCCCGACCGTTTGCAGGCGCTCGCGCTGCGTGTCGCTGAGCGGTTCGCGGCCGATCAGCTCGAGATTGCCGAGAATCGCGTTCAGCGGCGTGCGGATCTCGTGGCTCATCGTCGCCAGGAACGCCGATTTCGCGTCGTTCGCCGCATCCGCCGCACGGCGCGCGTCGTCGAGCTGGCGCTCGATGTTCTTCTGCGACGTGATGTCCGAGAAGTTGCAGAGCACGACGTCCGCATCGTGGTAGCGCGTGCGGACGAGATTGACGAGCAGGTCGATCGCATCGCCTTCGGCAGTGGGCAGCGACACGAGCAGATCCGGCTGCACGGCGGCCGCGCGCGGCGAGCGATCGAGGCGGCCGAGCATCCGCGCGGCGAGCGACGGGCCGGCCGCCGCACGTGCGTCGTAGGCCCGCATCGTGTCGTTCTGCAGCAGCACCGAGCCGTCGGCGAGCGACAGCAGTGCGATGCCGGACGGCGCGGCCTCCACGATCGTGCGGTTCAGGTTCTCGCTTTCGACGACGCGCCGCGTGCGCGCATCGTCCGGCTTCAGCACCTTGCGATCGAACAGCACGAGCATCGTCCACACGAGCGCGATCACGGCCAGCATGACGGCGGTGTACAGGCCGGCGCGCACGGCGAGGGTGGCGATCAGCACGCGCAGCGGAAATGCCTGCACGAGCGTCCAGTCGGTGTCAGCGAGGGGCTGGCTCAGCGCGAACAACCGTTCGTCGTAGCCGGCCCGCGTGCCGTTGCGCTGCGCCGTGGCGCGCGCCCCGATACGCGCGAGCGTCGCGGCCGCCGCCGTGTCGTTTGCCGCGGCGCCGACCCGCAGCAGCACGTCTCCGCGCCGGTTCACGATGACGGCGGCGCTGGCCGGGTCGTCCGTTTCAAGCCGCGCGCGCAGCACGTCGACCGGCAAGGTCGACACGATCACTTCGAGCGGGACGGTGTCGTCGTATGCGGCTCCGACGAGCCGGAATACGTCGCGCCGCTGGACCGGATCGTAGACGGGCGCCAGCCACGAAAACTGCCGTGGCGCGGGCATCTCGATATCGGCCGCGACTTTCGCGAGCAGTGCCGATGCGTGGCCGGGTGCGGCGGCGGCCGGCACGGCGTCGGGCGCGGGCTCCGGAATGACCATCGCGAAGCGGCGATCGGGGCTGAACACGTAACCGGCCGCGGGCCGGTCGGTGTGCTGCTTCGCGACGAACGCGCCGACGCGGTAGCTCGCGTCGCTCGCCATCGCCAGATAGCGCGCATACGTGGCGGCGGGGCGCGCGGCCGTCAGGTCGGCGAGCACGAGCATCGCCGGGAAGCGCGGGTTGCCGCGCAGTACGAGCCGGCCCTGCTCGCGGGCCAGCGCGGCGACCAGCGCGGGGTCGACCGCACGCGCGTGCCACACGCCTTCGTCGTGCGAGATGAGGGAATCCATGCCCGCCTGGCGCATCTTGAATTCGAACTGGGTGAGGAAATGGCGCACCGCGAACGCCGTGTAGCGCTCCTGGATCGCGTCCCTCGCGATCGCATAGAGCATCAGGCCGCTGGCGAGCAGGATCGCGACGGTGACGGCCATGCCACCGCCATACAGCAGCGCGCGCCGATGGCGACCGACCTGCATGCGTGCCGGGCGCGGACTGTCCGGGCTCGGACTGCCGGCGGCGGGACGTGATCGGTCGGATGCGGCGCGGTTGTCCATCGACGAATGGAGAGGGGGCCCAAGGTTCCGACATGATAATGGAGACTGATCCCCTCGCGAGCCGGCATGGGCGCGAACCGACCGGCGTGCCGGATTATCGGCTCCGTCACGTGCCGGCCGGTGCCGCCGTCGTGCACGCGCGGCGCGCGCCGCGCGCTGCCGGCGCGACCCCGCGTCAGGTGACGTCGACGGTCTCGCCCGGATCGCACAGGACGAGCCGGTAGCCGAAGCCGTATATCGTCATCAGCCGCACGCCGTGCCGCCCGTCGAGCTCGAGGCGGTCGCGCAGATAGGCGACGTGCGTATCGAGCCGCCGGCTCGTGGTTGCGACGAGCGAACCCCAGACGAGCTGGCTGACATCCATGCGGCCGAGATTCCGTCCGATGTTCATGAAGAACACGGACGCGATCTGGAAATGTTTTTCGGTGAGCGCGTGTTCGCGGCCGCTGACCCGGATCGTGCGCGTCGCCTCATCGAAGTCGAACGGGCCGAGCCGCCAGCGTCGATGGTGCGTCGTCCGGTAATGGGACCATCTGAGCCACGTCGAGATCGACGTGATCAGCGCCTGGGCCGGCGCCCGGTACGGCAGGTGCTCGTTGGTGCCCGCGGCGAAGCAGGCGCTTTGCGCGTCGGGCGTATCGACCTGGCTGACGGAAACGATCGGCGCGGTATCGGCAAAGCGCTCGCGCAGCGCGCGAATCGCGTTGACGGTGCGGCAACAGGCCGATTCGCACTGGACGACGAACAGATCGAACGGACGTGTGTCGCAGACCGACATCAGGTCGGGCAGATACTCGAATCGCGACGGCCGGTAGCCGGCCCTTCTCAGGATGTCGTCGATCCGGAGGCGATCGTAGCCGTGTCCCGCGCGGCGCAGCCGGTCGTCGAATACGCCATGCGACGGATGATCGATCGTCAGGATCGCGATCGAGAGTTGGGACGTGTCAGCCACGATGCGTATCTGCCGGGCGGGGCGGCATCTCTCAAAAAAAGATCCCGCCGGAGCGGCGGGACAAAACCAACTATGGAAGCCGGAGCCCGCATCAAGCATGCAGACGTCGGCAAAATCATTGTCGTTGCTTTGTGATGGCGAGGGAATCGGCCCAGTCCGATAATGCGGCGGCGCGCACCGGGTGTGCCGGCGATCGTGCGGGAGACGGCGCATGCGGCCGGCGATCGCATCTTTGGGACCATGCCTACTGTTTTTGCGGGCCTTATGGGACCACGGGCAGCGCCGCGCGCGGACAATGACCCGCCGGCGGCCGGGCATGGCCGCGTCGCCGCAATGCCGCATCAGGCGGCCGCACCGGCCTTCGCGCGATCCGGCCCGTACCATCCGTTGGCTTCGCGGCCCGCGTTGCTTCGCGCGTTGCACGGTGCCTCGCATGCCATTCGCCCTATCGTTCCGTACTGCCATCGATCTTGAAACCGTCCGTCCGCATCGTCGCGCTTGCCGCGTGGCTCGCCCTCAGCCTGGCCGGCACCGCGTTCGTCGTGTCGCGATCCGTCGCCGACGCCTACGACCGCTTCTTTCAGGATTCGAGCATCGCGATCCGCCTGCTCGGCCAGAAGGCCGCGCAGCACGAGGCGATTCTCGCGACGCTCGGCGCGTCGTCGCTGACGGCGCCGCCCGCGCACATGCTCGACAGCCTGCGCGAACGCATGCCGCAGCTCGACGGGCTCGCCTACTGGCGGCGCGGCGCGGGCTGGCAGGCCGGCGGCGGCCCGGTGCCCGCGGCGACGCCCCGGCAGCGGCCCGGGGAGCCCTTCGTGCTGGCGTTCGACGGCCCCGCCGCGTACTGGCTCGTTGCCGATACGGGCTGGGCCGTGCGCGTCGATCCACGGCGGATGTTCCAGCCGGGCGACTGGCCCGCGTCGATTTCGTCGGCGGCGCTGGCGCTGCGCGACCGCCGTGTCGACCTGCTGCAACGCGAACCCGGCGACACGCAGCCGGGCTGGACGATGCGGCTCGAGAAACACCTGCCCGCGCAACCGCAGGCGTTCGTGCTGCACACGACGCGCACGCTGACGCCCGCCGATCTGCCGTGGCTGCCGATCGCGCTGTGGAATGCCGTCGCGGCGCTGCTCGTCGCGGGCGCGCTCGGCGCGTGGCGGCTGCGCGAGGCGCGCCGCCGCGAGGATGCGCGGGCGCGGCTCGACCGCTTCGGCCGGCTCGACACGTTCGGCGAGATGGCGGCCGGGCTTGCGCACGAGCTGAACCAGCCGCTGACCGCGATCGTCAGCCATACGCGCGCGGCCGAGCGGCTGCTCGACCAGCCCGCCGAACGCGACAGCGTGCGCCGTGCGCTGCAGACGAGCGTCGCGCAGGCCAAGCGCGCGGCGGCGATCCTCGACCGGATGCGCGCGGCCGTCACGTCCGCGTGCGGCGGCGAGCGGCGCGCGCTCGATCCCGACGCGGTGATGAACGTGCTGCTGTTCCTGTACCGCGACGAATGCGCGCGCGAGCACATCGCGCTTGCCTGGCACAACGCGGCGCCGCGCACGCGGCCGTTCGCCGAACCGATCGCGGTCGAGCAGATCCTGCACAACCTGATCCAGAACGCGCGCGACGCGCTGGCCGGCGCGCCGCGCGGCGAGATCCGCATCGGCGGCGCGCGCGAAGGCCGGCATTACCGCTTCAGCGTCGTCGACAACGGCCCCGGCGTGCCGGAAGACGCGCTGCCGCACCTGTTCGAACCGTTTTTCACGACGCGCGCGCGGGGGCTCGGCCTCGGGCTGCCGCTGTGCGACACGCTCGCGCAGCGGCAGGACGGCACGCTGACGGTGCGCAACCTGCCGTCCGGCGGCGTCGAAGCTGCGTTGCTGTTGCCGCTGGCGGAGGAAGCAGCATGAACCAACCGCTTCATTGCGCTCCCGCCGGATCGGTCGTTGCGATCGTCGACGACGACGAAGCCGTGCGCGACGGCCTGGCGCTGCTGCTGCGCACGGTCGGCTTGCCGACCCGTTGCTACGCGGATGCGCAGGCGTTCCTGGCCGACGCCGGCCACGCGGCGCTCGGCTGCGTGCTGCTGGACATCCGGATGCCCGCCATGAGCGGGCTCGACGCGCTCGACGAACTGCGCGCGCGGCGCGACCTGCCGGTGATCATGATGACGGGGCACGGCAACGTCGATGCGTGCCGGCGCGCGTTCAAGCGCGGCGCGCTCGATTTCCTGCGCAAGCCGGTGGACGACGACGAGCTGATCGACGCGGTCCAGCAGGCGATCCGCCGGCACGCGGCGCAGCGCGAGCAGGGCGGGCACGGCTGCGCGGACCCGGCGCGCGCGGCACGCGTCGCGACGCTGAGCGCGCGCGAACGGGAAGTGCTCGACGGCATCGTGCGCGGCTGGAGCAACAAGGAGATCGCGCGCGCGCTCGGGCTGTCGCCGCGCACGGTCGAGACTTATCGCGCGAACGTGTTCGACAAGCTGCAGGTGGCCTCGCTCGTCGAGCTGGTGCGCGACTACGCGGCATTCGCGGGCGGCTTGCCGTCGTAGAGCCTCCGTAGCGCTACGGAGGCGCAACCCGTAGGCGAACGGGTTCAACGTTCGCGGCGCGATTCCTACGATGACGGCTTCTTCGACGTTCATCGACAAGGACACGCATTCATCATGATCAAGCGCTTTGCTTTGCCTTCCACGCTCGCACTGTTGTTCTCGGGCACGGCGTTCGCCGATGCGCTCGCACCGGAAACGAAAAAATCCGACGTGAGCGACGCCGGCTACTACGCGACCGGCCGTATCGTCGGCGCGTTCGACAACGCGGTGAACATGGAACTGACGAGCCCGCGCGTCGCGAGCCGCGTCGGCGGCCCCGAGACCGGGTCGAACCTCACCGGCTCGCTCGGCCTCGGCTACCAGTTCGGCAACGGCTGGCGCGCGGAAGGCGAATACGTGTTCAAGCGCACCAACAACTTCACCAGCTACTGGGCGCCGTTCGACGCGAACGCGAACGAATTCCACGTGTCGGCACAGCGCCTGATGCTGAACGGTTACAAGGACTTCGACCTCGGCCGCGGCTTCTCCGTGTACGGCACGCTCGGCATCGGCGTCGCGATCGTGTCGGCCGACGGCTGGCAGACCAACGACACGCGCCGCTTCGCATCGAAGACGCAGACCAACCTCGCGTACTCGGCCGGCGCGGGTGTCAGCTACGCGATCAACAAGCGTTTCTCGATCGACCTCGGATATCGCTATGTCGACATGGGCAACGTCGAGACGGGCTTCAACACGTTCGCGAACCGCGTCAACGCGCGCGACGAGCAACTGAAGTCGAAGCTGTCGTCGAACGAAGTCTTCATCGGCTTGCGCGGCCGCTTCTGAGCGCCCGCTCGCGGCGCGCACGATGGGCAAGCCCGGGGAGGGGGAAGCGATGAAGGACGTCATCGATACGGGCCGACGCAGGCTCGTGCTCGCGACGGCGACGCTGGCGGGAGGCGCGCTGGCGTCGGCGCCCGCGTGGGCGGTCGCGGGCCCGGCCGGGCCGGCGTCGCGCGCGCGGCCGGACCTGACGGTCCGCATCGTCGAAATGTTGCATGGCGTCGCGGCCGACGGGATGCGGGTCGACCTGTCGCGTGTCGACGGCGAGCGCGACGTGGCGCTGCTCACCGCGACCGTCGATGCGCAGGGCGGAACGGGCGGCGCGCTGCTGTCGGGCGATGCGTATCGCGCCGGTTCGTACGCGCTGCTGCTGCATGTCGACGCGTACTACCGCGCACGCCGGGCCGATCGGATGCATCGGCGCGGCGATAGGACTGGGCCCACTGCGTCCCCGGTTCGATGTAACGCAGTCCGATTTACCGAACACGGCCCGGGAGCGATACTCGACGCCATTCGATCAACTACGGGAGCACGGATTGCGGCGACAGATGTCGCGCAATGCGTCGTCGACATCATGAGCATGCAGGACATCACCGGGCATTACGCGATTCCGCTCGCGCATCCGTATTCGGATGTGCCGCCGCCGTATGGCCGGCGGCGCCGGCCGTTCGTGGCGAGCCGGCGGCAGCGGCCGAACGTGTTTGATCTGTACGGCGCGCGGCGCGTGCCGCCCGCCGCGCCCGAGAAAACCGCGAACGTCGCCAAGGCCGTGAGCGCCAGGGATTTCGGTTCGGACAACCAGGCGTGGGTCAGGCCGCATCCGTTGCGCCGCAAGTGGCGGCTGACGTTGATGGCGTGCGCGATATTCGGGGCGGCTTGCATCGTCGCGACGCATTTCTTCGAAGAGCGCCAGCATGCGGCGGAGCATGGTTCCGTCTACTCGGCGGCGATCTCGGTCGCGCCGGCGGTGGTGGCGGAGGTTGTCGCGGCGGAGGTGACGCCAAGGGCCGGCAAGCCGACGGAATCGACTGCCCCGCAAGCGGCTCGCGCATCGGGGCAGGACGAGCAACTGGCGTCCGCGGCGGTCGTCGCGGTGGAAACCGCGTCCGCGGCATCGCGGGCGTTGCGGGCCGGCAGCGCATCGCCGGCGAGCGCGCCCGTGGCGGTTGCGGTCGTGGTCGAAACGAACGTGGTGCCGGCGGATTCCGCGGCCCCGCGGGCCCGCCGCGCATCGTCGGCGAACAAGCCGGCGGCTGCGATGGCGACGCGTTCGGCGGTGAAGCCGGCCGGTGCACCGCACGACAAGGCGGCGCATGCCGCGCCGAGCGTAGCCGCCGCGGCCAGCGGTGCGACGAAGCAAGTGCAAACCGCGCGTGCCGCCGAGGCGCCGCCGGCCGCGGCCCAAGCCGTCGGCATGACGGCCGCCGAGTTCACGCACTGGCTGGCGGCGACGCGCGAGACCGCGCGACCGGCCGCCGCACCCGCCCGATCCGACGCAGGAGGCACCGATCTCTCGGTCGACCTGCCGAGCCATACGCGCCTGACCGCGTACTGAGCGGCTGCGTGCCGAAGCGGCCGGCGGCGCCCCTTCGGGGCCGCTGTTGCCGCGCATCGGCATGCGTTGCGTTCGCGCGGCATGCCGCGCCGATTCAACGAAGGTTCTCCTCTGTTCGACGGCCGCTCGTTTAGACCGGCCGCTTCCTGTTCCGTGCGCCTTCCTGTCGTCGACGATGCAGACCGCGATACCGATCGGCTGCGCGCGACAACGTACACGCGCACCGCATCGCCGGTCGCGACCGCAGAATCGGACTTGGCCGATTCCCTGACACGCCTGCTTCCCCGACAATCGAAGTTCAGCAGCCCGGCACGCCTGTCGTGCGGGGCCGCGAGTCGTCTCCGTTTTTGCGGCCGGTCTCATCGACTGGCCGCTTTTTTTCTTCATCCCCTGCCTGTTATCGAGGAGCCCGATCGCGATGCAGATCGACCGCCTGATTCCTGAAATCCTGTTTGGCTTCACGGGCCTGATCGGCATCATCAATCCGTTCGGGATGGCGTTCGTGTTTCTCGAACGCACGCAATCGCTGACGGAAGCCGAGCGCGCGATCCTGTCGAAACGGCTCGCGACGAACGTGTTCTTCACGTTGCTCGTGATCTTCTTTGTCGGTGCGCCGGTATTGAACTTCTTCGGGATTTCGATGGAAGCGCTGCGGATCGGCGGCGGCTTCGCGGTGGCCGTGGCAGGCTGGTCGATGCTCAATGCGCCCGACGTGCCGGGCGGCGACAGTGCCACGCACGGCGACGATCTGCAGAAACTGATGGCGCGCGCGTTCTTCCCGCTCACGGTGCCGCTGACGATCGGCCCCGGTTCGATCGCGGCCGGCATCGCGCTGCATGCGAACCGCGCGCGCACGGCCGCCGACTATCTGGTGTCGGGCGTGGTGTCGCTTGCGGTCGCGGCGCTCGTCGCGTTCGCGATCTGGCAGATCTACAGCCGTGCCACGACGCTCGCGCGCTATCTCGGCGGCGAGGGGACGAAAGTGGCGGTGCGGGTGTCGGCGTTCCTGCTGCTGTGCGTGGGCGTGCAGATCATGCTGACGGGGCTGGCGGCGTTCGTGCAGATGCTCGGCGGGCAGGCGGGGTGACGGGTCGAGGGGGGCGGCCCGGCATCGATTCGACGTGCCGAGATCCGGGCCAATGCGTTACATCAGGCTTCGCCTGAACCCTTGCGATCCCCTGCGCCGCACAGGCTTCATCGCGTTGCGACGCGTCCACGGTATGCCGCCCCGCGTTGTCGGCGCGCGGCAGGAAATGACGCTGAACGGGAAGGGTCTTATTCCGGGCGTCGCGGCCGGTCGATGTCGGCATGCGCCGGCGGCGGCACCGCCGCGCCGCAATGCGGGCAGCACCGTGTTTCCTTGTCGGCGTCCGCGCGCCGCTGCTCCAGCGCCGACGCGATCAGCTCGGCGCCCATGATGCCGGTCGGGAACGCGATGATGCCGTAGCCGAGCAGGATCGCGCACGACGTGATGAGGCGGCCGAGCGGTGTATGCGGCGTCAGGTCGCCGTAGCCGGTCGTGCTCATCGTCACGGCGGCCCAGTAGACGCCTACCGGTATGCTCGTGATCCCGTTCTCCGGGCCCTCGACGAGGAAGATCACCGTACCGAGAATCACCACGAGCACGAACATCCCGCCGATGAACACGAAGATCTTGCGCCGCGCACGCGTGAGCGCGCGGATCAGCATCTGCCCTTCCTCGAGATAGATCGCCAGCCCGAGGATGCGGAACACGCGCAGCAGTCGCAACAGGCGCACGTCGATCAGCGCGTGCAGGCCGGGGAAGAAGAACGCGAGATAGGTCGGCAGCACCGACACGAGATCGACGATCCCGAAGAAGCTGCGTGCATAGGCCAGCGGCCTGCGCGCGGTGAGCAGCCGCACTGCATACTCGAGCGTGAACAGCAGCGTGAACGCCCATTCCGCTGCGTAGAGGGCATCGCCATACCGTTCGTGCAGGTCGTGCACGCTATCGGCCATCACGACGAGCACGCTCGCGACGATGAGCGCGAGCACCGCGACGTCCAGGTTGCGGAGGAACGAAGGGCGGCGGGTGAAACGCGCGACGGCATCGCACATCGCGTCGAAGGTGGACCGGATAGGAGCAATCATGCGCCCGAGTTTACGGACGGTGCGCGGCAGGGCCTATCAGACCGGTCTGATTCAAGTGCGCTTGCCGCGCTGTCGCGGCGCGTTTCCCGGCCGGAGGGCGCGAGACGGCCGACGATGCGTGGTGCCCCGTCGGCCGGTCGTCGTTCAATGTCCCCAGACCAGATGATGTGCGCCGCCGACTGCCAGCACGGCGCCGATCAGCGCCGCATACGGCATCAGGTTCAACCACATCGCGCGCTTCGGCACTTCGAGTTCCATGTCGCGCTGCATCTGCTCCGGGAACCGGCCACGATCCTGCCAGTAGTGGCGATAGACGAACACCGGCACGATCAGCAGCATCGCGATCAGGCCGTTGCGCAGCGTGCCTTCGCCCTGGAGATCGGCGCCCGCGCCCGCATAGACGAGGTTCGCGTAGCCGCAGATCGCGCCGGCGACCAGCAGCCACGTCGGGCAGCGGAACGGCCGATCCCAGTTGCCGCGATCCATCCGGTGGATCCAGCCCGACTGAAGATTCAGGAATACGAACAGCATGTAGCAGACGTTCGAGATCGACAGCACCGTCAAGTAATCCGACATCATCAGCAACACGAGGTTGAAGCCGAGATCGGTCCACATCGCGCGTGTGGGCGAGCCGTGCTCGTTCACGTGCGACAGGTACTTCGGCAGCCAGCCGTCGACCGATGCCTGGTACAGCGTGCGCGACGAGCCCATCATCGACGTCATCACGATCAGCAGGATCGACAGCATCAGCATCACGACGACCGCATTCGCGACCCACGCGCCGCCGCCGACGATCTTCGCCATCGCGGCCGCCACGCCGGTGCCGTCGCGGATCGACGGATCGAGCATTGCCTGCGCGCCGAGCGCACCCTGGAACGCCAGCGGCACGAGCGTCATCACGACGAGACACAGCGCACCCGACCAGAAGATCGCCTTGGCGGTATCGCGCCGCGGATCGCGGAATTCGCGCGTGTAGCAGACCGCCGTCTCGAAACCGTACGACGCCCAGCCGGCCATGAACATCGCGCCGAGCGCCATCGTGACGCCTTGCCCGTTCCACGAGCCGAACGTCCCGGCCGTGAGGTTGCCGTGCGCGTCGTGACCGAGTGGCAGCAGCGGGAGCAGGTTCGACATCGGCACGTCGCCGGTGACGAACGGCACGATGCCGACGATCAGCAGCGGCGTGAGCGACGCGATGCCGAGAATGCGCTGCGTGCGCGCAGCCTTCGATGCACCGCTATGTTGAAGCTTGAACGTGATGAGAAGCAGGATCGTCGCGATGATGAACGTCGCATTGATCCGCAGGGACAGACCCGGCTTGATGAATCCGAGATCCGCAATCTTGAGCTGCCAGTGCAGCACCGCCGCGTCGGCGGGAAAGAGGCTCGTGAGCGCATAGCTCGCCGCGAGGCCGCAGCCGAGCGCAAGCATCGGCGACCACGCGAGCCAGTTGCACCACACGGAAACCGGGGCAATCAGCTTGCTGTAACGGACCCAGCCGATCGCGCCATATACGGACGCGCCGCCCGATTTATGGGGAAATAGTCCCGATATTTCCGCATAAGTCGCGCTTTGAATCAGCCCCATCGTGATCGCGGCGATCCAGATCGCCCACGCGGGCTGGCCGATCGTCGCGCATACGCCGCCGATCGTGAACAGCACGCCTGCCGGCACGCCGCTCGTTACCCAGAATGCGTCTTTCCAGGTCAGGCCGCGCTGGAGGGTGTGAGTGCCTGATTCGGGTTCGTGCGAGCCGGAGCGATCCGCGCGAGCGACGCTGCGCGCGCGCAGTTCTGCTTCGCTCATCTAAATATATTCCGCCATGATATGAAGCGGCGAGTTTATCAAGCGAAAGCGGGAAAACCGCGGGCCCTCGAGCGTTGAAAGGAAAAAAGGACCAGTCCCATACGAGTCAGGACCGGTCCTATGTCATCACGCAACGATTCGCGGCGAGGTGCCGCCGGATGGCGCCGAGGATGGCCGGTGCGGATCGGCGATGCTGACGCCGCCAACCGTCACCCGATCCATTCACGGCCATCGGCGGCGGGCTCCTCGCTGGCCTGTCGATCGGTGAACACCATAGAGCACACGCCAGGTCAGGCATCGCCGCGCGGAAGGAGACAACAATCGGGAGCCGCATCGGGCCGGCCGTCGCGTTTCATTACCGCCCGGCGCCGGCCGGCACGCCAGCATCGCGCGAGCGCTCGATGTCGGGGCTGCGATACGCGCGCTCGGGAATCTCGGCGAGCCGCGACGCGTGCACCTGCTGCGGCGCGAGGCCGTAGAACTTCTGAAAGCTCATAATCAGCGGCGACCACTTGTCCGGATCGATGCGGTCCGGGTGCCCGTCCATCAGCAGGTCGGGATGCACGTGCACGCGCTGGATGCGCACCTCGAACACGCGGATGTGGCCGCGCAGGTCGGGCGCTTCTTCGCCCACCCCGTGCGTGGCCGAGACGACCGCCTCCATGTGCACCGGGCATTCGAGCGCGCGCGGCGGCGACACGGTTTGCGACGCCGCCTCGGCGAGCCCGGCCGTGCCGAACTTGTCGGGTTCGTACACATAGCCTTTCGCGCGCTTGCCGTCGGGCACCGGATACGTGCCCGTCGTGCGCGCGATCCGGTCGACCGCGTGCGCCTGCGCCGACGACGGCAGGTTTAGCACGCATTCGCCGGTACGCAGCAGGTTGCGGGTGGTCTGCGAACTGGCGGCGATGCCGATCACGCAGCGCCAGCCGAGCCAGAACGCGGACGAGATCGGCGCGAGATTGGCCGTGCCGTTCTCGTTCAGCGTGCTGACCAGCACGACGGGCGTGCCGAAATAGAGGATGTTCGGTTCGGTGATGCAATGCGGAGCGTTCATGGTCGGGGCCTTCGTCGAGGGATCAGTCCGCATGCTGATCCTGTCGTGGCGGCGCGGCACTCCGGATCTTGTCGTGTCATTCCGGCGCGCGCAGGCGGCATGTGTGCCGGAACGGGCCGGTCGGCATCGCGCGCGCTTTTCCGCTACAGTGGGAAATCGCAGGCCGTGCATGCCGCACCACGCGGGCACGCGCGGCCACGTTCCGCCAACGCACACGAGGGCCTGATGGACACCGAGCAACGCTATACCGCCAACGCGCCGACGCGCGCGGAAGTCGACGCACTGGGCGGTGCCACCGTCATCGAATTCGGCGCGAACTGGTGCGGGATCTGCGCAGGCGCGCAACCCGATATCGTCGCGTCGTTCTCCGCGCATCCCGCCGTGCGGCACCTGAAGATCGAGGACGGCCCGGGCCGCCCGCTCGGCCGCTCGTTCGGCGTGAAACTGTGGCCGACGCTGGTGTTCCTGCGCGACGGCGTCGAAGTCGCGCGCGTCGTGCGCCCCGCCGACGCGAAACAGATCGAAGCCGACGGCTTCGCCGCGCTGGCCTGAGGTCACGGCGATGCAACAGGCACTCACGCATATCGGCGTCGACGCACGCGGCAGCGGCCTCGTCGAATTCACGCCGCAGGTGCGTGCGTTCGTCGACCAGCAGGCGATCCGCACCGGCCTGCTCACCGTGTTCTGCCGCCATACGTCGGCATCGCTGCTGATCCAGGAGAATGCCGATCCGTCGGTGCGGCGCGATCTCGAACGCTATTTCGCGACGCTCGCGCCCGAGGACGACACGCGCTACGAGCACGACACCGAAGGGGCCGACGACATGCCGGCGCATCTGCGCACGGCGCTTACGCAGGTGCAGTTGTCGATTCCGGTCGAGCAAGGGCGCATGGTGCTCGGCACCTGGCAGGGGATCTACCTGTTCGAGCATCGCCGCGCGGCGCACCGGCGCGACATCGTGCTGCATCTGATCGGCGAATAGACGGGAAGACGAGCGGGAAGGCGAGCGGGAACGCGCGATGCCGCGCCTGGCTCACGCGAGCAGCTTCTCGACGAGTGCGCCGAGTTCGCGCAGGTGGACGGGCTTCGGCAGGAATTCGTCGAACACCTGCTTGTTTTCGCGCAGCGCCGCGGATTCATACGCGCTGACGCCGAGGATGGCCGGATGCCGGCCGTCGTCGTCGGGCTGCGCGACCGCGCGAATGCGCCGCGCGACCTCGAAGCCGCTCAGGTCCGGCAGTTCGAGATCGAGCACCACGATGTCGTAGCGGCCCGTGCCGAAGCGCGCGACGCCTTCCTGCCCGGTGCCGCACAGGTCGGCATCGATGCCGAGCGCCGACAGCATCGCGCCGAGCGTTTCGCGTGCGTTGTCGTTGTCGTCGACCACCAGCGCGCGCCGGTCGCGGTGCGCGGCCGCGTGCGGCAGCGCGAGCGCTTCGCCCGCCGCATTGCCGGCCGTCACGGTGTCGGGCACTTCGACCGGCAGCGTCACGACGAATTCGCTGCCTTCGCCGACCACGCTGCGCACGTCCACGTGCCCGCGCAGCGTCGTCACGATTTCGCGCACGACGGCGAGCCCCATGCCGATCCCGTCCACGTGCAGCCCGACCGCGTCGTTCGCGCGGTAGAACGGCTCGAAGATCTTCGACAGGTGCGGCTTCGCGATGCCGGCGCCCGTGTCGCGCACGGCGATCTTCAACTGCTGGCCGGCCGGCGCGTCGGCGAGCGTGATCGACACGTTGATCGACCCGCCGAGCGTGTACTTCACCGAATTCTCGATCAGGTTCGACAGCACCTGCCGCAGCAGCTTGCGATCGGAACGGATCGCGAGGTCGTGCGGCTCGACCTGCTGCGCGACCGCGATCCGCTTGGCCGCGATCTTCTCGCGCAACGGCTCGAACACTTCGGCGAGCAGCGGCGCGATGCCGACGGCTTCCAGCTCCGCGAGGCGCTTCGTCGAGCGCAGCTTGATGTAGTCGGTCAGGTCCTTGACGAGCGCTTCGAGCGACAGCGCGGAATTCTGCAGCCGCCGGATCGTCTTCAGGTTCGCGTCGGACTGCGGGCGCGCGAGCAGGATCTCGATCGACCCGCAGATCGCCTGCAGCGGCGTGCGCAGCTCGTGGCTGACCATGCCGAGGAACGCGTTCTTCGCCTCGATCATCTCGAACGCGCGATCGGACGCCTTGCGTTCCGCGTCGAGCGCCGCGTCCTGCCGCTCGAGCAGGTCGTCGCGCGTGCGCATCGTATAGAACAGCAGCAGGAACAGCGCGCACAGGATCACGCCGAGCACGATGCCGAGGATCAGGATCGCGTGCTGCTTTTCCTTCAGCTGATGGAACGTGAAATCGCGCTGCGCCATCTCGATCGCGCGGAAGTAGTTCGCGAGACCATTGACCTTCGGCCAGTACGCATTGACCTCGTCGATCACCTGCTGCGCGTTCTTCGGCGCGCCGCGCAGCAACGGCACGTCGTGCTTCAGGCGCGTCATGAATTCGCCGAGCGCGTCGATCTCGTTGCGCGCACGCGCGATGCGCAGCCAGTATTCGGACACTTCGGACGGCCGCTGCAGGAATCCGAACGACACCGACAGGCTGTCGAGCTGCATCTGCACGTGTTCGAAGTCGTCGTCCTCGTGCGTCGCGTAAAGAATCAGTTGCCGGTCGAACCGCGTATAGACGTTCCGGTATTGCGCGGCGGTCCAGAACACGCCTTCGCGCGGCCCTTCGAGCACGCCCTCGTTGACCGAGGTGGCGAGGAGGTCCCACAGCAGGAACGCCCACGCGGCGAACCCCGTGATCCACAGCGACCCGAGGACCAGGATGATTTTTCTATTTTTCCATCGCCGGCGCTTCATTTCACTTCACGGTCAGGCCGATGATCTGCCACGCGAACTTGGCTTCGCCGAGCGGCGTCTTAAGTTCGTCGGGATACTGGTCGCGCGGATACATGATCCACAGCGGGCCGTAGTTGTCGTTGCCGAGCACCTTGCCGTTCATCGTCCGCGCGAGGATCACGCCGTATCGGTCGGCGTCGGACACGGGAATCGTGAACGTGTATTCGTCGATGCAGCGGAACTCGATCTGCGTGCCGTGCGCGCCGACGGTCTTCAGCACGTCGGACAGGCGCGGGCCGGTGAAGGTCGCCTTCGGCGTCCAGCTCGTCGACGTGACGATCGTATGTTGCGGCAGCGCCATCAGCGCCTGCTCGGAAAAGACGTACGCCGTCTTGCCCTGCTGGTTGCTTTTGTCGATCTTGCCGTCGACGGTGAACGTAAACGAAGCGGCCCAGGTCGCGGCGGCCATGCCGAGCAGGCAGGCCGTCAGCAGGCTCTTGGCCCAGATGGTCGAAACTCGCATGTCTTTCCCTCGGTCTTGTAATGGCGGGTTGTCGTTCCGGTCTCAGTTCGCGGCGGCCGCGGCCGGCAGCGTGAGCTTCAGTTCGCGCGCCACTTCCGCGAACAGGATCGGCAGGCGCACCGGTTTTTCTTCGCAGCGCGCGTTGTAGTGCGACACGATGTGCGCGATTTCGTCCTCGCTCGCCTCGCCGGTCGAGATCTTGCCGGTCAGCAGGAAGATCGGCGCGCCGCTGTTCTCGCTCGAACGGATGCCGCGCACGAGTTCGGCGGCCGTCTGGTCGCCGAGCATCCAGTCGAGGATGTAGCCGTCGAAATCCTCGACCTCCAGCGCCTTGCGGAACGTCGCGCCGTCGAAGTACGGAATCGCGTTCACGCCTTTTTCGATGAAATATTCACATACCGTTTCGGCGACATCCTGCGAATCGTCGACCACGGCGATCCGCGCCGCATACACGTTCGGCTGGGTCGAGCGCAGCTCGACGACGTCGACCGGATACGTGCGGCCCTCGCGCGCATGTTGCCGTTCCGTGATGATCCATTCGCCTTGCCACTGCAGCGCGACGAAGTCCGTTTCGATCTGGCTGCTGGCCTTCGCCGAGATCGCGGCCCGGCAGCGGAAGCGGCGCGATTCGATCACGAGCGTCGCGTCGATCATCTCGGCCGCGGCCGGCTGCGCGCCCTTGTCGTCGAGCAGGATCGCGGGCGGCACGCCGAAGTGCGTCGCGATGTCCTGCAACTGCGACAGGTTCCACGGGATCATGCCTTTCATCTTGCGCGTGACGACCGAGAAGCTGAGGCCGAGCACATTCGCGATCGTCGTGTTGTGACTGCGCGGCGGGATGCCGTTCCGGTTCAGGAGGTCGCGCACCTTGTTGGCGGTGATCAGATCGACGTTGGCCGGTTCGCTGTTGGACATCTCGATGGGGTCTCCAGGGGTTTTTGGCGAGGAAGAGCATATCAAAACTGACGCGTCGCGCAAACTTTGAATGAGCGAAGGGCCTTGACATGCCATTTTTCTCCATTATTATTGCTCACCACGTCACTATTGTTTGTTGCGTCATGTTTGGAGATCGATGCCGGCGAGTATCGGCACAGCGAAAAGCGACATCAATGAAGCAGTGACGGAGCGATTCGAAGAGAGAGCCTGAGAGAGCCTTGGACTGCGTGTCGGCGTTGGCGGATTGTATCCGCCGCGCCGCGCGCAACCAGGTACGAGCCCACGGGGTGGGTGGCTCGAAGCAATACGGCGCAAATAAAACTTGAGGAAAGTACCAATGTATCGCCGTTTACTCGCACCGGGGCTGCTGTTGCTATTGGCCGCGTGCGCGCAGGATCCGTCCATCACCAGCAACACGGTACGGATCTGCGACGACACAGGTTGTTCCGATCGCCAAAAAGATCAGGTCTCCTATCAAAAAAGGGGCGATTCGGAAGATCGGGAAGATCCGCGCATCGCCGCGCTCAAGCAAACCGCGAAGACCCAGCCGAAGGCCGCCTACGACCTCGGCCTGCGCTATTTCCGCGGCGACGGCGTACGCCAGGACA
>NZ_MDEQ02000017.1 GCF_001883705.2 Burkholderia catarinensis
GGGAGCAGTGGATCGAACAGGCTCAGCAAAGCGGAATCGCTGCCCTGCAAAAGTTCGCTGAACGCTTGCAGGGCTATTGGCACGGTATCGTGACTCGTTGCCGCCACCCGCTCAATACCAGCATCGTTGAAGGCATCAACAACACCATCAAGGTCATCAAGCGTCGGGCTTATGGGTACCGCGACGAGGAATACTTCTTCCTGAAGATCCGCGCCGCGTTCCCCGGTAATCCGCGATGAACCTTTTTTTCGTCCCGGTCAGGAAAAGGGGCGCGATGCGCCGGGCCGTTGCCGGTTACTCGAACACCGGCCGGAAGAAGCTGCGCTCGTAGCTGACGATGCAGCGTGTTTCCTCCGCGTAGCGGAACGCGGCCTGGCAGGCCGGATCGTCCTTCGAGCGTTCGCGGTAGCGCTCGTACTCGGCGAGGCTCGGGAACGAGAACATCGCGAGCGCGATGTTGCTCGCGCCTTCGGACGGCAGGAAGTAGCCGTGATGCGTGCCGCCGAATTGCTCGACGAGCGGAATCCACATCTTGCCGTAGGTTTCGAACTGGTCGAGCTTGTACGGATCGATGACGTAGCGAAGGAAGCAGGTGACCATGAGCGCTCTCGGTGCGGTGGGGGAGCAGCGAGTCTGGATGGCGTCGTCGCACGTGTCAACGGAGCACGCGACATTGCTTGCGCGAACAACGATCGGCGTTCTTTCATGCGTTCTCGACGACGTACGCGAAAGCCTCGGCAGGCACCGTCGCAACCGTCTCGACCGCACGCATTTCCCCAAACTTTTACGACATTTTTTCTTGCGACGGCGGCCGGCGCGCTCATAGACTTCGGGCATCCCAACCACGGAGCATTGCAATGTCGATACCCTGGAACGCGATCGCCGAACGGTCCCCTGCCGCGCCGCCTTCCGTGTGCGCCGATCGGGTGGTCGTCCGGCGTTTCGATCCGGCATTCGACAGCTACGCACAACTCACGCCGATGCTGCATCGCGCATTCGCGCGGCTCGGCGCGATGGGGCTCAACTGCACGTGCGTCGATCAGGACGAAGACGTCACGCGGCGCCGCGCGCAAGCGGGCGAGTGCTACGTCGCGGTGTGCGGCGGGCGTGTGATCGGCACGGCCACGCTGTATGCGACCGATCCGTCTTCGGCCTGTTCGCTGTACCGGCGCGAAGGCGTCGCGAGCGTGCGGCAGGTGGCCGTCGATCCCGACTGCCAGAGCCGCGGGATCGGCGCGTTGCTGCTGTCGTTCGCCGAGCAGTGGGCCGCGTTGCGCGGCTATACGCTGCTCGCGCTCGATACGCCGCATCCCGCTTCGCACCTGCTGGCGTTCTACGGCGTGCAGGGTTTCGAGGTCGTCGACACGATGCGCTTCGCCGGCAAGCGCTACGACAGCGCGATCCTCTGCAAGCGGCCCGTCGTGCATTTCGCGCACGTCGCGCGCCGCGTGTCGCCGGCGTCGCGAATGGCTGCGCGCGTGGCGGCCGTGCGGCGTCTCGCGTATGCGTTGCCGTCGCGTGTGGCCGCGGTGGCCCGGCATGACCCGCGCGTGCGCCGTGTCACCGGATGGGCAGCGCGACGTGCGGCCGGCGCCGCGAGCTGCCGCTCGTCACCGTGGCGGCCGCGCCAGCATGGTCGCTACACGTTCGGCTGAGCGCCGCGCCCCGGCGACTTTTCCTGGTATTGCCGCGTAAGCGTCGCGTGAGCGGAGTGTGGCGCTCCCGCTCGTGTACGGCCCTTGAGACACCCCGCCGCGTCGCGGCGAAACGGACGTTTACGCGCTTTTTATGCTCTGACGCGATCCTTTGCCGCGATCTTCACGCGAACCTTCATAAGATGGTTTCGTGGAAACGGAAGCCATACGCGCGAATGCGCGAAGGCATCCGGCTCGCGTGACCGATGCCGGATGCCGCCGCGCCGATGCGCCGGCAAAAGGAAAACCGCCATGTCTCTCGCACCCGTGACAGGCCAGCGTCCCGAGCATCCCGGCCATGCGCGCACGGCCGCGCGCTCGATGTTCGATCCCGCGCTCGTGCGCCCGGCGATCGTGGACTCGTTCAGGAAACTCACGCCGCGCACGCAGTTCCGCAACCCGGTGATGTTCTGCGTGTACGTCGGCAGCATCCTGACGACGCTCCTGTGGATCGCCGCGCTGTTCGGCCAGGCCGAGGCGCCCGCGGGCTTCATCGTCGCGATCGCGCTGTGGCTGTGGTTCACGGTGCTGTTCGCGAACTTCGCGGAAGCACTCGCCGAAGGGCGCTCGAAGGCGCAGGCCGCATCGCTGCGCAGCGCGAAACACAACGTGGTCGCGAAAAAGCTCGTGGCGCCGCATGCGAAGGCGGCCGTCGAGGTGATGGCGTCGACCGACCTGCGCCGCGGCGACGTCGTGCTCGTCGAGACCGGCGACGTGATTCCGGCCGACGGGGACGTCATCGAAGGTGTCGCGTCGGTCGACGAATCGGCGATCACCGGCGAATCCGCGCCGGTGATCCGCGAATCGGGCGGCGACTTCTCGTCGGTGACGGGCGGCACGCGCGTGCTGTCCGACTGGATCATCGTGCGGGTCGCCGTCAATCCGGGCGAGGCGTTTCTCGACCGGATGATCGCGATGGTCGAAGGCGCGAAGCGCAAGAAGACGCCGAACGAAATCGCGCTGACGATCCTGCTCGTCGCGCTGACGATCGTGATGCTGCTTGCGACCGCGACGCTGCTGCCGTTCTCGACATTCGCGGTTGAAGCGATGAAGGCCGGCCATGTGGTGACGATCACCGCGCTCGTCGCACTGCTCGTGTGCCTGATCCCGACGACGATCGGCGGTTTGCTGTCCGCGATCGGCGTGGCCGGGATGAGCCGGATGATGCAGGCGAACGTGATCGCGACGTCGGGCCGCGCGGTGGAAGCGGCCGGCGACGTCGACGTGCTGCTGCTCGACAAGACCGGCACGATCACGCTCGGCAACCGCCAGGCATCGGCGTTCGTGCCTGCGCCGTTCGTGACGGAGGAAGCGCTGGCCGATGCCGCGCAACTGTCGTCGCTCGCCGACGAAACGCCGGAAGGGCGCAGCATCGTCGTGCTCGCGAAGGAGCGCTTCAACATTCGCCAGCGCGACATGGCGCAACTGCACGCGACGTTCCTCGGCTTTTCCGCGCAGTCGCGGATGAGCGGCGTCGACCTCCCCGGCCGCGAGATCCGCAAGGGCGCGGCCGACGCGATCGCGCACTACGTCGAGTCTCATGGCGGCCGCGTCATGCGTGAGGTCGAAGCGACCGTGACCGACATTGCGCGCCGCGGCAGCACGCCGCTTGCGGTCGCGGAGCGGCACGACGGCGTCGCGCGCGTGCTCGGCGTGATCGAGCTGAAGGACATCGTGAAGGGCGGCATCAAGGAGCGCTTCGCGGAACTGCGCAAGATGGGCATCAAGACCGTGATGGTGACGGGCGACAACCGGCTGACGGCCGCGGCGATCGCGGCGGAGGCGGGGGTCGACGATTTCCTCGCGGAAGCGACGCCGGAAACCAAGCTTGCGACGATCCGCGAGCACCAGGCGGCGGGGCGCCTCGTCGCGATGACGGGCGACGGTACGAACGACGCGCCGGCGCTCGCGCAGGCCGACGTGGCGGTGGCGATGAACACGGGTACGCAGGCCGCGAAGGAAGCCGGCAACATGGTCGACCTCGACTCGAACCCGACGAAGCTGATCGAGATCGTCGAGATCGGCAAGCAGATGCTGATGACGCGCGGCTCGCTGACGACGTTCTCGATCGCGAACGACATCGCGAAGTACTTCGCGATCATCCCGGCTGCGTTCGCGACGACGTACCCGCAACTGCGCGTGCTCGACGTGATGCACCTCGCGTCGCCGGCATCGGCGATCCTGTCGGCGGTGATCTTCAACGCGCTGATCATCGTCGCGCTGATTCCGCTCGCGCTGAAGGGTGTGCGCTATCGTCCGCTCGGCGCGGCGCCGCTGCTGCGCAGGAACCTGCTGCTGTACGGCCTCGGCGGCGTGCTGTTGCCGTTCCCGTTCATCAAGCTGATCGACATGGGGCTGGTTGCATGCGGATGGGCCTGAACATGGACGCGCACTGTGCGGCGCGTTCAAGCGCGCATGACGCACCGGACGGAGGCGCTGCCGGATGAGCGAACCGACCGTCGTCATCGTGATCGTCGACGAAGACAGGTTCATCCGGCATTTCGTCCGTGTCGCGCTGAAGGCCGAACGCATGCACGTCTTCGAGGCCGCGACCGGTGCGGCGGGCGTGGCGGCCGTCGGCGCACGACGTCCCGACCTGATCGTCGCGGACACGAACCTGCGGGATCTCGGCGGCACCGAACTGATCCGTGCGCTGCGCGCGTGCTCGGCCGCGCCGCTGATCGTGCTGTCGGCACTGAGTGCGGAAAGCGACAAGGTAGCCGCGCTCGATGCGGGCGCGGACGACTACCTGACCAAGCCGTTCGGCGCCGCCGAGCTGATTGCGCGGATTCGTGCGCACCTGCGGCGGCAAGCCGGCGGCGGGCGCATCGACGCGGTGTGCGTGCGCTTCGGCGACGTGACCGTCGATCTCGCCGATCGCCAGGTGCTGCGCAGCGGGGCGCGCGTGCATCTGAGCCCGATCGAATTCCGGTTGCTGGCCGCGCTCGCGCATCACGCGGGCCGGCTGCTCACGCACGACCGCCTCCTGAGCGAGGTGTGGGGCGCGGCGCACGGCAAGGATGCACACTACCTGCGCGTGTATGTCGGCCACCTGCGGCGCAAGCTGGAGTGCGATCCGCGGCGGCCCGCGTACATCGTGACGGAGACGGGCGTCGGCTACCGGCTCGCCGGCGCGCAGTAGCGGCGCGCTCAGGGGTTCGCGGCCGTCCGCAGCTCGTCGCTCGCCGCGCCGTTCGCACGGCGCAGCTGCGCATCGAATTGCTGCACGCGCAGCGCGACCCGCTGCGCATAGCGCTTCGTGCCGCCGTTGTAGCGCACGAGCGCGGTTTCGACGTCGCCGTCCGCATCGTCGAGATAGCCGCGGAAGATGGCCGCGCCGATCCGCACGTTGGTGGCCGGATCGGAGAGGTCCTTCACATGCGCGACTAGATCGCGATGGGCGGTGGGCAGCACCTGCATCAATCCGCGCGCACCGGCGACACTGGTCGCGTGGCGATCGAAGCCCGACTCGACCGCGATGATCGCGAGCAGCAGCGCTGGTGTGAGTCCGTAGCGATTCGATTCGGTCTGCACCGCGCGGGCGATCGTGCGTGCGTCCGCATACGCAACGTGAAAGCGATTGCGCAGCGCCGTGACGATCGTGTCGAGGGTGGGGGGAGGCGATGCTTCGGGCGTGCTGGCGGCGGTGACCGGTGCTGCGGGCGTATCGTCGGCATGCGCGAGCAATGCGGTTGACAGCGGCAGCACGATCGGGAAGAGCAGCAGAAGCCGCTTCAGCCGCAGGGCCGGGCGCACGCGCGTGCGCGGCGCCGGCCGGTCATACGATGGATAGGTTTCCTGCATGTTGTCGCATCGTGGTTCCGATGCGACGACTGTACGCAGTTATGCATTGCGACCGTCGAAAGAAACCGGCACGCGAGATAAACGGTGCGTAAAGACGGGCGACGGGCGGTGCGCATGACCGCGCGGCGTCACTCGTCGCGTCCGCGCGTGTCGCCGCCGCCTTTCGCGAGACGCCACGCAATCGTGCCGAGCACGCCGACCGCAACGACGAGCGCGCCCCACAGCACGTAGCGGCGCGTCGCGTCCGTATCGGCGGCCGCCACCGGCGCGACCGCCGATACCGGCAGCGCCGCGCCGACGCGCGCAGGCCGCACTTCGGGCGCCATGCCGACCAGCAGCGCGTCGCGGCTCACGGCCGACGACACGAGCGTCGCGTCGCCGACGCCGAGCGTGAACGGCGGCGCGCCGCGCGCGACGAAAGTCAGCGCGGCGGGATGCCAGCCGATCGCGACGGCCGGCTGGCCGCCGCCGAATCCGCCGTTGCGCATGTCGACGACGATCCGCCACGCGCGATCCGCATTCGCCGCGAACTCGAGCGGCGGATTGCGTTGCTCGCCGGCCTTGCCCTGGAGCCGGAACAGCACGCCGCCCGCGACGTCGCGCCACGGCGCCTGCGCGTCGGCGCGGCTCTGCAGTGTCGCGCGCGCGACGGTGTTCGGTTGCGGCAGGTCGATGCGCACGCGGTCGACCGGATACGCGCCGTCGGTGTCGAACCGGTACTCGCCGGGCGTGCCGCCGGCCCGCACGCGCGCGGCGTCGCGCCACTGGCGCGGCACGGACGCGGTGTCGGTCCCGCGCGTGTCGCGCGGATGCGTCTCGACGTCGATCGACGAGATCGCGGGCGCGCCGTCGAGCCAGTCCAGCCGCAGGTAGCGCGGGGCTGCGTCTTCGAGCGCGATGCGCTCCTGCACCAGCATGTCGTCGCCGTGGCCGACCTTCAGCAACTGCGTGCTGCCGAGCGGCCGCCAGCTGCGCAGGTCGTCGCTCGCTTCGACGGCGACACGCCCCTGGTAGCTGTCGTCGCCCACGTGCACGAGCAACGCGTCGATGTCGCCGTTCGCATGCGACAGGTCGACGAGATCCGCGCCGCGCTTCGCGCGCGACGGCGCGGCGACGGCTGCGCGTAGCGCCCCGTCCGGGCCGACCGTCACGCCGAGCGATGCATTGCCGTTGTCGGCGCGCGCAGGCGGCAGCGGGAACCAGTGCACCGGCGTGCGCGACGGCGGCACGACGGGCGCGGCCGCGGCGGGCGCGTCGAGCGAATACGGCACCGGCTCGCCGGCGCCGTTGAAGATGCGCACGTCGCCGAGATCGTCGCGCCGGCTCGCCGCATACACGGGCTGCGGCACGGTGAGCTGGTAATACGCGGCGCTGCCGTCGAGGTCGAGCGAGAAGCGTTGGGCAACGCGTCCGGCGCCCGGCGTGCCGTCGGCCGCCGCGAACGACGCGAGCAGGCTCAGTCCGAGCAGGGCGGCGAGTCGCTTCATCGCGCGTCGTCCTGTTGGGCCGCGGCCTTCGGCGGCAGCGGCGAGAAATAGCCGATCAACAGCAGCAGCACGCCGATGCCGATGAACGACACGATGCGCTCGATGCCGGTCACGTGCGACAGGTCGAACAGGAACAGCTTGACGACCGTGAGCGCGAGCAGCGCGGCGCCGACGAACCACAGCGGCCGCAGCCCGCGGCGCGTGGCCCAGATCGTGATCGCGAGCGCGCAGAGCGTCCAGTACACGGACACCGACGCCTGCACGAGCGTCGATTCGGCCATTGCGCCGAATTCGTACGGCACGCCGGCCCAGTGATGCAATGTGCGCAGCAGGATCGCGTTCAGCCACAGGAAAGCGGTCGCGCCCGCCGCGCTCAGCAGTTCGACGCGATATTTGCCGAACGACCAGCCGAGCTTGCGCGCGCGCACGAACCACGACGCGGCGAGCGCATAGACGACCGCGAGCACGAGATCGAGCGGGTTGAAAAGCGGCACGCGCGCCCAGCTTCCGCCGTCCTGCGTGAAGTTCGCGTAGAAGGTCCACGCCCACATCACGACGATCAGCGGCAGCGACGCGAGCGCGCACACGCGGGCGATGCCGTCGCGGCGCGTCAGCCACATCCCGGCGAACGCGAACAGGCTCCAGCCGACCATGAACACCTGCTGGATGCCGAACGACGACAGTACGGTGTCGATGTCGTAGGCCAGGTGGAAGCGGTGATGCAGCGTGCGCAGCATCAGCGCGTTGAACCACAGGAACACGGTCGCGATCGCCGCATAGTCGACGACGCGCGGGTGCCATGCGATGCCGAGCGCCTTCAGGCGGCGCAGCCATGCGGCGAACGCGACGAAGACCAGGCTCTGCGCGATGTCGAGCGGATTGAGCAGCGGCAGCCAGAAGAGCGGCGCTGCGTCGCCGTCGCTGATCACGCTGGCGATGCTCCACAGCCACAGCAGCGCGGCGAGCGGCGCCGCGCCCCACACCTGGTATGCGCGCGGGAACGCCGCGACGGGCCAGCGCAGGCGCGAGCCGGGGCCCGACACCAGCAGGAGCAGCACGCCGAAGCCGTAGGCCCACGCGCTCCAGCTCCATGCGCCTTCGGGGACGAACGCGCGCAGGCGCCAGAACCCTTCGAGCGACAGCAGTCCGCACAGAGTCCAGAACGTCAGCGTATGCAGCGGCGCGATGATGCCTGCGGCGACGGATTGCCCGATGCCGGGCGCCGCGCCCTTCGCGGGTTCGGCGCCTGCCGCGCCGCGCGACTGGCGCCACAGCAGCGCGAGGCATGCGCCGACGGCGACGGGCCACGCGAACGCGCCCATGCCCGACAGCGGCGCTTCGTGCGCGTCGAACGCGCGCAGCGCGAGCAGCGCCAGCACCGGCGTCAGCGCGAGCGCGGGCCATTCGGCGAGCGGCCATGCAAGCCGGCGGCGCGCGACGTGCGCGAGCCACGCGGTGCCGGCGGCGAACAGCGCGGTCGTATCGACGACGAAGCGGTCGGCATGCAGGTCGACGTGACGGCTCGCGTAGACGAGGATTTCGTGCAGCCCGCCGCTGATCCACCACAGCAGCCCCCACGCCGCGGCCGCGGCGCCGATCTCGGGCATCCACGCGTGCCACGCGCGTGCTTCCCGTCGCCCGTGCAGCCACCAGCCGGTGAACAGGCCGGCGAGCGCGATCAGCAGCATCGCGATGGTCGGGCTGTTGAGCACGGGCAGCGCGGTGGTGTCGGCCGGCCCGAGCAGGCTCGTGAAGAATGCGCCGGCCGCGGCAACCTGCATCAGCAGCCCGAAGCCGAACCGCAGCAGGCGTTTCTCGCGCACGCCGAGCCACACGACGGCCGCGCCCTCGATCGCCCACGCGGCGCTGGTCGTCGGGCCCGAGAACGCGAGCGGCACCGCGAGCGTCGCGAAGATCACCGCGAGCGCGAGCGTGGATTCGAACAGCAGCGCGAGACGGTCGCGGCGCCGCGCGAGCCATGCGGCGACGGCGACGTAGAACGCCGACAGCGCGACGGCGCTCCACGCGAGCCCGAACGGCATGTCCTTCACGAGCGCCGCCTGCAGCGCGGTCGCGACGATCGGCGTGCCGAACACGAGCGTGCCGTCCACGTAGTGCCGCAACGCCAGCTCGCGTTTCACCGCATACAGCAGCGCGATGCCGACATACATCAGGAAGAACAGGATGAGGAACGGCTCGGTGCTCGCGAACAGCGCGGGGCGGTAGGCCGTCACGCCCCACGCCGAGCCGATCGTGAACGTGAACACGAAGCCGAGCAGGTTCAGCGGACGCCAGGCCTTGAACCACGCGATCGCGAAGATGCCCGCGTTCAGCAGTGCGTAGTAGCTGAACAGCGCGACATGGTTGCCCTGGCCGGTCGACAGCAGCACCGGCGCGAGAAAGCCGCCCGCGCTGCCCATGAACGCGAGCGGCAGCGCGTTCTGCCGCACCGCGAGGAACGCGCTCAGCGCGCAGACCGCGACCATCAGCGGGAACGCGGCGCCGACGGGCAGCAGCGTATAAAGCTTCGTCGCGGCGAAGATCGTCAGGTACAGGATGCCGACGCCGCCGCCCTGCAGCACGAGGCCGTACGCCGAGCGCCGCGTACGCACGCGCCAGCCGATCGCGAGCAGCGCGGCCGCGGCGAGCGCCGTGCCCGCGAGGCGGAATTCGATCGGCAGCATGCTGTTGTCGGCCGCGTACTTGAGCAGGAACGCGACGCCGAAGAACAGCACGATGATCCCGACGCGCACGACCGTGTTGCCGCCGAGCAGCCAGTCGCGCGCGGCGCGGAACGCGCGCTCGGCAATGCCGGGTTCGCGGGGCGCGGGCGGGGCGGGACGAGCGGGAGTTGCGGGAGCGTTTGCCGCGGGATTGCCGGCGGCGGGCGCTGCGGTTGCCGGTGCGGGCACCGCGGCAGGAACCGGCACCCATGTGGAGGCCGGCGTGTCCGCCCGGGCGGCCGCGGGTTGCGCGGGCGGTGTCGGTGCCGGTGTCGGTGCCGGTGCCGGTGCCGGTGCCGGTGCCGGTGTCAGTGTCGGTGGCGTTGCCGAGGCCGCAGGCAGCGGTGCGGCACAGGCCGCGCCGGACGAAGGCGTTTGCGTCGCGCTACCGGCTGTGGTCGCACCGGCTTTCGCACCGGCCAACTGGCCGCGCAGCGACGCGACTTCGCGCGTCAGTGTCTCGACGGTCGCTTCGAGGCGCGCGACGCGATCGGCGAGCGGTAAGGGCGTGGGGGGCGGCGTCGCGGGCATCGCGTCGGGTGCGGCGGGCTTGTTCCCGAGCTTGCGTTGCCGCAGCGCGTGCCCGATGCAGAACCCGACGGCGGCCCCGAGCAGCGCGCCGTTCGCGGCCGAGAAGTCCCCGATCAAGGCGGCGATGCCGCCCACGACAAAACCGATTCCGGCGAATGCCCAGTTCAACGCCTTGCTCCCTCTCACTATCGTTATCGTCCGTCGATCCTGGATCGAGGCGGTTTCAGCACGGCCGGCAGGCGAACCGGCATGCGCGTGCCGTCGGCGGACCATCGTGCGAAAGGCCCGCGGCAACGTCGCGATCAGCGTGTTTGCGGGGAATGTATCACAGCGGTCGTCGCGGATTTTGGGGGTTGGCGCGGTATCGCGGCGTGCGCCGTCCGGTGCCGCCGCGCGGCCTTTTGCACGGTCATGCTTTTTACTGGTGAATGCGGTGTCTTCTTTCGTCTGAGAAGAGCGGCGCCGGATCGGACGTGAAATTGTCGCAAAGCGACGCGCGCCCGATGCGAATTGGCGCAAAACGCCATGCGATGCGCGGCGCGCTGCTGCGCACAAGTCCGGCGTGCGATGCCCGCCGTTGCTGGGTGTGCGCGTATTGCGCTGCCGCAATCGGGTGCCGCCGGGCGGCGCGGCCCGCCAGGCGGGGCTGGAGGCCGTGTCGTATTTGCGCAAGCGTTTGTCGTAATTCGTCGGCAGGTCGGGGTTTTTTCTGGCAACTATGTAGGCACGCTATGAAACAAACGTGTGAGTCCCCGCTACACGAGGAGAAGGTTTCGATGGATGCCCCCAAGGTTGTGGTCGAAGGTCTGTGCAAGGTGTTTGGAAGTAATCCGCAGCAGGCGCTCGACATGCTCGCCGCCGGTGCGACGAAGGACGATGTGCTCAAGCGCACCGGTCAGGTCGTCGGCGTGCACAACGTCTCCTTCGATGTGCAGGAAGGCGAAATTTTCGTGCTGATGGGCCTGTCCGGCTCCGGCAAATCCACGCTGATCCGCCTCGTGAACCGGCTGGTCGATCCGAGCGCCGGCAAGGTGATGATCGACGGGCTCGATGTCGCGTCGGCGCGCCGCTCCGCGCTGACCGCGCTGCGCCGCAAGGACATGAGCATGGTGTTCCAGTCGTTCGCGCTGATGCCGCATCGCAGCGTGGTGTCGAATGCCGCGTTCGGCCTGGAGGTCGCGGGCGTCGGCAAGAAGGAGCGCGAGCGCCGTGCGATGGACGTGCTCGAGCAGGTCGGCCTCGCCCCGTTTTCGCACAAGCTGCCGTCCGAGCTGTCGGGCGGCATGCAGCAGCGCGTCGGCCTCGCCCGCGCGCTGGCCGTGAACCCGTCGCTGATGATCATGGACGAGGCGTTCTCCGCGCTCGATCCGCTCAAGCGCAGGGAAATGCAGGATGTGCTGCTGCAACTGCAGAAGGAGCAACGCCGCACGATCATGTTCGTGTCGCACGATCTCGAGGAAGCGCTGCGCATCGGCAACCGCATCGCGATCATGGAAGGCGGCCGGCTCGTGCAGGTCGGCACGCCGCAGGACATCATCGCGAACCCGGCCGACGATTACGTGCGCGCGTTCTTCGACGGCATCGACACCAGCCGCTACCTCACCGCCGCCGACCTGATGCAGACGGGCGCCGTGCCGATCGTGTCGAAGTGCGATGCCGCGAACGTCGCGGCGACGCTGAACGGCAGTGCCGATTACGCGTTCGTGCTCGACGCCCAGCGCAAGATTCGCGGCTTCGTCACGCGCGAGGCGATCGGTGAGGCCACGCCGTCGGTGCGGCCGATCGAAAGCATCCGGCACGATGCGTCGCTCGAACATGTCGTCGCGCGTGTGGTCGCGAGCCCGAATGCACTGCCCGTCGTCGACGACGACGGCTGCTACTGCGGCTCGGTCGATCGTGCGCTCATCCTGAAGGCCATCACGCGTTCGCGAGGCTCCCATGTCTGAAATGATTCCGCTCGGTACCTGGGTCGACCAGTCCGTTCACTACCTGCTCGACCACGACGCGAAGACGTTCGATGCCATCGGTCAAGCGATCGAGGGGCTCGCGGCATTCGTCGAGCACGGCCTGCAGGCGATCCCGATGTGGCTGATGATGGCGATCTTCATCGGCGTCGGGCTGTGGCGGGTGGGCTGGCGGTTTGCGCTGTTCACCACCGCTGCGCTGCTGCTGATCTTCGCGACGGGCTTCTGGGACCAGACGGTCATCACGCTCGGCCTCACGCTGTCGTCGACGATCATCAGCCTCGTGCTCGGCATCCCGCTCGGCATCTGGGCCGCGAAGAGCAAGTGGGTCGCCGCGATCGTGCGTCCGATCCTCGACCTGATGCAGACGATGCCCGCCTTCGTCTACCTGATTCCGGCCGCGATGCTGTTCGGTCTCGGCCGCGTGCCGGGGATCCTGTCGACGGTGATCTTCGCGATGCCGCCCGCGGTGCGGCTGACGAGCCTCGGCATCCGCCACGTGAACCGCGAGATCGTCGAAGCCGGCCAGGCCTTCGGCTGCACGCCGTGGCAACTGCTGTACAAGGTGCAGTTTCCGAACGCGCTGCCGTCGATCATGCAGGGTGTGAACCAGACGATCATGATGGCGCTGTCGATGGTGATCATCGCGTCGATGGTCGGCGCGGGCGGTCTCGGCAACGACGTGCTCGCGAGTATCCAGCGCCTTGACATCGGCCTCGGTTTCGAAAGCGGTCTGTCGGTCGTGCTGCTCGCGATCATTCTCGACCGCATCACCGAGAGCTTCGGCCGCGCGCCGGGCACCGTGAAGGCACCGCTGTTCTCGGGCCTCAAGCATCTCTTTCGCGTGAAGGCTACACCCGCACAGGCCTGACCGACTGGCGGCCGGCCCGTCTCCCGGCCGCCTTCCCTGAATCGATAACGGCTTCCGCGGCCTTGGCCGCGGGGCTGGCCCCCTGCAACCTCCTCGCCAGGAGACCGATGTGACGTCCGCCGTCGCTGTCGCGCCCGCCGCCTGCGTTTCACCGGTTTCGTCCCTCGCCCATTTCGGCTTCCTGACGCTGCCGAACTTCTCGATGATCGCGTTCTCGAGCGCGGTCGAAGTGCTTCGGATGGCGAACTACGTCGGGCGCGCCGATCATTACCGGTGGTCGATCTACTCGCTCGACGGCGCCCCCGCGCATGCCAGCAACGGCATCGCGGTGCGGCCCACGCAGGCGCTCGACTACACGGACCTGCCCGACGTGATGATCGTGTGCGGCGGCATCCGCATCCGCGACGTGGTCGACGAGGGCGCGCGCGATACGCTCGCGGCGCTCGCCGAACGCGGGCTGCCGCTCGGCGGCATCTGCACGGGCGCGTACGCGCTGATGTCGAGCGGGCTGCTCGACGGCTATCGCTGCACCGTGCACTGGGAGAACCTGTCCGCGCTGCATGCCGAGTTTCCGCAGGTCGGTTTCGCCGATGAACTATTCGTTGTCGATCGCGACCGGCTGACCTGCACGGGCGGCACCGCGCCGCTCGACCTGATGCTGAACCTCGTCGGCATGCGGTTCGGCCAGCAGCTGGCCGCGCAGGTGTCGGAGCAGTTCATCCTGGAGCGTATCCGCAGTTCGACCGACACGCAGCCGATTCCCGTCGATGCGCGCGTCGGCTTCTCGCGCGCCGAGCTGATCGAGGTCGTGCGGCTGATGGAGGCGAATATCGAGGAGCCGCTGTCGCTCGAGGAACTCGCGCGGCTCGTGCGGCTGTCGCAGCGGCACCTGCAGCGGATGTTCAAGGTGTACCTGAACGTGTCGCCGACCCACTATTACCTGACGCTGCGGCTGAAGCGCGCCCGCGACCTGCTGCGCACGACCGACGCGTCGATCGCGCGCGTGACGACGGTCTGCGGCTTCCATTCGCCGTGTCATTTCAGCAAGGCATACCGCGCGCAGTTCGGCCATGCGCCGAGCTACGAGCGCAGGTTGCCGGGGCGCTGACCCGAGAGAATCATTATCGCGACGTCGCCGGGATCGCGGCGCGCGGCTTCAATAAACGATCCCGCATTGCAAACGACATCACTTTGAGGAGAAGAAAGATGAAGCGCCTATTGATCGCAGCGGTGTGCGGGGTCGGGATAACCGCGCCGATGTCGGCCGTTTATGCGGCCGATCCGCCCGTATGCAAGAACGTGCGCTTCGCGGATGTCGGCTGGTCCGACATCGCGGCGACCACGGGCCTGGCGTCGACGATGCTGCAGGGGCTCGGCTACAACCCGACCAAGACAATCGCATCGGTGCCGATCACGTTCGCCGGGATCAAGAGCAAGCAGATCGACGTGTTCCTCGGCTACTGGTCGCCGACCATGGACCCGATCATCCAGCCGTTCACGAAGGCCGGCACGATCAAGGTGCTCGCGACGCCGAACCTGACCGGCGCGAAATACACGCTCGCGGTGCCCGACTACGTGTACCAGGGCGGCCTGAAGTCGTTCGCGGATATCCAGAAGTACGCGGACAAGCTCAACGGCAAGATCTACGGGATCGAGCCGGGCAACGACGGCAATGCGCTGATCAAGAAGATGATCGACGGCAACCAGTTCGGCCTCGGCAAGTTCAAGCTGGTCGAGTCGAGCGAGGCCGGGATGCTGGTCGAGGTGAACCGCGCGGCCCGCGACAAGCAGTGGATCGTGTTCCTCGGCTGGGAACCGCATCCGATGAACGTGCAGATGAAGATCGACTACCTGACCGGCGGCGACGACGTGTTCGGCCCGAACTACGGCGAAGCGAAGGTGCTGACGGCAACGCCGCCCGACTACTCGCAGCGCTGCCCGAACGTCGCGAAGTTCGTGTCGAACCTGCAGTTCACGACGTCGATCGAGAACCACGTGATGATGCCGATCATGAACAAGGAAGACCCGAACAAGGCGGCGGCCGAATGGCTGAAGGCGAACCCGCAGGCGCTCGACAAGTGGCTCGCGGGCGTGACGACGCTCGACGGCAAGCCGGGGCTGCCGGCGGTGAAGGCGTACCTCGGCGTGCATTGAGTCTGGCGCGTCGGCCTTCGCGGTTTCGGCCGGAAGTCCGACGTGTTCCCGGGCCGGCGGAAGCAGGGTGTCCTGCTTCCGCCGGCTTTTTGCTGTCCGCTTCAGGCTCGGCCCGATGGTCGGCGGACGATGCGTTAGACTGCTCGATCCCGATCGAGGAGGCGGCAATGATCCGCAACACGCTTGGTGCATCCGGATGGCAACGCGAAGTCGGCACGCGGCTGAACGGCGCGCGCGCTTCGCTCGACGCAGGCTGCAGCCGGACGATGCAGCGCCCCGGCCATTCGGTCGCATGAAGCGCATCGAGCAAGTCGTGCTCGCCGCCGATCTCGCGGGCACGGTGGTGTTCGCGATCGAGGGGGCCAATGCGGCGATCGGCGCCGGACTCGACCTGTTCGGGGTGATGGTGCTGTCGCTCGTCGTCGCGCTCGGCGGCGGCGTGATCCGCGATCTGTTGATCGGCGCACGGCCGCCGAGTGCCGTGAGCGATTGGCGTTATCCGGCGCTCGCATTCGCTTCCGGGCTTTTCGCGTTTGTCTTTCACGCACGGGTGGCCGCGTTTTCGTCGTCGCTGCTCACGACGCTCGATGCGGCCGGCCTGGCGTTGTTCGCGGTCGCGGGCGCGGTGAAGGCGCTCGAATTCCGGGTTCACCCGTTCATTGCGACGCTGATGGGCGCCGTTACCGGCTGCGGTGGCGGCGTCGTGCGCGATCTTCTGCTCGCGCGGGTGCCGGTCGTACTGGTCACGGACATTTATGCGAGCGCTGCGCTGCTCGGCGCGGTGTTCGTCGTCGCGTGCAGGCGACTCGGTTGTCCGCCGGTGGTCGCGGCCGTGCTGGGTGGCGTCGCATGTTTTGCGCTTCGAATGGCGGCGGTGCGCTTCGGTTGGCAACTGCCGAAAATTGCCGCGGGCGCGTGAGCGTCCGGCTCACACCCCCTTCGTCGCCGCCGGCACGTCGAACACGCGATCGAACGCCCACTGGAATACGAACGCATAGCAGAAGAAGAACGCGAACAGCCCGATATCGACGACGAACGCGTCGAGCCACGAGATGTCGAGCCACCACGACACGACGGGCACGAGCATGAAGATCAGCCCGCCTTCGAATCCGGCGGCATGCAGGATCCGCCGCCCGAGCGTGCGCACCGGCTGCCGGCGCGATGCTTCCCAGCGCTCGAACAGCGCGTTGAAGATCATGTTCCACAGCAGCGCGATCGCCGACATCGTCGCCGACAGCGCACCCGAATAGACGAGGTCCTGCCTGAAGATCGCCGCGATCACCGGCGAGATGCAGGAAATGGCGATCGCTTCGTAAAGCACCGCCTGCGTGATCCTGCGCGGGAAGCCTTGCACGTTGTTTCTCCGGTTCGACGGCAATCGCCGCGACACCGTGCCGCGACGTCCCGCAAGGCTACCCACGTTGCGCGCCCGCTTCAATTCACCTAATCTCACCCCGATTGAATCGAATTCAACCCGGCCGCATCCGGCCCGCGAGGCCCCGTGTTTTCGAAAATTCCCCTGACCGCATTGCGTGTATTCGAGTCGTCGGCGCGGCTCGGCGCGTTCAAGGCGGCCGCGGACGAACTGTCCGTGACGCCGGCCGCCGTGTCGCACCAGATCAAGTCGCTCGAAAGCCGGCTCGGCGTGCTGCTGTTCGAGCGCGGTGCGAGCGGCGTGCGGCTGACGGAGGAGGGCGAGCGCCTGTTTCGCACGAGTCACGATGCGTTGCTTGCACTGAGCCAGGGACTCGACGCGGTGCGGCCCGAAGCGGCCGACGAGCGCACGCTCGTGCTGACCACCACGCCTGCATTTGCCGCGATGTGGCTGATTCCGCGCCTTGGCCGGTTCCGTCGCGTCGATCCGCAACTGCACATCAAGGTCGAAACCGGCAACACGCTCGCCGATCTCGAACGCGATGCGCGGATCGATCTCGCGATTCGCGCGACGTCGCGCACGTTCCCGGCGCTGCACGAGATTGCGTTGATCGACGAGTATTTCAGCGCGTATGCGGCCGCCGGGTTCGATGCGCATGACACCACGGACGAGCGGCTCGACCTGATCGAGACCGTGTGGGATACACCGCTGCCCGTGTCGATCGACTGGGCGTCGTGGTGTCGTGCGGCCGGCCGCGAAGCGTGGCTCGAACGCGCGGTATTTCGCCACTACGACGACGAGCATTACGCGTTGCAGGCCGTGCTGCACGGGCAGGGCGTCGCGCTGCTGAGCTCCGTGCTGGCCTCCGAGCATGTCGCGCGCGGGACATTGATACTCGTCGAGCCGTCGGTGCGGCTCGCCGGCGCCCGTTTCGTCGCGCTATGCCGGCCCGGACGGGAGCGGGACCCGCAGGTGCGGCGATTTCTCGACTGGTTGGAAGAGGAGATTGCGCAGACGCGGGTGGCGGTGGCGCGGATGGGGACGAGTGTCGAGCGGTAAAGCGTGCGGCGCAACATGCCCGCCGCACGCCGTCACCCGAACCTGACGCAATACACCGGCGGCAAATGCGCGGACACCAGTTGCCAGTTGTCACCGCTGTCGGCGGAGGTCCATAACGCGCCGGTCGTCGACGCCATCGCGAGACGCGTGCCGGAATCGTCCACCGCGAGCCCGTGCCGATACACGAGGTCGTACGCGGGCACCTCCGGCAAGCCGTTCGACAAACACTCGAAACTGCGCCCGCCGTCGCGCGTGCGCGTGACGACGAACCGGCCGTTCACCGGAATCCGGCACGCGTCCTTCACGGCCGGCACGAACCAGGCGGTATCCGGCTCGTGCGGGTGAACGGCCACCGCGAAGCCGAAGCTCGATGGCTGCGCCTCGATCCGCCGCCAGTGCTCGGCGCCGTCGGTCGAGCGGAAGATCGCGCAGTGATGCTGCGTCCACAGCACGTCCGGGTTGGCCGCGCACTGCACGACGCGGTGCGGATCCTGCATGTTGGGCTCGCCGCGCCGCTCGGGCGGCATGTAGTCGGCTTCCATGCCGTCGGCGGTTACGCGCCAGGTCGCGCCGCCATCGGAGGTTTGCCAGACGCCGCCGCACGAGATGCCGATCGTCACGTGCCGGCTGTCGCGCGGATCGACCATCACCGAATGGATGCCCGGCGCGTCGTACCCGCCGCCGCCCCATTCGGTGCGCTCGGGGCGATCCCACAGCGGGCGGTTGAGTACCCACGAATCGCCGTAGTCGTCGGAGCGGAACAGCCCGCCGGGAATCGTGCCGGCCCACAGCACGCCGGGCTCGTCGGCGCCACCGGCTTCGAGCGACCAGATCTGCTGCAGCGTCCAGGGCGGCTGCGGCGGGCCGGGAGGCGCGTCGTCGGCGTCGCTGGTGCCGGCATTAACGGCGGCTCGGGCGGGTGCTTCGTCGGCGGGTTGCGGCGGATAGACGGGGACCGCGCATTCTTCCCAGTCGTCGGCGCCGGCTCGCCTGCGGTGCAGCTTCACGCCGAAATGGCCGAGGTTGAGCGCCGCATACAGCGTGCCGTCGCGCGGATCGGCGAGCGTCATGCTGACCGGTTCGCCGGCGAAATGCGGCTCGCCGAGTGTCCAGCCGCCGTTGCCGTCAGGCTGCAGAACGAACAGGCCCTTGCGGGTTGCGACAAGCATTCGATCGCTCATGTCTCGTGTCCTTGGCAGTGCCATGCAAAGCTCGAATACAGGCCCGGACTTCCTACCCTCCGGAAAGCGCCTGGACGACATAAACCCGGCTTGCGTCGCCGAGCGCATCAGACAGGTGTTGCCGGTCGCGTACCGGCCGGCCGTCGACGAACACCGAGAGATGTTTGCGCAGCGCGCCCTGGTCGTCGAGGATGTAGCTGCGCAGTCGAGGCAGGTCGGCGAAGACGGCTTCAAGCGCTTCGCCGAGCGTGCGCGCGTCGATCTCGCGCTCGGGCGTTTCGATATGCCGCTGGATCGAGGCGGCAAAGAAGAGATGCGCCATGACGGTAGACGGCTGGGGAGCCGCGCGGGAATGGACGGGGCCGTTGGTTCTGTAGTTTAGGCGATCCAGCGGGCGCGACGGGGCTGTATCGTGCATCGGACGCCGGTTGCGCCGTCGCCCCGCCGGAGCCGAATGACCGGACGGGGTCGCGCCCTCATGCGTGTCGATCACGCATACTTGTCGCCAACCGCCCCCCTGACCGGATGCGTGTCATAAACGATGACCATGCGCTCGATCAGACCGCTGTCGTCGAACTCGAACACGTCGACGCATTCGAATTGCACGGCGGCACCGTCCTTCAGCCCCCAGTCGTAAACGAAGTATCCGGTCGCGCGCCGTGCGCCGGTCGTGCTGACGCAGATGTCGATCGGCGTAATCCTGCTTTGTCCGGATGCCGCGGCGACCTTTTCGAAGAACGGCGTCGGCTGCATCCAGCCGAGAAACGGCGAAAAAATTCGCGCATCCGGCGTGAACAGTGCGCAGATCGCGGCGACGTCGCCGCGCTCGAGCGCTTTCAGGTAGGTGCCGACCTGCCGCGTGTATAGTGCCTCCGACGACGAGACCATCATCTTTCTCCGCTGATTGTTGACGAGCCGGCCCGTAAAAACCGATGTGGATCCGGCGCAACCACGATAGCGATGCAGCGATGACCGAACAATCGAAAAATCCGCAACCCGGGCATGCGGCCCGTGCATACCCGCTCGCCGAACTCACGCGAGCCCTGCCGCCATTGACGGCGTTCCAGGCCTTCGTCGCCGCGGCCGAACTGGGCAGCTTCAGCCGGGCCGCCGAGCATCTGTGTCGGACCCAGGGTGCGGTGAGCCGTCAGGTGCAGCAACTGGAAGTGCATTACGGATGTGCGCTGTTCGTGCGTCATGCGTCGGGGCTGACGCTGACCGCGGAAGGCGGCGCATTGCTGGCGGTGGCCATCGACATCCTTACGCAACTGGCGCGCCACGCGGACGTCCTGGCAGGCGCCGCGTCGATCCTCACGCTGCGGCTGCCTTCGACGTTCGCGATTCGCTGGCTGCTGCCCCGGCTCCCGGCGATCCGTCGGGCCTTGCCGCAGACCGAGTTGCGCATCCATACATCGGCGGACGACACGCCGGATTTCACCGAGGCCGATGTCGATGCCATCGTCGTGCGCGGCCGTGGAAGCTGGCCGGGAATGGTGTCGGTCCCGCTGTTCGACGAGACCCTCACGCCGATGTGCACACGCGAACTGGCGGCATCGCTGACGTCGACCGCCGACTTGGCGCGTGCCACGCTGCTGCATCCCGGCCGTAGCCATGAAGAATGGCGATGCTGGCTCGATGCCGTCGGCGCCGCGCAGATCGATCCGGGCGCCGGGCTCGTGTTCGATACCCTCGAACTGACGCTCACCGCGGCGGAGCAGGGACATGGCGTGGCGATCGGCGATCCGGGCATGGCGCGGGACCGGCTCGAAGCCGGGGCGCTGGTGGCGCCGTTTTCCGACATCGTGCACAACGGCCTCGGCTACTTTCTCGTTTATCCGTCCCAGCGCGCCGCGCAACCCAGGATTCGAGCGTTGGCGGAGGTCTTGACGCATCTCGCGCAGGAAGACCGTCAGCCGCCGGCGTGATGCCGGCAATGCGGCACGGGTTGCCGTGGGGCCCCGGGAAAAACGCGGCGCCGGCCGCATGCGCTAGACCGGGATCGACCGCCCCCGAATCCGGATCCCGAGCCGCACGACACCGATCACCGCATTCGACAGCCACGTGAGCAAACGCGGCATCCCGCGCCGGCGGATATCGAGCAGCAGCACGATCCGCACTGCGTCGCTGTCGTTCCACACCTCGTGCACGAACGTGTCGTCCCACAGCAGGAAGCGGCCTTCGTCGAGCCGGTATTCGCGGCCGTCGACCTTCAGCACGGCGGCCGGCGTGCCGTCCGCGCGCTTCGGCATCGACAGCACGAGATAGCCGCGCAGGATGCCGCGAAACGGCCCGCGATGCGGCGGAATGTGCTTGCCGGGCGCGAGGAACGACAGCGATGCGGACAGCACGTCCGGTGACGCCGCGACGATCGACGCGACGGTCGGGCAGCGCGACAGGTTGCGCGGGAACGGCTGGCCGTACGCCTGCATGATGAACATCCGCCAGTCGCGCGCGTCGTTGGCCGAGATGTCGTACTGCTCGCGCATGATCTCGTGGAAGCGCGGGATGCGGGGCATGTCGCGCGCCACGTCGAGCGCCTCCGCCCGGATGGCGGCCCATGCGCGCACGAAACGCTCGGCGTCGGGAAACACGGCCGTGTCGAGCACCGCGCCGCCGTCGATATGGCGGTCATACAGCGTGCGCAGCAGGCGGGCTGCGTAGTCGTAGGCGACGGACATGGTCGATCGAAGGGCGCTCCGAAAGGGGTGTCGTCAGTCTGCACGAAGCGCGGCGGGCGCTGCGTTACGTCAGGTTACGCCGGCTGACGAAAGAATGACAGTTTGATGAACGTCCGGCAAGGGTGGGCCGAAAGACCGGGAATAAACCCACCTCCTCCGTCGTCATACGGGTGTAGCACGTCGTCTCGTTGACTTCTGAAGGAGTGGAACATGAACAGGCATTGGCTGGTGGCCGCCACGGTGGCGGCGATTTCTCTCGCGGGTGTCGCGACGCAAGCGTCGGCACAGGCACTCACGCGCGCGCAGGTCCGGCAGGAACTGATCGACGCCGAAAACAACGGGCTGCGCTTCGTGACCGATACGTCGTATCCGGACGTGAGCCCGCTTCTCCAGTGGCAGGTCGAACAGATGCCGCAGCGTCAGGCCGGCACGGCGGTCGGCAGCGATCCGGCCGCTTCATCCGAAGCGGGCAAGCCGGCGGCGATGTCGCCGCGCCAACGCTCCGCCGCATGCGTCGGCCCCGAGAGCTTCTGCACGATCTATTTCGGGAGCTGACGCAGCCGCCTGCGTTCGCGGGTCAGGCATTCGCCACGGTTGATCGATACGGAACATTGAAGGAGTTCATGATGAAAACATATATCGCAGTACTGATGATGATCTCGGCGATCATCGGTCAGTCGGCATTCGCGCAATCGGCCGCACCGCTGACGCGCGCGCAGGTTCGCGACGAGTTGATGCGCCTGGAAGCGGCCGGGTACGACCCGGGCAGGGGGGACGAAGGCGAGTATCCGGCAGATATCCAGGCCGCGGAAGCGAAGCTTGCCGAGCAGGACCGGGCCAGGATGGCAGCTTCCGCCCCGCATGAACCGGCCCCCGGCATGCCGGCGCCGGCCGGCAACTAGGTGGCGATATGAATACGTGTGGCTTCTGGCCGTCGTGTTCGCGTGACGGCAATACGCACGCCCTTCGCGCCGCTCGGCGTGGCCGAAGGGCGCCGGCTGCAAAGCCTTTCATCGCACGCCGCTTCGCGCGGCGTCGCGATCGTCATCTCGCCAGCCGGTCCCGATGGGCGGGCAGGTTGGTCGCAAGATGATCGGGAGTACAGGCGATATCGCGAACTGGAACAATCCGGTTCATGCCGGGAGCGTGCGCTGAAAGAGGGACGAGGCGATCACCACGGCATCATGCGCTGCACGACGTGATCGCGCAGCACGAAGCGGTGCGCCAGCGCGGCGGCCACGTGCAGGCAGATGCCGGCGAACAGCACCCACGCGAGGATGCCGTGCACGTCGCCCATCGCGTGACCGAATCCGGAGCCGGCCGCCGACAGCGCGGGCAACGGAACGATCCCGAGTAGCGTGACGGCCCATGCGCGCGACGATGCGTTGATCCAGCCGAGCAGCGGCACCGCGATCAGCAGCGCGTAGAGCGCGAAATGCGTCACGCCCGACAGCGCGCGCATCGCGGGCGACAGGTCGCTCGCGGGCGGGCGATGCGTCGCGCGCCAGAGCACGCGGCAAGCCATCGCGGCGAGCAGGGCCGTCCCCACGAGCAGGTGCGCGGCGATCAGGCCGACCGGTTGCGTGTCGCGATGCACATCGGGCATCGTCCAGCCGATCGCATATTGCGCGACGATCAGCGCCACAATCAGCCAGTGAAGAAAGCGCGCAACGGTGTCATATCGGGCGGGCGTGGGCATGAGGACTCCTGGCGAGCGACGGGAACGGTATGGGTCGGGCGGATTCTACGGTCGAATCCTTAACGAAACGTTAAGCACGCGGCATCATACGGGGTGATCGGTCGTCGTGTTCGCCGGCCGGGCCGCCGTGCGGCATCGATCCGCCGGCGTCCGCCGACGGCAGCGTAATCGCGACGCCGAGGCCCTGGCCGCCGATGCCGGTCCCGAACTGCACGGTGCCGCCGAAGTATTGCGCGATGCGCGTGACGATCGACAGACCGAGCCCGCTGCCGGGCGATTGCGTGCCGCTGCCGCGATAAAAGCGGTCGCCGAGCCGCTCGTGCTCGCCGGGGGCGACGCCCGGCCCGTCGTCGCGCACGACGATGCGTTGCCGCGCGCCGTCGTCGTGCACGCCGAGCTCGATGCGGCCGCCCTGGCGACCATACTTGACGGCGTTGTCGACGAGATTGTCGAGCAGGATGCCGAGCAGGATCGGATCGGCCTCGATCGCCCGTCCGGATACGTTGCCGGCCACGAGGTCGATGGCCTTGTCCGCCGCCTTCGCGAGATGGCGGTCGATGGCGGCGTCGACGAGTTCACCGACGACGACGGCGCGCGCCGGAATGCGTTCGTATTCGTCGAGCCGCGCGAGCAGCAGCAACTGTTCGGCGAGACGCGCGCTGCGGTCGACACCTTGCACGACCCGCTGCATGGCCAGTTGCTTGCACGCCGGATCGGCGGTCGCGATCGCCACCTGGGCCTGTACCTTGATCGCGGCCAGCGGCGTCTTGAGTTCGTGCGCGGCGTCGGACGTGAACGCGCGCTCGCGCACGATCGATTGCCGCAGCCTGGCCAGCAGGCGGTCGATCGCGTCGACCAGCGTGCGCACTTCGTCCGGCACGGTGGCGATGCCGAGCGGTTCGAGCGATCGCGCGTCGCGCGCGCCGATCAGCATGGACAGCGTCTTCAACGGCGCGAGACCGCGTCCGATCATGTACCAGAGGAGGAGCGCCAGCACCGGGAACGCGACGATCAGCGGCAGGACGATGCCGCGCGCGATGCCGATCGCCAGATCGCTGCGCGTATTGGCGGTCTCCATCACGCGTATCCAGCGCCCCGACGCGTTGTCGCGCAGCGTGTGCGTGCGCCATTGCGCGTCGCCGATGACCAACGTGCGAGGGGCGCCGCGCGGGTCGCGTGCGTCGGGCAAACCGGCGGCGGCAGCCGGAAGGTTCGACGCGACGACGTTGCCTTGCGCGTCGCGCACCTCGAACAGCACGTCGCGCGGCAGGCGATCGCCGTCGTTGTCAGGGCCGGATCCTGCAGCACCGAACGCCAGTTCGACCCGCGCGTCCGGCGGAAAGCGGGCCAGGCGGTCGAGGTCGGCCGGCGAGAGACCGACCAGCAGCGACGCGTATTCGACGAGGCGGGCGTCCTCCCATTCGCCGATCTCGCGCGTCGCGTAGCGGAAGCTGCCGAACACGGCGACGAGCCAGACGACGGCCACGCAGCCGAGCGCCATCGACGAAACGCGGCGTCGTATCGAGCGGGAGATCATGGGAGGTCGACGACGTAGCCGATGCCGCGGACGGTGCGGATCAGTTCGGCGCCGAGCTTCTTGCGCAGGTTCGAAACATGGACCTCGATCGCATTGCTTTCGATGCCTTCCTGCCAGCCGTACAGGCTGTCCTCGAGAGACGCGCGCGACTGCGGCGCGCCCGGGTGGCTGACGAGCTGAACCAGGATGGCCCATTCGCGCGAGGTGAGCGCGATGCGCGAGGCATCGCGTGTCACCGTGTGGGCGGCCAGGTCGATCGTGATGTCGCGCCACACGATCTCGTCGCCGGCGCGGCCCTGCGAGCGGCGCACGAGCGCGCGACAGCGGGCGAGCACCTCGGACAGCTCGAACGGTTTCGCGAGATAGTCGTCCGCGCCGTCGTCGAGGCCGCGGACCCGGTCGGCCACGGTGCCGCGCGCGGTCAGCACCAGCACGGGCACGGTATCGCCCGCATCGCGCAAGGCGCGCAGCAGTTCCGTGCCCGATTTGCCGGGCAGGCCGAGATCGAGCACGACGAGCGCGAAGCGCGTCGTCGCGAGCGCCGCGGCGGCCGCGTGACCGTCGCGCAACCAGTCGACGTGATAGCCGGCCTGACTCAGGCTGATCTCGAGACCGCTGCCGATCAGGTCGTCGTCTTCAACAAGGAGGAGTCGCATGGTCGATTCGGTGGCGGGCGTCCGCGATTGTACGAGCCCGGCGGCGCGTGCCGTGCAACGGATTGTAATTGAGCCGCTTCGATTGCCGCCCGAATCTGAAGAATGCTTAAGGTTTGCCGCCGGTAATCCCGCTACCATCGGCCACGGCATTTCTCGGGTTGTTCTCCGTTTCCCCTGATCCCGAACCGGGTCAGGCGTGTCCGGCGCGAGCCGAACGCGCTTGCCCGCCAATCCGCGACCCTTCCGATCGAGGTCCGATCGATGCGAGTCGTCCGTACGGGAGGTTCATTCTTCATGGCACCCTCGACGATCGAGCGATGGCGAGCCCACCTGCTGATCGCCGCGCTGGCCGGCATGTTCATTCAGTGTTTCGTGCTGGTTTCGTTGCTTGCACTGCGCATACCCGAAGCATTTTTCACCACGATGACGTTTCGCATCTGGATCGTCGTCGCGGTCGCGGCCTCGATCCTTTCAGCCCGCAAGCTTGCCGACACGGCGTTCCAGGCCGCGGTCGGCTGCGGATACGTGCGCGTGACCGGAATCGATCGCCGCACGATAGTTGTGTCATCTGATTGCGAGTATCGTCGGTTGGTCGTCCTTCACATCCGGCTCAACGGGAATCGATACGGCGGCGTGCACGGGTGAACCCGCGTGCACGCGGCCGCTCCCGTGCGTTGCGGCCGTACGGGTCACCACTGGGGAGAAGCATGGTTTTGCTGCATGTGCTGCACACGCTGGCCGGGGTCATATCGATCGTCTGCGGGGTGGGCGTGTTGCTGGGCATTGCGTACACGGTCACGGCCAGCGTGCTGGTCGGCCGGTTCTTTTCCCGGGCGGCCGCGGAGCCGCGCGATTATCCGGGCGTCACCGTCGCGAAGCCGCTGCACGGCGACGAGTGGCAGCTCGTACAGCATCTCGAAAGCTTTTTCGTGCAGAATTACCCGGGGCCGGTCCAGCACCTGTTCGGCGTGCACGATGCAGGCGACGCGGCGCTCGCGGCCGTCGAGACGCTGCGGGCGCGCTACCCGGACGCGAACATCAAGGTCGTCGCCGACGCGCGGCTGTACGGGCCGAACCGCAAGATCGCCAATCTCGTGAACATGCTCGAACACGCGGAGTATTCGGTGCTCTGTCTCGCCGACAGCGACGTGCTGGTCGAGCGCGATTATTTGCGTGCCGTCGTCGGCGCGCTACAGCAGCCGGATGTGGGCATCGTGACGAGCGTGTATCGCGGCGTCGCGTCGCCGGGCTTCTGGCCCGGTGTCGCCGTCGCGATGACGAACTACCATTTCCTGCCGGGCGTGATCACCGGGCTTTTCATCGGGCGCGCGCGGCCGTGCTTCGGCCAGACGATCGCGATCACGCGCGCGACGCTCGAACGCATCGGCGGGCTCACGCGTTTCGCGCATCACCTGGCCGAGGATCACGCGCTCGGCGAAGCGGTGCGGCAGGCGGGTGCGCAGGTCGTGATCCCGCCGTTCGTCGTCGGGCATGCGTGCGTCGAGGAGACGTTCGCCAAGCTGTACACGCATGAATTGCGCTGGAGTTGCACGATCCGCGCGGCGGACCGGCTCGGTCATGCCGGCTCGGTGCTGATGCACCCGGTGCCGCTCGCACTGCTGGCGCTGCTGTTCTCCGGCGGCACGGCCACTGCGTGCGGGCTGATGGTCGCGGCGCTCGCCGCGCGGGCGCTGCTGATGCTGAAAACGAGCCGTGCGACCGGCGCCGGCCTGCGCGGCGCCATCTGGCTGCCGTTCGTCGATCTCCTGCAATTCGTGGTCTTCGTGTCGAGCTTCTTCTCGTCGCATGTCGTGTGGCGCGGCACGCGCTTTCGCGTCGACCGGGAAGGCCTGCTGTCGCCGGCGAGCGAATCATGACGACGCAGACGAATCCCGCCGCCGCCGCGGACCGAGGCGCCGCGCGTCGCGATGGGCGGCTCCGGCATGTGGGGCGCGTGGCGGCGCTCGCCGGGCTGGCGCTCGCGGTGTGGCTGATCTGGCGCGAGCATCCGCTGGAAATCCTGCACCGCCTGCAGATCGCCGGCGCCGGGCTGCTGCTCGCCGCGCTGGCGCACATCCTGCCGATGCTCGCGAATGCGTGGGACTGGCGGATGCTGATCCGCGGCCCGCGCCGGCCGTCGTTCGCGACGATGCTGAAGCTCGTCTGGATCCGCGAATCGATCAACGGGTTGTTGCCGGTCGCGCGGATCGGCGGCGAGGTCGTGTCGTTCGGCCTGCTGCGGCAGGCGGGCGTGCGGCCGGCGACCGCCGTGGCCAGCCTCGTCGCCGACATGCAGTTGACGCTGATCAGCCAGCTGGTGTTCGCGCTGGTCGCGATCGGCTACGTGCTCGAACACGTATCGTCCGATGCCGCGCGGGTGGCCGCGCACCTCGCGATCGGCATGGCCGCGCTGGTGCCGGTGCTGCTGCTGTTCGCGCTGGTGCAGCATGCGCGGCCGTTCGAACGCGCGATGCGCGTGCTCAACCGCATCACGAGCGGCAAGGTGGTTGCGCTGGTCGGCGAATCGGCGCGCACCGATCAGTCGATCCGGATGATCTGGAGAAAGACCGGCGTCGTCGTGCGCTATCTGGGGATCTGGCAGACGCTGCAGTTCGCGGGCTATGCGCTGGAAATCTGGCTGGCGCTGTACTTCCTCGGCGCCGATCCGACCTTCGCGCAGGCGCTCGCGATCGAGGCGCTGATCCAGATGGTGAGCAGCATCGCGTTCCTGATGCCGGGCGGCCTCGGTGTGCAGGAGGGCGGGTTCGTGCTGATCGGCGGGCTGCTCGGGTTCGACCCGCCGACCTGTCTCGCGCTGGCCGGCGCGCGCCGCGTGCGCGATCTGCTGTTCTATCTGCCGGGCTTGCTGGCGTGGCAGTGGGCGGCCGGTTCGGCGAACCGGCCGGGCGGCACGAAACGCGCGTCGCTGCGCATCGGGGAATCCGCCAGGCCGCATTGATACGGCCCGGCAGCGCGTGCCCGCACGGCGGGCAGCGCGGGAATCAACGCCGTTCGTCGGCGATATGGCTGCGGATCACGTCCGCGAACGACGTATCGCCCTTCAGCCCGAGCGCCTGCGCGCGCGACGTGTCCCAACGGCCCGGCCAGCTGCCGACGATCTTCTCGACGCGCTCGTCGGGCGCATGGCGGATCAGCTTCACGACGTCGTCGCCCGCGACTTCGCGCAGCGCCGCGATCATCTCGTCGACCGATACCGACAGGCCGGGCAGGTTGATCACGCGCTTGTTGCCGAGCTTCGCGCTGTCGAGCTCGCAACCGGCGACGAGCGCTTCGATCGCGCCGCGCGGCGACAGCAGCCACAGCCGCGTCGAGCCGGGCACCGGGCACACGCTTTCCTCGCCGTTCAGCGGCTCGCGGATGATGCCGCTCGCGAACGACGACGCGGCCGCGTTCGGGCGGCCGGGCCGCACGCTGATCGTCGGCAGGCGCAGCACGCGGCCGTCGACGAAGCCGCGCCGCGCGTAGTCGCACAGCAGCAGTTCGGCGATCGCCTTCTCGGCGCCGTACGACGATTGCGGGTTCAGCGCGGTGTCGTCCTGCACGACGTCGGGCAGCGCGCCGCCATACACCGCGACGGAGCTCGTGAACACGACGCGCGGCTGGTGGCCGCGCGTGCGGCACACTTCGAGCAGCGTGCGCGATGCGTCGAGGTTGATCCGCATGCCGAGATCGAAATCGGCTTCGGCCTGCCCGCTGACGATCGCCGCGAGATGGAAGATCGCGCCCGTGCGCGTGTCGATCGCGCTGTCGAGCACCGCGCGATCGGCGATGTCGCCGACGATCGACGTCACGCGCGCATCGCCGAAATCGCTGCCCTTGACGACGTCGAGCAGCACCAGCTCGTCGATCTTGCCGGTCCGGCCGTCGGGGCCGGTCAGTTCGCCGCGTTCGAGCAGCTTGCGCGCGAGACGCTGGCCGAGAAAGCCGGCACCGCCGGTGATCAGTACTTTCATGTTCATTACCCTCTTAGGAATGCTTGAATCACAGGTATGGCTTGAGCCAGCCGAGGCCTTCCGACGTGCCGGCCTTCGGGCGGTACTCGCAGCCGATCCAGCCGTCGTAGCCGAGCGCGTCGATCAGCGCGAACAGGTACGGGTAGTTGAGTTCGCCGATATCCGGCTCGTGACGCTCGGGCACCCCGGCGATCTGGATATGGCCGATGCCCGCGAAATCGCGCTTGAGCTTCATCGCGAGATCGCCTTCGACGATCTGGCAGTGATAGCAGTCGAACTGCACCTTCAGGTTCGGCGCGCCGACTTCCGCGCAGATATCGTGCGCATCGTCCTGGCGACTCAGGAAATAGCCGGGCATGTCGCGCTGGTTGATCGGCTCGATAAGGATCGTGATGCCGTGCGCGAAGGCGGCCTGCGCCGCATGCCGCAGGTTCGCCAGGTAGGTGTCGCGATGGCGCGCGCGGTCGCCGCCCGGCGCGACCATCCCGGCCATCACGTGCAGCTTCCTGTTGCCGAGCACGCGCGCATAGTCGAGCGCCTGGTCGATACCGCGCCGGAACTCGTCCTCGCGGCCCGGCAGCGACGCGATGCCGCGTTCGCCCGCGGCCCAGTCGCCGGGCGGCGCGTTGAACAGCGCCTGTTCGAGGTTGTGCGCGTCGAGGCGCGCGCGGATGTCCTCGGCGGCGAAGTCGTACGGGAACAGGTACTCGACGGCCTTGAAGCCGTCGTAGGCGGCAGCGGCGAAGCGTTCGAGGAACGCGTGCTCGTTGTACATCATCGAAAGGTTGGCGGCGAAGCGTGGCATGGCAGCGGGTCCTGTGAATGAATGGGGCGGGGCGCACGGCACCCCGCGTCGAATGGCGGCCGGATCAGCGGTTCACGAGTTTCGCGGGCGTGAGCCACACGGCGATCGCGCCGATCACGAGCATCGCTGCCAGCATGTACATGCCGGACGACGTGCTGTGCGTGGCGTCCTTCAGGTAGCCGATCACGTACGGGCTCGCGAAACCGGCGAGGTTGCCGACCGAGTTGATGATCGCGATCCCGGCCGCGGCCGCGGAGCCCGCGAGGAACGCGGTCGGCAGCGACCAGAACAGCGGTGCGCAGGTCAGCACGCCGCCCGCCGCGAGCGACAGGAACACGATCGACACCGCCGTATTGTGCGAGTACGACGCGGCGACCGCAAACCCGACCGCGCCCATCAGCGCCGGCACGATCAGGTGCCAGCGGCGTTCGCGGCGCTTGTCCGCGCTGTGGCCGAACAGGTTCATCACGACGATCGCGACGAGGAACGGAATGGCCGACAGCAGGCCGATCTGCAGCGTATCGGTGATGCCGGTCGATTTCACGAGCGTCGGCATCCAGAACGTGAGGCCGTACTGGCCCGTGACGAACGCGAAGTAGATCAGCGACATCCACCACATGCGCGGGTCCGAGAACACGGCCTTCAGCGAGTGGCCGTGCTTCTGCTGTTCCTGCGGCTGCGCGGCGATTTCGTCTTCGAGCAGCTGCTTCTCGCGCTCGTCGAGCCATTTCGCGCCGCGGATGCTGTTGTCGAGATACAGGATCGTCGCGATGCCGACGAGCACGGCCGGCACGGCCTCGATCATGAACATCCATTGCCAGCCGTGGAAGCCCGAGCCGCCGTGGAAGCGCTCCATGATCCAGCCCGACAGCGGATTGCCGAAGATGCCCGACACGGGAATCGCGGACATGAACACCGCGATGATCTTCGCGCGGCGATGCGACGGGAACCAGTACGTGAGGTACAGGATCACGCCGGGATAGAAGCCGGCTTCCGCGAGGCCGAGCAGGAAGCGCAGCACGTAGAACTGCGTCGGCGTCTGCACGAACGCGAACAGCGCCGACAGCAGGCCCCATGTGATCATGATCCGCGCGATCCAGATGCGCGCGCCGAGGCGGTGCATCAGCAGGTTGCTCGGCAGTTCGAACAGGAAGTAGCCGAGGAAGAAGATGCCCGCGCCGAGCCCGAATACGGTTTCGCTGAACGCGAGATCCTGCGACATCTGCAGCTTCGCGAAGCCGACGTTCACGCGGTCGAGATACGCGACCACGTAGCAGAGCATCAGGAACGGCACGATGCGCCAGAACACTTTCTTGTAGGTGCGGTCGAGTTCCGCGGCATGGGCAGGCGCGGCGGGCGAGCGGCCAGCGGCCGCGTCGAGAGCAGTCATCGTCGTCTCCAGAGTGTTGTTTGCCGGCGGCGCGTACGCCGCCGGATCATGTGTGTGCTGACGGAAGGGCCCGCGCACACGGCGGGCATGGGAATCGGTGCTTGATCGGTGCGCGACGCGAGCGTCGCGTTACCAGCGCGCGCCGAAGGTCTGGCGCAGTTCGTCGAGCGCCGCGTCGGACAGCGGCTCGGGCTTCGGGTGCGTCATCAGCCACAGCCGTGCCGTTTCCTCGAGCTCCTCGAGCGCATACGACGCGTGCGACACCGACGGCCCCCACATCACGGGGCCGAGACGCTCGAGCAGCACGCCGCGCACCTGGTCGGCGAGCGCCGCGACTTCGGCCGCGACGGCCGGGTCGCCGGGGCGGCGATAGCGGATCAGCGGAATGTGGCCCACCTTCATCACGTAGTACGGCGTGATCGGCGGCAGCACGTCGGCGTCGCGCCATACGCCCGCGAGCGTGAGCGCGACGAGATGCGTCGAATGCGTGTGAACGACGCCGTTCGCTTGCCCGTTGCGCGCGTAGATGCCGCGATGCAGCGCGAGCGTCTTCGACGGCTTGCCGCCCGATACGGGCTGGCCGTCCGTGCCGACCTTCGCGATGTCGTTCGGGTCGAGCCGGCCGAGGCACGCGTCGGTCGGCGTGATCAGCCAGCCGTCGGGCAGGCGCGCGCTGATGTTGCCGGCGCTGCCGACCGCGTGGCCGCGCGCATACAGGCTCGCGCCGACGACGCAGATCTCTTCGCGCAGTTTCGCTTCGTGGCTCATCATGCGGCTCCGTCCAGCGCGCGCAGCGCCTTGTCGAAAAAGTCCGTCGTGCCGAAGTTGCCGGATTTCAGCGCGAGGCCGAGCGGCTGCGCGTCGATGGTGGCCGTGGCCGGCACGCCCGGATCGATCTGCGCGCCGATCTGCAGCGACTTCACGTCGAGCGCCTGCACGACCGCGCCGGACGTCTCGCCGCCGGCGACGACGAACTTGCGCACGCCGAGTTCGCGCAGGCCCCGCGCGATCGCCGCGAGCGTGCTTTCGACGAGATGGCCGGCCGCGTCGACACCGAGCGCCTGCTGCACGGCCTTCACGTCGCCGGGCGTCGCGGTGGCGTAGATCAGGACGGGCTGCGGCAGGTGCGAGCCCGCGAAGGCGAGCGCCTGGTCGACAACGGGCTCGCCGCGCGCCGCCGCGAGCGGATCGATGCGGAAGCTCGGCCGCGTCGCGCGCCACGCGGCGACCTGCGCGTTGGTGGCCTTCGACGCGCTGCCGGCGAGTACGGCCGACAGCCCGTCGATGCGCGGCAGCGACGCCGCGTTGTCGCGCTCGGGCAGTTGCTCCGCGCGGCGGAAATTCGCGGGCAGGCCGAGCGCGATGCCCGAACCGCCGGTGACGAGCGGCAGGCCCGCGCACGCTTCGCCGAGCACGTAGAGGTCGCGGTCCGACAGCGCATCGGCGATCGCGAAGCGCGCGCCTTCCGCGCGCAACTGGTCGATCCGCGTGCGCACGGCGGCCGCGCCCAGCGCGACCGTGTCGTAGCGGATCAGGCCGACCGGCGACTTCGTCTGCCGCTGCAGCACGCGCACGAGGTTCGCGTCCTGCATCGGCGTGAGCGGATGGTTCTCCATCCCCGATTCGTTCAGCAGCACGTCGCCGACGAACAGGTGGCCGCGATAGATCGTGCGGCCGTTCTCGGGGAATGCCGGGCACGCGATCGAGAAGCCGCCGCCGACCGCATCGAGCAGCGCGTCGGCGACGGGGCCGATGTTGCCCGCGTCGGTCGAATCGAACGTTGAGCAGTACTTGAAGAAAAACTGCCGGCAACCTTGCGCGCGCAACCATTCGTATGCGGCGAGCGATTGCGCGACGGCGTCGGCTGCGGGGATCGTGCGCGACTTCAGCGCGACGACGATCGCGTCGGCGTCGACGCCGGTATCGACTGCGGCGCCGCCGGCGGGCACGCCGATCGTCTGCACGGTGCGCATGCCGCTCTTGACGAGCATGTTTGCGAGATCGGTCGCGCCGGTGAAATCGTCGGCGATGCAGCCGAGCAGGGGACGGGAAGCGGAAGCGGTCATGGCAGGAGCGTCGTTCGAATCAGCGGGCGGGCGGCAGCGTGATGCCGGGGAAAGTCTTGATCACGGCGGAATCGTCCTCGCCGCCGTGGCCGGCGCTCGACGCGCTCATGAACATCTGGTGCGCGGTGGCCGACAGCGGCAGCGGGAACTTGCTGCGGCGCGCGGTATCGAGCACGAGGCCGAGATCCTTGACGAAGATGTCGACGGCCGACAGCGGCGTGTAGTCGCCGTTCAGGATGTGCGGCACGCGGTTCTCGAACATCCACGAATTGCCGGCGCTGTGCGTAATTACGTCGTACAGCGCGTCGGCATCAACGCCTTCGCGCAGGCCCAGCGCCATCGCCTCGGCGGCCGCCGCGATGTGCACGCCGGCCAGCAACTGGTTGATGATCTTCACTTTCGAGCCGATGCCGTGCGCGTCGCCGAGGCGATAGACCTTGCCGGCGATCGCGGCGAGCACGTCCTCGCAGCCCGCGTACGCGGCGGCCGGGCCCGACGTCATCATCGTCATCTCGCCGGATGCCGCGCGCGCGGCGCCGCCCGACACCGGCGCATCGAGCATCTGCAGGCCGGCGGCCTCGATGCGCGCGCCGAGCGCGACCGCGAATTCGGGTGCGACGGTCGCGCTTGCGATCACGACGCCGCCCGGCTTCATCGCCGCGACCGCGCCGTGCTCGCCGAACAGCACCGTTTCCGTCTGCGCGGCATTGACGACGAGCGTGACGACGACGTCGCATCGCGCGCCGAGTTCGGCCGGCGACACGCAGGCCACGCCGCCTTCGGCGGCAAACGCCTGCAGCACGGTGTCGCGCACGTCGCATGCGTGCACGCGCAAGCCGGCGCGCAGCAGCGAGCGGGCGACGCCGAGGCCCATCGCGCCGAGGCCGATGACTCCAACATTTCGTGACATGGTCAACCTTGATCGATTCGGGAGAGGTTCGTGACAGCGGCGCCGCCGGGGGCGGGCGAGGCCGCCGGTTTCAGCAGATGCCGGCTTCCGCGAGACGGCGGGCCGCGTTGTACATGTGCGTGCGCGCCGCGTTGCGCGCCGCCATCGGGTCGCGCGAGCGGATCGCGTCGGCGATCGCCGCGTGTTCCTCGCGCACCTGGCGCGAGAAATCCTCGCGTGTCGCTTCGTTGCGCCGCGTGACCTTCACGCCGGCTTCGAGGTACTGGTTCAGGAACTGCAGCGTCTTCAGGAAATACGGGTTGCCGGTGACGGCCGCGATCGTGCGGTGGAACGCGACGTCTTCCGCGACGCCGTCGCGCCCGGCGGCTACCGCATCGTCGATCTTGCGCAGCGCATCGTCGATGTCGGCCATGTCTTCATCGGTGTGATGCAGCGCGGCTTCGGCCGCGACCTCGGCCTCGATCGCGCGGCGCACCGCGAGCAGGTGCGGCAGCGACGTGGCCTCGACCGCTTCCGCGTAGTCGATCCGCAGCGGCCGGATCGCACCGTGCTGGTTCACGTACACGCCGCTGCCCTGGCGCGGCTCGACCACGCCTTCGTTCTTCAGCCGCGAAATCGCCTCGCGGATCACGGTGCGGCTCACGCCGAATTCCTGCGCGAGCACGGCTTCCGTCGGCAGCTTGCCGCTGGCCGAGAAACTGCCGACTTCGATCTGCTTGAGCAGTTGCTGCGCGACATGGTCGCTCATCGCACGGGCGGGAATTTTCTCGAACATGATGCTCTGGTTTGTAAGGTGATGTGGTCATCATACAAATTTGAGCGCGATGAATCATCCGGGATAACCCTCGGTAAGCGGCGGGCAACGTCGGTCAAGTTGACTGAAACCGGTTCCAAAACAGTCGAAACCGACGCGATCGTGTGCCGTTCTACGGTCGGTCAGGTAGGGGGATGCCCGTGGCTGTCAGTCGGCGATGTCCGCGACGGGGTCCGCGACCATCGCCGCGCCGGCTTCCGACACTTCCCCGCCACGCTCGCGATAGGTCGCCGGCGGCACGCCGAACTGCTTGCGGAATTCGCGCCCGAGGTGCGACGCATCGGCGAACCCGCAGCTCGACGCGATATCGGCCACCGTGCGGTCCGAACTCGTCAGCAGCCATGCGGCCGTGCGCAGCCGCACCTGCTTCGCGAACACCTGCGGGCTCTTGCCCGTCTCGGCCTTGAACAGCCGCTCGAGCTGCCGCGTCGACATGTCGAGCTTGCACGCGAGCTCGTCGAGCGGCAGCGCGCGCCCGACATGCTGTTCCATCAGAAGAATCGCGCGCTTGACCTTCGGGTGCGTGGCCGGCTCGAGGCCCGGCGGATGCGGCTGCGGCGCGTTGCCTTTCTGCATCTCGCCGACGAGCAGGATGCGCAGCGCCTTCTGCACGGTCGCGTGATCGAAATGGCGCAGCAGGATCGCGGCGGCGACGTCGATCGACGCGCGGCCGCCCGAGCACGTGATCCGGCGCCGGTCGATCACGAACAGCCGGTCGGCGATCAGCAGGTCGGGATCGGCGCTCGGGAAGCGCTCGATGAAATCCCAGTAGTGGAACCAGCTCACGCAGGTGCGGTAGCCGTCGAGTGCGCCGGCGCGCATCAGCGTGAACACGCCGGTGCAGATCCCGACGACGGTCGCGCCGCGCGCCGCCGCGCGGCGGATGAACTCGAGCGTTTCGGGGCCGGCTTGCGGCCCCGAATGCAGCAGCCCGCCGACCACGACCACGTAGTCGAACGGCTCGGCCGCATCGAAGGTCTCCCACGGCGTGATCTGGATCCCGCAACTCGCGCGCACCGGCGCGAGCGTCTCGCCGATCACGCTCCACGCGCAGCGCACGGGCTTGCTGTAGTCGCCGTCGTCGGCCGACAGCCGCAGCATGTCGACGAAACCCGAGAACGCGGTCAGCGTGAAGTTCGGCAGCAGCACGATGCCGAAGCGGATGCGCTGCGGCGCGGGTTCTGCGAGGGGGGAAGCGGGTACGTCGGGTGTCATCGCGGCCAATCTCGTCACGCCGGGCAGGCGGATCTCACTCGTTTCACTCTGTTTGCGGGCACGGCGGCCGGCAGGCGCGAACGCCTGCCGGACTTGTGGTTTTTCGTCGCGAACCATCGCCAAAACGCACTTTCCGGGCGGCCGGCGCGAGGCTTGGCGGGGGTATCCCACGCCGATGCCGTTTTTGTTCTATCGGCCAATTTTACGCTTTGATGTACTGATGCCAACGACATTTCACGTACGCCCATCCAGAGGAAGCCAGATGAACGTCAGCGCGTTCGACCTGTTCAAGATCGGCATCGGCCCGTCCAGTTCGCATACGGTCGGCCCGATGATCGCGGCGTGCCGCTTCGCGTCGCATGTCGAGGACGCGAACCTGCTCGGCTTCGTGCGCCGCGTGCGGGTCGAACTATACGGCTCGCTCGGCGCGACCGGCAAGGGCCACGGCACCGACAAGGCCGTGCTGCTCGGCCTCGAGGGCCACCTGCCCGACACGATCGATCCCGACCTGATCGAGCCGCGGCTCGCCGCGATCCGTGCGGAGAAGGCGCTGTCGCTGCTCGGCAGGCAGACGGTCCGCTTCGAGGAAAAGGAGCACATCGGCTTCTATCGCAAGCTGATGAGCGGCACGAGCATCGTGCACCCGAACGGGATGCGCTTCCAGGCGTTCGACGAGCACGGCCAGCTGCTCGTCGAGAAAGAGTATTACTCGGTCGGCGGCGGCTTCGTCGTGAACCGCGACGGCGATCGCGTGAACGGCGTGCGCGCGGCGGTCGAGGTGCCGTATCCGTTTCGCACCGGCGACGACCTGATGCGGCAGTGCCGTGAACACGGGCTGTCGATCGCCGAGCTGATGCTGCGCAACGAATCCGCGCTGCGTCCCGCCGACGAAGTGCGCGCCGGGCTGCTCGCGATCTGGCGCACGATGGCCGCCTGCGTCGAGCGCGGCTGCAAGGTCGAGGGCGAACTGCCGGGCCCGATGCGCGTGAAGCGCCGCGCGGCCGAGATGAGCGGCCACCTGCGCGCGCGTTCGGAAGAGTCGCTGCGCGACCCGCTGTCGATGCTCGACTGGGTCAACCTGTATGCGATGGCCGTCAACGAGGAGAACGCGGCGGGCGGCCGGGTCGTCACCGCACCCACCAACGGCGCGGCCGGCGTGATTCCCGCGGTGCTGCACTACTACGTGAAATTCGTGCCGGGCTCGAACGAAGCCGGCATCGTCGAATTCCTGCTGACGGCCGCGGCGATCGGGATCATCTACAAGGAAACCGCGTCGATCTCCGGCGCGGAAGTCGGTTGCCAGGGCGAAGTGGGCGTCGCGTGCTCGATGGCCGCCGCCGCGCTCGCCGCGGTGATGGGCGGCACGCCGGACCAGGTCGAGAACGCGGCCGAGATCGGCATGGAGCACAACCTCGGGATGACCTGCGACCCGGTCGGCGGGCTCGTGCAGATCCCGTGCATCGAGCGCAACGCGATGGGTGCGATCAAGGCGCTGAACGCGTCGCGCATGGCGCTCAAGGGCAACGGCCAGCACTACGTGTCGCTCGATTCCGTGATCAAGACGATGCGCGAGACCGGCGCCGACATGAAGACGAAATACAAGGAAACGTCGCGCGGCGGTCTCGCCGTGAACGTCATCGAATGCTAACGAAGGGTCCATCAAAATGAGCCGCTACTCGATATTCAGCCTGTTCCGCAACGGCCTCTCGTATCACGAGAACTGGGAAAAGCAGTGGAGGAGCCCGGAGCCGAAGAAGGAATACGACGTCGTGATCGTCGGCGGCGGCGGTCACGGCCTCGCGACCGCGTACTACCTCGCGAAGGAACACGGGATCACGAACGTCGCGATCCTCGAGAAGGGCTGGATCGGCGGCGGCAACACCGCGCGCAACACGACGATCGTGCGCTCGAACTATCTGTGGGACGAATCGGCCGCGCTGTACGAGAAGGCGATGAAGCTGTGGGAAGGGCTGTCGCAGGACCTGAACTACAACGTGATGTTCAGCCAGCGCGGCGTGATGAACCTCGCGCACACGCTGCAGGACGTGCGCGACACCGAGCGCCGCGTGAACGCGAACCGGCTGAACGGCGTCGACGCCGAATTCCTGACGCCCGCGCAGATCAAGGAAATCGAGCCGACCATCAACCTGAACAGCCGCTACCCGGTGCTCGGCGCATCGATCCAGCGCCGTGCCGGCGTGGCGCGCCACGACGCGGTGGCCTGGGGCTTCGCGCGCGGCGCGGATCGCGCCGGTGTGGACATCATCCAGAACTGCCAGGTGACGGGCATTCGCCGCGAAGGCGGCGCGGTGGTCGGCGTCGATACGGTGAAGGGCTTCATCAAGGCGAAGAAGGTCGCGGTGGTCGCGGCCGGCAACACGACGACGCTCGCCGACATGGCCGGCGTGCGCCTGCCGATCGAAAGCCATCCGCTGCAGGCGCTGGTGTCCGAGCCGATCAAGCCGGTCGTCAACTCGGTGATCATGTCGAACGCGGTGCACGCCTATATCAGCCAGTCCGACAAGGGCGACCTCGTGATCGGCGCGGGCATCGACCAGTACACGGGCTTCGGCCAGCGCGGCAGCTTCCACATCATCGAAAGCACGCTGCAGGCGATCGTCGAGATGTTCCCGGTGTTCTCGCGCGTGCGGATGAACCGCCAGTGGGGCGGCATCGTCGACGTGTCGCCGGACGCGTGCCCGATCATCACCAAGACCGACGTGAAGGGCCTCTATTTCAACTGCGGCTGGGGCACCGGCGGCTTCAAGGCGACGCCCGGCTCGGGCTGGGTGTTCGCACACACGATCGCCCGCGACGAACCGCATCCGCTGAACGCACCGTTCGCGCTCGACCGCTTCTACACGGGCCACCTGATCGACGAGCACGGCGCTGCCGCCGTTGCGCACTAATCCCCGCACTGAAGGAGAAAGAAACATGTTGCTGATCGAATGTCCGTGGTGCGGGCCGCGCGCCGAATCCGAGTTCACGTGCGGCGGCGAAGCCGACATCGTGCGCCCCGTCAACAACGAGAACATGACCGACCGCGAATGGGGCGAGTACGTGTTCATGCGCGAGAACAAGCGCGGGCTGCACAAGGAGCAATGGCTGCATGCGCAGGGTTGCCGCCGCTGGTTCAAGGCCACGCGCGACACGGTGACCTACGATATCAAGGGCTACGAAAAGTTCGGCGGGGCTGCCATCAGTGGCGCGGCCGCCGGCAACGCACACGAAGAGGGCACGAGCAAATGAGCCAGAAAGACCGCCTCGGCACCGGTGGCCGCATCAATCGCGCGATTCCGCTGACCTTCACGTTCAACGGCCGCACGTATCAGGGCTTCCAGGGCGACACGCTCGCGTCCGCGCTGCTCGCGAACGGCGTGCATTTCGTCGCGCGCAGCTTCAAGTACCACCGTCCGCGCGGGATCGTGACGGCGGACGTCGCGGAACCGAATGCCGTCGTGCAGCTCGAATCGGGCCCGTACTCGGTGCCGAACGCGCGCGCGACCGAGATCGAGCTGTACCAGGGGCTCGTCGCGACGAGCGTGAACGCCGAGCCGACGCTCGAGAACGATCGCTATGCGATCAACCAGAAGTTCTCGCGCTTCCTGCCGGCCGGCTTCTACTACAAGACCTTCATGTGGCCGCGCAAGATGTGGCCGAAGTATGAAGAGAAGATTCGCGAGGCGGCCGGCCTCGGCAAGGCGCCCGAGGCGCTCGACGCCGATCGCTACGACAAGTGCTACGCGCATTGCGACGTGCTCGTCGTCGGCGGCGGCCCGTCGGGCCTCGCGGCCGCGCATGCGGCGGCCACGGCCGGCGCGCGCGTGATCCTCGTCGACGACCAGCGCGAGCTCGGCGGCAGCCTGTTGTCGTGCCGCGCCGAGATCGACGCGAAGCCCGCGCTGCAGTGGGTCGAGAAGATCGAGGCCGAACTGCGCAAGCTGCCCGACGTGACGATCCTGTCGCGCAGCACCGCGTTCGGCTACCAGGACCACAACCTCGTGACGGTCACGCAGCGCCTGACCGATCACCTGCCCGTGTCGATGCGCAAGGGCACGCGCGAGCTGCTGTGGAAGGTTCGCGCGAAGCGCGTGATCCTCGCGACCGGCGCGCACGAGCGTCCGATCGTGTTCGGCAACAACGACCTGCCGGGCGTGATGCTGGCAGGCGCGGTGTCCGCTTATGTGCACCGGTTCGGCGTGCTGCCGGGCCGCAACGCGGTCGTGTTCACGAACAACGACCGCGCGTACCAGACCGCGCTCGACCTGAAGGCGTGCGGCGCGAAGGTCACGGTCGTCGATTCTCGCGCGTCGTCGAACGGCGCGCTGCCGGCCGCCGCGAAGCGGCAGGGCGTGACGGTGATGAGCGGCGCGGTCGTGACGACCGCGTCGGGCAAGTGGCGCGTATCGTCGGTCGACGTCGCGTCCAGCACGAACGGCCAGGTGGGCGGCAAGCTGCAGTCGCTGCCGTGCGACCTCGTCGCGATGTCGGGCGGCTTCAGCCCGGTGCTGCACCTGTTCGCGCAGTCGGGCGGCAAGGCCTGCTGGAACGACGAGAAGGCGTGCTTCCTGCCGGGCAAGCCCGTGCAGGCGGAGGCAAGCATCGGTGCGGCGGCCGGCGAATTCGGCCTGGCGCGCGCGCTGCGGCTCGCGGTCGATGCGGGCGCGGAAGCGGCGAAGGCGGCGGGCTTCACGGCCGCGCAGCGCCCGGTTGCGCCGCAAGTCGCGGAAACCGTCGAAGGCGCACTGCAGCCGCTGTGGCTCGTCGGCAGCCGCGAGGCCGCGGCGCGCGGGCCGAAGCAGTTCGTCGATTTCCAGAACGACGTGTCGGCCGCCGATATCCTGCTGGCCGCCCGCGAAGGCTTCGAGTCGGTCGAGCACGTGAAGCGCTATACGGCGATGGGCTTCGGCACCGACCAGGGCAAGCTCGGCAACATCAATGGGATGGCGATCCTCGCGCAGGCGCTCGGCAAGACGATTCCGGAAACGGGCACGACGACGTTCCGCCCGAACTACACGCCCGTGACGTTCGGCACGTTCGCGGGCCGCGAGCTCGGCGATTTCCTCGACCCGATCCGCAAGACCTGCGTGCATGAGTGGCACGTCGAGCACGGCGCGCTGTTCGAGGACGTCGGCAACTGGAAGCGGCCGTGGTATTTCCCGAAGAACGGCGAGGATCTCCATGCGGCCGTGAAGCGCGAATGCCTCGCGGTGCGCAACAGCGTCGGCATCCTCGACGCATCGACGCTCGGCAAGATCGACATCCAGGGCCCCGATTCGGTGAAGCTGCTGAACTGGATGTACACGAACCCGTGGAACAAGCTCGAGGTCGGCAAGTGCCGCTACGGGCTGATGCTCGACGAGAACGGGATGGTGTTCGACGACGGCGTGACGGTACGCCTCGCCGACCAGCATTTCATGATGACGACCACGACGGGCGGCGCGGCGCGCGTACTCACGTGGCTCGAACGCTGGCTGCAGACCGAATGGCCCGACATGAAGGTGCGGCTGTCGTCGGTCACCGATCACTGGGCGACGTTCGCGGTGGTCGGCCCGAAGAGCCGCAAGGTCGTGCAGAGGGTATGCCAGGACATCGACTTCGGCAACGAAGCGTTCCCGTTCATGAGCTACCGGAACGGCACCGTCGCGGGCGCGAAGGCGCGCGTGATGCGGATCAGCTTCTCGGGCGAGCTGGCCTATGAAGTGAACGTGCCGGCGAATGCGGGCCGCGCGGTGTGGGAAGCGCTGATGGCGGCCGGCGCCGAGTTCGACATCACGCCGTACGGCACCGAGACGATGCACGTGCTGCGCGCGGAGAAGGGCTACATCATCGTCGGCCAGGATACCGACGGCTCGGTCACGCCGTACGACCTCGGGATGGGCGGGGTCGTCGCGAAGTCGAAGGACTTCCTCGGCAAGCGCTCGCTGGCGCGCTCGGACACCGCGAAGGAAGGCCGCAAGCAGTTCGTCGGCCTGCTGACCGAGGACGAGCAGTTCGTGCTGCCGGAAGGCGCGCAGATCGTCGCGAAGGACACGCAGGTGTCGGCGGTCGATCCGACGCCGATGATCGGCCACGTGACGTCGAGCTACTACAGCCCGATCCTGAAGCGCTCGATCGCGCTCGCGGTGGTGAAGGGCGGCCTGAACAAGATGGGCGAGAGCGTCGTGATTCCGCTGGCCAACGGCAAGCGCATCACCGCGAAGATCTCGAGCCCGGTTTTCTACGATACCGAAGGGGTGCGCCAGCATGTGGAATGAAACGAGAAACCAGGCGCCGGTGGCGGGCGCGGGCGTGACGCTTGAATCGCCGTTCGTCGGCGCGGCCGACGTGCTGAAGACGCACCAGGCGCGCGCATCGAAGAAGTTCACGCTGCGCGAGCGGCCGTTCCTCGATCTCGTCAACGTGCGCGGCGAGCTGAGCGATCCGGCGTTCGTCAGCGCGTTCGAGCGCGTGGTCGGCTGCCGGCCGCCCGCGGAGCCGAACACGGTCGTGCGCGGCGCCGAGTACGACGTGCTGTGGCTCGGCCCCGACGAGTGGCTCGTGCGTTCGAACGGCCCGGTGCAGGCCGGCGTGCTCGAAGCGAAGCTCGCGGAGGCCGTGCAGGGTTCGTATGCGGCGGCGGTCGACGTCGGCAGCGGCTACACGGTGGTCGAGATCAGCGGCGAACGCGTGCGCGACGTGCTCGCGCGCGGCTGCCCGCTCGACCTTCATCCGCGTGCGTTCAAGCCGGGCCAGTGCGCGCAGTCGCATTACTTCAAGTCGTCGATCGTGCTGATTCCGACCGGTGACGATACGTTCGAGATCGTCCTGCGCCGCAGCTTCGCCGACTACTTCGTGCGCATCATGCTCGACGCCGCGGCGCCGCTCGCATCATGAAGCCGTTCGACGAACCGTTCGTGGCGATCGACGCGCCGCGCCTGCGCGGGCGCGGCTGGAGCGTGTTCGTCGACGAACTGAAGGTGCCCGCGAGGATCGGCATTCATGCGCACGAGCATGAAGCGCCGCAGCAGGTCGTGATCGATGCGCGGCTCGGGTATCGCTGCGAGCCGAGCGAGCAGGGCGAGTGGATCGATTACGACGGCTATTGCGCGCGCGTTGCCGCGTTTCTGTCGCACAAGCCGCATACGCGGCTGCTGGAGACGCTCGTCGCCGATATCGCGGTGCTGTCGTTCCGCGAATGGCCCGCGCTGGAGTCGCTGACGCTGTCGGTGTACAAGCCGAAGATCCGGCCCGGCACGAAGCGCGTGGGCGTGTCGCTCGACTGGACGCGCGGGGATTATTTGCGATGGACGGGGGCGGCGGGACAGCTATGAGCGGTGCTGGATCGGGGGCGATCCGGTCAACTCGGGCGGCGGCGCGGAAGCGTCGCCGCGCTTGTTTTAATTCCTGAAATATAGGAACAATGGGCGATGGACTGCTGCTGTCAACATAATTCCTGAAACAACGGAACAATTGGCCATTCTGCCTCTGGTTGACTATAATTCCGACATTCTCGTAATTATATCGTCGGGTGCGGAGCGTCAGTGCTTTGTTCCCGAAATCCCGGAATTATGGCTCGTACCTTACCGCGACCGATCGCGGCACCCGACCCGCTCGCACTGGATCTCGCAGCGCTGGGGGCGCTCGTGCGCAACCGACGAGCGCAGAACCAGATGCGGATCGACGATGCGGCCGATATGCTCGGCGTCTCCAAGGACGTGCTGTCGCGGCTCGAGAACGGCCGCGCGGTGAGTCTCGACAAGCTGTTCAAGGTACTGGACGGTCTCGGCCTCAATTTGCTCGTCGTGCCGAAACGCGACGTACCTGTGGCACGCAACGCATTGCGCGATTACGTGCAGAAGCGTGTCGCGTCACCGGGTTCGCAGGAGGGCGCGTAATGGTCCATCGCCTGTGCGTCTCGACTGACGGCTCGCCCGTCGGGCAATTGACCTACGATGCCGGTCGCGACGGTTACGGCTTTTCGTACGACCCGGCGTGGCTCGCGCGTGGCGATGCGTTCGCGTTGTCGCCGTGCATTCCGCTCGATGGCGGCAACCCGCCGGCGGGCGCGGTCCAGCGCTTCGTGGGCAACTTGCTGCCCGAGGGCCGTGCGCTCGACGTGGCCGCATCGATGTATCAGATATCGAAGGACAATGTCTTCGGCCTGATCCGGATGCTCGGCAAGGAGCCGGTTGGTGCGTTGAGCTTCGTCCCCGACGACGATTCGGCCGCGCGGGTGCCCGAAAGCCCCGAACCCGTGCGTCGGCCGATTTCGATGGAAGAGCTGACCGATCGTATCCGCAAGCGCGATGCGATCCCGTTTGCCGTCTGGGACGATCAGGTGCGCCTGTCGATCGCCGGTCATCAGGACAAGTTGCAGGTGCTCGTCGAGGGTGAGCAGTTCTCGCTTGTCGATGGAGCGCTCAGCAGCTCGCATATTCTCAAGCCCGAGTCGCGCAGCCCGAATGCGCCGTTCATGGTCGCCAACGAGCATTTCTGCATGACGCTGACGGCTCGCATGGGCCTGCCGGTCGCGCATGTCGAGATCCGGCGTATCCCGGAACCGATTCTGCTGATCGAACGATTCGACCGAATCGTGACGACCGACCCGGACGATCCGCACCGCGTGAGTACGGTGCGGCGACTTCATATCATCGATGGATGCCAGGCCCTCGATTTGCCGGCGACGCTCAAGTACGAGCGCAATCTCGGCAACAACGAGGACGTGCGCAATATCCGCGAAGGCGTGAGCTTCGAGAGACTGTTCTCGTTGACGCCGTCTCTCGAGACGCCGGCCGCCGCACGTTCGGCCATGCTGCGCTGGGCATTGTTGCAACTACTGATCGGCAACAGCGACGCGCATGGCAAGAACATTTCGTTTTTCGTCAGCAGCGGCGGGCTCGATCCGGCGCCGCTGTACGATCTGGTGTGCGTGAACGTATACGGCGACGCCTATGTACAGGACATGGCAATGGCGTACGGAGATGTGTTCCGGACCGAGGAGCTGACCGCTTTCGCGCTCGCGGACTTCGCACATCGTGCGCAGATCCGGCCGGCACTCGTTGCGCGTGAAATGACGCGGATGGCGACCCTGGCTGCGAAACTGGCTCCCGAGCTGGCGCAATCGGACGTCTACGCGGGCGACGAACGTGAGTGGGTGAGCAATATTTCGGAGTACGTGTGTAATCAGGCCGACCGTGTGCTGAGGATTGCACCCATGGTGTCCAAAGTCAAAGTCGAACTGCTTTGAAATCGGGAGGTTCACGGGCGATCGTCGCACCCCCCATTCCGGCGTACTGCAACGATCGCCCTGAGCCTGCGCGTCAAGCTGCTGCTGCGCTGCCCAACGCCGGATAGTCGACATACCCGCGCGCATCGCCGCCGAAAAACGTGTCGCGCTGCGCATCGTTCATCGGCGCGCCCGCTTTCAGCCGCGTCACGAAATCCGGATTCGCGAGCACCATCTGGCCGTAGGCTTCGAGATCGGCGAGGCCCGCCGCGACATCCGTGCCGATTGCGTCGCGCGCGCGGCCCGGACGGTTCACGATCAGCGTGCCGCTCCAGCGTTCGCGCAGGTCTGCGAGCAGCGGTTCGTCGCCCTGGTGCATTACGTGCAGGTATGCGAGGCCGAGCTGGTCGAGCTGCGTCGCCAGGTGGCGATACAGGTCCGGCCCTTCGGCGCCTTCGTCGATGCCCCACAGCGGAGTGCCGGGCGACAGGCGGATGGCCGTGCGGTCCGCGCCGATCTCGTCGGCGATCGCCTCGGCCACCTCGATCGCGAAACGCGCGCGATTCCCGATCGAGCCGCCGTATGCATCGGTGCGCGTGTTCGCGTTCGGCGCGAAGAACTGCTGGACCAGATACCCGTTCGCGCCGTGGATCTCGACGCCGTCGGCGCCGGCCTCGATCGCGCGGCGCGCGGCGAAGCGGAAGTCGTTCACGGTCTCGCGCACTTCGTCCGTCGTCAGCGCGCGCGGCGCGGGAATCTCCTGCATCCCCTTCACCGTGAACATCGGCACGCCCGGCGCGATTGCCGACGGCGCGACGCCCTGGCGATGATGCGGCGTGTTATCGGGGTGCGACATGCGCCCCACGTGCATCAGCTGGATGAACAGGCGGCCGCCGCGCGCGTGCACGCGCTCGCTGATCGCCTTCCAGCCGGCGACGTGCGCATCGGTGTAGATGCCGGGTGTCGTCAGGTAGCCCTGGCCGTCGTCCGACGGCTGCGTGCCTTCGGTGACGATCAGGCCGAGGCCCGCGCGCTGCGCGTAGTACTCGGCGGCCCATTCGCCGGGCGTGCCGTCGAAGGCGGCGCGGCTGCGCGTCATCGGCGCCATGACGAGACGGTTTTCCAGGGTGTAGCGGCCCACGCGGACCGGGGCGAACAGTTGGCTCATGATGCGTTGCTCCTCGAAGTACGGGATGGCGGCACCGGGGGTGCGATGCCGCATCGGGCGCCGGCCGTGCACCGTTGTGCCGACCTCGCCTCCACGCAGCCATCATCCATTGCTTCTCTTTCGGGATAAACCGAGTAATCTGGATAACATTGATCCATCAATGGAGCAGTAAGCATGGAACTGCTGAACGATATGGCGCTGTTCGTCGAGGTCGTGAAGGCGAAGGGCTTTCGCAGTGCGGCCGACACGCTGGGGATGCCGAACTCGACGCTGTCGCGGCGCATCGGCGCGCTGGAGAAGGCGATCGGGTTGCGGCTGCTGCATCGCACGACGCGCCGGATCGAGCTGACGGAGGCCGGCCGGCTTTACTTCGAACGCTGCAAGCGCATCGTCGACGAGGCGCGGCTCGCGCACGAGCAACTCGGCGATCTGCTGGCGGAGCCGACCGGCGTGCTGCGCGCCTCGTTTCCCGTCGATTTCGCGGTGACGCATCTTGCGCCGCTGATCGTCGAATTCGCGAACCGCTATCCGAAGCTGACCTTCGATTTCGAACTGACTTCCCGGCGTGTCGATCTGGTGAGCGAACCGTTCGACGTCGCGATCCGTATTGGCCCGTCCGAGGATTCGCAACTGGTCGCGCGGCGGCTCGCCACGCTCCGGAACTACCTGTATGCATCGCCCGGCTATCTGGCGCGCGCCGGCGAGCCGCGCGAGCCGGAAGACCTCACGCGGCACGCGTGCCTCGGTCTCCAGAAGAGCGGGTCATGGACGTTGCATGACGGCACGCGCTCCGTTGCGGTGGCGGTGAGCAGCCGTTTCGCGGTGAACAGCGTCGGCATGCTGCGACGCCTGGCCACGCTCGACGCGGGAATCATCGTGCTGTCGGAAGAGATCGTCGCGGACGATGTGGCCGCCGGGCGGTTGCGTCGCGTGATGCCCGAATGGGAAGGTGAGCCGATTCCCGTCTATGCGATGACGGAAACGCGCCTGCTGCCCGCGAAGACGCAGCATTTCATCGAGTTTCTGCGCGCGAATCTCGCGCAGGCATGACGGGCGGCCCGCGCGGGTGTCCGACCGTTGGTCACTTCTGCGCCGATCGCCAGCGCGGCGACGGCAAGGAAGCGGATGGCGTGGCGCATGCGCAGGACCATCGGGCGAAGGGGCGAGGCGCGCTTACTGGCGGTTGCGGGCCGACGCCGAGTTCGACGTCTCGCTGACCGGCACCATGCGGCCCTTCGCATCGTTCGGGGCTTTCTCGGCTTTCGCGTCGTCGTCGGGTTCGAGCACGAACCGGAACGAATCGACCCGCTGCATCACCTTCGCCGCATACGCGTTCGAACCGCCGCTGTAGCTCCTCAGTCCGGCCCGCACGTCGCCCCCGGCCGCCCTCACGTAGCCCGACAGAATCGCCGACCCGACTTCGACGTTCGCGTTCGGGTCGGACAGGTCCTTCACGTTGCGCAGCAGGCCGCGGTGCGCGGCCGGCACGACCTGCATCAGCCCCGTCGCGCCATGCTGGCCGCGTGCCTTTTCCTGGAAGCGCGATTCGATCGAGATGATGGCGTAAACGAGTGCCGGCGGCAGCGAATATTTCGTCGCAGTGACGCTCACGATATCGGCGAGCTTCGCGGCCCGTTCCTTCGCGACGCCGAATTTCTTCGACAGGTAGGACGTGATGCGGCGGTTTGCTTCGTTCGGCTGATCGTTGGCGTTCGCGAGCGGCGCGGACGCGACGGGCGGCGCCGATGCGGCCGCTTCGGGCGCGGATGCAGGCAGCGCGGGCGCCTGCTGCGCCGATGCCTGGTGCGCGATGCCGAGCGAAAGCACGATCAGCCAGAGAAACCGTCGCATGGTGGAGTGCGGGGAAAATGGGAGGCACATAGTATATCGGCCAATCGATACCGGTGGTCGAGCGCCGGCTCGAATGAAAGCGGCGTGTAGGCTTGTGTCGGTGTGCGCCGGCCGGCGGGCCGATCGTTGCACAGACACGCATCGGAGTCCGGATGAACGTCGCCGAACCGTGGATTCCGGCCTTTTTTACACGCACGTGACAGGGGGCGGCCCCGCGTCCCTTACGCGCGTCGCGCAGTCGCTGTCCGCGCAATCGCGCCGATCGCATCGCTGACGAGCACCGCGAGCAGCCCGACGATCACGCCGCCCTGCAGCACGAACGCGGTGTTCGACGTCTGCAGGCCCGCGATGATCACGTCGCCGAGCCCGCGCGCTGCGACCGTCGAGCCGATCGTCGCGGTGCCGAGATTGATCACGACCGCGAGCCGGATCCCGTTGATGATCACCGGAAACGCGAGCGGCAGCTCGACCGACACCAGTTGCTGCCAGCCGCTCATCCCCATCCCGCGTGCAGCGTCGACGACGTCGCGCGGCACGTCTTCCAGCCCCGCGATCGTGCTTTCGAAAATCGGCAGGAGCCCGTACAGCACGAGCGCGATCAGCACGGGTTTCAATCCGAAGCCGACGGCCGGCACCGCGAGCGCGAGCACTGCGACGGGCGGGAAGGTCTGGCCGATATCGACGACGCTGCGCGCGACCGGCAGGAAATCCGCGCCCCACGGCCGCGTGACCGCGATGCCGGCCGCGACCGCGACGAGCGTGCCGATCACGCTCGACACCGCGACCGTGCCGAGATGCGCGAGCGTGAGGTCGAGCAGGCTCGCGCGATCGTAGATGACCGGCGCGCCGTTGTCCGCGAACGGCGCGAACAGCCCCTGCAGCCACATCGGGCGCAACAGCAGCACGAGCAGCAGCGCGAGCGCGGCCGCGCGGGCCGCATACGCGGGCAGCCGCCGGGGCAGGGCCGAGTGAGTGGGCCGCACGCCGTGCACCGTCATGCGGGTTTCCTCGCATGCGCGCGGATCGCGTCGAGCGTGATGCGGCGTGCGCCGGGTTCGTTGCGTCCGCTGCCATCGTCGACGGGCAGCGCATCGACACCGCGCCACAGCAGCTCGGACACCGCGTCGCGCAGCGTGCGCGTCGCGGCGATCGCGTCGCCGTCGGCATGACCGGGTTCGGCCACCGCGTCGATCGGCGTCAGCGCGAGCAGGCGCAGCGGCCGGTCGACGCCCGCGACGAGCTGCTCGACGACGCCGGCGGCCGGCTTGCCGAGAATCTCGGCCGGCGGCGCGACCTGCAGCAGCCGTCCGCCGTCCATCACCGCGATCGTGTCGCCGAGCTTCAGCGCTTCCTCGATATCGTGCGTGACGATCACGACCGTGATGCCGAGGCGGCGCTGCAACGCGAACAGGTCGTCCTGCGCCTTGCCGCGAATGATCGGGTCGAGCGCGCCGAACGGTTCGTCCATCAGCAGCATCGCGGGCTCGGCCGCGAGCGCGCGCGCAACGCCGACGCGCTGCTGCTGGCCGCCCGACAGTTCGTGCGGCAGCTTGTCCGCGAATTCGGCCGGTGCGAGATGGAACAGGTCGAGCAGTTCGTTCACGCGCGCGTCGATGCGGCCGGACGGCCAGCCGAGCAGGCGCGGCACCGTCGCGATGTTGCGCGCGACGCTCCAGTGCGGAAACAGCCCGTGCCCCTGGATCGCATAGCCGATGCCGCGCCGAAGCTGCTCGGGTGCGACGGTGGCCGTATCGACGCCGTCGATGCGGATCGTGCCGCTGGTGGGCGCGATCAGCCGGTTGATCATGCGCAGCAGCGTCGACTTGCCGCTGCCCGATGCGCCGACGAGCGCGGTGATCGTGCCGCGCTTCATCGTCAGCGAGACGTCGTCGACGGCGACGATATCGCCGAAGCGCTTGCCGGCACGTTCGATCTCGATCATCCTGCACGCCCCTTCGCGAGCGAGGTCGCGGCTTCGAACACGACGGCGGCCGCCAGTGCGAGCGCGATCGTCGGGATCGCGCCGAGCAGCACGAGATCGGCGGCCGATTGCCCGATCCCCTGGAAGATGAAGGTGCCGAACCCGCCGCCGCCGATCAGCGCGGCAACCGCGGTCAGGCCGATGTTCTGCACGAGCACGATGCGCACGCCGCTCAGGATCACCGGCAGCGCGAGCACGAGATCGACGCGCAGCAGCCGTTGCGCACGCGTCATGCCCATCGCGCGCGCCGCTTCGGTCACGTGCGGCGGCACTTGCCCGAGCCCGACCACGACGCTCGATGCGATCGGCAGCAGCGAATACAGGAACAGCGCGAGCACGGCCGGCGCGACGCCGATCCCGCGGATGCCGAGCGCGGCCGCGAGCGGCACGTGTGCGGCGAGCAGGCCGAGCGGCGCCATCATCAGCCCGTACATCGCGATGCTGGGGATCGTCTGCACGATATTGAGCACGGGCATCGCGACGGTACGCACCGCCGCGATGCGCGCGCATGCAATGCCGAGCGGCACACCCGCGACGAGCGCGGCGGCCACCGAGCCGCCCGCGAGCGACACATGCCGGATCGCTTCGCGCCAGAAGTCGTCGCTGCGCACCGCATATTCGCGCATCACGGAGAGGCTGTCCCACCAGCCGCTCGCGAGCGGCACCGAGATCGCCGCAATCGCGGCGACGAGCGCGATGAGGCGCCGCCACGGGCCGAACGCGAGCCGCGCGAGCGCGTCGGCGATGAGCACGGCCCATGCGAACAGCAACAGCCAGACGCCCGCGTCGGGCGAGATACGCGCAAGCATGTCGTCGGGCGCGACGACATGCATCGCGGCCGCGCCGACCGCATACGCGAGCGTCGCGAGCCATGTGCAGCCGGCCGCGAGCCGCCACGCGGGACGGCTTGCCGTCATTGCCCACAGCGCGCCGACGATCCACAGCGCGGCGAGCGCGGCTCCCTGCATCGCAGGCAGCGCGGCGAACACCGACAGCCCCGTGCCGGCCGCGATCCGGTTCGGCCGCAGTACCGCGAACGGCAGGCCGAACACGGCGACGATCGTCAGCACGCCGATCAGGATGCCGACCTTGTCGAGTGTCATGCGCCGCGCGGACGCCGCCGCGCGCCCCGTCATTTCACGAAGCCCTTCGATTTCAGGTAGCTCTTCGCGACGCCGGACGCCGGCTCGCCGTTGATCTGGATGCGGGCGTTCAGCGTCTGCAGCGTCTTCAGGTCGAGGCTCGCGAACACGGGCTTCAGGTAGTCGGCGATCTGCGGATGCGCTTTCAGCACGGCCTCGCGGATCACGGGCGTCGGCGCATAGACGGGCTGCACGTGCTTGTCGTCGTCGAGCACCGCGAGGCCGCTCGATGCAATGCCGCCGTCGGTGCCATAGACCATCGCGGCATTCACGCCGTCGGTCTGGTTTGCGGCGGCCTTGATCGTCGCGGCCGTGTCGCCGCCGGACAGCACGACGAGCTGGTCGGGCTTCAGCTTGAAACCGTACGCCTTCTCGAACGACGGCAGCGCGGACGCGCTGTTCACGAATTCGGCCGACGCCGCGAGCTTCAACTTGCCGCCGCCCGCGACCCACTTGCCGAAATCGGAGAAGGTCTTCAGGTGCTGCGACTGCGCGACGGGCGCGAGCACGGCGACGCCCCACGTGTTGTTCGCGGGCGCCGGTGCGAGCCACACGAGATGGTTCGCCGCGTAGTCGAGCTTCTTCGCGGTGTCGTAGCCTTGTGCGGCGTTCTTCCACACGGGATCGTCGGCCTTGTTGAAGAAGAACGCGGCGTTGCCCGTGTACTCGGGGTAGATGTCGATCTCGCCGCTCGTGAGCGCCTTGCGCACGATCGGCGTGGTGCCGAGCGCGATCTTTTCGGTGACGGGGATGCCGTGGGCCTTCAGCACTTGCGCGATGACATTGCCGAGCAGGTTGCCTTCGGTGTCGATTTTCGACGACACCACGACGGGCGTGTCGGCGTGCGCGCCGGGCGCGACGATGGCGGCGGCGAACGCGAGGCCCAGGATCCGGGCGGGCAGGGCGAGCTTCATGAGCCAAATCTCCAGGACGGGGGCGTACGCCGAAAGTTACTTGACTGAGCGGGCTTTGGCAAACCGGGTGCGGCGGCGTGCCCACAGCCCGTGTGGGGATAACCCGCATCCGTCACGCGGGCTTGTTACACTGAAATCCGTTCCCGCCTTGCTGACACTTCCCGACATGAAGCCCGAGCTGCTGGTTCTCATCGCATTGCGCGGCGACGCGCATCGCGAAATCGCCGCGTCTTTCGACGTGCGCTACGCCCCCACCCCGGAAGAGCGCGAACGCGCGATCGCCGGATACGGCGGCGCGATTCGCGCGGTGCTGACCAACGGCAGCACGGGCCTCGCCGCTGCCGACATCGACCGGCTTCCGCGGCTCACGTTCGTCAGCGCGCTCGGCGCCGGCTACGAGCACATCGACGTAGCGCATGCGAAGGCGCGCGGCATCACGGTCGTGACAGGCGCGGGTACCAACGACGATTGCGTCGCCGATCACGCGTTCGCGCTGCTGCTCGCGGCGGTGCGCAACGTCGTGCAGCTCGATGCGAAAACCCGCGCGGGCGTGTGGCGCGACGGGCTGCAGATGCCGCCGAACGTGTCGGGCAAGAAGCTCGGCATCGTCGGGCTCGGCAAGATCGGTGAGAAGTGCGCGCGCCGCGCGGCCGGCTTCGACATCGAGATCGGTTATCACAACCGGTCGGCGAAGCCCGTGCCTTACCGCTATTTCGACCGGCTCGACGCACTCGCGCAGTGGGCCGATTTCCTGATCGTCGCCACGCCGGGCGGCGCGGGCACCCGGCATCTGGTCGATCGCGCGGTGCTCGATGCGCTCGGGCCCGGCGGCTTTCTCGTCAACGTGTCGCGCGGCAGCGTTGTCGATACCGCTGCTCTGGCGGATGCGCTGCGTGACGGACGCATCGCGGGCGCCGGGCTCGACGTGTACGAAGGCGAACCCGAGCCGCCCCGTGCGCTGACGGATCTCGACAGCGTCGTGCTGACGCCGCACATGGGCGGCTGGTCGCCCGAGGCGCTCGACCGTTCGGTGCAGCAGTTTCTCGACAATGCCGCCCGGCATTTCGCCGGGCAGCCGGTGCTGACGCCGGTGTGAGCGTGACCCGTGCGGCCCGCCCCCGGCCCGTGCGAAGGATGCCTGTCAACGAAGGAACCCGGAGGTCGACGCATATCGCCGAAGCAGAATGGCAGGCCGCCCCGGACGGCATATCCTCGACAACCGCTGCAGCCGCAAGCACGAGCGGCACTTCGATGGCGACGTGACGGTGCGCGCGTCGCGCTCGCCGCACGTCGTGCCGAAGCCGGTCGCGATCTTCAGCGGCGAATGCGTGCCGACCGACGAGGAAGTTTCGGCGCTGCATCACGCCGAGCACGAGGAATGTTTTCTTGCGTATTCGGTACGATCGACATCGAAGGGGCGTGGGACTATCGCCGTCCGCCGACGAGCGACAACTATCGTGGATAACCGAGCTGGCTGACATGCTCCCTTGGCAACGGGCGAACCATGGACTCGGATGCCGCCTGATCTGCTGAAAGACGCTCCGGTGAGCTGAGCCGGCTTGATGAAACCGTCTCTTGGGGCGTTGACAGGTGCGTCGAGGACAATATCGTTACGTCGCGTTCCCATACGCGTGCCACTCGGGTGCGACGCCGCAACGAATACTCCCAGCGATGCTCCCGTACCACACGGACGGTACGTCCTCCGACCGCTTCGCGGGGGCGAGTTCGTCGCTCAAACAAGGTGTCGAATATTTGACATATTTTGGGACGAGTACCATATAAAAAGTGAGGGGTGCTGCGTAGTATTCGCAACCGGCGAGTTAGTCCTAACCGTCCAGTCTGTCGAATTCACGTGGTGCGTCATGTATGTCATTCGGAGGCCGGAATTTGTCCGGCGCGGGGTTCATTGCCGAGCATGTGTCGGTCGGCATCAATTCCGAGGCGTCCACGACGCCAAATTTCGCGGTGTGCGTTTGCCTGCCCGGTTCGGTGCAGTATTGAGCGCAACGCTGATAGGTAGCCTGAGCGCCGTGCTGTTCGCCGGGCCCGCGCACGCGCAAGTGCCGAACGCCGGGCAGGCGATGCGCGATATCGAAACGCCGCGCCCGACCCTTCCTTCCACCGCCGCACCCGCCCTCGACATCCCGAAGTCCGATGACGCGCAGGCGCCTCTCCCCGATACCGGGCCGCGCGTGCAGGTGCGGGCGTTCAAGCTCGACGGCAACCGCGTGTTCGACAACGACGCGCTGCTGCCGCTCGTCGCCGATCTCGCCGGGCGCGACCTGAGCTTCGCCGAGCTGCAGCAGGCGGCCGCCCGAATCACGACCTACTACCGCGAGCGTGGCTATGTGCTCGCGCGTGCCTATCTGCCGCACCAGGAAATCGACGACGGCGTCGTGCGCATCGACGTGGTCGAAGGCCGCTACGGGAAGATCGAACTGAACAACCGCTCGCGCGTGCTCGACGTCGCGGTGCGGCAGCCGCTGGCCGGCATCCGCCCGGACGGCGTCGTGCGCGGCGGCGACCTCGAGCGCAGCCTCGTGCTGCTGGACGATCTCGCCGGCGTCTCGGCGCGCGGCACGCTGCGCCCCGGCGACGCGGCGGGCACGACCGATCTCGTCGTCGATGTCGACAAGGGGCCGTTCGCCACCGGCTCGCTCGAGTTCGACAACTACGGCGATGCCTCCACCGGCCGTTACCGGCTCGGCGGCAGCGTCAACGTCAATTCGCCGTTGCGGCTCGGCGATCAGCTGAGCCTGCGCGGCCTCGTCAGCAACGAGTGGCAGCGCTACTACCGTGCGGGCTACCAGGTTCCGGTGGGGCCGCTGTCGACGCGCATCGGCGTCGCCTATTCGGAATTGCACTACCGGCTTGCCGGTGAATTCTCGGATCTCGAATACCACGGCCGCGCGAGCGTGCAGAGCGTGTTCGTCGCGCAGCCGCTCGTGCGCGGCCGGCATCTGAACCTCACCGCGCAGATCCAGTACGAAAACAAGAATCTGCACGACACCTACGGCATCTTCGATCTCCAGACGGACAAGAACGTCGGCCTGTGGAGCTTCAGCCTGAGCGGCAGCAGCGAGGACCGCTGGTTCGGCGGCGGCCGCAACGGCCTGTCGGTGACGTTCGGCGCAGGCCGGCTGCGCAGCAACGATCCGCTCGACATGAACTACTTCACGAAGGCGATCGGCTCGTTCTCGAAGCTGAACGTCAGCGCGTTGCGCGTGCAGTCGCTCGGCCGGCGCTTCCAGCTCTATGCGCAATTCAACGCGCAGCTTGCGTCGCGCAACCTCGATTCGTCCGAGAAATTCAGCCTGGGCGGCCCGTACGGGGTGCGTGCGTACGCGCTCGGCGCGGGCAGCGGCGACCAGGGCTGGCAGGCGAGCGCGGAGTTGCGCTATCTCGCCGCGCCGGGGCTGCAGTTCAGCACATTCGTCGACACGGGCCGGGTGCAGCTCAACAAGCAGACGTGGACGCGCGAGCGCAATACACAGCAGATGCAGGCGGCCGGTGTGGGCGCCAGCTGGTACGGCGCGACCCGTCAGGTCACGCTGGCCGCGGCATGGGCGCTCGGCTCGCCGGTCGGTTCGCCGACGCGCGCGCCGAGCGTATGGGTTCAGGCCGCTCAGTATTTCTGAGCGGATCCTGTAGCACCACCCCTCGGTAGCGGGGGTTGTAGTGAATCAATCAATGAGGATACCAAAATGAACAAGGCCTATTCACTGGTGTGGAACGAGGCGCTGGGCGGTTGGACCGTGGCAGGGGAAACGGCCCGCCGTCGCGGCAAGCGCTCGGGCGGCAAGTGCGCGATCGCGGTGGCGGCATCGCTGCTGGGGCTGGTGGCGACAGGTGCGCACGCGCTCCCGACGGGCGGGGCGATCGTGGGGGGCAAGGGCGACATCTCGACGTCGGCGGACGGCAAGGCGATGTCGGTGAACCAGCACACGGACAAGCTGATCACGAACTGGCAGGACTTCAGCATCGCGGGCGGGGAGCGTGTGTCGTTCCATCAGCCGACGGACAAGTCGATCGCGCTGAACCGGGTGATCGGGACGAACGGCAGCCAGATCCAGGGCCAGCTCGACGCGAACGGCCGGCTGTTCGTGGTGAACCCGAACGGGGTGGTGTTCGGCAAGGGCGCGCAGGTGAACGTCGGTGGGCTGGTGGCGACGACGCGCAACATTTCGGATGCGGATTTCCTCAACGGCAAGTACCGGTTCACGGGCACGTCGAAGAACGCGGTGGTGAACGAAGGAACGATCACGGCGGCGGAAGGCGGAAGCGTGGCGCTGCTGGGTGCGCAGGTGTCGAACAGCGGGACGATCCAGGCGAAGCTGGGCCGGGTGGCACTGGGCGCGGGCAACACGATGACCGTGAACTTCGACGGCAACGGCCTGCTGAACCTGCAGGTGAATGAGGGCGCGGTGAATGCGCAGGTGAACAACGGCGGCCTGCTGAAGGCGGACGGCGGCGAGGTGCTGATGACGGCGCGCGCGGCCGGTAACCTGCTGGGCGCGGTGGTGAACAACACGGGGACGATCGAAGCGAAGGGACTGAATTCGCGCAGCGGGAAGATCACGCTGGAAGGCGGGCTGGTGAAGGTGGCCGGCAAGCTGGACGCGAGCGGGCAGGAAGCGGCCGCATCGGGCGGCGTGGTGACGACGCGCGGCGAGCGTGTCGAGGTGGCGAACGACGTGCAGGTCGACACGCGGGCGGCGGGCGGCCGTACGGGCACGTGGAAGATCGAGGCCGCGAACGCCGGCGTGGACAAGGACAGCACGCCGGCGCGCCAGCGCGGCCTCGTCATCGACGGCGGCCTCAGCGGCAACTCGAGCGACAAAGGTGCGTCGATCCAGGCCGGCGCGCTGTCGCGCGCGCTGGGCACGACCAGCGTGGAGCTGAGCAACACCAGGGGCGTCTTGACGGTTGACGGCGCGGTGAACTGGGCAAGCGACAACAAGCTGACCCTGACGTCGCAGAAGAGCCGCGTGGACCTCAAGCAGGCGATCCGCTCAAGTGGCGCGAACGCCGGCCTGACCGTGAACGCGGCAGGCAAGATCCGCCTGTCCGACGCGGTGGCGCTGACCGGCCAGAACGCACGGCTGGAACTGAATTCGCTCTATGGTTACTCGCTGGAGAACGAGAAGGCGGTGGTGACGCTGTCGGGCGAGAAAGCGTCGTTCGGCGCGAACGGCGACGAATACACGGTGATCCACGACCTGGCGGGGCTGCGCAACGTGGACGCGAACCTGAAGGGTCGCTACGTGCTGGGCAATGCGATCAAGGGCAGCGATCGCTTCCGCAGCATCGGCGGCGGCGATTCGTTCACCGGCGTGTTCGACGGCTTCGGCAACACGATCAGCGGCTTGACCGTCTACAACACCGATTCGCCGTATGTGGGCCTGTTCGCCTCCAACGCGGGAAGCATCGCCAACGTGAAGCTGCAAGGCATCACCGCGAACGGCGTGTCGCCGTATGCGTATAGCCAGTGGGTCTACGTGGGTGCGCTGGCCGGTCTCAACGTCGGCACGATCTCGAACGTGACCGCGAAGGACGTGCGGGTTACGGGCAGCGGCGCCGGCGCGACCGTCCTCGGCGGCCTGGTGGGCATGAACCTGAGCGGCAAGATCGATCGCTCGTCGGTGTCGGGGCGAATCGAGGGCGATCGCAGCACGCGGATGGCCGGCGGCCTGGTTGGCGACAACGCCACGGAGCTGTGGCCGAACCCGAACAGGGCGACGATCAGCAACAGCTCGGCCGATGTCGACGTCGTGGTCAAGGGCACGCGCGCGGACAATTTCACCGCGGTGGGCGGCCTCGTCGGGCACAACACGGGCACGATCGAAATGTCGAAGAGCTCGGGCACCGTCGAAGTGGACGGCGAAGGCGCGATGGTCGGCGGTCTCGTCGGCCTCAACGAATTCAATCTCAGCTCCCTCGGCTATATCTACGCGTCCAGTTCTTCCAGCACGGTCAAGACGGGCGACAACGCGAAGGCGGGCGGCCTGGTCGGCGTCAACCGCGGCAACATCGAAATGTCGTCCGCGAGCGGAGCCGTCACGGCGGGTGCGAACAGCCGCGCGGGCGGCCTCGTCGGCGAGAACGAGGCGACCATCTCGAGGTCGGAGGCCAGCGGCAAGGTGACGGCTGGTGCGTCGAGCCGCGCGGGCGGCCTCGTCGGCAGCAACGAAGGCGAGGTGCTGGTGTCGGACGCAACCGGCGACGTGGTGGCCGGCGATGACAGCCAGGCCGGCGGTCTGGTCGGCTACAGCGGCAGCAGGTCGCGCATCATCTTGTCGAACGCGCGCGGCAAGGTCCTGGCTGGCGACCGGTCGAAGGTCGGCGGCCTCGTCGGCGAGAACTACGGCATGATCATCCGTTCGAGCGCGCACGGCACGGTGACGGCCGGCGCGGAAAGCCAGGCCGGCGGCCTCGCGGGCCTGAGCGAAGGTGACGTGATGGACTCGGAGGCAACCGGCGACGTGATCGCCGGCGCGAACAGCGCGGCCGGCGGCCTCATCGGCGCCAGCAGCGGCAACGTGCAGTCGTCGCGGGCGTTCGGCAACGTGTCGGCTGGCAGCGGCAGCTCGGCGGGCGGCCTGATCGGCATCAACAGCGGATACGTGCAGGCGTCCAGCGCGCGCGGCAACGTGACCGTGGCGGGAACCGGCAACGCCGGCGGCCTGGTCGGCCTCAATCGCGGCTGGCGCGGCTACGTGATGGGTTCGGAGGCGTCGGGCGACGTGAGCGCCACGGGAGAGGAGAGCGCGGTCGGCGGACTCGTGGGCCGTATCGAGGACGGCGGGGTGCAGACCTCGTCGGCCCGTGGCTCGGTGAAGGGCGGCGACAAGAGTTACGTCGGCGGGCTGGTCGGCTTGAACAACGGCACCATCAGCGGATCGTCGTCGTCGGGAACGGTGAGCGGCGGCAACTTCGCGAAGCTGGGCGGGCTCGTCGGCCAGAACCTGCTCCAGGTGATGGGTTCCACGACGTCCAGCAAGATCGTCCTGACGCCGGGGTACTTCCAGACGGTCGGCGCGCTCGCCGGCACCAACTTCGGCATCCTGATGGGCAACAGCGCGACCGGCGAGGCCGCCGGCATGCAACTGGTCGGTGTCGGCCGCGGGCAAACGCGCTGATCGGCTGAACCGCTGAACCGCGCACCGCCGGGCGACGCGCAAGCGAAGCACGGCGGTGCGCGGAACTCATTCCCGCGTCATGACGAGACGAGCGGCACCGTGACCGACGTGCCGGCCGGATCGAGCGTCAGCCCGGTACCCGGCGTCGGCCGCAGGGTCGCCTCGTTGTCGCTGGAGAGGACGACGAGGCCGAGCCGGTGGCCGGCTTCCACCCTGTAGTCGCGCGGCATGAACGTCAGCTTCAGGTCATACGGCATCCCCGGCAGCACGGGCTCCGTCACCCAGTCCGACAGCCGGTTGCGCGGGTCGGTCCATGCGCGCGTGACGATCGTGGCCGTGCCGTCCGGTGCGCGGTCGACCAGCAGCGCCGTCACGTTGGCCACACCCGTGAAGGTCAGCCTGACGCGCGCGGTCGCGGCGCCGGAAAGGCGCGTCGCGGCCGTGAGCGGCGCGGTCTCGAAGCGGCTGCGGTTTTCGCCCGTCGGCGCATTCGCCAGCGTGAGCGCGGGAATGCGCGCGTCGTCGGCGAAGCGTGCGAGCGGGCCGCCGGTCGGCATCCGCAGCAGCGTGCCGGTGCCCGCGCCGTCGCCGCCCGCGAAATACGTGACCGGTGCGGCATGACGTGCCGCCCAGTCCGCCTCCTTCAGCAGCTTGCCGTCCGCCTGCTCGATCACCGCGCGCGCATCGCGTTCGACGCCGTTGTCGAAACCGATCAGGTAGCGCGTAAACCACCGGTTCACCTCCGCGGTCCACGCATCGGCCATTGCCGGCACGCGGGTCGGATCGGTGTGTTTCAGGTGATGCAGCCACAGCTGCGTCGGCACGCCCTGGCGCCGCATCGCGAGATACCACGATGTCGACTGGTCGACGCGCACGTTGTCGTCGGTCAGCCCCTGCGCGACGAGCGCCGGCGCGACCGCGAACGCGGTCGGGATGTCGCGCGCGGCCCAGAACCGCGAATAGTCGCCGGTCTTGCGGTCTTCCTGCTGCAACGCTTCGTCGATCAGGTGCGTGCAGCGCTCCGGGTGCGCGTTCGTCAGCAGCGCCTTGATGTAGACGTCGACGTCCTCGCCCTGATAGCCCTCCGGCGCGCGCACGAGCCCGCCCGAGCGGTAGTAGCCGTACATGTTCGACAGCCCGGCGACCGGCACGATCGCGTCGAGCCCGCGCGTGCGCAGGCTCGCGACCATCTTCGGCAGCGTGCCGTCGTACGACACGCCGTACATGCCGACGTGCCCCGTCGACCAGTTCGCGACGACCGTCTTGCCGTTCGCGTCCTTCGCGGTCGCGTCACGGCCGAGCCAGCGGATCACCGACGCCATCGCGACCGATTCGTCGCGCGTCAGGATCGTCGGGCAGCCGTCCGAGCCGGCGGTGCCGAGCGAATCCGCATAGACGATCGTGAAGCCGCGCGGCACGAAGTAGCTTTCGATCCACGAGCGCCCGGCGGCGGCCGCTTCGACCTGTTGCAGCATCCGCGTCTGCGGCGCGGCGGCCATGACGCGTGCGGACGTCGATGCCGACGCGGATGCGCTTGCGTTCGCTGCCGGATGCGGCGTGCCGTCGAGTTCGACGTCGACGTTGTGGTCGGGGCTGTCTGCAAGCCCCGCATAGTACGGGCTCGCGAGCACGATGACGGGCGTGCGCGCGCCGTTCGCGGTTTCGGACGGGCGCACGATGCGCACGTGAATGCGGTCGCGCGTGCCGTCGCCGTCGGAATCGACCGGCGTGTCGACCCACGCGTTCTCCTCGATCGTGCCGCCCGACAGCGACGGCTGCACCTGGCCGTTCGCGATCACGGGCCGGTAGCGACCGCCGCCGGCCGGGTTGGCGTACGGGACGCCGGACGGCGAAATGCGCGACGCCAGCGACTGCGTATCGGCCGCCGATGCGGCGGCCCCCTCCTGTTGGCCTTGCGCGAGCGCTGACGCGCCCGCCACGCTGCTGCCGCCGTCGTCGCCGCCGCACGCGGCGAGCGTCGCGGCCGCCACGAGCGCGGGAAGCCACGCGCGCCGCAATCCGGTTCGATGAATGTTCATTGAATCGACCTCGTCTCTTGTGATTGTCTGGAACCGGCTGGCCTGCGACATGCCCCCTGCGGCCCGGCCGGGTGCTGCATCGGATGAAGCGGAACTGCACCTGCGAAAGCGCCGGGCGAAACGCCCGGGTGTCACGGCCGGCGCCGGCGAGCGCATCGTCTCGACCGGAAAGCGTCAGCGCGGCGGCTGGTTCAGGCCGCGCGGTCGAAGTGAAGCCGGCGGCGTGATTTGAATGCAGGAGTGCGAATCAAATGCGGGCATGCCCGATCTTCCTTCAAGTTTCAGATGAAACGGAACGGCACGATGCGGTGAGGCGGGGGTGTTGCGAACGACGGTGCGGCAACGGCAGGAACGCGCGACGCATGTCGCGCATGGCTTGCCGGATTTCTTTCCGGAAGCTTGCGCAAACTTATCTCAGTGAAATCTCGGTGTCAAACTTTTTTAGTTAGGGGCAAACAAAGTTTCGGCGCATGGGTAGCATGCGGCCGCCGATCGTTGCGGCATCGCGTTCGACTTCCGCGGAATCCATCCGTCAATCATTAAAGGCAGTCTGAAACGAGAGAGAGGGCGATGACGACTTCGGTCACGGCGGCGGGCGGCCAGCCGGCGCGCCGATGCCCGCTTCCGGTTCATGAGCCCGATGAACGCGGCCGCCGCGCGCAACGAGAAGACGGTGCGGTCCGGCGGGCAAGTCACCGCGCCGGACGGCAGCAACGGCGCCGGTTTCCACGAGATCGCGTAACGCCGGCGCCGGACGCGCCGCCTATTCGTCGCGCAGCGCCTCGGCCGGCCGCACTCGTGCGGCGCGCCAGCTCGGGTAGAGCGTCGCGACGCACGACATCAGGAACGCGGCCGCGGCGATCTCGATCACGTCGATCGCCGCGAGTTTCGACGGCAGCGAACTGAGGAAATACACGGACGGCGTCAGGAAGCGGATGCCGAGCAGTTGCTCGATGGCCGGCAGCACCCACGGGATGCTCACCGCGATCGCGCAGCCGAGCGCGACGCCCGCCAGCGTGCCGGCGAGGCCGATCGTCATCCCCTGGATCGCGAAGATCTTCGTGATCGACCCGGGCGGCGCGCCGAGCGTGCGCAGGATCGCGATGTCGCCCTGCTTCTGCGTGACGGTCATCACGAGCGACGACACGAGGTTGAACGCGGCGACCGCGACGATCAGCATCAGGATCAGCGACAGCATGCGCTTTTGCAGCCGCTCGGCTTCGAACCACGTGCGGTTCTGCCGCGTCCAGTCGCGGATATAAAGATCGCCTGACAGCGTGCGCGACAGCGCCAGCGCGATGTCGGGCGCGCGCTGCAGATCGTCGATGCGCAGCCGGATGCCGGTCGGTGCGGGCACGTTGAACAGCTTCTGCGCGTCGCGGATGTGGATGTACGCGAGCGCGCTGTCGTACTGGTAGTGGCCCGACTCGAACGTGCCGACCACGTTGAATTGCCGGAACCGCGGCAGCGCCTCGCCGATGCGCGCGGTGTTGCCGGGCGCGAAGAACGTGATGCGGTCGCCGATCTTCACGTGCAGCGCGTCGGCCAGCGCGGCGCCGAGCACGATGCCCATCTCGCCCGGCACGAGCGCGTCGAGGCGCCCGGTCTTCAGCTTGCGCGCGATCTCGGACACGCGCGGCTCGAGCACGGGATCGATGCCGCGCAGCGCGACGCCCGTCACGCTGCCCGCGTTCGTCAGCAGCGCCTGCGCATCGACATAGGGCGCGACGGCGCGCACCGCCGGGTTCTGCAGCGATTCGTGCGCGGTGAGCCGCCAGTCGGGCATCGCGCCCGACGGCGAGAAGATTTCCACATGCGCGAGCACCGACAGCATCCGGTCGCGCACCTCGGTGCGAAAGCCGTTCATCACCGACAGCACGACGATCAGCGCGGCGACGCCGAGCGCGATGCCGGCCATCGCGGCGCCGGCAATGAACGACACGAAGCCGTCGCCGGCCGCGCGCCGGCCGCCGCGCGCATAGCGCAGCCCGATCTGCCATTCGAACGGGAGTTTCAAGCGGTTTCCTTTCATTTCGATTCGAATCATGCCGAGCCGCGCATTCTAGCGAACGCGGCGCGACCGCGTGCGGAGGTCGGCTGGCGGGCCGAAACCCGCCCGACCGGCCGGTCGTCGGCCGGCGTTGCGCGCCGGCACACCGATATTTCCATCGTTTCGGGTCTGATCGATAATGGCGCCCAGCATCCGGTCGAACATACCAAGTATTCACGGCGCAACCGGGCCGCGCCGTCACAGACCCATAACAATTCGGGGAAGGTTGCCGCATCGGGCAGCATGTCCTTGACAAGGAAATAACAAATGGATTTGCTGCGTTTCCTGCTGCTCCTGCCGATTCGCGTGGCGGGCTTCGTCTGGTGGCTGCTCGGCTGCGCGCTGCGGCCGCTGGTCGGCGACGTATCGTGGACGGCGCCGGCGTGGCCGGGCATCACCGCCGCGGCCGTGCGCCGCCGCCCGTGGCATGCCGTCGGCATCGTGCTGCTCGCGGCCGCGCTCGGCTATGGCGTGTACTGGATCAAGCATCGCCCGAAGCCGCCCGAGCCCGAGACCGTCAGCTTCACCGTGAAGGCGCCGGCGATCACGACCTATGAGGCGGACGACAGCGGCAAGCCGAAGATCACCGTGCATCCGCTCGAAGTGGCGTTCGCGCAATCGGCCGCGCCGATCGAGCGGGTCGGCAAGCCGGCCGGGCAGGGCATCGAGATGACGCCCGCGCTGAAGGGCGCGTGGGAGTGGGCCGACGACAAGACGCTGCGCTTCACGCCGGCGGCCGACTGGCCGGTCGGCGCGCACGTCGAGGTGCGTTTCGCGGTGCACCAGGTGTTCGCGCCGCAGGTGACGATGCACGACGACCATTTCGCGTTCGACCTGCCGGCGTTCGCCGCAACGTTCGGCAACAACGAGTTCTACCAGAACCCCGACAATCCTGCGGAGAAGCAGGCGCTGCTGCAGTTGCGTTTCAACTACCCGGTCGATCCGGCCGAGTTCGAGAAGCGCATCGGCCTCGTGCTGGTGGGCCGCGACGGCAAGAATTCGACGCCGCTGCGCTATACGGTCAACTACGACAAGATGAAGACGAGCGCGTGGGTCTACTCGCAGCCGCTCGAGATTCCGCGCGATCCGCTGGTGGCACGGCTCGACGTCGACAAGGGCGTGAAGAGTGCGCGCGGCGGCAACGGCACGCCGGACGTGCTGCACGCGTCGGTCGGCGTGCCGGGGCTCTACAGCCTGTCGATCGCCAACATCGCGCCGACGCTCGTCGACAACGAGCGCTATGAGCCCGAGCAGGTGCTCGTCGCGGAAGCGTCCGACGGCGTGCGCAGCGCCGATCTCGCCGCGCGCGCGAAGGCGTGGGTGCTGCCGAAGCGCAAGCCGGGCGTCGATCAGTCGGACGACGATCCACCGTACGAATGGAACGTGGCCGACATCAGCGAGGCGGTGCTGAAGCAGTCGAAGCCGCTGCCGCTCGAAGCGGTGCCGACCGAGAACGACTACGCGACGCTGCAAAGCTTCAAGTATCACGCGACGCCGGGCGAGCGCGTCGTCGTGCGCTTCGAGGGCGACCTGAAATCGGCGGGCGGCTACCTGCTCGGCGAGCCGGTGACGACCGCGTTCACGGTGCCCGACTATCCGAAGCTGCTGCGCTTCATGGCCGACGGCTCGCTGCTGTCGATGAGCGGCAGCAAGCGGCTGTCGGTCGTGTCGCGCAACCTGCCGGGGATGAAGGTCGAGATCGGCCGCGTGCTGCCCGACCAGCTCCAGCATCTCGTGAGCTTCAACAACGGCACGTACGCGCGGCCCGAGCTGTCGTATTCGTTCAGCGAGGATCACATCGTCGAGCGCTTCGTGCAGACGCGCGCGTTCCCGGCCGGCGAACCCGGCAAGGCGCATTACGAAGGCATCGATCTCGGCCAGTACCTGAAGGGCGGCAAGCGCGGCGTGTTCCTGTTGCACCTGTCGAAGTACGACCCGGCGGCCGAAAAGAAGAAAGCCGACGACGCGAAGAACAGCGATGCATCGTCCGGCGACAGCGACCAGGATCAGTCCGGCAGCGCTGATTCGGGCGACAGCAGCGGCAACGGCGACGACAGCGACAACGCGCTCGGCGACACGCGCCTGATCGTCGTGACCGATCTCGGGATGCTGGTCAAGCGCGCGCTGGACGGCAGCCAGGACGTGTTCGTCCAGTCGATCCGCACGGGCCGCCCGGTTGCGGGCGCAACCGTGTCGTTGCTCGCGGTGAACGGGCAGGCGCTGTTCACGCAGACGACCGGCGCCGACGGCGTCGTACGTTTCCCCGCGTTCAAGGGGCTCGACCGCGAGAAGCGTCCGCAGCTTTACGTCGTGAAGAAGGACACCGACCTGTCGTTCCTGCCGGTGGCCGGCCGCGACCGCCAGCTCGACTTCTCGCGCTTCGACGTCGACGGCGAACGCAACGCGACGGGCCAGGGGCAGTTGTCCGCATACCTGTTCTCGGATCGCGGCCTGTACCGGCCCGGCGATCCGTTCCACATCGGCCTGATCGTGCGTGCGGCGAGCTGGGCGCGCAGCCCGGCCGGCGTGCCGCTGCAGGCGGAGATCGTCGACCCGCGCGGGATGACCGTCGAGCGCAAGCCGGTGACCGTCGATGCGACGGGCTTCACCGAGCTCGGCTATACGACGGCCGAAACGGCGCCGACCGGCACCTGGACGGTCAACCTGTATATCGTCAAGGACGGCCAGCCGGGCGCCGAGCCGATCGGCAGCACGACGGTACAGGTGAAGGAGTTCCTGCCCGACCGGATGAAGGTCGATGCGAAGCTGTCGCAGCAGGTCGTCGAAGGGTGGGTGAAGCCGAAGGGGCTGAAGGGTGTCGTCGATGCGCAGAACCTGTTCGGTACGCCGGCCGAGAAGCGCCGCGTCGCGGCGACGCTGACGCTGCGCCCCGTGTGGCCGTCGTTCCGCAGCTGGCAAGGCTATCGCTTCTTCGACGCGCGCCGCGCGAAGGAAGGCTATACGACGACGCTGCAGGACGGCACGACCGACGACAAGGGTCATGCCGAGTTCGATCTCGATCTCGACAAGTACGCGGACGCGACCTACCAGCTCTACTTCCAGGCGAAGGCCTACGAAGCGGAAGGCGGGCGCAACGTTTCCGCGAACGCGCAGACGCTCGTGTCGAACAATGACTGGCTCGTTGGCTACAAGTCGGTCGACGATCTCGGCTACGTGAAGCGCGGCAGCCCGCGCACGGTGCGGCTCGTCGCGATCGACCCGGGCGCGAAGGCGATCGACGTGAAGGACCTGCGCGCGCAGCTCGTCGAGGAGCGCTACGTGTCGGTGCTGACCAAGCAGGATTCCGGCGCGTACAAATACGATTCGCGGCTGAAGGAAGTGCCGGTCGACGAGAAGCCGCTGGCGCTTCCGGCGGCCGGGCTCGACTTCGCGCTGCGCACCGACAAGCCGGGCAGCTATGCGATCGTGATCCGCCGCGCGGACGGCACCGCGGTGAACCGGATCGAGTATTCGGTCGCGGGCGACGCGAACGTCACGCGTTCGCTCGACCGCAACGCCGAGCTGCAGGTGAGCCTCGCGAAGCACGACTACAAGCCGGGCGAGCAGGTCGAGATCGCGATCCGCGCGCCTTATGCGGGCAGCGGCCTCATTACGATCGAGCGCGACAAGGTGTATGCGCACGCATGGTTCCATGCGGACACGACGAGCTCGATCCAGCACATCACGGTGCCGGCCGGTTTCGAAGGCAACGGCTACATCAACGTGCAATACATCCGCGATCCGTCGTCCGACGAAATCTTCATGAGCCCGCTGAGCTACGGCGTCGTGCCGTTCTCGGTGAACCTCGACGCGCGCCGCAACGCGGTGACCGTCGATGCGCCCGCGCTCGTGAAGCCGGGCGACACCGTGAACTTCACCGTGCATTCGGCGAAGCCCGCGAAGGTCGTCGTATTCGCAGTTGACGAGGGCATCCTGCAGGTCGCGCGCTACAAGCTCGGCGATCCGCTGAAGTTTTTCTTCCGCAAGCGGATGCTCGAAGTCGGCACGTCGCAGATCCTCGACCTGATCCTGCCGGACTTCGAGAAGCTGATGGCGATGGCCGCGCCCGGCGGCGACGCCGACGACGCGATCGGCCGCCAGTTGAACCCGTTCAAGCGCAAGCGCGACAAGCCGGTCGTCTACTGGTCGGGGATCGTCGACGTGAACGGCGACACGCGCCTGAGCTACACCGTGCCCGACTATTTCAACGGGAAGCTGCGCGTGATGGCCGTGTCGGTGTCGCCTGACCTGGTCGGCACGTTCGAAGGCGCGACGACGGTGCGCGGCGATTTCGTGCTGTCGCCGAACGTGCCGACGACGCTCGCGCCGGGCGACGAGGCCGACGTCAGCGTCGGCGTCGCGAACAACCTGACCGGCGTCGGCAATCAGCCGGTGCCGGTTGCGGTCACGCTGAAGACGGGCCCGCAGTTGCAGGTGATCGGGCCGGCGACGCAGAACGTCGCGCTCGCGCCGCAGCACGAGGGCGTCGCGCTGTTCCGCGTGAAGGCGACCGACACGCTCGGCTCGGGCTCGCTGTCGTTCGGCGCGCGCTACGGCGCGAAGGGCGCGCAACAGCGTGTCGACGTGTCCGTGCGGCCGGCCGCCGCGTTCCGTACCCAGCTCGATATCGCGCGGATCGATCCGGGCAAGAAGGCGAGCGTGCCGAACCTGCGGCCGATGTACGACGCATATGCGTCGCGCGACGCGAGCATCTCGACCGCGCCGCTCGTGTTGTCCGAAGGGCTGTCGTCGTATCTCGTCAACTTCGACCACTACTGCAGCGAGCAGATGGTGAGCGCGGCCGTGCCGCGCGTGTTCGCGGCGAAGTGGCTGTCGGTGCGCGCGCTGACGAGCGCGATGCATGCGCCCGAAGCCGGCGCCGACGCGGCGAACGCGAGCGCGATCACGCAATTCCTCGGCGTGCTGCGCAGCCGGCAGAACGCGCAGGGCGGCTTTGGCCTGTGGAGTGCGACGCCCGATGCCGATCCGTTCGTGTCCGCGTATGCGATGCACGTGCTGCTCGACGCGCGCGATCGCGGCATCGCCGTGCCGAAGGACATGCTCGACGCGGGCAACGCCTATCTGCAGAAACTCGCGGCGAACGATTCGCTCGGCTCGCTCGACCTGCTGCGGCAGCGCGCGTATGCGGTGTACCTGCTGACGCGCCAGGGCAACGTGACGACCAACAGCCTCGCGGCCGTGCAGAAGCGGCTGCAGGATGCGTATCCGAACGACTGGAAGAACGATCTCGCGGCCGCGTGGCTCGCCGCGTCGTATCAGTTGCTGAAGCAGGACAAGGAGGCCGCCGCGCTGATCGCGGGCCCGCAGGCGTTGCTTGAACGCAAGCGCGCATCCGGCGACGGCTACGCAACTGGCTACTACATCGATCCGCTGACGCGCGACGCGAGCGTGCTGTACCTGCTCGCGAAGCACTTCCCCGAACGCGTGCGCAAGCTGTCGCCGCGCGCGATGGACAATATCGCCGCGCCGCTCGTCGACAACCGCTACAACACGTTGTCGTCGGCGATGACGATCCTCGCGTTCGATGCGGTTGCGGCGTCGAACGCGGGGCAGCTCGACCAGCTCGCGATCGACGAAGTGCGCGCGGGTGCCGCGCCGAAGGATGTATCGTCGATCCAGGCGAATCTCGTGCGCTCGGGCACGTGGGCGGCCGGCGCATCGCGCGTCGACTTCGTGAACGGCAGCGCGCTGCCGGCATGGTGGGTCGCGAGCCAGTCGGGCTACGACCGCGGCACGTCGACGAAGGCGATCAAGAATGGATTGGAGATCGTGCGCGACTACACCGACACGAACGGCAAGCCGCTCGACAGGATCACGCTCGGCCAGGAGATCGACGTGCACCTGAAGATCCGCGCAACAGGCTCGGCGAACGTCGGCAACATCGCGATCGTCGACCTGCTGCCCGGCGGCTTCGATCCGGTGATCGCGCCGCCGCCCGTGACCGACGCGCAGGACGGCGACGGCAATGGCGATGGCGGCGCGTCGGCGCCGGTGGCCGATGCGCCATGGCATTCGCCGATCGGCGTGACGGGTTCGACGTGGCAGCCGCAGTTCGCGGATGTGCGCGAGGACCGCGTGGTGATCTACGGCACCGCGACCACCGACGTACGCGAGTTCGTCTACCGGATCAAGGCGAGCAACGCGGGCCGCTTCGTCGCGCCGCCCGCCTATGGCGAGTCGATGTACGACCGCCGCGTGCAGGCGCAGGCGCCGGGCGGCACGGCGCTGACGGTGGAGCGCGTGCGATGACGGTGCGGCTGTACCGGCCTTGCAGGCCGCGCCGGACGCGAGGAGCACCCGGACGTGGCTGATGCATCCGTGCTCCGGCGAGCGCTGCACGGCGCCGGCCGCTGGCTGCATCGCTGGCAGAACGGGATCGCCGGCGTGCTGCTCGTGTTCGGCGCGCTGGCCGCGTGCCGGCTGTGGCCGCATCCGCCGCTGCGCGACTGGAAGCCGTCGTCGGTCGCGGTGGTCGACGCGCAGGGCCGGCTGCTGCGGCTCACGCTCGCGAAGGACGACCGCTACCGGCTGTGGGTGCCGCTCGACCGGATGTCGCCGCAACTCGTCGAAGCCGTGATGCTGCACGAGGACCGCTGGTTCCGGTGGCATCCGGGCTTCAACCCGTACGGGCTAGCGCGCGGCGCGTGGATCACGTACGTGCGCGGCGGCAATCCGCAGGGCGGCTCGACGCTGACGATGCAGCTTGCGCGCTCGCTGTGGCGGCTGAACACGCGCACGCCGGCCGGCAAGCTCGAGCAGGTTGCGCGCGCGGTGCAGCTCGAACTCTTCTACTCGAAGCGGCAGATCCTCGAAGCCTATCTGAACGACGCACCGTACGGCCGCAACGTCGAAGGCGCGGGCACCGCGAGCGTCGTCTATTTCGACCGGATGCCCGACGCGCTGACGCTGCCCGAAGCGCTCGCGCTCGCGGTGATCCCGCAGGACCCGGCGCGGCGCGTGCGCGGCGGGCAGGACGAGATCAACCGCGCGCTGGCCGCGTCGCGCAACCGGCTGTATGCGCGCTGGCTGACGAAGCACCCGGGCGATGCGTCGCTCAAGCCGCTGTTCGCGTTGCCGCTCGCGATGCGGCCGCTGTCCGCGCTGCCCTTCGATGCGCCGCATGCGGTCGACCAGGCGCTCGCCGCGCGCAGCGCGTGGCGCATGGGCTCGGGCGGCGCGGTGGACGGCAGCGACGCCGGCGCGCGGCTCGTGACGACGCTCGATCCCGACCTGCAGCGCACGCTTGAACGGCAGATCGCGCGCTACGTTGCGCGCAACGACACGCGCGGCGTGCGCAACGCAGCCGCGATCCTCGTCGATACGCGCGACATGGGCGTGAAGGCGCTGGTCGGCTCCGCGAACTTCTTCGACCGCTCGATCGACGGGCAGGTGAACGGCACGCTCGCGCGGCGCTCGCCGGGCTCGACGCTCAAGCCGTTCATCTATGCGCTCGGTTTCGATCAGGGCGTACTGCATCCGCAGACCGTGCTGCGCGACGTGCCCACCGCGTTCGGCCCGTATGCACCGGAGAATTTCGACGGCCATTTCCTCGGGCCGATCACCGCCACCGACGCGCTGAACCGCAGCCGCAACGTGCCGGCCGTGTGGGTTGCGTCGCAGCTCAAGTCGCCCGATCTGTACCGGTTCCTGCAGGAAGCCGGCGTGCGCCGGCTCGCGAGCGCGCAGCACTACGGGCTCGCGCTCGTGCTCGGCGGCGGCGAAGTGACGATGCAGGATCTCGCGGCGCTCTACGCGATGCTCGCGAATCGCGGCGAGTTCCGGCCGCTGCGGCTGCGCGCGGACGAGCCGGCGCTGCCCGGCCGGCGCCTGCTGAGCGCCGAGGCGAGCTACATGACGATGGACATGCTGCGCCAGCACCTGCGCCCCGACGAGACGAGCGGCGCGCAGCCGTCGAGCGTGCCCGTGTACTGGAAGACCGGTACGTCATGGTCGTTCCGTGACGCATGGACGGCCGGCGTGTTCGGCCCGTACGTGCTGGTCGTGTGGGTCGGCAACTTCGACAATTCGACCAATACGGCGTTCGTCGGTGTCGATGCGGCGGCGCCGCTGTTCTTCCAGGTCGTCGATGCGATGAATGCCGAGCGCACGCTCGTCGAGCCGCCGCGCGCGGTGCCGCCGCGGCTGAAGCGCGTGCGGATCTGCCTCGCGAGCGGCGACCTGCCGAACGAGTGGTGTCCGCAGCAGGGCTGGACGTGGTTCATTCCAGGCACGTCGCCGATCCGCGTGAGCACCGTGCACCGGCCGGTCGTGATCGACGATGCGACGGGGAAGGCCGCGTGTCCGCCGTACGACGGGAAGCGCACGCATACGGAGATCTTCGAGTTCTGGCCGTCGGACCTGCAGCAGGTGTTCGCGCAGGCCGGCATTCCGCACCGGCGGCCGCCGCAGAATGCGGACTGTCGTGACGCCGGGCAGGTCGAAGGCGACCCGCCGCGCATCACGTCGCCGCTGCGCGGCAGCACGTATGCGATGCGCGTGAAGAGCGCGGACGATACGCGTATCGCGTTCAACGCGACGGCCGACGCGAGCGCACATGCGCTGTACTGGTTCGTCAACGATGCGTATGTCGGCCGCAGCGCGCCGGGCGACGCGCTGTTCTGGCAGCCGCGGACGGCCGGCAGCTATACGGTGCGCGTGGTCGACGATCACGGGCGCAGCGATCAGCGGCCGTTGGGGGTGGGGTTGGAGCAGTAGGGGCGACGAGGCACACGAGACCACGTTGGAAATGTTTGAAACGCCATGGTCATGCCATGTGGCGCGGATCGACCGCTCCGACCGAGTTTGACTGGAAGCGATCAGCCGATAAACTCGGCCAAATTGCGGTCGATTGAACTGCCGCGGCACCGTGATACAGGAGCGGCTAGTTGACCTGATTCAACTGCCAGCCGGAGCCATTCTGATGTTGCTACCACTCGTATTTCTACCGGCGATGCCGTGTGACGGCCGCATGTATGCCGATCAGATCGAAGCGCTCGAGGGGCTTGCCTTACCGACGGTGAGGATATTGGCGCACACGACATTCGCCGAGAGTGCCGAGAGGCTCCTGGCATCGACACGCGGCGCGTTTATTCTCGTTGGTACCGCATATGGCGGGTGCCTCGCGATGGAAGTGCTCGCGAGAGCGCCGGACCGCGTCCGTGGACTCTGGCTGATGAACTGCCAGCCGGGCGCTCATCCGAATCCGGACGCCGTTCGTGCCACCAGCCACAGAATCCGCACCGGAGAGCACGAGCGGGTCATTGAAGAGTTTGCCGAGCATGCAATCCCTGCACACGATGGCACATCACGGGCTGCGTTCATGCAAATGGCGCGCGATGCCGGAGCGGACTTGTTTGCCCGTCAATCCGATGCCACGCTGACACGTTCGGATCATTGGTCAACGCTTACATCGAGCAAGGTTCCGACGTTGCTCATCTGGGGCGCCGCGGACCGCTTCGTACCCGTCGACGTCGGCCGTCGCATCGCCGGCTTGATGCCGCACGCCCGTTTCGAAGCGATAGATGGATGTGGCCATTTCCCGACGTTGGAGCGGCCGTCGCTATGCACGGCGATCGCGCGCGAGTGGTTGATGGAGTCGGTGCTCGGGTGAGTCGTGCATGAGATGTGGTTACATGCCACGGTTGCGTGGGGCGGCGTTCGGTCATGAGCGGTCCGTCGAGGCTTGGCCCGAAACTGTTGAAATCGCGACGCTGAAAATTCTTCCGGCTCAGTGATCTCCGCACGTGTCCGCCCGTTGCCGATCTGCACAACGTGTCACACTTGCACCACCTCACATCCCGACCGCTCTCGATGTTCCGTTCCACCCTGCAGTTCGCCAGCTTGCTTCTGTTCTTGATGCGCGCGACCACGGCGCTGGCTGATCCTCGGTACTTCCACAAGACGTTTGCCGGGCGCATTGGCGATCGCTATGCGTTCACCATGGATATCAAGAATGTCGACGGCAGGCTGACGGGGCGATATCGGTACGCCGGCAAGAGCAAGGACATTTACTTGAACGGCAAGATCGATCCGGCCGGCACCTTCGCAATGGACGAGATCGGGAGTGCGGGCCAGCGCACCGGCACCTTCACCGGAAAAGTGGCCGGCGACACGCTCGACGGTACCTGGGCGTCGGCCAGTGGCGACCGGCGCTTGCCCGTCGACGCGCATCAGACCTCGGAAATCATCATCGGCTCGAAGCGGGAAATTCTCACGCAGGCGATCGGCACCTATGCGCTCGATGGCGTAAGCGGCTCGGGGGGCGCCAACGCCATGTGGGATTCGTGGCGGGAAAAAGGCCGATGGAAATCGAACGTGTCGGCTATCGAGTCGGCGCGCCGCGAGTTCTCGGACGCGGGCCTGACACGCGAGGATCAGCGTCGGCTCGACAGCATGGCGATCGTCGTGGACGCCTCGCTCACCACGCGCCTGCGTGTCGATGGCAAGGTGCTGCTGTCGATTCCGTACCGCGAAGCGGGCATGCAGTACGAGATCGACCATCCTCACGACAGCGTAGTGGAGGGTGACCTGAAGACGCTGTCACCGACCACCACTGTCCATGACGAGCGTCTATACCTGTTGGCACGTGACGTGATTAATTTCGTGCCTGCGATGTCAGGCAACTTTATGCACGACGACGGCGTGGACATCGTGACGGTCAGCTATGCCGTCGTCGACAAGACCTTCGAGGTTTTCCTGCAGAACGGCAACTGTTGCGGCGGTACCGTGTTCACCTTCCGGCGCCAGGGCCGATGACGTCGCTACTTCATGCGCGTCCAGGTCATGCCGACGCGAGCAAACGATGCGGTCGGCTCGTCTAACCCATCACCCCAACTCAAACGACGTCACCCCGAACACGCGATCGATCGCAATCGCGGGCGCATCTTTCGTGTACATCCGCGCGGTTTCGAAGACGCTCGTCATGCCGTGCCGTTCCGCCAGCGCGACGGCCGCGGGATTCGTTTCCGGCACGTCCAGCACGATGACCTCGCCGGGCATGTGTGCCGCCAGCGCACGAAACAGCCCGGTGGCGACGTCTGCATCGTCGGCGAACAGCGGGCCGATCTTGCAGCCGTCCCGGCAGCGGCGCACGACACCGTATCCGGCGATGCGGCCGGCGTCGACCGTCGCGAGCGCAACGGCATCCGGTTGTGCAATCCAGGTGGAGATGAAACGCTCGCGCGCCGAGGGAAAGCACCGGCGATCGTAGGCAAGCAACTGTTCGAACGGCACGTCGGCTACTGGCACGACATGCGCGCATCCGATGCCGCTCACGCGGCCCTGATAGCGGATGTTGCGGTACGCGAGCCGGAATCCGGACTTCCGGTAGTTCGCCTGCTGCGTAACGACACCGTCAAGACCGATGTTGAGGTCGCCGAGGTAGCGCATGCCGTGCTGCCAGATGCGCATGCCGAAGCCCTTGCCGCGAAACCCGGGTTTGACGATGTAGAGACCGATGAAGCCGAAGTGCTCGTCATAGGCGACGGCGGACAGGCATGCGACCGGCTCGCCGCGCCAGACGCCGACGAAGAAACCGGCCGGGTCCGCTTCCCTGAAACAGTGCGGGTCATGCAGGCCGGGGTTCCAGCCTTCTTCCGCCGCCCATTCGACCGACATGGCCACCTCGTCGGCCGACATGGTGCGAACGATGAAGTCTTCGTGCTGATCCATGATTCGTCCCAGTCGCAGCGCTCGGGATTGCCGCGTCGCGTTGCGTTGCGATAAATGCATCGAGGAAGCGCCGGCAGGCAAGGCGCTGGCTGTGAAGCTACAACAAGTTGTATCGATGGTTCGTCCGGACCGAGTCCGGGCGACTGGAAGTCGCCAAACACCCAACCTTCCAGGAACCCTGGCCGGATGAATATCCATAAGAATGCCCGACTCACATTGGCGCGTCGACTTGGGATGGTTCAGGAGATCACCGCCTCGGTTCGTTCTACCGTTCGCCGTTTCGGACGGACGGATCGGGCGAAATCCCCGCGCTGTACCCTGACGCCGAACCCTGCATTGACGTGATGCCGACTATGGAGCGCATATGGGCAATATATCTTCCTGTTTTGGCGGCTCGGCCAAGACATCTTTGACGGCGGAAGCAAACTTGGAAGCCGCGTCCCAACCTGGCAAGGCACCGGTCAAAAAGAACCCGACGCCAACATCACCATCAGGCGGGAATGCCTTACTCGACGACTTGAAATCCCACAACGGCGGGGCCAAGCCGGTCGCCAGCTTTACGTCGCCTCAGGCGGCATCGAGCAAGCTGTCATCGGACAAGATCAAGGCGTTCCAGTCGGTCATCGAAAAGTCGACCCACCCGCCGTTGGTTATCACGGCGAAAAATTACCGTGCCGGTCACATCAGTGCCCAGCAAACCACGCAACCGGCCGCGAGCGGTTCGCTCTTCTATCATGAGGTCCAACACAGGAATTCCGGTTCCTGCGGCATTCACGCGGCAAACGCGTATCTGGGCGAACCCGCAATCGATGCTGCAAGCGTAGCAAAAGAATGCAACGAAATCTTCGGGGCCGACGTGCTCTCCGCAGACGAAATCGCCAAGGGCGGCGCTGACGGGCTGCCGCTGGCAAATGCCATGGGCGCTGCGCATGCGCACAAGACAGGCGATGCAAACGAGTTGAAGGAGATCCTTGGCAAGCATCAATCCGCGATCGACCGGGTCATGATCGGCATATCGGGAAATGACGAAGACGCACATTGGGTCGCGTTCAGAAAGGATGCGGGGGGCGCCTGGCATTTCATCAATTCATACCCGGGGCAAAACAAGGGTAGCTGGAACAAGCTGCTTGCTAATGACCCGCAACCGCAGTTGAGCCCGGTCACATTCATGGAGAGCTTCGCTAAAAACGCATACTCGAATTATCAGGTGATCATGCCGAAGGTCGATTGACGAACTCATGTATGCGCGGCACGTCGCGATCCATTTCGACCCGGACGTGCTGGACCCGACGCGGTTTCGCGGCCTGCGGTTCGCGAGTCCGGCTTCTCCCGTGGGAGCCTTCGATGGCGTCGCTCACGGATCGATGAGGATTCCGGAAGTTGCCCGTCTGATTCAGGATGTCGCGAAAGTCGCCGATGCGGTCCGCCTCGGCGTGACGGAGCCCGTGCCGTGGGATGCCATCGCGCTGAAGGCGATGTTGATTCAACTGCCGCTGCTCGCGGGTACGCAGGGCAGGGCAGCGTAAGTCTCGGCGCTTCAATTCGCCCGGTGCGATCTCGGCGCCGGGCGCGCAATCGAGATCGCTTGTACTTCAAATTGCAGGCGTGCAATCGCGGCCCGGTTTGACCGACGGTGGCGGGCGCGGCACGCGCCATCCGCGGAAATCCGCGCAGCTCCGTCTTTTTTCTTCTCCCCTTCCTCCCCGATTCCTGCCGCGGCAACATGCTGCCCGCGCCATCACCCGTCATCCGCCTTCGCCTGCAGCCCCTTCAACCCCTGAATCACGACCAGCAGCGCGCGCCCGTGCTCGTCCGAACCGTCCCACGCGTCGACGATCGCGTCGCGCAGCAGGTCGTTATACCGGCGGCGCGACGGCTCCGTATCGACACCATAGAAACTGCATAGCTTATTGAATGGAATGCTGCGGCGCAGCCGATGCCCGTTCGACAGCCTCAGGCGCGACACGGTTGGCTGGCTGACCCCGGAAAGTCGCGCGATTTCGCTGGACGAGCGTGTATCTGCCGTCAGGCGGCGCAACAGGTCTTGAACGGGAAAATCTTGGTCCGGGGCTTCCATGCGATGCATTATACCTATACAGTTACGGCTGTTGAATGGGCTTGCTGTCACCAGCGAGGCTGTATCCCGAGAAAGTTGATGACACTGAAACACCTCCCACCCACGTTCTGCTGGACGAAGATCGGTACCGAGTCCGGCGAGGAACTGCCGACCGTCGTGCTCCGCAAGGAATGGGAGCGCCGGCTCGGGGGCGGGCGTTTTCTGTGGGGTATCAACCAGCCGCTCGGCAGCAGCGCGCAAGTCGCCGCACATCGCACGGGCTCGCTGCTCGCGCTGTTTTCGCCGGTCGCGTCGCGCCCGCGCGCGGGCGCGCGCAAGGATGCGCTGCTGTGGAATGCGTGGGTCGACGCGAGCGGGCAGGTGCGGCCGTTGCCGCCGCACACGTTCATCGCGAGCCGCTCGACGCTGCCGTCGGGCCGGCGCCGCGAGCAGCACTACGCGCTCGTGTGCGCGTCGTCCACCGCGCTGACGGTCGGCACGCAGTTGCGCGTGTTTCCCGACCACCTGCGCAGCGTGAGCACCGGCAAGCGGCTTGGCGCCGCACAGGGTGCGGCCGTGGTCGATTGCGTCGGGCGCGCGAAGGAGCAGACGGGCAAGAGCTATCCGCTCGCGCTGTCGGTCGAGCTCGAAGCACCGTATTTCGTGCGGCTCGCGCAGCCGTGCGTGCTGAAGGCGCGCGATCTCGCGGAAGTGAACAAGGCCACGCGTGCGGGCGATTTCGATCGCTTCGTCGAACTCGTCGCGCGGTTGCGCGGGCGTTCGCCGACGGACGCCGTGCGCGGCGTCACGCGCGACCTGTTCGATGTGCCGCCGATCGAAACCGCCGCCGCGTATGTCGCACCCACGCATGGGGCGCGATTGCGCAACCGGCCGGCGGCCGAGCATCCGCGCGATCTCACGGGCGACCTGTTCGACCTGTCGCCGGGCGAGGCGGCCGCGTTCGCGGGTCTCGCGCATCCGCGCATCGGGCGCGCGTGACGAACGGCAGGAAGAAGGTCGCGCAAGAATTTGTTGCAATCTCGCCATAGCGGATCGGCGAGCGCAGAGGGACAATCGGCACGAAGCGCGCTGCGCGGCGGCCGATGCGTCGACAATCGATGGGTCGTGGTTCACGCCGCCGACATGCGCACCACGCACACTGAGCGTCGGCGTGCTTCACACTGCAATCCTGAGGGAGAAGTGTCGATGTCGACCCACATCTGTTCGCGGGAAGCCCGGGCCGCGCAACGCTTCGTCGAAGCGACGCGCAACGTCGATCAAGCCTTTCGCGCCGTGCGCGGCGAAAGCGACGACGACGCTTCGTCGGCCGAATACGCACGCGCGATGTCGCGTCTCGATCGCGCGCTCGACGAGCTGGCGCGTGCGCAGGAATTCTTCGACCACGTCGTCAGCGCCGACGCGGCGCGCGGAAACTGATTCCGCCGCTTCCGTTTTTTCGCGCGTCGGGCGACGCGCGTTCATCCTCATGCCGGGCGTGTTGCCCGGCATGTCAGTCCATCATCCCGTCCCGACTTCAGACCTTGCGGCCTTCGACCGGATAACCGGGATCGGTGTAGCCGTGCGTCGACGCGTGCCCGGGCGGCACCAGCGAATCGACGAACCGTTCGTCGTCCGGGCCGAGTTCGAGCGTCAGCGCATCGATGTAGCTGTCCCAGTGCGCTTCGGTGCGCGGCCCCGCGATCGTCGAGCTGACGATGCGGTTCTTCATCACCCACGCGAGCGCGAACGCGACCGACGTCGTGCCGCGCGCGGCCGCATGTGCGGCCACCTGCTGCGCGATGTGCAACGATTCGGGCCGCCATTCCGTCTGCTGGATGCGCCGGTCGCCGCGGCCCGCGCGCGAATCGGCGGGCGGCTGCGCATTCGCCGCGTATTTGCCGGTCAACACGCCGCGCGCGAGCGGGCTGTACGGCACGACGCCGATCCCGTAATGCGCGGCGGCCGGCAGCTGTTCGACCTCGGCCGTGCGATCGACGAGGTTGTACAGCGGTTCGCTCGCGACCGGGCGATCGATGCCGAGCTGATCCGCGAGCCGCACGATCTCGGCGATGCGCCAGCCCTTGAAGTTCGACAGCCCGAAGTAGCGCACCTTGCCTTGCCGGATCAGGTCGGCCACCGCGCGCATGCCTTCGTCGAGCGGCGCGTCGGTCAGCGCGCGATGGAAATAGAGGATGTCGATGTAATCGGTGCCGAGCCGCTTCAGGCTCGCGTCGACCGATTCGACGATCCATTTGCGCGACTGGCCCTGCCGGTTCGGCCCCGCGTCCGGTCCGGCCGGATAGCCGAACTTCGTCGCGACGACCCAGCTGTCGCGACGCGGTGCGATCGCGCGGCCGACGACTTGTTCCGAACGGCCGGCGTGATACACGTCGGCCGTGTCGATGAAATTGACGCCCTGGTCGAACGCCTTGTCGATGATGCGCGCCGACGTCGCTTCGTCGGTCTCGCCGCCGAACATCATTGCGCCGAGACACAGCGGCGACACCTTGAGCGCGCTGCGCCCGAGATAGCGGTAATCCATGGGGAAGCTCCCTGCGGGCGGGTGCCCGCCGGTTGAATGAAGAGGTGCGGCGCCTATACGCCGGCTTCGTCGAACACGCGCTGCGCGATCGGCAGCGCCGAGCTTGCGGTCGGCCAGCCCGAGTAGAACGCGAGGTGCGTGATCGCTTCGATCAGCTCGTCGCGCGTGAGGCCGTTGTCGAGCGCCTTCTTCAGGTGGAACGGCAGTTCGTTCACGCGATACAGCGACACGAGGCTCGCGACCGTGACGAGGCTGCGATCGCGCGGCGACAGGCCGGCACGCTGCCAGACGTCGCCGAACAGCACGTTGTCGGTGTAGTCGGCGAGGGCGGGTGCGATGGCGCCGAACGCTTTGCGTGCGGCGGAAGTCGGTTCGGACATCGAGCGCTCCGGGGACGTTGGGGACATCGACGATGGTAGCCACCGATGCGCTTATCGATAATCCCCGCGCGTTCGCATGCACTTATCGATCCGATTCATGAATCGCGGTTCGTGGGCGGTACACCGGCGGTTCAGGCGCGGTAGCGCAGCGCGTCGACGATCACCGCGAGCGCGCGCGACGATTGCCGGCGGCTCGCGTAATACAGGTGATGGCCGGGGAACGTCGGGCACCAGTCGTCCAGCACGCTGTCGAGGCGGCCGGCGGCGATATGGGGAGCCGCGAGTTCGGCGGGCACGTACGCGAGCCCGTAGCCCGCGAGCGCCGCATCGAGCATTTCGTACGTACCGTTGAACGTGACTTGCCCGTCGACGCGCACCTGCAGCGTGTCGTCGCCGCGCGCGAGCTCCCACGCGTACAGCGCGCCGTGCGTCGGCAGGCGCAGGTTGATGCAGTCGTGTGCGACGAGCTCCTGCGGCGACGCGGGGTGCGCGCGTTCCGCGAAATACGCGGGCGCGCCGACGATCGCCATTTTCAGGTCGGGCGAGATGCGCACGGCGATCATGTCCTTCGCGACCTGGTCGCCGAGCCTCACGCCGATGTCGAAGCGCTCCGCGACGATGTCGGCCAGCCCGTAGTCGGTCACGAACTCGACCTTCAGGTCGCGATAGTCGCGCAGCATCGGCGCGAGCTTCGGCCACAGCAGCGTGCGGATCACATAGTCGGTCGCGTTGATGCGCACGGTGCCGGCCGGCTTGTCGCGCAACTCCGCGAGCGCCGACAGCTCGGCCTCGATTTCGTCGAAGCGCGGCGCGAGGTTGCGCAGCAGGCGCTCGCCGGCTTCGGTCGGCGCGACGCTGCGCGTCGTGCGCGTGAGCAGCCGCACGCCGAGGCGCGTTTCGAGCGAGCGGATCGTATGGCTGAGCGCGGATTGCGACACGCCGAGCTGGGCGGCCGCACGCGTGAAGCTGCGCTCGCGCGCGACGGCGATGAAGGCGAGCAGGTCCGCAAAGTTGTCGCGCGGCATGGAAGGTGTCGGGTGATCGATGCCAGCGCATCCTACCACCGGGTTCGCCGGGCCGCGTGGCGGCGCGGCGTGCGTCAGCCCGCGCGTGTCATGCCCGGCGCATGGGGCGCGGGATGGGACGCATAGCCGCCATGCTGGAACGACGTCGCGAAGAACCGCATCTGGTAGCGGATCGCATTCGCCCAGTAATCCCAGGTATGGCCGCCCGGCCGCTCCGCGTAGTCGTGCGGCACGCCGAGCGCGACGAGCCGTTCGTGCAGCGTGCGGTTCGAGCCGACGAACGCATCGTCGCGGCCGCAATCGATCGTCAGGTCGAGATGCGCGCGCACGAACGCGCGCGCGTTTTCGACGATCACGTTGCGGTTCCAGAACGACGGATGGCGGCCGGGGTCGCCGAACACGTGGTCGATGCCCGGCTCGTCCTCGCAGCAGCGCGGATCGACCGCGCCGCTGATGCTGCCGACCGCGCCGAACGTGTCGGGCCGGTCGAGCGCGATGCGCAGTGCGCCGAAGCCGCCCATGCTGAGCCCGGTGATCGCGCGGGCGCGCTGCGTCGCGATCGTGCGGAAGTGCGAATCGACGTAGGTCACGACTTCGTCGCCGATGAAGGTTTCGTAGCGGCTGCCCGAATCGAACGGGCTGTCGATGTACCAGCTTTCGTGTCCGCCGTCGGGCATCACGAGGATCACGTGGTAGCGGTCGGCCAGCGCGGCGATTTGCGTGTTCGACATCCAGTCGGTATGGTCGCCGCCCGAGCCGTGCAGCAGATAGACGACCGGATAGCGGTCGCCGTCGCGGTTGCCGCGTGCATAGGTGTCGGGCAGCACGACGGTCGCCTTGAGCGTCTCGCTCATCGCGGCGCTGGGAATCGCGACGATCCGCGCATGAAACGCGAAGGCAGGGCCGGTGATGGCGAGCAGCAGAACCAGCCAGAAGGCGCGTGCCAGGTGCATCGATCCTTGCATGTGTCGACCCTGTCCGGCGGCGGGGCGCCGGGAAAACCCTGTTCCGTCGACTCTAGCAACCGCGCCTTTCAACCATATTTCGGCGAATCCTACGGGTTGTCAGGCGGGCATCAGCCCAGGCAACGCTCGATTGCGTCGCGAAACGCGTCGGGCCGCTCGGCCGGGATCAGGTGCCCGCCACCTTCGATCGTGTCGAAGCCGGCGCAGCGCGCGAGCGCCCAGTCCGGCACGTGCCAGCCCGCGCGCGAGCGTTCGCCGGCGACCAGCCAGACCGGGTGACGTTCGAACACCCGGGCAAGCGCCTGAACGTAGCCCGCATCGCCGGTCGTCGCGACGACCGAGCGGCCCATCGCGCGCAGCGTGGACGCCGGCTGATGCGCGAGCCAGCGGCGTGCGTCGTCGAGCATGCGCGGCGACGGAGCGTCGATCGCGCCGCGCAGCCAGTCAAGCGGATCGGCGCGCAGGCCGTCGAGCATCGCGTCGGCTTCGACGGGCGTCATGCGGCCGACCGACGCAGACCAGAACGCATCGTCGAGCGTGAAGTTGCCTTCGACGTTGACGATGCGCCGCACGCGTTCGGGATGCGCATGCGCGAACAGCATCGCGATCGCGCCGCCGACCGAGTGGCCGACGACATCGACCGGCTGCCGGCCGAAGTGCGCATCGACGGCGTGCCGGACATGCCCGACCTGCGCGGCGAGCGTGATCGCGTCGAACGGCGCCGTGCGATGCGCGCCGTAGCCGAGCAGGTCGGGGGCGAGATGCGGGCCGTTCCATCCGCGCACGTCGAGTGTGCCGATGAAGCCGTGAATGAAGACGACGGGCGTGGGCCGGGTCATTGGGCGGGGGCGCAAGGAAGGGGCGGCAATTCAAGCTCGGCGAGCAGTTCGTCGAGTTCGAGCACGTGCGTGCGGTCGTGGTCGAGCAGTTCGCGCACGAGTTCGTCGAGCGACATGCGGCGGACGCCGTCGCGCAGCCCGCAGCGTGCGAGTTGCGACGGTTCCAGTGCGGCGGCGGTGGCGCACAGCGCGGCGCGGCCGGTGCGGAATGCCGTGACGGCTGCGTCAAGCGGCTGCGCGAGATAGTCGCGTTGCGCGGCGAGCACGGTGCCGTCGACGGATGCGATCACCGGCAGTTCGAGCGCGCGTACAGCGTCGATGCGTTCGGCGAATACCGCGTCGAGATCGCGCAGGTGGCAGGCGTGCTCGACGAGCGAGAAGCCCGTGCCGTCGGGGCGGCGTGTCCACAGCGCGGCCGGCACGTGCGCCGCATACGCGGCGAGCCGTTCGGGCAGGCGGGCCAGCGCGGCGACGACGTCGGCGAACGGCAGCAGTTGCGGATACGCGCTGAACACCGCGCCATAGCTGAACAGCGTGCCGCCGAGCCGCCCGCGCGCCTGCACGACGTCGTGGCCGTGGCGGCGCATGACTTCCGCGACCATCGCGCCGCAGAACTGGCGGGCCGTCGTGTCGGCTTCGATTTCGGGGAATTTGCGCGCGATCTCGTGCTGGATCGCGCCGATCGCGGCGACGCCCACGCGCGACAGCGCGGCGAACTCGACGTAGCGCCCGGGTTGCGTGATCAGCGCTTCGAGCTGGGCACCGAGCGTGGTGGTGCGGAAACGGTCGAAACGGGAATGCATGACGGAAGGATCTCGCCGAGTAACGTATCAAAACGATACGTTACTCGGCGGGTAGCGTCAACGGGGGGATTCGGGCGATGCGTTGCATCACTCCTTGCCGGCGCTCTTGGCTGCCTGTTCGATCAGCTTCGCGACTTCGGCCGGGTGCGAGATGTAGGCGACGTGGCTCGACTTGAGTTCGATCGTCTTGCTGCCGGCGCGTTGCGTCATGAAGCGTTCGAGCTCGGGGTTGATCGCGCGGTCGGCCGTGGCGACTACCGCCCAGCTCGGCTTGGTCCGCCATGCGGCGTGCGTGACCGGCACGCCGAACGACTGCGCGGCCGGCGTCACCTGCGAGATCGCCATGAATTTCGCTTCGGCGGCCGGCACGTCGGCCGCGAAGTCGGCGTGGAACGACGCTTCGTCGAAAACCAGGTGGCCGTCTTCGGTGGCCTTGATCGCGTGCGTCGCGGGCGGCGTTTTCTTGGTCAGGTCGAGCGGGCTTTCGCCGGTGTCGGGCTGGAACGCGGCCACGTAGACGAGGCCCGCGACCTTGTCGTCGTTGCCGGCTTCGGTGATCACCGCGCCGCCATAGCTGTGGCCGACGAGGATGGTCGGGCCGTCCTGCGCGTCGACCACACGGCGGGTTGCCTTCACGTCGTCGTCGAACGACGTTTCCGGCTGCTGAACGACGGAAACCTTGTAGCCGTCGCGCGTCAGGATGTTCGAGACGGCTTGCCAGCCCGAGCCGTCGGCGAAGTAGCCGTGGACCAGCACGACGTTCTTGACGGGGGCGGCGACGGCCGCATGCGAGCCGAGTGCGGCGGCGGACAAGGCGAGTGCCGCGGCGATCTGGCGGACTTGGGGGAAGCGCTTCATTTTCATTCTCCAGAAGGAAGACAGGGTAGAAACCGTCGGATATCGACAGGCGTCTTGTTCTGTCGATGGAGTCATCCTACTAGTAGGTAGGGTGAAGATGCAAGGAGAAATCGCGGCTGGAAAAGACTATCTCACGGCGGTAAACTATCCCTGTTTTTCATCCGACTAGATGGTAGGTGAATATGACGATAACGGGGGACAGTACGGCGGGCCGCATTCTCGAAGCCGGGCGGCAACTGATCATGCGGCGCGGCTACAGCGGGTTCAGCTATGCCGACATTGCGGACGCGATCGATATCCGGAAGGCGAGCATTCACCACCACTTCCCGACGAAGGCGGATCTGGCGGTCGCCGTGCTGCAACAGTCGCAGGCGAACTTCGACGCCGACATGGCGTTGCTCGACTCGAGCGGCGCCGACGCGCTGGTGCAGATGCGCGCGTACATCGGCTACTGGGAACGCTGCATCGCGGACGACAGCGCGCCGTTCTGTGTCGCCGGCATGCTCGGCGCGGAACTGCCGGCGCTGCCTGACGACGTCGCGCGGGCGGTGAAGGCGCATTTCGACGATCTCGCCGCGTGGCTGGTGCGTGTGCTCGAGGCCGGGGTGAAAGACGGCGTCGTGCAGCCGGGCGTGTCGGTGCAGACCGAGGCCGCGACGTTCGTATCGCTGGTCTACGGTGCGATGCTTGCCGCACGGGCGTACGGCAATGCCGGGATGTTCAGGGACGTGACCGGCGGCGCGGTCGAGCGGCTCGCGGTGCCACGCAAGCGCGCGTGAGCCGCGCACGTATCAGCGGGTAGGGGGCGCCCGGCGGTCATGCGAAACCGTCGGACGCCGCTCGACTTACACGTGCTTCCCGGCCTCGACTTCTGCACGCATCCGCGCTTCCTGCTCCTGCAGCTCGGGGGTGAGTGCAGCGCCGAAATCCTCGGGCGAAAAGATTTGTCGGATCTCGATGTCCGATTCGACGGGCATCGGGTTCGGGCAGCGCTTCACCCATTCGACGGCTTCGTCCATCGATTTCACTTCCCACAGCCAGTAGCCGGCGATGAGTTCCTTGGTTTCGGCGAACGGGCCGTCGATGACCGTCCGATCCTTGCCGGAGAAGTGCACGCGCTTGCCGCGCGAACTCGGATGCAGTCCCTCGCCGGCGAGCATCACGCCGGCTTTCACGAGCGCTTCGTTGTACTGGCCCATTGCGGCCAGCAGTTCGGTATCGGGCATCGCGCCCGATTCGGAAATGGCGGTTGCCTTGACGATTACCATGACGCGCATTGCTGTTTCTCCTTGAATGGGAGTGGACGGGCGCCGCCGGCCGTGCCGACGGCAAAACGATCGGTTACGACAACACGACGCGCGGGAGCGACGCGAATCGACATCGTGCGCGAAGAAATTTCGATGCCGGGCGAACCGACGGGCGCTGCTGCCGAGCGCGCCACCAAAACTGGTATGCTGATCCTCACCACGTCTACGCGGAGGATGCCATGGCTGCTAAAGAAGTCTCGAAGAAGAAATACCTGAAAATCCTGAACAAACGCTTGCGCGCCGAGCCAGCGGCCCCGGCCGGTGCGTCGTTCGTCTTTTTCCCGCTGGGCGCGAAGGCGAAGCACGCGACGGGCGTCGGGTCCGGCGACACGCTCAGCAAGCGCGAGCTGGCGGTGATGGCCGCGGTCCAGCGCAAGGCGGCCGAAGAGTTCGTCGTCGCCGGCGACTGACCGGCACCTGCTGTACCGCCATGGGGTTGCCGCCCGCGTGCGTCACGCGGCGGCGGCCTCGCAATGCGTGATCGCGCCGGCGAGCACGCGCGGGCAGTGGGGGCGAGACAGCACCGTCGAGTGATCGCTGCGACGCACCAAGCAAGGTGCCGCGCGCGAACCGGTGCGTCGATGCAGTCTGGTAGCGTCGCTCCGGACGTGAGGCCGTCTGTTCACGCAGCGGCCGGGAATGGCGCTGAACGCGCGCCCGGCCTGAAACAAACCCCCACAAGGCCCGGCAATCAGGACGTTTTGTCCGCCGCTGCCGCCGCCGGATACCGGCCGCCGCCACCCGCTTCGTCACCCGCCGCGAGCTGTTCCAGCGCGAGACCCTTCGTCTCGATCCCGAGCGTCCACACGGCGATCGCGGCCGCGACGAACGACAGCGCGCCGAGCGTGAACACACCGCCCTGGCCGAACACGGGCAGCACGACGCCGACCACGTAAGGCCCGATCAGCGAGCCGACGCGCCCGATCGCCGACGCGAAGCCCGAGCCCGTCGCGCGCGCGCCGGTGCCGTACAGCTCGGGCGTGTACGTGTACAGCGCGGCCCACATCCCGAACAGGAAGAACTGCATCGCGAGGCCCGTGCCGATCAGCAGCGTCATGCTGCCGCCGTACAGCGCGCTCTGGCCGTAGGCGAACGCCATCGCGCCGCCGCCGATCAGCGACGCGATGCAGGTCGGCTTGCGTCCCCAGCGTTCGACGAGCCATGCGGCGCACAGGAAGCCCGGCACGCCGCCGAGCGAGATCAGCACCGTGTAGAACACCGATTTCGTGACCTCGAAGCCGGCCTGCTGCAACAGCGCGCCGAGCCACGACGTGAGGCCGTAGAAGCCGAGCAGCGCGAAGAACCACAGCAGCCACACCATCACCGTGCGGCGTCGGTACACGCCGCTCCAGATCTCGCGCAGCGCGCCGCGCCCGTGTGCGGCCGCCGGTTCGGCGAGCCGCGACGGCGGCGGCAGCGTCGTGATGCCGGCCGAGCGCATCACCTTCGCCTCGATCGTGTGCATCACCGTGTCGGCTTCCGTGTGCCGGCCCGCATGCTCGAGCCAGCGCGGCGATTCCGGCACGATGCGGCGCACGACGAGCACGAACACGGCGGGAATCGCGAGCAGCGCGAACACCGTGCGCCAGCCGAACTGCGGTAGCACGAAGTACGCGACGACACCGGCCGTGATGAAGCCGAGCGGCCAGAAGCCGTCCATCAGCGCGATCAGTCGGCCGCGCTTCTCGGCCGGCACGAATTCGGACAGCAAAGTCTGCGCGACCGGGAATTCCATCCCCATCCCGATGCCGAGCAGCACGCGGTAGACGATCAGCGCGTCGACGCTCTGCGCGGTCGAGCACAGGTACGACGCGGCGCCCCACAGCACCATGCTCCACTGGAACACGGGCCGGCGGCCGAAGCGGTCGGCGAGCAGGCCGGCGACGGCCGCGCCGAGCACCATCCCGAAGAAGCTCGCGCTTGCGACGAGGCCGGCGGCCGCGGTCGACAGCCCGAACTCCTTGCGGATCGAGCCGAGCACGAAGGTCATCGTGCCGAGGTCGACCGAGTCGAAGAAGAACGCGATCGCGATGATGAAGAAGATCCGCTTGTGATAGCCGGAGAACGGCAGGCGTTCGAGCCGGGCGGCGGCGGAGGCGGGAGCGGTGGCGGCGGGCATGGCGTCCTCTGAAATGAAAAAGGGCCTCGCAGCGCATGCTCCAAGGCCCCGATGCTTCGGTATTCAGTAGACGCGACCACAAAATGGCACATCAGAGGAAAAACGCCGCCTGCTTGCCCAAATGCGTCATCGGCGGGCGGCGCGGGACGAGCCCGTTTGCGTCAGTTCTTCAGCTTGTATCCGGTGCGGAACATCCACGCGACGATCGCGAGCAGGATCACGAGGAACAGCCCGGTCGCGGCGAGGCTGATCCACACATGCACGTCGGCGAGCCCGTAGAACGACCAGCGGAAGCCGCTGACCAGGTACACGATCGGGTTGAACAGCGTGATGATGCGCCACGCGGGCGGCAGCATGTCGACCGAGTAGAAGCTGCCGCCGAGGAACGTGAGCGGCGTGATGATCAGGAGCGGCACGAGCTGCAGCTTCTCGAAGCTGTCGGCCCAGATGCCGATCACGAAGCCGAACAGGCTGAACGTGATCGCCGTCAGCACGAGGAACAGCACCATCCAGAACGGATGGAGGATGTGCAGCGGCACGAACAGGCCGGCCGTCGCGAGGATGATCACGCCGAGCAGTATCGACTTCGACGCGGCCGCGCCCACATAGGCGATCACGATCTCCCAGTACGACACGGGCGCGGACAAAATCTCGTAGATCGTGCCCGTGAAGCGCGGGAAGTAGATGCCGAACGACGCGTTCGAGATGCTCTGCGACAGCAGCGACAGCATCACGAGGCCCGGCACGATGAACGACCCGTAGCCGATGCCGTTCACGTCGCTGATGCGCGAGCCGATCGCGGAGCCGAACACGACGAAATACAGCGACGTCGAGATCACCGGCGCGATGATGCTCTGCATCAGCGTGCGGCGCGTGCGGGCCATTTCTGCGCGGTAGATCGCGCGGATTCCATGCAGATTCATGCGTCAGGCTCCTTGCACGCCGTTGCGGCGGTTGTCGATCAGGCTGACGAAAATGTCCTCGAGCGAGCTTTGCGTCGTGTGCAGGTCGCGAAAGCCGATGCCGGCCGAGCCGAGCGCGTTGATCAGCTTCGCGATGCTCGCGTCGTCGCGCTGCGAGTCGTACGTGTAGACGAGCGCGGCGCCGTCGTCTGCGCGTTCGAGCCCGAACGGCGCGAGCGCGGACGGCATGTCGGCGAGCGGCTGCTCGAGCTGCACGGTCAGCTGCTTCTTGCCGAGCTTGCGCATCAGCTCGCGCTTTTCCTCGACGAGCACGAGCTCGCCGCCGAGGATGATGCCGATCCGGTCGGCCATTTCCTCGGCTTCCTCGATGTAGTGCGTGGTCAGCAGGATCGTCACGCCGTTTTCGCGCAGCGAATCGACGAGCTTCCACATGTCGCGGCGCAGCTCGACGTCGACGCCGGCCGTCGGCTCGTCGAGGAACAGGATGCGCGGCTCGTGCGACAGCGCCTTCGCGATCATCACGCGGCGCTTCATGCCGCCCGACAGCGTCATCAGCTTGTTGTCGCGCTTGTCCCACAGCGACAGCGCCTTCAGCGTCTTCTCGATGTACGCGGGATCGGGCGCCTTGCCGAACAGGCCGCGGCTGAACGACACGGTGGCCCAGACGGTTTCGAACGCGTCGGTGGTCAGCTCCTGCGGCACGAGGCCGATCATGTCGCGGGCCGCGCGGTATTGATCGCGGATGTCGTGGCCGCCGACCGTCACGCGGCCTTCGGTCGGCGTGACGATGCCGCAGATCGAGCCGATCAGCGTCGTCTTGCCGGCGCCGTTCGGCCCGAGCAGCGCGAAGATCTCGCCGGGGCGGATGTCGAGGGTCACGTGCTTCAGCGCCTGGAAGCCGGACGCGTAAGTCTTGGAAAGGTCGGAGACGGAAAGGATCGGTTGCATGCTCACGGATGGCACGACCGGCCGGCGCGACGGCGTGCGCCGTGCGTGCCCGCGGTCGCTGCCGCTGCGAAGCGGCCGGGATTCGGGGGCGGCATGGCGAGCGGGCGTCATGTCGAACGGCGTTGGGGTGCGGGATCGCGGGACCGCCATATTAGCAATCGGCAGATGGAAATGCATTCTGATGGAAAGGGCGCGCGTTGCCGGTGCCGGATTCGCGTGAATTGACGGTACGTTGCTCAATAAAACGATGCTTTATTTGAGTTACCTGAACAATATGAGCCGTTTTCGGCGAATCGGGCTGCGATCGCGTTTCCGCGCGGCAGCGGGGCGGCCGGCCGGCCGACTGTGCCGCCCGAACGCCGTCGCGCCGTACCGGGACGGCACGCGTCGCGCTCGCGATAATGCGTTCCCTTCATCGTTCACGGAGCGGGGCGAATGTCTTTGATCGATTTCAAATTGGTTGCGGCCGCACAGGCAGTCGCGTGGAAATCCACGATCGTCGGAGAGGTCGGGCCGGCCCGGATCAAGGTGTTGCGCATGGATGCGCAGCCCTACGAAGCGGAAGTGCACGACTACAACGAGGGGCTGCTGGTGCTCGACGGCACGCTGATGCTCGAAGTCGAAGCGGAAACGGTCGTGGTCGGGGCCGGGCAGATGTATCTCGCGCGCGCCGGCACGCGCCACGCGGTGCTGCCCGGCAGCCACGGCACGCTCGCGATCATCGACGTGTAAGGTTGCGCCGCAGCATGCGTGCGGGCCGCGGAGGGCCTGCACGCCTGACTGGACGCGGGTTGGCCGTCTTCGTTCAAACGCGTGTTGGACAGCCCGGGTATTTGTCTGAGCAAATAAAATGAAGGGTGTTTGAAAAACTGTCAAATACCCCATAAGCGTTGGGATCGCGCGGTTCCGTTCGTTTGGAACTCTGCATCCATTTACTTGTTTGCATGGTCCGATCATAGTCTCGACCAACGACGCATCACGATAACGAATCAAGCGTACGTATGGAGACCACTTCATGAGACGCGTATCCGCGGGGCCAGCCGGACTGCCGTTTCCCCATTTTTCGCTGAATGCAGGCGCGACGCATGTCGCCTGCCTGCGTTGTCGCATCGCCGTGTAGCGGCGAACCACTTTCCGTTTCGATTGTTCCGACGGCGCCGTGCCGCATGACGGCGCCGCGGGAGCGCGCTTGTCTGCCGCCGCGGCGTGTGCCGCATGTGCCTGACCGGCATCGCGGCCGCCATGCGCGCACTGTCATGCGCCGCGCGTTCGTGCGACGGCGCGATACCAACCGGCGGGCCATGCAGCCCGTCCGGACGAGACTTGTCGTACCTGAAAAGGAGGGGTTGATGCTTTGTATTCCTGAATGGCGGAAAGCGATCCTGTCGTGCGCGGTATTCGCTTTGCCGTTCGTCGCCGGTTGCGGCGGCGGCGACGATCCGGGGCCGATCAACGTGCCGCAGTGCTCGGGCAGCGCATGCGGGCCGAGCGGCGCCGAAACGACGCCGCCCGTCGTGACGAAGCTGTGTCCGGACGCGCTCGATTACACGACGACCTATACGGGCGGCGCGGGCAGCGGCGAGTATGTGAAGGTGAAGTTCGACACGACGAAGCTCACTTACCAGATGCAGTTCCTCGAATCGTCGGTGCCGACCTCGGCGGGGCAGGTCAACGACACGCGCGCAGGCCTGACGATCAGCGGCGCATTCCATCATCCGGCCAATCTCCCGACCGCCGAGCAGAATCGCTGCGCGTTCGTGCTCGACAGCGGCGCGACGAGCGACGGCGCATATTCGGTGACGATCAAGCGTACCGATCCGCCGATGCTGTTCGTCGGCAATGGCGTGGTGGGCGGCGGGATTCCGGGTGCAACCATCGCGTTCGCCGGGATCGAACCGTTCCCCGGCTTCGTGCTCGGCGTCGTGCCGTCGCGCACGTTCGATTTCTATCCGTTCATCGGCTTTACCGAAACCGAAACGGATTTCGCGAAGGTCGCAGGCAACTACAACGAAGTCGGGATCCACCTGTCGCCTGTCGGCGGCAGTGCCCAGAGCAGTACGGGGGCGGTCGGCTGGGAGCCGGACGTGGTCAACTGGAACCAGACGTTCAATGCGGACGGTTCGTGCACGATAACGCCGAATAGCGACTACTCGTGCCAGACCACCGGGTCGCCGTGGACATTGCGCAAGAACGCAGACGGATCGGCCGACAACGTGTTCGTGAGCAATGCGGTGGCGAACCAGTTCGGTGCGGTCGCGTATCCGGTGGCGGGGCAGGCGCCGGGCATCGTGATCGCGACGCCGAGCCAGGCGAAGGGGATCATGATTGTCGGCAAGCTGAACGGTGTGCGGGTGCCGGTCGTGATTCGCGTGGGCTACACGCATGTCGATTCGAGCAATGCGCTCGCGTCGGTCGCCGATGCCGAAGTAGGGATCTCGATGCTCTCGTCGACCACCGCCATCGCGGCAAATTCGTTGAAGGGCGGCTTCATCGGCGCAACGAGCGCGTCCGCCTGCGGCATCGTGGCGCCCAGCACCGCGACGTTCGCGGTCGCGAACTCGGGCCCGAGTTTCAACAACAACGTGCCGCATCCGGATCTGCCCGGCAGTTTCAACGGTACCTTCTTCCTGGCGCAGGCGGGCAGCTGCAACGACGGCACCGCGGTATCGACGATCGCCGCGAACTACACGTCGACGCTGTTCCAGGGCGGCACCGCGGCGTTCATCGATCCTCAGACGTCGTCGGTGACCTCGCAGTTCGCGCTCGACTACACGCAAGCCACGCCCGGCAAGATCAAGGTCACTGCCACGCAGGATTTCAACGCGCAGGGCGCAAGCGGCAACGTGGCGATCTTCAAGAAGGGCGATACGGGCTGGATCGTGACGGCCGGCAACGTCTACGCGATGGTCGTCAACAACAGCCAGGTCAACCCGTTCTTCACGGTCGGCGCGTTCGTCCAGTAACCCTGCATCGAGCACGTAACACCGGCGGCGCACGCGTCGCCGCCGGCGAATCGAATTTCAAGAGGATTCCTATGAATTTGAAGCAATGGATGGCCGCGGCGTCGCTCGCGCCCATGCTGGCCGCATGCGGCGGCGACGGCGACCCGCCGCCCGCGCCGGTGGTCCGGCTGTGCCCGCAGACGATCGACTACAACACGGTGTTCGTCGGCGGGTCGGGCTCGGGCGAGCTCGTGAAGGTGCAGCTCGACACGACGAAGATGACGTACCGGATGACCTACCTCGCGTCGCCGGTGCCGATCACCGCAGGCACCGTGCAGCCGACGCGCGACACGGCGCCCGCCAACGTTGTCGACGGCACGCTGGCCGACGAAACGGGGCTGCCGACGGTGAAGCTGAACCAGTGCACGTTCCGGATGCAGAACGCGAGCCTCGACCCGAGCCGCCCCGCGCGGCTGTTTCTCGGCGAGGGCGTGCTGGGCGGCGCGATTCCCGGCGCGACGATCCAGTTCAACGGGGTGATCGGCGTCGGCAAGATCCCGCAGACGACGTTTCCGTACTACCCGTTCATCAGCTTCTCGTCGCTGGAAACCGACCTGACGAAGATCGCCGGCACGTACAACCAGCTCGGCTATCACCAGGTGCCGTCGCAGAACTTCCAGCCGGTGGCGCTCGACCAGAAGGTGACGATCAACGCGGACGGCAGCTACGTCGAGACCGACAACTTCGGCAAGAAGAACGGCGGGCAGCCGCTCGCGTCGAGCGCGACCGTGAACCAGCCGTTCACGCTGCGCCCGGATGCGCCGGCGTTCCAGTCGCTCGATTACCAGCCGCAGATTCCGCCGACGCTTGCCGCGCTCGATCCGGCGAAGGCAGGCAAGGGGATCCTGATCGTCGGCAAGCTGCGCAACCAGCTCGTGCCGGTCTTCATCCGCACCGGCGCCGCGAACGCGGATCTCACGCAGGGCCCGCCGAGCGCGGACGACGAATCGGGCATCTCGTTCCTGAGCCCGCAGACGGCGATCGCGCAGGGCTCGCAGAACGGCGAGTACACCGGCGTCGACAGCGCGTTCAACTACCGCGCGACCGCGCTCGTCGGCGCGCAGGCCACGCTGCTCGATCCGTTCAATGCGTCGCAGGCCGCGCTCACGCGCGCACTGAACCTCGACTTCACGCAGAAGGTGCCGGGCGTCGTCACGACCGTGCATGCGGATGCGGCGTCGGGGCCGGCGACCGGCAAGTTCGTGTTCACCGGCGGCGTATTCGGATTCCTGGACATGGCCGATACGAGCAATCCGTACTTCACGGTCGGCGCGTTCGTGCAGTGACCGCCTGGATGGAGACACGGCGGCGCCGCGCGCAGGTGCGCGGCGCCCGGACAGAATGAGGGGAGACTTCATGAAGAAGCTGATTGTCGCGGGTGTCGTCGCAGGCGTGTCGACGCTCGCATCGGCCCAGCAGGCGGGCGACAACGTCGCGACGCTGGGCTGGCTGCACATCATGCCGCAGGATTCGACCAACGGGTTGACGACGAATCTCGCAAGCATGCCGATCAACGGGCCGCTGCGCCTGCCCGGGTCGTTCACGTCGCCGGGCACGAGCCTGACGGTCAACAACGCCGATACGGTCGGCCTCACGCTCACGCATTTCTTCACCGACCACATCGCGGTGACGTCGGTGCTCGGGGTGCCGCCCGAGTTCACGCTGACCGGGCACGGCGTGATCCGGCCGCCGGGCCCGGCCGGCTCGCTCGGCAATGTCGACATGGACAAGTCGGCGAACCAGCCGGCCGTGAAGAACGCGCGGCAGTGGAGCCCCACGATCATCCTGCAGTACTACTTCAATGCACCGACGGCGAAGTTCCGCCCGTTCGTCGGGATCGGCGTGGCCTATAGCTGGTTCAGCAACATCGAACTGAACGGCAACTTCGCGAAGGACATCAACGAGAACCTCGGCAGCGTACTCGCGGCCGGCGCCGGCAAGCCGGGGCCGACGTCGGTGGAGGGCAAGGCGTCGTCGTCGTTCACGCCGGTCTACAACGTCGGCGCGAGTTACGCGATCGACAAGCACTGGGGGCTGACGGCGACGCTGACGTACATGCCGCTGAAGACCTACTCGTCGCTCGTGATCAGGGCGGCCGACGGCTCGACGCTCGCGACCACGCGCACGCGGCTGAAGGCCGATCCGCTGATCACGTTCGTCGGGATTTCCTACAAGTTCTGAGCTGCCGGCGCGCTTGACGCGCGCCGGCGGCTTCCTGCGACCGGCCGACCGTGCCGTTACGGCCGGGTGGTCGCGTTCCTGGCGGCGTGCCGCCATTTGTGAAGAGAGGGGGCAGTTCAAATGAGCATTCGCAAAATCGTATCGCTTGTTGCTGCAGTGGCATTCACCGCGGTTTCGGCCGCGCCTGCTTTCGCAGTGACCGTTTCGCGTGTCGACGGGCAGCCGATGAACCCGAACGGCGAGCCGTTCTCCGTGTCGGGGCTCACGAACCTCAGCAAGGGATCGATCAGCGCGTCCTGCAACGCGACGTTCAACGGCACGATCACGTCGACCGGTATCGTCAACATCACGTCGACGCAGTTTACCGGCGGCGCCACGTGCGGCCTGATCAGCGGCACGGCGAGCAGCACGTCGCCGTGGACGGGCCAGGCCGACAGCACGACGCAGTTGTCGATCAACAACGTGCACGTGAACGTCGCGCTGCTCGGCCCATGCGGCCCGAGCAAGGTGGTGACGGCATGGAGCGATCCGAACTCGTCGCTGACGTTCAATAACTCCGCCTTGACGCCGAATTGCACGGTGTCCGGCACGGTCACGACGTCGCCGAAGTTCCACGTGCAGTAAGCGTCGCGGATCGAAGCGGGTACCCGCCGCGCGCGCGGGCCGTGCGGCAAGCGCGGCGGGTTTCCGCAGCTTCGATGGGTTCGTGCCGTCGCGTGTATCGGTGCGGCGGCCGGATTCATTCGGCAGGGCGGTCGCTTTCCAGGCGGCAGGCCGCCATCCATCAAGCATTCATGTCGTCGCGCGTATCGGCGCGACGGCGAGCTGGCCGCACGCGTCGCGATCCGATGCGCGTGGCCTTGCGGGGTCGGCGCGGCATACCGCGCCATCCGATTCGACTGAAGTACCACTATTCCAACTCACCAGAACCATCCCGGACGGCCCATGCTTACCGATCCAGCAAAGTATGGCGATGCCCGCGGCGCGACGCCTGACCGGCTGCGCACGGCCGCGTGGTTGCGGTACCTGATCGAACATCTCGATGCTGCCGCTCGCGCGGCGGCGGGCGACGTTGGCGACGCGTCCGTCGTCGCGTCACACACGATACGCATGCCGGCAGGCATGAGCCTGGCTCGCGATGCAGCGGCCGTGCTCTACCGGCTTGTACCGTGGATCGCAATGGATGGCGGCGGCTGCGCATGCGATCCGACCGACCCGCTCGGCGCGTGCTCGCATGTGCCTTCCGCGCAGCAGCTTGCCGAAGCCGAACGCTGCTGCCCCGGCTCGCGCGCCGTGTTCGAAGCCGCGCACGGCGTGGTCGATGCGTGCGCATTCGACGATCCCGATGTCGGCTGGGCCGCGCTCGAGCGGATTGCCGGCGGCGTCGAATGCAACGGCGACGATGCCGGCGAACGCATCGCACATGAAAATGGCGGGCACGGCGAGACGCCGCCTGCGAAGAACCTGAGAGAAAGGCTGACCGTTATCGCGGCAACGAATGCGGAAACATCGGCCCGGCCCGGCGCCATCATCGACGCGATCGTGCTGCGCGCGTGCGGCCCGCGCGACGACGCATCGCGCATCGACGAGATGGCCGCGCTCGCGATGTTCTCGGCCGCGCTCGCCGCCGGTAACGGGATTTCCGTTGCCGCGTACGGCGGTCGGCACAACCTCGTCGCGCGGGCAATCCGCGCGCATCGCGCCGATCTCGCGTCGGCGGACGGGCTGCTCGCGGCGCTATCCGTGTGCAGGCTCGACCAGCTCGTCGGCGCGGGCAGCTTCTGGGCTTACTACCTGCTGGCGGGCATCGTGATCGCGGCGCCGGACTCGGTGCGGGAGATCGGTGGCCGCTTTCACGGAGACACATGGCGGACGTGGCTCGATGACGTGCTCGCGTGGCCGGCGCTCAGCCGCTTCGGGCCGAAGGAGGATGTCGCGTTCGACCGCCTGCGCGACGCGATGAGCCTGACGTCCCGGTCGAACCCGATCGTCCGCGCAAAGCGGATGCGGACGCGGGCCGTGGCGATGACCCGGTTCGGCGAACACGGGGACAAGGCCGGCTGACACACGGCCTTTGCCGAAACTGCACGAAACGACCTGCGCGCGAGCACCCCGTTCGCGCTGAAATGACCGAGCCCCGCTCGTACGCGCGAGCGGGGCGTCATGCCGTCGGCGTTTACGCTGGCCGCGCGCCATGCCAGCCTGACCGACAGCGCGGTACCGACCGATCCGGGCTGCATCGAGCGGACGCAGTATGATTCCGCAGGCGATGCCGGCGATCGATTCGGAATAACCGACCGCCCGGCGCCGCCGAAGATCCGCCAAGCTTGTTGAAAGCCGGACGCGACAGGCCGCCGCGTGAGAGCGCTGCCGCCGAACCCGCATCCGGATCACCATCATCGAAACGGTCAGTCAGATGTCAAAGCAAAGCAAGAAGATCCTCCTCCTGAGCGTCAGCGCCGGCGCCGGCCATACCCGCGCGGCCGAAGCGATCCGCGCGTTCGCCGACCACCATCCGGCCGGCGTCGAGGCCACGCACCTGGACGTGATGGATTTCGTATCCACCGGCTTCCGCAAGCTGTACACCGATCTCTACATCAAGCTCGTCAGCAGCCAGCCGGCGCTGTGGGGCTACCTGTACCAGAAGACCGACGAGGTCGATCCCGCCGCGCCGTCGCAGAAAATCCGGCGCGCGATCGAGCGGCTCAATTGCCGGAAGCTGCTCGCGGAGATCGAGCGGCAGCGCCCGGACGCGATCATCTGCACGCACTTCCTGCCGGCCGAACTGCTGTCGCGCGAGATTCGCAAAGGGCGCGTCGACACACCGGTGTGGGTGCAGGTCACCGATTTCGATCTGCACAGCATGTGGGTCGTGCCGCACATGCGCGGGTACTTCGCGGCCAACGACGAGATCGCGTGGCGCATGCACGCGCGCGGCATGGCGCCCGAGACGGTACACGTCAGCGGCATCCCGATCATGCCGGCGTTCGGCCGGCCGCTCGATCGCGCGGCCTGCGCGGCCGAGTTCGGCCTCGATCCCGCGCGACCGACGTTCCTGATGATGTCCGGCGGCGCGGGCCTCGGCGGCCTCGACGTGCTGGCGGCTCGGCTGCTGGAGATGGATGCCGATTTCCAGCTGATCGCGCTGGCGGGCAAGAACCAGGCGATGCTGGCGTCGCTGAAGGCGCTCGCCGCGCAGCATCCCGGCCGGCTGTTTCCGCAGGGTTTCACGCAGCAGGTCGAACGCCTGATGGCCTGCGCCGACCTCGTCATCACGAAGCCGGGCGGCCTGACGACGTCCGAATGCCTGGCGATGCAGTTGCCGATGATCGTCAATTCGCCGATTCCGGGCCAGGAAGAGCGCAACGCGGATTTCCTGCTCGAACAGGGCGTGGCGCTCAAGGCGATCGACGACGATGCGCTCGTCTACCGGATCCGCGCATTGCTGCAGACGCCGGAGCGCCTCGCCGACATGCGCCGCCGCCTGGCCCCGCTCGGGCGGCCGCTGGCCGGGCGCTTCGTGCTCGATCGCGTGCTGGGCCTGGAGCCGGCCGCATGAGCGTCGCGCGCTTTGTGCCGACGCGCCATACGCTGTTCGTCGTCGCGTGGGTCGTGTTGCTCGCGTTCTTTTTCGCGAACGTGGAGATCCAGATCGAAGGCAGCGCGGGCTGGGCCGCCAACCTGCCGACCTGGCGCATCGAGCATCACTGGCTGCTCGACCTCTTCTGGGGCGGGCGGCCGATGACCGGATACCACGCGTGGGTGTTCCCGTTCGTCGCGCTGTTCTTCCACCTGCCGTCCGTGTTCAACGGACGGTGGTCGTGGCGGATCGAGGCCCGCATCATCGCGTGCATCATGGTGTTCTGGCTGACCGAGGATTTCCTGTGGTTCGTGCTGAATCCGGCCTACGGTCTCGCCCGCTTCAACCCGGCCAACGTGCCGTGGCATATCCACTGGCTGGGCGTGGCCCCGACCGACTACTGGACCATGAGCGCCGCCGCGATCGTGCTGTTCGTCCTGTCCCGCGAGCGCAAGCGCGCCTTCTATTGAACCGACATGAAAATCGCCTTCATTGCCGCGATCGCCGCCACGCTTGCGGGGCTCGCGCAGCCGGCATACGCGGATCCGGCTTCCGGCGTTGCCGCCCGACCGATTCAATGGGCACAAAGCATCACCGACGCTCGCGTGAACAACCTGCATCGCATCACGCCGACGCTGTATCGCAGCGCGCAACTGTCGCGCGCGGACGTGCCGGAGTTGCAGAAGCTCGGCATCCGCAAGGTCATCAGCTTCCGCTCGTTTCACGCGGACGACAGCATCCTGGCCGGCACGCAGATCAAGATGCAGCGCATCCGGATCAACACGTGGGACATCCGCGACGAAGACATGGTCGCCGCGCTGAAGGCGCTGCGGACGGCGGACCAGGACGGCCCGGTGCTGATCCACTGCCAGCACGGCGCCGATCGCACGGGCCTCGTTTCCGCGCTGTACCGGATGGTGTACCAGGGCTGGACGCGCGAGCAGGCGCTCGACGAGCTGCAGCACGGCGGATACGGGTTCCATCCGGTCTGGCGGAACATCACGAACTACCTGCAGCACGTGGACGTCGAGCGCTTGCGGCAGGAGGTCAACGGCGGCTGACGAAGGAATGCAAAACGCCGCCGACAATCGCTGTCGGCGGCGTTTCGTCAGGACAACATCAAGGAGCGGGCGGCGCACCCGCCGCCGTCATGCCGTCTCGGGCTGCCGCACGGCCTTCGCGACATTGCGCGCCGGCGCGCCGTTCGCGACGAAGTACGGCACGTCCACCCGCGCGAGCGGCTGGCGGCCGCGGATCTTGTCGGCGATCTTCTCCGCGATCATGATCGTCGGCGCGTTCAGGTTGCCGGTCGTGATGATCGGCATGATCGACGCATCGACGACGCGCAGCCCTTCGAGCCCGTGCACGCGGCCTTCCTCATCGACCACGGCCATGTCGTCGTAACCCATCTTGCACGAGCACGACGGATGGAACGCGGTCTCCGCGCGGGTGCGCACGAACGCGTCGAGTTCCTTGTCGGACTTGCAGTCGGCGCCCGGATTCAGCTCGCGGCCGCGATAGCGGTCGAGCGCGGGCTGCCGCATGATCTCGCGCGTCGCACGGATCGCGTCGCGGAACTCGCGCCAGTCGAGCGCTTCGGCCATGTAGTTGAACAGGATGCTCGGATGCTGGTTCGGATCGCGCGAGCGCAGCTTCACGCGGCCGCGGCTCGGCGAGCGCATCGAGCCGACGTGCGCCTGGAAGCCGTGCATCTCGATCGCGTTCGAGCCGTTGTAGTTGATGGCAACCGGCAGGAAGTGATACTGGATGTTCGGCCAGGGATCGTTGTCGCGCGTGCGGATGAAGCCGCCCGCCTCGAAGTGGTTGCTCGCGCCGAGGCCCGTGCCGTTCAGCATCCATTCGAGGCCGATCTTCGGCTGGTTCCACCACTTGAGCGCCGGGTACAGCGACACGGGTTCCTTGCACTCGTACTGGATGTACATCTCCAGGTGGTCCTGCAAGTTCTGGCCGACGCCGGGCAGGTCGAGCACGACGGGAATGTCGAGTTCCTTCAGCCACGCGCCGGGGCCGACGCCCGAGCGCTGCAGCAGTTGCGGCGATGCGATCGCGCCGCTGCACACGAGCACTTCGCGGCGTGCATGCGCGGTCGCACGCTCGCTGCCGTGCAGGTACGTGACGCCCGACGCGCGCTTGCCGTCGAACAGGATGCGGTCGGCGAGCGCGTGCGTGACGATCTCGAGGTTCGGCCGCGCCTTCGCCTGGTCGAGGTAGCCGCGCGCGGTGCTCGCGCGGCGGCCCTTCGGCGTGACGGTGCGGTCCATCGGGCCGAAGCCTTCCTGCTGATAGCCGTTCAAATCATCCGTGCGCGGATAGCCGGCCTGTACGCCGGCGTCGACCATCGCCTCGAACAGCGGGTTCACGCCCGGCTTGCTGGTCGTGACCGATACGGGGCCGTTGCCGCCGTGATAATCGTTCGGGCCCACGTCGCGCGTCTCGGCCTTCCTGAAGTACGGCAGGCAGTCGAGATACGTCCAGTTCTCGAGGCCCTTGTGCGTCGACCAGTTGTCGTAGTCGAGCGCGTTGCCGCGGATGTAGCACATCCCGTTGATCAGCGACGAACCGCCGAGCCCCTTGCCGCGGCCGCATTCCATCCGGCGGTTGTCCATGTGCGGCTCGGGGTCGGTCTCGTACGCCCAGTTGTAGCGACGGCCCTGCAGCGGATAGGCGAGGGCGGCCGGCATCTGCGTGCGGAAGTCGAAGCGGTAGTCGGGGCCGCCCGCTTCGAGCAGCAGCACCGTGACGTCCGGATCTTCCGTCAGGCGCGTTGCGAGCACGTTGCCCGCGGAGCCCGCACCGCAGATGATGTAGTCGTATTCGCGTGTCGTCATGACGGGTTCTCCTTTCTTAAAACACCGGGTTGTAGCGGCCGAGCTCGACCTGTACGGATTTGATCCGAGTGTAGTGCTCGAGCGTCGTGATGCCGTTCTCGCGTCCGACGCCGGATTGCTTGTATCCGCCAACCGGCATCTCGGCCGGCGACTCGCCCCAGGTGTTGATCCAGCAGATGCCGGCTTCGAGGCGATGGATCGTGCGGTGCGCGCGCGACAGGTTCTCGGTCACGACGCCGGCCGCGAGCCCGTAGTGCGTGTCGTTCGCGCGGGCGATCACTTCGTCCTCCGATTCGAAATCGAGGATGCTCATCACCGGCCCGAAGATTTCCTCGCGGACGATCTTCATGTCGTCGCGGCAATCGCCGAACACGGTCGGCGCCACGTACTGGCCGCTGCCGAAATGGCCGTCGGTCAGGCGCGTGCCGCCCGCGAGCAGCTTCGCGCCTTCGGCCTTGCCGCTTTCGATGAAGCCGAGCACCTTGTCGAGCTGCGCGGCCGACACGAGCGGGCCGAAGTTGGTATCGGCATCGGTCGGCTTGCCGACGCGGATGCGCTTCACGCGTTCGAGCACGCGCTGCGTGAACGCGTCCTTGATCGAGCGGTGCACGAACACGCGCGTGCCGTTCGTGCAGACCTGGCCCGAGCTGAAGAAGTTGGCGGTCACCGCGATGTCGGCCGCGCGGTCGAGGTCCGCATCGTCGAACACGATCAGCGGCGACTTGCCGCCGAGCTCCATCGTCACTTCCTTCAGCGACGATGCGCCGGCCAGCGACATGACTTTCTTGCCGGTCTCGACGCCGCCCGTGAACGACACCTTCGCGATGTCCGGGTGGCCCGTGAGCAGCGCACCGACCGAGCCGTCGCCCTGCACGACGTTGAACACGCCGGCCGGCACGCCGGCTTCCGTATAGATTTCCGCGAGCTTCAGCGCGGTCAGCGGCGTGACTTCGCTCGGCTTGAACACCATCGCGTTGCCGGCCGCGAGCGCGGGCGCCGTCTTCCAGCACGCGATCTGGATCGGGTAGTTCCATGCGCCGATGCCCGCGCACACGCCGAGCGGTTCGCGGCGCGTATAGACGAACGAATCGGCGCGCAGCGGCACCTGCAGCCCTTCGATCGCGGTCGCAAGGCCCGCGTAGTACTCGATCACGTCCGCGCCGGTGACGATGTCGACGGCGAGCGTCTCGCCGATCGGCTTGCCGGTGTCGCGCGTTTCCAGCGCCGCGAGCGCATCGTTGCGCTCGCGCAGCAGGTCGACCGCGCGGCGCAGGATGCGCGAGCGCTGCATCGCGGTCAGCGCGGCCCATTCGCGCTGGCCTTCCTGCGCGGACGCGACCGCGCGGTCGACGTCGGCCGCGCTCGCCTGCTGCACCTGCGCGAGCAGTTCGCCGGTGGCGGGATCGAAGGTGTCGAAAGTCTTGCCGCTCGTGGCGTCGACGTAACCGCCGCCGATGTAGAGGCGCTGCAAACCGAATACGGACATGAGGATCTCCTTGAGGGCGAATGCGTGACGCGTCAGTCGGACGCGAGCAGCAGGTCGATGTAATCGTGGGCGAGCTTCAGTGCCGCCCGGGTGTCGATCGGGCCGCCGGCGAGTGCGCCGCGCAGCCACAGACCGTCGATCAGCGCGGCGAGGCCGCTGGCGGCTTCGCGCGCTTTCGTGCGCGGCAAGGCCTTCGCGAATTCGGCGCACAGGTTCGAATGGAGGCGCCGCGTGTTGACGTGCTGCAGGCGCTTGAGCATCGGGTCGTGCATGCTCTGCGACCAGAACGCGAGCCATGTCTTCATCACGGGCGCGCTGACCTGCGTGTCGTCGAAGTTCGCGGCGGCGATCGCGCGCAGCCGCGAACGCGGATCCTTGCGCGCCGATGCGCGGCGGCGCGTGCTGGCCGACCACAGGTCGCGCAGCACGTGCCGCATCGTCGCTTCGAGCAGGCCGTCCTTGTCGCCGAAGTAGTGGCTGACGATGCCCGTCGAGATGTTCGCGCGTTGCGCGACCGATGCGAGCGTCGTGCCGGGCAGGCCCGCTTCGTCGATCGAACGCAGCGTGGCGTCGATCAACTGCGCGCGGCGAATCTCCCGCATTCCGACTTTCGGCATCGCGACTCCCTTCGCCCGAACGGGCCCGTCCATGGAAGTCGAGAGCTTAGCGGTTTTTTATTGATCGTTCAATCAATAAAAAACCGGGGTCTGACGGCGACTGCGCGCGTTCGACGCACGTGCGAGGCGCCCGATCGTGCGATGTGCAGGTGCGGAATAATAATTGAAAGACAGTTAAGAAATCTGGAGTTTGTTTAAAACGGTTTATGAGGCGAGCAGTCAATCGAGTTAATCGTTGCAGGTTCCGAAGTGATTACGGATGGAAATAATGTTGAGATATGTGATATTCGATGAAACATAAAAGACAGGCCGCGTTGCGCCGTCACGATTCATTCATGAAAATACGTTTGAATTGGGCGATTAAAACGATTCAAACAATTGATTTTAAACAAAATTATATCGTCGTAGCGGGGTCGCATCACCATCTCGCAAACGATTGCGACTGCGCTCGCAAGGATTCCTCCTACCATAAAAAATGCGGAAATAATTTGAAATCGACGTATTTCCAGTCGAGTAGAGGGTATTGTTGGGATGACTTGAGTCAGTAATATTGTCCGTATTAGTATGGCGCCGCACTCTGAAGAATGAATCGACGCTGCCGGTATTGCCGCGGTGCATTGGCCGCGAGCGCGATTCGGGCCGCGCGCGAAACCGGCGCGTGCCATTACGCACCTGCAGCATGCCGCGACGTCGAGACGCCGCATCCACCGGAGAACGACGATGCCGACCGAAAAACACGTGGTCCCGCTGCCGAATGGTCTGAAGGTCTACGTCGAACGGAACGTGTTCGACCCGGCGTTCGACACGGCGATGCTCGTCAACGGCGCGCTCGCGACGACCGCGTCGTTCGGGCAGACCGTCCAGTATCTCGGCGAGCGGATGAACACGATCTGCTTCGACCTGCCGTATGCGGGGCAGTCGCGCCAGCACAACCCGGGCTGCTTCATCCTGACGAAGGACGACGAAGCCGCGATCCTCCAGCACCTGGTCGAGCGCTTCGCGCCCGCGTTTCTCGTGTCGGTGTCGTGGGGCGGCGTCGCATCGCTGTTCGCGCTCGCGCGCGGCTGCCCGAGCGTGCGGCGCGCGGCGATCTGCTCGTTCTCGCCGTTCCTGAACGACGCGATGGTCGACTACGTGACGCGCGCCCGCGACCACATCGCGGCCGGCGAGAACCTGAAGGCCGCGCAGTTGCTGAACGACACCGTCGGCCGCTACCTGCCGCGCATCATGAAGCTGTACAACTACCGGTATCTCACGCGCCTGCCGCGCGACGAGCAGGACCAGGTCGCGTTCCACGTCGACCAGATCCTGTCGCTGCGGCCCGAGCGCTACTTCAGCGAGTTCTCGAACATCGGCTGCGAGCTGCTGTTCCTGAACGGCGAGCGCGACGAATACACGACGCCCGCCGACGTGCGCCAGCTCGGCGCGCACGTGTCGCGCGCACGGTTCGCGACGGTGCCGGACGCCGGCCATTTCCTCGACATCGAAGGCCGCGCGCAGCGCGAACACACCCGTGCGGCGCTGCTCGATTTCTTCAGCAGCGGGTCGCCCGTCGCGGCCGGCAAGGCGCTCGCCGCCGCGCATGCGTGCGTGTCCGGGCCGATGCACGCGCTGTCGTCGTGACGCCGCACGTCGTGCGTCCGGCGCACCCGGCGCATCCGAATTCCCATCCACACGAGGCAGGCCAGCCGTGAATATCGTTCAGACCATCGCCATCGTCGTTCCTTGGGCCGCATGGCTCGCCTACTGGATCGCCACGTCGCAGGGCGTGAAGACGACCGTGCGCAAGGAGGCGTCGCGCTCGCGCACGCTGCAGTCGATTCCGCTGATCGTCGGCGGCGCGCTGATCATCCTGCCCGATCCATCGTGGCAGGCGTTCGTGCCCGACTGGCAGCGCTTCGGGCTGCAGGCTCAGTGCGGGCTCGCGGTGCTGATTGCCGGCCTGCTGTTCTCGGTGTGGGCGCGGCTGCACCTCGGCACGAACTGGAGCGTGTCGGTCACGCTGAAGGAAGACCATGAACTCGTCCGCACGGGGCCGTACGCGCTCGTGCGTCATCCGATCTACACGGGCTGCCTGATCGCGCTCGTCGGCGCCGCGCTGATCGGCGGCGAATGGCGCGGCGTGCTCGGCGTGCTGCTCGTGTTCGCGTCGCTCGCGTACAAGGTGCGCGTCGAGGAGAGCTGGCTGACCGGGTATTTCGGGCCGGCATACGCGCAGTACCGCCGCGAGGTCGCGGCGTTGATCCCCGGCTTCTACTGATACCCGCGAGGCGCGCGATGGCGAAGATGATCGTGACCGCGATCGGCTCGGCGGGCGACGTGCATCCGCTGCTCGGCGTCGCACGCACGCTCGCGGCGCGCGGTCACGACGTCGTGTTCTGCACGCATGCGCCGTTCGAGGCGGCCGTGCGCCGTTGCGGGTTCGCGTTCGTGCCGGTCGGCACCGCGGCCGAATACGAGGCCGCGATGGCGAACCCCGCGCTGTGGGATCCGCGCACGTCGTTCCGCACGCTGTGGCAGGTGATCGCGCCGACGCTGCGCCCGCATTACGACGCGCTGCGTGCGCTGACCGACGGCAATACGGTGCTCGTCGGCACGCTGTGGGCGTTCTCCGCGCGCTTCATGCAGGAGCTGCACGGCACGCCGTACGTGTCGGTGCAGGTGTCGCCGTCGACGCTGCTGTCCGCGCATGCGCCGCCGACGCACCCGCGCCTGACGATTCCCGCGCGCTGGCCGCTGCCGGTGAAGTCGGCGCTGATGACGCTGATCGAGCGCCAGGTGCTCGACCGCGTCTGCGGCCCCGCGCTCGACGCGGTCCGCCGCGATCTCGGGCTTGCGCCCGCGCGGCGCGTGCTCGGCCGCTGGCTGCATTCGACCGACGGCGTGCTGTGCCTGTTTCCCGGCTGGTTCGCGCCGTCGCAGCCCGACTGGCCGTCGAATCATCTGCAAAGCGGCTTTCCGTTGTTCAACGATATCGCGACTCCCGACGAAGATGTGGCACTCGATGCGTTTCTCGCGGCTGGTGAAGCCCCGGTCGTGTTTACGGCCGGTTCGACACGCGTCGATCACGCGGCGTATGCGCGTGCGGTGGCGGACGCGCTGCGCGCGACCGGCGCGCGCGGGATCCTGCTGACGCCGCACGATGCGGCACCGGAGCCGGACGGCAACCGGTTGCTCGTGCGCCGCTTCGTGCCGATGCGCACGCTGCTGCCGCGTTGCCGCGCGCTCGTGCATCACGGCGGGATCGGCACCGCGGCGCTCGCATACGAGGCCGGAATCGTGCAGGTCGTCACGCCGTTCGCGCACGACCAGTTCGACAACGCGCAACGTGTCGTCGCGAGCGGCAGCGGCGTGCGCGTCGACGGCCCGGTCGACGGAGAACGTCTCGGCGCGGCGCTCGCGCACGTGCTCGACGAACCCGCGTTCGCGGTGCATGCGGCGCGCACGCGTGCGCTGCTCGCGGCCGCGCCGGACGGCTGTGATGCGGCCGCCGATTTCATCGAACGGTTCGAGCCGAAGCGCGGGCGGGCGGCCGCTCGCGCCGATGTCGCGGTGGCCGGCGCATGAGCACCGCGTCGCCGCTTCACGACGGGCCCGTCGCGCCGTCCGCGTTCGACGTGCCGGCTCCCGTGCCGGCCGCGCAGCCGGTGCGTGGCATCCGGCTCGCGCTGCTGACGTTCGCGCTGTCGCTCGCGACCTTCATCGAGGTGCTCGACTCGACCGTGACGAACGTCGCGGTGCCGGCGATCTCCGGCAGTCTCGGCGTATCGAACAGCCAGGGCACGTGGGTGATCAGCTCGTATTCGGTCGCGGCGGCGATCGCGGTGCCGCTGACGGGCTGGCTCGCCCGCCGCGTCGGCGAGCTGCGGCTGTTCGTCGGCGCCGTGCTGCTGTTCACGCTGACGTCGCTGCTGTGCGGGCTCGCGCGCGACCTGCATGTGCTGGTGATCTGCCGTGCGCTGCAGGGGCTGTGTTCGGGGCCGATGGTGCCGCTGTCGCAGACGATCCTGTTGCGCACGTTCCCGCCGGACAAACGCACGATCGCGCTCGCGCTGTGGGCGATGACGGTGCTGCTCGCGCCGATCTTCGGGCCGGTGGTCGGCGGCTGGATCGTCGACAACTTCTCGTGGCCGTGGATCTTCCTGATCAACTTGCCGATCGGGCTGTTCGCGTTCGCGGTCTGCACCGCGATGCTGCGCCCCGACGCGCAGCGCGGCGCGGCCGGCCCGATCGACGTGCCCGGCATCGTGCTGCTCGTGATCGGCGTCGGCTCGCTGCAGGCCGTGCTCGATCTCGGCCACGATCGCGGCTGGTTCGATTCGCCGCTGATCCTCGCGCTGGCGATCGTCGCCGGGCTGTCGATCGTGTCGCTGCTGATCTGGGAGGCGGGCGAGGCGCATCCCGTGGTCGATCTCAGCCTGTTTCGCGACCGCACGTTCTCGTTCTGCGTGCTGATCATCTCGCTCGGGATGATGAGCTTCTCGGTGGTCGGCGTCGTGTTCCCGCTGTGGATGCAGGCCGTGATGGGCTACAACGCGTTTCACGCGGGGCTTGCGACCGCGTCGCTCGGCGTGCTCGCGCTCGTGTTCTCGATCCTCGTCGGGCTGCATGCGCACCGCTTCGATGCGCGCGTGCTCGCGACGTTCGGCTTCCTCGTGTTCGCGGCCGTGCTCGCGTGGGACGCGCATTTCACGCTGAAGATGACGTTTGCGCAGATCGCCGCGCCGGGGCTGATCCAGGGGATCGGGCTGCCGTGCTTCTTCATTCCGCTGACCGCCGCGACGCTGTCGCGCATTCCGGACGACAGGCTCGCCGCCGCGTCGAGCCTGTCGAATTTCCTGCGCACGCTGTCGGCCGCGTTCGGCACCGCGATGAGCGTGACGCTGTGGGACAACCGCGCGACCTATCACTACGACGTCGTATCGCAATCGGTCACGCATGCGTCGGCGAACACGCAGCGTTTCGTGCACACGCTGAACGCGATGGGCGTGGACGGCGTGCGCGAGCTGACGTCGCTGCACCAGATCGTGATGCAGCAGGCGTACATGATGGCGACCAACGACATGTTCTGGATGGCGAGCATGACGTGTCTCGCACTCGCGGCGATGATGTGGCTGACGCGGCCGAAGCGCGGCGCGGCCGCGTCGCTCGGGCATTGAGGAGAGGAACATGACGACACTCGGCGCACTCGTGATCCTGTATCACCCGAGCGATGTGCAGCTTGACGCGCTCCGTGCATGGCGGCACGCGTGCGATGCGCTGCTCGTCGTCGACAACACGCCGCAGCCCGATGCGCGGGCGCGCGAGCTGTGCGAGCGCGAAGGCATCGCGCTGCTCCATCACGGCAATCGCGGCGGGATCGCGGGCGCGTACAACGCGGGGCTCGCGGCGCTGTTTCGCGACCGCATCGACGCCGTCGCGCTGTTCGACCAGGATTCGTCGGTGCCGGCCGCGTATTTCCCGGCGATGCGCGATGTCTGCGCGGGGCTTGGCGGGCGCGCGTTCCTGGCCGGCCCGCGCATCTTCGACGAGAACGCGCGCAGCTTCCTGCCCGAACTCGCGACCAACGGCCTCGGGCTGCGCCGCCTGCGGATCGAGCCGGGCGCGCCGCCGCTGCGCTGCGCATTCCTGATCTCGTCGGGCTGCGTCGTGTCGCGCGACGCGTTCGACGTGCTCGGCCGCTTCGACGAGACGCTGTTCATCGATCACGTCGACACCGAATACAGCTTCCGCGCGCTGTCGCGCAACGTGCCGCTCTATGTCGTGCCGTCGCTGGTGCTGTCGCACCGGATCGGCGCGAAGCAGCGTCACGCGATCGGCCCTTTTGAAATGACGTCGATGAATCACTCGTGGCAACGGCGCTACTACAGCGCGCGCAATGCAGTGCAGCTCGGGATGCAGTACGGGCTGCGCTTTCCGGTGGCGATCGTGCCGAATCTGCTGACCCTGTGGCAGGTCGTGCAGATCGCGCTCGTCGAGCGCGACAAGCGCGCGAAGCTCGCAGGCATCCTGTTCGGCGTCGCGGACGGCCTGTTCGGCCGGCTCGGCCCGCTCGAGCGCACGCAGCCGCGTCTGGCCGCGCGTGCGCAGCGTATTCAGCAGGGGTGAGGGGCGCGATGCGGCGTGTGAAAAAAGCGGCGGGTCCGGCGCGTGGCGTGAAGGGCAGCGCGATGATCGCGGTGGCGGCCGCGCTGTTGGCGCTGGGCGGATGCGTGCCGTCGGGCTTCCTGCCGTCGCTGTCGCTGCGCGCGCCGGCCGACGATGCGCTCGCGCATACGGCCGGCCCCGGCGCGAACGGCGCGTGGCCCGCGCCCGACTGGGTAAAGCAGCTGCAGGATCCGCAGCTCGACGCGCTGGTTGCCGAGGCGTCGCAGAACAGCCCCGACCTGCAGGTCGCGCAGGCGCGGCTGCGGATCGCGCAGGCACAGCTTCAGCAGTTCGATTCGCTGACGGGGTTGACGGGCACCGCCGGCGCGACGATCAGCCGTGCGCGGATGCCGAAGCCGGGCGACGACGTCGCCAACGTGTCGGTCAGCGGCTATCGCGTACCCGTCGAGATCTTCGGCGATCCGAACACCTCGCCGTCGTCGGTGTTCGTCGGGCTGACCTACCAGCTCGACCTGTGGGGGAAGAACCGCGCCGCGACGAAGAGCCTGATGTCGCTGCGCGAAGCGGCACGGGTCGAGGCCGAGCAGGTGCGGCTCACGCTGTCGGTCGCGATCGTCACCGTGTATTGCCAGCTCGACCAGGCGTATGCGACGCAGGATCTGCTGCAGCAGAAGCTGAGGGTCAGCCAGCGCGTGACGACCGTGCTGCGCGAGCGCACCGCGCGCGGGCTCGACAACGCGTACGACGCGAGCGACGCGTCGATCAAGCGCAGCAGGCTGCTCGCGCAGATCGCGCTGAACGACGAGCAGATCAAGCTCGCGCAGCTGCAGCTCGGCGTGCTGTCGGGCCGCGGCCCCGAGCGCGGGCTCGCGCTGCAGCGGCCGCGCGTCGGCACGTTCGCCGGCGGCGCGGTGCCCGCGCGGCTGCCGGCCGATCTCCTTGGCCGCCGGCCCGACATCGTCGCCGCGCGGCTGCGCGTCGAAGCCGCGTTCGCGAATGCGGATTCGACGCGTGCGCAGTTCTATCCGGACGTGAACCTCGTCGCGCTCGGCGGCGTGTTTGCGCTGACGCCCGCGTCGCTGTTCTCGCGCGATTCGCTCGCAGGCTCCGTCGGCCCCGCGATCTCGCTGCCGATCTTCGACCGTGGCCGGCTGAAGGCGAAGCTCGGCGCGGATGTCGCGCAGGCCGACGTCGCGATCGGGCTGTACAACAAGACCGTCGACGACGCGCTCGGGCAGGTCGCGCAGATCGTCACGTCGCTGCAAACGTCGCAGACGCTCGTCACGCAGCAGCAGGACGCGGTCGCGGCCGCGCAGAAGATCGTGCAGATCGCGGCCGACCGTCACCGGCGCGGCGTGCTGATGCAGAAGGATGTCGATGTCGCGGATCTCACGCTGATCGACGAACGCGCGCAGATGATCGCGCTGCTCGGCCGGCAGCGGACGCTGCGCGTCGGGCTGATCGGCGCGCTGGGCGGCGGGTTCGATGCGGGCGCAACGGTGGCGCAGGCGCCGGCCGTGCACCGGGCGCGCAGCGGGGCGGCAACGCGCGGTGCCGCGACTGGTCCGGCTGCCGCGATCGCGAGCCGGGCGGCGGCGGGGCCGTCGACCGGAACGCAAGCGGGCAGCGGTGCAGTGCCGCCGGCCGCCGATACATCGAATGCCGGACCCGCGCGACGCGACGAGGCAGCGCGCCCGCCGGCTGCCGGTACCGCACCTCGCGGCACCCCCGTTCTCGCGCGCACGGCCTCGGCGAGTCCTGCGCCGAGCCCGTCGGTCATGCCGCCGATCCCCCTGTTCCAGCACGATCGTCTGATCGTCACGCAAAGCGACTGATGCACCACGACAACCTTCATACCGCCGCGCCGCCGGCCGCGCTGAACGATCCGGCACTCGATGCGCGCCGCGCGACGCGCCGCAAGCGCTTCGTGGTGTTCTTCGCGATCGTGCTGCTGGCCGCGCTCGCATGGATCGCGTACTGGCTGCTGAGCGACCGCTATTACGAGGACACCGACGACGCGTATGTCGCGGGCAGCATCGTGCAGGTCGCCGCGCAGATCCCGGGGGCCGTGACCGACGTGCTGGTCGCCGATACGCAGGCCGTGCGCGCCGGGCAGACGCTCGTGCGGCTCGACGACACCGAGGCGTCCGTTGCGTTCGCGCAGGCGAAGGCGCAGCTCGCGCAGGCCGTGCGGCAGGTTGCGAACGCGAAGATCTCGAACACGATGTACGTCGAGGCCGTGAATGCACGGCGCGCCGACCTGTCGCTCGCGCAGCGCGCGCTCGCCGCGCGCTCGGGCGCGTCGGTCGAGATCGTCGCGCCCGAGGAGCTGGCGCGTGCGCGCGCGGCCGCCGCCGGCGCGCAGGCGAATCTCGCGGCCGCGCAGGCGCAGCTCGATGCGGCGCGCGCGCTCGGCAGCAAGCTGCCCGTCGACGAAAGCCCGGCCGTCGTGCAGGCGGCCGCGCAGTTCAAGCTCGCGTACCGGAACCTGAAACGCACGACGATCGTCGCGCCGGTCGACGGCACGATCGGGCAGCGCTCGGTGCAGGTCGGCCAGCAGGTCGGGCCCGGCGTGCCGCTGATGTCGATCGTGCAGTTGAACCGGCTGTGGATCGAGGCGAATTTCAAGGAAGGGCAGATCCGCCACATGCGCGTCGGGCAGCCGGTCGAGGTCGTGTCGGATCTCTACGGCTCGCGCATCGCCTATCGCGGCCGCGTGCAGGGCTTCTCGGCGGGCACGGGCAGTGCGTTCTCGATGCTGCCGTCGCAGAACGCGGCCGGCAACTGGATCAAGGTCGTGCAGCGCGTGCCGGTCGTGATCGCGATCGATGCGCGCGATCTCGCCGCGCATCCGCTGCGCGTCGGGCTGTCGATGCGCGCGACGGTCGACACGCACGACCGCAACGGCCACGCGCTCGACAGCGAGCCGCCGACGCCGGCCGTCAGCACGCGCGTGCACGACGGCGTCGCGAGCGACGCGGAAGCGGCGGCGGCCGCGATCATCCGCGAGAATCAGGGCGGGTAGCGGCCGCCGAAACAGGGGCCGGGTCGGTCGCCGGGATCGACCAGCCCCGCCGCCGCGCGCCACCCGTCATGGCGCACGCCCGTCGTCGTCCCGCCGACTTTCGCATTTCCGCCATCGATGTCGGCGCCGATCAAACGCATGTCGCGTTTGAGACATCGGCGCCCCTGCCTCCCGGACTACTCTCGAACAGCGCGTTACGCGTGCGCCGCATGGGTCGGCACGCCGCGGCGCCATCCAACGAGACATGGAGACAATACGATGAGCAGCAATCGAGGTGTCGTCTATCTTGGGCCGGGCCAGGTCGAAGTCCAGAACATCGATTATCCGAAGATGGCCGATCCGAGCGGCCGCGCGATCGGCCACGGCGTGATCCTGAAGGTGGTGAGCACGAACATCTGCGGCTCCGACCAGCACATGGTGCGCGGCCGCACGACCGCACCGGTCGGCCTCGTACTCGGTCACGAGATCACGGGCGAGGTGGTCGAAGTGGGCCGCGACGTCGAGACGCTGAAGATCGGCGATCTCGTGTCGGTGCCGTTCAACGTCGCATGCGGCCGCTGCGCGATGTGCAAGGACACGCATACGGGCGTGTGCCTGAACGTGAACCCGTCGCGTGCCGGCGGCGCATACGGCTACGTCGACATGGGCGGCTGGATCGGCGGCCAGGCCGAGTACGTGCTCGTGCCGTACGCGGATTTCAACCTGCTGAAATTCCCCGACCGCGACCAGGCAATGGCGAAGATCCGCGACCTGACCTGCCTGTCCGACATTCTGCCGACCGGTTATCACGGCGCGGTGAGCGCGGGCGTGAAGCCGGGCTCGACGGTCTATATCGCGGGTGCGGGCCCGGTCGGGATGGCGGCGGCCGCATCGGCGCGCCTGCTCGGCGCGGCCGTGACGATCGTCGGCGACATGAACGCGGAACGTCTCGCGCATGCGCGGGCGATGGGCTTCGAGACGGTTGACCTGTCGAAGGACGCATCGCTGGGCGAGCAGATCGAGCAGATCCTCGGCGTGCCCGAGATCGACTGCGCGGTCGACTGCGTCGGCTTCGAGGCGCATGGCCACGGTTCGTCGGGTCATTCGGAGGAAGCGCCCGCGACGGTGCTGAACTCGCTGATGGAAATCACGCGACCGGCCGGCGCGATCGGCATCCCGGGCCTGTACGTGACGGACGATCCGGGCGCGAAGGACAAGGCCGCGCAGCACGGCAGCCTGAGCATCCGCTTCGGCCTCGGCTGGGCGAAGTCGCACTCGTTCTTCACGGGCCAGACGCCGGTGCTGAAGTACAACCGCAACCTGATGCAGGCGATCCTGTTCGACCGGCTGCCGATCGCGAAGATCGTCAACGTCGAAGTGATCTCGCTCGACCAGGCGCCGGAAGGCTACAAGAAGTTCGACGGCGGCGCGCCGCGCAAATTCGTCATCGACCCGCACGGGTTGCTGGCGGCGTAACGCGGCCGACCACCGCACGACAATCGAAGGGGCCGGGGCGGTCAAGCGCCTCGGCCCTTTGTGCGTTCGGGAAGCGCGCGCACAGTGCCCTCGATGGAGCCGGGCGAGTGCGATGGCGTTCGATTCGGATCGCCGTGCGGGCCCTGGGTGCGTGCTCACGCGGCGCATCGGCGTCCGGGCATGACGGGCCGCATCGTGCCTGCTCCGCGGTTCCGCGGTTCCGCGGTTCCGCGTTGTGCAGTGCGGCGGTGTGCATCCTGAATCCGCACTGCGTGCAGCGGCAGCACACGACATGCCGCGACCACGCATGCGCGGTCAGCACACCTGTCAGCGTGTCGCGTGCGGCGATTTTCCGGTTTGGCAGGACATGCACGATCCGACAAGGTCACGCGTGAACGATCGACCGGGCGTCATTCGCCCGGCTCCGTTCAGGCGGTGCGCTCCATCGCGGCGTCGTACTGACCGCGGCAGGCCGCACTGTTCAGGCGTGCGCGCAGCAGCAGCGCATCCTGCGCGGCGCGTACGTTGGCCGCCTGTCCCTTCCACGCGGCCAGCGGCGGCTCCTGCAGCGCGCGTCCATATGAAAAGCTCAGCAGCCACGGCCGCCCGGCAACGCGATTCATCGCGTCGAGATGCGCCGTCGCTTCCTCGGGCGTCTGTCCGCCGGACAGGAAGAAGATGCCGGGCACTTCGGCCGGCACGGCGCTGCGCAACAGGCGCACCGTCGCCTCTGCGACTTCGGCGGGGGCCGGCTGTGCGGTGTGCGTGCTGCCCGCGACGACCATGCTCGGCTTGAGCAACATGTGCGCCAGCACGACCCGGTGCCGGTGCAGCGCGTCGAACACGGCGTGCAGCACGGCGTCGGTCACTTGCGCGCAGCGGCCGATCGAATGATCGCCGTCCATCAGCACTTCCGGCTCGACGATCGGCACGACGCCGGCCTCCTGGCAGATCGCCGCATAGCGCGCCAGCGCTTCGGCGTTTGCTTTGATCGCCGCATGGCCCGGCAGCGTGGCGGACACGTTGTACACCGCGCGCCATTTCGCGAACCGCGCGCCTTGCCGCTGGTAGCCGTCGAGGCGCGCCGCAAGGCCATCGAGTCCTTGCGTGATTTCGTCGCCGGGCGCGAGCGCGAGCGGAATCTTGCCCGCGTCGACCTTGATGCCGGGCACGATCTGCTGGCGAGCGGCGAGTTCGGGCAACGGCGTGCCGTCGTTCGCACATTGCCCGAGCGTCTCTTCATACAGGATCACGCCGCTGACGAATTCACCGAGGCCCGGCGTCGACAGCAACAGGGTGCGCCATGTGCGGCGATTCTCTTCGGTCGATTCGACCGCGATCGTCTTGAAGCGCTTCGCGATGGTCGGCCCGCTTTCGTCGGCCGCCAGCAAGCCTTTGCCATCCTGAACGAGTGCCTGGATCGTCGCCTGGAGTGCGCTCTCGGTGCTCATGGAATTCCTCCGCTGAAACCGTCACGCGGCCGTGCCGGCCGCCCGCTGTTCACTTGGCCGGACCGCGCGCTCAGTGGCTGCGATAGAGTTGCGCGATGTCGATGCTGCCGGTGGTGGCACGCCGCGTATGCCGATTGTGCAGGCCCACACGGCGGATCGCATGCGTGCGATGCGCGGAATAGCGGCCGCGTTTCCAGTTCACCGCGCGAACCGTGCCGGTGTGCGTCCGGACAGGTGCGCGCATCGACGGCGCGGCTTGTGCAACCGCCATCAGGCCGGCGGATTCGCCGGCGTCCGGGCCGTCGCGTCGAGCGGCCGCCATCGGCGTTCCGTCAGTCGAATGAAACGGATAGACGGGCGCCGGCAAGACCGGCAGCACCGGATCGTCCGACGCATGCAGGCCGGCATCGATCGCCGTCGCGCCCGATGCATCCGAACCACGACACACCGGATCGGCGTTGCACGTCCGGTCGACCATCACGTAGCCGCCGACCAGCAGCACGAGCGTCACGATGCTCAGGATCGGCGCGCTCGATGCGCGAGGCTGCCGGAAGGACGCGTTGCGAAGCGTACGCGCGACGCGCGACGACCACGTATCGAAGCGTTGCACTGCTCGCGTGGCATGCGTGTTGTCCTGCTCGCGGCGTATCGGTTCGAACGGCCAGTTCCACTGGCCGCAGACGGGGCAGTGCTCGAGCGCGCGGAAGGCCACGAAGCCGCATTCCCTGCAGCGGCAGCACGCGGGATGCCGCGCTTCGGCGCGCGTATAGAGGATGGCGCGCCAGGCATCGCGCGCGCGGACGTTACGGTTGGGCAGGACTCGCATCGCGGGAAGCAGAAGGGCGCCGTCAACGCGGCAAACGTTCGCCGATCGTCATGACTTGTTCCTGCAAGGCAATCGATCGGCCCGTGCCGCCATCGAACGGAGCACGCGTCGTCGACGGTCGTTCGCATGCGTAGCACATGGGATTCTCCATAACATCTGACGCGCGGAACGCGGTCGTCCGCGGCTGTCTCCCGCTTCATTCTTGGTCGCTTGAGCACGAAACGCAAGGTGCATGTCGATCGTCGCGATCCGCGCGCAGGCGAACCACGCGTTCCGCGCTAACCGTCCTGCCGCTGCCGGGCCGCGAGCGTCCCGATGGTCTCCATCGCGCGCTCGACGGCGGGCGTCCATGGCCGGCCGTAATTGAGCCGAAGATAGCGGCGAAATCCGCCGGTCGCGGAAAAGATCGGCCCCGGCGCGATGCTGACACCGCGTTCCATCGCATCGCCGAACAGGTGCATCGCATCCACATACGGCGGCAGTTCGATCCACAGGAAATACCCGCCGTGCGGCGCGAACACTTCGGTGTCGGCCGGAAAATACGCTTGCACGGCCGCCACCATCTGCGCCTGGTGAGCGGCGAGATTGCGGCGCAGTTTGCGCAGGAAGCGGTCGTACCCGCCGTCGCGCAGGTAGCTCGAAATCGCCAGCTGCGCGGGCACGTCGGCAGCCGGCGCGCTCGCGCCTTTCGCCTGCCGGATCTGCCGAACGTAGCGCCCGGCCGCGACCCAGCCGACCCGGAACCCGGGCGCGAGGCATTTCGAGAACGAACCGCAATGCAGGACGAGCCCGCTGTCGTCATACAGTTTGGCGGGGCGTATGGGCGCCGGCTCGAACTGCAGTTCGCCGTACACGTCGTCCTCGATCAGCGGCACGCCGTGCGACGCGAGCAGGTCGATCAGCGCACGCTTGCGCTCGTCGGTCAACGTCGCGCCGGTCGGATTGTGGAAGGACGTCATGAACCAGCACGCGCGCACCGGATGCGTGTCGAGCGCCTCGGCGAGCGCGTCGAGGTCGAGGCCCGTGCGCGGGTCGACCGGGATCTCGACGGCCTTCAGGTGCAGGCGCTGCACGGCCTGCAGTACCGCGTGGAATGCGGGCCGTTCGATCGCGACGATGTCACCGGGGTGCGTCAGCGCCTGCAGGCTGAGCGTCAGCGCTTCGAGCGCACCGGTCGTGATGATGATTTCTTCCATCGGCAACGCCGCGCCCGCGTTCAGGTAGCGCAACGCGATCTGGCGCCGCAGCGCGTCGTTTCCGGGCGGCAATCCCGACAGCAGTTTCGTGCGGTCCATGTTGCGGGCCGCCGACGCTACGTAGCGCCACAGGCTGCTCATCGGGAACAGTGAATAGCTGGCGAATGCCGAGCCGAGCGGGACGATGTCGTCGCGTTTGAGGGAGTCGAGCAGGCGGAGCAGTGCACCGTCGCCGCTGGTTTGCGCGGTGGCGTGCTTGTGCGGCGGATCGTGGCCGAACCTTACGTGCTTGTCTTTGAGGTTCGCAACGAAATAACCGGAGCGCGCACGCGCGACGATCAGACCCTCGCTTTCGAGCGCGTAGTACGCGCGAAACACGGTGGACGGGCTCACGCTATACGCACGACAGGCCGCGCGCACGGTTGGGATGCGTGCACCGGCCGCCAGGTCGCCGCGCCGGATTGCATCCGAGATCGTCTGTGCCAGCGCCGCATATCGCTTCATGCCTGCCTCCCGGCCGCCAGAAGCCTCGCTCAAAAAAGAGTAGCACGGCACCCGTCACGCGCAAGCGTTCCCCCAATCGCTGATCCGCATGTTTTTCAGGCGCTCTGATCCTTTTCTATCGTCTGACTTGACGGCATCCTTGCAAACTTTGTTCCCGATGTCCGATTGATACGGAGTTCACGTTGCCCGGCGACGGATCCGCGGCCCGCGCGTCTTGCGCGGGACCTTGTCTTCGGCGTCCTTATCTTACGGAAGCATTCAGCGTGAAATTGAAAACCCTCGTCGCGGGCCTCGTGGCCGGCATCGCCCTCAACCTGGCTGGCGGCACCGCACAGGCTGCCTGCATCAGCAATCCCGCGGCCCAGCCGAACACAACGTTTCCCGCCGCGCTGACCGGCAAGCTCGTCTATCACAGCTACGTCAACTACGGCGACGGCACGAGCCAGCTGTTCCTCTACGACTTCGCGGCCCATGCGCTGACGCAACTGAGCAAGAGCGCGTGGGGCATCACCGATCCGATGAACGGCGTGTTCAGCCCCGACGGCAAGTGGATCGCGTTCATGGGCATCAGCAACGGCGCATGGAACGTGTTCATGCTGCAGCTCGGCGCCGGCACGCCGCCCGTGAACATGACGAACAGCACGGGCGCGACGCGCAACGAGGATCCGAAATTCAGCAAGGACGGCAAGACGCTCGTGTTCAAGCAGAACGGCGACGTCAAGCAGGCGACGCTGTCGTACACGAGCGCGGGTCCGACGTTCACGTCGGTCGTGAGCCTGACGAATGCGCCGGCCGGCGCCGAATATTCGATGCCGTTTCTCGCGCCGGATTCGAGTGCCGTGTACTACGCGACCGGTACCGGCGCGAACATGGGGCTGATGAAGCGCACGATCGCGACCGGCGCGACCGCCGTGTTCGATCATCCGGCCGGGCTGCAGACGTACTACCCGATCGTGCGCGCGGACGGCATGGTGTTCTACGCGCGCTGGAAGGACAGCGGCCAGGCCGACCAGATCTACGCGAAGACTGCCGACCCGGCGTCGACGCCGAACGCGTTGCCGATCAACGACTGCATCAGCAACAACTCGGACCCGGCGCCGGTGAGCGGCACGAACTACGTGTTTTTCTCGTCGACGACGGCGGGCGGCTATCAGCTCTATGTGGGCGATGTGACGACCGGCCAGCGCTGGAGCCTGTCGCAGTTCGGCGTGAATGCCGATGCGACGAAGGCCAAGCTCGGGTCGAGCTACTACGGCGGCCCGGCCGTCGCACAGCCGACGCTGCTGTCGCAAGGGCGTCCGGCCGCCGCGTCGGCGAGCTACAACGCATCGCTCACGCCGGACAAGGCGTTCGACGGCAACGCCACCAGCACGCGCTGGGATTCGCCGGAAGGCACGGGTGTCGATCCGCAATGGATCTCCGTGGATCTCGGCGCGACGAAGACCATCAGCAGCATCGATCTCTACTGGGACGCGGGCGCGCTCGTCTACCAGATCCAGACGTCGAACGACAACGCGAACTGGACGACGATCTACTCGACGAGCAACGGCGTGTCGTACACCCACGTGACGTTGCCGAACCTGAACGGGCATGGCCGCTACGTGCGGATGCTCGGCACGAAGCGGGCAACGCAGTGGGGTTATTCGCTCTACGAAATGCAGGTGTGGGGATCGTAAGCGCGAGCCGGAAGCGGCCTTCAAGGCCGCCGCATAGTGTCGGTCCCATTGCCGCAGCGATCGCTGATACGTAGCAGATTCCGGTATCTCGATGTTTTGGGAAATCGCTGTGGGTGCATTCCGTCAATCGCGGGCGATGGGCTGACCGGACGAGGGAAGACGCAGGCGAAGGAAGGCGCTGGAAAGGCACGAAGAAGACGGCCCGCTTCGCGCGGGCCGGTCCGAATGCTCTGTGTTACGTCAACGTGCGTTAGGTATCGGGTTCAGGTTCGGGCAGCAGTGGTTGGGGCATCCCGGGCCGAAAGTGATCTCGACGCGCCGCCCCGTATCGTCAAACTTGCTCGCGGGAAACGGCAACTTGTAGATTCGCGCGATGACGGAATTTCGTTCGCCTCGAATCGAAAATTGATCCAACGCGGCTTTGACATTCGCTGCACGTCGTTGAGCAAGGGCTTCCGGGTCTTTCTCCGTCGGTTCCGCTAGGCCGACAACGGACACCACATCGACAATGGAAAAGCGATTGCGCATGTCGGTTGACCACACTGATAGCTTCGCCAGCTCGGCGATAGATAGGTCGCTCGAACCATTGTCGAATCGAACGTCGAAATCCCAGCCGGGCAGGTTGGACGGACCATCACACGCGGATGCCGCATGTGTGCAGCTCAACGCGAGCACGGCGGCAGTCAGGAATTTAGTCAATGTCAACGACATACCCTGCGATGCTGTCGGCGTTGTTGATTGCCAAGTCGGGATTTGATTGCCCCCAGCCGGGAAGCAACGGGGTAATCGTATATTGGTCATCGGTTGACGACATTGTGTCGTGGAAATGGGTTGCTTCATGAATGATAGTTGATACGTGAGAATCAGCATTCGCAGTCCACGGGCGCATCTTGCAGAATCGCGCGCTGATGGCGATCGTATGTGTTGCCGTGTCCGGCGCGCATACGTGAGCGGCTTCATTGGCTGTTCCGCGCGGATGAGGCGTGCAACCCGTCGCCAGATCGCCATCACTGCCGCTTCGAACGACATTGTTTTCGTTGAACGCCCGAACTACGCCAAGCACCTTCGTTAAACCGGTTAGCAAGTGCATGCGTGTTCTTTTGTCGTCTCGACCGAACCACTTGAACACGCGGTCCTTGTCGTGCTTTGACCACTTGTTCAAATCTGCTATGCGAATCGTCAATCGGTCGACCGCGCGCCCCTGCGCCACGGCAAACATCTGACGGAATTCCGAGTTCGTCATGTTTTCGCAAATCGGCCGCAAGTCGACGTCCGCGAAATGCTGCGATCCTGCGATGGTGTTTGTCGTTGTCTCGGCAACGGTAGTTTGATTCCCCATCTTCTCAATCCTCGATTACAAGCTTCAAAGTCTGTGCGTCTTCGGTCTGCACGCGCACGGTACAGCCGTGCCGATCACTCACGCCGGACGTAAGCACGTTCCCGGAACGATCCTTGATCCAATAGCGCACGTTGCCTAACGGCTGCTTTGTCCGCACGTCGCGGATCACGAACTGATCGTCATGGATTCCCGACCTGGGTGCATGTGTAGCGGGAACGTAAGCCGAACGCGCGCCGAACGGGATCGCTGCATTGTGGCCGCCGTCGCCCCCGTAAAAAATTGTGCTGTCGCTACCCGCGATCAGTCGGTTTTGCCCGCATGGACAGAGTACGGCGTCGCCCTCTAGAGCAACGCATCGCCCGTGGTGAATCATGCGCTGCGCACCGCCCACTATCGGGAACGCCCCTTCGCAATTTCCGCACGTCGCCTTGTCGCCATCCAGGGCTACCTGCTTGCCGTGATTGAACATCGTAGACGTAACGGCGATGACGACGCCGCCCGTTGTCGTCGGGTCGCCGTTCCTGACTGCTCGTCGGCTCATAGTCGTTTCCTCAATCGAAGTGGGTAAAGACCCAATCGGCAGACTCGGGGTCATAGATCGCGTATTGATCGATCGCCGCGCCTTCAACGGCGATGGTCGGCGGCTTATGTGCCAATGCTTCGGCCTCTGCATCGGCTATCTGATCAGCGGTCCACGTATCCATCATGTCGAGCGTCTTGCTGAACCCGGATAGCCCGGCCCGTAGATAGGCTGTTTCGATTCGTTCGACCACGCTATCGGGGAAACGGATGGTGAAGTGGTCGCGATGTTCGACCGGCACATCGAAGGATGCGAAGGTGTAGGTCATCAACGGATGACCGGCATCGGAAACCATCAGGCGGCCTCCGGTCGCCCCATAGGCATAGTTCACGGCGACCAACAGTCGGCCATGCTGTTCCATAAAACGACGGGTATCGACTTGCCGGAAATCGATCGGCAAAAAGCGGTCGTCGTTGCGCGCGAGCGTTCGGGAACCCATGACCGCATCAAGGGGCGAAAGGTAGGTGCAAATAAACGGATCGCTCGTGCAGATCATTTGCATGTTGCCGCTATACATCGGATCTATTGCGTCGGGAGCATAGGCCGGTGCGGTGTGTAGCTGCTGCACCATCGCGTAAAGCCGGATCGATGAGTGAAGAAGATACGGACAATCGGCATGTTCTTTTTCTGTCATAGGCTCGGATGTTTTATGCATGGACGAGCTGTAGACATTCGCCGGTAACAATCGATCTGTCTATGGGACGAGTATGATTTGTATTTCGTACTCCGACTAATTTTGTACAATGCGTCAATTTTCATGGAACAAGGATTCCATGGTTTCCACGCTGATTCATGAAGCTAGTCATTTCAATGATACGATGGGCGCCAATGATCGCCGCTATTTCATCGCGAAGTGCTTAACCTTTGGGGCGGAGAATCCGGCCAAATCCATTAACAACGCCGACAGCATTGCAGGATGCGTAATTTACAATGCATAAAATCATCATCGGTTTATTGCTGGTGGCGTCGAATTCAACATTCGCGTGCACGGCAAGCGAGAATTTTGATATTTACTTTGATATAAATAGTTCGGTCATACAAAATTCTGAAGTCGTTCGCGTCGCAAATCGGGTTGCCGATATAAAAAATTATTATGCCAACCACGCAACCGGAGAAGCTACATTAATTAGCGGCCACGCCGAAGAAAGCGAGCGCCTGCCCCAAGAGCTTGCAAAATCACGATTGCAAGCCGGGCGGGAACTGTTGGAGCAATTGGGATTTCTACGCGGGACCGTTCGCGCAAGCACACGCGTCTATTCGCATGACGACGTGGACAACGGGCGGCGCGTGGAAATTTCCTTCTTGCCCGATTGCCCTAACAAGTGCTGCACGGGCAACTAACATGACAGGCGACACGCGAGCTGTTAAATGAGATGTAGCGGACGCGATCACGTGACGGACGCGGAATTTCTGCTCTCGGAGATAGCCCGGCTTGGACGGGCGGCACTGGTCGCCGCGACGCCGCCCCGATCCCCGGCGAACGCTGTTTCGTAACGGGAGCGAACGGGGAAGGCGGGTAATCGGCGCCTACAGCGGTCGTGCCGTCAGGTGAGGTGGTTCGAAACCATCGCGTCGAAAGTCAACACCTCTGCGTAGTGTTTGCAACCACGCATTTCCAACCTTTCCTCTCGAAAAAATGCCGTTCAGTTGCTGAACTGAACGGCATCAGTCTTCAAGACCGCAGGATTTTTTTCCGCGCAGCGCGCGCGTCACATATGGACCAGATGGGCCGGGAACGCCGTGGCGCCGATTGCCGCCCCCTGCGCCAGCGGCGCGACCTGCTTGCGGCGCTCCCGCGTCGGCGCGACGCCGAACGCGTCGCGATAGCTCTTGCTGAAGTGGCACGCCGACTGGAAGCCGCACGCCATCGTGATGTGCATGATCGACATGTCGGTCTGCAGCAGCAGTTCGCGCGCGCGGCGCAGCCGCAGCGTCAGGTAGTAGTGCGTCGGCGTCATCCCGAGGTGTTCGCGGAACAGCCGCTGCAACTGCCGCTGCGACATGTTCGCGAGCCGCGCGAGTTCCTCGCGCGACAGCGGCTCCTCGATGTTGTTCTCCATCAGCGAGATCACTTCGAACAGCGATTTGTTCGCCGAGCCGAGCCGCGCGACGAGCGGCATGCGTTGCTGCGCGCTCGTGTCGCGCACGTGTTCGACGATGAACTGCTCGGCGATCTGCGTGACGCGCGCGGTGCCCACGCGCGCGGCGATCAGGTTCAGCATCATGTCGAGCGGCGCGACGCCGCCCGTGCACGTGATGCGGTCGCGGTCGATCACGAACAGTTCCTTCAGGAAGCGCGTGTCCGGAAACTCTTCCTTCAGCGCCGACATGTTTTCCCAGTGGATCGCGCAAGCGTAGCCCGCGAGCAGCCCCGACTTCGCGAGCGCATAAGTGCCCGTGCACAGGCTGCCGAGCGGCAGCCCCAGGCGCGCGAAGCGGCGCAGCGTCGACAGATGGGCCGGCGTGGTCGCGCGCTGCACATCCACGCCGCCGCACACGAATACGATATCGGGCTGCCCGACGCATTCGGCTGGGCCGGTGTCGACCGACAGGCCGTTGCTCGCCATGACCGGGCCGCCGTCCGGGCTGATCACCGACCAGCGGTAGAGCGGCTGGCCGCTCAGGTAGTTCGCCATCCGAAGCACCTCGATCGCATTGGTGAACGCGATCATCGTGAAATTCGGTAACGGCATGAACGCGAAGTGGGACAGCGACGCTGTGCGGTCGGGCGACATGGGGAGCGTTCCTAGAATCTCTAATAGCTTTTCGCCCGGGGGGCACGGGTCGGGCAGCGGTATTGTGTGAGCGAGCGCAACAAGCGTGCCATACGGCTAAACCCTAGCTCCATACGTTGTCTGGGCGTAAGGCCGATGTTGCACTGCACCGTATCCGGGATGTGCCGCACTTCGACCGGGCGGCAAACGCACTGCCGAAGTGCGTGTCCATAGGTGAACGGCCGACACCGTTTTTGTCGGTCATCCGAAAAAGCACGACCGGTCACTTGTATAAAACGGACGCGCATGGCGGAAAAGGCAAAGAACGCGTCTAAATTCATCAATCCGCCGAAAATCCGAACGACAAGAATAGAGCCGTTGGCAGCCTTGCATTGGGCAAGCGGGAAACCCAGGAAGGGCGGGCCTTGAGCTTCGGTTGCAGACCTTTATTCTTCGTCACGGACGCACTATGTCGAACCCCCAGCCTTTCTTCTCGCAGCCCCTTGCCGAGCGCGACGCGCCGGTGCGCAGCGCCATCCTGAAGGAACTCGAGCGTCAGCAGTCGCAGGTCGAGCTGATCGCGTCGGAAAACATCGTGTCGCGCGCCGTGCTCGAGGCGCAGGGCTCGGTGCTGACCAACAAGTACGCGGAAGGTTATCCGGGCAAGCGCTACTACGGCGGCTGCGAATTTGCGGACGAAGTCGAGGCGCTGGCGATCGAGCGCGTGAAGCAGATCTTCAACGCGGGCTATGCGAACGTGCAGCCGCACTCGGGCGCGCAGGCGAACGGCTCGGTGATGCTCGCGCTGGCCAAGCCGGGCGACACGGTGCTCGGCATGTCGCTGGACGCGGGCGGCCACCTGACGCACGGCGCGAAGCCGGCGTTGTCGGGCAAGTGGTTCAACGCCGTTCAGTACGGCGTGAACCGCGACACGATGCTGATCGATTACGACCAGGTCGAGGCACTCGCACACGAGCACAAGCCGAACCTGATCATCGCAGGCTTCTCGGCGTACCCGCGTGCGCTCGACTTCGCACGCTTCCGCGCGATCGCCGACAGCGTCGGCGCGAAGCTGATGGTCGACATGGCGCACATCGCCGGCGTGATCGCCGCGGGCCGCCACGCGAACCCGGTCGAGCACGCGCACGTCGTCACGTCGACCACCCACAAGACGCTGCGCGGCCCGCGCGGCGGCTTCGTGCTGACCAACGACGAGGAGATCGCGAAGAAGATCAACTCGGCCGTGTTCCCCGGCCTGCAAGGCGGCCCGCTGATGCACGTGATCGCCGGCAAGGCCGTCGCGTTCGGCGAAGTGCTGCACGCGGACTTCAAGACCTATATCGACAACGTGCTCGCGAACGCGCAGGCGCTCGGCGAGGTGCTGAAGGCGGGCGGCGTCGATCTCGTCACGGGCGGCACCGACAACCACCTGCTGCTGGTCGACCTGCGCCCGAAGGGCCTGAAGGGCGCGCCGGTCGAGCAGGCGCTGGAGCGCGCGGGCATCACCTGCAACAAGAACGGCATTCCGTTCGACACCGAGAAGCCGACCGTCACGTCGGGCATCCGCCTCGGCACGCCGGCCGGCACGACGCGCGGCTTCGGCGTCGCGGAATTCCGCGAAGTGGGCCGCCTGATCCTCGACGTGTTCGACGCGCTGCGCGCGAACCCGGAAGGCGACCACGCGACCGAACAGCGCGTGCGCCGCGAGATCTTCGCGTTGTGCGAACGCTTCCCGATCTACTGATCCGACCGACCCGACAATACTGGAGCAACTCATGAGCACGCTGCATCAAGACAGCATCATCATCGACGGACTGAACATCTCGAAGTTCGAGAAGCCGGTGTTCGAGGATATGCGCAAGGGTGGCATCACGGCCGCGAACTGCACCGTGTCGGTGTGGGAGAACTTCGCCAAGACCGTCGACAACATCGGCGTGATGAAGAAGAAGATCCGCGACAACGGCGAGCTGCTGACGCTGGTGCGCACGACGGACGACATCTTCCGCGCGAAGAAGGAAGGCAAGACCGGGATCATCCTCGGCTTCCAGAACGCGCATGCGTTCGAGGACAACCTCGGCTATATCGAAGCGTTCGCCGACATGGGCGTGCGCGTCGTGCAGCTTTGCTACAACACGCAGAACCTGGTCGGCACCGGTTGCTACGAACGCGACGGCGGGCTGTCGGATTTCGGCCGCGAAGTGATCACCGAGATGAACCGCGTCGGCATCATGGTCGACCTGTCGCATGTGGGCGGCAACACGTCGTCGGAAGCGATCGCGTTCTCGAAGAAGCCGGTGTGCTATTCGCACTGCCTGCCGTCGGGCCTGAAGGAGCATCCGCGCAACAAGAGCGACGCGCAGCTGAAGGAGATCGCCGATGCGGGCGGCTTCGTCGGCGTGACGATGTTCGCGCCGTTCCTGAAGCGCGGGATCGAAGCGACGATCGACGACTACATCGAGGCGATCGACTATGTCGTGAACTTGATCGGCGAAGACGCGGTCGGCATCGGCACGGATTTCACGCAGGATTTCGCGAAGGAATTCTTCGACATGCTGACGCATGACAAGGGCCGCTATCGCCAGCTGACGAACTTCGGCAAGGTGATCAACCCGGACGGCATCCGCACGATCGGCGAGTTCCCGAACCTGACCGCCGCGATGGAACGCCATGGCTGGAAGGAGTCGCGTATCCGCAAGATCATGGGCGAGAACTGGGTGCGCGTGTTCAAGGACGTGTGGGGCGCGTAAGCGCCGCGCCGGCCGAACCGCCACCCGCGATTCAACATTAAAAAATCGGGACGTGCCCGCGCAAGCCGCGCGGGCGCGCGGACGATGTCGCGCCTGCGCACTGCGCCGCGCGCCCAATTTCCTCACGGAGTCACCACGATGCAACCGCAACTGCCGATCAACGTCGATCCCGATACCGGCGTCTGGACCACCGACGCGCTGCCGATGCTGTACGTGCCGCGCCACTTCTTCACGAACAACCACGTCGCCGTCGAGGAAGCGCTCGGCGTCGATGCGTATGCCGAGATCCTCTACAAGGCCGGCTACAAGTCCGCATACCACTGGTGCGACAAGGAAGCCAAGCTGCACGGCCTGACCGGCATGGCCGTGTTCGAGCACTACCTGAATCGTCTGTCGCAGCGCGGCTGGGGCCTGTTCTCGATCATCGAGGCCGATCCGGCCGGCGCGCGCGCGAAGATCGAGCTGCGCCATTCGTCGTTCGTGCTCCAGCAGCCGGGCAAGGAAGGCAAGCTCTGCTACATGTTCGCGGGCTGGTTCGCGGGTGCGATGGACTGGGTCAACGACACGACGCCGGAAGGCAAGGGCGCGCCGCGCGCGCGATCGTCGGAAGTGCAGTGCGCGGCCGAGCATCACGACCATTGCGTCTTCGAAGTGTCGCCGATCGCGCACTGATGCGTTGATGCACTGATTCACTGAAACACGACAACACCCGCAACACGAGACATTCGAACGCCAGAGGTCGCCAGCGATGCGTTATCCCCACCTGTTCAAACCCATGCAGCTGAACCAGCTGACGCTGCGCAACCGGATCGTCAGCACCGCGCACGCGGAGGTGTATGCCGAGCCGGGCGGCCTGCCGGGCGACCGCTACATCCGCTACTACGAAGAAAAGGCGAAGGGCGGTGTCGGCCTGGCCATTTGCGGCGGGTCGAGCCCGGTGTCGATCGACAGCCCGCAGGGCTGGTGGAAATCGGTGAACCTGTCGACCGACAAGATCATCGATCCGCTCACGCGCCTCGCCGACACGATGCACAAGCACGGCGCGAAGATCATGATCCAGGCGACCCACATGGGCCGCCGCTCGTCGTTCCACGGCGAGCACTGGCCGCACCTGATGTCGCCGTCGGGCGTGCGCGAACCGGTGCACCGCGGCAACGCGAAGATCATCGAGATCGAGGAAATCCGCCGCATCATCGGCGATTTCGCGGCGGCCGCGAAGCGCGTGAAGGCCGCCGGCATGGACGGCATCGAAATCTCGGCGGCCCACCAGCACCTGATCGACCAGTTCTGGAGCAAGCGCTCGAACCACCGCACCGACGAATGGGGCGGCAGCCTGGAGAACCGCCTGCGCTTCGGCATCGAAGTCCTGACGGCCGTGCGCGAGGCGGTCGGCAAGGATTTCTGCGTCGGCCTGCGCATGTGCGGCGACGAATTCCACGAGGACGGTCTCGATCACGAGGCGCTGAAGGAAATCGCGCAGGCGATGTCGGAGACGGGCCTGATCGACTACCTGAGCGTGGTCGGGTCGGGCGGCGATACGCACAACACGATCGCCAACTGCATGCCGCCGATGGCGTTGCCGCCGGAGCCGTTCGTGCACCTCGCGGCCGGCATCAAGTCGGTCGTGAAGATTCCGGTGATGCACGCGCAGAGCATCCGCGATGCGGGCCAGGCCGAGCGCCTGCTCGCCACCGGCATGATCGACCTGGTCGGCATGACGCGCGCGCAGATCGCCGATCCGCACATGGTGATCAAGATCCGCGACGGCCGCGAAGACGAAATCAAGCAGTGCGTCGGCGCGAACTACTGCATCGACCGCCAGTACAACGGCCTCGACGTGCTGTGCATCCAGAACGCGGCCACCTCGCGCGAAGCGACGATGCCGCACGTCGTCGAGAAGTCGCGCGGCCCGAAGCGCAAGGTCGTGGTGGTGGGCGCCGGCCCGGCGGGCCTCGAGGCGGCGCGGGTTGCGAAGCTGCGCGGCCACGACGTCGTGCTGTTCGAGAAGAACGCCGAAGTGGGCGGGCAGGTGATGATCGCCGCGAAGGCGCCGCAGCGCGAACAGATGTCGGGGATCATCCGCTGGTTCGACATGGAAACGAAGCGCCTGGGCGTCGACCGCCGCCTCGGCGTGGCCGCCGACGAGAAGATGATCATGGCCGAGAAGCCGGATATCGTCGTGCTCGCGACGGGCGGCTCGAGCTTCACGTGGCAGGTGCCGGGCTGGGGCGTGGCCGAGGGTCTCGCCGTCAGCTCGTGGGACATCCTGACCGGCAAGGTCGAGCCGAAGCAGAACGTGCTGCTGTTCGACGGCGTGAGCACCCATGCGGGCGCGGGCGTGGCCGACTTCATGGCGAGCCGCGGCTCGAAGGTCGAGGTCGTCACGCCGGACGTGAAGGTGGCCGACGATTGCGGCGGCACGACGTTCCCGATCTTCTATCGCCGCCTGTACGCGTTCGGCGTGATCCCGACGCCGAACACGATGCTCGACCGTGTGTATGAAGAGGACGGCAAGATCATCGCCGTGCTGCGCAACGAGTACACGGAAGAACTGGAAGAGCGCGCGGTCGACCAGGTGGTGATCGAGAACGGTTCGTCGCCGAACGACGAGCTGTACTGGAAGCTCAAGCCGGAATCGCTGAACCGCGGCCAGATCGATCCGCACACGCTGTTTGCGGCCGAGCCGCAGCCGTGCCTGTCGGAAGAACTCGGCAACGGCCGTTTCCTGCTGTTCCGCGTCGGCGATTGCATCTCGATGCACAACGTCCACGGCGCGATCTACGACTCGCTGCGTCTCGTGAAGGATTTCTGAAGATGAATCCGTCCTTCCTCATTACCGCACTGTTGTGGTTGTCGGTGGCGGGGCTCGCGTTCGCGGTCGCGAAGCGCTCGTCATACTGGCGTCTGGGTCGCGCCACCGCGCCCGGCTCGTTCGGCGTCGCGAACCTGTTCGCGATTCCGAAGCGTTACTTCGTCGACCTGCACCATGTGGTCGCCCGCGATCCGTACATCGCGAAGACCCACGTCGCGACCGCCGGCGGCGCGATCGGCGCGCTCGCACTGGTGTTCGTCAACTATGGCCTCGCGATCTACTCGCCGTGGCTCGACAAGCTGATTTTCCTTGCGGCGCTTGCGATGCTGGTCGGCGCGGTGTTCGTGTGGCGCCGGCGCGCGGCGAAGGATGTGCCGGCCCGCCTGTCGCGCGGCCCGTGGAATACGCTGCCCTGGCTGCTCGGCTCGTTCGCGCTCGGCCTCGTGCTGTTCATGCTGGTGCCCACCGGCGCGATGTCGGGCGGGTTCGCGGTGCTCTGCGCGCTGCTGATCGGCGTCGGCGCGTTCACGATGACGGTCGGCGCCGCGAAGGGCGGCCCGATGAAGCATGCGATCGCCGGCCTGCTGCACCTCGCGTTCCACCCGCGCCAGGAGCGTTTTGCCGCGACGCGGGAATCGTTCACCGGCAACGGCACGGCCACGCCGCCGACCGCGCTGAAGCTGCCGGACATCGAGCATCAGGAATATGGCGTCGCGAAGCCGGTCGAATTCCGCTGGAACCAGCTGCTGAGCTTTGACGCGTGCGTGCAGTGCGGCAAGTGCGAAGCCGCGTGCCCCGCGTTCGCGTCGGGCCAGCCGCTGAACCCGAAGAAGCTGATCCAGGATCTCGTCGTCGGGATGGCGGGCGGCACCGATGCGGCGTACGCGGGCAGCCCGTCGCCGGGCATCGCGGTCGGCCAGCATCGCGGCGAGCCGAACGGCCCGATCGTGTCGGGCCTGATCGAGGAGCAAACGCTGTGGTCGTGCACGACCTGCCGCGCATGCGTGCAGGAATGCCCGATGCTGATCGAGCACGTCGACGCGATCGTCGACATGCGCCGCAACCGCACGCTCGTGCACGGCACGGTGCCCGGCAAGGGCCAGGAAGTGCTCGCGAACCTGCGTGAGACCGGCACGATGGGCGGCTACGACACGGCCGCGCGCTACGACTGGTCGGTCGACCTGAGCGCGCCCGTCGCGCAGCCGGGCAAGCCGGTCGACGTGCTGTTCGTCGCGGGCGAAGGCGCGTTCGACATGCGCTACCAGCGTACGCTGCGCGCGTTCGTCACTGTGTTGAACAAGGCGGGCGTCGACTACGCGGTGCTCGGCGCGACCGAGACCGACACCGGCGACGTCGCACGCCGCCTCGGCGACGAAGCGACGTTCCAGCAGATGGCGAAGCGCCTGATCGGCACGCTCGGCTCGCTGTCGTACCAGCAGATCGTGACGGCCGACCCGCACGTGATGCACAGCCTGCGCAACGAATACCGTGCGCTCGGGCTGCGCGTGACGGTCAAGCATCACACGACCTATCTCGCCGAACTGGCCGACAGCGGCAAGATCGCGCCGAAGGCCGTCGAAGCATTGCGCGAGAAGCGCACGACGTATCACGACCCGTGCTACCTCGGCCGCTACAACGGCGAGACGGAAGCGCCGCGCAAGCTGCTGAAGACGATCGGCATCCAGGTCGTCGAGATGGAACGCAACGGCATGCGTGGCCGCTGCTGCGGCGGTGGCGGCGGTGCGCCGCTGACCGACATCCCCGGCAAGCAACGCATTCCCGACATCCGCATCGCCGATGCACGCACGATCGGCGCGGACGTGGTCGCGGTTGCGTGCCCGAACTGCACGGCCATGCTCGAAGGCGTCGTGGGCCCGCGCCCCGACGTGCTCGATGTGGCCGAACTCGTCGCCGCCTCGCTGGAGTGAATCGATGAACACGATCAAACGAATCGATCCGCGCCGGCCGTTCGTCATCACGGCCGCGGGCCTGAAGCGCATCACGCTCGGCGAGGAAGGCAGCGCCGATGCGAGCGCCGCGCACTGGTCCGCGCATGGCCACGCAGCGGCCGCGAAGCCGCGCCGCGCGGTGCAGGACCCGAAGCACGTGATGCTGGTGGTCGCGCACGGCGAACGCGGCGCGCTCGACGACCATTCGCGGCAGGCGATCGCCGCCGCCGCGCTGCTTGCCGATGCCGATACCGAAGTCGCGCTGCTCGCGTTCGGCGAACTGAAGGACGACGTGGCCGAACTCGGCGTCGACAAGCTGCTTGAGCTCGCCGGCTTCGACCGCCGCGCGTTCGATCCCGAAAGCGAATTGCAAGCGTTGCAGGCATGCGTCGCGGCACTTGCGCCGAAGCATGTGTTCGTGCCCGACAACGCGACGGGCGACGGCGATCTCGGCCGGCGCTACGCGGCGGCCGCAGGCGCGAGCGTCGCGACCAACGTCGTCGAGATCGACGCGAAGCATGTGGGCGCGTATGCGCAGGCCGGGCGTGCCTTTGCCACCCGTGCGCTGCCCGACGTGATCCTGCTGGCGCAGAACGCGGTCGATGCGAAGCTGCCGTTCGTCGGCGCGGGCGAACGCGTGGCCGCCGATTTCATCCGCCCGGCGGGCGGCGCCGCGCAGCCGTACCGCGATCTCGGCCTCGACGAAATCGACGCGGCGCAGGTCGCGCTCGAGGAAGCCGATTTCATCGTGTCGGCCGGCAACGGCGTGTCCGACATCGGCGCGTTCGAGCGGCTCGCCGGCGCCTTCGGCGCGGCGATCGGCGCGAGCCGCGTCGCGGTCGACAACGGCCACTTCACGCGCGACAAGCAGGTCGGCGCAACCGGCAAGACGGTCGAGGCGAGCGTGTACATCGCGTTCGGCATCTCGGGCGCGGTGCAGCACCTGCAGGGGATCAAGGACTGCCGGCACGTGATCGCGGTGAACCTCGACGGCAGCGCGCCGATCGCGAAGCGCGCGAACCTGACGGTGGTCGGCGACGCGCAGGCGACGATCGCCGCGCTGATCGAACAGGTGCAGGCCGCGCGTGTTGCGCGCGGCGAATCGCCGGCCGCGGTCGGCACCCGTGAACCGGAAGGAGTCGCCGCATGAACGCCCCCCGCCAGTTGCAACGCATCGCGGTGCTCGTGTCCGTCGGCCGGCACCCGGTCAGCGGCGTCGCGCGCTACAGCCGCAACGACGCGGCCGCGCTCGAAACCGGCCGCCAGCTCGCGGAGAAGCATCGCGCGACGCTCGACGTGATCCATGCAGGCGACCCCGCGAATGCGGCGCTTGCCGAATATCTCGCGCTCGGCGCGCGGGAGGTCGAGGTGCTGGCCTGCCGCGACGGCGACGATGCCGTGCACGCGCTCGCCGCGCGCGTCGAAGGCTACGACCTCGTGCTGACCGGCACGCGCGCCGAGGGCGCGTACGACACCGGGATGCTGCCGTATCGCGTCGCCGCGGCGCTCGGCTATCCGCTGGTCGGCTCGGCCGTCGACGTGACGGTCGAAGGCGGCCGCGCGGCCGTCCGGCAATTTTTGCCGAAAGGGCTGCGGCGGCGCGTCGATGCGGCGCTGCCGGCCGTCGTCGCCGTCCATCCGCTCGCCAATGCCGAGCCGCGCTACGCGTATGCGCGGCTGCGTGCCGGTGCGATCCGGCCGGCGCTCGCGGCGCCCGGTGCCGACGCCGACGCGTCTGCATGGACGGTCGGTCCGGTCGAGCGTAAACCCGTAAAGCTGGTCGCCGCCGAGAAGCGCTCCGGGCATGCCCGGATGCTGTCCGCGACGACGACCGAAAGCCGTGGCGGCAACGTCGTAAATGAAGGGAGTTCGGTCGAAAAAGCACAAGTGATCCTCGCGTATTTGCGCGAGCATCAGCTCATCGACTACTGATTTTGATGCCTGTCGGCAAGAACCCAGGGATGCAAGGAATCCGGAGCAAACGATGAAAGTATCGGCAGACATTCGTGCACTGATCGAGCGACGCAAGGAAGGCCACAGCCTCGACGCGCCGTTCTACACGAGCGAGGAAATCTTCGCCCTCGACATGGAGGCGATTTTCCGCCAGCACTGGATCCAGGTAGCGGTCGAACCGGACATTCCCGAGCCGGGCGACTACGTGACCGTGGAACTCGGGAGCGACTCGATCCTGATCGTGCGCGACGACGACATGGCGATCCGCGCGTTCCACAACGTGTGCCGTCACCGCGGCGCGCGCCTGTGCAATGAGGACAAGGGATCGGTCGGCAACATCGTGTGCCCGTACCACAGCTGGACCTACAACCTGACGGGCCAGCTGATGTTCGCCGAGCACATGGGCGAGAAGTTCGACCGCTGCAAGCACAGCCTGAAGTCGGTGCACGTCGAGAACCTGGCAGGCCTGATCTTCATCTGCCTCGCCGACGAGCCGCCCGTCGATTTCGCGCAGCTGCGCGCCGAGATGGAGCCGTACCTGCTACCGCACGATCTGCCGAACACGAAGATCGCCGCACAGATCGACATCATCGAGGAAGGCAACTGGAAGCTCACGATGGAGAACAACCGCGAGTGCTATCACTGCGTCGCGAACCATCCTGAACTGACGATCTCGTTGTACGAATACGGCTTCGGCTACCAGCGCTCCGACGCGAATGCCGAAGGCATGGACGCGTTTGCGGAAACGTGCATCCGGCGAGGGAAGGAATGGGCCGAGATGGGCCTGCCGTCCGCCGAGATCGAAAAGCTGCACGACGTGACGGGCTTCCGCACGCAGCGCCTGCCGCTCGACCGCAGCGGCGAATCGCAGACGCTCGACGCGAAGGTCGCATCGAAGAAGCTGCTCGGCAAGTTCGAGCAGGCCGATCTTGGCGGTCTGTCGTTCTGGACGCAGCCGAACTCGTGGCACCACTTCATGAGCGATCACATCGTGACGTTCTCGGTGATTCCGCTGTCGGCCGGCAAGACGCTGGTACGCACCAAGTGGCTGGTGAACAAGGACGCGAAGGAAGGCATCGACTACGACGTGAAGAACCTCACGGCCGTGTGGAATGCAACCAACGACCAGGATCGCGCGCTCGTCGAATTCTCGCAGCGCGGCGCGACCAGCAGCGCGTACGAGCCGGGCCCGTATTCGCCGTACACGGAAGGTCTCGTCGAAAAATTCTCGGCCTGGTACATCGGCCGGCTCGCCGAAAAAACCGGCGCGTAGTACTTAGCAGCGGACAAGCGGAGCAATTGATGAAACGACCCCCACGCTCACTGCGTTCCCTGCCCCCCACGGGGGCGGTCAGCCTCCTTGGGGCGGCCCTGCGGAGGCTGACATGATGCGAGATGCGGCCAATTTCGAGCCGACGGACAGCCGGGTGACGCACCCGGCGTTCTGGAACGCCCTTCCCGAGCGCTGGACGAGCGACGTCGAGGAAACGCTGGTGTGCTGCCACGTGCGGCAGGAAACCCACGACGTGAAGAGTTTCTTCTTCCGTTCGCCGCAAGGCCGTGCGTTCTCGTTCGAGCCCGGGCAGTTCGTCACGCTCGAGCTCGACATCGAAGGCGAGACCATCAACCGGTGCTACACGATCTCGTCGTCGCCCGCGCGGCCGCACACGATCTCGATCACGGTGAAGCGCGTGCCGGGCGGCAAGGTGTCGAACTGGCTGCACGACAACCTGCAGCCGGGCGCGTCGGTGCGCGTGCTCGGCCCGGCCGGCGAATTCACGTGCGCGCGGCATCCGGCGCGCAAGTACCTGTTCCTGTCGGCCGGCTCGGGCGTCACGCCGCTGATGTCGATGAGCCGCGCGCACCATGATCTCGCCGAGGATCGCGACATCCTGTTCGTGCACAGCGCGCGTACGCCGGACGACATCATCTTCGCGCGCGAGCTCGACCTGATCGCGTCGAATCATACGAATTTCCGCACGTCGTTCGTCGTCGAGCGCGTCGGTGCGCGCACGAACTGGCCGGGCGTCACGGGCTTCCTGACGCTGCCGCTCTTGAAGCTGATCGCACCGGATTTCATGGAACGCGAGATCTTCACGTGCGGCCCCGCGCCGTACATGAAGGCCGTGCGCGACCTGCTCGACGAAGCCGGCTTCGAGCGCAAGCAGTATCACGAGGAGAGCTTCTCGTTCGAAACGCTCGCGCAGACCGCGAGCGACGAGGTGCTTGCCGAACTCGTGCCGGCGGCCGACGGTGGCGACATCGCGACGAAGCAGTACACGGTCAGCTTCGCGAAGAGCAATCGCGAGATTGCGTGCGGCTCGGCGCAGCACGTGCTCGACGCGGCCCGCCAGTCGGGCGTGCGGCTGCCGGCGTCGTGCACGCAGGGCATGTGCGGCACTTGCAAGGTGAAGCTCGTGTCGGGGCAGGTTGAAATGAAACACAACGGCGGCATCCGCCAGCGCGAGATCGACCAGGGGATGGTGCTGCTGTGCTGCAGCAAGCCGCTGTCGGATCTCGTGATCGACAAGTAGTCGAAACTTGCCATTGGCTGTCCGGGCGCGTCGCGTCCGGACAAGCATCCGTCGGAAAAAAACGATACCGCGGATTTGTGGTTGAAGAACCTAGAGAGGCAACGCGCGGTGTGCGCATATCAAGGAGATCGACCATGAAGCTGTTCGGAAAATTGTTGTGGACCGGCGCACTGTCGGCGATGGTGGCACTGAGCGCATCCGCGCTCGCCGATACGAAACCGACGCTGAAGATCGGCTACGTCGAAGGCTGGGACGACAGCGTCGCGACGTCGAACGTCGCGGCCCGCGTGATCGAGAAGAAGCTCGGCTACCAGGTCAAGCTCGTGCCGGTCGCTGCCGGGATCATGTGGCAGGGCGTGGCGCGCGGCGATCTCGACGCGACGCTGTCCGCGTGGCTGCCGGTCACGCACGGCTCGTACTGGGACGAGTACAAGGCCAAGGTCGTCGATCTCGGCGCGAATTTCCCGGATGCGAAGATCGGCCTGATCGTGCCCGCGTACGTGAAGGCGAAGAGCATCGACGACCTGAACGCGGAGAAGGACAGCTTCGGCGGCCGGATCGTCGGCATCGACGCGGGCGCCGGCGTGATGCGCAAGACCGACGATGCGATCAAGAGCTACGGGCTGAACTACACGCTGATGCCGAGCTCGGGCAGCGCGATGACGGCCGAGCTCTCGCGCTCGGTCAGTGCGAACAAGCCGATCATCGTGACCGGCTGGGCGCCGCACTGGATGTTTGCGAAATGGAAGCTGCGCTTCCTCGAGGATCCGAAGAAGGTATTCGGCGGCGCCGAGCACGTCGACAGCGTCGTGAATCCGTCGCTCGAAGGGAAGGCCAAACCGGTCGTGACGTTCCTGAAGAAATTCCAGTGGAAGCCGGGTGAAATCGACAGCGTGATGCTGGCGATCCAGAGCGGCTCGAAGCCGGAAGCGGCAGCCGATGCTTGGATTGCGGCCCATGCGGATCGCGTGAACGCGTGGACCGAAGGCGCGCAATAAACCGCGACGATTCATCGAAATAAAAACACGAAGAGACAGTCCGGGAATGGTCGGAAGGATTCCAAAATAATCGCACTGCGATACGGCCATATCCCGGAATTATTTTTTTGATTCTGCAAAAAAGCCCGTAAATTGTTACACTACGGCCCTTGTGCGGAGTCATCACAGGAGGAATTGGATGAGTCAAGCAGGACTGCGTGCGAATCGCACCAGTGATGTTGAGGCAACCATCTCACATGATTCGACGGGCCACACGCTGCATCGTGGCCTGACTTGGAAAGACGCATTCTGGGTAACGAGCGGCGTGCCGGCAGGCGTGCTGTTCACGATCGGCGGCGTATGCGCGACGATCGGCCAGCCCGCGTGGGCGATCTGGATCGCCGCGATCACGATGGGGCTGATTCAAAGCGCGACTTATGCGGAAATATCGGGACTATTTCCCCATAAATCGGGCGGCGCGTCCGTGTATGGCGCGATCGGCTGGGTCCGTTACAGCAAGCTGATTGCCCCGGTTTCCGTGTGGTGCAACTGGCTCGCGTGGTCGCCGATGCTTGCGCTCGGCTGCGGCCTCGCGGCGAGCTATGCGCTCACGAGCCTCTTTCCCGCCGACGCGGCGGTGCTGCACTGGCAGCTCAAGATTGCGGATCTCGGGTTCATCAAGCCGGGGCTGTCCCTGCGGATCAATGCGACGTTCATCATCGCGACGATCCTGCTTCTCATCACGTTCAAGCTTCAACACAGCGGTGCATCGAAGGCTGCGCGCACGCAGCGCATTCTCGGCATCGCGTCGCTTACGCCGCTCCTGATCGTCGGCATCGTGCCGTTCGTCACCGGCGACGTGCCGATGTCGAACCTGCTCCCGCTGCTGCCGCTCGGTCACGACGCACACGGCAACCTCACGGCCGGGACGTTCGGCTCATGGAACGGGCAGGGCGTCACGATGGCGCTCGGCGCGATGTTCATGGCCGGCTGGGCGTCGTACGGTTTCGAGACGGCCGTCTGCTACACGCGCGAATTCCGCGATCCGCGGCGCGATACCGCCAAGGCGATCTTCTGGTCGGGCGCGCTGTGTCTGGTCGTGATGACGCTCGTGCCGCTGGCGTTCCAGGGCGCGCTCGGCACGCAGGCGATGCTCGATCCGTCGATCGGCGACGGCACCGGCGTGGCGGCCGCGATGGCGAAGATCGTCGGCGGCGGCGCGTGGGTCGCGAATGCGGTCGTCGTGATGCTGATGCTGTCGATCCTGCTGATCGTGATGACGTCGATGATGGGCTCGTCGCGCACGCTGTACCAGGCATCGGT
>NZ_MDEQ02000018.1 GCF_001883705.2 Burkholderia catarinensis
GCGTGGAATTACTTCATGTCGGTGAAGAACCCGACGAACACGAAATTCAAGGACCAGTTCGCCGCGTGGGTGAAGGCGAACAACCTGCCGGGCGGCGCGAAGCGCGTGACCAACGACCCGATGGAAGCGACCTACGTGGGCATCCATATGTGGAAGCAAGCGGTCGAGAAAGCGAAGAGCACCGACGTCGACAAGGTGCGCGTCGCGATGATCGGCCAGACCGTCGCCGCGCCGTCGGGCTTCACGCTCTCGATGGACGGCAACCATCACCTGCACAAGCCGGTGATGATCGGCGAGATCCGCGGCGACGGGCAATTCAACGTCGTATGGAAGACAAAGACCGCGGTGCGCGCGCAACCGTGGAGCCCGTTCATCGCAGGCAACCAGAGCAAGCCGGACATCGTCACGTCGATCCCGGCCTTCCTGCGCCGGCAGCGCGCGGTGCTCGCCTGACGCGATGCGGGGCGTCGCGCACCGGCGCGATGCTCCGCTTGCCTGCAGGTGCGGATGCGGCGGGCGCGATTGCCATGAAGCACCGCAATCGCCAACGCATTGCCGCATGAATTCGCTTCCCCACGCCCGACAGGATTTCCCGATGCCTACACGCTTTCGCCGAGCCGCCGTCGCGATCGTCGCGTGCGCCGCCCTCGCGGGCGGGCTGCCGCGCGCCGCGTTCGCGCTGACGGCCGCCGATACCGCCGCGCTCGCCGGCGACGACTTCGACGCGAAGACGGCCGCGGTCGACCGGCTCGCTGGCGACGCCGATCCGCGCGCCGTCGCAGTACTCAACGCACTGTCGAGCGGCGACGCGCTCGCGACCGGCGACGGCCGCCTGCTGATCCAGGCCGGCGACACCGCGCACGACGCGCTCACGCAGGCCGCGACGCCGGCCGGCGACGCGCAGCCCGTGATGCTGAACAACCTGCTGCGCACGAAGATCTCGGGCGCCCTGTCGGGCCTCGCGCTCGCGTCGCCCGACGTCGCCGCGCGGCGCGACGCGATCGATGCGCTGCTGAAATCGCCCGACCCGGCGCTCAAGCCGATGATCGACCGCGCCCGCGCGAAGGAAACCGATCCCGCGTTGAAGCGCCGCCTCGATGCACTGTGGGCAATCGCCGCGCTGCACGACGCCGATCCGGCGAAGCGCCTCGAAGCCGTGCAGGTAGTAGCCGCACGCCACGATCTCGACATGATCGAGCAGATGCGCCCGCTCGTCGCGAAGAACGCCGACGGCAGCTACGCGGAGCCCGATGCGCGCGTGCGCGACGCCGCGCAGCAGGGGCTCGACGCATTGCATGCGTTGCAGCGCCGCGGCGAGATCGTCGGCACGCTGTTCGCGGGCCTGTCGCTCGGCAGCGTGCTGCTGCTCGCCGCACTCGGCCTCGCGATCACGTACGGACTGATCGGCGTGATCAACATGGCGCACGGCGAATTCCTGATGATCGGTGCGTACGCAACCTATGTCGTGCAGACGCTGATCCAGCGCTACGCACCCGGCGCATTCGACTGGTATCCGCTCGTTGCCGTACCGGTGTCGTTCGCGACGGCCGCGCTCGTCGGCATCGTGCTCGAACGGCTCGTGCTGCGGCACCTGTACGGCCGACCGCTCGAGACGCTGCTCGCGACGTTCGGCGTGAGCCTGATCCTGATCCAGGCGACGCGCATGCTGTTCGGCGCGCAGAACGTGCAGGTCGTGAACCCGTCGTGGATGAGCGGTGGCATGACCGTGATGCAGAACCTGATCCTGCCGTACAACCGGCTCGCGATCCTCGCGTTCGCGCTCGCGGTGGTATTCGTCGCGTGGGCCGTGCTGACGAAGACGCGGCTCGGCCTGTTCGTGCGCGCGGTCACGCAGAACCGCCGGATGGCCGCGTGCGTCGGCGTGAAAACCGCACGCGTCGACGCGTATGCGTTCGCGTTCGGCGCGGGCATCGCGGGCCTCGGCGGTTGCGCGCTGTCGCAGATCGGCAACGTGGGCCCCGATCTCGGCCAGAACTACATCATCGATTCGTTCATGGCGGTCGTGCTCGGCGGCGTCGGGCAGATCGCCGGCACCGTGCTCGGCGGCTTCGGGCTCGGCCTCGCAAGCAAGGCGATCGAGCCGTTCTGGGGCGCCGTGCTCGCGAAGATCGCGGTGCTCGTAATGATCGTGCTGTTCATCCAGAAACGCCCGCAAGGCATGTTCGCCCCGAAGGGCCGCAGCGCGGAGGCTTGACGTGACTTCATTCACCCATCCGCTGCCGAACCCGGTCGCCGACGCGCCGAAGCCCCCTGCCGCCGCACCCGCGGAGGAAAGCTTCGCGCTCGGCCTGCCGCCGCGCCCCGCGCTGCTGCCGCGCCGCGCGTGGCTCGCGCTTATCGCGCTGTGCATCGCGATCGGCATCGGCGTGCCGCTCGCCGCGCTCGTCGCGCCCGAATCGAGCGCGTTCCACCTGTCCGCGTACGCGATGACGCTCGCCGGCAAGCTGATGTGCTATGCGATCGCCGCGCTTGCGCTCGATCTCGTCTGGGGCTACTGCGGGATCCTGAGCCTCGGCCACGGCCTGTTCTTCGCGCTCGGCGGCTATGCGATCGGCATGTACCTGATGCGCGAGATCGGCCACGACGGCAAGTACGGCAGCGACCTGCCCGACTTCATGGTGTTCCTCGACTGGCACCAGTTGCCGTGGTACTGGAGCGGCACGCAGCACCTCGCATGGGCGCTCGCGCTCGTCGTGCTCGTGCCGGCCGTGCTCGCATGGGTGTTCGGCTTCTTCACGTTCCGCTCGCGCGTGAAGGGCGTGTACCTGTCGATCATCACGCAGGCGCTGACGTTCGCCGCGATGCTGCTGTTCTATCGCAACGAGACCGGCTTCGGCGGCAACAACGGCTTCACCGACTTCAAGCGCATCGCGGGCCTGTCCATCACGTCGCCCGGCACGCGCACGGTGCTGTTGCTGCTGACGTTCGCGACGCTCGTGCTCGCGTTCGTCGCCGCGCGCGCGATCGTCACGAGCAAGCTCGGGCGCGTCGTCACCGCGGTGCGCGACGGCGAGACGCGGCTGATGTTCCTCGGCTACAGCCCGCTCGCATACAAGCTGTTCGTGTGGACCGTGTCGGCCGTGCTGTGCGGCATCGCGGGCGCGTTGTACGTACCGCAGGTCGGCATCATCAACCCCGGCGAGATGTCGCCCGGCAACTCGATCGAGATGGCGATCTGGGTCGCGGTGGGCGGGCGCGGCACGCTGATCGGGCCGATCATCGGCGCGTTCGCGGTGAACGGCGCGAAGAGCTTCTTCACCGCCTACTTCGCCGAATACTGGCTGTTCTTCCTCGGCCTGATCTTCGTGCTCGTGCCGCTCCTGCTGCCGCGCGGGATCATGGGCCTCGTCGAAATCGTGCTCGCGAAGGGGAAACGCGCATGAACGGAACGGCCCTCTATCAATTCACGCCGCCGCCCGAGGACGAATTGCTGGCCGTCAGCGGCACCGCCTCGATGGGCCGCGTCGTGCCGCCCGGCATCGACACGTCGCACGGCACGATCCTGTACCTCGAGGATATCGAGGTGAGCTTCGACGGCTTTCGCGCGCTGAACAAGCTGTCGCTCGAGATCGACGCAGGCGAGCTGCGCTGCGTGATCGGCCCGAACGGCGCGGGCAAGACGACGATGATGGACGTGATCACCGGCAAGACGCGTCCCGATGCGGGCAAGGTGTTTCTCGGCCAGACCATCGACCTCACGCGGATGAACGAACCGGAAATCGCGCGCACGGGCATCGGCCGCAAGTTCCAGAAGCCGACCGTGTTCGAACAGCACCCGGTGTGGGAAAACCTCGAACTCGCGATGCAGACCGACAAGGGCTGGCTCGCGTCGCTGCGCGCGCGGCTCGGCCGCGCGGCGCAGGCGAAGATCGAGGAGACGCTCGCGCTGACCGGCCTCGAAAGCCACGCATTCCGCACGGCCGGCGAACTGTCGCACGGGCAGAAGCAGCGGCTCGAGATCGGCATGCTGCTGATGCAGCGCCCCGCGCTGCTGTTGCTCGACGAGCCGGCGGCCGGGATGACCGACCACGAGACGATGGAACTCGCCGAGTTGCTGAACACGCTGCGCGGCACCTGCTCGATGATGGTCGTCGAGCACGACATGGAATTCGTCGCGGCGCTCGCGGGCGACACGGGCCGCGTGACGGTGATGGCCGAAGGCGCGGTGCTCGCGCAAGGCACGCTCGACCAGGTCAAGCGCGACGACGCGGTGATCGAGTCTTATCTTGGACGATGATGCGATGCTGAAGATCGATGCACTGAACCAGTACTACGGCGGCAGCCATATCCTGCGCAACGTGAGCCTCGCCGCCGACGACGGCAAGCTCACCGTGCTGCTCGGCCGCAACGGCGTCGGCAAGAGCACATTGCTGCGCTGCCTGATGGGCGTCGTCGCCGCGAAAAGCGGCAGCGTGTCTTGGCGCGGCACGGCGCTCGGCGCAATGCCGCCGTATGCGCGCGTCGCGGCCGGGCTCGCGTACGTGCCGCAGGGCCGCGACATCTTTCCGCGGCTGACCGTCGAGGAGAACCTGCTCGTCGGCGCGGCGAGCCGGAAAGCACCGTCGAAGGTGCCCGAGCGCATCTACGACCTGTTCCCGGTGCTGAAGGACATGCGCGCGCGCCGCGGCGGCGACCTGTCGGGCGGCCAGCAACAGCAGCTCGCGATCGGCCGCGCGTTGATGAGCGAGCCGCAGTTGCTGATTCTCGACGAGCCGACCGAGGGCATCCAGCCGTCGATCATCCAGGACATCGGCCGCACGCTGCGCCAGCTCGTCGACGAATCGAAGATGACGGTGCTGCTCGTCGAACAGTATTACGATTTCGCGCGCTCGATCGCGGACCGCTACTGGGTGATGAGCCGCGGCGAGATCGTCGCGGGCGGCGACGCGCGGGACATGGAAACGAACGGCGTGCGCGAGCTGATCGCAGTGTGATGCGCGCCTGAATGGCCAAATTGCCGTGAATGACCTGCGCGCCTGCGGCAGGGATGGTTCGGAGGGTGCTTGAGGTCAGCCGGATGCGGCTACTTTGCCGCCGGCGCAGGTCATTCACACGAACGCTGTCATATTCCGGCGCGCCGCCTCCCCCCATGGCAAGAGGCGACGCGGAGTTGGCACTGCGACAGACTGTGCGCTCCCGTTGCCGGCGCCCAAGTCGCTTCCGACCGCCACGATCCATGCGTTAATTATTCGCATATTATCAAATAAAGCGGCTATTTCTCGCATACAGTCAACGCGTTGCCCCCGTAATGGGTTCTGTCATCCCGATACGCCGCCATCTCGCCAGGCGCACGTGAGCCAGTGTCCTGGGCGGGCGGCTCAAGGTGCAGCGCGATTGGGCACAATAGCGTTAAAAAATTGCAGATAATCAAATGATCTCTATATATACTGCAATCAGACAATGCCCTAGTCACCCTCGATGAGCAACAAAACAGTCCAGCGGTTGATGCAGGAGACCCTGCGCGGCTACCCCATCGATTCCGAAATGCTTCGGAACATGGGTGTCAGCGCGGCCCTGGCGTCGCACATGGTCAAGTCCGGCTGGCTGCAGCGCCTTTCAAAGGGCATCTACCTGCTGACCGGTGACACGCCCTCGCGAGACGGCATCATCGCGTATCTAGGCCGACGCGTCCCCGGCATCCACGTCGGCGGCAAAACAGCCCTCGCCTGGCAAGGTGTGCGCCACAACATCGCGTTCAAGGAGAAGGTCGTTCTATGGGGCCCGCGACCGTATCGCATTCCCTCATGGGTAGCGGAGCACATGCACTACACGTACCAGACCACTGCGTTGTTCGACGAATCGTTGCCCTACTCGTTCGGACTGACACAGCTTCCCGCCGGGGGGCCTGACGTACTGGTGTCCGTTCCGGAGCGAGCCATATTGGAACTTGCAAGCGACATCGGAAAGGGACAGTCGATGGAGGAAACGACCAATCTAGTGATCGGATTGCGCAACCTGCGCGCCAAAACGCTGGACGTGCTTCTACACCACTGTACGAGCGTGAAGGTCGTCCGGCTGGTGCGAGATCTTGGACAGGGCGCGGATTTTCCATGGGCACGAGACCTTCAGAAGCATGTCAACCGTCTCGGCGAAGGCACGCGATGGTCGAACAAGATGAAGAACGGCAAGCGACTCACACTCAAACCGTGATGAACCAGACCTACGTAGACACCGTCCGGCTGATGCTCGCGATTGCACCGATCGTCTTCGACACGCCGTGCTTCGCGATGAAAGGCGGTACCGCGCTAAACCTGTTCCTGCATGACATGCCGCGTCTTTCGGTCGATATCGATGTCGTGGTCATCGATCGAAGCCTGAACCGCGAAGAAGCGCTCGAAGCGATCGACAAAGAGCTGGATCGAACCCGGAAGCAAATCGAGGCCGAGGGACATGCGACGGAGTTCTCGGCCGCCTCCTCATCCGGGAAAGCGAAGGGCGACGATGTGAAGCTCGTGGTCATTTCCGACGCGACCGCGGTCAAGGTCGAAGTCAACTACATCTTCCGAGGCACATTGCTTGCCCCCGTCCAGCGCTCCCTTACGAAGCAGGCCGAGGACACGTTCAGCACCAGCATCGAAGTCCCGACGCTTCATGAAGCCGAGCTCTACGGCAGCAAGCTGGTGGCCGCATTGGACCGCCAGCATCCGCGCGATCTTTTCGACGTGATGCATATGTACTCGCTCCATGGGTTGCGCCCGGATATCGTGGATGCGTTCGTGGGCTACCTGTCCGGGCATAACAGGCCAATTCACGAGGTGCTCTTTGGACCGAAGCATTCGATGGCAGAGGCCTATGACGCCGATTTCGTCGGCATGACAGCCGAACCCATCGACCTGGCAACGCTCGAAGAAACGCAAAAGCGGCTCCATCGGGAACTGCCGGCATCGCTCACGGAAAACCATCGTCAATTCCTGATATCGCTGGTCCGGGCCGAGCCCGACTGGTCCTTGATGCCATACACGCATCTGCACGAGTTGCCGGCCCTGAGATGGAAGCTCATCAACCTCGAGAATCTCAAGAAGAAAAAACCGGAGGTGTTCGCACAGCAGGAGTCGGCGCTCCGCGAGAACTTCGCCAGGCTGGACAAGGAACATGCGCCAGCTGGCACGGTGACCGACACCACGCCACGCAGCCCAGCGTAAGCGCGTCAACGACGTGGCGCCGTTTCTGCTCCGCTCCGTCCAGCGTGCGAGTCGCGGGCTCGCGGCCGGCACCGCAATTTGGCGGGCCCCGGACACTTCCAAGCCCCGTCGAAGGAACCGCCCAGGCCGGTGACGCCGCGGATCCGCGGCTCGCCCGAACCCGGCGCTGTCAACGCAGACGGCATCTGCATTATTGTTCCGGTAGCATCCACGTTCCTCGCGCCCGTATCCCGTTCCCCGTCCGCCGATGTCCGCCCCCGATTCCCACGCCCCGCTGTCCCGCCCCGCCGTCGCCAAGTCGTGGCGCGGCCGCCTCGAACTCGGCTTCGAGCGGCACGGCGCGCGCACGACGCTCGTACACCGGCTGCACGACGGCCCGCTGCGCGTGCAGCGGCCGCTGTACCCGGAAGGCGACGCGATCTGCCACGCGGTGATCGTCCACCCGCCGGGCGGCGTCGCGGGCGGCGACCGGCTCGACATCGACATCGCGCTCGGCGACGGCACGCATGCGGTGCTGACGACGCCCGGTGCGACCAAGTGGTACAAATCGAACGGCCTCGATGCGACGCAGCACATCGGCATCGCGGTCGGCCGCGACGCGAAGCTCGACTGGCTGCCGCAGAACAACCTGTTCTTCGACGCGGCGCACGCGTCGCTCGACTTCACCATGACGCTCGGTGCAGGCGCGAGCGCGATCGGCTGGGACACGACGCAACTCGGCCGGCAGGCGGCCGGCGAAACCTGGTCGGCGGGCCGCATCGCGTCGACGTCGGCGCTCGTCGATGCCGACGGCCGGCCGCTGTGGGTCGAGCGCGCGCTGCTCGACGCGCACGATCCGTTGCGCGGCGCGCTGCAGGGTCTCGCAGGCTTTCCCGCCTACGGCACGCTGTGGGCCGCCGGCGCCGCGTGCGACGCCGCGCTCGCCGAATCGCTCGCCGCGCGGATGCCGTTCGACGACACGCTGCGCGCAGGCGCGACCTGCGTGACGCCGGGCGTCGTGCTCATACGCGCGCTGTCGACGTCGATGGAAGCGCTGCAGCGCCACTTCACCGACTGCTGGCTGCATCTGCGGCCGATCGTGCACGGCGTCGACGCACGACCGCTGCGCCTCTGGCAAACCTGAGCGCAATCGGCCGACGCACCGTTTCGGCGCAGCGCCGCGACCAGCGTTGCACACCGTTCATGCATCGCGCACCACGAACGCGCATCGCGCCCCTTGCGACGGACATGGCACACGCCTTGCTCCTTACATAACCGATACACGACGCACGCAAAACAGCGCGGTGCTACGATGACCCGCGCACTCGTCCGGCTGCGTGCGCACCGATAAATATTACGTTTTACTGAACGCTTGCCTTCATGAAACTGACTCCCCGAGAAAAGGACAAGCTGCTGATCTTCACGGCGGCGCTGCTGGCCGAACGCCGTCGCTCGCGCGGCCTGAAGCTCAACTATCCGGAGGCGGTCGCCTTCATCACCGCCGCGCTGATGGAAGCCGCGCGCGACGGCAAGACGGTTGCCGAAGTGATGCATTACGGCACGACGCTGCTCACGCGCGACGACGTGATGGACGGCGTGCCGGAGATGATTCCCGACATCCAGGTCGAGGCGACCTTCCCCGACGGCACGAAGCTCGTGACCGTCCACCACCCGATTCCGTGAGGCAACGCATGATCCCCGGCGAAATCCTCACCGACGACGGCGAGCACGAACTGAACGTGGGCCGCGAAACGCTGACGCTCGTCGTCGCGAACACCGGCGACCGCCCGGTGCAGGTCGGCTCGCATTACCACTTCTTCGAAGTCAACGACGCACTGTCGTTCGACCGCGCGGCCGCGCGCGGCTTCCGGCTCAACATCGCGGCCGGCACGGCCGTGCGCTTCGAGCCGGGCCAGACGCGCACCGTCGAGCTGGTCGCGCTGGCGGGCGATCGCGCCGTCTACGGTTTTCAGGGCAAGGTGATGGGGCCGCTCTGAGCACCCGCCCCGCTCTTCAGGTCTCCAGGAACAACACGTCATGACACTACGCTTGAGCCGCCGCGCGTACGCGGAAATGTTCGGGCCGACGACGGGCGACCGCGTCAGGCTCGCCGATACCGAACTGCTGATCGAGATCGAACGCGACTTCACGACCTACGGCGAGGAAGTGAAATTCGGCGGCGGGAAAGTGATCCGCGACGGGATGGGCCAGTCGCAGCGCGTGGCCGCCGACGTGCCCGACACGGTCATCACGAACGCGGTGATTCTCGATCACTGGGGCATCGTGAAGGCCGACATCGCGATCAAGCACGGCCGCATCGCGGCGATCGGCAAGGCCGGCAACCCGGATATCCAACCGGGCGTGACGATCGCGATCGGCGCGGCCACCGAAGTGATCGCCGGCGAAGGGCTGATCGTGACGGCGGGCGGCATCGACACGCACATCCACTTCATCAGCCCGCAGCAGATCGACGAGGCGCTCGCATCGGGCGTCACGACGATGCTCGGCGGCGGCACCGGGCCGGCCACCGGCACCAACGCGACGACCTGCACGCCGGGCCCGTGGCACATGGAGCGGATGCTGCAGGCCGCCGACGGCTGGCCGATCAACCTCGGCTTCCTCGGCAAGGGCAACGCGAGCCTGCCGGAACCGCTCGTCGAGCAGATCGCGGCCGGCGCGATCGGGCTGAAGCTGCACGAGGACTGGGGCACGACGCCCGCCGCGATCGACAACTGCCTGTCGGTTGCGGACGACACCGACACGCAGGTCGCGATCCACACCGACACGCTGAACGAAGGCGGCTTCGTCGAATCGACGGTCGCCGCGTTCAAGGGCCGCACGATCCACACGTACCACACCGAAGGCGCGGGCGGCGGCCATGCGCCCGATATCCTGAAGGTGTGCGGCGAGGCGAACGTGCTGCCGTCGTCGACCAACCCGACGCGCCCGTACACGATCAACACGCTCGACGAGCATCTCGACATGCTGATGGTGTGCCATCACCTCGATCCGTCGATCGCCGAGGATCTCGCGTTCGCCGAATCGCGGATCCGCCGCGAGACGATCGCGGCCGAGGACATCCTGCACGATCTCGGCGCGCTGTCGATGCTGTCGTCCGATTCGCAGGCGATGGGCCGCGTCGGCGAAGTGATCATCCGCACGTGGCAGACCGCGCACAAGATGAAGGTGCAGCGCGGCGCGCTGCCGGAAGACGGCACGCGCAACGACAACTTCCGCGCGAAACGCTACGTCGCGAAGTACACGATCAACCCGGCGATCACGCACGGGATCTCGCACGAAGTCGGCTCGATCGAACCCGGCAAGTGGGCCGACCTCGTGCTGTGGGAGCCCGCGTTCTTCGGGATCAAGCCGTCGATGATCCTGAAGGGCGGGATGATCGCGGTCGCGCAGATGGGCGACCCGAACGCGTCGATCCCGACGCCGCAGCCGGTCCACTATCGCGAGATGTTCGCGACGCGCGGCGGCGCGCTCGCGCGCACGTCGCTGACCTTCGTGTCGCAGATGGCGGCCGATGCGGGCATCGCGGAACGCTACGGCCTCGCGAAGCGGATCGTGCCCGTGCGCAACTGCCGCAACGTGACGAAGGCCGACATGATCCACAACGCGTGGCGCCCGTCGATCAGCGTCGACCCCGAAACCTACGACGTGATCGCCGACGGCCAGTTGCTCACCTGCGAGCCGGCGACGGTGCTGCCGATGGCGCAGCGCTATTTCCTGTTCTGATTTCCGGTTCCCAGTTTCATGCGCACTCTCGACAAACGCATTGCCCCGAACGTGAAACTCGCCGCGTCGCTCGTCGCGCGCGCGCCGACGCTCACGCTCGCCTATGACGCCCGCTGCAAGAGCCGCCTCGCGGCGACGCTCGACACCGGCGAGGACGTCGCGGTCCTGCTGCCGCGCGGCACCGTGCTGCGCGACGGCGACGTGCTGGTCGCCGACGACGGTGCGCTCGTGCGCATTACCGCGGCGCCCGAGACCGTGCTGTATGTGCGCGCGGCCGATCCGCTCACGCTGATGCGCGCCGCGTACCACCTCGGCAACCGTCACACGCCGGTCGAGATCGGCGACGGCTACCTGAAGCTCGAGGCCGATCCGGTGCTCGCGGACATGCTGCGCCGGCTCGGCACGCAGGTCGAAGAGGCGCGCGCGCCGTTCCAGCCGGAAGCCGGTGCATACGGCGGTGGCCACAAGCACGGGCACGACGCGACGTTCGCCGAGGACTACGCGCTCGCGCAGCAGGTGTTCGGCGAACACCACGGGCACTCGCATTCGCACGACCACGACCACGACCACGATCACGATCACGATCACGATCACCAGCATGGTCCCGGATGCACGCACGGCCACGGCCATGACCACCACTGAACTCGTCGCGCTGCTGCACCTCGCGTCGCCGGCGCTGCCGATCGGCGCGTACAGCTATTCGCAGGGCCTCGAAGCCGCGCTCGACGCGAACCTGATCCGCGACGCCGATTCCGCGCGCGACTGGATCGCGAGCGGCCTGACCGACGTGCTCGCGCACGGCGAGCTGCCGTTTCTCGCACACCAGCTCGCGCGCTGGCAGGCGCACGACGCGCGCGCCCTCGCCGCCGAAAACGCGTGGTTCGTCGCGAGCCGCGAATCGGCGGAACTGCGCCGCGAGACCGAACAGATGGGCTGGTCGCTCGCGCAACTCTGCGCGTCGCTCGAATGGGGCGATGCCGCGCGCCGCGCGACGCTTGCCGCGATGTCGCCGGTCGCGCTGCCGACCGCGTTCGCCTACGCGGCCGCCGCGCACGACGCCGGCGCCGACGCGACGCTCGCCGCGTACGCATTCGGCTGGGTCGAGAACCAGACGTCCGCCGCGCTGAAAGCCGTGCCGCTCGGCCAGCTCGCCGGGCAACGCATCATCGTCGCGCTGCGCGGTGCGATCGACGCGGCCGTGCGCCGCGCGCTCGCGACGCCGCCCGACGCCGTCAACACGTTCGCGCCGCAGCTCGGCATCCTGTCCGCGCGGCACGAAACCCAGTACTCGCGGTTGTTCCGCTCCTGAACACAACGCTACCCGCCATGAACGCACCTGCTCCCTCCCCCGCCCGCCGCACGAAGAAACTGCCGCCGCTGCGCGTCGGCATCGGCGGCCCCGTCGGCTCCGGCAAGACCACGCTGCTCGAAATGCTGTGCAAGGCGATGCGCGACAAGTACGACCTCGTCGCGATCACGAACGACATCTACACGAAGGAGGACCAGCGGCTGCTGACGGTCGCGGGCGCGTTGCCCGAGGAACGCATCATGGGCGTCGAGACGGGCGGCTGCCCGCACACGGCAATCCGCGAGGATGCGTCGATCAACCTCGAGGCCGTCGACCGGATGCTGTCGCGCTTTCCGGACGCCGACATCGTGTTCATCGAATCGGGCGGCGACAATCTCGCGGCGACCTTCAGCCCCGAGCTGTCGGACCTGACGATCTACGTGATCGATGTCGCCGGCGGCGAGAAGATTCCGCGCAAGGGCGGCCCCGGCATCACGAAGTCCGACCTGCTCGTGATCAACAAGACCGATCTCGCGCCGCTGGTCGGTGCGAACCTCGACGTGATGGCGTCCGACACGCGGAAGATGCGCGGCGAACGGCCTTACGTGATGACGAACCTGAAGGCGCTCGACGGCGTCGCGGACGTGATCGCGTTCATCGAGAAGCAGGGTTTGCTGACGGTCTGAGCGGCGCAGCGGCGGGCGGCGCAATGCCGCCCCGCGTGCCCGGACGGCATTGCGCCGCCTTCGTCTATTCGTCGGAAGTGTCCTGCGCGTCCCGCACCACATGCCCGCCGCGTTCGGCGGGCGGCAACAGCGCCGCGAGCACGTCGACCGTGCGCGCGGTCGCGCCGCGGTGGCGCGACGCGAAGGCCGCACCGGCCGCGCCCATCGCGATGCGCCGCGCGTTGTCGGCGAACAGCGCGTCGAGCACGTGCGCGAGATCGAGCGGATCCTCGACCTGCATCGCGGCACCGGCCGCGACCGCGTCGGCGGTCGCCTGCGTGAAGTTGAACATGTGCGGCCCGATCAGCACCGGCACGCCGACCGCGCACGCTTCGATCAGGTTCTGTCCGCCGAGCGGCAGCAGGCTGCCGCCGATGAACGCGATGTCGGCGGCCGAGTAATACGCACCGAGTTCGCCCATCGAATCGCCGAGCAGCACCGTCACATCGCCCGGCAGCGGTTCGGCAGCCGGCCGGCCGGCCGCGAGCGCGGCCGGGTCGGCCGCCCATACCGAGCGTCGCGCGCACTTGAGCCCGCTGCGCTCGACGAGCGCCTCGACCTCGGCGAAACGCTGCGGATGACGCGGCACGAGCACCAGCAGCGCATCGGGCGTACGCATCGCCGCGAACGCCTGCAGCACCAGCGCCTCCTCGTTCTCGCGCGTGCTGGCGGCGACCCACACGGGCCGCGCGCCGATCGCCTCGCGCCACGCGTGGCCGCGCGCCGCGAGTTCCGGCGGCGTCGTCATGTCGAACTTCAGGTTGCCGAGCACCGTCACGTTGCGCGCGCCGAGCGAGGTCAGCCGCTCCGCATCGGCCGGGCTCTGCGCGAGCACGCGCGAGAAACCGCCGAACACGTCGCGCGTCGCCGTGCCGAACTTCGCCGCGCGCCGGAACGAACGCGCGGACATCCGCGCATTGGTCAGCACGAGCGGCACGTCCGCGCGACGGCACTCGTCGATCAGTGTCGGCCACACCTCGGTTTCCATCACGAGGCCGAGCGTCGGCCGCCAGGCGCGCAGGAAGCGCCGCACCGTGCCCGGCATGTCGTACGGCAGGTAGCAGCGCAGCACGCGATCGCCGAAGATCTGCTCGCCGGTCGCGCGGCCGCTCGGCGTCATGTGCGTGAGCAGGATGCGCGCATCGGGGCGCGCGTGCATCAGCGCGTCGATCAGCGGCTGCGCCGCGCGCGTCTCGCCGACCGATACCGCATGCACCCAGATCAGCGGCGCGCGGTCATCGCGCGAGCGGCCCGCCACGTGGCCGAAGCGTTCGCCGATGTGCTCGCGATAGCCGCGCTCCTTGCGAGAGCGCACGTAGAGCCGGATGACCGCAGCAGGCGCGACGAGCCACCACAGTGCGCGATAGATCGCCCTCAGCATGCCGCGGCCCTCGTGTTGCTTCGAAGCAGGAGCGCGCTCAAACCAGCGCCCTGCCCTTCAGGCGTTCGAGAATGCCGAGCGGCGCGCACTCGCGGCGGACCATCGCGTCGACCGGCAGGAAGAAGGTCTGCTCGAGCATGAACTGGCCCGACATCACAGCGTGCGAAGTCTGATCCGAGAAACATATCCACACGCAGCCCGGCGGAAACGGCATCGTCTCCTGCGGGCTCGTCTTCTGGTAGTCGAGATCGGCCTTCATGCTGTCGTGCAGGTTCAGCATCAGGTGGTCGTACGCGCTGCGCGGCGACTTCGTCACGTGCAGCAGGTTCAGCAGCCACGCGGCGCCCGGCAACTGCGGCTTGATGCGCGGCAGGAAGCGCTTCGCGACGTCCTCGAACGGCTCGCCGACGCGCCACACGCGCGGCACGCCGGCCGGGTTCACGTTCGTGAACACGCGCAGGATGCGCTCGCCGTAGTTCGGCCGCGACGGGAACGCGTCGACGTGCAGCCGGCTGTCGTCCTTGCGCCACGACGTCTGGCGCGTCTCGACCTGCATCAGCCGCAGGCTCGTCGGCGCGACGCGCAGCTTGCCGCGGTATTCGGGAAAGAGGCCGTCGACGAGCGTGCCGGCCTGCTGCTGGAAGCGCGCGACGAGCGCGCGCACGGCCGACTGCGTGACGCTGTCGCCGAGCACGCCGGCGAGCGCGCCGCCGTTCGGCGCGAGGCTGATGTTCTTGCGGTTCGGATCGGCGAGCGCCGGATCGAGCAGCGCTTCCTCGCCGCCTTCGATCGCGAAGCGCAGATGCGGGAAATACAGCACCTTGCCCTCCTCGACCGCGGCCAGCAACTGCTCTCGCGGCGCCGACAGGTTGTGTCCGCTCCAGTCGGCGGACGGGACTTCGATGATCTGGGATTCGCTCATGATCGGTTCGCGTATGTGACAGCGTTACAGGAGACCGAAGCCCGCGAGCGCCGACTTCACCTGCGCGATCGACGGGGGTTGCCCCGCCGTGCCGAGATTGACGACGTTCGGCGACCAGTAGCCGCCGGTCCGCCAGGCCGTCGAGAAATTGTACAGTTCGACCGTCGGACGCTTCAGCGCGGCCGCGATGTGAACCAGACCTGTATCAACCCCGACCGTCGCGGCCGCGCCGTCGATCAGCCCGACCACGGCCGGCAGCGACAGCTTCGGCGGCACGATCGCGGCCGCGCCGAACTCCTTCGCGAGCCGCTCGCTGGTCGCGCGCTCGGCATCGTTGCCCCACGGCAGCACGAGCGACGCGCCGCGCCGCACGAGCGCCTGGCCGAGCTCGATCCATGCGGCGTCCGGCCACTGCTTGTCGGCGCGCGACGTCGCATGGACGAACACCACGTACGGCACCGGCAGGTTCAGGCCGAGCGCGGCCACCGCGAGCGCCGCCGCGCGCGTATCGAGGCCGAAGTCGACCGGATCGGCCGGCGTCGGCGCCGGGTCGTCCAGCGCGGCCGCGACGAGTTGCCGCGACCGCTCGACGACATGCGTGCGCGGCGCGATCGGCACGCGCTTGCGGTAGAAGAAGCGCACGGGCCATTCGTAGCCGGCGCCGTCGGTACGGTTGCCGAGCCCGACGAGCGGACCGCGCGCCCAGCTTGCGACCCAGGCCGTCTTGATGAGGCCCTGGCAGTCGATCACGAGGTCGTACTGCTCGGCCGCGAGGCGCCGGCGGAATGCACGGATCTCGCGCCACGTGGCGCCCGCGAACGGCTTCTTGCGCCAGCGGCGCAGCGAGAACGGCAGCACGTCGCGCACGCCCTCGACGAGCCGTACGAGGTCGACGAAGCTTTCCTCGACGAGCCAGTCGATCTGCGCATCGGGGTGGCGGCGCCGGATATCGGCGATCACCGGCATGTTGTGCACGACGTCGCCCAGCGACGACACGCGCACGATCAGGATCTTTTGCACGCTGAAAAAACGCCGGCTGGCAGCCGGCGACAGACATAAAGGAGCGATTTTATCGCGCCCGGGGAGTCAGACAGACAAAAAGCGGCCGCACGCTGTCGCGTGCGCCGCTTTTCGGGGATGGCGCGACCGCTGGACCGGCCGCGGCGCCGCTGGCGGCCCGCAGGCCGCCGACGCTCAGAACGGCAGCTTGACGTCCGGCTTCGCGGCCGTCAGCACGCGGCGGAAGTCTTCCTGGATGCGCTTGAGCCCTTCCTGCGTCTCGGCTTCGAAACGCATCACGACGACCGGCGTCGTATTCGACGAACGCGCGAGGCCGAAGCCGTCCGGGTACTCGACGCGCAGGCCGTCGATCGTCACGACTTCCTCGGCGCCGTCGAACTTCGCCTCTTTCTGCAGCTTGTCGATCAGGCGGAAGTTCTCGCCTTCGTCGAGCCAGAGCTGCAGTTCGGGCGTGCTCATCGCGTCCGGCAACCCGTTCAGCAGCGCGCTCGGGTCGGCCGTCTTCGCGAGGATCTCGAGCAGGCGCGCGCCCGTGTAGAGACCGTCGTCGAAGCCGTACCAGCGATCCTTGAAGAACACGTGGCCGCTCATTTCACCGGCGAGCGGCGCACCCGTCTCGCGCAGCTTCGCCTTCACGAGCGAGTGGCCCGTCTTCCACATCAGCGGCTCGCCGCCCTTCGACTTCACCCATTGCGCGAGATTGCGCGTGCACTTCACGTCATAAATGATCTGCGCGCCCGGGTTGCGCGACAGCACTTCCTCCGCGAACAACATCAACTGGCGGTCCGGATAGATGATCTGGCCGTCCTTCGTGACGACGCCGAGGCGGTCGCCGTCGCCGTCGAACGCGAAGCCGATCTCGGCGTCGGTGTCCTTCAACGCCTGGATCACGTCCTGCAGGTTTTCCGGGTGAGCCGGATCGGGGTGGTGGTTCGGGAACGTGCCGTCGATGTCGGTGAAGCGCTCGACGAGTTCGCAGCCCAGCGCCTTGAACAGGCGCGTCGCGAGCGGGCCCGCGACGCCGTTGCCGGCGTCGACGACGAGCTTCAGCGGGCGGGCCGGCTTGATGTCGCCGACGATGCGCTCGATGTACTGATCGGCGACGTCGAACTCCTCATAGGTACCGCTGCCCGTCTCGAAGCGCTCGTCGACGATGCGGCGGTACAGCGCCTGGATCTGCTCGCCGTAGATCGCCGCGCCGCGCAGCACCATCTTGAAGCCGTTGTAGTCGGGCGGGTTGTGGCTGCCCGTGACGACGATGCACGAATCGACGCGGCGCTCGCCGCCCTTCAGCGCCAGCGGCACGTTCGCCGCGAAATAACCGACCGGCGTGGGCACCATGCCGACGTCGACGACGTCGACGCCCGCCGCACGCAGGCCGTCGGCAAGCGCGCCGACGAGTTCCGGCCCCGAGAGGCGGCCGTCGCGCGCGACGACGACCGCATCGCCGCCCTGCGCGCGCACTTCGCTGCCGAATGCCCGGCCGATCCCGCGCGCCGTGTCGACGTCGAGTGTCTTGCCGACCACGCCACGGATGTCATATGCCTTGAAGATGGATTGGGAGATCATCGATTCTCTTCTCTCTCAGTTGCGTGCATGAAAAATTGTCTGGCTTGCGTGGCCGCGTCCCGCCGGTGCCGCGCATGATACATGCCTGCCCCGGCGGACCACGGAGCGGAACGGCTGGCGCGCCCCCGATCCCACTTATAATCGCGGGTTTCGATGACGCGCATGTCGCCCATTTTAATGCCTAGCCGTCCCGCCGCCGCCAATCCGCAGCCTCCTGGCGCCCTGCCGGCCGCCCTGCGCGCGCGCCGCCGCCGCGCATGCTGAAGCGCTTCGGCAACCCGGACGTCGCGAAAGCCGTCGCGAACCTCGTCTGGCTGGGGCTCGAACGGCTCACGCAGATCGGCGTCGCGATCGCGATCAGCGGTCTTCTGGCCCGTTATTTCGGGCCGGACGTGTTCGGCAAATGGCAGTATGCGAATACGCTCCTCCTGGTACTGGCGCCGCTCACCTGGGTGTGCGGCGCGGAAATCCTCGTCCCGACCATCGTCCAGCGCCCGCCCGCCCAGCTCGGCGCGGTGCTCGGCAGCGCGTTCGCGCTGCGCATCACCGTATCGGTCGCCGCGCTCGTCGCGACCTGGATCGCGATCGCCGCGGGCGCCTTCGATCCGCTGGTCGGCGCGATGCTCGCGGGCCTGGCGGTCACGATGGTGTTCCGCGAGCCGTTCGTCGGCGTGATCAACGCGTGGCTGCAGAGCATGACTTACAGCAAGCCGCAGCTCGTGACCAGCATGATGACCGCGCTGGCGAAGGCGCTGCTCGTCTGGCTGCTGGTCCGCGCGGCCGCCGGCCCCGCGCGCTTCGCGTGGCTGTGGGCGCTCGAGGCCGCCGCGATCGGCTTCGCGCTGCTGCTGTACTACCGGCATCGCAACGGCGGCGCGCTCGGCTGGACGTTGGACAAATCGCTGTTCAGGCACTTTGCGACGGCCGGCACCGTGTTCTGGCTCGGCCTGATCTGCATGTACCTGTTCCTGAAGCTCGACCGCCTGATGCTCGAGCGTCACGTGTCGTTCGCCGATCTCGGCCGTTACTCGGCCGCGCAGCAGCTCAACGAGAACTGGATCACGCTCGCGCTGATGCTCGCGCAGACGATCGCGCCCGCATTCGTCTACCGTGTGCAGGACGTCGCGCGGCTGCGCCGCAACATCGTCCGGCTGATCGCGATGACGGCCTGCCTGATGACCGCCGGCGCGCTCGTGCTCGACGCGGCCGCCCCGCTGATCGTCGGCAAGGTGTTCGGCCCCGGCTACGAGGCATCGGTCGACATCTTCCGCTGGGCCGTCTGGCTGTCCGTGCCGGCCGGCATCGAGGCGATAGGCAATCTTATCGTTCTCAAATATCAAGCAAAATTCGTGTTGCTGTCGAAATGGCTGCTCGCGCTGGCGATCGCCGCGCTCGTCAACCTGTTCGCGATCCCGCGGCTCGGCCTGTACGGCGCGCTCGTCGGGCTGGCGGCCGGCTACCTGGCCGCCGCCGCCGTCAACTTTTATTACATCCGTTTCAAGCTGCAACCATGACGTCCCCTGATTGCCCGCCCCCGCTCGACGACGTGGCCGTGCTGATGCCGGCCTACAACGGGCACGACGACGTCGTTCGGACCCTCGCGTCGTTTCGCGAGGACGCGCCCGTGCACGTGCTGATCGTCGACGACGGCAGCACGCCGCCGATCGTCGCGCCCGACCTGCCCGGCCTCGCGATCGAGGTGCTGCGCATGCCGCAGAACGGCGGCATCGAGCGCGCGCTCGCGGCCGGCATCGACGCGCTCGCGGCGCGCGGCTTCCGCTATGCGGCGCGCATCGACGCGGGCGATCTCGCCGCGCCGCAGCGCCTTGCGAAAGAGCGCGCGTATCTCGGCGCCCACCCGCGTGTAGCCTGCGTCGGCATGTGGACGCAGGTCGTGTCGCGCGCCGGCGAGCCGCGCTTCATGCTGACGCCGCCCGCCGATCCGCGCACGCTGCGCCGCACCCGCTTCCTGCGCTCGCCGCTCGTGCATCCGTCGGTGATGCTGCGCATCGACGCCGTGCGCGAAGTCGGCAACTATCGCGCGAAATACCGCGCGGCCGAGGATCTCGATCTTTTTTTGCGGTTAATGCAACGCTACGATTGCGCCAACCTGCCGGAACTCGGCCTGTATTACGAGCTTAACGAGGGCGGGATCAGCGCGACCAAACGCCGGCGCCAGCTGGTATCGACGCTCACGCTGCTGCTGAGCCACTTCAACGCGCTGAACCCGTACGACTGGGCCGGCCTTGCCAAGAACCTGCTGCATTTCGTGACGCCGTACCGTACGTTGCAGCGAATCAAGCAGACGCTGTTTGCCGCGCGGCCGTCCGCCTGACGCGCATCCGGCATTTTCGACGCTTTATTTTTTCTTTTTTTTCATGGCCGCCACCTCCCCGCTGCGCATTGCGCTCGTCTGCAACACGGCCTGGGCGATCCATACGTATCGCCACGGGCTGATCCGTGCGCTCGTCGCGCGCGGCGCCGAGGTCATCGTGATCGCGCCGCACGACCGCACGGTGCCGCTGCTCGAGCAGATGGGCTGCCGCTACGTGGCGCTCGCGGTCGCATCGAAAGGCACGAGCCCGCGCGAGGATCTCGGCACGCTCGCCGCGCTGGTGCGCCGCTACCGCGCGCTGAAGCCCGATCTCGTGTTCCATTACACGATCAAGCCGAACATCTACGGCTCGGTTGCCGCGTGGCTCGCGCGCGTGCCGTCGATCGCGGTAACGACCGGGCTCGGCTACGTATTCATCCAGAAGAGCCGCGCGGCGAGCGTCGCGAAGCGCCTGTACCGGTTCGCGTTCCGCTTCCCGCGTGAAGTGTGGTTCCTGAACCGCGACGATCTCGCGACCTTCACCGACGAGCAGTTGCTCGCGCATCCCGACCGCGCGCGGCTGCTGCACGGCGAAGGCGTCGATCTCGAACAGTTCGCGCCCGCGCCGCTGCCCGCCGGCGAAGCCCCCGTCTTCATCCTGATCGGCCGGCTGCTGTGGGACAAGGGCGTGCGCGAATATGTCGAGGCCGCGCGCATCGTGCGTGCCCGCTTCCCGAACGCGCGCTTCCAGCTGCTCGGCCCGCTCGGCGTCGACAACCCGAGCGCGATCGGCCGCGCGGATGTCGACGCATGGGTCGACGAAGGCGTGATCGAGTATCTCGGCGAGGCGCACGACGTGCGCCCGCATATCGCGGCGGCCGACTGCGTCGTGCTGCCGTCGTACCGCGAAGGCGTGCCGCGCACGCTGATGGAAGCATCGGCGATGGGCCGCCCGATCGTTGCGACCGACGTGCCGGGCTGCCGCGACGTCGTCGCCGACGGCGCAACGGGCTTCCTGTGCCGTGTGCGCGACAGCGCGAGCCTCGCGGAGCAACTGAATCGCATGATCTCGCTCGGGCCGCAAGGCCGCGCGGCGATGGGCGTACGCGGCCGGCAGAAGGTCGCGGCGGAGTTCGACGAGCAGCAGGTCGTCGAGCGCTACAGGGAGACCATCCATTCGTTAACCGGATTCACACTCTGAAGGAGCGCATCAGCAATGACCGCTAAAGGCACCATCCTCGTTACCGGCGGCGCGGGCTACATCGGCTCGCACACGGCCGTCGAGCTGCTCGACAACGGCTACGACGTCGTGATCGTCGACAACCTCGTCAACAGCAAGGCCGAATCCGTGCGCCGCATCGAGCGGATCACGGGCAAGACGCCCGCGTTCCATCAGGTCGACGTGTGCGACGAAGCCGCGCTCGCAAAGGTGTTCGACGCGCACCCGATCACCGGCACGATCCATTTCGCGGCGCTCAAGGCCGTCGGCGAATCGGTCGCGAAGCCGCTCGAGTACTACCAGAACAACATCGGCGGCCTGCTCGCCGTGCTCAAGGTCATGCGCGAGCGCAATGTCAGGCAGTTCGTGTTCAGCTCGTCCGCGACCGTGTACGGCGTGCCCGAGCGCTCGCCGATCGACGAATCGTTCCCGCTGTCCGCGACCAACCCGTACGGCCAGTCGAAGCTGATCGCCGAGCAGATCCTGCGCGATCTCGAGGTGTCCGACCCGTCGTGGCGGATCGCGACGCTGCGCTACTTCAACCCGGTCGGCGCGCACGCGAGCGGGCTGATCGGCGAGGATCCGGCCGGCATCCCGAACAACCTGATGCCGTATGTCGCGCAGGTCGCGGTCGGCAAGCTGGAAAAGCTGCGTGTGTTCGGCTCCGACTACCCGACGCCGGACGGCACGGGCGTGCGCGACTACATCCACGTCGTCGATCTCGCGAAGGGGCACATCGCCGCGCTCGACGCGCTGGCGAAGCGCGACGCGAGCTTCGTCGTGAACCTCGGCACCGGGCAAGGCTACAGCGTGCTGGAAGTCGTGCGCGCATTCGAGAAGGCGTCGGGCCGCCCGGTGCCGTACGAACTCGTCGCGCGCCGCCCCGGCGACATCGCCGAGTGCTACGCGAACCCGCAGGCCGCCGCCGACCTCATCGGCTGGCGCGCGACGCTCGGCATTGAAGAAATGTGTGCCGACCACTGGCGATGGCAGGAGGGGAACCCGCGCGGTTTTGTATAATCCGCTGTCCATTTTTCGAGCGATCCCATGCTCAGCTTCGCGTCCGGCTTCATCGTCTCCCTGCTCGTCACGCTGTTCATCGTGCGCTACGCGCATCTGCACGAGAAATTCTCGATCGACAGCGACCTGGCCGGCGTGCAGAAATTCCACGTGCGGCCGGTGCCGCGGGTCGGGGGCATCGGGATCCTCGCCGGGGTCGTCATTGGGGCCCTGATCGTGTCGCGGCACTATCCGACGATCGCCGGCAGCATTCTGGGCATCGTCGCATGCGGGCTACCGGCGTTCCTGTCCGGCCTCGTCGAGGATCTGACCAAGCGCGTGTCGCCGCGCGCGCGGCTGCTCTGCACGATGGGCGCGGCCGCGCTCGCGTTCTGGCTGCTGGGCATCGCGGTCAAGCGCATCAGCGTGCCGCCGCTCGATTTCCTGCTCGGTTACGTGGTCATTTCGGCGTTCGTCACCGTGCTCGCGGTCGCGGCGCTCGCGAATGCGATCAACATCATCGACGGCTTCAACGGGCTCGCTTCGATGGTCAGCTTCATGATGTTCGCGTCGCTCGCGTACGTGGCATTCCAGGTCCACGACCCGATCGTGATGTCCGCGTCGATCATCATGATGGGCGCCGTGCTCGGCTTCTTCCTGTGGAACTTCCCGGCCGGGCTGATCTTTCTCGGCGACGGCGGCGCGTATTTCATCGGCTTCATGCTTGCCGAGCTCGCGATCATGCTGGTGATGCGCAATCGGGAAGTGTCCGCGTGGTACCCGGTGCTGCTGTTCATGTATCCGATCTTCGAGACCTGCTTCTCGATCTACCGGAAGAAATTCATCCGCGGGATCTCGCCGGGGATTCCGGACGGCGTGCATCTTCATATGCTCGTGTACAAGCGGTTGATGCGCTGGGCTGTCGGGACGAAGCACGCGCATGATCTCACGCGGCGCAATTCGCTTACTTCGCCGTATCTGTGGCTGCTGTGCCTCGTCGCGGTGATTCCCGCGACGCTGTTCTGGCGGCACACGGTGCACCTGTTCGTGTTTGTGGTGCTGTTCGCGCTGACCTATGTGTGGCTGTACCTCAGTATCGTTCGGTTCAGGGTGCCGAGGTGGATGGTGGTGAGGAAGGAGCGGCGCGGACAATGAGCGCAGCCGGCCCCACGATCTTCCGTCACCGACAATCCGAATACTAAGTTCCAGCAGTATTTGTGTTCCAGTGCGGCACCTGCGTATAAATCACCACGTTACCGTCATCTTGAACAAATGTGGCGCCTCCTGGATGTCCGCTCGTGCCGGAATACCACAGGGGCGTATGGTCCGAACTGTAAACGACGAGATTGCCGTCCGTTTGCATGGCGGCAAAAGCGCCGGTGTGACCGGATGTACCGGAATTCCATTGCACGACACCTTGGCGAAGCAGCACCAGGTTGCCATCGGCTTGCATGACGAGGACGCTTGCGCCGTTGCCTGATGTGAAACCTTGGCCATTGCTGATAATGACACCACCGCTCCAGACGGCAGCGCCGCTTGAAGAGGTCGCGTAGCCAGTAGTATTGGTCCCCGTGGAAAATACCGGCACGTGCGATTCGTAGATCACCAGGTTGCCGTCGTCTTGTACCGCAAGGTATTGACCATAAGGTACGCCATTGGTCGATGAGTACCACAACGCCTTGCCACTCGCGCTGTAGACCACGAAATTGCCATCGGTCTGAAAGACGGCATACGCCCCGACGTTTCCATTCGTCCCGGAATTCCACACCGCGGCACCATTGGCCGTGTTGTAGAGCACGAGGTTGCCGTCATTCTGCATGGCCAGTTCATGGCTTCTGGAAGCCGAATATACGATTTGCCCCGGCTTGAGCGTCGTACCTTCGCTGATCACGCCGCCGTATATCGGGGCCGTCGGATCGCATATCGCGGAATGCAGCACGCTCACATTCGGCGAGCCCCAGCCTGTCACGAAGTCCCATCCGGAACCGGCGCTGTACGCGCCGTTGCTGCCGTAGGTGACGTCACGAAAGATGGACCCGGTCGTCGATTGAACGCTGTATATCGTGGGCGCCGCGAACCCGAGGTTCGTCGCGCAACTGCCGGACAGCAGACGCGCCCAGGTCGCGGCAAACAGCGGCGCAGACAGGCTCGTGCCGCCGACCGTCTCGAGTCGTCCGCCGACGATGACCAACGCGCCGCTGTTGGGATCAGCGTCGAACGCAAGATCCGGCAGGCCGCGAAATGCTCGTCCCTTGAGCGCGGGTACGCTGGATTGCCACGATGGAATCGGTTCGAAGCCGCTGATGCCGCCACCGCTGGAGTCCCAGGCGGTCTCGCCGGCGTAGCTTCCATTCCCGTTCGTATAGAGCGTCGTGCCGCCTACGGATACGACATAGGGCGAACTGGCCGGGTATTCCACCGCCGTGCCGGTGCAGCCATATGCCACACTGCCTGAATCTCCGGAACTAATCGAGAAAGTCTGCCCCTGTGCGACGGCGAGCTCGAACAGTGTGTCGATGGCGGCTGTCGACGCCCAGTTCTCGCACCCGCCGATCGACATGTTGACGACCCGGGCAGTGTTGTCGTTCACGGCGCGATTGATCGCGAGCGCCATATCGCTCCACGCGAAGGATGACGCAACGTAGAAATTGAGCTGCTTGACGCCGCCAGACATCCCGACGATGGTCTGGCTGTCGAGCGACCATTCCATGTTTGCGCTCGTGTCGGCGCTAGGCGTCCCGGCCTTGATCACCGAAACGGGAACGGCGGGCAACTGGTTGTTGCTTTCGAACGTAGCCAGGTCGATGACGGGTTGCGTCACGTCGCCTTCGGCAATGATGCCGATCGTGGTGTTGGCGGCCGTCGGAGCGCTGCCGACGGAATAGATGGCGGGAAACTGCGTCGGGTTGTGCCCCACCGTGACCGCGGAAGTTGTCGGCGACGCGTTTGTGCTCGGCGCACCGCTGGCAACGGAAGCACGCACGAAATGCGGGCGGAGGCGAGTCGCGGTATCCAGCCCCAGAACCCCATGAACGACCCCACTGATCGCATCGGGCACCGTCTCCGGAGCGGTGTTGATATGCGTACTGCTGCCGTCCGCCATCGCGACCGGTACCAGTGTCGTCTGGAACACGCCGGATATTACGCTGGCCGGGGCATCGGCTTCGACAATCATGTTGTTGCCGGCCACCTTGACGTTCGTGAAGCCCTTACTTCCCAAATAGGCCTTCACGGTGGCGACCTGCCCGGCGGTGGGCGCGTATCGCTCGGCAATCTGCGCGGAGCTCAGCACGGCCCCGAAGCTGGCACTGCCAGGCGTTCGCGCTTGCTGCAGAAAGCGGTTCAACGCGGCTTCGTCATTCAGCTTGAGCACGAGCGCAACATGGACCGGCGCCGTCGCACTCATCGGCGCCGCACTCACCACGTTGCCCGCGCCTCGCAGCGCCGACAGTTTGCCGGCCTGCGCAGTGGCCGCAGCAGGACTCGCGTCGTCGCCGCCACCGCAGCCGGCCAGCGCGAGCACCATGAGTGCCGCGCTCATTCCCCTGACAATATGCCGCGTTTTCATCGGATGAATATCGATTGTGGATTTCTTGTTTGATTTTTCAATCGCTCTTGACTACCGCCCCCGATCGCTGACAGGCCTGCTCGCCGCCGCCGGAGCGGACAACGCAAGCATCGGAAGCGAGCGAGCACGAACGGCAACTTTCAGAGAAAGTCGCCTTCGTGCTCAATCGTCCGATTAACGTGATAAAACATATGCAGAAATGGGACGGTAGTCAAATGAACGGAACCTGGTGGCACGCGCGGACGCGAACGGCCAATTCCATCCGAGATTGGGCCGTTGGTGCGGTTCGCGCTCAGCCGCGTGCAGCTAGCTGTATATCGGCATCGCGCGGTTCAGGCTGAAGGGGAACAATCGTGCGTCGGGTCCGGCGCGGATATTGATCGAGTCGAACTCGAGCGGGTCGGACTCTGCCGAAAAGCCGGCAATGATTGTTCATGCTTGTGGTGCTGCTCGCGCTGACCTACGAGCGGCCGTACCTCGGCATCGTGCGGTTCAGGGCGCCGCGGTGGGTGATCGTGCGCAAGGTGTGGCGCGGGCATAGAGCCGCCGAGCCCTGTCAGGCCGCACGGCAACGATCCGGCTAGACGCGCGCCGCTTGCCCGACTTCCGCGCGAGACGATCGTTTCAACGCCGCCCCGCCCAGAAAAGGAAACTCGACGTATCGATACGTCAGCACGGACAGCAGGACAACCAGCACGGAAGCGACAGCCGTCACGAACCAGAAGGCAGGCACCGTCAATGCGGCGACATCCTTGACGTGGTTAACCAGCCTGAATGCCAGATACAGCACGAAATTGTGCGACAGGTAAATGCTGTAGCTGACCATTCCCAGGAGGCGGACGGGCCTCGACGTCAGAAGACCGAACATCGTGTTGCCACACGCAATAATGAAAAACACGGTAAGGAACAGCAGTACGGCAACCGGATCGTAGGCCGTCGAAACACTTCGGAGAATGACGGCGAGCAACACGAGCACGAGTACCGAGCCGGTCGCGCCGCAAAGCCGCGCGTGGATATTCGGGTACCGGGCAAGCAGGGTTGCCGCCAAAGCGCCGCACACGAAATACCACTCGATCCGGTTCGCCGAATACCACCCGACCAGCACCGCCGACACGATCAGCAACACCCACACCAGCCGTCGGCTCGTGAACAGCGTCAGCACCGGAAACAGCAAATAGAACTTCCACTCGTAGACGAGCGTCCAGTAGACCGTGTTGATCAGGCCCGTGTTCGGCAAGCCATTGATATCCGGGGTGCCGGGAAACGTGAACAGGAGCCACGCCGCAACGTCCTTGACCACCTGCATCGGCGAGCTGTTCAGCCGGAAATGCGTCAGGGCCAGCGCAGTGACGACCAGTGTGCCGGCCGAAACCACGTACATCGGCACGATACGCCGCACGCGAGAGCGGAAAAACCGCCGCAGATCCAGGCGCCCACCGGTTGCCAGCGCCCGGCTCCAGAAAAGCAGCGCCGTCACCATGAAGAACATCGCGACACCGCCCTGCCCATACAGCGTGGCGAGCCGTGAGGGCGGCACGTCCCAGCGCCCCGTCACATAGAAAAAGTAGCTGATCACCGCGTGGTGATACATGACGGCGATTGCCAGCAGGCCACGCAACCCGTCGATCGAATGAAACCGGTTGGCCGCCATTTCTTCATCGACATGGCGGCGGTAAAAGGCGGACCGGTTTGCAATGATCGCTGCCAGTAGGCATAACGCGACCGTCACCAGCATCGACGGCAGCGCGAGGCGGATAAAGCCGGCTAACGGCATGCTGTCTCTCGAGGATATTTCATTTCACCACCCGACCGGAGATACTCCCGGTGGCGTCGGCCGCGCGCGTTGTCGATGACGTCAAACGTTCGACGCAGATCGCTTCGGCACGCTCTGCAGCATCGGCGCGACAGCCGCCTGATATTCCGGCACCCAGCGCCGCAAATCGCGCCGCACCTCGTCGTCACTCAGCACGCGGTGCTGCATCAGCCACGGCAACAATTCGTCGAGCAGATGGTCCGGCACTTCCCGCGCGCGTGCGATCCGCAGCTTCGGATGCGGCGTGCGCGTGGTCGTCTCGTCGTCCGCGAGCAGTTCCTCGTAAAGCTTCTCGCCAGGCCGCAGCCCCGTGAATTCGATCCGAATCTGGTCTTCCGAGAACCCGTACAGACGGATCAGGTCGCACGCGAGATCGACGATCTTCACCGGCTCGCCCATGTCGAGAATGAAGATCTCGCCGCCCCGTCCCATGCTCGACGCCTGCAGCACGAGTTGCGACGCTTCCGGGATCGTCATGAAGAAACGCGTGATCTCCGGGTGCGTGACCGTTACCGGGCCGCCTTTCGCGATCTGCTGCTGGAACTTCGGAATGACGCTGCCCGCGCTGCCGAGCACGTTGCCAAAGCGCACGGTCTCGAACTGGGTGCGCTCGCTCGTCTGCTGCAACGCCTGGCAGGCCATTTCGGCGAGGCGCTTGCTCGCGCCCATCACGTTGGTCGGATTGACGGCCTTGTCGGTCGAGATCAGCACGAAGTGACGCACATCGTGGCGGATCGCCGCGCGGGCCACGCGATACGTGCCGAGCACGTTGTTGCGCAGCGCCTGCCACGCGTTGTGCTCCTCCATCAGCGGCACATGCTTGTAGGCAGCCGCGTGGAACACGATGTGCGGTGCATGGCGCGACATCACCTGATCGAGCAGCAGCGAATCCTTCGCGTCGCCGATGATCGGCAGGACGGGCAGGTCGGGAAAGCGCTCGCGCAACTCCTCGGTCAGCCGGTACATCGCATACTCGGACAGGTCGAACGCGACAAGCTGCGCCGGCGCGAAACGCAGGATCTGCCGGCACAGCTCGGAGCCAATCGAGCCGCCCGCGCCCGTCACCATCACGACGCGACCGCGCAGCAGCGCCTCGACGTGCGGCGTGTCGATCGTCACGGCATCGCGGCCGAGCAAGTCTTCGAGATCGATGTTCCGCACCTGCGACAGGAAACCCTGCCCCGGCATCAGCGCGGTCAGCGAAGGCAGCACCATCGCCTTCACGCCAGCACGCACGCACAACGTCGCGACGCGGCGCTGCATCTCGACCGACGCAGATGGAATCGCGATGATCGCGTATTCGACCTTCATCGCGTCGGTCCAGTGCTTGAGGTCGTTGAACGAGCCCAGCACCTTGTAGCCGTAGACCTCGCGGCCCTGCTTGGTCACGTCGTCATCGAGCAGGCCGACGAGGCGCCATTCGCCGGAGCGCGACAGTTCGCGCGCGAGGCTCGCGCCGGCCGTGCCGGCGCCGAGCACCAGCACCGGCTTGCCCTTCCCGACGAGCCCGCCGTACAGGTAATACTCCTTGGTCGCGCGATACAGCGCGCGCGCGCCGCCCATCGCCAGGAACAGCATCAGCGGCGACACGAGCAGTACCGAGCGCGGAATGATCGGCACCGGCTGGAACATCACGGCGCCGATCATCACGATCACGCCGCCGCCGACCACCGCCTTCGCGATGCGCATCAGGTCAGGCAGGCTCGCGAACACCCAAAGCCCGCGATACAGGCCGAACCCGTGGAACATCAGCGCGTACACCGGCAGCACCCACGTCAGCGCCATCAGCGCGCCGCTCAGGAAATCATGCGGAACGCTGCCATTGAAACGAACGAGATAGGCAAATAACCATGACGCGACAACCGCCGTCAGGTCGAACAGGAAAGCACTCAGTGACAGCCAAGATGCTTTGGATCGAAACATCGGCGGGAAACCTCAAGAATTGTTTTCAGCGGCCGCCTGAAACCGGCGCCAACGCATGTCGATCAACCATCCGAGCCATGCCAGGACGCCATACCACACGAAAAACGACAGCCATTGCTGCAGTTCGGGGCGACCCTTCGCCCACACGGCGACAATTATGCCTGCGAGCATGATGAGGTACCAATAAAGAGCAGTCCGACCGTGGCCTACGCCCGATCGGACCATCCTTTGATAATAGTGCTCACGGTGCGCTTGCCAGAACTTTTCTCCGCGTAACAGACGTCTCAAAAGTGTTACAGATGCATCGGCAATAAAGGGGGCGAACATCATCGCGGGAAACCAGATCGGCCAGACGTCGGTACGCCAGCCCCAGTAGCCCAGCGCGCCGGCCAGGAATCCGAGCGGAATCGAGCCGGCGTCGCCGAGGAACAGTCTGGCCGGGTGGAAATTGAGCAGAAGAAAGCCCAACGCCGCGCCGGCGACCGCCGCGCCCGCCACGACGAGATCGGGCGATGCATGCACGCCATCGAGCGCCGCGACCGCGTACCCGCCGAAACCGAACAGCGCCATGCCGCCCGCGAGGCCGTCGGCGCCGTCCATGAAGTTGTACAGGTTCGTCAGCCAGACCATCGCGAAGCCCACGCCGACGAGCAGCCACCAAGGCGCGTCGGCCGGAAAGACGACGATCAGCGCGACGACTGCCGCGAGGTGCGCCGAGAATCGCACGCGGGCCGGCAGCCCGCGCCGATCGTCGATCTGCGACATCGCGGCCAGCCCTGCTGCGGCGATGGCGATCAGCCAGAGTCGTGGCGCCAGCGCCAGAAGTGCAACGACGCACACCGGCACGATGCCCCATCCGCCGACGCGCGGCGTCGGCAGCGTATGGAGCGAACGATCGTTCGGAATATCGGTGGCGAGGCGCCAGGCAAGGCCGGTGGCGAGCAGCGCACGGAGAATCGTCGTCGAAGCGAGTGCGGCGCCCAGGGCCACCGCGGCCGTGATGAGCCAGGTGGGATTCGCGAGAAGCATGTGGCTTATTTATTTTCGTGTATCGCGCAAACGATACCATGCGGCGGTCGCTTCGAGGCCCTGGCGAGTCGTATAGGGCGGATGCCAGTCGAGCACGCGCCTGATCCTGCCCGTGTCGAGCTGCAGGCTGCCGGTCAGGCGGTCGACCGCCGCGCTGCGACCGGTCAGCTTGCCGACGGCACGCAGCAGGGCCGGCGGCACCGCCAGCAGGCGCGCCGGCTTGCCGAGCGCATCGCCAACGAGACGCAGCAGGCCCGCGACTGACGGCGCGTCGTCGTCGGCGACGTGAAAGCATTCGCCGGCCGCGCGCGGGTCGATTGCGCAACGCAGCAGCGCATCGGCGAGGTTTTCGACGTAGACGAGGCTGCGGCGCGCGGCGATGGCGCCGAGCGGCAGCGGCATCCCGCGCGCGACCGCGTCCATCATCCGCAGGAAGTTGGCGCGGACGGTCGGGCCATAGACGAGCGGTGGACGAACGACGACGACGTCAAGCCCCGCCGACGCGCCGAACTGCGCGAGTTGCCGTTCCGCACGCAGCTTCGAACGGCCGTACGCATCCTGCGGATCGGGTTCGAATGCTTCCGACAGCGGCACACCTCCATCGCCCTCTCCTACCGCCTTGATGCTGCTCGCGAACACGATGCGGCGGACACCGTGATTGCGCGCCGCCTCGGCGAGGCGCAGGGTGCCGGCGACGTTGGTGGCGTCGAACGCGGCGTCGGGATCGGGCGACTCGTCGCGCATCACGTGCACGCGAGCGGCGAGATGGATCACGCAATCGGCTGCCAGATCGGTCGGCCACCCTTCATCCAGGTCATCGAAATCAGCGGTGCCGTGCACCCATTCGCGCACGCCGTCGACGCAGCCGCCCGGACGCCGTACCAGTGCGGTAACGGTGTGCCCGGCCTCCAGCGCGCGGCGGCAGACCGCACGGCCGACGAAGCCGTTCGCGCCGGTGATGACGAGGTGACTCACCAGAGCCTCCAGCCGAAGCGGTTGTAGAACTTGAAGGCCGACGCGGCGAACATGCGGATGTGCGCGAAGCCCTTGCGGGAGGCACCGCCGCCGTGATGGATCACGCGGACCGACGGCACGTACGCGACGCGCGCGACATCATGCGTGCGCAAGCTGAGGTCGTAGTCCTCGAAGTAGAGGAAATAACGTGGGTCGAAACCGCGGAGCTTCTTCAGAACATCGGTGCGGAACAGCATGAAGCAGCCGCTGACGATCGGCGGGTCCCAGACGATGTCGCGGTCGTTGATCACGTCGCGCATTTCATAGCGGGCGAGGCGCCCGGCGAACCATTGGCGCATGCGCGCCGGCAGGAAGCCGCGGACTAGCAGATCGAGCAGCGCCGGGAAGCGGCGGCACAGGTACTGGGCGTGACCGTGATCGTCACCGATCCACGGTGTGAGCAAGCCGACCTCCGGATGCGTATTGAGGAAATCGAGCGCGCGCACCAGCGCATCGGGCTCGACGTCGATGTCCGGATTGAGAATCAGGTGGTAGGTGCTGTCGGTCGCGTCGATGGCAAGGTTGTGGCCTCTTCCGTAGCCGACGTTGCCGTGCCCGGTCAGCGTCGTGTAGTCGATTTCCGTCATGCCGAGGCCGCTCCGAATCTCGGCGAGCGTGGTCGCCTCCCCACCGTTGTCGACCAGGAATGCGTCAACAGCGAGTTCGCGAGATGAATGCTCGAGTGACCCGCGGGCCGTCTCAACGCTGGACAAGGTCCGCGCCAGCAGTGCCTGATCGGGACGAAACGTCACGATGGAAATCGACAGGCGATCCGTACCGGCCGGCCCGGGCGCGCCGTGTGCAGCGGAGGGTGAGGAATGAAAGACCACGTTATGACGAAACCAATGACGGATGCAACACAGCGAAGTGTGCCACACTCGTCGGCCACTATCTGGCGCGCCAGCTCGAGCATGTCGATACATGCGCGCCGCGAACGAAGCAACCCTGCCGCACGAGGGCGGTGCGAAGCTCAGCCTGGCGCGTACCGTGCGTCACCACGCCCACACCGCCATCACGACCGCACACGCGGAAATGGTCAGCTCTGTCACTTGCGACCCGAAGCCAGCCTGACGAGAAAGCGCAACGGCTTCGTCACCCGCCACGACTTGGATCGAAGAATCTCGTGCACGGTACGCTCGGCGCGTTCCAGCGCCATGCGTTGCCCGGCCGACACTGCCTCTTGGGCCGCGATGATGCGATCCCGGGATTCGACTGACTCTTTCAGTACGCGCTGCGCGTCGTTCGCGATCACGAGTTCCGCGCGCAGATGCGCTTCGGCAGCGGCCGCCGATTCGGCACGCGCCTGCCAGTCGCTCACTTCACTTGCCTGCGCGTCGATGTGCTGCTGCTGCGCGTCGATGCGTTGTTGCTGCGCTGCGATTTCGCCGCGATTGGCAGCCACCTCGGCTGTCAGCCCACCTGCCTCCTGCTCGAACTGCCACTCTAGCCGCAAGAGCGGAGCGATATCGTCGAGGTATGCCTGTGCCTCCTCGATGACCGACTGCGCGCGTTGCTCGAATGCCGGTTCGTCGATCTCCGTTGCGGATTCCAGAACACCGAACAACGCACTGACGTGCCGCTCGATTGCATTTGCATTCGACAAATCACGGAACTCGAAACGCGTGTGCCGCAGCCCCCCGTCCAGAAAGTCCCGTTCGAATGCCTGCGCGCGCGATGCATCAAGCGGCAGTTCGAGGTGCATCGACATGCGTGCGAGCTCGGCGCGCGGATCCTCCATCAGCTTGTCGTAATTGACGAGGACGCGCCGCGCACCCTTCGTTGCGCCGAGCGGCGGGATAGTATGGAGCAGCCAGAGCAGATACGACTTCTCTGACGAGAACTGATCCCGCTTCTCCAGCGACCGGCCCACACTCATCGGATTCCGAATGGCCAGTGCATAAACGACGCGTACGCCGAGACTGTCAAAAACGGGTTTCCAGAAAGGCAGCAGTCGCGAGATGCGCGGATCCTTCAGCGCGAAAATCTTGTTCTCGCATTTCTTCGCCAGAAGTTCGCTCGCCCGCTCGCGAATCGGCCGAAGGCTCGCGTCGTGGATCTTGTCGAATTCGATCGGGGCAAGGCTATGCCAATCGGCACCTGCAAGAGTCAGGATCTCCTGATTGATCGCATAGATATCGAGATCCTCGAAGAATCCCTTGTCGTTGACGCCCGGCACCGCAGGCATGAGGTTGTCGCCAAACACGGCGCCCATTACCTCCATCGCGCGGGTAATGACGCTCGTGCCGCTTCGGTGCATGCCCAACACGACGACGAGAGTGTCCTCGCGCAACGGGCCGATGTCTGACGTAAATTGCATTTGGGGAAACTGTGGAAGTGCTCGCGCCGGCAACTGCGCTGGTGACGTACGGATCTAGCGAGCACGAGCAAATTTTCGCCCCGAACAATGACACATGCTTGCAGCCCGCCAATCGAATCCAATTGTCGATGCGATTTTAGCGCAGGCACGAATAAGACGACCAACTCCGAATATTTCGAGATAATACGCGCGACACTCGAGCCGGTCGGCCGCAGGAATGCCCCACAAGCCGACCTGCGTCACCCACGATTACTTTACTACTGCCCGAGCTTGCGCCACTTTCTCAACCTCGGAAACGAAACTCTCAAGCGGCTCCTTCCATGCCCATATTTTCGGATTACGCTGCCGACTATCATTCAGATGATCGCGCGCAATGATAGCCGCTGCAGTCGGATCACTGGTGACATCAACACCGAAGGCTCGATGAGCCGGGATGTCAGATGCGATCACGGGTAGCCCCATTGCGAGGGCTTGGCCAATACCAAGGTTGTATCCCTCCCACCGCGAGAAATTCGCGTATAGATCAGCACCTGCATACAGGTTAACCATCTCTTCGTCCGTCACGTTCGCATGAACGCACACTCCCCGCGCAGTCATTTCGGCGATATCGTCTGCGTCCCCTTTCCCACACAACACCAAAACAGTACGTGCCGCTAAAACCGGATCGAGCAACTGGAGCGCCTCATACATTTCTACGTACTGATCGACCCCTTTGTAAAGTCGTTCGGCTGCGTGGAAACGGCAGACATTCAGAATAACGAACTTGTCATCCCACCCATTCTTCCGGCGAATACGCGAACGACGGTTATTTGACTCTTCACTCCACCGGCCCAGATGCTCATTACCGAGCGGAATGACACCATCCGGCGGAGTAACGGCCTCCTGCGCCACAGCGTTAGAAATCGCAAATACCTTCGCACAAATCCCCAAACTCAATGCTTTCTGATCAAGAATATCCTGTCGCGCATCCGCATCCGGAAATAGATTAGGAGGCGGCTCGCCATAATCGTAAGCAATTACTGGGGGGATATTGCCAGTCCAGCGCGCAACATCGAAGAATGGCGGCGTATGTGCAACGATGACATCGACACCCATTTCCACAGCAATAGTAGCCGCGGACCTGGGATCACGGACGTCAACCTTCTTGCAGCCCGGATATTCGAAATCGTTCGCACCAAGGAATCCACCAATTATTACGTCATAGCCATCGGCCAGCAGCGCACGCACCTGCAGCTCGATCACGACTGCAACACCATGACCACGTGCGTGTGTCGACGAAAGCATCATTACACAAGGACGACGCGAAACCATCATCTCGTCCCATATCGGACGTCGACGCGGGGCAAACGAAAGTTTGTAGGGCGACTCCATCGACAGATTCGGCGAATAGCATGGGTCTTTCCACAGCAGATCACGATGATGCGACCATGCGATCCGAGCTTCCTTCCGAAGCAGCTTCACCTTTTCCGGTTTGTCGTCGTATCCACGTGTTTTGCTTTCATGATGGACTACCAACGCCTCTGCAAAATATATATTCTTCCGACCACGCGCAAGCAGATCTAGACAAAATACAACATCGTTAAAAGCGACACGCAACTCCTCTCGCAAACCGCCCACTTCATTAAATGCGGCCTTCGAAACCATCAGACAGGCTCCCGTCACTGCAGCAACCTCATGGGTTGCATTTGCAAGCCCGCGGTATCCACCTTCGTCAGGGGCCAAAAAGAGGTGAGCATGAGCTGCAACACCTTGTATCCCCAGTACTACACCGGCATGCTGCACCGTGCCGTCACCGTAAAGCAATTTAGGTCCCACCGCACCGACATCAGGCAATAGTGCATACGCTGCCATCTTCTTGAGCCAGGCGGGATCAATGATCTCCGTATCGTTATTGAGCAAAACAATCAACTCACCACGAGACGCGCGCGAGGCAACGTTATTGAGCCTCGCATAGTTGAACTCACGGGGATCTCGCAATATGCGAATCCTGCCCTCGCGTTCCGCCAGACTCATTCCCTCAATCGTCACCGGATCGACAGATCCGTTGTCGATCACAATGATCTCGAGCTTATCCTTCGGCCAATCCGTTTTCCGCAGACTTTCCAGGCACGGTCCGAGCAAATGCCATCCGTCACGTGTCGGAATCAATATGCTGATGACCGGTAGCGAGTCCGGCAATGCCGGCGGATCAAAGGGAACCGGCTTCATTATCGGCATCGCGTCATGGAACGTAACGTGTGGTACATGAGTGATCGCACGTTCGTCGATAGATAGAGCCATTTCCTGTAGCGCCGAATCAAAGCTGATTTCCTGATCCAGCATGCGCTGCGCGACATCCAGATCCATGCCATTCGACCAACGAAGTGCGACCATTTTTCCAAGCAATAGTCCCTGCTTTGTCAGCAAGCGCGAGAACGGAGGCTTGAACCATGGATCCTGCGGCAACCCGCCATCGGGAAGGGAGTCTTCGTCGGAATATGCCAGACGGAATCTTTCATTTCGGCGCAGCGCATCAACAAGAACTCGCGGTCCATGAGAGCGAGGAATCGCCCCCGAGTCAATCAACACCGTAATCTGCCCGGCGTTCAACTGCGGTCGCGAGAACGAGAAACGAGGGTCACCTTCAAGCCCCTCCACGCATTTCTTGACGAGTGTGCTGTCTGCACCAGGTTCCACCAACACGAATGCAGTCCATTTCAGGCCGATGATTTTTCGAAGCGCATCCAGCGTTTCATTCCACTTCGCCGCAGCTTTTGCCGTCAATTGAACGATAACGACAACCTCCGGCACCGAGACGGACGTAGCTTCCATGGCGGCAAGCGCCTCTGCATCCGGTGTGTCCATTCGCAACAGCCACGATGGATAAGAAACCGTAACTGATTCATGCGGTGCGAGCATGACGCTACTCGCCGGCACTGTTACCGATTGAGATAGCGGTAAGCCGCCACTCACACCCATACGCCGCCGAAACGAATTCGAGAGTACCTGTTTGGCTTCCGGATCACTGGAAAGCAATGCTCTTCGTATCAACTCTATCCGTGCACGCTGCAGGCGTACCGAGCGTCGCGTCAATTCCACGATTGCTCTAGCCGGCGCTGTAAGCCTCCACGTCTCGGACGAGAGCACAGCTCCAAGGCGGTGCTCGATCTCCGTTCTTTGAACAACCTCTGCTGCCGCCGATTGCTCAGCTTCTGATACGCGTTGCATTAAATGCGCGATTCGCGCGTCTTTTTCGGTGATTGATCGCGCACGATTTGCAAGCAACCCAGACAATGCTTGGCGCACTTGCGCTTCGGCTTCTTGACTGGCAACAATCGCTCGCTGCGCTTCATCTCGCTCGCGCTCGACCGCTTTAAGGTGTTCTTGTGCGCCACGCAAGCGGGACTCAACGTCCTGCAATTGACACACGAATTCATTCTTTTGCTCGATCAAACGAACATCGAGCTGCGACTCAGCTGCGTCGGAATGCCGTCGCAGTTCATCGACCAGCATCCGCGTTCGTCGCAAATTCTCACGAAGCGTATTAACCTCCGCGGCGGCACGAGGGATGCTCTGACTTCCTTCCGCCTCCAGAGACGCGTCGTTAGTATCTAACACACTCATTTTGCTTTCACCTTTGTCATCCCGAGGCAGCTCAGAGATATACTCCACCTTCAGCGACTGACATATTTCCTGGAAATTTTTTTCGCCGTCGATACCTTCTTCGAGCTCCCAGGTTTTCAATCGATCGATGATGTCGTAGACGGCCCGAAGCAAACCAACTGCGGCAGGATAGTCGCCACGCCCCTGCGATTTCGACAAACTCGCCCAACCATCAATGCGAGCGTGCGCGTAAGTAATAAGATCACGTCCACCATCATCATCTCTTGCCCGATCGATGCGTGAAGTATAACGATTCGACTTCTCGATCCATTGCTCCACGCTTGCATGTGATAAATGATGCATGCAGGCACCCGTTTCAGGTGGAATGGTATATATTCGATTCGTTTTTGACTTTATTCCACCATGAACCGTCGAAAGAATTTCTACAGAATCTCTCTTGAAAAATCTCAGCTGATATTCTGGCCAATAGTAAGCCCGCTCGTCGTGGACACCAAGAATGTAATGTCGCTGCGGCAAAAAATAGGCGTCCGCTCGTGGGTTTGCCACTTCATTTCGAAGAAATTTTGCAGCCCCGACACTCAAACATTCGTCGTCATCAAGACATAGAATCCAGTCATGGGTGCACTGTGAAATAGCGAATTGGCGCGTATCCTCAACGACAGGAGACCATGGAACAGAAATCACTCGATCCGCAAGCGACCGAGCAATTTCAGCGGTTCCATCATTAGACGATTTATCTACAACCAATAACTCGTCTGCGAACGATAGCGCGCGAAGACACGTCTCAATCAGGCTCGCGCGATTATACGAAATCACGAGCGCACTGATTTTTCCAGAGCAGATCCCGTCATCATGTACAAGACCATTCGCAACATACTCGCTCATCAGATCTCCACCACCATAAAATTACCGCATACGAACAATTCGACTATCAAGCTTAATTTACCATCCATTCCCGGCCCTACTTTTCAATGCAGCCCATCCAAAATCATTCCAGCATAGTCGACCGAATTTCATCAATCCGATTCGCAGCCCGATCGCCCGCTGCAACCAATGAAAGCTTACGCTCAGCGCTTACGCGAGCACGAGCCCCCAGCTCCTTCGCCCACTCCTGATTTTCGAACACTTTTCGCATTAAATTCGCGGCATCCTTCACCGATGGCTCGGCCCAATGTTGATTCGCGTCATAAGGCGGAATCGGACGCCCCAATTTCACCAGTTCGTACGGCACCAGAAGGCTGTTCGTTTCATCCATGAAGTCTACGTTGCCTGAATAGCTCGTAGCGATCACCGGCTTCCCCATCAGCATAGCCTCAGCCATGGTGAGTCCAAGCCCTTCACTTCGATGTAGCGATACGTAAGCGTCACAAGCGTCCATCAGCGAAAGAACCTCATCCGCCGTGTACACTTGATCGATGATCTTGATATTCACTCCAGCGTTCTTCGCTGCTAGACGGAGCTCTTCAAGCTGCACGGGGTGGCGATCACCAAATGAGGTCTTCAGTACGAGGCAGACTGAGTCATCCGGTCGAAACGCTTCGCTGAATGCTCGAATCAATCCCATCGGATTCTTGCGTTCCATCACGCTCATCATGTGGAACGTAAACAGGAACGTATATTCATCATCCTTCAGGCCGAAATAAGATCGATCACGTCTGCGATATTCGCCGAGCTGCACACCAGGAAAAATCGTCTTCACCGGGATGGACAAGCGATTGCGCAACCCCTGCGCAACAAACTCCGTGGCCGTCCAAACTTCATCGACTCCGCTTGCATGAGCAGTCCAGCTGTCAGGGACCGAATCGAACTCCCAGTACCAGTACGCAATTCGATAGGTGCGTTGTGCTCGCTCGAGCAAATCAGACAATTCAAACGCCGAACTGAAGAACGGCTCCGGTTGCGTATGGATGATGGTGACGTCAAAATCCTCGGTTCCGAAAAAATTGACGTGATACGGGTCATCCTTTCGGTCCGTACGAAGATCCCGCAACGAAGTCTGGACACCAGCCTCCTGCATCCCCTTCACCAGCGCCTCAACGGATACGCGCAATCCCGACGGATAACAGAAGTGCCCGATCACATTGACGCCGGGTTTCGCCAGCGCCTTCGCTACTGCCAGCGTGTCGAGCGATTTGCACCACGCGCGCGCGCCGCTCGGCAATGGGGCCTCGTCCGCTTGCAACCAGTGGATCAAAGCGCGCGCAGCATCCACGTCTCGCAGTGCTGCCGGAAAACGTTCACGCCAGTCTTCACGCGCGTTATATGCAATACGAATCTGTTCAGCCGGCGACAGGTCGACAGACCATGTCTCCGGCACCACCCAGTGATCGTGAACTCGATACTTCGCCGCAAACCACGCGGCAAACGCTGCGCGCCCAAAAATCGTCAAACCATCGGAATGAAGTCGCTGCCATGCTGGCGTAAATCGATATGCTTCGACGAGCTCTCGAACAGGATCCTCGGAGGCCTGCCAAAACAACCACCAAATCTGCTCAAGTCGAAGACCGGCCGCAACACGTCCGTGCCGAATAAACCATTCGAACAGATCGGTAGATCCCGCTGGCGTCAGCCCATGAGGCAAAAACGTTCGAATTTCATGTTGCATGAATGCTTGTCGGGCAGCCGCTCCGAAGTCCTCTGCGAACAATCGCTTGATCGATTGAAGCCCGTCGGCCGTGAGCCCCAATTCACGTTCGCCATTACCGAGTAGCCAGTCCGCAAATTCCCCATCACCTCCATCAGATAGCGCACGGGGAAATCTCACACGGAGATCATCTCGCCGCCGCAACAAATCTAAGCACCAGCGCGCAGCACTGTCGATATCCAAGATCTTGTGCGCGGCTTGAGGTTGCCAAAGCACCGAATCGCGCGGCAAGTCGACAATCGCCATGCAAACACCCTCGTCCTCCAGACGAAGCTCCCCGGTCGACAACGGAAGTGACCCGGTTTCAACAAGGTGCCGCTCAAGCGTCGTGCGCACGGACGCATCGTCCAAACGCAATGCCGGGATTGCCAGACGACCATCCAGTTCGGGGTGAAGATACGGATCCTCGTCGATACCAAAATGACGGATATCGTCTGCGAGACGACGCACATCCTCTGCCGGATTGCTACTACCTCTCGTCGCACCCTCGTGATGCACCAGGCAAGCGTAGGGGGTATAGGCGATCCGATATCCGGCGCGCCAGGCTTGCAGACACAACGCCACGTCGCTCATCGCGATCAGATAGGATTCGTCGAAACCATATACTTCTTCAAACACACTTCGTCGTACGAGCTGACAAGCGCCCATGATGGCCAGCCAGTTACGAGGATGCTCCGGTGAACCAAATACCCCCCATCCCTCATCTTGACCACCTCTATACATCAGCGCCGCAAGATGGATTCCAATGGAAACGCCCGCATGCTGCAACTCTCGCGACGGGTAGACGAGTTTCGTACCCACAACACCGACACCTGGGCGCATCGCTAATCGAACTAGCTCTTGCAACCAGTCTCTCGTGATGATTTCAATATCGTTATTCAGGAACAGGAGAAACTCGCCGCGCGCTCTGGATGCACCAAAATTGCACGCTGCGGAGTAGTTAAATTTATTCCTGTAGTAAACGATCCGTATTTGCGGCTCGGATTTTAGAAATCGATAATATTCGAGGGTCTCCGGGTCATCCGACCCGGTGTCAACGATGATCACTTCCTTGTTCGAATAATCAGTCGCATGCAACAAACCATCGACGCACATGCGTAGGAGTTCTGGTTTATTCTTGGTTGGGATGATTACTGACACAAGCGGCGGCCGCTCGATTTCCCAGGTGGCATGTTGGGTCCCGTTCGATTGAGTCGCAACCGTAACCTCCCCATTGATACCGTTCCGCTTCCAATACCGCTGTATAACCACACGATGATCCGACGCCTCACGCGTTCCTGGCGCAGGCCGATCCTGCTCAACACCGTGCTTACGATGGCAAAGTACCTTAGGAACACGAATGATGCTCTGCGCCACATCACTCACGCGGAGATTGATGTCCCATTCGACAGCAGCGCCAGCCGTTACGTCGATGCCACCTACCATTTGTACCAGCGAGCGTCGAAGCAGCGTCAATCGGCCAAAATAATTGAACGCATATAGCAGATCTGGCGACCACGACGGCTTGAAGTATGGTCTTTCGCGCGACTGCGCGGCGGACTGCATATCTTCGTCGCCGTAGATAATATCCGCCTGCGAGAAGTCGCGAAGCGTTGCTGCAATTTCGTTCAATGCATTGAACGACAACATGTCTCCGCCATCCAACACGGCGACATACTCTCCCTGAGCATGATCGAACGCGGCGACCAAGCCGGTCGATCGCTCCAACTTTTCGCTTGATTCGCCAACCAAAATCATGCGCGTGTCGACGACCGCCCAATCTTCGAAACTCTTGACAACGGAAGTGTCGAGCGCGGCACGGGAAACAATGATCTCCCAACCTTGTTGTGACTGTGCTCGAATCGAGCCGACCGTGCGAATCAGTTCTTCGGTGGAATCGACGCCTGTGAACAAGAAGCTGACGAGCGGCTTAGTGCCCTTAGTCAGATCGACATCACTTGTTCGAACCTCGATATTCTTAATCCATTCGGCATACTGCCCTGTCGCCGCCGCGCCAGGTGTCTTCAGCCCTTGCAAATCGGCGATGGGCTCTGACACGATAGTTTTCGCATATCCTTGCGTGGCGCGACGCTGTCGCATAAATTCCAGTCGCGCCCGCATTTTCCATGGCGTAACCGTCCACCACATTGCCTTGAGCGTTCGTCGTGCATATACGCGTGCCGTCGAAGGCACCAAAGCGCCAACCCTGCGTGCTGGCGACACAATGCGCCACAGCATGGATTGGGTCACGGCCTCATACTGTTGCTCGGCAGCTTCTGCGCGCAGATTCGCCCGTTGGATGAGTGCATCGCGACCAGCAAGCGTTGTCCGCAATTCGCTAATCTGTCTTTTTGCTATCCGATTCTGTCGGGTGTAACGATACTCGGCTTCGACGCCACGACTTTCTGCAACCGCCACTTGATACTTCAACCGTCGATTTTGGCGTGAAATCTCCCCCGACACACTGTCATCCGGTCGGCTGTCGTCCGCGGTCGGAATCAGATTGCTCTCATCCAACTCCAATCTCGCATCGAACGGGGACGGCTCTGTTTGCGCTGACGGCCGGGAGGCTTCACGGCGAAGCAAGGGCTCCGCAGCTTCCGTGTTTAGCTCGGTAGATCCGGCAGAGACGAACTCGTCGAACACATTTGGCGGATACTTGAACGCGTCGAACAGTTCTCTATGCTCGCCCGCTACATAGTAGCGGTTGAGCCCGTCTGAATAGACATGTGAATAATTCGCCGCCAGAAGAATTGGTTCCCATTCGCAATGAGATTCTACTTGGGACAGCGGTGCCATCGCTTTGGCAACGACAACCCACGGACGATTACGCGTCCAGTCGTTGCCGACAATGACATTTCGTTCATCCCCCGAGGCGTCAATTTTGAGGAAATGCACGACCTGACCAACGCCGACGTACTCTCGCCAGATTACGTTGAGCGTCGTTAGTCCCCCTTCCAACACTTGCGCCTGTCGCCCCGACGGCACGTGCCCCCTTGCGATTTCTTCGTCGAGTGGTGAAGGTTCGCTATCGAAACCAACAGCCATCTTGGCCGGCTCAATGTTTTCCCCAACTCTCATCTGCAAGTTGACATCGCGCAGGCGCTTGCTCCGGAGTAGAGAAAAGTAGAACGGATCGGGTTCAACGTTAATCCCGCGCCAGCCTCTGTCACTGAACGCTCGCGTCACGGAGTTCTGATCGGGAGACCACGCTCCGACGTCAATGTAGAAGCCATCTTTTATATGCTGTAGCGCGCGATACAGCATGACGTCTTCGAAATTTTGCGCGTAGGAAACAAAAGGCATAAGTTGTCGCTTACGAAACAGTTTGGTTATTCGCGGCATTCAGCAACGCTATGTGACGATGGGGAGTCGGCCCGCCCGTGCTCCTTCAAGGGCGGACAGCGTATCTCTGCTGTTGCGAGCCCGACTCATTCGTTAGCGAAGACGCCTTCGCACTATCCCCGTCGATCTCAATTCGATCGACTCTCCATCATCCAAGCCAGCGTGTCGCGAAGATCCATGGAATCGAACCCTCCAATCGCACCCTCGAGCTGCTTGCGACTACCGATCAATTTATGAACCTCGTTCGCCCGAACGAACAGCGGATTGACGGCCACATCCAGATCGTGTCCGGAGATTTCCCGCATCATCGACAGTACGTCCTGCAACGAATACCCGACACCGGAACAAACATTAAAGGTACGTCCTGCAAACTCACCTTCGATCAACCTCCGATACACCGCAACAACAGTGCGAACGTCCGAAAAATCCCGCACGACGTTCAGATTGCCAAGTTCGATGCGCGAAGCTCGGTCACGGAAGTGTCGAACGATCTTCGGAAGCAGAAATCGCTCGTCCTGACCTACACCCGTGTAATTGAATGGCCGCGCTATGACGATCGGAAGCTTGTCCTCCCAGGTTCGCGCAACCATTTCCATCGCCAGCTTGCTGATAGCGTAATCGTTCGCGGGCGCCGGCGTAGTGGATTCATCGATGACTTCGCGGTCGGAGTTCCCATAGACGTTTGCACTGCTCGCCAACAAAACCGCTCGCGGCTGACTCGCGGAGCGAGTCAGCGCGCCAAGTAGATTGCGCGTCCCGACCACGTTGGTCTGATAGATTGCGCCGACATCACCGTGCTGAACGAACGCGATAGCCGCCAAATGCACCACGGCATCAGGCCTTTCGTCGGACAGCACGCGAGTCAACGCATCGGAGTCAAGCAGGTTGCACACGTGCGTTCGCCACGGCACATTGCCACTGGGCTTGTGAACGATCCCGCAGACTTCGTGACCTGAACGAATCAACTCTTCCGCCATATAGCGGCCGGTAAATCCGTCCAGGCCCGTTACGAAGACTTTTGCCATGGCTTTAGAACGAGAAACCTGCTTCGTTCCGGCGAATATCCGCCTCGACCATCATCTGGCACAGCTGCTCGAGCGTGGTCTTCGGCACCCAGCCGAGTTCCTTGCCCGCTTTCTCCGGATTGCCAATCAGCAGATCGACTTCAGCAGGCCTGTAGAACTTCGGGCTGACCTTGACCACGGTATTGCCGGTTCGCGTATCCACGCCGGCCTCGTTCTCGCCGGCACCTTCCCACGCGAGTTCGAAGCCGGCGGCCTGCGCCGCCATCGACACGAAGTCCCGCACCGTTTCCGTCCGGTTCGTTGCCAGCACGTAGGTATCGGGATGATCCGCCTGCAGCATGCGCCACATGCCTTCGACGTATTCCTTCGCATAACCCCAGTCGCGCTTCGCATCGAGGTTGCCGAGTTCTAGAACGTCGAGCTTGCCGAGACGGATCTTCGCGAGGCTGTCCGTGATCTTCCGCGTCACGAACTCGCGGCCGCGCAGCGGCGACTCGTGGTTGAATAAGATGCCGCTGCAACCGAAGATGTTGTAGCTCTCGCGATAGTTGATCGTCATCCAGTGCGCGTAAAGCTTTGCAACGCCATACGGGCTGCGCGGATAAAAAGGCGTGCTTTCGACCTGCGGAATGGCTTGCACCTTGCCGAACATTTCGGACGTGCTGGCCTGATAGAAACGGATCGCCGGATTGACCGTGCGAATCGCCTCAAGCAGATTGAGCGCGCCGATACCGGTGATCTCCGCAGTCGCCGCCGGCTGGTCGAACGACACGCCGACGAAGCTTTGCGCCGCCAGGTTATAGACTTCCGTCGCCTTAGTCGTCTGAAGCAGACGAATGCTCGAACCGAGGTCCGTCAGATCGTATTCAACGAGGTGAAGATTCGGATGGTTGCTGACGCCGAGTTCGTCGATTCGCCAGAAATTGACCGAGCTGGTGCGCCGATAGGTGCCGTAGACGGTGTAGCCCTTCTCGAGAAGAAGCTCTGCAAGATACGCGCCGTCCTGCCCCGTAATGCCAGTAATGATCGCAACAGTCATTTTCATTCCAGTTGATTCAGTGTGTTGAAATTCCCGGCCCCGTTCGACTACGCAGACGCGCGATGCTCGCGGCAAATGCGAGATCGGGACCACGCCGGATCTTCCGTATGCAATTACTTGCCGGTCGCCGGCACGACATCCCGGCCGTAGTTGTCGTCGAGACGCACGATGTCGTCCTCGCCCAGGTAGGAGCCCGACTGAACCTCGATCAGCTCAAGCGGAATCTTCCCCGGGTTCTGCAGGCGGTGCGTGACACCCAACGGAATATAGGTCGACTGATTCTCGCTCAGCAGAATGACCTGGTCACCGTTGAACACCCGTGCAGTACCGCGCACGACGATCCAGTGTTCGGCCCGGTGATGATGCATTTGAAGGCTGAGCGACGAGCCCGGGTTGACGATGATGCGCTTGACCTGAAAGCGCTCGCCCTGATCGATGCTCTCGTACGAACCCCACGGCCGGATGACCTTCCGGTGCGTCACCGATTCGTGCCGCCCCGACGCACTGAGGCGCTCGACGATCTTCTTCACACGTTCGGACTGGTCGCGGTGCGTCACGAGCACTGCGTCCGCCGTTTCGACGATGATCAGATCCTTGACGCCAATGGCCGTGACCATGCGATGTTCGGCCCGGATATAGCTGTCCGACACTTCGTCAGTCAGGACATCACCCGACACCGTATTGCCCGTCTCGTCGGCATCCGAAATTTCCGCGAGCGCGGCCCACGAACCGATGTCGCTCCAGTTCAGGCCGGCAGCCGCGACCATCACCGCGTGATCGGTTTTCTCCATCACCGCGTAGTCGATCGAAATGTTCGGGCTTTCCTGAAAGGCATCGGCGTCCAGTCGAACGAAATCCTCGTCGCGTTTCGCTTGCTTCACCGACAGCGCAACCTGTTCGAGCACGGCCGGCTCGAAGCGCTTCAGTTCATCGAGATAGGCGGACGCCTTCAGCATGAACATGCCGCTGTTCCAGTAATAGCCGCCTTCCGCCACAAAGCGCGCGGCCGTATCGGCATCCGGCTTCTCCACGAATGCGTCGACCTTGAACGCACCGTCGTGTGTGCCCAGCCCGTTGCCGCTGCGAATGTAGCCGTAGCCGGTGTGCGGTTTCGTCGGCTCGATACCGAACGTGACGAGATGCCCTGTGCTCGCTATATCCCGTGCCTTCTCGGCCAGCTCCGCGAACACCGCGTTGTCGAGAATCACGTGGTCGGACGGCAGCACGAGCAGTAACGCATCGGGCGATTGCTCCATCGCAAGAAGTGCCGCCGCGGCAACCGCAGGCGCGGTATTACGCCCTACCGGCTCCAGGACGACAGCCGACGCTGTCACGTCGATGCTGCGCAATTGATCGGCCACGATAAAGCGCTGATCCGCGTTGGTGATCATGATCGGTGCTTCGACGCCGGGCATGCCCTGCAGGCGCAGCACGGTCTGCTGCACCAGCGTATGGTCGCCGGCCAGCTTCAGGTACTGCTTCGGATAACCGCCCCTCGACAATGGCCAGAGACGGGTACCGCTACCGCCGCACAAAACTACAGGGAAGATGTTCACGTCAACTCCGTTACGATATGCCTTCAAATTTCAGACTGCCAGATCAGTACGACTCATCGATTCCGGCTGAACCCGGCCGCCACCGCTCAGCTCACGCGCTCACGCAAGCGCGGGCGCTCTCGACGGCCATGCGAGGCCGAAATCCTCGTCGTTCAACGTCAGATTGGGACTGTAGGAGGGGTCATCGCGAAGCAATTCCGCCCAGTGCGTCTGCATGTACTCGACCTCCCCCGCGAAGCGAGCCTGCTTGACAGGGTCGTCCTCGTATCCGCGCGTCGCCGACTCATGGTGATACAGCTCTGCGTATGGGGTCCACACATGACGATAGCCGGCTTCCCGCAAGCGGATGCAAAAGTCGATATCGTTGAACGCCACGCTCAGATTCTGTTCGTTCATCCCCGCCACCTCGCGATAGACCGACTTACGCACGATCATGCACGCCGCCGTGACCGCGGTAAAAGAACTGATCAGGCTAGCCCGCCCGAAATAGCCGAACGATCTACGAGGGATGTGCTTGTGCACGTGCCCCGCCACACCACCCAGCCCAAGCACCACGCCGGCGTGCTGAACCGTATCGTTTGGGTAGAGCAGTTTAGCGCCGACTGCGCCGACCCCCGGCTGCATTGCTATGCTGACCATTTCCGATAGCCACTCGGGCGAGATCACCTCGACATCGTTATTGAGCAGCCCCACGATCTCGCCGTTCGCCGCCTCGACACCCGAATTGCATAGCGCCGAGAAATTAAACGACCGATCGTCGCGCAATACCCGAAAACGCCCGTCACTCTTGAGCGACGCGAGATAATCAAGTGTTGCCGGGTCGTCCGAGCCGTTGTCTACGACGATAATTTCGTAGTTTCCGTACGTAGACTTGCCAACGATACTCTTGATGCACTGCCGTATCAGGTCCAGCCCGTTTCGCGTCGGTATGATCAGGCTGACGAGCGGCACCGGGTTCTGCATCGCATAGCGTGCACGGTAACCGTTGCCTGCGTACTCGGCCACTGCGCGAATTCCCATTCGTTCGAAGTGATCGTTGAGCGCCCGCTCGCCGGCCACCACCGCGTATGGCTTCGCATCTGTGCCCGATGCCGTGCTTTCGGCATGAACGCGCCAGTGGTACAGCACGCGGGGAATGTGATGGATTGTCTCGGCACCCGCTCGATCGACGCAACGAAGCGCCAGATCATAGTCTTGCGACCCTTCATAACCCACCCGGAATCCGCCGATCTCGTCCAGCAACGCCTTCTGATACACCCCCAGATGACTGAACATGTTCTGCGAAAGAAACAGATCGGGGTTCCAGTCGCACTTGAAGTACGGCTCGCGGCGCTTGCCCGATCCGTCGATCTTGTCTTCGTCAGAATAGATCATCCGAATTGAAGGATCACACACGATCGCGTCCGCGACGCAATAAAGGGCATGCTCCGGCAACAGATCGTCGTGATCGAACAGCGCGACCCATGTACCCGTCACGAGTTCGAGTGCAGTATTCGATGCTGCGGAGATATGGCCGTTCTTCTCGCGAAATGCGACCTTAATCCGTTGGTCCTGGGCCGCATAGCGCTCAAGCAACGGGCGAATGGCCGGATCGGTCGACACGTCATCCGCAATGCAGAGTTCCCAATGCGGATAAAGCTGTCCGCAGATGGACTCGATCGCCTCCACAAGCCATTTCGGATCGGGATTGTAGACAGGCATCACCACCGAAATCAGCGGCGAGCTTGCAAATCCCGCGATGCGTTCGCGAATGGCCACCCGCGTCGCATCGTCGATCTGATCGTAGCGGCGCACCCATTCGGCATACAGATTCGGATCGACCACGCCCGGCGCACCCGCGCGCAACCACGCGATGCGGCTCTTCACGCCGGCGAGGCCTTCCCGGCGGAAAATACCGTAGGCCTTGCGCACGACCAGTCGCAACCCACCGTCTCCGGCCACCCGATTCACGAACGAGCGTGCTTTACGCAACTTCATCAGCTCAGCACCCCGTCCTGTCGGCGTTCCATTTCACCGCGATCATTCGCCCACCGAGGCCGCGTATTGCGACACAACGTCTTCAACCTCCCCGAATGCGCGCACACGTCCACGCTCCATCCAGAGCGCCTTGTTGCACACCTTGCGAATTTCCCTGTTCGAGTGCATCGCGAGCACGACGATCTCGGCACGGTCATGCAACTCTTCGAGGCGCGCCTCAGCCTTATGCATGAACGAAGCGTCGCCAACACCCATGACTTCGTCAAGCAACAGGATCTCGGCATCGACCGACGTCGACACGGCAAAGGCGAGTCGCATCTTCATCCCGCTGGAATACGTGCGGATAGGAAGATCGAGATAGTCGCCCAATTCGCTGAACGCGGCGATATCGCTCTGCTTCTCGCGAATCTCGGCGTCGGACATACCGAGCAGCAGGCCGCGCAAACGGATGTTTTGCATGCCCGTCGAGTTCTCGTCCATGCCGAGGCTGATGTCGAGCAAAGGCACGGCCTTGCCTTCTCGAGACAGAGTACCGGACGTCGGAGGATAAATGCCCGCCATTGCACGCAGTAGCGTCGACTTCCCTGCGCCGTTGTGCCCGATGAGCCCCACGCGATCGCCGCGTTCAAAGCGAAAACTCAGGTCGTCGAGCGCACGTACCACGATGACACCGTCGTTGCCTTCGGCAATCCGGTTGCGTCGTCCCATGCGAAGCACCTGTTTCTTCAGCGAACGGCCCTGCACGTCGTAGATCGGCAGATCCAGCGTCACGTTCTTTAGTTCGATGTGTGCCATGTCGCCCTCTTCAGATCCAGTACGGCAGACGTTTCAGATAACGACCGGTCATCAGCAACGCGATCGGCCATCCGATGACCGCCATGCCAATGGTCACTTCCCACGTCAGCGCACTGGGCATTTGCCCAATCAACGGACCGCGCACGACATCGATCAGGTACGCAAGCGGATTCCATTCGACGATGAATGAAAACCGGTTCAGCGCATCGGGACGGAAGATGATGGGCGTGACATAGAAGGCGACCTGAAGCAGCGCACCGATAATCTGCGGAAGATCGCGAAAGCGTGCCGACAACAAACTTGTCAGCATTGCGATCCACATCGCATTCAGCACGTAGATGAGCAACCCGGGAATGAACATCGGCAGCGTCTCCCAGCTCTTGACGCCGAAGATCACCAGAAGACCGATGACGATCACGAAGTTGTGGGCCAGAACGATCAAGTTCCGCCATACGACCTGCAGAATGTAAATCAGCTTCGGCGTGGGAACCTGTCTGATGTAGGACCCGCTACTGATATACGCAATGCTCCCCTCCTGAATCGTCTGCGAGAAAAGCCCCCATAGCACGATGCTCGACGCAAGGAACGGCAGATATTCGTTCATCTTCTGCCCGAACAACGTGCCATAAACGACACCGAGCGAAGTAATCATCACGCCCATGCTGATCGTGAGCCAGAACGGCCCGACTCGCGAGCGCGCGTAGCGCTGCCGGATTTCGAGCCAGCCGAGCAGCGTCCACAACCGCCAGGACGCGATGCTCTGTTTGAGGTCAGCAAGTGAAAGAGTCAGCATGCAAGCTTTCTAATTGAGTGAAGATTGAAAAACAGCGTCCCGTGCGCGTCACAGCGCACCGGTACGACCGGTCAGTCCGTGCCAGATTCCCAGCAGTGACAACCGCAGGTGCGCGAGGCGAGGTTGCATGAACAACGCGTAGATCGCAAGCCGGACCGGCATCTTGACGAGCTCCGTCGACTTCCAGCTCCATGGCACATAGGCGCGCCGGATCAGCGCGATCGCATTGCGGAACAGATAATAATGCCGAACCGGGCCGTGGCCAGGGTAGCTTCGTCCGAAAACCCTGACCGGCTCGCCGCCCAGCTCGTGCGTCAGCCGCAACGCCGGCGCCCCGAGCACGGAATATCCTTTCGAACGCGCCCGGACACACCATTCGAGATCGACGAAGTCGATGAACAGCGCGTCGTCCATCGGGCCAATGTCGCGCCACACGTCGAGGTTCACGCACGATCCCGACGTAATCAGGAAGTCGACGTCGATCGGCTGCACCCCTTCCGGCTGAATGCGGCGCAGCTTCAGGTAGCCGAAGCGGACGAACGGCGCCACACCGCCCAGTCGCGCATCCTCGTACGCGGGCCCGACCAGCGCCACGCGATGCTTGCGCATGCGCTCGGCCGCTAGCGTCCGGGGCAATTCCACCAGCAATTCGTCCGAGGGTTCGCTATCCTGATCGAACAGCAATGCCGACCGGCAACCCGTCGCGATCAGTCGTTCGATACCCTGGTTGAGCGCCGTCGCAATACCGAGGTTCGCCCCGTTCGCGATATAGTCGATGCGTGCGTCGAGCCCAAGCGCGTCCGGCGCGGGCACGCTCTCCGTGTTGTCGACCACGACGCATGGCCATACTTTGGCAAGTCGATTCGCGCGCGCCACGCAACCGTGATCCGGTCGATAAAACACGATCACGACACCGGTACGCTCCTGATGCGGGGGATGCTGGCCCAAGTTACTCACTCAGGCACAGCTTCAGCGAATCGGCCCAGTCCGGCAACCGCAACCCGAACGCTTCGGTCAGCTTGTCGTGCGACAGTCGCGAATTGGACGGGCGTTTGGCAGGCACCGGATAGTCGCTCGCCGGAATAGGCACGACCTTCGGCGCACGCTCACCCAACGCATTCGCAAGAATGGCTTCGGCAAAACCGTGCCACGAAGTCGCGCCGGCCGACGTGAAGTGATAAACGCCGGAATGCTGCGCCCACCAGTCCGCACCATCGGTCGCCAACGCCTGGGCCACGATGTGCGATGTTGCCGTTGCGATGGTTTTCGACCAGGTCGGCGCGCCGATCTGGTCAGCGACCACGCGCAGCTCCGGACGCTCGCTGCCGAGCTTCAGCATCGTCAGCAGGAAGTTCTTGCCGCGACGCCCGTACACCCAGCTCGTCCGCAGGATCAGGTGCGCGCACCCTGCTGCCGCGATGGCCTGCTCGCCTTCGAGCTTGGTCAGCCCGTACACATTCTGCGGATTGGTCGCGTCCGTTTCGACGTAGGCGCACTCTTTGGTGCCGTCGAACACGTAGTCGGTCGAATAGTGAACCAGCGCCGCGCCGCTGCGCGCTGCCTCCTCCGCCAGCACGCGCGGCACCTCGGCATTCAGACGACGCGCGGCGTCGACGTCCGTTTCAGCCTTGTCGACGGCGGTATACGCAGCCGGATTCACGATGATCAACGGTTTCAGGTCACGCACGACGCTGCGCACCCGCTCGAGATCGGACAGATCGAGCATCGAGCGGTCGCACGCGACCACACGCCCCAGGCCTTGCAGCGAACGCAGCAGTTCGAATCCGACCTGCCCGTTCACGCCGGTCACGAGGATCGTCGGTTCAGCTTTCACACCCACCTCACGCATAGACTTCGGCTTCGCTCAGACGCTTGCCGGCCGCATCCTTCGCGGCCAGCAACGGCTCGAAATCGATCGGCCATTCGATCCCGATCTCGGGATCGTTCCACACGATGCTGCGCTCGTGCTCCGGGAACCAGTAATCGGTCGTCTTGTAGAGGAATTGCGCAGCCTCCGACAGCACGACGAAACCGTGCGCAAAGCCGGGCGGCACCCACAGCTGCCGATGGTTATCGTTCGACAAGACGACCCCCACCCACTTGCCGAAGTTCGGCGAACCCTTGCGAATATCGACTGCAACGTCGAACACCTCGCCCTCGACCACACGAACAAGCTTGCCCTGTGCGTGCTGGATCTGATAATGCAGCCCGCGCAACACGCCCTTCGACGAACGCGAATGGTTGTCCTGCACGAATTCGATACCGGGTTCGACCTGCTCGGCGAATTCCTGCCCATTGAAGCTCTCGTAGAAGAACCCGCGCGCATCGCCGAACACTTTCGGTTCGATGATCTTGACTTCCGGCAACGCCGTCGCCGTTACTTGGATGGCCATGCGACTTGATCCATGAGAATGTTCTTGAGGTACTGACCGTAGGCGTTCTTCGCGAGCGGCTGTGCGAGCTTCAGCACCTGCTCCGCATCGATCCAGTTGCGGCGATAGGCGATTTCCTCCGGACACGCGACCACGAGGCCCTGCCGCTTCTGCAGCGTCGCGATGAAGCTGGCCGCCTCGATCAGCGAATCGTGCGTGCCGGTATCGAGCCACGCGTAGCCACGGCCCATGATCTCGACGTTCAGTGCGCCGTCGGCGAGATACCGCGAGTTGACGTCGGTGATTTCCAGCTCGCCACGCGGCGACGGCTTGATATCGGCCGCGATGTCGCACACGCGGTTGTCGTAGAAGTACAGACCGGTCACCGCGTAGTGCGAACGCGGCTTGGCCGGCTTCTCCTCGATCGACAGCGCGCGGAACGACTTGTCGAACTCGACGACACCATAACGCTCCGGATCATGCACGTGATACGCAAACACGGTCGCGCCGGTTTCCTGCGCATGCGCACGCTCGAGTTGCTTCGCCAGGTCGTGGCCGTAGAAGATGTTGTCACCGAGAATCAGCGCCGACGGATCGTTGCCGACGAACTCCTTGCCGATGATGAACGCCTGCGCGAGACCGTCGGGCGACGGCTGCACCGCGTACTGGATATTCATCCCCCACTGGCTGCCGTCGCCGAGCATCGCTTCGAAGCGCGGCGTGTCCTGGGGCGTCGAAATGATCAACACGTCGCGAATACCCGCGATCATCAGCGTCGACAGCGGATAGTAGATCATCGGCTTGTCGTACACCGGCAGGAGCTGCTTCGATACGACGTGCGTGATCGGATACAGCCGTGTGCCGGAACCGCCGGCGAGAATGATGCCTTTGCGTGCCATCGCTTCTCTCCTCAGGTACGTTTTGCGTAGTTCGTCTCGACCCACTTGCGGTACTCGCCCGATGCGACTTCATCGGCCCAGACCTGATTGTCGAGATACCAGTCGACCGTCTTCGCCAGACCGGTCTCGAACGTTTCCGCAGGCTTCCAGCCGAGCTCGCGCTCGAGCTTGCGTGCATCGATCGCATAACGGCGGTCATGGCCGGGGCGATCCGTCACATAGGTAATCTGGTCGCGGTACGAACCCGCCGCCTTCGGGCGGGCCTTGTCGAGCAGATCGCACAGCGTGTGCACAACTTCGAGGTTCTTCTTCTCGTTCCAGCCGCCGACGTTGTAGGTCTCGCCGGGCACGCCACGCGCGAGCACTTCGCGAATCGCACTGCAGTGGTCGCCGACATACAGCCAGTCGCGCACGTTCTGACCGTCGCCATAAACGGGCAGCGGCTTGCCGGCAAGCGCGTTCGCGATCATCAGCGGAATCAGCTTCTCGGGGAACTGGTACGGGCCGTAGTTGTTCGAACAGTTCGTCGTCAGCGTCGGCAGGCCGTACGTATGATGGTAAGCGCGCACCAGATGGTCAGAGCCCGCCTTCGTCGCGGAATACGGGCTGTTCGGCGCGTACGGCGTCGTCTCGGAGAATTGCGGATCGGTCGCGGACAGCGAGCCGAACACCTCGTCGGTCGACACGTGCAGGAAGCGAAACGCGGCCTTGTCGGCGTCGCTCAGGCCGTTCCAGTATTGGCGGGTTGCCTCGAGCAGCGTGAACGTGCCGACGACGTTGGTCTGCACGAAATCGGCGGGACCATGGATCGAGCGATCGACGTGGCTTTCCGCCGCGAAGTGCAGCACGGCACGGGGCTTGTGCTCGGCAAGCAGCGCATCGAGCGCATCACGGTCGCAGATGTCGACGCGCGCAAACACATGCTTCGGGTTCCCGTCCAGCGACTGCAGCGTGCGCAGGTTCCCTGCGTACGTCAGCTTGTCGACGTTGAGCACGGCTTCGTCGGATGCGCGTAGCCAGTCGAGTACAAAATTGGCACCGATAAAACCCGCGCCGCCCGTAACCAGGATCATGAGGCTCCCTCTAGTAATGCGCGGCGAACACCGTCAAGCGTTTGCCGCATCAGATTCGCAAGTGCCAGCAACCAGCAACTTGTGACCGTTATGTCAGACCGGGAATTTTAACCGCTCGACATGGCTTCCAAAGTCATGAAATGCTAATTTTGTTGGGGGAACCGACAATTATAGGGAGCCCCCCTGCGCAATTGCCACGCCGCTAACAACTTGATACAGCGCTCCGAACCCTTACCGAATGCGAAATTTTTTGCCATTTTATTAAATTATCGGGAATATAAATTTCTATAAACCATCATTTCTGGATAATTCTTCCTACCCCGTCGACACGCGCAAAATCCGCCGCCCTATGACTCGCACCCCCATCGCCATCGGCGACATCCAAGGCTGTCATTCCGCTTTCCAGTCGCTGCTCGAAAAGCTTTCGCCCCCCGCCGACACCCCGCTCTGGATCGCCGGCGACGTCGTCAACCGCGGGTCGGGCTCCCTCGCCGCGCTGCGCGCGCTCGTCGACCTCGGCCCGCGTGCGACCGTCGTCCTCGGCAATCACGACCTCCACCTGCTCGCCGTCTCTGCCGGCCTGCGCACCGAACGCCCGGGCGACACGATCGGCGAGATCCTCGACGCTCCCGACGCCGAAGCCCTGCTCGACTGGGTGCGCCACCGCCCGTTCGCGCACTTCGAACACGGCATGCTGCTCGTCCACGCAGGCGTACTGCCGCAATGGGACACCACGCTCGCGCTGGAACTCGCCGACGAACTCCAGCGCGCGCTGCGCGCGCCCGACTGGCGCGACTCGCTGCAGAAGCTGTACGGCAATGAGCCGAACCAGTGGAGCGCGGACCTGAAGAAACGCGACCGGATGCGCGTCGCGTTCAACGCATTCACGCGCTTGCGCTTCTGCACGCCCGACGGCGCAATGGAATTCAAGGCGAACGGCGGCCCCGACAGCGCGCCGCCAGGCTACCTGCCGTGGTTCGACGTACCGGGGCGCCGCACGGCGGACGTGACGGTCGTGTTCGGCCACTGGGCCGCGCTCGGCCTAATGCTGCGCGACAACGTAGTCGCGCTCGATTCGGGATGCGTATGGGGAAACCAGTTGTCTGCCGTGCGGCTGACGGCCGATCCGGCGCAGCGCACGGTCACGCAGGTGCAGTGCGAAGCGTGCGGTACGTCGGGGGAATGAATCCCCCGTGAACCTGCAGGAAAAACACCTCGACTTCGCACGGTAAATTCCGGAAAGTACACGATGTCCGGATATCGAGGAAATCAATGAGCAGCCTGCCGCCCGACTTTTCTGCCGAAGCGTATTTGCTGTTGCATCCCGACGTACGCGCTGCCCGCGTCGATCCGGCGCAGCATTACCTCGAGCACGGCCAACGTGAAGGCCGCCAATATCTGCCGGCGCCAATCCCCCGTCGGGAAGCACTGCCCGGCGAGTCCGGATTCCTGCCCCTGCCGCTGGTCGTCATTTCGTACAACCGGGGCGCGATGCTCCGGCGCGTCATCGCGTCGTACTGGCGCCAGAGCGTGCCCGTGGAGATCGTCGTCCACGACAATGGCAGCAGTGATCCTGAAACGCTGCGCGTGCTCGACGAACTCGAGCACGATCGAATCCGCGTGTTCAAGCGGGCATCCATTTCGGACGCCAACGAACTGAATCTCGTCGACGAAACCGTATCGGCGGTGTTTTCGTCCCGAGAATCTGGCCCGTACATCGTGACGGACTGCGATATCGACCTCGCCGAATCGAGCCCCGATGCGATCGTGGTCTATCTCGAACTGTTGAACGCATTTTCGGACATCGAGTGCGTCGGTCCGATGCTGAAAATTGACGACATCCGGAAAAGCTACCCGCTCTTCGGGCGCGTGATGAACCGCCATATCAGCCAGTTCTGGCACCAGCGTCCCGAAATCAGCACGATCGGCGGCCGGGAGATCGCGCACCTGCACGCGCCGATCGACACGACCTTTGCCGTGCATCGCTCCGCGCAGCCGTTCCGGCGCCTGAAGCCGGGCATGCGCGTGTACACGCCGTTCGACGGCCGACATCTCGACTGGTATCCGCACGAGCAGCAGAACGACAACCGTCCCGTGTCGGATGTCTACCAGCGCGCATCGTCACCGGAGATTTCTCACTGGGACAATCAAGCGTACCTGAGCGCGTATTCGTCCGAACAACCGGAATACCACGACTATGTCGTCGTCAGGCGACACGCATCCGGAGCACTCGGGATCGAGACGCAGCGCATCGCCGACCATCCCGACTGACCACCCCGGAGTCGGCACACCGCGCACTGGCGCGTCAGCCCTCGCGCCCTGCCACCGGCTCGTCAGCGGCGCCTTCGCCGGCCGCACCCGCACCGATCTCGGTCGCCGGATACGCATGCGTGGCCAGCTCCGCGAGCGACTCGGCCGACGGCTTGCCGACCTTCGCCTGCAGCGTCGCGAGCGCGGCCGCGATCGCATCGCGCGCCGCCGCGGACGTCGTCCGCCGGTCGCCGCCCGGCGCGATCGGTTCGCACACGTACAGGTGCGCGACGAGCGGGCCGCCGCGCAACACCATGTCGAGCGACTTGCCGAGCGACAGCTCGCCCGTGTAGGCCGGCGCGACCGACTGCCGCCGCTGCGCGTCCTCGTACATCAGGCAGATCGGCTGCACCGCGCAGCCGGCCGATACCGCGGCCTGGAACAGGTTCGCATGGAACGGCAGCAGTTCCTGCCCGTCGGTCGTCGTCCCTTCCGGGAACACACACATCACGCCGCCGTTGCGCAGGCGATCGGCCATCTCGTGCATGATCCGCATCGCCTCGGTGCGCTTCTCGCGCTGCAGGAACACGGTGTCGAGCTTCTCGGCAAGCCAGCCGACCACCGGCCACTGCCGCACCTCGGCCTTCGACACGAACGGCGTCGGCCGCCACGCGTTGATCGCATAAATATCGAGCCACGACACGTGATTGCCGACCACGAGCGCGCTCGCGTCGAGCCGTGCGCCGTCGTTATGGACGACGATACGCATCCCGCAGATCCGCAGCATCTTGAGCGACCAGCGGCGCGTCATCTCGGCGCGGTGCGCAGGCGTGACGTGCGAAAAACGCAGCGCGACGGTCGCCATGCCGCGCAACAGGTGAAAGACGAGACGCAGCTTGCGAAGGGCGGTCATGGCGAGGGTCCGGCGTGGTTCAGTGGCGCTCGAACGCGACCTGCCCGGCAACGAGCGTCGTGCGCACGCAAGCGGGCAGTTCGTAGCCGAGGAACGGCGAGTTGTGGCCCTGGCTCTTCAGCGCACGCGGCTCGACGCGCCAGTGCGCGCGCGGGTCGAACACGCAGAGATCGGCCGCGCCGCCTTCGGCCAGGCGGCCGGCCGGCAGCTTCAGCACGTCGGCCGGCGCGGACGTGATGCGGCTCAATGCCTGCGCAAGCGGCGTGCGCGTCTCGTCCGCCCATTTCAGCGTCAGCGACAGCAGCAGCTCGAGGCCCGTCGCACCGGGCGTCGCTTCGCCGAACGGCAGCAGCTTCTCGTCGTCGTCGACGGGCGTGTGGTCGGAGCAGATCGCATCGATCGTGCCGTCGGCGAGCGCCGCGCGGATCGCTTCGCGATCGCGTTCGCTGCGCAGCGGCGGATCGAGCCGGAACTGCGAATCGAAGTAGCCGATGTCGACGTCGATCAGGTGCAGGTGGTTCACCCCGACGTCGCAGCTCACGGGCAGCCCCTCGGCCTTCGCCTCGCGCACTAGCGCGAGGCCGGCCGCCGACGACAATCGCGCGAGGTGCACGCGCGCGCCCGTCACGCGCATCAGCTCGAAAATGGTATGCAGCGCGATCGTCTCGGCCGCGACCGGCACGCCGGACAGCCCGAGCCGCGACGCGAGGGGGCCGCTCGCGGCGACGCCGCCGCGGCCGATGAACGCGTCGAGCGGGCGCAGCCACGTGGTGTAGTCGTAGGTGCTCGCATACTGCAGCGCGCGCAGCAGCACCTGCGTGTCGCGCACCGGCACGTTGGCGTGCGTGAAGCCGACGCAGCCGGATTCGGTCAGCGCGACCATCTCGGTGATCACTTCACCCTTGAGGCCGACCGTCAGCGCGCCGAGCGGATGCACGTTCGCCTGGTGCAGGTTGCGTGCGCGGAACTTCAGCATCTCGACGAGGCCCGGCTCGTCGAGCACGGGGTCGGTGTCCGGCGGGCACACGAGGGTCGTGACGCCGCCCGCGACGGCCGCGGCCATCTCGGACGCGAGCGTCGCCTTGTGCTCGTAGCCGGGCTCGCGCAGCCGCGCGCACAGGTCGACGAGGCCGGGCGCGACGATCAGGCCCGACGCGTCGATGGTCTTCGCGGCGTTGAAATCGGCCGGCGCCGTGCCGATCGCGGCGATCTTGCCGGCCGCGACGAATACGTCGGCCTGCCGCTCGGTGCCGGCGACCGGGTCGATCAGCGTGCCGCCTTTGATATGAATCTTCATGCGCTGTCTAGTGAATGCGTTGATTGCGTGAAAAGGATGCGCGAAAGCGGGCTCAGTCGTGGTTGCCGGCGACGATGCCCATCACCGCCATCCGCACGGCGATGCCGAACGTGACCTGGTTGAGGATCACGGACTGCGGACCGTCGGCGACCTGCGAATCGATCTCGACGCCGCGATTCATCGGGCCCGGGTGCATCACGATCGCGTCGGGTGCGGCAAGCGCGAGGCGCTCGGGTGTCAGGCCCCAGGTCTTGAAGTATTCCTGCGCGGACGGCAGCAGCGCGCCGCTCATCCGCTCGTTCTGCAGGCGCAGCATGATGATCACGTCGACGCCCTTCAGCCCCTCGTCGAGGTTGTGGAACACCTTCACGCCCATCTGCTCGAGGCCGCCCGGCAGCAGCGTGCGCGGGCCGATCGCGCGCACTTCCGGCACGCCGAGCGTGGTGAGCGCGTGGATATCCGAGCGCGCGACGCGCGAGTGGAGGATGTCGCCGACGATCGCCACGCGCAGCTTCGTGAAGTCGCGCTTGTAGTGACGGATCGTGTACATGTCGAGCAGGCCCTGCGTCGGGTGCGCATGACGGCCGTCGCCGGCATTGATCACGTGCACGTGCGGCGCGCAGTGCTCGGCGATCAGGTACGGCGCGCCGCTCGACGCGTGGCGCACGACGAACAGGTCGGCATGCATCGCCGACAGGTTGTTGATCGTGTCGAGCAGCGATTCGCCCTTGCTCGTCGACGACGCATTGATGTTCAGGTTCAGCACGTCGGCCGACAGGCGCGTCGCGGCAATCTCGAAGGTCGTGCGCGTGCGCGTCGAGTTCTCGAAGAACAGGTTGAAGACGGACTTGCCGCGCAGCAGCGGCACCTTCTTCACTTCACGGTCCGTCACGCTGACGAACTGCTCGGCCGTATCGAGGATGTGGTTGACGATCGAGCGCGGCAGGCCCTCGATCGACAGCAGATGCTTCAGCTCGCCGTTTTTCGTGAGCTGCGGGTTGCCCTTCAGGAAACCGTAGCGAAACCGGTCGGGGCTCGCGGCCGCGGCGGGATTGCCGGTGCGGCCAGTGGTGTCGGTGGTCATGGTGTGCGTGATTCCAACTATGCAAACGGGCCGCGGCGCAAGCCGGCGGCCCGGGATACGGTTCGCGTTTCGCTCAGGCGCCGTGTGCCTCGACGCGCAGCGTGAACTGCGCATCGTCGCGCGCGAGCACGAGCGTCGCGCCGGCCGGCACGTCGAGAGCGCCGCCCGCGAAGCGCGCGGCAACCGGCAGCTCGCGGCCGCCGCGATCGGCGAGCACCGCGAGCTCGACCGCGGCCGGACGGCCGTAGTCGAACAGCTCGTTGAGCGCCGCGCGCACGGTGCGCCCGGTGTACAGCACGTCGTCGACGAGCACGATGCGCGCGCCGTCGACGTCGAACGGCAGCGACGTCGGGCTGGCCTGGCTGTGCAGCCCCTTCTTCGCGTAGTCGTCGCGATGCAGCGCGACGTTCACGACGCCGAATGCCGGCGCGCCGAGATCGCGCGCGAGGCGCTCGGCAAGCCACGCGCCGCCGCTGTAAATGCCGGCGAGCCGCGGGCCGCCCGGTTCGGCGAAAGCCGTGCCGTACGCGGCGCGGACCTGGTCGAGCAGGACGCGGTAAAGCGCCTCGGCGTCAATGGTGCTCATGGTCGGACAATTGATCGAGATACTGTTGAAGGATGACGCGCGCGGCCTCGGCATCGAGCATCTCGGCCCGGGCGCGGCCGCGCACGTTGCGCTCGCGCAGCCCGGCTTCGGCCTCGACCGACGAATAGCGCTCGTCGACCCACGTGACGGGCAGCCCGAAGCGGCCGTTCAGTTGGTTGCCGAAACGCTTCGCCTGCTGCGTCATGTCGTGCGGCGTGCCGTCCGGATGCATCGGCAGGCCGACGACGAGCGCGTCCGGCCGCCATTCGGCCAGCAGGTCGCCGACCGCCTTGAAGCGGTGTTCGCGGTTCAGGTTCTGGATCACGACGAGCGCACGGGCCGAGCGCGTCAGCGCATTGCCGATCGCGACGCCGATACGCTTCTCGCCGTAGTCGAACGCCATGAGCGTCGCATCGCGCGCGCTCGCGCCACTCATGCGTGCCCTGCTTCGCCGGACAGCATCGCCGAGCTGACGCCGAGCAGGCCGAGCGCGGCTTCGAAGCGCTCCTCGGCCGGCGTGTCGAACACGATGCGCGGATCGGCGGCCACGGTCAGCCAGCCGTTGCGGGAAATTTCTTCCTCGAGCTGCCCTGCCCCCCAGCCCGCATGGCCGAGCGTCAGCAGGAAGCGCTTCGGGCCGGTGCCCGTCGCGACCGCCTCGAGCACGTCCTTCGACGTCGTCATTTCCAGCCCGCCCTCGACGGACATCGACGAGTTGTAGCTCGCGCCCTCCACCGGCTCGTGCAGCACGAAGCCGCGCTCGGTCTGGACCGGGCCGCCGAAGTACACCGGAATGTGCAGCAGCGGCTCGATGTCGAGCTTCAGGTCGATGCGGTTGAACAGCGATTCGAGGTCGATGTCGGTGGGACGGTTGATGACGAGGCCGAGCGCACCGCGCTCGCTGTGATCGCAAAGATAGACCACCGTTCCCGAAAACGTCGGATCGGCCATGTTGGGCATGGCGATCAGGAACTGGTTGGTGAGATTGATGCGATCGGAAGGCTTTGACATGGTTTGAATTTTAGCAAAGACGCCGCGACCTGACCGGGCCGCGATCAACAAGCAACGCCGCGCCACGCTGGCAACGGCGCGCGCGGATCACACGGCACTCTAACACGCGCGCGGGCGCTGTCGGCAGCGTGTTGCGGGCCCGCGCGGCAAGGGCTGCCATCGCGTGTCCGTCCCCTTGTTCGTCAGGTCCGGCCGAGCGCCGCACCGAGCGCTTCGGACGCCGCGGTGAGGTCCGGCGGCGCAACGCCGGCCGCGATCTTCAGCAACGCCGCGCGCAACATGTCGGACGCGTGACCGTGCGCATCGAGGCCGCCGTCGGCGAGCGGCACGCCGTGCGCCGCACGGCGCCACGCCAGGCCGAGCGTGTCGGCCAGGAGCGCCGCGTGGCCGAGCCCGAGCGCGCACGCGGCCGTACCGACCCGGTAGGCGGCCGCGGACGCGTGCCACGCGGCACCCGGGTCGGCCGCGGCCGGATCGGCCGCGAGGTCGGCCATCGACGCATCGGCCGTCTGCAGGAAATCCTCATAGGCATGCGCGTTGACCGTCACGACGCCGAGCGCGCGGGTCGGCGCGGCGGCGACCGCGTCGTGCTCGGCCCGCGCGGCATCCGCCTCCCACAGCGCTTCGGACGCGGGCGTGCCGGCGACGTGCCAGTCGACCGTCAGCCCGTAGTCGTGCAGCACGTCGACGAGCGCGACATCCTCGGCCGCGGCGCCGAACAGCGCTAAATCGCGCCACAGCAGCGCCACCGTCTCGCGCACGAGCTCGGGCGGCGCGCTGCGCCGGCCCTGCGCGTGCTCGCCGAGCAGCAGGTTCGTCCGCGCGAGAAAGCGCTTCAGCTCGGGCGCGCCGCTTGCGCGCAGCGCGCGCAGGCACGCGGTCGCGAGCCGCCAGAAATCGTACGGCCCGTCGTCGGTGAGCGCGGCCAGCATCGCATCGAGTTCGTCGAGCGCCGCGTCAGGCGCGCCGCGCTCCGCGCGCAGCACGCCGAGCAGCGCCTGCTCGTAGCGGGCGCGGATCCGGGTCGCCAACGCGTCGGGCAGCGCGCGCAGCGTGGCCGGCGGCACCGCGCGGCCGACGAGCGCGAGCGCATCGAGCGGCGCGCTCGCGCGCAGGTCGGCGGCGCTTTGCGCACGCAACGCACGGAAATGCTCGAAGAGAACGGGCGAACAGGCGAGCTCGCGCAGGTTGTGGCGCCCGACGGCCGCGCGGAAATCGCGCAGCGCGGCACGCCAGCCGGCCGAGGTCGGCTCGGCGGCGACGAGCGGCGCGGCGGCCGACAGCTGCCCCGCGAAACGCGCGGCCGGCAGCCAGCCGGCTTCCGCCAGCACGGCCGCGGCTGCGGACAGCGGCGCGGCCGCATCGTCGCGGCGCTCGAATGCCTCGGCGGCCGCCGCAAGCCATGCGTCGGCCGCGCGCACGGCCCCGCCGCGCGGGTTGGGCAGTGCGTCAGGTTGGGGAACGTTCGCCGGATCGGACGTCATGGACACGCGCGCCTGTCATCGTCAAGCCGCTCGCGCGAACCGCGGCGCGCGAGCGCCGGGCCGATGCGAGGCCGGAGCGGGGTGTCCGTGGGCCAAGGGTCCGGTCAGATCTGGACCATCTCGAAGTCTTCCTTGCGGGCGCCGCATTCGGGACACGTCCAGTTGATCGGGACGTCTTCCCAGCGCGTGCCCGGGGCAATGCCCTCTTCGGGCAGCCCGGCTTCTTCGTCGTAAATCCAGCCACAAATCAGGCACATCCAGCTCTTGTATTCCATCTTAAGCCGCGTCGGGAAAGTCGGTAAATTCGGGAGCCATGATGGTACCGTGTCGGGGCCGGACTGCCTAGCAATCGCGCTGGAGTACGGCAACTACGTTGCGCTGTGCTAAAAAATCCGTCGTGCGGGCAGGATTCCACCGCATAATGATCGGAAAGTGCGGCCTGCCGGGCAACACGGGGGCTAAAAAGCCCACTCGCCTCGCCGTCCGCATGTCCGTCGCTTTTCCGTTTTTCTCTTGCCCCATTTTTACATGTCCAGCAACGCCCCTCCGATCGTCCTCACCTTCGGCCTGTCCGATCCCACTGGCGGCTCCGGCATCCAAGCCGATCTGATGACCCTGGCGAGCATGGGCTGTCACGGCGTGTCCGTCCTGACGGGCTACACCGTGCGCGACTCGGCCGCCTGCGATGAAGTGACCGGCCTCGATCCCGACGTCGTCGCCGCCCAGGCGCGCATGCTGCTCGAGGACATGCCGGTTGCCGCGTTCAAGATCGGCGCGGCGACGCGCGCGGAAGTCGTGAGCGCGATCGCCGAGGTCGTCGCCGACTACGACGGCGTGCCGCTCGTGCTCGCGCCGGACTTCACGCTCGACGACGAGCACGTGCTCGCGGCCGACGACCTGCGCGAATCGATCGCCGACCTGCTGGCGCCGCAAACCACGCTGCTGGTCGCCGACTACGCGACGCTGATCGCGCTCGCGCAGCCGGACGGCGACGCCGAGGCGCCGAATCTCGACGCAGCCGTATCGCACCTGCTGTCGCAGGGCTGCGAGTACATCCTGTCGTCCGAGATGGGCTCGCACCGGCTCGTCAACACGCTGTACGGCGAGGAAGGCCAGCTCCGCGAGGATATGTGGGATCGCTCGCCGCACCGGCTGATGGGCATCACCGACACGCTCGGCGCGGCCATCGCGGCGCTGCTCGCGAACGGCCAGGAGCCGCCCGAGGCGGTGCGAGAGGCGCAGGAGTACCTGTATCAGGCCGTACGCGACGCGTTCCGGCCCGGCATGGGCGCGCACCTGCCCGACCGGTTCTTCTGGGCGCGCAGCAACGAAGACTCCGACACGCCGCCGGCCACGAAGGCCGACCTGTTGCCGAGGACGTCGCACCGGCATTGAGTCGCCTGGGGCGGCCAGCGTTTGATCACTCGGACGCCGCCCCCTTCTCGCCCCTTTGCAGCACGCGTTCGTCATGCACTCGGCATCGGCAAGTCAATGCTGATGCACACGGTGTATCGACAACGACCGCCAGTTCGGTGCGCCCCCTCTGAACCTTCGGTTTCCCGCCCCGCGCAGTCCGATATCCGATCCATCGGCTCGCGCAATTCCGCCTATTCAGTCCGACACGGATTCGCGTCATCACGGCCGAATCCGCGTTCGCGCCCGCTCGACTTGACTCGATTCTCGGCTGACCGCTGAATTGACGTCGTACTTTTCAACTCCCGAGCTCGCCAGAAATCGAACCGGTCCCATAGATTGGCCTCCATGCGCGATGTTAGGGTTCGTTTCATTCAATGTGACCGATGCACAGGAGTATGCGATGGCGCAGGATATTTTCCTGAAACTGACCGGCATCAGGGGCGAATCTCGAGATGCCGCTCATCCGGACGAGATCGAGGTATTGGAGTGGGATTGGTCCGCTGCCCAGCTATCGACCACGCTTTCAGGCACCGGTAGCACTGAAGGCAAATGCACGGCCAATGACCTGACCATCGAGCATTATGTCGATCGCGCATCGCCGATCCTCATGCTGCATTGCCTGAAAGGAAATCACATCGAAAACGCCGTTCTCGTCGTGCGCAAGGCTGGCGGCGTGCCGCTCGAATACCTGAAGATCACGCTGGACGAGGTACTGATCACGCGAATCAATTCGGTCGCCAATTTGAACATGGCGCGGCCGCGAGAGGCAGTTCAACTCTCCTTCGCCCGCATCAGGCAAGAGTATGTCGTTCAGAACGCCCAAGGCGGGAGTAGCGGAACGGTCACGGCGGGATACGACATCAAAATCGGCAAAGCGACCTGAGGATCGGAGATAGTCATGCTTTTCATTTCAACGCAGGGCCATGTCGATGCCGAACGCGTGACCGTCAGAATATATTCATCCATCGAACGAGGGCCGATGGAACACGTGAACGGAATCGTCGTCCATCAAACCGGGGGTGCCACTATCTCGAGCACGTTCAATAGCTATAGCAACACCACGCACGTGCCGAACGGCGCCCATTTCCTGATCGACAAGGATGGAACGATCTATCAGACCGCCTCCCTGAACAGAATCACCAATCACGTCGGCAAATTGCAGTCCCGTTGTATCACGACGCTCAAGTGCTCGACCGCGGACCTCCGGGCGGCAAGGCGCGCGTACCAGGCCGGCCCCGCGGCATCCCATCGTCACGAATCCCGGAAAGCGTTTCCGCACCGCTATCCGTCCAACTCGGACGCAATCGGAATCGAACTCGTCGGCATGTACTACCCCAACGAGAAAACCGCGGAGCTGGTCTACGAAAGCGTCACGGCCGAACAGAATTCATCGCTCGAATGGCTGGTTCGCGAATTGTCCGAGACGCTGAACGTCGAGATGAGAGAGGTCTATCGGCACCCGGAGGTCGGGCGCAAGAACGCCACCGAAGCGAGCACGGCACGGTGGGAGTGACGCCATGAATCTCGCCAGATGTGTCGCCGCGGTTGCGTTGTGCGTCCCGATCGCCATCTGCCAAGCCAGAGGGGTAAACGCCGTGACAGTTGAGCAATCCGGCCAGACGTCGAACCCGGACGATCCGATGACGAGGGACGCATGCAAGAACTTCGCGCCGACGGTCGCCCAACTGAAACGGTTCTTTTCCAGAGCCGCGCCGATTGACGGCAAGTTTGTCGTCCATGATTACTACTCGCCCTGCCATTCGAGCGGTACCGTTTCGTTCCCGGACGGTAGTTCGGGGAGGTGGCGCGTTTCCTCCAGCGGCACCGCGTCGCTGACATGGGCATCGAACGACAACACGGTCTATCTCTACAACGGCCGCCACAACGGCTGGCACGATCCGTTCGCGTGCAGCTACGGCCTCCACGACGAAGATGACGAGGCTTCGTGCTACCTGCCTGGCTTCTGATCCCGATCGCTCTTGAAGCACCCATAAAAAAAGACCCGCATCGCTGCGGGTCTTTTCTTTTGGCTGGAACGCGCATCGCTGCGCGTTCCGGACACCATCGACCGAAGTCGATTACATGTCCATGCCCATGCCGCCCATGCCGCCCGGCATGCCGCCCGCCATCGGTGCGTCTTCCTTCGGCAGTTCCGCGACGGCTGCGTCCGTCGTCAGCAGCAGGCCGGCAACCGAAGCTGCGTTCTGCAGTGCGGTACGCGTGACCTTGGTCGGGTCGACGACACCGGCTTCAACCATGTCGACGTACTCGCCCGTCGCTGCGTTGTAGCCGTAGTTGCCCTTGCCTGCAGCAACTGCCGCCACCACGACGCTGGCTTCTTCGCCGCCGTTCGTGACGATCTGGCGCAGCGGCTCTTCCATTGCGCGCAGCACGATCTTGATGCCGGCGTTCTGGTCGGCGTTGATGCCGGTCAGGCCTGCGATCGCGGTGCGAGCGCGGATCAGCGCGACGCCGCCGCCTGCCACGATGCCTTCTTCCACAGCTGCGCGCGTTGCGTGCAGTGCGTCTTCGACACGTGCCTTCTTTTCCTTCATTTCGACTTCGGTCGCAGCACCGACCTTGATCACTGCCACGCCGCCGGCCAGCTTGGCCACGCGCTCTTGCAGCTTTTCACGGTCGTAGTCCGACGTCGCTTCTTCGATTTGCGCGCGCACTTGCTTCACGCGTGCTTCGATGTTCACGGCTTCGCCTGCGCCGTCGATGATCGTCGTGTTTTCCTTGCCCACTTCGATGCGCTTCGCCTGGCCCAGTTCTGCCAGCGTTGCCTTCTCGAGCGTCAGGCCGGTTTCTTCCGCGACGACTTGACCGCCGGTCAGGATCGCGATGTCTTCCAGCATGGCCTTGCGGCGATCGCCGAAGCCCGGCGCCTTGACCGCAACGGTCTTCAGGATGCCGCGGATGTTGTTGACGACCAGCGTTGCGAGCGCTTCGCCTTCGACGTCTTCAGCGATGATCAGCAGCGGACGGCCAGCCTTCGCGACTTGCTCGAGTACCGGCAGCAGATCACGGATGTTCGACACCTTCTTGTCGTGCAGCAGCACGAACGGGTTGTCGAGGACGGCGACTTGCTTGTCCGGGTTGTTGATGAAGTACGGCGACAGGTAGCCGCGGTCGAATTGCATGCCTTCGACGACGTCGAGCTCGTCAGCCAGCGACTTGCCGTCTTCGACGGTGATCACGCCTTCCTTGCCGACCTTGTCCATCGCTTCAGCGATGCGATCGCCGATCGACGAATCGCTGTTCGCCGAGATCGAGCCGACCTGTGCGATTTCCTTGTTCGTCGTGCACGGCTTGCTGATCTTCTTCAGCTCTTCGACAGCCGCTGCGACTGCCTTGTCGATGCCGCGCTTCAGGTCCATCGGGTTCATGCCCGATGCAACGTACTTCATGCCTTCGCGAACGATCGATTGCGCGAGGACGGTTGCCGTCGTCGTGCCGTCGCCTGCGTTGTCGCTGGTCTTGGAAGCCACTTCCTTGACCATTTGCGCGCCCATGTTCTGGAGCTTGTCCTTCAGCTCGATTTCCTTCGCGACCGACACACCGTCCTTGGTGACCGTCGGGCCGCCGAAGCTGCGCTCGAGCACCACGTTGCGGCCCTTCGGACCCAGCGTGACCTTGACTGCGTTGGCGAGAATGTTCACGCCTTCGACCATCTTCGAACGGGCGGAATCGCCGAATACGACGTCTTTAGCTGCCATCTTCTAACTCCTTGAATTCTTGGGAATATGTACCGTCAGTGGACGCTTACTTCGCGTTGACCACGGCCATGATGTCTTCTTCGCGCATGACCAGCAGTTCCTGGCCGTCGACCTTCACGGTCTGGCCGGCGTACTTGCCGAACAGGACACGATCGCCAACCTTGACGTCGAGCGCGATCAGCGCGCCCTTGTCGTCGCGCTTGCCCGGGCCGACCGCCAGGATTTCACCCTGGTCCGGCTTCTCGGCTGCTGCTTCGGGGATCACGATGCCCGAGGCGGTCTTGGTTTCCTGATCCAGGCGCTTGACGATCACGCGATCGTGCAAAGGACGAAGGTTCATATTCACTCCTCTCTTGACTGAGATTGAAGAACGCTTAGGGAATCTGCCCGGCGGATCGCCCGGCAGAGAATTGTTAGCACTCTCGTGCAGCGAGTGCTAATTATATGGACGGGTTTTGACAAATTCAAGAAGGGGAACCGGATGAATTTTCAGGGCGGCGACGCAGCGGGGGAAACCGCAGGAAAACAACAAAAACCCCTTTCAAAACAAAACCCTGACGAACACTCCCCAGCATGGCGAGCGGACCCGCGCGGCCCGCGAATCGCATCCAGCCCCGTTTGAACACCGGGTAAGCACCGAGTTCCTGCGCCTGGCGACATCGCATGAAAAAGCCTGCGCAGGCGTCGATTCCGTCCGCCGCGACGCGCCCGCTCGCACCCGCTGGACGGACGATCTGCGCCCCCTTCCCGCGGATCCATCGATCCGCGTCGAATTATTTCATTTTCATTACGCTGATATTTACGATTTGCCTCGCCGCCAAACGCACGCCGCGCCCATCTGTAAGCGTCCGGATTACATTCGGTAATATAGATGCGAATCATTCTCGTTTACATTGACTTTCCCATCTGACGCTCCTACGATGCGCCGCGTTGCGCTCTTCTTCATGCCCTGGCCGATCGGTGCCAAGCGTCGGGACAGCGACCAACAAGCAGGACTCCAAACCAAATAGAACCAGGAATTTGATATGAAGGTTGCGTCGTTCCACGGAGACCGCGTCCGCGCCCGGATGCACACCGCCGCCTGTGCGGCCGTCCTCGCGTGCGCATCGTTCGCGAGCGGCGCCGCGTTCGCCGGCACGCCGGTCGACGCGCAACCCGAAGCGCCCGAGGCCGACCTCGCGATCCAGGCGAAGCCGACCGACATGTGGACCGGCGTCTGGACGCGCCAGAGCCTGCTCGGCGACATGGGCGGCATCCGCCCGTGGCTCGGCAAATACGGCGCGACGATGCAGATCACCGAAACCAGCGAATACCTCGCGAACCTGCGCGGCGGCCTGAACCGTGGCGGCGCGTACGACGGGCTGACGACGGCGACGCTGACGATCGATACGCAAAAGGCGATCGGCCTGCCCGGCGGCACGTTCAACGTCAGCGCACTGCAGATCCACGGCACCAACCTGAGTGCGCGGAATCTCGGCACGCTCAACACCGCGAGCGGCATCGAGGCGCAAGGCACGACGCGCCTGTGGGAGCTGTGGTACCGGCAGTCGTTCCTCGACAAGCGCGTCGACGTGAAGATCGGCCAGCAGAGCCTGGACCAGGAATTCATGGTCAGCACGTATGCGAATACATTCATCAACACGATGTTCGGCTGGCCCGCGCTGCCGTCGTACGACCTGCCCAACGGCGGCCCCGCTTATCCGCTCGCGGGCCTCGGCGTGCGCGTGCGCGCGCAGATCACGCCGAAGCTCACCGCGCTCGCGGGCGTGTTCGACGGCGACCCGCTCGGCAACAACTCGAACAACCTGAGCGGCACGAACTTCAACCTGCACAACGGCGCGCTCTACATCGGCGAACTGCAGTACGCGCTGAACCAGCCGTCCGACGGCGAAATGGACACGGGCCACTCGAACGGGCTGCCGGGCACCTACAAGATCGGCGTCTGGTATCACAACGGCCGCTTCGCGGACCAGAACATCGGCACCGACGGGCTGTCGCTCGCGGATCCCGCGTCGAACGGCAACGCGCAGCAGCATCACGGCAACTACAGCTTCTACGCGGTCGCCGACCAGATGATCTGGCGCCCCGACCCGACCGGCCCGAGAAGCCTCGGCGTGTTCGCACGCGTGATGGGCGCGCCGGGCGACCGCAACCTGGTGAGTTTCTCGGCCAATGCGGGGATCGTGCTGAAGGCGCCGTTCGAAGGCCGCGACAACGACAGCGTCGGCCTCGGTGTCACGTACATCCAGGTCGGCAGCCATGTGACCGACCTCGACCAGGCCGCGCAGTCGTTCGCGGCCGGCCCGTACGGCGTGCGCACCCGCGAGACGGCCATCGAAGCGACCTACCAGTACCAGGTCAACCCGTGGTGGGTCGTCCAGGCCGACGCGCAGTACACGTTCAATGCCGGCGCCGGCCAGAACCCGAGCGACGCGACCCGGCCGCTGCGCAACACGTTCGTGCTCGGCGCGCGTACGACGATCACGTTCTGAACGCCGCGCCCACGCCACCCCGTTTTCGCGCGCCGCCGGCGCGGCGCGCCCCCAGGAGATCCAGATGATTCAATCCGCCCCGCTTCGCCGCCTCGCGACGGGCGCACTGGCCGCCGCCGCACTGACGGCCGCCGCCGGCGCGTTCGCCGAGCCGCAAGGCTTCCTCGAGACGCTGCATCGCCACACCACGCTCGTCAACACGGTGCCGGACAACGGCGACCAGAACCCGTACGCGATCGCAGTCGCGCCGGTGTCGGCCGGCACGATCCAGGCGGGCGACGTGCTCGTCGACAACTTCAACAACGCGGCGAACCTGCAAGGTACCGGCAGCACGATCGTCAACTACCGTCCGTCGACGAAGCAGCTGAGCCTGTTCGCGTCGATCCCGCGCGACCTGAAGGCGTGCCCGGGCGGCGTCGGCCTGTCGACGGCGATGACGATGCTGAAATCCGGCTGGGTGATCGTCGGCAGCACGCCGAGCAACGACGGCACGACCAACACCAAGGGCGCCGGTTGCCTGATCGTGCTCGACCCGCAGGGCAAGATCGCATCGACGTGGTCGACCCCGAACATCAACGACCCGTGGGGCAACATGGCCGTGGTCGACCGCGGCGACAGCGCGACGCTGTTCGTCAGCATGGCCGGCTTCGGCGTCGGCGGCGCGGACGGCAATCCGCCCGTCTACAAGCAGGCGACCGTGCTGCGCCTCGACCTCGACGTGCCGGCGGGCAAGCCGCCCGTGATCAAGCAGGAAACGGTCGTCGCGAGCGGCCTCGGCGCGCAGGCCGACAAGGGCGTGTTCCTGGTCGGCCCGACCGGCCTCGCGCTGTCCGGCGACCAGAAGAAGCTGTACGTGTCGGACGCGATCGGCAACCGCATCGTCGAGATCGACGACCCGCTCACGCGCGACACCAGCGCGGGCGTCGGCCGCCAGATCACCGCCGACGGCTTCCTGCGCCGCCCGCTCGCGCTCGCAACCGCACCGAACGGCCACCTGCTCGCGACCAACGCGCAGAACGGCCAGGTCGTCGAGATCGACCCGGTCGCCGGCAAGCAGATCTACGCGCGCTGGATCAATACCGACAAGGCACAGTCGCCCCCCGGCAACGGCAACCTGTTCGGCATCGCAATGACGCCTGAAGGCGACGGCTTCTACTACGTCGCGGACGACGTCAACACGCTGTTGCTCGCGAAGTAATGGAGCCGACCATGGCAGACGATTCCAACCAGCCACCACGCCCCGCGCGGCGCGGCTTCCTGAAGGCAGGCGGCGCCGCGGTGGCCGCCGGCCTCGCGGCGGCGTCGATCCCGGCCGCGAAGGCCGCGGATGCACCCGCCGCCGCGCATGACGGCGTCGAGCCGTTCTATGGCAAGCACCAGAGCGGCATCGCGACGCCGCAGCAGCGCCACGCGTATTTCGCGGCGCTCGACCTGACGACGGCCCAGCGCGCGGACGTCATTGCATTGCTGAAGACCTGGACCGACGCCGCCGCGCGCATGACGCGCGGCGACACCGCGCAACCGCTCGCCGCGACGGGCAGCGACGAAGTCGCGCCGGCGGACGGGGGCGACGCGCTCGGCCTCGGCCCTGCGCGCCTGACGATCACGTTCGGCTTCGGCCCCGGCATGTTCGCGCTGGCGGGCAAGGACCGCTTCGGTCTCGCGAAACATCGCCCCGCCGCGCTCGTCGACCTGCCGCGTTTCAACGGCGACCAGTTGCTGCCCGAGAAGACCGGCGGCGACCTGTTCATCCAGGCGTGCGCAGACGACGCGCAGGTCGCGTTCCACGCCGTACGCCAACTCGTGCGGCTCGGCGCGAAGGCGACGCAGATGCGCTGGGGCCAGGCCGGCTTCACGTCGGGCAAGCCCGGCGAGACGCCGCGCAACCTCATGGGCTTCAAGGACGGCACGATGAATCCGCCGATGTCCGACCCGGCCGCGATGAACGAATTCGTGTGGGCCGGCAGCGAAGGCCCGGCATGGATGAACGGCGGCACCTACACGGTCGTGCGCCGAATCCGCATCACGCTCGAGCACTGGGACAACACGGAGCTCGGGTTCCAGGAGCAGGTGGTCGGCCGTCACAAGTACAGCGGCGCGCCCCTCGGCCAGAAGAACGAGTTCGAGGCACTCGATCTCGACGCGGCCAACAAGGACGGCAACCCGGTGATCCCCGACAACGCGCACGCGCGTCTTGCGTCGCCGCAGCTCAACAACGGCGCGCAGATCCTGCGCCGCGCGTACTCGTACAACGACAGCACGAACTTCTACATCGAGCGCTGGCCGCCGTGGCGCCAGCAGACCGAATACGACGCGGGGCTGATGTTCGTCGCGCACCAGCGCGACCCCCGCCGCGGCTTCATTCCGATCAACGAGAAGCTCGCGAAGCTGGACATCATGAACCAGTTCACCACGCACGTCGGCAGCGCGATCTTCGCGTGCCCGCCGGGCGCGCAACCTGGTTCGTACATCGGCGCCGCGCTGTTCGAGGCATGACGACGCACAACGCACGCCCAGGCACTCCTTCCCGGCCCGTCCGGACGCAACCTGCGAAAGACAACATGAATACCTCACCCGTTAGCCGCCCGCTGCGGCACCTGATTTCCGCGGCGGCCGCCGCGCTGATGCTGACCGGCGCGCTGCACGCCGCGCGCGCGCATGCCGCGACGCTCACGCTGTACAACGCGCAGCACGAGCAGGTCGTCAACCAGCTCGTCAAGGACTTCGAAGCACAGAGCGGCATCGCCGTGAAGGTGCGCTCGGGCGAAGGCCCCGCGCTCGCCGCGCAGCTCGTCGCGGAAGGCGACCGCACGCCGGCCGACGTGTACTTCACCGAGAATTCGCCCGAACTCATGCTGCTCGACCGCAAGGGCCTGCTCGCGAAGACCGACGGCGCCGCGCTGCAGTCGGTGCCCGCACGCTTCAACCCGGCCGACGGCAACTGGGTCGGCGTGCTCGCGCGCGAGAACGTGCTCGTCTACAACACCGCGAAGCTCCAGCCGCCGCAACTGCCCGCGTCGCTGCTCGATCTCGCGAAGCCCGAATGGAAGGGCAAGGTCGGCGTCGCGCCGAGCGATGCGGACTTCCTGCCGCTCGTGAGCGCGGTGCTCGCACTGCACGGCGAAGCCGCGACGCTGCAATGGCTGAAGGGCCTGAAGGCCAACGCGCAGATCTTCGACGACGACGAAGGCGTGACGGCGGCCGTCAACCGCGGCGGCGTGCTGACCGGCATCGTCAACAACTACTACTGGGACCGCCTGCACGCCCAGCTCGGCGACAAGTCGACCAAGAGCACGATCCACCACTTCGGCAACGGCGACGTCGGCGCAGCCGTCAACGTGTCCGGCGCCGCGGTGCTGAAGGCATCGAAGCACCAGCCGGAAGCGCAGAAGTTCGTCGCGTATCTCGTCAGCGAGCGCGCGCAGAAGCTGATGGCGGGCGGCCACATCAGCTTCGAGTATCCGCTGCACCCGGGCGTCGCTCCCGATCCGATCCTGAAGCCGTTCAGCGAACTGAGCCCGCCGGCGCTGACGTTCGAACAGCTCGGCGACGACAGCCAGGCCGGCAAGCTGCTGCGCCAGGCCGGCCTGCTCTGACCATGAGCGACGCCGTGTCCCGCACGGCGCGCACCGCATGCGACGGCGAGCGCACCGCAACGCGGCGCCGCCCATCGCGCGCGCTCGTCGCCGCGGCCGCGTGCGGGCCGCTCGCGATCCTGCTGCCGCTCGGCTTCACGCTGTACCGCGCGACCACCTTCGGCGTCGACGATGCAATCGAGCTGCTGTGGCGCCCGCTCGTCGGCGAACTGCTGGTCAACACGCTGTCGATCACGCTCGCCGCGACCCTCGCGTGCACGCTGCTCGGCACGGTGCTCGCGTGGTTCATCGAGCGCACCGACCTGCCGGCGCGGCCGCTGTGGACTGCGCTGGCGGCCGCGCCGCTCGCGGTGCCGCCGTTCATCACGAGCTATGCGTGGGTGTCGCTGAGCCTCGACCTGCAGGATTTCCTCGGCGCGCTGATCGTGCTGAGCTCCGCGTACTTCCCGCTCGTCTACCTGCCGGTGGCCGCCGCGCTGCGCGAGCTCGACCCCGCGCTGGAAGAAAGCGCGCGTACGCTCGGCTGCTCGCCGTGGCATACCTTCTTCCGCGTCGTGCTGCCGCAGTTGCGCCCCGCGCTGTGCGGCGGGATGCTGCTCGTTGCGCTCGGCGTGCTGTCCGAGTTCGGCGCATTCCAGTTGCTGCGCTTTCGCACGTTCACGACCGAGATCTATGCGGAATACCGCACCGCGTTCGATGGCGGCGGCGCATCGCTGCTCGGCTGCGTGCTGATCGCGCTGTGCCTGCTGTGCCTCGCGATCGAGGCGCGCGCACGGGGCCATGCGCGCTATGGCCATACGCACCGCGCCGCGCGCCGCGTCGCGATGCGTTATCCGCTCGGCTCCCTGCGCGGCCCCGTCACCGTCGCGTTCGCCGCGCTCGCGGCGGCGACGCTCGGCGTGCCGCTCGCGATGATCGGCTTCTGGCTCACGCAACAGGGCGCGGCCGCCGTCACGCCGGCCGACGTCTCGCCCGAGCTGCTGTGGCAGGCCACGCTCGCGTCGTCCGGCTACGGCCTCGCGGCGGCGGCCGTCACGACGCTGCTCGCGCTGCCGCTCGCATTCCTGCTGGTCCGTTACCCGGGCCGCGTCGCGACGCTCCTCGAGCGCACGGCGATGACCGTGCAGGGCGTGCCGGGCATCGTCGTCGCGCTCGCGATGGTATCGATCACGGTGCGGCTGCTGCAGCCGCTCTACCAGAGCGCGCCGGCGCTCGTCGCCGCGTACGCGATCCTGTTCCTGCCGCTCGCGGTCGTCAGCGTGCGCGCCGCACTGTCGCACGTGCAGGTCCGGCTCGAGGAAACCGCGCGCTCGCTCGGCCTCGGCTGGCGCGCGACGCTCACGCGCGTGGTGCTGCCGCTCGCGGCGCCCGGCCTCGGCGCGGCCGCGACGATGGTGTTCATCTCGGTCGTGACGGAACTCAACGCGACGCTGCTGCTGTCGCCGATCGGCACCCGCACGCTCGCGACGCAGGTGTGGAGCGATACCGCCACGCTCGCATTCGCGGCCGCGGCGCCTTATGCGGCGCTGCTCGTCGCGCTGTCGCTCGGCGCATCGGGGCTGCTGTTCCTGCTGCTCGGCCGCGCGTCGGTGCGCGACTGAGCATCCCCCTCTTCCCGGAACCGTCCATGAGCGAACTACGCATCCACGGCCTGTCCAAATCGTTCGGATCGCATACCGTCCTGCACGATATCGACCTCACGGTGCGGCGCGGCTCGCGCCTCGCGCTGCTCGGCCCATCGGGCAGTGGCAAGACGACGCTGCTGCGCGTGCTGTGCGGCTTCGAACGCGCCGAGCGCGGCACCGTCGAAATCGACGGGCGCCGCGTGGCCGCGCCCGACGTGCACTTGCCGCCCGAACAGCGCCGGATCGGCTACGTGCCGCAGGAAGGCGCACTGTTTCCGCATCTGTCCGTGGCCGACAACATCGCGTTCGGGCTGCCGCGCGCGGCGCGGCGGCGTCATCATCGCGTCGACGAACTGCTCGAGATGGTCGGGCTGCCCGCGTCGTATGCAAGCCGTGCGCCGCAGCAACTGTCCGGCGGCCAGCAGCAGCGCGTCGCACTCGCGCGAGCGCTGGCGCCCGAGCCGTCGCTCGTGATCCTCGACGAACCGTTCTCCGCGCTCGACACGTCGCTGCGCCACGAAACGCGCGGCGCGGTCGCGGACGCGCTCGCCGCGGCGGGCGCCACATCGGTGCTCGTCACGCATGACCAGCCCGAGGCGATGACGCTCGGCGACGAAGTGGCGGTGATGTGGCAAGGCCGGCTCGTGCAGACGGCCGCGCCCCAGGCGCTGTACCGGCAGCCCGTCACACGCGACGTCGCGTCGTTCGTCGGGCAGGCCGTGCTGCTCGCGGGCCGCGTGCGCGACGCTCGCATCGCATGCGCGCTCGGCGAGCTGCCGCTCGTCGCGCCGCTACCCGACGGGCCGGCCGATGCGATGCTGCGTCCGGAGCAGATCGGCATCGTGCCCATCGCGCAGGTCGACGCGGCGCGCGGCCATACGGCACGCGTCGAAGCCGCGCAGTTCGCGGGCCAGGACGCCGACGTGCTCGCGCGCCTCGATGCCGATGGTGACGTGCTCGTGCGCGTACGCGTGCCGGGACACCGGTGTCCGGCTGTCGGCGAACGCGTCGCACTGGTGGTGGACGGCGCGGTGATGGCGTACGCGCGCTGAGCGGCGCGGCTCGTCGTCAAGCGTCGGCGCAGCCCGCGCCCGACAGCGGCCGGAAGGTCCGGCCATCCATCTCGACTGCCGCACCCAGCAGCCGCGCGAGACCCTTCGCGCCTTCGCGCATCACGACGTCGTGATTCCATCGGAACAGCGGGCGCGCGAGCGGCTCAAGCCGGTTCATCCAGCGCACGTGCGTGCGGATGTGCCAGTCGTAGCGCACGATCGTGCCTGCGCCGTCCACGGCGAACGACCAGCATCCGTCGCCTTCGATCGTGCCGCTCGCGCGGCCTTCGAGCGCATGCAGCGGCTCGATGCGCCGCACGCGCATGTCGAAGGTCAGCCGGTACGGCAGCGCGCCCTTCCACGTATACCGGTGCAGCGCGCCGACGCCGCGCGCGTCGCCCGGCTCGATCTCGACGGTGCGCACAGCGCCCTTCCACCAGTCGGGCCAGCGGTCGACCTGGTAGATCGCGTCCCAGACCGCCGCAAGCGGGGCGTCCACGCGCCAGGTCGTCGAGAACCGGTATTCCGCCATGCAGCCTCCGGCATGCCCGTCAGGGACATGAGTCAGGGCACCGGTCAGGGCGCGAAGAAGCGCTCGGGAAACGCGACGTCGATCTCGACATCGTCGAGCGTCACGGTTTCGAGCGGCACGTCGTCATCGTCCGCGAAGCTGACGACCTTCAGCGGAAAGCCGTCCTCGGTGTCCAGCCACAGCCGGTAGCGATGCACGCCGTCGACCGCGTGCGCGGGCGCGCCCGTGACCGACACGCGCAGCGCGGTCCGGCCGCCGACGGCCTCCTCGCCTTCGGTCACCGTCGCGCCGCCCTGCTGCAGCGCATGGACGTTGCGCAGCAGTTCGCCGACGTCCGACCGGTCGACCCGGTGGCCGCTGCGATCGCGCACGAGCGGATTGGACGGCGACAGCGTCAGCGCGGGCGGCGCATGCGTGCCGAACGGGCGCAGCCGCACCTTGCCGTCGCCGGGATCGTACGCGAGCACCGCGCCGTGATGCGGCGACACGAAATCCATCCGGACGAAGCCTGGTTTCAGGTACGCGTAGCGGATCTCGGTGTGCTCGCCGCCGCGCGCCGACGAGCGGATCGTCGCGCGGTACGAGCGGACGTGGTCGAAATGCGCCTGCGCGACGGTCACGGGATCGGCTGTCATGCTCGCTCCTATCAGGCTCGCGGCCAGCAACGCGGCGATCACGGCGCCGCCTCGACATCGAGCACGCCTTCCATCCCGCGCTCGCGATGGCTCCTGAAGAACAGCAGCCGATGCGTGCAATAGTAGGCGAATCGGCCCGGCTGCGCGGGTGTGAAGCGAAACGTCTTCGGCGTCGTGCCGAGTTCGGTGCGCATCGCGATGCCGGCCTGCGGCGCATCGATTTCGAAGCTGTGCGGCACCACGCCGGCCTCGGCCGACACGGTCAGCTCGACCGGCACGTGCGCGCGCACGATCACGTGGTTCGGGCGGAAGAAATAGCTGCCGCCGACGATCGCCACCCGCTGCACGCCGTCGGCGTCGACGGGCACCCGCACGGGCACGTCGCCGTCCGCCCGCGCGAGCGCGGCGCCCGCGGCGAGCACCGCCAGCACCGGCATCAGTACGAGCACCTTCGTCATCGTCGTCTTCATCGCCTGCTCCCTGCCGGCGCCGCGCGTCATCCCTTCCACGCGTCGGTCGAGCCGCCGAGCGCGCCGCACGCTTCGATCGCGAGCTCTCGCAGGCGCCGTTCGTCGCCGCGACCGGACAACGCGTAGCCCATGCCGCGATCCGACCAGAAATACGTGTAGCGGCCGTCGGCCGACATCGCCTGCGGCGCGAGGCGCCGCGCATCGTAGGCCGTCATGTACAGCGTCACGCGCGCGCCGTCCGCGCGCTGGTACATGAGCTGCGCGGCCGGCCCCGCGTCGCCCGGCAGCAGCCGGCCGCCCAGCAGCGCATAGCCGTATTCGGCGAGCGACGGCGCACGCACGGGCCGCCCGACACGCGCCGACAGCCACGCGGCGAGACGTGCGGGATCGCCCGCGCCGACCTCGACCGGATGCTCGCGATCGGCTGCGTACACCGCATACGCGACATCCGCGTGCGCGGCGAACGCCGGTTCGCTGCCAAACGCCGTCCAGCCCGCATGCAGCGCGACGCCGATCAGCAGCCCGGCCGCCAGACCCGCGAACGCATACGCGAACCCGCGCCGGCGCGGTGCGCGGCGCTGCACGAACAGCGCGGACGCGGCGCCCGGCAGCGGAAACAGCGCCTGCAGCGCGTCGCGCTGCGCACGGTAATGCGCGAATCGTTCGGCTTCCTCCGGATCGGACTGCAGGCGCTCGAGCACCTCGCGCCGCTCGTGCCCGGACAACTCGCCGTCCAGCAACGCGGACAGCAGTTGCGCCGACGCATCGTCGTCCCGCTCGTTCGAAGGCTTGCGCGAATCGTCCATCATGTCTTCCCGATCACCCGTAACGCGGCCGTGCCGTGCGCCGACGGCTCGTCCGACAGCATTGCGCGCATCTGCCCGCGCGCCCGCGCGAGCCGCGACATCACGGTTCCCACCGGCACGCCGAGCACCTGCGCGGCGTCGCGATAGCTCAACTCTTCAAGCGCGACCAGCAGCAGCACCTCGCGCTGTTCGACGGGCAGCCGGTACAGCGCGCGCTGCACGTCGCGCAGCACCAGCCCGCCGATCTCGCCGGCCGGCGCGGCCATCGTCTGCCACGGCGCCGTCGCGTCGTCGACCGCGATCTCGTGCCGCGCCCGCAACTGGTCGATGAAGCGGTGCCGCAGCAGCGTCAGCAGCCACGCGCGCAGGTTGCCGCCGTCGCGCGGCGGCCGGTTCAGTGCACGCTCGAGCGTGTCCTGCACGAGATCGTCCGCCCAGGCCCGGTCGCCCGTCAGCGCACGCGCATAGCGCGTGAGATGCGGCAGCCACACCAGCAGATCCGATTCGTAGCTCATCAGGATGCCTCGCGCGCCGCCGCGCCGTCACGGGCGCGCGACGTGCCACATGCCGCCGATCCCGTCGCCGCCCGCGTCGCCGGCCTTGCGGTCCATCTTCCAGCGATACAGCGGGCGTCCGCGGTACGCCCATTGCTTCTTGCCGTCGTCGCGCGCGACGAGACTCAGTGGACCCGATGCCTTGTCGTACGCATCGGCGAGCGCGGGCGGCCAGTTGGCCGCGCACGCGCTGTCGCACGCGCTCTTGCCGGGCGCATCGCGATCGAACACGTACAGCGTCATGTGCGCTTCGTCGACCAGTTTCCCGTCGCCGACCTGTGGCGGTTCCGCGGCCGCCGGCCGCACGATCGCCGCCGTCAGCGCGGCAGCAACGAGCATCCGTTTCATTTCCGTTCTCCTTCGTGGTGTCGCGACACGGCTGCACCCGGCGGGACGATCGGCTTCGTCACGATCATTATCCCGCCGGCCGGCGGCGCCGGGATTCGGTATCTAAACGGATGGAGGCCACCGGTTATTCCATGCCATTCATGCGACGAAAGAAAGCGGGAAACCCAAAGACAACGCGGCATGACATCGCTGTCATGCCGCGTTGCGCAACCCGTTTCGCACGGCGGCCGATACGCCGCCGCGCAATCAGGCCGGTTACTTCGGCAGTGCGCCCGTCAGCGACTGGAGCAGCGTCGACACCGGTGCGAGCGGGTTGTTTGCCGAACTGCTGCCCGAATGCGGCGTGACCGACAGGCCCGGCGCGGAGCCGAGCGCCGTGCCCACCGTCGTACCGGCCGCGTTGGCGACCGTCGCCGTCGCGTTGGCGCCGGTCGTCAGCAGCGAGCCGACCGCACCCGCCGTGCCGCCGGCCGCGTTCGCGCCCGAGCCGAGCAGGCTGCCGCCAGCCGCAGCCGTCGAACCGGCCGCGCCCGACAGCCCGCCGGCCGCCTGCCCGAGGGCCGCCGGACCGTTCCCGAGTGCTCCCGTCACCGAACCGAGCGCACCGGTCAGCGCGCCAGCCGGGTTGCCGCCGCCCGTCAGGCCGTTCACGAGGTTCGTGATCGGCGCGATCGGGCTGTTGCCCGCCGCGCCGGACAGCGTGCCGACCACCTGGTTCACGACACCCTGCACCGGCGCCAGCGGGTTCGAGCCGCCGAGGTTGCCGAGCGCGCCTACGACGGAGCCGACCGCGTTGCCCAGTGCGCCCGTGACCGTGCCGACAGCGTTGCTGCTGCCGAGCGTGCCGACGACCTGATTCACGACGCCCTGCACCGGCGCCAGCGGGTTCGAGCCGCCGAGGTTGCCGAGCGCGCCCGTCACCGAGCCGAGTGCGCCGGTCAGCGCACCGGCCGCGTTACCGCCCGTCGGCAGCGCGTTCTGCAGGCCGCTGACGAGGTTCGTGATCGGCGTGATAGGGCTGCCGCCACCTGCGCCGGACAACGTGCCGACGACCTGGTTCACGACGCCTTGCACCGGCGCCAGCGGGTTCGACCCGCTGAGCGCACCCGTCACCGAGTTCAGCGCGTCCGTCAGCGCACCGGCCGGATTGCCGTCGCCGAGCGTGCCGGCGAGTTGCGTGACGACGCCTTGCACCGGAGCGAGCGGGCTTCCCGCGCCGCCGACATTGCCAAGCGTGCCCGTGATCGTGTTGACCGCGTTGCTCAGCGCGCCGGCCGGGTTGCCGCTGCCGAGCGTACCCGTGACCTGGTCGACGACGTTCTGGATCGGCGCGAACGGGTTCGCGCCGCCGCCGATGCCGCCCAGTGCGCCCGTTACCGTGCCGAGGGCACCGGTCAGCGCGCCCGCCGGGTTGCCGCCGCCGAGCGTGCCCGTGACCTGGTTCACCACGCCCTGGACCGGCGCGAGAGGGTTCGCGCCGCCACCGATACCGCCCAGTGAACCCGTGACCGTGCCGAGTGCGCCGGTCAGTGCGCCTGCCGGATTGCCGCCGCCGAGGGCGCCCGTGACCTGGTTCACTACGCCCTGGACCGGCGCCAACGGGTTCGAGCCGCCGCCGATACCGCCCAGTGAGCCCGTTGCAGTGCCGAGTGCGTTGCTCAGCGCGCCGGTCGCCGTGTTCAGCGCGCCAGTCAGTACACCGGCCGGGTTGCCGCCGCCGAGCGCGCCCGTGACCTGGTTCACCACGCCTTGAACCGGCGCCAGCGGGTTCGACCCGCCGCCGATACCGCCCAGTGCGCCCGTTGCAGTGCCGAGTGCGTTGCTCAGCGCGCCGGTCGCCGTGTTCAGCGCGCCAGTCAGTACACCGGCCGGATTACCGCCGCCGAGCGCGCCCGTCACTTGATTCACGACACCTTGCACCGGTGCCAGCGGATTCGCGCCGCCACCGATACCGCCCAGGGCACCCGTCAACTCACCTGCCGGATTGCCGCCACCGAGCGCACCCGTCACCTGATTCACCACGCCCTGCACCGGCGCCAGCGGGTTCGACCCGCCGCCGACATTGCCCAGTGCACCCGTTACCGTGCCAACCGCATTGCTCAGCGTCCCCGTCGCCGTATTCAGCGCACCCGTCAACGCGCCTGCCGGGTTGCCGCCACCGAGCGCGCCCGTCACCTGGTTCAGCATTCCCTGTACCGGCGCGAGCGGCTGCACCGTGCCACCGCCACCGCCAAGTGCGCCCGTCACCGCCCCCACGGCACCCGACAGCACCTGGCCCGGCTCACCGAGCGACGTCTGGATCGCGCCCGCCCCGCCCGCCGCCACGGTGACCGAACCCAGCGGCGACGTGCCCGTTGCGACCAGCCCGACCGACACGCTGTTCGTCGACGGATTGACGATCACTTGCGGGATCGGCAGCGAATCGAGGGCCCCCGCCATCGCTGAACCCGAAGCCAGCACCGCGAACACTGTCGTGACCGACAGCGCCACACCCGTCAATTTAAGGTTTTGTCCCATCTTTATTGTCCCCATCTCGGTTGGCACTACGTTGATAAAGCATGGGGACGGATTGCACGAAGCATGCCAATTCAAAAAATCTTATTAATTCGTCTGACTATTACCGCTCAATAACGATTTTTTAATCGATTTCAGACGAAATACGCGGGTTGCGGAGCCGAAATCGTCTGATGAAAAAGACTGGCGGACCGCGGATGTAACGTAACGTTTGCGAGCCCCGTAGTAACGTGTTCCGGTACATTCCGCGTAACGCCGGAGCGCCTGGTCGCGACGGTGCCGCACATCGTCACGGCGGGCTGTCCATTGAGCATTTCAACAATATGAAAATGCATTGATAAATCTCGAATTTGCTGGTTTTCTTTATATCGCGATTTCTTTCTTGTCGATTACGCAGATCATTTCCGATTGCGTGGCTTCCGGTAATTCGAATAGCAGAATGAAAAACTGTGAAGGCCGCACCGCAGGTTCAGCCGAAGCGCGCGGGCCGGTACGGATGGGGATCGATATAGGTCGGCGCGCCCGTCATCATTTCGGCGAGCAGGCGCCCGGTCGCGGGGCCGAGCGTGAGCCCGTGGTGGCCATGGCCGAACGCGAACCACAGGTGGCGATGACGCGGCGCGGGCCCGATCACCGGGCGCATGTCGGGCGTGCACGGCCGCATCCCGAGCCACGGCTCGGGATCGAGCCGCTCGCCGATGCCGAACGCGTCGCGCGCCAGCGGCTCGGCGCGCGCGAGCTGCACGCCGGTCGGCGGCGCGCCGCGCAGCGCGATCTCGACGCCGGTCGTGAGCCGCAGGCGGCCGCCCTCCATCGGGGCGACGACGAAACCTTCCTCGGTATCGCACACGGGCACGTTCAGCGGCGTGCGCGTCGGCCGGTAGTGCATGTGATAGCCGCGCTTCGCACGCAGCGGAATCCGGTAGCCGAGCGGTCCGAACACGTGATCGGACCACGGCCCGAGCGCGACCACGGCCGAGCGTGCCGAAATCGGCCCGTGTTCGGACCCGACCCGCCAGCCGTCATCCACCTGCGCGAGCGTCGTCGCATCGCCGAGCGCGAACGTGCCGCCGTCGCGTTCGAACAGCCGCGCATACGACTTCGTCAGCCCGCCCGGGCTCGACACGGTCTTCGGGTCCCGCCAGTGGAATGCGCCGCAGAACGCGTCGCCGACGCCGGGCTCTCGCGAGCGCAGCGCATGCGCATCGAGCACGGTCATCCGCAGCCCGTGCGCGTCGGCCACGCGCTGCTGCGCGCGCGTTTGCGCATCGAACAGCGCGGGCGAACGGAATGCCTCGATCCACCCGCCGTCGTGTACGAGCGGCTGCGCATCGGTGCGCGCGAGCAGCGCGTCGTGCTCGACGACGCTAGCCGCGACGAGCGGCAGCAGGTCGTGCGCGGCGGCCACGAGCCGCTGCGGCGACGATTCGCGCCAGAAACGCGCGAGCCAGCCCGCATACGCGGGCAGCGCGCGATAGTCCCAGTAGAGATCGACCGAACGGTTGCGCGCATAGCGCAGCAGCGTGCCGAGCCTGCGCGGAAACGCATACGGCACGACCGACGAGCGCTCGATCAGCCCGGCATTGCCGTGGCTCGTTTCCTCGCCGGGCGCGCGCCGGTCGACGAGCGCGACACGCAGCCCGCGATCCTGCAAATGCAGCGCCGACGACACGCCGACGATGCCGGCCCCCAGAACGATGACGTCGAAATCCATGATTCCCCGTACTGCGTCGAGATTCGATGCGACACGCGCCGGCACCGCGGCCGGCGCACGGCCGTGCTTACTTCGCGACGATGTCGCGCTTGAAGTACTTCTGCGACAGCGCACCCAGCGTGCCGTCCTTCTTCAGCGCGTCGAGCGCGCCGACGATCTTCGCCTGCAGCGCCTTGTCGTTCTTGCGCATCCCGAAGCCCGTGCCTTCGCCGAGCGTCGCCGGATCCTTCAGCGGCTCGCCGACGATCTGGTAGTCGCGGCCGGCCGGCTTGTCGAGGAAACCGTCCTGCGCGGTCTGCGCTTCCTGCACGGCCGCATCGAGACGCCCCGCGACGAGATCGGCGTAGATCTGGTCCTGGTCCTGATACGACACGACGGCCACGCCCGCATCGGTCCAGTGCGCCTTCAGGAAATCCTTCTGCGACGAACCCTGCAGCACGCCGACGTGCTTGCCGCGCAGGCTAGCGACGTCGGGCCGCAGCGGCGAGCCGCGTTTGGCGACCATCACGATCGGCACCACGTAGATCGCCGGCGTGAAGTCGATGCTCTGCCGGCGCTTCGCGGTGATGTTCATCGCCGAGTTGATCGCGTCGAACTTGCGCGCCTGCAGCGCCGGAATCAGTCCGTCGAACGAATTCTCGACCCACACGCATTTCATGTTCAGCTTCGCGCACACCGCGTTGCCGATGTCGACGTCGAAACCCTGCAACTGGCCGGCCGGCGTCTTGCTCTCGAACGGCGGATAGGCGGCTTCGATCCCGAAGCGCAACGCGGCCTGTTCCGCATGGGCCGTGACGGCCGCGCACGCGAGCGCCGCAGCGGCGCAGAGGGAAAGCTTCCAGTTCATGACGGTCCTTCCGTGCTGGATTGAGGCGATGAAGATCGATCGCACGACGCCCTCGGCCGGGCGCCGGATCGGCATTCAACGCAGGCGGCCGCCGTATGGCGATGCGTCGTGTCCTGCATGCGCAATATAGACTTAAAGTCTACTATAGACTATAGGAGATATGAGAATCGCGCCCTGATTCGCCACGTCGAAATTCCGTCGACCATCAGAAATACCATTGATTTCATGGTGTTTTTTCTAAAACCCATGAAAACGAGAAGTCTCGAAAAGAAAAATCATCCAGATTTTTCTTCTCTATATTAGACTTTTTGTCCATCACGAACACCGCCGGACACCGTCTTTCGAGACTTTTCCGTCCGGCCCCGACCGGAGATGTCCCCATGACGCAAACCGCCCCGACCCTGCCGCTGACCGTCGACGAAGCCGCGGTGCGCGCGGCCCTGCCGTCGCTCGACGTGCTGGGCACGCTGCGCCGCATGTTCGCGTCGCTCGCCGCGGCACGCGCGGTGCAGCCGCCGCAGACCCTCACGCTGTTTCCCGACCAGGCCGGCGACTTCATCACGTATCTCGGCGCGCTCGCCGACGAGCAGGTGTTCGGCGCAAAGCTGTCGCCGTACCTCGTGACGGGCGGCAAACCCGGTGGCAAACCGATCGTCACCGCATGGACCGCGCTGATGTCGATGCGCACCGGCCAGCCGCTGATGTGGTGCGACGCGGGGCTGCTGACCGTCGAGCGCACGGCCGGCACAACGGCGCTCGCGGTCGACTGCCTCGCGCCGCGCAACGCGCGCCACCTGGCGATCGTCGGCGCGGGCGCGGCCGGCCGCGCGCACCTGCGGCACACGACGGCATTGCGCGACTGGGAGACGATCCGCATGTACTCGCCCGCGCTCGCCGGCGACGCGACGCTGCAGGCCACGCTCGCCGGGCTCGACCCGCGTGCGCGCGCGGCCGAGAGCGTCGAAGCCTGCGTGCGCGACGCGGACGTCGTGATGCTGTGCACGTCGTCGGGCACGCCCGTGCTCGGCGACGGGATGCTCACGCGCCCCGCGCTCGTCACGTCGATCAGCACGAACGTCGCGCGTGCGCATGAAATCCCGCCCGCGTGGCTGCCCGACATGGACGCGTACTGCGACTACCGGCACACGACGCCCGCGAGCGCCGGCGAGATGCAGATCGCGGCGGCAGAGCACGGCTGGGACGCCGGGCGGATCGTCGGCGACCTGCCCGCGCTCGTCGCCGGCACCTGCGCGGCGCCGTCGCGCACACGTCACGCGTTCTTCCGCTCGATCGGCCTCGGGCTCGAGGACATCGCGATCGCGCACGCGCTGTACACGCACCTGACGCACGCATGAGCAGCACGCGAGCGCGGGGCCGATACAATGGCGCAACCGCCGCGGCGGCCGCGCGCGGGCGCACGGGCATGCCGGCCACCGGCGCGCCGGCACGCCGGCCCGATGCGCCGCCCGGCCCCCGCCCACCCGAGATGGCGACACCGATGCGCAAGAAGAAATCCCCCGTCAAAGACCTGCTGCTCACCCGCTATGCGCCGATCGCCGACGGTATCGCCGCGCTGTTCTTCCCGTACGCGGAAGTCGTGATCCACGACCTGCACGACCAGACCCTGCTGTATCTCGCGAACAACCTGTCGAAGCGCGAGGTCGGCGACGATTCCGCGCTCGAGGAAATCGATCATTCCGCGCGCGAGCGCGTGATCGGCCCGTACGAGAAGCTGAACTGGGACGGCCGGCGGATGCGCTGCGTCAGCAACGTGCTGTTCGACGACGAAGGCCGTCCGGCCGGGATGATGTGCATCAACTTCAACATCGCGGTGTTCGACGAGGTGCGCGCGACGCTCGACCTGTTCATCAAGGGCGCGGGCGTCGTCGCGCAGCCCGACGAGCTGTTCCGCGACGACTGGCAGGAGCGCATCAACACGTTCCTGCACGGCTGGCTGCGCGAGCGGCAGGTCGGGCTGAACGGGCTCACGCGCGAGCACCGGCGCGAGCTCGTCGAAGCGCTGCATGCGGAGGGCGCGTTCCGCGGCAAGAGCGCGGCGAACTACGTCGCGAACGTGCTCGGGATGGGCCGCGCGACGGTCTACAAGCACCTCAAGCACCTGAAGGAAACGCAGGGCGACGCGTAAAGCGAACCGCCCCATCGGCCGGTTCGCCGGGGCGCGCGACGCCGGCCGGCACCGGCAATCGCTATCGGGACGCCGCTTCCGTGTCTATGCTTCGTGATGCGCCGCGCCCGGGCCCGTTCCAAAAGGGCCCCGGCCACGCCAAAGCGTCGAAACATAAAGTGATATAGTCTCGGTTACATTTTTTCCGCCCCGATCTGCCCATGACGACCGCTCCCGCCCCGACTGCCCGCCCGGCCCTGACCGTCGAAATCTGGTCCGACCTGATCTGCCCGTGGTGCTGGATCGGCAAGCGCCGCTTCGACGAGGCGCTCGCCGCGTTCGCGCACGCCGACCGCGTCGACGTCGCGCTGCGCGCGTACCGGCTGATGCCCGGCCAGCCCGTCGAACCGGTCGAGGCGATGCTCGCCGGCAAGTACCGGATGCCGCCCGCGCAGGTCGACCAGATGCTGCGCCAGGTGACCGATGCGGCCGCGAGCGTCGGGCTGCGCTACGACCTGCCCGGCACGCTCGTCGGCGACACGCTCGACGGCCACCGGCTCGTCAAGCTCGCGGAGACGACGGGCCGCGCGCACGCGCTGACCGAGCGGCTGTACCGCGCGTATTTCTGCGAGCACGGCTCGCTGTTCGATCATGCGGAGCTGACCGAATTCGCGGTCGAAGCCGGGCTTGAACGCTCGGCCGTCGAAGCCGTGCTGCGCAGCGACGCGTACCGCGACGAAGTCGAAGCCGACATCGCGCGCGCCGCGCAGATCGGCGGGCGCGGCGTGCCGCTGTTCGTGTTCGGCGGCCGCTACGCGGTGTCGGGCGCGCAGCCGGCCGACGCATTCGCGCAGGCGCTCGACCAGGCGTGGCGCGACGGCATCGTCGAACTCGACGGCGACGACGCGGCCGCATGCGGCCCCGACGGCTGCGAACTGCCGGCGCGCGCGTAACGCCCGTCGCACCCGCTGCACCCATCACGCGCGTCCGATCCGGACGCGCCGCTACGCATCGCTCCTGCCACAAACCGGCAGGAAGCCCGCGCCGATGACGCCTACAATGCATCCTTTCAAATAACGATCGGAAGGCTGCCGCCCAATGACTCACGGGATCCACGGCGAGAAGCGCTGGTACGCGCTGATCGTTCTCTGTCTCGGCGTGCTGATGATCGTGCTCGACAGCACGATCGTGAACGTGGCGCTGCCGTCGATCAGCACCGACCTCCATTTCACCGAAACGGCCCTCGTGTGGGTCGTCAACGCGTACCTGCTGACGTTCGGCGGCTGCCTGCTGCTCGGCGGCCGGCTGGGCGACCTGTACGGCCAGCGGCGCATGTTCCTCGCCGGCCTCGTCGTGTTCACGCTCGCGTCGCTCGCGTGCGGCCTCGCGCAATCGCAGGCGATGCTGATCGCCGCGCGCGCGGTTCAGGGGCTCGGCGGCGCGGTCGTGTCGGCCGTCGCGCTGTCGCTGATCATGAATCTCTTCACCGAGCCCGGCGAACGTGCACGCGCGATGGGCGTCTACGGTTTCGTCTGCGCGGGCGGCGGCAGCATCGGCGTGCTGCTCGGCGGGCTGCTGACGAGTTCGCTGTCGTGGCACTGGATCTTCCTCGTCAACCTGCCGATCGGCATCGCGGTCTATGCGATGTGCGTCGCGCTGCTGCCGCGCATGCGCGCGCCGGCCGGCGCCGCGCGGCTCGACGTCGCGGGCGCGATCACCGTGACCGCGTCGCTGATGCTGGCCGTCTACGGGATCGTCGGCGGCAACGAAGCCGGCTGGCTGTCGACGCAAACCGTCGCGCTGATCGGCGCCGCCGTCGTGCTGCTCGCGCTGTTCATCGCGATCGAGTCGCGCGCCGCGCATCCGCTGATGCCGCTCACGCTGTTCGCCGCACGCAACGTCGCGCTCGCGAACGTGATCGCCGTGCTGTGGGCGGCCGCGATGTTCGCGTGGTTCTTCCTGTCCGCGCTGTACATGCAGCGCGTGCTCGGCTACGCACCGCTGCAGGTCGGCCTCGCGTTCCTGCCGGCGAACCTGATCATGGCCGCGTTCTCGCTCGGGCTGTCGGCGCGCATCGTGATGCGCTTCGGGATCCGCGGCCCGATCGCGGCCGGCCTGCTGATCGCGGCCTGCGGCCTCGCGCTGTTCTCGCGCGCGCCGGTCGACGGCGGCTTCGTGTGGCACGTGCTGCCCGGCATGACGCTGCTCGGCATCGGCGCGGGCGTCGCGTTCAACCCGGTGCTGCTCGCCGCGATGAGCGACGTCGACCCGGCCGATTCCGGGCTCGCGTCGGGGATCGTCAACACCGCGTTCATGATGGGCGGCGCGCTCGGCCTCGCCGTGCTCGCAAGCCTCGCGGCCGCCCGCACCGACGCGCTCGCGGCCGCGCAGGCCGCACCGCTCGACGCACTGAACGGCGGCTACCACGCGGCGTTCGCATCCGGCGCGGCATTCGCGGCCGCGGCCGCGCTGATCGGCCTCGCGCTGCGCATCCGGCGGCAGGCCGCCGCCGAAGGTGTCGGCCCCGCGATGCACTGACCGTCGACAAGCGGAGCCGGCAACCGGCATCGAACCAGGGCGCGCACATCGCGCCCTTTTTTTTGCGTGCCGGACACGGCGTGCGTTCCCGCTTCGCCGTGCCTGTCAGGCCGATAACCGTGATCGGCCCCGCCACCGCGCCCCGCCCCTGCTCAAACGCCTGTTTCGCCCCTGTCCGGCCGCCCGCCGCGCGCGCCTTCCCGGTCGATTTTTAACGCAGTCGTACATCGACCCGCCAGTTTTGCGACAATGGCGGACTTTGACCCACGCGCCGCCGCCGAACGCCGCATAACCGCCTGCTTCCGATGTCGCTTCCCCATATCGATCTGCTGTACTCCTTGTCCGGCCTGTTCGTCGGCATCCTCGTCGGCCTGACGGGTGTCGGCGGCGGTTCGTTGATGACGCCGATCCTCGTGCTGCTGTTCGGCGTCCACCCCGCGACGGCGGTCGGCACCGACCTGCTGTACGCGGCCGCGACCAAGGCCACCGGCACCTTCGTCCACGGGCTGAAGGGTTCGATCGACTGGCGCATCACGGGCCGGCTCGCGGCAGGCAGCGTCCCGGCCGCGGCGCTCACGCTGTGGTGGCTGCACACGCACGGGATGAACGCGCCGGGCACCGCGCGGATGATCCAGCTCGTGCTCGGCGTCGCGCTGCTGCTCACGTCGCTCGCGCTGATCTTCCGGCCGCAGCTCACCGCGTTCGCCGCGCGCAACCCGCTCGTGCCGAGCCCCGCGCGCACGCTGTGGTCGACCGTTCTGACGGGCGCCGTGCTCGGTGTGCTCGTGTCGATGACGTCGGTCGGCGCCGGCGCGATCGGCGTGACCGTGCTCCTGCTGCTGTACCCGGCGCTCGCGACGACCCGCATCGTCGGTTCCGACATCGCGCACGCGGTGCCGCTCACGCTCGTCGCGGGCATGGGTCACTGGCTGCTCGGCTCGGTCGACTGGTCGATGCTGCTGTCGCTGCTGATCGGCTCGCTGCCCGGCATCGTGCTCGGCAGCCTGCTGTCGGCGCGCGCGCCCGAGCGGCTGCTGCGCAACCTGCTCGCCGCGACGCTCGTCGCGGTCGGCGTGCGGCTCGTGCTCGCGTAAGCAGGCCCGGCCCCGCCCTTTTTTCCGCGGCTACGCACTTTCCCGGCCGGCGCATGACGCGCCCCGCCATCGCCCGCTGCCCAAGAAAAACAGCCCGACCGGCCTGCGCCGATCGGGCTGTCGTCCATCCGGGGCGGCGCAAGCCGCCCGCGACGCTTTACTGCCCCTGCTGCTGCAGTTTCTGCTGCTTGAGCTGCTGCGTGCGCGCCTGCATCTTCAGCACGCGCTGCAGCGCGGTACGGTTCGCGAGGATGCCGTCGTAGAAGTTGGCGAGATCGCCCTTCAGCGCGGTCCGCGACGCGTCGTTCAGGTAGATCATGTGGCCCGACGGGTAGTTCTTGATCGTCAGGTTCTGCGCCTTGAGCGTCGGGTCGAGTGGCATCTGCGCGAGCGTCAGCTCCGTCTGGTGGAACGGCGTGACGGCGTCGAAATAGCCGTTCGCCGACAGCACCTTCAGGTCCGGGTTCACGCTCATCGTCGACGCCAGGTCGCCGGCCGTGTACAGCGTATTGCCGCCGCCCTTGTTCGCGCCGGTCGGATCCGTGTGGCTGAAGTCCCAGTTGTTGAAGACCTGGTCGTTCAGGTCCACGAACGACGACGTCGACGTGTACTTGAGGTCGGTGTTGATGTAGCTGTTCCACAGCACCGTGTACGCGCCGCCGACGTTCGTGATCGACGGATCGTTGCTGCCCGAGTTCGGCAGGATGTACGGCGCGATGCCCTTGCCCGTGAAGTTCGCGCGACCGTCGTACTGGCCGATCTGCGTGCCCGGCACGAGCGTCAGGAAGAACGTGTACGGCGGGTTGTCGTTCGACGACGGCACGTTGCCGAGCGCGGCCGGGTTGCCGAAGGTCTGGATCAGTGACGTCGGGTCCGTGCCGATGTACGAACCCATCTGCTGCGCGGTCTGCAGGTTCAGGTTCAGCCGCACGTTCACGAAGCCGCCGTCCTGCGGGTTCGGCTTCTGCGCGAGCGGCGCGAGCGTGTTGTCCGCGTAGTTGCGGGCCTGGACCATATACGCGTCGAGATCGGTCGGCGTCGGGTTGAGCGTCGTCTTCTTCCAGTAGAACGCATCGGCCGCGAGCGTCGGGAACGTGCCCGGCGCGGACAGCGCGTTCGCGTAGTCGAGGATCGACGACTGCAGCGTGATCCCGTTCAGGTCGATGCCGTCCTCATGCAGCACCCACGACACGACCGCGCTGCGGGCGGTGCCGTACGACTCGCCGTACAGGAACTTCGGCGAATTCCAGCGCGAGTACTTGGTGAGGTAGCGCTGGATGAAGCGGTCGATCGAGCGCGCGTCCTGGTCGGTGCCCCAGAAATCCTTGTTCTTCGCCGGGGCGATCGCCGCCGAATAACCGGTGCCGACCGGGTTGATGAACACGACGTCGGTGCGGTCGAGCAGGCTGTCCGGGTTGTCGAGCAGCTTGTACGGCGCGGGCGGCGTGAAGTTCGGGAACGACGACTGCAGCCGCTTCGGCCCGTACGAGCCGAGCAGCAGGTAGACCGACGACGAACCGGGGCCGCCGTTGTAGAAGAACGTGACCGGGCGCGGCTTCGACGGATCGGGATTGTCCTGCGTGTACGCGACATAGAACATCTTCGCGTTCGGTGCCGACGTGACCGGATCGATCGTCGTCAGGTGGCCGGTGGTGGCCGTGTACTTGATCGTCTTGCCGCCGATCGTGACCTGGCGGTGCACGACCGCGGCGCCTTCCGTCGAATCCGTGACCGCGTCGTTCGGCCCGGTGCCGTACACGTCGGTGTCGACGTACGGCTGGTCGGCCTCGGCGGCCGTTGCACTGGTGCTGGCCGACGTGCTGCCGCCGGCCGTCGTCGCGGCCGCGGCGGCGGCCGAAGCGGACGGGCTCGGCCCGTCGTCGCCGCCGCACCCCGTGACGAGCAGCGCCGCGGCCGCTGCTGCGGCGAGCGGCACGCTCAGTGTCGTTCCGAATAGCGCGAAACCGTCTTTCAAGGACTTCCGTGTCGTCATTATTGCCTCTCGAACAGAACGATAAATACCGCCGGCCGCAAAGGATCATTTGCGCCGGCGCTCCGCACCGGGAATGCATTCGTTATGCGACGCACTCCGAGTTTTTTACCGGATCGGCGAATACCGACCGGCATGATTTACCCCACCCGTAATTTATTGCGACTGCACAATGGAATCAATTCCATTGCAAACGACAATTCCATAATCCGCAGCAATACCAATTCATTCCGCGAATTTGCACACGCACAAAATCGACGGCAAAAGCATGCCCCGCAAAGGCCGCCCGACAAGGCGCCCTCGCTTCGAACAGACGAACAATCCCTGCCGGCGAGATGCCGATTAATCGCGAAACGGCGACCAATCGCAGCTCGAGCCGATTTAATAAAATCGAAAGGATCGATTAACTAAAAGGAAAGGAATATTCTCGTATCTGGAATTTATTAAATTAAGTGAAAATACCGGCGCATATTAGGTTCCAGATTTACCGCCGTAAAGTAATAATTTGTTACGGCGCTCGCCATTCGGATAAAAGGCGGCACGGGACCGATTCCATGCGACAAAAAGAAAAAAGCCGGACGGCTGTCCGGCTTCATCGGGGCGGCGCGGCTGGCGCCGTCAGAGCGGCACGTCGATCGCGCCGGCGCCGGCCGTGATCGCATTCGCACCCGGCGCGGCCGAGATCGGCGGCAGGTTCGCGCTCGTCAGCGCAGGCGCGGCGCCCGGCGAGCCGCCGCGCGGCACCGTGCGGATCACCTGCGACGGCGGCAGCGGCGCGCCGTTCTTCAGGTGCTGCCACATCAGGTTCAGCGCCTGCAGGTTGTAGTAGTGGACCGGCACGAAACGCGTGTCGAAGCCCGGGACCGGCAGGAACGCGTCGAAGTGCTGGCCGTTCGTCACCTCGTAGAACACGAGCCGGCTGCGCCCGCCTTCGCTGATGCCGTTCTGCGCGACGTACGCGCGCGACGCGTGGTTCACCGGCACGAGCGCGTCGCTGCGGCCCTGCACGATGATCGCCGGCTTGCCTTGCAGGTTCGCGTTCACGCGCACCGCGTCGACGTTCGCGGGCATCCCGAGCATCCCGTTGGTCCACAGCTGGCGCAGGCACAGCGCGCCCGCGAAGCTCGCATCGGGCGTCGCGAGCCGGTGGTCGACGCCCCCACCCGTGTTGAACACGAGGTTGATGCCGGCCGTCGGCGGCACGCCGTTGCCGATGCCGAACACGGCCGGCATCGGCGACGTGGCGGGCGACGCGACCGCGCCCGTCGCCGGGTTCGTCGTCGCGAAGCTGAAATTGCACAGGTTGTCGGTGACGCGTGAGCGCGTGTACGCGTTCGCATAGGTGACCGCGATCGCCGGAATCGCCTGCGAATCCCACATCGGCGCCTGCAGCAGGTCGGAATCGGCGAGGTAGCCGGCCGCATGGAGCTGCGCGAGCGCGTCGGCGGCCTGGCTCTGCGTGTCGGCGCCCGACACGAGCCCGGCCGCGGCGAGCGTCGCGCAGCGCTGCGTGCGGATCGATTGCGTGGTCGCGGCCGGTAGCGCGCTCAGGTACGGCGCACCGGCGAGCGACGCCGACGCGGCCGCGCACGGCTGCAACAGGTTCGCGAGCGTCGCGTAGTCGGCCAGCGGCCGGCCGAACGACGGCACGGGCTGGCCGCCCGAGCGCACGACCGCGGTCGGCGCCATCCGCACGTTGATCTGCGGTTCGCCGACCACGACCGCGGTGATCCAGCCGCGGCTGTCCTGCTCGGCGGCCGCGAGCGACGCGCCGCCGCCGTTGCTGACGGACGCGGCGATCGTCGTGATGTCGCCCGCGCGATAGCGCACGCCGTGATGCGAGCCGTCGATCAGCGGTCCGAACTGCTCGTTGAGCGCCCAGTACGCGAACTCGACCGCCTGCAGCGTCACGCGCCCCCAGTCCTGCTCGGGATTCTGCTGCGAATGCGCGTGCTTGAACGCATAGCGGTTCGGGAAGCGGTTGTTGAACGCGGCGAGGTCGCCGCTCGTCACGTTCGCGGTGAACAGGCTCGCGGTGCCGGCCAGCACCGCGTTGGCGAGCGTGCCGTCGATCAGCGTGACGGTATCGGAACCGAGCTCGTGCGCGCCGTTGCCGCCGCCCTTGTCGTTGTAGGCGACCGCGCAGCCGCGCTTGAGCGCCCACTCGCCGGCCGCGGAGATCGCGCCGTACACGCCGCGCGAGCCCGACGACGTCGCGGTGACGATGCACGGCTGCGCGGGATCGAAGCGGGCAGGCACCTGCACGAGCAGCGTCACGTTCTTGCTGCCGCTGCCGTCGTCGGAGTACGCGAGATATTCGGTGCCGGGGATCTTGCCTTCGCCGAGCGTGTCGTTGCCGTCGAGGTCGACGTTCGGCCCCCAGAAGCGGCCGTAGCCGCCGTTCGTGCTCATGTCGACGATCGCGCGGTAGTTCGACCAGATCGCGAGGCGGCGCAGCTCGGCGCTCGTCGGCCGCGCGGAATTCGCGAAGGCGGGGGCGGTCGCCGCCGCAAGCCCCGTCTTGCCGAGGCCGGCCGTCAGCAGATCGTCGCTCGCGCCGTCGTAGGCCGTCGTGCGCACGCTGCCGGAGACGAAACCGGGCAACCGGTTCCGCTCGCCCGAATCGTCGCCGTTGCAGGCGCCGAGCGTCGCGACCGCGGCCAGCGCCGCGCCGAAAACCATCCGCCTGCCCCACCCGAGCCTCGCCATCGCCGCCCTCTCGATATCGTTATCGGTCCGCCGCCGCGTCGCGCGCGGCTTGCAGCCCCTGAAGCGCAAACGGGCCCCGGCATGCCGGGGCCCGTCTGAAAACGGGCGCTCGCGGCGCTTACGCGCCGCCGCCCGGCATCACTGCTGCTGAACCGTCAGCTTGTTCATGACCGACGTCACGCCCTTCACGTCCTTGGCCGCGGCTTCGGCCTTGTCGATCTGGTCCTGGTCCGGCATCGTGCCTTCCAGCGTGATCGCGCCGCCCTTCGAGCGCACGACGAGGTTCGACACGTTCACACCGCTTTCCTTCGAAATCGCCTTGCGCACCGCGTAGCCCAGCTTGCGGTTCGCCTTCTTCGCGGTTTTCGCGGCGGCCTTCGGCGCGCTCGTCGCGGCCGCCGGCGCTTCCATTGCCGCCGTATCGCTCGACTGCGCATACACGCTGCCCGACAGACAGGCCGCCACTGCGGCGACGCCCAACGCTCTCAACACGATCGACTTCATGCTATCTCCTTGTCACTCCGGAACGGCCGTGCACAGTACGGCCGAATACCCCCAAAAACAGCCGGCCCGCGCGCGAACGGGCGGGACAGCCGGTGTTTTCCACGGCGATGCAAGAGAGGCGAGACGGGCCGGCAGCCGGCGCGCGCGATAGCGGGCCGGCCGGGCCGGACAGCCGCCGGCCGGACGCGCCCGGTCTCATTACGTGCCGGGTCGCGCGCGAATCGGGCGCGGCTGCGTCGCACAATGTAATCCAGCGCCCGCGGAATCGCAAAGCTTTTGACGCGCCACCGCCCGCCGCTGTCGCCGCGCAGCCGCGCCGCGGCTGCCCGACTCGCGCATGCGCGGCGAAACCGGGTACCATCGCCGCGAGAATCCGCATCGTCCGCGACGACCGTCATCGATACGTCACGCCAGCGTCATCCGCCGACCCCATGAAGCCTGCCCGCCCTCGCCCGCCTCGCCGCATCCTCGCCCGCTTCGTCGCGGTGTCGTGGCGCGACCTCGCGCTGTCGATCGGCCCCACCGTGCTGCTCGCCGCCGCGGCCGTCTGGCTCGCGGTCAGGCTGATCCAGCCGGCGCCGCCGTCCACGCTCGTGATCTCGTCCGGGCCGCCCGGCAGCACGTACTGGAACGCCGCGCAGAAATACAAGACGATCCTCGCGAAGAACGGCGTCACGCTCGACGTCCAATCGTCAGAAGGGTCCGCCCAGAACCTCGCGCGGCTGTCGAACCCGGACGCGCCGGTCGACGTCGGCTTCGTGCAGAGCGGCATCGGCCCGAAGGAGCGCGACGAACACCTCGTGTCGCTCGGCAGCATCGGCTACGTGCCGCTCGCGATCATGTACCGCGGCCCGGTCGTCGCGCGCCTGTCCGACTTCAAGGGCAAGCGGCTCGCGCTCGGCGCGGAAGGCAGCGGCGCGCGCGAACTGAGCCTCGCGCTGCTGAAGATGAACGGCATCGTGCCGGGCGGCTCGACCGAGCTGCTGCCGACCGCCGGCGAGGACGCGGCGACCGCGCTGCTCGATGGCAAGATCGACGCGGCGTTCCTGTCCGGCGACTCGACGCAGATCCCGGTGATGGCGAAACTGTTCCGCGCGCCGGGCGTGCACGTGTATTCGTTCACGCAGGCCGAAGCGTACGCGCGGCGCTTTCCGTACCTGACCGCGATCACGCTGCCGATGGGCGTCTACGATCTCGGCCACAACCTGCCGCCCGCCGACATCCACACGGTCGCGCCGACGATCGAGCTGGTCGCGCGCGACTCGCTGCATCCGGCGCTGTCCGACCTGCTGATCGAGGCCGCGCGCGAGGTGCACGGCCATGCGACGATCCTGCAGCACGCGGGCGAATTCCCGTCGCCCGTCACGCGCGGTTTCCAGTTGTCCGACGACGCCGCGCGCTACTACAAGTCGGGCAAGACCTTCCTGTACCGGCGGCTGCCGTTCTGGGTCGCAAGCCTCGTCGACCGGCTGCTCGTCGTGGTCGTGCCGCTGATCGTCGTGCTGATCCCCGGGCTGCGGCTCGTGCCGTCGCTGTATGGCTGGCGCGTGCGCTCGCGCATCTACCGCTGGTATGGCGCGCTGATCGCGCTCGAGCGCCGCGCGCTCGGCGAGCACACGGCCGAGGAGCGCGTCCAGTTGCTCGACGAGCTCGACGACATCGAGGAAGCCGTGAACCGGATGAAGATGCCGCTGGCCTACGCCGGGCAGTTCTACGTGCTGCGCGAGCACATCGGCTTCGTGCGCGAACGGCTCACCGCGCACGACCAGGGCACGCCGGCGGTCACGCCAGGCGCCGGCGGCCCGCCGCAGGCGCGCGCCGGCTCGGCATCGCCGCCGGCCGGCGATCCCCCCCGGGCGACTCCCGGTTCCGCGTGAGCGGACGATCCGCGATCATTGCTGCACGCGCGCGCCGCCGCGTAACATGGAGGCCGCCGCGAGGCGCCGCACGCCCCACCCTCTGGAGATCGCCATGACAACCGGCCTCGATACCGCCCAGCCCGCCTGGTTCTTCGACTTCGTGTCGCCGTTCTCCTATCTGCTGCTCGAACAGCATGACAAATGGCCGAACGTGCCGTTCGAACCCGTCGCCGTGTCGCTCATCGACCTGCAGCGCCACTGGGGTCAACGCCCGAGCGCCGACGTGCCGGCCAAGCGCGTGTTCACGTACCGTCACGCGCTGTTTCGCGCGGAACAGCTCGGCATCCGCTTCAAGATGCCGCCCGCGCACCCGTTCGATTCCGACAAGGTGCTGCGCCTCGCGATCGCGCTGCGCGCCGATATCGCGACGGTGCTGGAAATATTCCGCTTCATCTGGCGCGACGGCAACGATCCGTCGACGCCGGAAGGTTTCGCCGCGCTGTGCGAGCACGTCGGCGTCGGCCACGGCGACGCGCTGATCGAATTCGAGGAGACCACCGCTCAACTGGCCCGCAACAACGCCGACGCGATCGCGCTCGGCGTGTTCGGCGTGCCGACGTTCTGGATGAACCAGCAGCTTTTCTGGGGCGAGGACGCGCTGCCGATGGTGCTGTACTGCGCGCGCACGCCGAACTGGCTCGAATCGCGCGAGGTCAAGCGGATCAGCACGCTGCCGAAGGGCCGTGCGTGATGGCCGGTATCACGCACGGCAACACGCGGCTGCGGTAAGGTTACGCTTCCCCCGAATCACCCGCACCGATGGAAGACGACGACCGTACCGCCTCGCTCGACATCTGGCTCGTGCGCGTATTGCGCACGCTGCTGCTCGAGCGCAGCGTCACGCAGGCCGCGCTGCGGCTGAACCAGACCCAGCCCGCGATCAGCACCGCGCTGCGCAAGCTGCGCGAGACGCTGAACGACCCGATTCTCGTGCGCGGCAAATCCGGGATGGTGCCGACCGAATACGGCGCGTCGCTGCTCGAAGCCGCGGCGCGCGCGCTGCGCGAGGTCGACTTCATCGCGACGCCGCACGGCGACTTCGATCCGTCGTCCGCGCGGCGCACGTTCCGCGTCGCCGCACCCGACTACCTGAACGATTTCTTCATGCCGACGCTGATCGAGCGCTTTCGCGACGCGGCGCCGCATGCGCACCTGGAAATCGACTCGCTGAATCCCGCGCTCGACCACGCGGGCGCGCTCGAATCGGGCGCGCTCGATCTCGTGATCGGCAACTGGCCGAAGCCCGACCCGCAGTTCGCGCGCCAGGACCTGTTCTCCGACACGATCGTGTGCCTGATGCGCGATGCGCACCCGCTCGCGCGCGTGCCGCTCACGCGTGAAGCGTATGCGGCGGCCGCGCACGTCGCGCCGACGCCGTACACCGGCGACAAGCGCAACGCGATCGAGATCGGCCTCGCGCGTGCGCGCCTCACGCGGCGCATCGTGACGACGCTGCCGTACTTCGGAATCGTGCCGCAAGTGCTGCTGCAGTCGGACCTGATCTTCACGACGACGCGCCGCTTCGCGACGCACTATGCGCAGTTGCTGCCGCTCGTCGTCGTCACGCCACCCGTGCCGTTCCCGCGCATCAAGAGCTACCTGCTCACGCATCCGCAGCCCGACCGCCCGACCGACATCGCGTGGCTGTGCGCGCTGATGCAGAGCGTGTCCGACGAGCTGACGGTCACCCGCGGCCGCAAGCGCTGAAATGCGGCGCGGCCGCTCAGGCCGTGCAGAACGTTTCCTGCAGATGGGTCCAGCGCACGACGCCCGCCGCGTCGCGTGCGAACACGGCGGTCGCGCGACGCGCGGGCAGCTCGCCCGAGGCCGCATGCTGCGCTTCCAAATAGGTGATCACCGCATGCGATGCGTCGGCCGCGAGCACGCGGATTTCCGACAGCGTGATGCGCAGCCCCGGCTTCGCGCCGGCGAGCTTCGCGAACAGCGCGCGCGTGCCGTCATGGTCGACCACGCGGCCATCGGTCAGGATCATCGTGAAATCGGCGGAGAACGGCGCGAGCAGCGCATCGAGCGCCGCGGGCGCGGTATCGACGCCGGACAGCCAGCGCTCGATGGCGACGAGGCTCGCATCGAGCGTGTCGAGATAGATCGGGTGATCGGACATGGTACGTGCGCGGTAAGGCGCGGCCCGATGCCGCGCGTCGCCGTGCAGTGTATGCAAAAACGCGCGGTCGTGCGCCGGCCGCGCCGCGTTACCGCGCGCAGGACACGTCGTCGCGCGCACGCCCCGACGCGGCGGCCTTCGCGTCGGCCACCGGCATGCCCGAGCGCGCCTGCAGCAGCTCCGCGCACACGGCCACCGCGATCGCGCCCGGCGCCTTGTCGACGATGCCCGCGACGCCGATCGGGCACACCATCTCCACGAGCCGGGCCGGATCGACGCCGCGCGCGGCGAGCCGGCGCTCGAACTTCACGCGCTTGGTGCGCGAGCCGATCATCCCGAAGTACGCGTAGTCGCGCCGCCGCATGATCTGCTCGGCGAGCGAGAAGTCGAGCGCATGGTTGTGCGTCATCACGAGGAAGTACGCGCCGGGCGGCGCGGCATCGACGACGGCCTCCGGCGTGTCGGTCGGCTCCGGCTGCACGTTCGGCGGGCATTCGTCCGGGAACAGCTCGTCGCGCGTGTCGACCCACTGCACGACGCACGGCAGCGCGCCGAGCAGCGTGACGAGCGCGTGACCGACATGCCCGGCGCCGAACAGCACGATGTGCATCGGCGCCGGCGCGCCGCTCGCGCGGTTGCGCTGGCCGGTGCCCTGCGCGAATGCCGGGTTCGGCGCGACGCGATGCGAGCGTGGGGGCTCGTTCATATCAGCCTCCGCCGGGCCGCCCCAAAGAGGCTGACCGCCCCCGCGGGGGGAGCCGTGCATGGGACCGGAGTAAGCGCTGAAGCGCCAACTCCGGTCGACAGCGAACGACGTGAGCGTGGGGGTCGTTTCATGTCAGCCTGCCTTCACTGCGCGCGCCGCGCGCACCGCATTCACCGCGCGCAGGATCGACTCGCCGGTGGCCGGCGCGTCGAGCGGCGGGTTCACCTGGTAATCGCCGACCGCCGCGACCGCATCGCGCACCGCGAAGAACACCGAGAACGGCAGCAGCAGCGGCGGTTCGCCGACGGCCTTCGACCGGTGGATGCTGTCCTCGACGTTGCGGTTCTGGAACAGCCGCACGTTGAATTCGGGCGGCGTGTCGTTCACGGTCGGGATCTTGTACGTGGACGGCGCATGCGTCATCAGCTTGCCGCCCTTGTTCCACCACAGCTCCTCGGTCGTCAACCAGCCCATCCCCTGGATGAACGCACCTTCGACCTGGCCGATGTCGATCGCCGGGTTCAGCGACGCGCCCACGTCGTGCAGCGCATCGACGCGCAACGTGCGCATCTCGCCCGTCAGCGTGTCGATCACGACTTCCGACACGGCCGCGCCGTACGAGTAGTAGTAGAACGGCCGGCCCTGCAGCTTCGACTGGTCCCAGTACAGCTTCGGCGTCGCGTAGAAACCGTCGGACCACAACTGCACGCGCGCGAGGTACGCCTTCGCGATCACTTCGCCGAACGGCACGCCGTTGCCGCCGACCCACACGAAGTCGTTGCCGAACTTCACGTCGGCCGCATCGACCTTGCCGTCGCCGAACTGCTTCGCCGCGAACGCCGCGAGCCGCTCGCGCAACTGGCGCGCCGCATCCTGTGCGGCCTTGCCGTTCAGGTCCGAGCCCGTCGACGCAGCCGTCGCGGACGTGTTCGCGACCTTGCTCGTGTCGGTCGCCGTCACGCGGATCCGGCCGAAGCGGATGCCGAGCTCGTGCGCGACGACCTGCGCGACCTTCGTGTTGAGCCCCTGCCCCATCTCCGTGCCGCCGTGGTTCACGAGCACCGAGCCGTCGGTATAGATGTGCACCAGCGCGCCGGCCTGGTTGAAGTGCGTGACGTTGAACGCGATCCCGAATTTCACCGGCGTGAGCGCGATGCCCTTCTTCAGCACCGTGTTGCGCGCGTTGAATTCGCGCACGCCCGCGCGCCGCGCGCGGTAGTCGCTCGTCGTCTCGAGTTCGCCGAGCAGCTCCTGCAGCACGTTGTCCTCGACCGTCTGCCCGTACGGCGTCACGTTGCGTTCGGTCTTGCCGTACAGGTTCGCATAGCGGACGTCGAGCGGATCGCGGTCGAGCGAGCGCGCGATGTCGTCGAGGATGTACTCGATCGCGAACGCACCCTGCGGGCCGCCGAAGCCGCGGAACGCGGTGTTCGACTGCGTGTTGGTCTTGCCGCAGTAGCCGGCGATGGCGACGTCGCCCAGCCAGTACGCGTTGTCGAAGTGGCACACCGCGCGCGTCATCACCGGGCCCGACAGGTCGGCCGAGAAGCCGCAGCGCGACGTCATGTCGAGCGCCACGCCGTCGAGGCGGCCGTCGTCGTCGTAGCCGACGTCGAAGCGGTAATGGAAGTCGTGCCGCTTGCCGGTGATCATCATGTCGTCGTCGCGATCCGGACGCAGCTTCACCGGGCACAGCAGCTTCCACGCGGCGAGCGCCGCGCAGCACGCGAACAGGCCCGACTGCGATTCCTTGCCGCCGAACCCGCCGCCCATCCGGCGGCATTCGACGAGCACGTTGTGCGACGCGACGCCGAGCACGTGCGCGACGAGGTGCTGCATCTCGCTCGGGTGCTGCGTCGAGCAGTACACGTGCATCCCGTCGTCGTCCTTCGGCACCGCGTAGGCGATCTGCCCTTCCAGGTAGAACTGCTCCTGGCCGCCGAGCAGCATTTCGCCCGACTCGCGGTGCGGCGCGGCGGCGAGCCGCGCGGCCGCGTCGCCGCGCGCAAGCTTCAGCGGCGGGATCACGTAGGTTTCGGCCGCGCGCGCTTCCTGCGCGGTCAGGATCGCGGGCAGCTCCTCGTAGTCGACCTGCGCGCGGCGCGCGGCGAGCCGCGCGGTTTCATGCGACGTTGCGACGACGATAAACATCGGCTGGCCGACGAACTGCACGATGCCTTTGGCGAGCACCGGATCGTCGTGGATGATCGGGCCGCAATCGTTGACGCCCGGGATGTCGTCGGCCGTGAACACGGCGACCACGCCCGGCGTCGCGCGCACCGCGTCGAAGTTCATCGACAGGATCTTCGCGTGCGGCTTCGCCGACAACCCGAGCGCCGCGTGCAGCGTGCCCGCGACGATCGGGATGTCGTCGGTGTAGGTGGCACGCCCGCTCACGTGCAGGTGCGCGGATTCGTGCGCGCGCGACACGTGCACCTGCGCGGCGTCGGCTTGCGGGTCGAGGGTACTCAGGAACGGTTCTGCTTGCTGGTTCATGTTCGTTGTTCTCCGTCTTCAGACGCGCGCCGCGTCGGCGCCGGCTTCGGCGGCCACTTCACGCACATTCAGGGCTTGCGGCGGCAGCGGGTCATGCGGGCGCGTCTCCAGCCAGAATCGGTACATCACATTCTTCGCGGTATCGAGGCGATACGTGCTCGTCGCGCGCATGTCGGACAGCGGCTGGTAGTCGCGCTCGAGCGCCTGCATCGCGGCCTGCGCGGTGGCTTCGTGCCACAGCGCGCCGTCGAGCACGGCTTCCGTGTGCGGCGCGCGCTTCGGCGTCGCGGCCATCCCGCCGAACGCGATGCGCGGCTCGCGGATCGTGTCGCCGTCCGCGATGAACGCGAACGCCGCGCAGACGGCCGAGATGTCGGAGTCGAACCGCTTCGACAGCTTGTAGGTGCGGAACTGCAGCTTCTCGCGCGCGCCGGTGCGGGTCGGCACCTTCAGGCCGACGACGAACTCGTGCGGCGCCATGTCCTTCTGCTGGTAGCCCGTATAGAGCGCCTCGAGCGGCAGCTCGCGCACCGTGTCGCCGCCGCGCAGCACGACCCGCGCACCGAGCGCGATCAGGCCCGGCATCGTGTCGCCGATCGGCGAGCCGTTCGCGACGTTGCCGCCGATCGTGCCCGCGTTGCGGATCGGCAGCGACGCAAAGCGCTTCCACATCTCGGTCAGTTCCGGATACGTGCCGGCCAGCGCCGCATACGCTTTCTCGACCGTCACGCCCGCGCCGATCTCGATCCAGTCGCCGCGTTCCACGAGGCGCTGCAGTTCGGCGATCTGGCCGACGTAGATCAGGTCGTCGAGCCGGCGCATCTGCTTGGTGACCCACAGGCCGATATCGGTGCTGCCCGCGAGGATCCGCGCGTCGGGACGCTCGGCCTTCAGCGCGGCCAGCGCGTCGAGCGTGCGCGGCGCCGCGAAGCGCGCGCCGCTGGTCGCCGTGTAATCGAACGTGTCGTCGCGCTTGAGCGACGCAAGCGTGCGGGCCAGCGCGGCCGTGTCGACCGGCGCCGACGGCGCGGGTGCGCCTTCGCCGGTCGCATCAAACATCTGCACGGCCGCATCGACGATCGGGCGATAGCCGGTGCAGCGGCACAGATTGCCCGTCAGCGCATCGGCGATCTCGGTGCGCGTCGGCACGTCCTTCGCCTTCGCGCACGCGCTGCCGCAGCCTTCGTGGCCGTGCTTCTCGTACAGCGCCCACATCGACATCACGAAGCCGGGCGTGCAGAACCCGCATTGCGAACCATGGCAGTCGACCATCGCCTGCTGCACCGGGTGCAGCGCGCCGTCCGGCTGGCGCAGGTCCTCGACCGTCAGCAGCGCACGGCCGTCGAGCGTCGGCAGGAACTGGATGCATGCGTTGACGGCCTTGAACTCGACCGCGCCGGCGTCGGTCAGCTCGCCGACGACAACCGTACACGCGCCGCAGTCGCCTTCCGCGCAGCCTTCCTTCGTGCCGGTGCAATGCGCGTCCTCGCGCAGGTACTGCAGCACGGTGCGGGTGACGTCCGCGCCGCTGACTTCGCGAATCGCGTGACGATGGTAGAAGCGGATCGGCTCACTCATGTCTCGATGGTTCTTCAAAATGGGGCAAGGCAGCCTGCGCGGAGCGCTCGACCGATGTTTTTCTGACAGTTTGCACGCTATCACCGTCAAATTCCGCAACCCATAGCCCAACCCGCATGGGGCCCATATAACTGCCGCGATATGAGCACCGGGACAACGCCGGAGCTGCCCGGCGCCCTTGCCGGACGGTGCGCCGCGTGCCTTCCCGCGCCGCCCTCGCCGATCCGCAATCGATGAAATCGGGCCGCGACTAACTCAATAGTAGCCGCGTGGCACCTGCGTTAAAACCGGTTCCATGGGAAAATCCCGATTCCCTTTTTCGCCGCTTTCCGTTCGCTCCGCTCATTCGTTCCGACCCCATGTCCACCGATTCCGCCATACCGCCGCGCAGCGGGTTCGCGGTCACGCTGCAAATCGTGTCCGTCGTCTGCTTCACGTTCATCTGCTACCTGACCATCGGCCTGCCGCTCGCGGTGCTGCCGGGCTTCGTCCACGACGACCTCGGCTTTTCCGCGATCGTCGCGGGCGGCGCGATCAGCGTCCAGTATTTCGCGACGCTCGCGTCGCGGCCGCTCGCCGGGCGCCTCGCCGATACGCTCGGCCCGAAGCAGACGGTGCTGCGCGGGCTGGTCGGCTGCGGCGTGTCGGGCGTGCTGCTGCTCGTCGCGCTGCTGCTCGCGCACTGGCCGGTCGCGAGCCTCGTGCTGCTGGTCGCGAGCCGGCTCGTGCTCGGCGTCGGCGAGAGCCTGTGCGGCACCGGCGCGATCCTGTGGGGCATCGGCCGGGTCGGCGTCGCGCACAACGCGAAGGTGATCTCGTGGAACGGCATCGCGACCTACGGCGCGCTCGCGCTCGGCGCGCCGGTCGGCGTCGCGATCGCGCATACGCTGAATCCGGCGCTGATCGGCGTGATCGTGATCGCGCTCGCCGCGCTCGGCTTCTACCTCGCGCGCCCGATCGCTTCCGTGCCGCTCGTGCACGGCGAGCGGATGTCGTATGCGAGCGTGTTCACGCGCGTGCTGCCGCACGGCCTCGGCCTCGCGCTCGGCTCGGCCGGCTTCGGCTCGATCGCGACCTTCGTCACGCTGTACTACGCGGCGCGCCACTGGCCGAACGCCGCGCTGTCGCTGACCGTATTCGGGACGCTGTTCATCGGCGCGCGCCTGCTGTTCGCGAACACGATCAAGACCCACGGCGGCTTCCGTGTCGCGATCGTGTCGTTCGCGTTCGAATGCGCGGGCCTCGTGCTGCTGTGGCTCGCGCCCGTGCCGCATGTCGCGCTCGTCGGCGCCGCGCTGACGGGCTTCGGCTTCGCGCTGATCTTCCCGGCGCTCGGCGTCGAGGCCGTCGCGCTCGTGCCGCCCGCGAGCCGCGGCGCGGCGCTGTCCGCATACTCGGTGTTCCTCGACCTGTCGCTCGGCATCACGGGCCCGCTCGCCGGTTTTGTCGCCGGCGCGTTCGGCTATCCGCAGGTGTTCCTGTTCGCGGCCGCCGCCGCCGCCGCGGGCGTCGCGCTGTCGATGGTGCTGTACCAGCGGCAGGCGCGTGTCGCGGGGAGTGGCGCGGCGGCTTGACGAAACGTCGCGCAAACCGGTCGCCGATTCGCGGCGCCGGCGCCCTCAAAAGAAAACGCCCGCATCGCGCGGGCGTTTTTTGTTGTCCGGCGGCCGGCGCGGCGGCCGCGCCGGTCAGGCGGTCCGGAGAAACAGCCGGCGCGTCAGGTCGAACGCGACGAGATTGCCGGCCACCACGAGCAGCAGCCCGATCACCGCGAGCGGCGACCACCGGTAGCCCTCGAACACCGTCGACACGGCCAGCGCGACGATCGGGAACAGCACCGTGCAGTACGCGGCGCGCTCCGGCCCGATCCGGCCGACGAGCGTCAGGTATGCGGTAAAGCCGATCACCGAGCCCGGCACGGCCAGGTAGACGAGCGCGCCGAGATAGCGCGGGCTCATGTCCAGCGTGAACGGCATCCCGGCCACCGCGCTGCCGACGGTCAGGATCGCCGCACCGATCAGCATCGCCCAGCCGTTGGTCGCGAGCGGGTGCAGCCCCATCGACTGCATCCGGCTCGACAGCAGGTTGCCGGCCGAGAAGCACATCGTGCCCGCGAACGCGATCGCGAGCCCCATCCAGGTCGCGTGGTCGTCGAGATGGCCGGCCATCTGCTGCCAGAACAGGCACGCGATGCCGGCCAGGCCGAGCAACGCGCCGGCGATCGCCGACGGCCGCAGCGGGCGGCCCATGAACAGCCGGCCGTTGATCGAGTTCAACAGCGGCGCGGTCGAGAAGATCACCGCGACGAGGCCGCTCGGCACGACCTGCTCCGCGTAGTAAAAGCACAGGAAGTTCAGGCAGAACAGCGCGAAACCCTGCGCGACGAGAAAGCGCCATGCTTCGCGCGGCGGACGGATCGACCGGCGCATCACGCGCAGCAGCGCGAACAGCACGGCGGCCGCGAGCCAGAAGCGCCACGCGATCGACACGGGCGGCGGCACGGCGCCGAGTTGCCATTTGATCGCGATCCAGGTGGTCCCCCAGATCAGCACGGTGACGAAATAGAGCGACAGGTTCATGGCGGCAATGATCCGGAAAATCGGGTGACACGGGATCCCGACTATGCCGCCGCCCGGCGCGCGCCGATTGTCCGGAATTGCGGTCTTTTTCGGGACGCCGCACGCGGTGCCGCGCGCCCGCTTATACTCGGCGCACCATGAGTCTCTCCCTCTCCGCCCCGCCCGTCGACCATGCCGCCGCCCTGGCCGGCGGCGATCTGCCGTTCGGCCTGCAGTCGGTCTGCCGCACGCTCGCCGACGCGAACGCGACGCTCGAGCGCTTCGCGTGGCTCGGCGACCATCTCGCGATCGCAGAATGGACGCGGATCACCGACGAAAGCGAGACGGTCTACGAGCAGCCCGGCCACCACACGCTGTCGTGCTACCTCGACGGCGGCTACCGGACCGAGCGCCAGCGCGTGCCGCGCTACGGCGCGCCGAGCCTGCTGTGCGCGCTGCCGGGCGACCATGAATCGCGCTGGTGGGTGCGCGGCGAGATGCACTTCATCCACCTGTATTTCCTGCCCGAGCACTTCACGCAGCGCGCGATCCGCGAACTCGACCGCGAGCCGCGCGAGCTGAAGCTCGCCGACCGGACCTATTTCGAGGATGCGCGCGTCGCCGCGCTGCTCCGCTCGCTCGCGCTGGACGGCTGGGACGATGCCGACGAGCGGCTGCGCGTGAACGAGACCGCGCACGAGGTGCTGAGCCTGCTGCTGCGCGGGCAGAGCACAACGCGCACCGACACGTCGTTCCGTGGCGGGCTCGCGCCGGCCGTGCGACGCCGCGTGCGCGACTATATCGATACGTACCTGACGCAGCCGCTGACGCTCGGCGAACTCGCCGACGTCGCATCGCTGTCCGAATACCACTTCTCGCGGATGTTCCGGCTGTCGTTCGGCCGTGCGCCGCACGCGTGGGTGGCCGAGCAGCGGCTCGCGCGGGCGCGCGAGCTGCTGCGCACGACGCCGCTGCCGCTCGCGCAGATCGCGGCCGACTGCGGCTACGCGAACGCCGGCCACTTCAGCCATCGCTTTCGCGACGCGCACGGCACGACGCCGAACACGTACCGGCGCGCGATGCAGGGCCGCTGAGCGCGGCCCCCTTCCGGCTTACGCGCCGCGCCGCGACAGTTCCTGTTCGAGCGCCGCGACACCGGCCGGCAGGTCGACCGGCACCTTCAGGTCGACCATCGTGCGGCCGAACGCATGCAGCGTGCGGAACAGGTTGTGTTCGCGGCACTGCTCGCCCATCTGCCCGATCCGCACGATCGGCAACCCGAACGAGCCCGAGATCTCGACCTGGTGCTGCTTCGAGATATGGCCGCAGATCATCCCGGGCGTGAGCCCTTCCGGCGTCTCGATCCCGACCACCGAATTGAGCCGGCAGTCCTTCGGCGCATAGAGCTTGAGCCCCATCGACTCGACGCCCGCCTGCAGCGCGAGCGAGCAACGCAGATGGCGCGCGAAACGGCTTTCGAGCGTCTCCGCGCAGACGAGCCGCAGCGCCTCGTGCAGCGCGAGCACGCCGGACACGGGTGCCGTGTAGTGATAGCCCGCGTTGTGCCAGAAGTTCTCGGCGAGCGCCATGTCGAGGCACCAGTGCGCGTTCGGTTCGGGGCGATGCTTCATGCGCGACCACGCGGCGTCGGAGAACGCGATCAGCGACACGCCCGGGATCGACGACAGCCCCTTCTGGCCGCCGGTGATCACCGCGTCGATACCCCACGCGTCCATCTCGAGCGGCATCGTCGACAGCGTGCACACCGCATCGACGACAACCAGCGCGCCGGCCGCCTTCGCGAGCGCCGCGATGTCGCGCAGGTCGCGGTTCCACACGGTGTTCGACGTCTCGCCCTGCACGATCGTGACGATCTCGGGCCGCTCGCGCGCGATCGCGTCCGCGATCTCGTCGAGGCTCGCGACCGCGCGATCGGCCACTTCGAGCGTCGCGACGTCGGCGCCGACGCGGGTGGCCATCTCGGCCATCCGCGCGCTGAAGAAGCCGTTGCGGATCGACAGCACGCGCGTGCCGCGCCATGCGAGGTTCGAGATCGCCATTTCCATCGCGGCCGAGCCGGGGCCCGCGACGCCGAGCACCCATTTCGTGCGGGTCTGGAACACGTAGCGCGCCATCTCCTTCACCTGCTCGATGATCTTCGCCATCGTCGCGCCGAGGTGGTTGATCACGATCGTGTTCGCCTTCGCGACGGCGGCCGGGATCGGGACCGGGCCGGCCCCCATCATCAGCAGCGGTTCTTCGGGCAGGATCGCGTCGAGCGGCACGACGACGGGACAGGGGATCGGCGAATAATCGATGGACATGGCAGGTAAAGGTCGAGGAAAGGAAGTGCACGGACGCTCGCCGCGCGGCATGGCGAACTGATCGATCATTCCGCGTTCCGCAGCCTCGCGCAAGAGGCACGCGCGGCCGGACAGCGCGATGGTGGCCCGGTCGCCGCACCGGGCCACCCGGCCGCGCGGGCGTCGCTTGCCGGTCTTTCCGGATTGAAAAGGGATTGCCGGCCGGGTGTGAAACGGTTCCAGGCGTGCGATTTTCTCCGCCAATATCGCCATCGATTCGTCGAAACCGGCGGTTCAGCACGACTTGCGCATCGATCTAAACACACCGGATGCCCGATAAAAATCTCCGCACGGAATGCAATACGCAGAATCCAATCACGAAAAAAACATTCACTATTGCAGCATATATTGGGGAACGACTCCTTGGATTAACCGATCGAACGTGCTCAAAATACGCGCAACCTATTGATTAACATAAACAATATTCACCGCCGCGACGCATATTCCAATACCGCACCGGTTTTGCCCGGCAGGCGCGCTCAGCATCGCCGCGTTTAACGCGGTACCTCCGATTTCGATTTTCCGCAACCCGCCCCTTTTCTCAGGTTGACGGATATCGGTTCTGTATTTAACAATCGTCTGCAGAATCGAAAACCGATTTTTCGATCCGAGGGAAAAACCAGGGGCCGCGCGATGCGCTTTCGACGCTGCGCGGCGCAAAATCACAACCATAATCAATCAACCGGGCCAGAAATACGCAAGCCATGAACCAGATTCAGACCATGCGTGTATTCGTCTGCGTCGCCGAGCAGCAGAGCTTCCGGCGCGCGGCGCACCATCTCGGCGTGTCCAATGCGCTCGTCACGCGTTCGATCGCGATGCTCGAGGGCCACCTGAACACACGGCTGATCCACCGCACCACGCGCAACCTGTCGCTCACCGAGGCCGGCGTGCGCTACCTCGACGGTTGCCGCGCGCTGCTCGAGGAATTCGACCACCTCGAATCGTCCGTCGCGCATGCCGTGCGCGAACCGGCCGGCACGCTGCGCGTCGTCGCGTCGGGCCTGCTGTCGCCGCTGGCGCTGACGCCGCTCGTCAGCAGCTTCCGGCACCGCTACCCCGAGCTGCGCGTGCAGCTGACCGTCGCCGAGGGGCCGCTCGACGTGCTCGATTCGGGCTACGACGTCGGCATCGTCACGGGCAACCGGCTCGACGGCAACCCGACGCTGATCGGCCATGCACTCGCGCCGAACCCGTTCGTCGCGTGCGCGGCGCCGGCCTATCTCGACCGGCGCGGCGAGCCGCGCGCGCCCGACGATCTGCCGGGCCACGACTGGGTCACGCTCGCGCCGCACCAGCACGCGCCCGCGTGGCAACTGGTCGGCCACGACGGCGTCGCGCATGCCGTCACGGTGCGCCCGGCCTGCACGGTCAACCAGCTCGCGCTCGTCCACGCGGCCGTCGTGGCCGGCGCCGGCATCGCGGTGCTGCCCGAGCCGTGCGTCGCCGACGCGCTCGCCAGCGGCACGCTCGTGCGGCTGCTGGCCGGCTACCGGATCGACGATCCCGACACGCAGCTGTCGCTCGTCTACCCGAACCGCCAGTACGTGCCGGCCCGCACGCGCAGCTTCGTCGAGCACGCGCTCGACCACTTCAGCGCGCAGACGGCCCGCGAACGGACGGACTACGGCTTCCTGCGGCCGGCGCGCGGGCCCGAGCGCTCCGACATCATCACGGGCCTGCAGTAAACTGCGCGCGTCAGCCATTGGAGGTGCAGCGTGCGCGTGATCCTGTTCAGCAGCCGGCAGTACGACGACGATTCGTTTAACGCCGCCAACCGGCGGTTCGGCTATCGGCTGCACTTCCAGCCGTCGCACCTCGACGCGGAGACCGCGATCCTCGCGCACGGCTATGACGTCGTCTGCCCGTTCGTCAACGACACCGTCGACGCGGCCGTGCTCGAACGGCTGGCGGACGGCGGCACGCGCCTGATCGCGCTGCGCTCGGCGGGCTTCAACCATGTCGACCTGGCGGCCGCCGAGCGGCTCGGCATCACGGTCGTGCGCGTGCCCGCCTATTCGCCGCATGCGGTCGCCGAGCACGCGGTCGCGCTGATCCTCGCGCTCAACCGCCGCCTGCCGCGCGCCGTCGCGCGCACCCGCGAAGGCGACTTCTCGCTGAACGGGCTGCTCGGCTTCGACCTGCACGGCAAGACCGTCGGCGTGATCGGCACCGGCATCATCGGCAGCGTGTTCGCGAAGATCATGATGGGCTTCGGGATGCATGTGCTCACGCACTCGGTGCCGCCGTACAACGACGAGCTGATCGCGTTCGGCGCGCGCTATGTCGAGCTCGACGAGCTGTTGCACCACGCCGATATCGTCAGTCTGCACTGCCCGCTGCTGCCGTCGACGCACCATCTGATCAACGAACGGACGCTCGCACGGATGAAGCACGGCGCGATGCTGATCAACACGGGGCGCGGCGGCCTCGTCGATGCGCAGGCGCTGGTCGACGCACTCAAGAGCGGCCAGCTCGGCCATCTCGGGCTCGACGTGTACGAGGAGGAAAGCGGGCTCTTCTTCGAGGATCACTCCGATCTGCCGCTGCAGGACGACGTGCTCGCGCGCCTGCTGACGTTCCCGAACGTGATCGTCACGTCGCACCAGGCGTTCTTCACGCGCGAGGCGCTGGCCGAGATCGCGCACACGACGCTGCTGAACATCGAGGCGTGGCATGCGGGGGCGCCCGCGAACGTCGTGACGGCGAACCGCTGAAAATCGGCATGTTTGGGGGCTGCCGGCGCTTCGCAATCGTTTGCTTTTGATCGCTGCTGCATTCCCGCTCTTTTGCATCAACAATTCCGCACTTTGTTTCGATTGAAGTAACGATTCCCGCCCCGCCGTCTGCTATCGTTGCGCCGACGTCCTCCCCTGCTTTTGCCGCTCATGCGTTTCGACGACTCCGACATCGCCGCGGTCTACCGCGCCATTTTCGAACGGCGCGACATGCGCCACTTCACGCCGGCGCCCGTCGATCCGGCCATGCTCGCGCGGTTGCTGCGCGCGGCGCACCACGCGCCGAGCGTCGGCTTCATGCAGCCGTGGCGCTTCATCCGCATCACCGATCCCGCGCTGCGCACCGCGATCCACGCGCTGGTCGAGGCCGAGCGCCGCGCGACCGCCGACGCGCTCGGCGAACGCCAGGACGAATTCATGCGGCTGAAGGTCGAAGGTGTGCGCGAATGCGGCGAGCTGCTGGTCGTCGCGCTCGCCGACGGCCGCGAGCGCCACGTGTTCGGCCGCCGCACGCTGCCGGAGATGGATCTCGCGTCCACTGCGTGTGCGATCCAGAACATGTGGCTCGCGGCCCGCGCGGAAGGGCTCGGGATGGGCTGGGTGTCGCTGTTCGACGTCGATGCGCTGCGCACGCTGCTCCGGATGCCAGACGGCGCGAAGCCGATTGCCGTGCTGTGCGTCGGGCACGTCGATGCGTTCTATGCGAAACCGATGCTCGAACAGGAGCGCTGGGCCGCGCGGATGCCGATCGAAGCGTGCCTGTTCGAGAACGGCTGGGACGATCCGGCCGAGATCGACGGCGCCGGTTCGACTTCGTCGCCCGTGGACGCGGACGCGGCACCGGACGCCGACGCGGCAAGCCCGTCGAACGCCATCGCCGACGGGTCGCCCGAACGAGTCGCCTGACGAGCGGCGCCCCCGCCGCTATCGTTCCGACCCCGGCAAATTCACTGCCGCAGCGCCATCGAATCCCACACTGTGAGCATCACGCGGGCTGCCCCGTCGCACGCCGGCAACAACCGTTTTGGCCCCGAGCATAGGGGTTTTCACTGAAGTAGAATCGCGGCTGTCGTTCGCCTTACCGTCCGCCCCGTCCCGCGCCTCCTGCGCCAGCCCGAGCGACGGCTTTTCCCGAGCCTACCGCGATGCCCTTACCTCTTTTCGCCCTCGCCGTCGCCGCCTTTGGAATCGGTACCACCGAATTCGTGATCATGGGGCTGCTGCCCAATGTCGCGCGCGATCTCGGCGTATCGATTCCGGCCGCCGGGATGCTCGTGTCGGGCTACGCGCTCGGCGTGACGATCGGCGCGCCGATCCTCGCGATCGTCACCGCGAAGATGCCGCGCAAGCGCGCGCTGATGGGCCTGATCGGGCTGTTCATTGCGGGCAACCTGTTCTGCGCGATCGCACCCGGCTATGCGGTGCTGATGGCCGCGCGCGTCGTCACCGCGTTCTGCCACGGCGCGTTCTTCGGGATCGACTCGGTGGTCGCGAGCAACCTCGTCGCGCCGAACCGCCGCGCGCAGGCAATCGCGCTGATGTTCACGGGCCTCACGCTCGCGAATGTGCTCGGCGTGCCGCTCGGCACCGCGCTCGGGCAGGCGTTCGGCTGGCGCGCGACGTTCTGGGCCGTCACCGGCATCGGCATCGCCGCGGCCGCCGCGCTCGCCGTGTGCCTGCCGAAGCACCTCGCGATGCCCGACACCAGCATCACGCGCGAATTCAGCGTGCTGAAGCATCCGCAGGTGCTGATGGTGCTCGGCATCAGCGTGCTCGCGTCCGCGAGCCTGTTCAGCGTGTTCACGTACATCACGCCGATCCTCGAGGACGTGACGGGCTTCTCGCCGCACCAGGTCACCTACGTGCTGCTGTTGTTCGGTCTCGGGCTGACGGTCGGCGGCACGCTCGGCGGCAAGCTCGCCGACTGGCGCCGGATGCCGTCGCTGATCGCGACGCTCGCGCTGATCGGCGTCGTCCTCGCGCTGTTCGCGGGCACGATGCATCTGCCGTTCGCCGCGCTCGCGACGATCTTCGTGTGGGGCATCCTCGCGTTCGCGATCGTGCCGCCGCTGCAGATCATGATCGTCGATCGCGCAAGCGACGCGCCGAACCTCGCGTCGACGCTGAACCAGGGCGCGTTCAACCTCGGCAACGCAACGGGCGCGTGGCTCGGCGGGATGGCGATCGGCTCCGGCGTATCGCTCGTGAGCCTGCCGTGGGTCGGGGTCGCGATGGCCGTCGCGGCGCTGGCGCTCACGCTGTGGTCGGCGTCGCTCGAGCGCCGCCCAGTGGCCGCGCCGACCGAATACGTGTAACGCAACGGCACTTCATTCGTTGCGCACGCAACGCCATTCGAACCTGATGGCCTTCATGGACCTTTCAAGGTCCGCGGTGTAGCATCCCGGCCGATGAAAGCCATTCTCAATCGCGATTTCCTCGCACTGATCCTGAGCGTCGCGGTCGTCGGCCTCGGGACCGGCGCCACGCTGCCGCTCACCGCGCTCGCGCTGACCGAAGCCGGGCACGGCACCAACGTCGTCGGCATGCTGACGGCCGCGCAGGCCCTCGGCGGCCTCGCGATCGTCCCGTTCGTCACCGCGCTCGCGCGACACATCGGCTCGCGCCGCGCGATCGTCGTGTCGGTCGTGCTGCTCGCGGCGGCCACCGCGCTGATGCAGTTCACGTCGAACCTGATCCTGTGGGGCGTGCTGCGCGTGCTGTGCGGCGCCGCGCTGATGCTGCTGTTCACGATCGGCGAAGCGTGGGTCAACCAGCTCGCCGACGATTCGACGCGCGGCCGCGTCGTCGCGATCTACGCGACCAATTTCACGCTGTTCCAGATGGCGGGCCCCGTGCTCGTGAGCCAGATCGCGGGCGCGACGAGCATCCGCTTCGCGCTGTGCGGCGCGCTGTTCCTGCTCGCGCTGCCGACGCTCGCGACGATCCGTCGCGCACCGCTCGCCGGCGACGATGCGCATCACGCGGCACACGGCCGCTGGCTCGACGTGTTGCCGCGCATGCCGGCGCTGATCATCGGCACCGGGTTCTTCGCGCTGTTCGACACGCTCGCGCTGTCGCTGCTGCCGCTTTACGCGATGGATCACGGCGTCGCGAGCGCGACCGCCGTGCTGCTCGCGTCGATCATGCTGTTCGGCGATACCGCGATGCAGTTCCCGATCGGCTGGCTCGCGGACAAGCTCGGCCGCGAACGCGTGCACCTCGGCGCGGGCTGGATCGTGCTGGCCGGCCTGCCGCTGCTGCCGCTCGTCGTCGCGAACCCGTGGCTGTGCTGGCCGCTGCTGTTCGTGCTCGGCGCCGCGGCCGGCAGCATCTATACGCTGTCGCTCGTCGCATGCGGCGAACGCTTCCGCGGTGCGGCGCTCGTCACCGCGAGCTCGCTCGTGTCGGCGTCGTGGAGCGCCGCAAGCTTCGGCGGCCCGCTGGTCGCGGGCGCGTTGATGGAGCAACTCGGCAGCAACGCGCTGGTCGGCGTGCTGGTCGTCTGCGTCGCGGCGTTCGTCGCGGCCGCGCTGTGGGAGCGCCGCGCCGCATTGCAACGCGCGGTCTGACGCCGGCGCACGAGCACACCGCAGCACGCCGCCGAAACGACGACGGCGCGAACACGCACCGCCCGGCCGCGGATACGCCGATCACACTGCATAAACGACGACGGCCCGCGCAATGCGGGCCGTCATGCTCATGGACGCGCCACGTTGCGTGTTACGCCTTCGCCGCCGGCAGGATCTTGCCGACACACGTGCCGAAGCCGACGCGATAGCCGTCGCCCTGGCACCATCCGGCGAGCGTGAGCTCGTCGCCATCCTCGATGAACGCGCGGCTGCCGCCGCCGTTCAGCGCAACCGGCTCCTTGCCGTTCCACGTCAGTTCGAGCAGGCTGCCGAACGAATCCTTCGTCGGCCCGCTGATCGTGCCCGAGCCCATCAGGTCGCCGACCCGCGTATTGCAGCCCGCGACCGTGTGATGCGCGAGCTGCTGCGCCATCGTCCAGTACATGTGCCTGAAGTTGGTACGGCAGATCGACGTCGCTTCCGCGGCACCTTCGGCGCGCAGCGTCACTTCGAGCGCGATGTCGAACGCGTGCTTGCCCGCGTGCTGCAGATACGCGAGCGGCTGCGGCGCCTGCTCGGGCTGCGCGGTGCGGAACGGGTCGAGCGCGTCGAGCGTGACGATCCACGGCGAGATCGTCGTCGCGAAGGTCTTCGCGTTGAACGGGCCGAGCGGCACGTACTCCCACTGCTGGATGTCGCGCGCGCTCCAGTCGTTCAGCAGCACCATCCCGAAGATATGCGCTTCCGCGTCCTCGCACGCGATCGGCTCGCCGAGCGCGTTGCCCTGGCCGACGATGAAGCCCGTCTCCAGTTCGATGTCGAGCTTGCGGCACGCGCCGAACACCGGGCGCTCCTGGTCGGGCAGCTTCAGTTGCCCGTTCGGGCGCCGCACCGGCGTGCCGCTCACGACCACCGACGACGCGCGGCCGTTGTAGCCGATCGGCATCTCCGACCAGTTCGGCAGCAGCGCATTCTTCGGATCGCGGAACATCGAGCCGACGTTGGTCGCGTGCTCCTTCGACGAATAGAAATCGGTGTAGCCGGGGATGTCGACCGGCAAATGCAGCGTCGCGTCGCGCTGCGCGACGAGCACTTGCGCGCGCAGCGCCGCATCGTCGCGCAGCCGCGCGTTGTCGCGCGAGAACAGGTCGGACAGCTGCACGCGCACGCTCCGCCACGCGTCGCGGCCAAGGGCGATGAACGCGTTGAGCGTCGGCGCGGCGAACGCATCGGCACCGGCCGGCAGCGTCACGAGGCCCGCGCGCGCAAGCGCCGCGAGATCGACGATCTGGTCGCCGAGCGCGACGCCCGCGCGGCGTGCCGCCTGCTTCGCATCGCTGAAGATCCCGAACGGCAGGTTCTGGATCGGGAAATCGCAGGCGGGATCGTTCGCCGTCTCGACCCAGCTCTTGCGGGCCGGGTCGAGCGTCGCGCGCCAGTCTCGGATATCGCTCATCGTTGCTCCGGATTGAAGTGTTTCTGGATGCCTTGCCAGCATTCGAAGTAGTCCGCCTGCAACTGCGCGGTGTCGAGCGCGTAGCGCGTCGGCCGGATCAGCGTGCGGGTCTCGAACATGAACGCCATCGTCGCGTCGACCTTGTGCGGCTTGCTCGTATCGCTCGCGGACGCCTTCTCGAACGTGTCCGCGTCGGGCCCGTGGCCCGACATGCAGTTGTGCAGGCTCGCGCCGCCCGGCACGAAGCCTTCGGCCTTCGCGTCGTACGCGCCGTGCACGAGCCCCATGAACTCGCTCGCGACATTGCGGTGGAACCAGGGCGGGCGGAACGTATCCTCGGCCGCGAGCCAGCGCGGCGGGAAGATCACGAAGTCGATCGTATCGACGCCCGGCGTATCGCTTTGCGACTGCAGCACGAGGAAGATCGACGGATCGGGATGGTCGAAGCTGATCGAGCCGATCGTGTTGAACAGGCGCAGGTCGTATTTGACCGGCGCGTAGTTGCCGTGCCACGCGACGACGTCGAGCGGCGAATGGCCGATGTCCGCGCGCCACAGGCGGCCGTTCAGTTTCGCGATCAGCTCGAACGCCCCTTCGCGATCCTCGTACGCGGCCTGCGGCGTCAGGAAGTCGCGCGGGTTCGCGAGACCGTTCGAGCCGATCGGGCCGAGATCCGGCAGGCGCAACTGCGCGCCGAAGTTTTCGCAGATATAGCCGCGCGCGTCGCCGTCCGGCAGCACGACGCAAAAGCGCACGCCGCGCGGGATCACCGCGATCTCGAACGGCTCGACGTCGAGCCGGCCGAATTCGGTCGCGATGAACAGGCGCCCCTGCTGCGGGACGATCAGCAGCTCGCCGTCGGCGCTGTAGAAGAAGCGGTCCTGCATCGAGCGGTTCGCCGCGTACAGGTGGATCGCGCAGCCGTTCATCGCGGCGGCCGAGCCGTTGCCGGCCATCGTCACCAGCCCCTCGACGAAATCGGTCGGCTCGGCCGGCATCGGCAGCGGATCCCAGCGCAGCTGGTTCGGCGGCGTCGGCGGCACGTCGGCCGAGTCGCCGAACTCCGACACGAGCCGCTGCGGGCCCGCGAACGGCTCGAACGGCCGGTGCACGGCCGCCGGGCGGATGCGGTACAGCCACGAACGGCGGTTGTGGCCGCGCGGCGCGGTAAACGCGGTGCCCGACAGTTGCTCCGCATACAGCCCGTACGGCGCGCGCTGCGGCGAGTTGCGCCCGTGCGGCAGCGCGCCGGGCAGTGCCTCGGTCGCGAATTCGTTCGCGAAACCGCTCAGGTAGCCGGCTCCCGCCGGTTTCGACAGGTCAAGCGTCATCGTTTCCTTTCTCCATCAATTCAGGGCGGCGTTCGGCGCCTGCGCGCCATTGCGCCGCGTCACGCCCGCCAGGCCGAGGACGAACAGCGCCGAGCACAGCACGGGCACCGCGGCCGCATGGAACAGCGCGCCGTTCGACCAGTTGAGCGCAATCAGTTGCCCGCCGACGAGCGGCCCGAGCACCGAGCCGATCCGGCCGATGCCGAGGCTCCAGCCGATGCCCGTCGAGCGCACCGACGTCGGGTAATACTGGCCCGCGAGCGCGTTCACGGCCGGCTGCCCGCCGACCACGCAGAACCCGCCCGCGAACACGACGACCAGCAGCCACGGCAGCGCATGCGCGACCGAGCCGATCAGGCCCACCGACACGGCCGCGCACGCGAAGCACGCGAACAGCACGCGCACGAAGCCGTAGCGTTCGATGAACCAGCCGAGCGACAGCGTGCCGATCACGCCGCCCGTCTGCAGCACCGTGCCGACGATCACCGCGGTGCCCTGCGAATAGCCCGCCTCGCGCATCACGGTCGGCAGCCAGTTCGACAGGAAGTACAGATCGATCAGGTTCATGAAGCTGATCGCCCACAGCAGCAGCGTGACCGGCAGGCGGCCGTGGCTGAACAGCTCGGCGACCGGCGCACCGGTCGCGGCGCGCTCGCGCACGACGAGCCGCGTGTTCGTATCGATGCCGGCCTGCGGCGCGAAGCGCGCGAGCCAGTCGCGCGCCTGCGTATCGCGCCCTTTCAGCACCAGGAACTGCAGCGATTCGGGCAGCCGCGCGACCATCGCGATCGTGAGCACGAGCGGCACCGCGCCGCCGACGAAGAACACCGAACGCCAGCCGAGCGCCGGAATCAGCGCGGCGCTGATGAAGCCGCCGATCGCGGCGCCGAGCGTGAAGCCGCACGACACGATCATCATCCGCTTCACGCGATGCGTGGCCGGGCTGAACTCGCCGACCAGCGCCATCGCATTCGGCATGATGCAGCCGAGGCCGAGGCCCGTGACGAAGCGCAGCGCCATCAGCACCGGGATCGAACCCGCGAACGGCGTCGCGAGCATCGTCACCGCGAAGAACAGCGTCGAGCCGATCAGCACCGGGCGCCGCCCGATCCGGTCGGCCAGCACCGACAGCCCGAGCGCGCCGAGCAGCATCCCGAACAGGCTCGCGCTGAACACCGGGCCGAGCGCCTGCTTCGGCACGCCCCATTCGGCGATCACGCTCGGCGCGACGTAACCCATCGCCTGCGCATCGAAGCCGTCGATCACGAGGCACAGCCCGCACAGCACCAGCAGCATCCAGTGGAAGCCCGGGTTATGGGTCTCGTCGATCACGTGCTCGACTTCGAGCACGCGTGCGTCGGCCGGCGCCGCGCTCATTGCGCGACCTCGGCGGCCGGATGCACGGCCGGCGTCACGCCCTGCCGCGCGAGCGCCATCGCTTCGTGCAGCACGTCGGCGTCGCCGATCTGGTTCGCAAGCAGCAGGATCAGCTTCGCGTTGACCAGCTGGCTGTCGGCGTCGGACAGGTCGCGATGCATGTCGATCAGCGCTTCGTAGAACGCATCCGGATCGGCCAGGCGCGGGCGGGTGTCGAGTGGGGGCATGACGGGTCTCCGTATCGTTATCGTGTTCAATCGGTGTTCAGCATGCGCAGGTCGCGCGCGCCAGCGCGTCGGCGATCGCCTGACGGTCGAGCGTGCGCGTCCGGGCGCAGACGTGCTGGTCGGGACGCAGCAGGTAGAACGTGCCGGGTTTCGCGTCATAGCGTTGCGCGGCGAACCCGTCGACGTCCTCCACGACGTCGACGCCGGCCACCGGCTGCGCGTGCCCGGCCGGCACGACGAGCACGGGCCGCACCGGCAGCGCGAGGCCGTCGACGGCCTGCGCGAGCGCGGCCGCGTCGCCCGGCAACCCGAACAGCACGCCGGTGAAGCCGCCGCGCAGGTGCTGCAGCAGCCAGCCCGACGCACCCTGCGCGCGCACCGGCGCATCGGCCGCCGCCGCGCCCGGCCGCATCGCGCACGCGAATGCGTCACCGCCGCGGTCCGGCGTATTCAGCGGCGAATCGGCGAGCACGGCCGGCACCGACAGGCGGCCGCTGTTCACGAGCTTGCGCGCGAACTCGCAGTCGCGCGCAAGCTTCAGCGTCGCGTCGCGGAACACGCGCGACACCGGGCTCTTCGGCGTGATGAAGTCGGTCGAGCGCGTCGAGTTGCGGATGTTCTCGTCGGCGGCGAACTCGCGCTCGCTGGCGTACGTATCGAGCAGGCTGTCGGCGGAGCGGCCGTCGAGCACAAGCTTCAGCTTCCAGCCGAGGTTGTCCGCGTCCTGCACACCGCTGTTCGCGCCGCGCGCGCCGAACGGCGACACGCCGTGTGCGGAATCGCCCGCGAACAGCACGCGGCCGTGACGGAACGTGCCCATCCGCTGGCAGCGGAACGTATAGACGCTCACCCATTCGAGCTCGAACTCGACGTCCGGCCCGAGCAGCGCACGCACGCGCGGGATCACGCGCTCCGGCTGCTTCTCGGCGGCGGGGTCGGCGTCCCAGCCGAGCTGGAAGTCGATGCGCCACACATTGTCCGGCTGGCGGTGCAGCAGCACCGACTGGTTGCGGTGGAACGGCGGATCGAACCAGAACCAGCGCTCGGTCGGAAACTCCGCCTTCATCTTCACGTCGGCGATCAGGAAGCGATCCTTGAACGTGCGGCCGTGGCTTTCGAGGCCCATCATCGTGCGCATCGGGCTGCGCGAGCCGTCGGCCGCGATCACGTACTGCGCGCGCAGCGTCGCGACGCCCTCCGGCGTCTCGATCGTCAGCACCGCGTGTTCGGCCGACTGCTCGATGCCCGTCACCTTGTGCTTCCAGCGGATGTCGATGTTCGGCAGCTCGAACGCCCGGTCGGCCAGATAGCCTTCGACGTAGTACTGCTGCAGGTTGATGAACGCGGGGCGCGCATGCCCTTCCTCGGGCAGCAGGTCGAATGCGTAGAGCTGCTCGTCCTGCAGGAACACCTTGCCGACGTGCCAGCTCACCCCCTTGTCGACGAAGCGCTCGCCGCAGCCGAGCCGGTCGAAGATCTCGAGCGTGCGCTTCGCGAAGCAGATCGCGCGCGAGCCGGTCGACAGCGTGTCGTCGTCGTCGAGCAGCACGACGGGCACGCCCTGCTGCGCGAGGTCGATCGCGGCCGACAGGCCCACCGGGCCCGCGCCGACGACGATCACCGGGTGAACGGCCGCGTCATCCGCGCGCGGGCGGTATTCGAACTTCAGCGTCTGGTAATCGATGCTCATGGTCGCCATCCGCTCCTCAACGCCGCCGTGCGCGCGCCGGCGCACCCGTCGTCCCGCCCGTCGCCTGCCGGCGCTCCGGCCCGCCGTCCCGCGCGCATGTCCTGTCAACCGCCACGTCTCGCTCCTTGCTTCCTGTTGATTCGGGGACGACGCCGCTGCGGGGCGCCCGAACGCCGCGTTTCTTGATCGGCGACAAATCTTGGATTTACGAATAGTAAAACCAATTACGAATAGTGAAATAAACGTAAACCCTTAGCACCGGCTCGGGGACGGGATAACCATATGAGCGAAACGCCAAGCCGAGCGCGGCGCGCGCTGCTACTATCGAGATACGAGGCGGCCCGTTCGGCCGCCGTTTTTCCTTCTTACGCCGATGATTCCGCCCACCATTCCCGAGCTGGTCACCCGTGCCGGGCAACTGCCGTATCTGCGGGATCACCTCACGCTGGCCGACGGCGGCACCGCGAGCGCGAATCTGCCCGAGCGCACGCTCGCCAGCGCCTACGAACCGATCTACGACGTGACGATGCCCGGCGCGCCGCAATCGACGTCGTTCGCCGATGCGATCGCGCGCTACGGCGACGAACTCGGCTTCCAGGCCGTCACGCTCGTCACGGGAGCGCCGCACGACCCGGTCGACTCGGCTGTCGACGACCAGACGCTCGTCGCGATCGATCGCCTGTCGCGCGCGCTGCACGCGATCAACTTCTTCGGCGCGCAGCGCCATGGGCTGCTGTTCCTGCGCGTGCACGAACGGCTGCTCAAAAGCGTGAAGTACGACCACGGCAAGCATTTCTCGTCGGTGCTGCAGCGCTTCGGGCTGCCGGCCGAGCGGATCGTGATCGAACTGCCGGCGGTCGCGGTCGCGCACAAGACCTTCCTCGGCTACCTGACGCGCAGCTACCAGCATCACGGTTTCAGGGTCGCGGACAAGCTGCCCGACCCGGGCCGCATCCTCGCGGTCGAATCGGAGATGGCGCGCCCCGACTACATCAAGATGGATGCAGGCATCGCGTTGCGCGACGGGATGGTCAAGGCGCTGGTCGCGTATGCGCAGCGCGTGCGGATTCCGCTGATCTTCGACGGCGTCGCCGACGAGACGCAGTGCGAACTGCTGCGCCAGCACGACGTGCGGTTCATGCAGGGGCCCGTGTTTGCGAAGGTCGCGACGGCCTGAACGGATGGCGTGGCCGGCGCGCCGCGGGGAGCGGCGCGCCGGAGGCTGCACACAGGTGGTGTGCTGCTGATGGGATGGGGGGATCGAGCCGCCTGGCGTGACCCGCTGCTCGGCGCCTGCCCGTCGGCGCCGACGCTTACCGCTTACGCTCGTCCGCCATCGTCGTACTTGGGCAGATCGTCGTCGATCTCGATGCCCGGGAAGCGATCGCCATACCAGACATGCCACGCCGGGCGCAGCCGCGACGGCTCATCGAGTGTCGCGTAATTGATCTCGACCGTTTCCGGCGCATCGGCGAGCCGGTATTCGAGCTGCGCGCCGCAGCGGCCGCAGAAGCGCCGCTCGCCCCATGCGCTCGACGCATAGACAGTCGGCTCGCCCTGCAGGTATTCGAACGCGTCGATCGGCACCGATGCCGATGCGACGACGGCCGCGCCGGTCGTGCGCTGGCAGAGCCGGCAGTGGCAGAAGCCGGCGTCGTTCGGAGCGTGGGCGATACGGTAGCGGATCGCGCCGCACGCGCATCCGCCTTCCATAGGTTCCGGGTGAGACATCGCAAACCTCGTTGTCGGGAAGCTGGCGAACGATGATGAGCGCGGTTCGATCGCAGCACAAGAGATGGCGGCAGCGCCCTCATCCACACTCACCCACCCTCATCCATACCGGAGACGGAACGGCTGCGACGCGAGGGCAATGACCGCGCGCCGCCGTGCTCAGGCCGTCTGCCCGAGCCGCTGCGCGAGCGCCTTCAGCTTCGGCCCGACCTGCGTGCGAAACACGTCCTCGTCCATCGACGATGCGGGGCCGCTGCAGCTCAGGATCAGCCAGCGCCCCTCGCGAGGCTCGCGAAACGGCACGGCCGCTGCGTTCACATCCGTATGCCACGCGCGGAACGAATAGCAGCAACCACCCGCCGAGAACTCGGCCACAGCGAGCTGCGCGGCGGCGACGAGCTGATCGGCGTCGCCCGCGCCGCCGGCCGAGCGGTGCAATTCGGCATAGAGCGCGCGGCGCACGTCCTCCGGCTGCACGGCCAGGTACGCGCGCCCCATCGAGCTGGTCAGCATCGACAGCCGCGAACCGGGTGCGAGCCCGAGCGTCAGCGCGGTCTCGCTGCGGATCGTCTCCAGATAGATCATGTCGAGCCCGTCGCGGCAGCCGAGCGACACGGCCGCGCCGATCTCGCGCGCGAGCGCCTGCATATGCGGCCGTGCGAGATCGAGGGTTCCCGAACCCGACAGCAGCGCGTAGCCGAGCGACAGCACGCCGGCGTCGAGTGCATACTTTCCGAGCGTCTCGTCGTAGCGCAGGTAGCCGAGTACGGTCAGCGTATAGGCGAGCCGGTTCACCGTCGCCTTCGGCAGCCCGGTGCGCTCCGCGAAGTCGCGGTTGCCGAGCATCGTCTCGCCGGGCCGGAATGCGCGCAGCAGGTCGAGCCCGCGCGCAAGCGCGACGACGAACTTGCGTTCGTCGATCGTGGTTTCGTCAATGGTTGAAAGTGTCATCTGGTGCTACACTGGGTTCGATTTGCAAAACATTGTTCCGCACAGCGGAACTTCAGTCAAGTGAACCTTAGCATGGGCCCGGATAAACCGGGGCGAACCGCAAAGCATGGGATCAGGTAAGTGCTGAAGCGCTGACTCTGGCCGACTGCAAAGCATGGAATCAGGGTGAGTGCTGAAACGCCAACTCTGACCGACCGCGAAGCATGGGGTCAGGGTGAGCGCTGAAGCGCCAACTCTGACCGACCGCGAAGCATGGGGTCAGAGTAAGCGCTGAAGCACTAACTCTGACCGACAGGAGATGAGATGATGAGTGCTGCAACTTTTCATTGGGACGATCCGCTGCTGCTCGACCAGCAACTGACCGAAGAAGAGCGGATGGTGCGCGATGCCGCGCAGGCGTACGCGCAGGACAAGCTCGCGCCGCGCGTCACCGAAGCGTTCCGCCACGAACGCACCGACGCCGCCCTCTTCCGCGAGATGGGCGAAGTCGGCCTGCTCGGCCCGACGATTCCGGAGCAATATGGCGGCCCTGGCCTCAATTACGTGAGCTACGGGTTGATCGCGCGCGAAATCGAGCGCGTCGATTCGGGCTACCGGTCGATGATGTCCGTGCAGTCGTCGCTCGTGATGGTGCCGATTTACGAATTCGGCTCGGACGCGCAGAAGCAGAAATACCTGCCGAAGCTCGCGACCGGCGAATGGATCGGCTGCTTCGGCCTGACCGAGCCGAACCACGGCTCCGATCCGGGCAGCATGGTCACGCGCGCGAAGAAGGTGCCCGGCGGCTACTCGCTGTCCGGCGCGAAGATGTGGATCACGAACTCGCCGATCGCCGACGTGTTCGTCGTGTGGGCGAAGCTGGAAGAGAACGGCAAGGACGCGATTCGCGGCTTCATCCTCGAGAAGGGCTGGAAGGGCCTGTCGGCGCCCGTGATCCACGGCAAGGTCGGGCTGCGCGCATCGATCACCGGCGAGATCGTCCTCGACGAGGTGTTCGTGCCGGAAGAAAACCTGATGCCGAACGTGAGCGGCCTGCGCGGCCCGTTCACGTGCCTGAACTCGGCACGCTACGGGATCGCGTGGGGCGCGCTCGGCGCCGCCGAATCCTGCTGGCACACCGCGCGCCAGTACGTGCTCGACCGCCAGCAGTTCGGCCGGCCGCTCGCCGCGAACCAGCTGATCCAGAAGAAGCTCGCCGACATGCAGACCGAAATCACGCTCGGCCTGCAAGGCGTGCTGCGCCTTGGCCGGATGAAGGATGAAGGCACGGCCGCCGTCGAGATCACGTCGATCATGAAGCGCAATTCGTGCGGCAAGGCGCTCGACATCGCCCGGCTCGCGCGCGACATGCTCGGCGGCAACGGCATCTCCGACGAATTCGGCGTCGCGCGCCACCTCGTGAACCTCGAAGTGGTCAACACGTACGAAGGCACGCACGACATCCACGCGCTGATCCTCGGCCGCGCACAGACGGGCATCCAGGCATTCTTCTGATCGTTCGGATGCGGCATGCGCGGCAGCCCTGCCGCGCACGCGGAAAAGATACGGCCCGCCCGGCATCACTGCCGGGCGGGCCGTTTTTCGTCGGAGCCGCGATCCGGGCCGCCGGCCCGGTACCGCGTTCGCGTGCAGCCGATGCTTACTTGTTCGGCTGCGGCGTGAGGCGCAGATACGGACGCACCGCGTTGAAACCCTTCGGGAAGCGCTTCTTCAGCTCTTCCGGATCCTGCAGCGACGGCACGATCACGACGTCGTCGCCGTCCTTCCAGTTGCCGGGCGTCGCGACCTTGTAGTTGTCGGTCAGTTGCAGCGAGTCGATCACGCGCAGCACTTCGTCGAAGTTGCGCCCCGTGCTGGCCGGGTAGGTGATGGTGAGCCGCACCTTCTTGTTCGGGTCGATCACGAACAGCGAGCGCACCGTCAGCGTTTCGTTCGCGTTCGGGTGGATCATGTCGTACAACTGCGAAACCTTGCGATCCGCGTCGGCGATGATCGGGAAGCCGACGATCGTCGACTGCGTTTCGTTGATGTCGTTGATCCAGCCCTTGTGCGATTCGACGCCGTCGACCGACAGCGCGATCACCTTCACGTTGCGTTTCTCGAATTCGCCCTTCAGCTTCGAGGTGAGCCCCAGCTCCGTCGTGCACACCGGCGTGTAGTCGGCCGGGTGGGAGAACAGGACACCCCAGCCGTCGCCGAGCCACTCGTGAAACTTGATGGGGCCCAGGCTCGATTCCTGCTCGAAATCCGGTGCGATGTCGCCAAGACGCAGACTCATGATGTTCCCTCCTCGAACGATGCTGGTTGAACCCACGCGCTGGATAGCGCGGGACAGCCTGTCAGCTTACGGGAAGCCATGGGCCGTGCGAACGATTATTCCGTTCGATATTCATACTTTTTTGTCATTTTTGCCTGGTGTCGGAGCCGGACGGACGGCCACGATGGAAACTTTTCACCCCGTTTGCCGCTCTGTTATTGATTACAGATCGTTTACCATGCGGTCTTGCACTGTCGCCGTGTGTCTTCCCGGCTCGCCAGCAGGCAGGTGTTTCGCTACGATGTGAACCTGCAGCATGACAGCACGAAGGGAGTTGCAATGTCGGAAATCAACAAGGAGAAACTGATGTCGGATATCAAAACCGTTCTCTCGGACGCCGAAGACCTGCTCAAGCAAGCCGCGAGCAGCACGGGCGACCGTGCGGCCGAGCTCCGTGAAAAGGCCATGTCGCGCCTGAAGCAGGCCAAGGAAAAGGCAGCCGACGTCCAGGTCGTGGTGGTCGAGAAAGGCAAGAAGGCCGCGCGCGCGACCGACGATTACGTGCACGAGCATCCGTGGACGTCGATCGGCGTCGCCGCCGGCATCGGCGTGCTGGTCGGCCTGCTGATCAACCGCAAGTAACGCGCTCTGCGCCGTTTCGTCCCGCGGGCCGCGTCGCGCGGCCCGCGGGCGTCGAAGCCTGCCGGCGGTTGCCACCGGCCAGCTTTGCCCTAGCTGCTCATTGCACGCGCAAGCACCTCATTCATGACGACAGACACCACCTCGCAGCCGTCCGGCCAAGGACCGCTGCGCCGCCTCGTCGGCTCCGCGATCGGACTTCTGCAAACGCGCCTCGAACTGGTGGGCATCGAGCTTGCCGAGGAGAAGGAGCGCCTGATGGGCGTGCTGTTCCTCGGGCTCGCCGCGATGATGCTCGCGACGATGGCGCTCATCAGCCTGACCGTGCTCATCACGATCGCGTTCTGGGATACCTATCGCTGGCAGTCGCTCGCGGCGATCACCGCGCTGTATGCCGTGGGCGGCATCGTATGCGCGCTGAAGGCACGCTCGGGCCTGCGCGATGCGCCGACCGTGTTCGAGTCGACGCTCGCCGAACTCGACAAAGACCGCGAACTGTTCCGCGGCAAGCCGTGAACGCAGTCGCGCTCACCCCTCCCACCTACTTCGCCGACGCGCCATGAGCCAGAACATCACGGGCAATTCACCCCGCTCCCATTCGTCGCGATCGAACTGGAGCGCGTCGCAGCATCGCGCGCTCCGCAAGGAATTGCTGATCCTGCGATCCGAAGTCGAGCGGCTCGAACTCGCGGAAGCCGCCGGCGAAATGCGCCAGGCCGTCACGCGCTTCAGCTGGCTCAAGGTGTTCATCCCCGGCCTGTCCGGCACCAGGTTCAGCCAGTCCGCAAAAAACCTGAACGCGAGCCTCGGCCAGCTCGTCAACCAGTATCCGATGCTGAGTTCGCTCGCATCGCTCGTGCTGGCGAAACCCGTTCGCTCGCTGCTGCGTGCGAGCGCGGGCCCCGCGCTGAAGTGGGGCACGCTCGGCTTCGCCGCATGGGAGGTCTACCGGATCTGGAAACAGTCCCGCGACGAGCGCCGGCCCGACACGCACGACTGACCATCGACATCCTGCGCGCGCGGCCATGCGCCGTCGCGCGCCTTTCGTGCGAACTCAACGCACGCCCCAGCAAGCAGCATCCGGTTCGTCGGCGCCATCCCGCCGCGCATTGCCTTTCGTCCCGTCCGAGCGCAGCGTGAATGCGCCGCATGCATCGTCGTGCATCGGGCCGCTACCGAGCGGGCTTGCGTCCAGTTCGTAGCTCACCGGCGAATCGTCGCCGTCCGGCCGCCTGAGCGTCAATCGATAGGCCGCGCGCCCGTCCGGCGGCGCCTGTGCAAGCGCGTCCGGCAATGCCGAAGGCGGCGCGCCATCCAGCATTTCGAGATATTGGGCTGCCCGGTACAGCGCGGAAACGGCCGACGCGCGATGAACGCGCACGACATGCTCGCGATACGACGGGATGCCCCAGCCGGCCAGCACCGCGACGATCGCCAGCACGATCATCAGCTCGATCAGCGTGAATCCGTCCGATCGGTACATGGACGTGCGACCGTTCATCGAAGCACCGTCGCAACACGACGCCAGCGCAACGCGACGATGCGTCCGTCGCGTATCGCGACCTGATGTTGCAGCCAGACGGCGCTCGACGCATGCGCACCGACGCCCCGCGCGGTGACGAGGTACATGCGGCCATCGGCCGGCCTTGCCCCGCGCCACGCTTCGATCAGGCATCGCGGCGGCTGCGCCGCCATCGGCCATCCGGCGAACGGCGCGAACGCTTCGGCGGCCGCCAGCGCCGGCATGCGCCGCCACGCGTCGGGCTCCGCGTGCGATTCGCCCTCGTTCACGTAGGGGGCCGAGCCACGGCGCAATCGCGCGGTGCACGCCGCAAGCGCGGCATCGGCCGCGTGAAATGCGATCAGCCGATCGGACAACGCACGCGTGCGGCGCGATTCCGTCAGCGCGGCTTCGAACCATGTGCCTGTCAGCGCCGCGACCGCCGCACCGACCGCGATCACCGCGGGCAATGCAAGGCCCGCGTCGCGACGCCAATTAGGATCGGCCGACCGGACGCGTCCTTGCGGCTCGCACCGGTTCGTTGCCAGGCCACCCGCACATGCAGCCCGCCGCGGCTCGTCGCCGCCTGCCGCGATACGCCCTTGCACGTTGTCCGCCGCAACGCGCCGCGATATCTCCCGCGCGTATCGCCCTGCTCCGCTCATCGCAGCACCTTGCGTGCATCCATCGCATCACGCAACGTATCGTCGAATGCGAGCGTGGAATTCCTCAACGCGACGATACGATCGAGCGTCAAACGTGCGCGGCCGTCCCGTGCAACGACAGTGCGGCCGTCGCAGTCGACGTGGCGCGCCGGCTCGCGCATCGGCTCGCCGCGGGCCTGCACGCAGACATGCACGGCCACGACATCGCGCCAGTCGTCGACACGCATGGCATCGGCATCGACGAACTGCGTGCCGCCGCGACGAAGATAGCGCACGCGCAACTGATCGATTCCCGACACGACGGGCTGTGGCGTGCCCAGGCGGCCGTTTCCTTCGCAATACAGTTCGGGCTCGCCCGTCGACGGGCTGACATGCGCATCGAAGCGATTCTCCACCGGCGCACGTTCGCCGGACACGCCGACACCCTGCCCGAGGCAATCCGACACCTGGCCGCTCACTGTCGGCCACGTCGACACGGCATCGCCGACATACCGGATCAGCAACGCGTCCGACGAAGCGCGTACGGGCTCGCACCGCACCTGTGCGCCGTCGCCCCTCACGCGCGCCATCGAGCAGCCGAACACGGGCGGCAGCGATGACGCACCTTGAGCATCGAGCGGCCGGAATCCTGCCATCTGGATCTGCTGGCCGATCAGCATCAGCGCGGTGCCGGCCGCGTCGCGCATCTGGAACCCGTCTTCCGCGCGCTGCTGTGCGACGCGCTGCGTGTGGTACAGCGCACCGGCCGCCGCGAGTACGAGAAGGCCGACGGTCATCGCAATCAACACTTCGACCAGCGTATGCGCACGCATGCGGCGATCAGCGTTCATCGGCGCCAGTCTCCCGAAACGGAATCCGGATACATGACGGCGGCTGTGCCGACACGCCTGCGGCTTCGCACCGCGACGGCGCGGCCGCATGGCCGCCGCGCCAGCCGACAATCGCATAGCGGACACCGCCCGGCCCGCCATCGAGCGTCATCGCACCGCCGGGCAACGATGCAGCCGCCAGCGCCGCGAGACCGTCGCCGGCCCCCGCGGCTGCATGCAGGCGCTCGATACGCGCATCGGCCAGCCACAGCGCGCGTTCGCGCCAGATCGTCGCCCGCTGCGCACGCGCCATCGCGAGCTGGCTGCCGGCCACCGCCAGCATCACGGTCGCGAGCAGCGCGATGGCCAGCATCGCCTCGATCAGCGACGTGCCGCGCATTACGTTGCGCACGGCGATCACGCCGCGTCGCAGCGGCCGGCGACAATCCGCGCCCGGCCGCCCGCCGCAATCCGCACGCAACGCGATGTGCGCGCATCGTCGGCCCCGGACACGCCACGTCGCGGACGCAATTCGAAACGCCGGATTCCGCCGACCGCCTGACCGACCGGCGGCGCGAACGCCAGATCGTGCGCTGCGCCCGCAACCGCCACTTCGGCATCGCGCGGATAGCGCCGCAAAACGCGTGACTGCCCGTCGACCTGCCCGCTGACGATCCAGTCGCACGACCATTCGGCCGGGTCGCACCGCTCACCGGCACGCAAGCAGGTGCCGCCGCTCCCGGCCCGGCACAGCGTGACCCGCACGCCGAGACGCGTCGCCTCGGTACGCGCAAATGACAGTGCGCCGAGCAACGCACGCGAGCGCGCATCCACGCGTTCGCGCATGCGCCACTGGTCGAACGCGGGCGCCGCATAAAGCGCGAGCCCGGACGCCAGCGAGATGGCGACCATCAGCTCGACGAGCGTGAACCCGCTCGAGCGTCGCATCAGGTTTTTCAAGAATTGAGAGCGCAGCCCCATCGCAGCCGTCCTCCGCCAAGGTGATGGGACGACTGTAGCGATGCGTGCGGACGCACGCCATTTGCCGAACGGCCGACTGGCGGCATGCGATCGCGACCGACACAATCGGCGCGAACCGAACCAATGGAGAAGACGATGAACGGACGCAGCGCGTCAGCGCTTACGCGGGGTCTTGGCGGGAGAGGTGCGACGGAACTCTTCGATCACGTCGGCAAATTCGGAGACGTCCTCGAACTGGCGATACACCGATGCGAAGCGGACATAAGCGATCGTATCGAGGCCGCGCAACTCGTTCATCACGAGTTCGCCGAGCTTCTCGCTACGCACTTCACGCTCGCCTGTCGCGAGCAGTTGATACTCGATGCGGGCGACCGCCGCGTCGATCGCATCAGCGGCAACCGGCCGCTTGCGCAGCGCGAGTTGCATGCTGGCGACGATCTTGCGACGGTCGAATTCCGTGCGGCTGCCGTCCTTCTTCACGACGAACGGCAGGGACAGCTCGACCCGCTCGTACGTCGTGAAGCGCTTGTCGCAAGCCGAGCAGCGACGGCGCCGCCGAATCGCGGCGCCATCTTCGGACACGCGCGAGTCAACGACCTGCGTGTCGTCATGCCGGCAGAACGGGCAGCGCATCGTCGATCAGCGATAGACCGGGAAACGCTGGGTCAGCTCGGCGACCTGCGCGCGCACGCGCTCGATCGTCGCTGCATCTTCAGGGTTCTCCAGCACGTCCGCGATCAGGTTGCCCACCTTCTCCGCTTCCGCCGGCCCGAAGCCGCGCGTCGTCATCGCCGGCGAACCCAGGCGCACGCCGCTCGTCACGAACGGCTTTTCCGGATCGTTCGGGATCGCGTTCTTGTTCACCGTGATGTGTGCCGCGCCCAGTGCCGCTTCCGCCGCCTTGCCCGTGATGTTCTTCGCGCGCAGGTCCACCAGCATCACGTGGCTTTCCGTGCGGCCCGACACGATCCGCAGCCCGCGCTTCACCAGCGTCTCCGCCAGCACGCGCGCGTTTTCGACCACCTTCTCCTGGTACGCCTTGAACTCCGGCGACAGCGCTTCCTTGAATGCCACCGCCTTCGCCGCGATCACGTGCATCAGCGGGCCGCCCTGGATCCCCGGGAAGATCGCCGAATTGATCGGCTTCTCGTACTCCGCCTTCAT
>NZ_MDEQ02000019.1 GCF_001883705.2 Burkholderia catarinensis
CCCACCCCGTAAGGGTTTCGAACGGACGCAGGCGCGCGAATTGCGCTACAGTCGCAACCGCCTGCCGCGCGGCGCATGGCATCGCGCGGCCGGCCACCATTTCTCGTCCGATCGAGCCCCAGGATGTCGTCTGCCCGTCCCGCGCCGCACCGGCGCCCCTCCCGCTTCATCCGCACGGCCGCGGCCCTCGCCGCCGCCGTGGCGCTCGCCGCGTGCACGCACGACGAGCCGCGCTGGAACCTGACCAACGTCACCGGCCACCTGCCCGACCTGTCGTTCACGCTGACGGGCGGCGACGGCCATCCCGTCGACGCCGATGCGTTCCACGGCCAGATCGCGCTCGTCTACTTCGGCTACACGCACTGCCCCGATGTCTGCCCCGAAACGTTGGCGCGGCTGATGGAAGTACTCGCGAAGCTCGGCCCGCAGGCGAACGACGTGCGCATCCTGTTCGTCTCGGTCGACCCCGCGCGCGACACGCCGCAGGCGATGCAATCGTATGTCGCCGCGTTCGACGCCGCGCATGCGCGCGGCCTGACCGGCACCGACCGACAGATCGAATCGCTCGCGAAGCGCTATCGCGTCGCATACCAGATGGAAAAACGCGATCCGGCCGGCGGCTACGAAGTCACGCACAGCTCGGCCGTCTACATCTTCGACGCGACCGGCCGCGCGCGCCTGCTCGCGACCGACCGCGATTCGCCCGACGCCATCGCCGCCGATGTGCGCCGGATCATCGACACCGCCTCCCCTACCTGAATCCGACATGAAGACGAAGACGACACTCAAGGCGTTCGCCCTCCTCGCCGCGCTGTGCGCCGGCGCCCACGCGTATGCCGCCGGCGCGATCACCGCGCAGAACGCATGGGTGCGCTGGCTGCCGAACAAGCTGCCCGCGGGCGGCTACGTGACGCTCGTGAACACGGGCGACAAGCCCGTCGATCTCGTCGACGTCGACAGTCCCGATTACGGGATGGCGATGCTGCACCAGACCGTCTCGAACGGCTCGACGCAGAAGATGGAAATGGTCGACAAGCTGACGGTCCCCGCGCGCGGCAAGGTCGACATCGCGCCGGGCGGCTACCACTTCATGCTCGAGGAGCCGAAGCACGCGATCAAGCCCGGCGACACCGTGCACCTGCGCCTGAAATTCTCCGACGGTGAAACGGTCGACGCGCCGTTCGCCGTGAAGTCGCCGGCCCAGGCGAAGTGATGCGCGCGCGATGAACCTCCTGTACTGGCTCGATCCGTGGGAACCGTCGCCGACCGTGGTCATCGCGGTGCTGGCGGCTGCCGTGCTGTTCGCGCGCGGCGTGAAGAAGGCGAAGGTGTCGCCGCTGCGGCAGTTCTCGTTCTGGTTCGGGCTGACTGCGCTCTACATCGCGCTGCATACGCGGCTCGACTATTTCTTCGAGCACGAGTTCTTCCTGCACCGCGCGCAGCACCTCGTGCTGCACCATCTCGGGCCGTTCTTCATCGCGCTGTCCTACCCGGGCGCGGCGATTCGCGCCGGCATCCCGTTTCGCTGGCGGCAGCGCTTCGTGCGCCCCGCACTCGCCTGGGCGCCCGTGCGCGCGACGCTCGACGTGGTGTTTCATCCGGTCGTCGCGGTCGTGCTGTTCGTCGGGCTGATCTATTTCTGGCTGCTGTCGCCGATCCACTTCATCGCGATGCTCGACTGGCGTCTCTATCGCGTGATGAACTGGAGCATGGTGATCGACGGGCTGCTGTTCTGGTGGCTCGTCGTCGATCCGCGTCCCGCGCCGCCCGCGCGGCTGTCGCCGGGCCGCCGGATCCTGATCGTCGTCGCGGCGATCCCGCCGCAGATCGCGCTCGGCGCGCTGATCTTCTTCACGCCGCACGAGCTGTATCCGATCTATTCGATCTGCGGCCGCGCGTTCACGTGGCTGAGCCCGCTGCGCGATCAGCAGATCGGCGGCCTGCTGCTGTGGATTCCGGGCTCGATGATGAGCGTGATCGGCGCGCTGATCGCTCTGCGGCACTGGCTACGGCTGTCCGCGCGCGGCCGCCTGATCGGCGAACGAGCCGTGCAGCGCGCGGACGAGCCGCCGGTGGCGAACGCCGCGCATTGACCGCTGCGCGGCGCGTGGCGCATCACGCGCGCGCGCTGCTCATCCACACGTGCGGGATGCCGTCCTCGTCGTGCACGTCCGAACTCGGCGTGAAGCCGAATGCCCCGTAAAAACGCTGCAAGTGGGCCTGCGCATGCAGGCTCACCGGCGTATCCGGCCACTGCGCGCGGATATGCTCGAGCGCGCGCGACAGCAGCCCGTTGCCGAGGCCCGCACCGCGAAACGCGGCGGTCGTCAGCACACGGCCGATGCGGACGTCGGTGTTCTGCGCATCCGGCAGCAGCACGCGCAGGTAACCGGCCACACGGCCGGCCGGATCGAACGCGGCCAGGTGCCACGCGGCCTGGTCCGCGTCGTCGATGTCGCGATACACGCAGTTCTGCTCGACGACGAACACGGCGCTGCGCGCTTCGAGGATCGAATAGATTTCGCGCGCCGTCAGCGCGTCGAAGGATTTCCAGCGCCAGTCGAGATCGGCGGCGCTCGGGGATGCGGCGGATGCGGATACGTTCATTTACGGTCCTGATTCGGGCGCGCCGGCCGGCGCGCGGCAACCGTTGATTATGCCTCGAAGCGCACGCGGCGCGCGACGCCCGTCCGCGCGCAAAAAAAGCCCCGCATTGCGCGGGGCCTGTCCGTCATGCCGGCATCTTGCCGAAGCGGCCGCTGTTGAAGTCCTCGATCGCGGTACGGATCTCCGCTTGTGAGTTCATCACGAACGGCCCGTAACCGACGACGGGCTCGTCGATCGGCTCACCGCTCAGGATCAGCAGCTTCGCGTCGCCGTTCGCTTCGATCTCGACATCGCGGCCGTCGCGACCCAGTTGCACGAACTGCGCTTCGCGGGCGACCGTCTCGCCGTTCACCTGCACGGTCCCGCCCAGCACGACCACCGCGAGCGTGCGCCCTTCAGCGACCGGGAACCGCGCATGGCCGCCTGCCACGAGCCGCACATCCCACACGTCGATCGGCGTGTGCGTGCGGGCCGGGCCGCGCCGCCCGTCGAGTTCGCCCGCGATGATCCGCGCACGCCCCGCGCCGTCCGGCAGCTCGACCACGGGGATGTCCGCGTTCAGCAGCGTCTGGTAGCCGGGCGCGCCCATCTTGTCCGCGGCAGGCAGGTTCACCCACAACTGCACCATCTCGAGCGGGCCGCCACGCTTCGTGAACCCCTCCGAATGGAATTCCTCATGCAGGATCCCGCTCGCGGCCGTCATCCACTGCACATCGCCCGGGCCGATCACGCCGCCCGCGCCGGTCGAGTCGCGATGCGCGACCTCGCCGTCATAGACGATCGTCACCGTTTCGAACCCGCGGTGCGGATGCTGGCCGACACCGCGCGGCGCCGAAGCCGGCTCGAACGTCGCGGGGCCTGCGTAATCGAGCAGCAGGAACGGGCTCAGATGCGTGCCGTGAGACTGGTAGCTGAACATCGAGCGCACCGGAAAACCGTCGCCGACCCAATGACCGCGCGGCGCACTGTACACACCCTGGATCTTCTTCATTACCCTCTCCAAATTGCGGCGAAACACGTGTTTCGCATCCTGAAGAGGAATATAGAGGTGGAACGATCGATCCGGTAGACTGCCAGAATCGCACTCAGCGTTCCATTTCATGAACGATAAAGCGCGGGATCTGAACGATCTCTACTACTTCGTGCAGGTCGTCGAACACGGCGGCTTCGCGCCGGCCGGGCGCGCGCTGGACATGCCGAAATCGAAGCTGAGCCGCCGCATCGCGCTGCTCGAGGCGCGGCTCGGGATGCGGCTGATCCAGCGCTCGACGCGCCGCTTCACGGTCACCGACGTCGGCCAGACCTATTACGCGCATTGCCGCGCGATGCTCGTCGAGGCCGATGCCGCCGACGAGGCGATCGCGCTGCTGCACGAGGAGCCGCGCGGCATAGTGCGCGTCAGCTGCCCGATCGTGCTGCTCGATTCGCTGGTCGGCACGATGATCGCCGCGTTCATGGCCGCGTGCCCGCGTGTCGAGATTCATCTGGAAGCGACCAACCGGCGCGTCGACGTCGTCGGCGAAGGGTTCGACGTCGCGATCCGCGTGCGCCCGCCGCCGCTCGAAGACAGCGATCTCGCGCTGCGCGTGCTGGCCGAGCGCGGCCAGTGCCTCGTCGCGAGCCCCGCGCTGCTGCGCGACCATGGCGTGCCGGCGGTTCCCGCCGATCTCGCGCGCCTGCCGAGCCTCGATCACGGCGTGCCACAGTCCGCGCACGTGTGGCGGCTGCGCGGGCCCGACGGCGCTCACGCGGAAATCCACCACCAGCCGCGCTTCGTGACGGGCGGCATGCTCGCGCTGCGTGCAGCGGCGGTCGCGGGCATCGGCGTCGTGCAATTGCCGACGATGATGGTGCGCGATGAGGTCGCGCGCGGCGAACTGGCGACCGTGCTGCCGGACTGGGCGCCGCGCCGCGAGATCGTGCACGCGGTGTTCGCGTCGCGCCGGGGGCTGCTGCCCGCGGTGCGGGCGCTGCTTGATTTCCTGGCGGAGCGGTTTGCCGGGCTCGAGCCCGATTGAGCGCGCCGCATCGCACGCGAATCGCGCGCTGCAGACCGCGTGCGCGTGCCGTAGACTGCGGTACGCGCATCGCGCATTTTCGCAACCCCTATCGCCTTCCCGCCATGTTCACGCTGTCCAACGACCCCAATGCCTCCAAGGCCGATCAATACGCGACGCTCGTCAAACAGGCGCGCGCGCTCGTCGAGTCCGAACGCGACCTGACCGCGAACGCGGCGAACTTCGCCGCGCTCGTCTATCACTCGCTCGACCGTCTCAACTGGGCCGGCTTCTACTTCTTCGACGGGTCGGAACTCGTGGTCGGGCCGTTCCAGGGCAAGCCCGCGTGCGTGCGGATCGCGCTCGGCAAGGGCGTGTGCGGCACCGCCGCACAGACGCGCGAGACGCAGGTCGTGCGCGACGTGCACGACTTCCCCGGTCATATCGCGTGCGACGCGGCATCGGAATCGGAAATCGTCGTGCCGCTGGTGGCCGGCGACGGCACGCTGATCGGCGTGTGGGACGTCGACAGCCCGGTCGCCGCGCGCTTCGATGACGAAGACCGCCAGGGCATGGAAGCGCTGTGCCGCGTGTTCGTCGAACACGCATGGCAGAAGGCACGCGGTTGAGCCGCGGCTACGTAGCGTTCAGGCACCCCGGAGCCGGTCGCCGCGATCGCGTGTGAATCGCACCGCGCGACCTCGAACGAAATGGGCCCCACGACGGGGCCCGATCCATTGCGCCGCTGCGCCGCCGTGCGCGGCGCACGGCAGGCATCAGGCGGCGTGCGTGCCGGAAAGCGCCGCGACCGCCTGCGGCTGCGCGTCTTCGGTCAGCACCTCGAAGCCTGTTTCCGTCACCACGACCATGTGCTCCCATTGCGCGGACAGCGAATGGTCCTTCGTGACGACCGTCCAGCCGTCCGCCAGCACGCGCGTGTCGCGCTTGCCCGCGTTGAGCATCGGCTCGATCGTGAAGATCATCCCCGGACGCAGCGGAACGCCAGTGCCCGGGCGGCCGTAGTGCAGCACCTGCGGCTCGTCGTGATAGACATCGCCGATGCCGTGCCCGCAGTACTCGCGAACCACGCTGAACCCTTCACGATGCGCGACCTGCTGGATCGCATAGCCGACGTCGCCGAGCGTCGCGCCCGGACGAACCGCGCGGATGCCCGCGTGCATCGCCTCATAGGTCGCCGCGACGAGACGCCGCGCGAGTTCGTTCGGTTCGCCGACGAAATACATGCGGCTCGTATCGCCGAACCAGCCGTCCTTGATCACCGCGATGTCGAGGTTCACGATGTCGCCGTCGCGCATCGGCCGCGACGTCGGAATGCCGTGACAGACCACATGGTTGACCGACGTGCACAGCGTCTTCGGATAGCCGTGGTAGCCGATGTTCGCGGGAATCGCGCCAAGCACGTCGACGATGTATTCGCGGCAGCGCGCGTCCAGCTCGTCAGTGGACACGCCGGGCTTCACATGCTCGGTGATCATCGTCAGCACCTGCGACGCCAGCTTCGCGGCTTCGCGCGACTTGGCGATTTCTGCGTTGCCGCGGATCGGGATTTCGCGCTTCGCCATTACGCCACCTGCTCGATGCCGTGCGCGACCGGTTCCGCCGGCGCCCCATCGCCGCCGCGTGCTTCGGCCTCGATCAACATCCGGCAGATGTCGCCGTAGGACAGCGCCGGGTTGAGTTCCGCCAGCATCCCGACGCGCAGCCAGTGTTCGGCCTGCGCATTGATCGAGCGGCTCAGCGCCGTGCTGGTCGAGCGCAGCCGCTCGTGCATGTGCTCGGAAATCTTGATGATGCCCATATATCCCCAATTAAACGAAACGTAGCTGTTTCGTATATTACGCTGTGCGCGCGCGACGGGCAAGCCGTTCGGATGCCGTCGCCCTCTTGGGCCGCCACGACAAACGTCGTTGACATTGAATTCCAGTTTGCTGGAAAATAAATCCATCATGAAAGAATCAGCACCCGCCGCTGCCGACGACGGCATCAACGAACGCATCGCCCGGCGCGTGCGCGACCTGCGCACCGTCCGAGGCTACACGCTCGACGCGCTGGCCGCGCGCTCGGGCGTCAGCCGTTCGATGATCTCGCTCATCGAACGCGCATCGGCCAGCCCCACGGCCGTCGTGCTCGACAAGCTCGCGGCCGGTCTCGGCGTGTCGCTGGCCGGCCTGTTCGGCGGCGACCAGGACGACGCGCCCGCGCAGCCGCTGGCACGGCGCGCGCAGCAGGCCGAATGGCGCGATCCGGCGTCCGGCTATGTGCGGCGCAACCTCTCCCCGGCCGGCTGGCCGTCGCCGATCCAGCTCGTCGAGGTCGACTTCCCGCCTGGCGCGCGCGTCGCGTACGACAGCGGCGGACGCGAAAGCGCGCTGCATCAGCAGGTGTGGATCATCAGCGGCCGCGTCGACGTCACGTTCGGCGATGCGCTTCACGAACTTCGCGAAGGCGACTGTCTGGCCATGCGGCTCGACCAGCCGCTGATTTTCAGCAATCCGTCGTCGCATGCCGCGCGCTATGTCGTCGTGATCTGCGATGCATCCGCCGCCGGCGTGCGGAGCACGTGATGCGCACGTCGTGTGCGCAACCGGTTTAAAGCCAACAGGAAGGTGCCCGTATGAACTCCCCGAAACAGCGCGACGACGTGCGCCTGATCGATTGCAGCGAGGCCGAGCATGCAGCGGCCATCCTCGAGATCCTGAACGACGCGATCGCGAACTCGACCGCGCTGTACGACTACCAGCCGCGTCCGCCGGAAGCGATGGCCGCGTGGTTCGCGGCGAAGCGCGCGGGCGGCTTCCCGGTCATCGGCGCGGTCGATGCGTCCGGCACGCTGCTCGGCTTCGCGAGCTGGGGCACGTTCCGCGCGTTTCCCGCCTACAAGTACACGGTCGAGCACAGCGTGTACGTGCATCGCGACCAGCGCGGCCGCGGGCTCGGCGAGGTGCTGCTGCGCGAAGTGGTCCGGCGCGCGCGGGAAGCGGGAGTACACGTGGTGGTCGGCTGCATCGATGCAACCAATGCCGGGAGCATCGCGCTGCATACGAAGCTGGGTTTCGTGCATGCGGGCACGATTGCGGAAGCGGGCTTCAAGTTCGGGCGCTGGCTCGATGCGGCGTTCTATCAGCTGAAGCTCGACACGCCGGCACAGCCGGTGGATGGCTAAGCGGCGTCGCGGCCCTCGACCGTCGCCCCGCGTCATTCATCCGGGCTCGCGTGATTCATCCCGGGAGCCGCGCAGGGAGTCGGTCGGCGCCCGGGTGCTGATCGACCGCCTGGAAGCGGCCTGCGGTTATGAAATGGCGCCGCGCGTCATCGCGCATCGCGCATCGCGCATCCCGCATCCCGCATCCCGCATCCCGCATCCCGCATCCCGCGGTACGGCGGTACGGCGGTACGGCGGTTATGCGACCCAGCATCGACACGGTGTTTCCGGTCAACGACGTCTTTTCATACGAACGGGAAAAGCACTTGGGCGAAGTGCACAATTTCGTGATGGTTCAGGAGCGCGAACGCGAATGGTCGCTCGAGCGCGCCATCGAAGCATGCCGGCGGCTGGTGGACGACGCGTATCGGGAATTCAGGCGCCTGCAGGGCGCGCTGCGGCAAACCGACGTGTTGCCGAAATCGGCCGGCGAGCGGGAATGGCGGCAACTCGAACACTACGTCGGGATGTGGCACGACCTGATTATCGGTCAAGCCAATGCGCGGCCCCGCTGTGGTCCTATCGCTGGAACCGAACGCACGTCGCGAGTTGCGCCGCCCGTTTGCGAACTGTACGAGCACGTTGTCATTGCCGACTGCGCTTACGCCCACAGCGCTGCCATTTGCGATCTATCCCCCACCAGTGCAATTCCAAACAAGAAAGCGTCCCGTCGCATGCATAGGGGGCCACTTTACAAAGTGATCGATACCGACTCTATCTTCGGAAGAGCGGCGTAACGATACGCTCGAGGCGCTCGGCGGTCCAAGACGGTTGCGAATCATCCCAGCCGTTGTCGACAAGGAACCCGTTCCGGTCGATCGTAAAGCTCACCGGAATCCGCCACATGCGCCCGTAGCCTCCAGCATATGCACTGCCCAGCAGGCCCACCGGAAAGCTCAGATTGGCCGCCACCTGCCGCACCTCAGCAAGATTGTCCGGCCCGTCGAGGCTGAAGCCGAGCACCCGCAAACCGTTCGCCGCGTGGCGTGCGGCATACGCGGACAACAGCGGCAGTTCGGTCCGGCAGGGCTCACACCATGTGGCCCAGAAGGTCAGGATGACCACATTGCCCCGCAAGTCCTCGCTGGCGATGCTTTGTCCGTCAAGCGTGTGCAGGACGAGGCCGGGTGCGGGACGGCCAACTGTCAGACTGCTGGCCTGCGCCGCCGGCAGCCATCCGCTGACGCTGGCGCCCAGTGCAAGACCACCGACCATGCGCAGCCAGTTGCGCCTCGACCGGCCACGCCCAGCGCACCGCGAGTGGTCAACGCCGAAACCGTCAGAATGCATAGCTCGCCCCCACCGTGCCCGACCAGCGCGGAAACAGCTGATAGCCGCTAAGCCGGCTATACAGTGCCTTCTGGACGAACGCATAAACGTTCAGGTTCGTCACGACGTTCACCGTCACGCCGGGCGACAGATAAACGACCGTGCCGGCCGTGTTGCCGGTGTCGGCGAGCGCGCCTTGGTCCGAGCCCTTTCGGGTCACGTTGATCTGGAGCTGCGGGACGATCTTCGGGTTCGCCTCGTAGCGCAGGCCGATACTGACCGTCGCCTGGTTGCCGGGCCGGAAGTCTTCGCCGAGGCCGCGAAGATTCTCGATTACTGCAGCCTGAAATTGGCCGTTGATAAACGCGTCGAAGTTCTGGCTGATCGGCTGGTAGTAGTAGCCACCGACGATCAGATCGGTACTGCCGGTGCCAGGCTGCAGGCTCGTATCAAGCGTCTGTCCGTTCGTGCTGTTCGGGCCTGACGAGAAGAACACCGGGCTGCGCCCGACGGTAGCGCCCGTCAGCACATTCTGGCCACCGTACTTTCCAGTCGGCAGCTTGACTCCCAGCTGCACGCCGAGATTGCGGGTCGGCAGGAAGCCCTGATAGCTGGCGATCAGCTTGACGTCGCCCAGCCCCTTGCTCGTGACGCCACTCAAATTGTCGGGTGTGAGCTGGTCCGGTGTGGCATTCCCGAATGTCGAGTGGCCGCGATCGACGAACGGCACGATCGCGCTGAAGTTCCACTTGGGGTTCGGGCTGTAGTTGATGCCCAGATTCCAGTAGCGGTTGATCGTCTGGTGCTCGACCTCCTGACTGCCGCCCGCCGCATTAATCGCCGCCGGTACGGCGGGCGAAACCGCACGCGTTCCGTTACGCAACTGGTTCTGCGGAATGAAGGTGTAATCCAGGCTGATACGCCAGCCCGGCATCGCCGAATAACCCGTCGCGGCATCCGTGCTCAGCGAGCAGCCACAGGTCGCGCAAGCGTGGGCGGCAACGGGTAGGGTCAGGCCAGTCAAGCAGGCGAGCGTAGCCAATGCCGCGTCGACGGCTTTCTTCGATTCGATTCGCATGTCGTTCCTCTCTCATGTCGTGTGCACGCACGCGAGCAGTCCGCAGCGTTGCGGACGCACGGTGCGAATGTCCCGATTGCCGGCTCGCAGCCGCAGGCGTTTCGCGCGATGCGGAGGAGCCTGTCCGGATCAACGGCTGGGGGACTACGTCAGAGGTAGAACGGCGAATCCCGGGGACGGCCCGCCCTGGAGATATCCCGAAAGACGAACGGGAGCGAAGCTGGGGGGACTGCGACGGCAGAGCTTGGAACCTCCAGCCATTGCGACAAGGAGGGGGAAGGTGCAGGCGTATGATGCGCGAGCAGATCGCAATAACCGCAAGCAGCGAAATGGTCTGCCGCAGGTGCGTTGTTTACGTCAGGCTGCCCGTCGGCCGAGCAGATCGACGCGACTGGCGCATTCCGATCGTGGGATACCAGCCCATGACTCACGATCGGCGCAATGACGACGAGCCATATGGCGAAAATGCCAAGCCAGGCTGTCGTACGAATGCGGGAACGTGCGGTCATGATGAGCGGCATCGGGACGGTGGCAGGATGCTAGCCGGAGCGAGCTTTGGCCACCGGGAAATCACGGCTGGCACGATGCAACAACGCCCCGGACGATTCCCGGCGGATGCACGTTCCAGATCGACCGCCGAGATCAAGCAGCCGCTTGCCATCACGATCGTGCTGCGGATCGGTACGCGCAAGCTGCCCGCCCCTCCTGTTCGACTTCATTTAGCCGTCCCCCGACGAGTCGATTCGCTACGCGGCGCCGAAGTCACATACGATGCCCGGAGCCTTCCGATTTCCGCATACGACAATGCAAACGACGTGCCATGTGGAGCAAATGTCCGCTGCAACGACACGTCAGGCATATGCGAAAAAAACGCCGTCGTGCGAATCGACTGGTTTGTTTCAAACTCGCAACGTCATCGCGGACTTCGTGCGAAACATGTCAGATACCATGCTTCAAGCGGACCTTCTTGCAAGGTGACGTCTGTCGAATACAGCCACTTGCCTACTTCGCAAGATGTACCCCATCGAGCTGGCACAACACCGTTGGCACGATGCCAGCGTCGAGCAGCTGCTCAAGGCGAGCGACATACGCGTCACCCTCTTCTTCTGATTGGAACGTCAGGGAAAGTGGCTTTGGGAGGAGCTTCGAACGTCGGATGATGTATTCCCACGTTCCGGAGGGTCGTAATCGCTTGGTCGCCATGCGCGGACGCGAGCCTATACGGCCAAAGAGCCGACTTAGGCGTGGCTACGCGTGTTTGTTGAGTGGTTAGAGGCGACTTTGCACCACTCCAGGCGACACTCTTATAAGAATGAAAGCGGAGCAGAAAAAAGAAAAAGCCCTGATTTCTCAGGGCTTTTTCTCTTCTTACTTGGAGGCGCGAGCCGGAGTCGAACCGGCCTAAACGGCTTTGCAGGCCGCTGCATAACCGCTTTGCTATCGCGCCAAAAGCGGGCTGTCCGGATGCCGTGAAGGCAAGCGACAGATTTTTATTCGATGACCACCAGTCCATCAAATAAAAAGGGAAGCGTGGCTTCCCCATTACTTGGAGCGGGAGACGAGTCTCGAACTCGCGACCTCAACCTTGGCAAGGTTGCGCTCTACCAACTGAGCTACTCCCGCATTGTCCTGCATTTGCAGCGCCTTGCCGTACAACACGCTGCCAGAAAAATCCTGGAGCGGGAGACGAGTCTCGAACTCGCGACCTCAACCTTGGCAAGGTTGCGCTCTACCAACTGAGCTACTCCCGCATTTGTCCTGCATCTGCAGCGCTTTGCCGTGCAACACGCTGCCAGAAAAATCTGGAGCGGGAGACGAGTCTCGAACTCGCGACCTCAACCTTGGCAAGGTTGCGCTCTACCAACTGAGCTACTCCCGCATGTTGCGCTACTGCTTCTCCGTCACACCTACTTCGCCGTGCAGCGGAGAAGCGAGATTATGTCCAAGGCACATTCGTATGTCAAGGGCTTTTCCAGCCCTTTTTCCAAAAACCTGCGCCGCCGAACACGTGGCGCAGGTCACGCACCACCGCGTTCGCGAATCTGCGGCCACGCAAGCTTCATGTAGTACAGCATCGACCAGATCGTCAGCACCGCCGCGAGATACATCAGCCACTCGCCCCACACGCGCGTGTCGATCGTCACGATGCCGAACGGCAGCGGACCGTAGAACAGCAGCATCGGGATCGCGATCATCTGACACGCGGTCTTGAACTTGCCGAGCTGGTTCACCGCGACGCTCTTCGACGCGCCGATCTGCGCCATCCACTCGCGCAGCGCCGAAATCGCGATCTCGCGGCCGACGATCACGAGCGCGATCGCCGCGTCGACCCGTGAAATCTGCACGAGGATCAGCAGCGCGGCCGTCACCATCAGCTTGTCCGCCACCGGATCGAGAAATGCGCCGAACGACGACGTCTGGTTCCACTTGCGCGCGAGAAACCCGTCGAACCAGTCGGTCAACGCGGCGAGGATGAAGATCGCCGCGGCCGCGAGATTGCGGTGCGCGCCGCCCATCACCGTGTCCGGCAGATAGAACACGCCGACGACGAGCGGAATCAGCACGATCCGTACCCACGTCAGGAAAATCGGGAAATTGAACGGCATGGCATGCGGGACAGTAAAGGATTCGCAATTGTGCCGTGTCGACCGGCCTGCCACAAGAACGCGAAAACGGAACGCGAAAACGCGGGCAAGGCAGCCGGCCGCACGGGCGTGTCAGTGAAGCTGCTTGTAAATCTGCTCCGCGAGCGCGTGCGAGATGCCCTCGACGCTCGCGAGCTCCTCGACGCTCGCGGCAACGACGCCGCGCAACCCGCCGAACCGCGCGAGCAGCCGCTGCCGGCGCTTCGCACCGATGCCTTCGAGCTCCTCGAGCCGCGACGTCTGGCGCGCCTTCGCCCGCTTTGCGCGCATGCCGGTGATCGCGAAGCGGTGCGCCTCGTCGCGGATCTGCGCGACGAGCATCAGCGCGGCGCTCTCCTTGCCGAGTTCGAGCGGCGTGCGGCCGTCCGCGAACACGAGCGTCTCGAGGCCGACCTTGCGCCCCTCGCCTTTCGCGACGCCAACCAGCATCGACGTGTCGAGGCCGAGTTCGGTAAACACCTGGCGCGCGATTTCGACCTGACCCTTGCCGCCGTCGATCAGCACGATGTCCGGCAGCAGGCTCGACGCCTCGGCCTGGCGCGTCGACTCGCCGTCGATGCCGGCCGCATCGTCGGCAGCCGCCGCCTGCGCGGCCTGTTCGACCATCTTCTCGTAGCGGCGCGTGAGCACCTGCCGCATCGCCGCGTAATCGTCGCCCGGCGTGATCCCGGTGATGTTGTAGCGGCGGTACTCGCCCGACTGCATCTTGTGATGGTGGTAGACGACGCACGACGCCTGCGTCGCCTCACCCATCGTATGGCTGATGTCGAAGCATTCGATCCGCAGCGTCGCGAGATCGTCGCATTCGAAGCTGAGCGTCTCCGCGAGCGCGCGCGTGCGCGCCTGCTGCGAACCTTGTTCGGACAGCAGCCGGGCGAGCGCGATCTGCGCATTCTGTTCGGCCATCGACAGCCACGCGCGCCGTTGCCCCTGCGGCTGCCGCACCAGTGACACCTTGTGCCCGGCCTGCTCCGACAGCAGTTCGAGCAGGTCGCGGCTCGCGGGCGCATGGCTGACGACGAGCACGGGCGGCACGCGATTGCCGAGATAGTGCTGCGCGATGAACGCGTCGAGCACCTCGGCCTCGATCGACGCCACCGCATCGCCGCGCGCGCCGCCGGCTTCTTCCGCGGGCTGGTCGGGCAACACGTCGACGGGCACGTCGGCCGCCTCCGCCAACTCGGACTCGCCGCCGAGGCCGCCCTCGGCGAGCGTCAACGCGCTTTCGACGTGCGTCGGGAAATACGCCTTGTCGCCGAGGTGCCGGCCGCCGCGCACCATCGCGAGGTTCACGCACACGCGCCCGCCCTGCGCGACAACCGCCAGGATATCGACGTCGCTGTCGCTGCCCACTTCAATCGCCTGCTGGTGCAGCACCGTCGCCAGCGAACTCATCTGGTTGCGCACGGCCGCCGCCTGCTCGAATTTCAGCTCGGCCGCGAACGCGTGCATCTTCTGCTCGAGCTCCTTCATCACTTCGGACTGCCGCCCGAGCAGGAAACGCGCGGCATTCGACACGTCGACCGCGTAATCCTCGCCGGAGATCGCGCCGACGCACGGCGCCGTGCAGCGCCCGATCTGGTGCAGCAGGCACGGCCGCGTGCGGTTATTGAAGACCGAATCCTCGCAGGTCCGCAACTGGAACACGCGCTGCAGGATCTGGATGCTCTCGCGCACGGCCCATGCACTCGGGAACGGCCCGAAATACTGGTTCTGCTTGTCGACCGAGCCGCGGTAGTAGGCCATTCGCGGAAAACGGTGCGCGGTGAGCTTCAGGTACGGATACGACTTGTCGTCGCGAAACAGGATGTTGTAGCGCGGCGCGAGCGCCTTGATCAGGTTGTTCTCGAGCAGCAGCGCCTCGGCCTCCGAGCGCGTGACGGTCGTCTCGATGCGCGTGATGCGCGTGACCATCATCGCGATGCGCGGCGACAGCTGCGTCTTCGTGAAATAGCTCGACACGCGCTTTTTCAGGTCGCGCGCCTTGCCGACGTAGAGCACGGCACCCGCCGTGTCGTAATAGCGATAGACGCCCGGCATGTGCGGCAACTGCGCAAGGATCTTCTTCGGTTCGAACGGAGTATCGGAGGCTTCTGGGGATGTCATGCGTGATCCGGGCGCCTTGTAACGCGGAACGGGTCTATTAGAATCGCCAGTTTAGAGCATTCACCGGCCCGCTTCGATGCCACGTACCACCGCTGCCCCCTTATCCGCCGCGCCGCTCGCGCCGGACGAACCGATCGCCTGCGACCTCTTCTGCACGGTGATCGACAATTTCGGCGACATCGGCGTGTGCTGGCGCGTCGCGCGCCAGCTCGCACACGAACACGGCTGGCAGGTTCGCCTGTTCGTCGATGACCTGCGCACGTTCGCGCGCCTGCTGCCGGGGATCGATCCCGACGCGACGCGGCAGACGGTCGACACGATCGTGATCGAGCACTGGCATGCGGAAGTCGGCGACGCGCTGGAGATCGCCGATGTGGTGATCGAGGCATTCGCGTGCGAACTGCCCGGTGCGTATCTCGCGGCGATGGCGCGCCGCGCGCGCCGTCCGGTGTGGATCAACCTCGAATACCTGAGCGCCGAGGACTGGGTCGCCGACTTCCATTTGCGGCCGTCGCCGCATCCGCGCTACCCGCTGCTGAAGACGTTCTTCTTCCCGGGCCTGTCGGCCGGCACGGGCGGCGTCCTGAAGGAGCACGACCTCGATGCGCGGCGCACGGCCTTCGAGACCGACCCGGCAGCGCGCGCCGCGTGGTGGCAGCGCGCGACCGGCGGCGCGCCGCCGGCGCCCGGCACGACGGTCGTCAGCCTGTTCGCGTACGAGAATCCGGCCGTCGACGCGCTGCTCGCGCAGTGGCGCGACGGCCCGTCGCCGGTCGTCGCGCTCGTACCGGCCGGCCGCGTGTCGCCGGCCGTCGCGCGCTTTTTCGGGGTCGAGTCGTTCACGGCGGGCGCGCACGCGAGCAGCGGCAACCTGGCCGCACACGGGCTCGCGTTCGTCCCCCAAACCGACTACGATCCGCTGCTGTGGGTCGCCGACATCAATTTCGTGCGCGGCGAGGATTCGTTCGTCCGCGCGCAGTGGGCGCGCAAGCCGTTCGTGTGGCACATCTACCCGCAGGCCGACGATGTGCACCTGCCGAAGCTCGACGCCGCGCTCGCGCACCTGTCGGCCGGTCTCGCCGACGCGCCGCGCGCGGCGCTCGAGCGGTTCTGGCACGCGTGGAACGGCGCCGGCACGCCCGACTGGGCCGATTTCTGGCAACACCGCGCCGCACTGGACGCCAACGCGGCCCGCTGGGCCGACGCGCTCGCGGCCGTCGGCGATCTCGCCGGAAAGCTGGCGGAATACGCAAAATCTCAGTTAAAATAAGCGGTTATCCGACGGCTGACCACGCAAGCGCTCGCTTTTTGGCGTCCACCGGAATGCACCGCTTGGCGCCTCATCCCTCGCGCAACGCTCAGGCACTTATTTATTTGATTTGATCAGGACAGTTTTTTATGAAAACCGCTCAGGAACTCCGCGTAGGCAACGTCGTGCAGATCGGCAGCGATGCTTGGGTCATCGCCAAGGCCGAATACAACAAGTCGGGCCGCAACTCTGCCGTCGTCAAGATGAAGATGAAGAACCTGCTGACGAACGCAGGCCAGGAATCGGTCTACAAGGCTGACGACAAGTTCGACGTCGTCGTGCTCGACCGCAAGGAAGTGACGTACTCGTACTTCGCCGATCCGATGTACGTGTTCATGGACGCCGACTACAACCAGTTCGAAGTCGAAGCCGAAATGATGGGTGAAGCGCTGAACTACCTCGAAGACGGCATGGCGTGCGAAGTCGTGTTCTACAACGAGAAGGCGATCTCGGTCGAACTGCCGACGACCCTCGTTCGCGAGATCATCTACACGGAGCCGGCCGTCAAGGGCGACACGTCGTCGGGCAAGGTGCTGAAGAACGCCAAGCTCAAGACGGGCTTCGAACTGCAAGTGCCGCTGTTCTGCAACATCGGCGACAAGATCGAAATCGATACGCGTACGAACGAATACCGCAGCCGCGCGTAATCGCAGGTCGTACCCGCATCGAACAAAGCGCCCTTCGGGGCGCTTTTTGTTTGCCTGCCGCAAACAGCGACCGCGGACCAATGCCATACGAAGCACAAAATCCACCGGTAAAGATATTCAATTTGTATCATCGGTAACTGTTTTATAGCGCCGGAGAAATAATGCTCGTTACGCGTTCGGCGGGGCATAAAATCAGTTTTTAATCTGACATGCGGCTGCGGCCTCGATGGCCGACAGCCCGCCTCTCTTGACTCGACTCGCGTCCACCATGCCACACGCCCTGATTGTCGAAGACGATCCCAACAGTCTCTCCGGCCTCACCGCGCTGCTCGCCGCAGACGGCTTCTCGGTCGACACGGCCACGTCGCTCGCCGAAGCGCGCACGGCGCTCGGCCGCTCGATTCCCGATGTCGTCCTCGTCGACCTGAACCTGCCGGACGGCAGCGGGTTCGACCTGCTCCAGCACCTGCCGCAGCAACAGCCGAACGGCTCGCTGCCCGTCATCGTGCTGACCGGCAATGCGACGGTCGAGAGCGCAATCGAGGGCCTGCGTCACGGTATCTGGGACTACCTGCTGAAGCCGATCAACATTCCGCGCCTGCGCAGCCTGCTCGCGCGGATCCCCCGCCCGTACGAGCTGATCGACGAAGTGCAGTCGCTACGCGCATCGCTGCGCCATCTCGGCCGCTTCGGCGCGCTGGTCGGCCGCAGCGACGCGATGCAGCACGTGTACGACATGATCGAGCACAACGCCCGCACCGAAACGGCCGTGCTGTTCTCGGGCGAAACCGGTACCGGCAAGAAGCTGGCCGCGCGCACGCTGCACGAACTGAGCCGGCGCCGCAAGGGGCCGTTCGTCTCGTTCGACTGCCGCATGATCGCCCAGGCCGGGCGGCACGGCGCATCGCTCGACAGCGTGCTGTTCGGCCATGAGCGCGGCGCGTTCGACGGCGCCGAACGCCGCGAATCGGGGCTGTTCGAGCAGGCCGGCGGCGGCACGCTGTTCCTCGACGAAATCACCGCGCTGCCGCTCGTGCTGCAGGAAGCGCTGCTGCATGCGCTCGATTCGCAGAACTTCATGCGGATCGGCGGCACGAGTTCGATCACGAGCGATTTCCGGCTGATCGCGACCACGCGCCGCCCGGCGCGCGAAGCGGTCGCGAACGGCACGCTGCGCGAGGATCTGTGGTTGCGCCTCGATGCCGCGTCGATCACGATGCCGCCGCTGCGCGAGCGCGAGGGCGACGCGCTCGCGATCGCGGACGCACAGATCGACGAACTGAACCGCGAAGCGCGCGCAACCGGCCGCAGCACGACCGACAAGCGTGCGGCGCCGGGCTTCGTGCGCGAATGCCTGTCCTACGAATGGCCCGGCAACGTGCGCGAGCTGCAGGAGCGCGTACGCTTCGCGTACGACGCATCGGGCGATTTCATCGAGACGCTGCGCGCGGGCGAGGCAAGCTTCTCCGCCGGCGCCGCGCTGAACGGCAGCAGCGTGCAGATCAAGGTCGGCACGCCGCTGTCCGACGTCGAGGATCTGCTGATCCGCGCGACGCTCGACGCGGTCGGCGGCACGCGCCACCGCGCAGCGACGCTGCTCGGCATCAGCCCGAAGACGCTGTACAACAAATTGCAGCGGATGAAGGTGAACTGAGCAGGCGACGGTGAATACGGGCGCTGGTCGGATTTGACCGTTAGTTGCGTCAAAACTCGAACACCGACCGCTTGATTCGCCCCTGCCGCCTCCATGAAAAAGCCGCGCTATGGCGCGGCTTTTTGTTTCAGCAACCGGAATGGCATGCCCCGCGCCATCCCCTCCCCGCTTATGCCAGCGCGCTGCTCAACAGCGCCTGCGCCTTCAGATACTCGGGCTGCGCGATCAGCTTGTCCCACTTGAGCGCCTTGCCGCGCGCGCGCATCCGTTTGATGCGTCGCACCGACTCGGCCGATGCCTGCGCTTTCAGCCCGTGCAGCACGACCTCGGCCGCATCCGGCTGGTTGCAGACGAGCACCATGTCGCAACCGGCGGCGAGCGCGGCTTCGGCCGCCTGCGTGAGCGTGCCGCCTTCGCGGGCGGCTTCCATCGACAGGTCGTCGCTGAAGATCGCGCCCGTGAAGCCGAGCTGCCCGCGCAGGATGTCCTGCAGCCACACGCGCGAGAAACCGGCCGGCCGCTTGTCGACCTGCGTGTAGATCACGTGTGCGGGGATCACCGCGGACAGCGACAAGCCGAGCCAGTCGTACGGCGCGACGTCCTGCTTGAGGATCGCGTCGAGCGTGCGATCGTCGGTCGGCAGCGCGACGTGCGAATCGGCCTCCGCGAAGCCGTGCCCCGGAAAATGCTTGCCGCAGTTCGCCATCCCGGCGAGCGACAGCCCGTGGTTCAGGCTCTTCGCGAGCAGCGTGACGACGCGCGGGTCGCGATGGAATGCGCGATCACCGATCACCTTCGAGTGCCCGTAGTCGAGGTCGAGCACGGGCGTGAAGCTCATGTCGATCCCGCACGCGCGCAGCTCGGCGGCCAGGATGTAGCCGACGGCGGTCGCGACCTTCGTCGCGAGCAGCACGTCGCGATCCCACAGCTCGCCGAGGCGGCGCATCGCGGGCAGCACCGTGAAGCCGTCGGTGCGGAAGCGCTGCACGCGCCCGCCTTCGTGATCGACGGCGATCAGGATGTCTTCGCGCACCGCGCGTATCGAGTCGGTCAGCGCGGTCAGCTGCGCGCGATTCTGGAAGTGCCGCGCGAACAGGATCACGCCGCCGGTGTTCGGATGCGCGAGGCGCCGCGCATCGTCGCGCGACAGGGCCGTGCCGACGACGTCGAGCATGACCGGGCCGGGAGTCGTTTTCATCGATTCGGGAATTCCGTCAGGAGGAGGTTCGGGAAACAGGTGCGGGTGCGGCGTCCGTCTCGGCGATCACGAACGACACCGCATAGTCGCGTTCGTCGCTGACCGTCACGCGGGCCGTGATGCCGCGCGCGGCAAGCCAGTCGGCCAGCTCGCCCGACGCGACCACGTACGGCTCGCCGCTCGGGTGGTTGAGGGTCTGCAGCGCCCGCCACGTCATCGGCCAGTGCATGCCGAGCCCGATCGCCTTCGAGAACGCTTCCTTCGCGGAAAAGCGCGTCGCGAGAAACGCGATGCCGCGCGCCTCGGAGCGCGCACGGCGCGCATGGAACACGCGCAGTTCGTCGGGGCCCAGCACCTTCTCGGCAAACCGGCCGCCCGTGCGTTCGAGCACGGCCGCGACGCGGCTCACCTGGGCAATGTCGGTACCGATGCCGTAGATCGCCATGTCAGTACGCGCCGGTGCGCCCCAGCGGGGCAGGGTTAAGAACGACGTGCGAGACGCGGCGGCATTTCATCGTCAGCGCGCACCGCCGTGCAGCGCGGCGACACGTGCGGCGACCATGATCGCCTTCATCTCGCGCACCGCGTTGTCCCAGCCCGCGAAGATCGCGTGCGCGACGATCGCGTGGCCGATGTTCAGCTCGACGATGCCGTCGATCGCGGCGATCTGCTGCACGTTCGTGTAATGCAGCCCGTGCCCCGCATTGACCTTCAGGCCAAGCTGCGCGCCGGCCTGCACGCCCGCGACGATGCGCTCGTATTCGCGCTGCTGTTCTGCTTCGTCGTGCGCCTCGGCGTAGCGGCCCGTATGCAGCTCGACCACCGGTGCGCCCGCTTCATGCGCGGCGCGGATCTGCGTCTCGTCCGGGTCGATGAACAGCGACACGCGCACGCCCACGTCGGCAAGCTGCTTGCACGCCGCGCGCACGGCCTCGAAGTGGCCGGCGACATCGAGACCGCCTTCGGTCGTCAGCTCCTCGCGCTTCTCGGGCACGAGACACGCATCGTGCGGACGCACTTCGCACGCGATGTCGAGCATCTCGGCCGTCACCGCGCATTCGAGATTCATGCGCGTCTTCAGCAGCGGGCGCAGCTTGCGCACGTCCGCGTCGACGATGTGACGGCGATCCTCGCGCAAGTGCAGCGTGATGGCATCCGCACCGGCCTCTTCGGCGGCGAGCGCCGCGCGGATCGGATCGGGATAGCTCGTGCCGCGCACATTGCGCAGCGTCGCGACGTGGTCGATGTTCACGCCGAGGTCGATGGCGGTGGGCGTTGTCAGGAAGAAGCTCATAGGTTTTGCAGGTCGATCAGGATCTGACGCGTGGCAAGCGGCGTACCGCCGAGATAGGTGTTCAGCAGGAAGCGCATCAGCGTCTTGCTTTGCGCAACCGTCTGGGCTCGATGGTAATCGTCCTGCTCCATGTCGAGCAACGTCTGACCCGTGATGACCGGCCAGTGCGACGGCACATCGTCGTCCGCGTTGCGCACGCCGCGCTCCGGATCGAACACGTAGCGGCGGTCGGGCTCGACCGCGCGGCGCGCGACCGTGCGGTTCAGCGCCACCGCATAGCCGGTCTCGCGCAGCAGCACGCGCTCGAACGAGCGCAGCACCTGCACCGCGGGCTCGCCGTGCGCGAGGCGCGTGAGGGTCAGCACGTAATGATTGAAGAGCGGCGGCTGGGGATCCTCGCGCGCGCAGAATTTCACGAGCAGCTCGTTCGCGTAGAAACCGCACAGCAGCCCGTCGCCGCCGAGCGGCAGCATCCCGCCGACCCACTCGGCGCCCGTCAGCGTGCGCACCTCGGATTTGCCCGACCAGGACAGCAGCAGCGGCTGGAAGGTCTGCAGTACGCCGCGCAGCGCGGAGTGCGGGCGCTTCGCGCCCTTCGCGACGAGCGCGAGCCGGCCGTGATCGCGCGTCAGCACGTCGACGATCAGGCTCGTTTCCCGGTACGGATAGCTGTGCAGCACGAACGCCGGCTGCTCGGCGACGCGGAAATCGGACGTGCGAGACGTCGCGCGCCGCGCCTTGCGCGGCGGTTCGGGCGGTGCCGGCAGCGGCGCGTCGTTCGCGCCGGCCGTCACCGCGTCTTCGGTCGACGTCAGCGCGTCATTCGTACCCATAGGCGCGCAGCCCCGCCTCGTTGTCGGCCCAGCCGCTCCTCACCTTCACGAAGGTTTCGAGATACACGGGGCCGTCGAACAGCCGCTCCATGTCCATCCGCGCCTCGGTGCTGATCTGCTTGAGCTTCTCGCCCTTCTTGCCGATCACCATCGCCTTGTGCGAATCGCGCTCGACGAGGATCGTCGCGAAGATGCGCTTCAGGCGCCCTTCCTCCTCGAACTTGTCGATCACGACGGTACTCGTGTACGGCAGTTCGTCGCCGGTCCAGCGGAAGACCTTCTCGCGCAGTATCTCGGCCGCGAGGAAGCGCGAGCTGCGGTCGGTGAGTTCATCCTCGCCGTAGATCGGCACGCCTTCCGGCAGGTACGGCTTGATCGTCTCGAGCAGGCGCTTGATGTCTTCCGGCCGCTGCGCCGACAGCGGCACGAGCTCGGCGAATTCGCGCAGCGCGCTCATCTTCTGCATGAACGGGAACAGCGTCGCCTTGTCGGTCACGCGGTCGATCTTGTTCGTGATCAGCAGCGTCGGCATGCCGGGCGGGATCAGGTCGAGCACCTTCTGGTCGTCGGGCCCGAAGCGGCCGGCCTCGATCACGAACAGGATCACGTCGACCGACGTCAGCGTCGACGTGACCGCGCGGTTCAGCGAACGGTTCAGCGCGGTGCTGTGGCGAGTCTGGAAGCCCGGCGTGTCGACGAACACGAATTGCGCGTCGTCGGTGGTGTTGATGCCGGTGATGCGGTGGCGGGTCGTCTGCGCCTTGCGCGACGTGATGCTGATCTTCTGGCCGACGAGTGCGTTCATCAACGTCGACTTGCCGACGTTCGGGCGGCCCACGATCGCGATCATGCCGCAACGGAAACCGGTAGGAGCGGGAGTGTTCATATCGTTTGGGAGACAGGTTCGGAAACGGCCGCGCAGCGCGCGGCACGATCGATGGGCAATTTAGTAGTCGGCATCGGCCACGCGCGCCTGCGCGGCAGCGAGGCTCGCGCCGCCCGGCGGCGTTTCGGAGTCGGGCGCCGCGGCATCGCGCGTGCGCACGGCCGCGCGCGAAGCGGGGTCGGAACCGGCGGCAGACTTGTCGGCCGGCGAGGATGCCGGATCGGCTGCGTGACCGGCCGGCTTGTCGGCTGCGCGCGGCGCGGCTTCCGCGGGCTTTTCCGCGACCTTGTCGGGCCGCTCGGCAGGCTTTTCGGCAACCTTGTCGGTCGCCGGCTTCGCCGCCCGTTCGCCCTTGTCGGCAGCCGTCTCGACATGCGTCGCGCGAATCGCGGCCATCGGTGCCGCGGCCGGCTCCGCGCCGCTCGCCGCGGGCGCCGCACCGGCCGCCCTGGCCTCGCGCGCCGCTGCACGTTCCTTCCGCTCCGGCGAGCGCAGGTCGAGCGCTTCCTGCACGCCCTTCACGCCCGGCACGATTTCGGGTTCGACATGCTTCGACCCGCGCGCGTTCTTCGAGCGCTTCGGCTTCGTGGCCAGCATCGGCGCGGCCGCCATCACTTCGTCGAGCGCCTTCTTCGCGGCGGCCTGCTCGGCCGCGCGCCGGCTCGCACCGGAGCCCGACACCTTCACGTCGAGCTTCGGCACCGTGCACTCGACCTCGAACTGCTGATTGTGCGCCGCACCATGCGTCGCGACGACCGTGTAGGTCGGCAGCGCGATCTTGTGCCCCTGCAGGTATTCCTGCAGCAGCGTCTTCGCGTCCTTGCCGAGCGTGCGCGGATCGATGTGGTCGAGAATCGGGATATAGAGGCGCTTGATGACCCCTTGGGCGGCTTCGAAGCCGCCATCGAGGAACACGGCCCCGATGATGGCTTCGAACGCGTCCGCGAGGATCGACGGGCGGCGGAACCCACCGCTGCGCAGTTCGCCCTCGCCCAGCCGCAGCCCGTCCGAGATATTCAGGGCCTGAGCAATTTCGTACAGCGACTGCTGTTTGACGAGGTTGGCGCGTACGCGCGACAGGTCACCTTCGTCCAGCTTGCTGAAACGCTGGAACAAAAGGGCGGCCACCGCGCAATTCAGAACGGAATCGCCGAGAAACTCGAGCCGTTCGTTGTGCGTGGCACTGTGACTGCGATGGGTCAAAGCCTGGCGCAACAATTCCGCATTGCGAAATTCGTAGCGCAGCCGGCTTTCCAACTGGGATAGGGGCATGTGCAGGAGTATAACGCGCGCGCCGGTCGGGCCGAAACGGCACGGCCGGACACGAAAAGGCGTGACGAGGCGGTGTTACCGCCGGTTCTTAAAGTAGTTCGGCAATACGCGACGCGGCCCGTGCGTCACGTATTGCGTGTACGTCGAATGCGATCAGTTGAAGGAACCGATGCGCTTCAGATCGCTGAAGTTCATCCAGATGAAGAACGCGCGGCCGACGATGTTCTGGTCCGGCACGAAACCCCAGTAGCGGCTGTCCGCGCTGTTGTCGCGGTTGTCGCCCATCATGAAGTAGTGACCGGGCGGCACCTTGCAGATCACGCCGCGGCTGTTGTACGTGCAGTTGTCGCGATACGGATAGTCGTAGGCGCCCATCACGAACGGCGGCACGGCAGGGTTGTTGAGGATCGCGTTCTTCTTGTTGCCGATCGTTTCCTCGAACTGCTTCGCGTAATTCTGGCGCTCGTCGTCGAAGAAATCCGGCAGTGCCGTTTCAGGCACCGGCTGGCCGTTGATCGTGAGCTGCTTGTCCTGGTATGCGACCGTGTCGCCCGGCAGGCCGATCACACGCTTGATGTAGTCGACCGACTCGTCCTTCGGATAGCGGAACACGACGACGTCGCCGCGCGACAGCGGGCTGCCTTGCGTGATCTTCGTGTTCGTGACCGGCAGGCGCAGCCCGTATTCGAACTTGTTGACGAGGATGAAGTCGCCGACCAGCAGCGTCGGCACCATCGAGCCCGACGGAATCTTGAACGGCTCGACGACGAACGAACGCACGACGAACACGGCCAGGATCACCGGGAAGAAGCTCGCCGTGTACTCGAGCCACCACGGCTGGCGCAATTTCTCGTCGCGCAGCTTCGAACGCGTCTGCACCGCGTTTTCGTCGGCGAAACGCTTGTCGATGCGCGACTGCTGGCGATCGAACTCGTCGATCGCCGTATCGGCCGCCTTGCGTCGCCGCGGCAGGAACACCAGCTTGTCCAACACCCACGCCACGCCCGTCACGACGACGAGCACAAAAAGAATCAGCGCAAAATTCATAAACGGATCAGTCCTGTTATTTGTCTTCGACGCGCAAGATTGCAAGGAACGCTTCCTGCGGGATCTCGACCGAACCCACCTGCTTCATCCGTTTCTTGCCTTCTTTCTGCTTCTCGAGCAGTTTCTTCTTCCGCGTGATGTCGCCGCCGTAGCACTTCGCGAGCACGTTCTTGCGGAGCGCCTTGATGTTCTCGCGCGCAACGATGTGCGCGCCGATCGCGGCCTGGATCGCCACGTCGTACATCTGGCGCGGGATGATCTCGCGCATCTTCGCGGCGACTTCGCGGCCGCGGTATTGCGACTGCGAACGGTGCACGATGATCGACAGCGCGTCGACCTTGTCGCCGTTGATCAGCATGTCGACCTTCACGACGTCGGACGTGCGGTATTCCTTGAACTCGTAGTCCATCGACGCATAGCCGCGCGACACCGACTTCAGGCGATCGAAGAAGTCGAGCACGATCTCGGCCATCGGGATCTCGTACGTGAGCTGCACCTGGCGGCCGTGATACTGCATGTTGATCTGCGAGCCGCGCTTCTGCTCGCACAGCGTGATCACGGAACCGACGTAGTCCTGCGGCATGTACAGGTTCACGGTGACGATCGGCTCGCGGATCTCGCCAATGCGCGCCGGCTCCGGCATCTTCGCCGGGTTCTCGACCCGGATCGTCGAGCCGTCGCTCTGCACGACCTCGTAGACGACCGTCGGGGCGGTCGTGATGAGATCCATGTCGAACTCGCGCTCGAGCCGCTCCTGCACGATTTCCATGTGCAGCAGCCCGAGGAAGCCGCAGCGGAAGCCGAAGCCGAGCGCCTGCGACACCTCCGGCTCGTACTGCAGCGACGCATCGTTCAGCTTCAGCTTCTCGAGCGACTCGCGCAGCGCGTCGTACTGGTTCGCCTCGACCGGATACAGCCCGGCGAACACCTGCGGCTTCACTTCCTTGAAGCCCGGCAGCGGCTCGGCGGCGGCCTTGGCCAGGTGCGTGACGGTATCGCCGACCTTCGCGGCCGTCAGCTCCTTGATGCCGGCGATGATGAAGCCCACCTGCCCCGCCGACAGCGATTCGAGATTGCGCGACTTCGGCGTGAACACGCCGACGTGCTCGACCGGGTACTGCGCACCGGTCGCCATCATCTTGATCTTTTCCTTCGGGCGCAGCGTGCCGTTGACGATGCGCACCAGCATCACGACGCCGACGTAGTTGTCGAACCACGAGTCGATGATGAGCGCCTGCAGCGGCGCATTGACGTCGCCCTTCGGCGGCGGCACCTTCGCGATCAGCGACTCGAGCACGTCCTCGACGCCGAGGCCCGTCTTCGCGCTGCAGCGCGTCGCGTCGGTCGCGTCGATGCCGATCACGTCCTCGATCTCCTCGATCGCGTTCTCGGGGTTCGCGGCCGGCAGGTCGATCTTGTTCAGCACGGGCACGACCTCGACGCCGAGTTCGATCGCCGTGTAGCAGTTCGCGACCGTCTGCGCCTCGACGCCCTGGCTTGCGTCGACGACCAGCAGCGCGCCTTCGCACGCGGACAGCGAACGGCTGACTTCGTACGAAAAGTCGACGTGCCCCGGCGTGTCGATCAGGTTCAGGTTGTAGACCTTGCCGTCGCGCGCGCGATAGGACAGTGCGGCCGTCTGCGCCTTGATCGTGATGCCGCGCTCGCGCTCGATATCCATCGAGTCGAGCACCTGCGCCTCCATTTCACGGTCGGCGAGGCCGCCGCATACCTGGATGATGCGATCCGCGAGCGTCGACTTGCCATGGTCGATGTGGGCGATGATCGAGAAATTGCGAATATGATCCATTCAGTGCCGATCAAGCGAAAAAGGCGCGCTCGACGACTGCGGAGCACGCCTTGTAAGTCGGTGAAAAAACGGCTTATTTTAGCCGAAAAGGCCTTTGCCGGGCGGTATTTCGGACGCGCGGCACGGCACCCTGCCGCGGGCGCCCGCCGGACGAGGTGCCGCCGTCCGGTGACAGACCCGGCTCAGTGCCGGGCCGCAAGCGCGTCGCGCACCCTCGCGTCGTCGAACCGGTGACGGCACACCTCCGCACCGTCCAGCAGCAGCACGGGTACGTCCTCGTCGTAGCGGGCGACGAGTGCCGCATCGGTGTCGATGTCGACGTACTCGACCGCGATGCAGAATTCGGCCGCCACCGGCGCCAGTGCGTCGCGCATGTCGTCGCACAGGTGGCACCAGCCGCGGCCGTAGAGCGTGAACATCGGCGCGCTACTTCTGGCGCGGCCGCACGGGCACGAACTGCGTGTTGTCGCCGCGCCGCACGAGCACCGCGACCGCCTTCTGCGGATCGAGCTGCGCGGTCACGTCGGCGAACTGCTTCGCGCTCGTGATGTCGGTATCGCCGACGCGCAGCACGATGTCGCCGCGCTGCAGGCCCGCACGCGCTGCCGGGCCGTCGACGCCGTCGACCTGCACGCCGTTCTTCAGCTTCAGCGACTTCATCTGATCCGCCGTGAGGTCGCTGACCGTCAGACCGAGCGCATTGGTCTGGCGCGGCTTCTGCGGCGTGCTCTTGCGCTGCTCGGCCTTCGCCGTCGACTCGGCCGGCGTCTCCGTGATCGTGATCGGCAGATCGCGTGCCTGACCCTTGCGCCACACGCTGACCGTCGCCTTCGTGCCGGGCTTCGTGTCACCGACCATGCGCGGCAGGTCCGACGCCGTGTCGACCGGACGGCCGTTGAACTTCAGGATGATGTCGCCCGGCTGGATGCCCGCCTTGTCGGCCGGGCCGCCCGGCTCGACGCTGCTGACGAGCGCGCCCTCGGCCTTCGGCAGCCCGATCGAATCGGCCACGTCCTTCGTCACCTCGCCGATCGCCACCGCGATCCGGCCGCGCGTGACCTTGCCCGTCGCCTTCAACTGGTCGGCCACGCGCATCGCCTCGTCGATCGGAATCGCGAACGAGATGCCCATGAAGCCGCCGGTACGGCTGTAGATCTGCGAATTGATGCCGATCACCTCGCCCTGCATGTTGATCAGCGGGCCGCCCGAGTTACCGGGGTTCACGGCGACGTCGGTCTGGATGAACGGCAGGTAGTCGCCCGTGTTGCGGCTCTTCGAGCTGACGATGCCGGCCGTCACCGTGTTGTCGAGACCGAACGGCGAGCCGATTGCGACGACCCACTCGCCGACACGCACCTTGTTCGAGTCGCCGATCGCGACGACAGGCAGGTTCGACGCCTGGATCTTGACGACCGCGACGTCCGTGCGATCGTCGACGCCGATCAGCTTCGCCTTGAATTCGCGCTTGTCGGTCAGCGTCACGTAGATGGTGTCCGCATCGTCGACGACGTGCGCATTGGTCATCACGTAACCGTCGGCCGATACGATGAAACCCGAGCCGACGCCGCGGTTCTGCTCGGTGTCGGGCGGATTGTCCGGCGCCGGTGCGTTCTTCGGGTTGCCGTTGCCGTTGCCGCTCCCGTTGCCGGGTGCCTGCGGCAGCGGGATGCCGAAGAAGCGCCGGAAGAATTCCGACATGTCGCCGTTGTCGAAGCCCGGCGGGAGCATTCCGCGCGGGCCGCTGCTCGTCGGCACGTTGGCGGTGGTCCGGATGTTCACGACGGCTGGCCCGACCTTTTCGACGAGATCGGCGAAGTCGGGCAGGCTGGCGGCGGGAGCCGTCACCGCGACGGCGGTATGCGGCACGAGCGGCAGGCAGGCAGACAGCGCCGCCGCCGCGAGCCATTTGCGCAGCGTGAGTTTCATCATGTCGGAAGCCGTAGCGTTACTTGGAAGCCTTGTATTCTATGGCAGACGCGAACTGCTGCAACGTAGCCGGCGGCACTTCGCCGAGCACGGTGATCCAGTAGTCGCCGCGGCGCTTCACGAGAACGTGCGTCGCGCCGGTGCTGCCCGCGCCTTCCTTGCGCGTATTCTTCTCGGCCGGCTCGATGAAAACCGAGATGGTCGCGAGACCGTCGGTGAAGACGGCCTGATCGACCGGAATCGGCGGATCGCCCGCGTCGCGCGCGGCCATCGGCCGGCGCACTTCACGAATCTTCTGGAAACCGGCGACGCTCGGCGCAAGCTGCCAGCCCTGCGCCTCCATGTCGACCGTCGCGACCGGCGGGCGCACGACCGTCCAGCCGCTCAGGTTGCGCATGCCGGCCACGATCGCGGCCTTGTCGCCGCTTGCGCCGCCCGTCTGCAATTGCGAGAACGCAATCTGCTCGAGCACGTGATCGTTCGCATCGAGCGTCTGCGAACGCAGCAGCAGCCCCGTGCGCGCGTCGGCCCACAGCTTGTACGTGAAGCGGTATGCATCCTTCGGCACGAGCTCGACGACCTGCGCGTCGATCCCGGCCACGCGGTCCTTGCCGAGCGACTTCGCATCGTAGACGGACATCACGTGCTCGCCGCTCGCGCCGAGCAGCGCCGGGAACGAATCGCGCGTCTGACGGCGCTCGACCACGCACAGCTTGCGTTCAGGCACGAACGTGTACAACTCGTCGTTATGCCGCAGCAGCTTGCGCGGCTTGCCGTCGAGCGTCTCGATCCGCTCGAACTCGCCGTCGCGGGATGCGACGTGCGCGATCCGCGACGACTGGACATACCCGCCGCGCTGGTAGACGAACGTGCCCTCGTAGCTCTGCTGCTGCGCCGCCTGCTGGACACGGTCGAGCCAGTCCGCGGCACCCTTGCGGGTCGCGACGGGATCGTCCGGTTGCTGGGCGCTGGCAGGAAGGGATTGAACGGACAACAGGGCGGCCGCGCAAAGCAGGAGGGCCGGCAGCCGCTTCCATCCGGAGATGGCGTGATTCAACTGCAATGTCCGCATCGGGTTTATTGGCCTGGCGTGGTGGTCACGGCAGCGCGGATCAGCGGCATCGAACCCGTGACGACGGGCTGCTGTGCGAATTGCTGGTGCGCTTCAAGGTATTGGTCGAGGCTGGCGTCGCGAATGATGTTGACGTCCTGCAGCCCCGGCTGGGCCGATGCCTGGGCTACCGTCACGCGTTGCAGGTTGCCGCCTTGCGGCGCACCGGCCGACGCGACCTGAACGGCACCCGGGGTACCGGCCGTCTGCATTTGCGGGACGACGATCCACGTCAGCGTGGCCGCCGCGGCGGCTACCGCGAACGCGGGCACGACGCGCCGGCGCAGCGACAGCAGCTTGCGCGCGACAGGCGCGGCCGCCGGCGCGAGCAGGTGCGGCTCGCTTTCGAGCGCAGCCGACATGCGCGCGGTGAACGCGACGCTCAGCGCAGGCGACAGCGCAAGCTCGTCCGAGCGCAGCGCATCGCCGATCAGGTGGTAATCGGCCCACGCAGCGCGATCCGCGCGGTTGAGCTCAGCCAGAAACTGCCCGTTATCCGGGCCATCGAACATTTCGCCGTCGACCAGCGCGGAAAGGCGCTCGCCGCGCGAGCTCGCTTGCGACTGCGTATTGACCGATCCCATGATGCTCCCCATCTTGCACACCCCGTCGTGACTTCACGACTCTATCCGTAACTAGACCCCGACCCGCGTCGTTCCGCCTGTCGCGCTTACCAGCGCTTGCCTTCGGGCGTATCGAGCAGCGGACGCAATTTAGCAGCGATTGCCTCGCGCGCGCGGAAAATCCGCGACCGGACCGTCCCGATCGGACAGCCCATCATTTCCGCGATCTCTTCGTAGCTCAGGCCCTCGATCTCGCGCAGCGTAATCGCCTGGCGTAACTCTTCGGGCAGGAGAGCCATTGCAGCGTTGACCGTCTCGGCAATCTGCTTGCTCATCAACATCGACTCAGGCGTGTTGATATCCCTTAGTTGGTCTGCGTCGGAGAAAGTTTCCGCTTCTTCCGCATCGGCCTCGGTAGAGGTCGGCGCCCGGCGGCCTTGCGTCGCAAGGTAGTTCTTCGCCGTGTTGACGGCAATCCGGTACAACCACGTATAGAACGCGGATTCGCCGCGAAATTGCGGCAGCGCACGATACGCCTTGATGAACGCGTCCTGGGCCACATCCTCGACCTCGGCGGGATCCCGCACGAGGCGCGAGATCAGCCGAATGATCTTCCGGTGGTATTTGGAGACCAGGAGTTCGAACGCCGCCTTGTCGCCCTTCTGTACGCGCTCGACCAGAGCCTGATCGATTTCTTTTTCACTCACCTGACAAATCCGTTAACTAGGGATGCAACGCGGAGCGCTATTGTAGCGCTCCCGCGCCGACCGCTGGTTACGGTCGGTAACGGCGCCGTCGTCATGCCCGCCCCGCCACGCCCGCCGCGCCCGCCGTTCTCGCCAGCACGGACAGCGCGCTGAACGACGCGGCGTCGAGCGCATCGGCCGGAATCAGCAGCGGCCGGGCCCGCCGGGCGCCCTGCCCGACCGACAGCACGAGCAGCAGGCTGCTCCAGTGCGCATGGCCCGTCACGCGGCCGCGAGCCAGCAGCCGCCCGGTGCGGCCAAACGCCGCAATTTCCCCGAATGCGTCGATCCGCAACTCGGCCGGCAGCCGGCGGGCGCAGGCCCGCGCGGCGCACACGGCCAGCAGCGCGGCCGTCGCGGCCGACACGCATGCGCCGGCGGCAGCGCCTGCGCGCGGCGCCCAGAACAGGTAGGCCGACGCGGCAGCCGATGCGACGAACACCGCCAGCACGAGATACGACACGGCCGAGGCCCGCAACGCAAAGCGCTGCGGACGCCCGGCCGGAGCATCAAATGGACTCGTCAAGCGCTTCTGCGTCAGACGCGCTTGAACACCAGCGTGCCGTTGGTACCGCCGAAGCCGAAGTTGTTCTTCACGGCGACGTCGATCTTCATGTCACGCGCGGTGTTCGCGCAGTAATCGAGATCGCACTCGGGGTCCTGGTTGAAGATGTTGATGGTCGGCGGCGAGACGTTGTTGTGCAGCGCCAGCACCGTGAACACCGATTCGAGGCCGCCCGCGCCGCCCAGCAGGTGGCCCGTCATCGACTTCGTCGAGTTCACGACGAGCTTGTACGCGTGCTCGCCGAAGGCCGCCTTTACCGCGTCGGACTCGTTCTTGTCGCCCAGCTGCGTCGACGTGCCGTGCGCGTTCAGGTACTGGACTTCGTCCGCGTTCACGCCGGCGTCGCGCAGTGCCGCGACCATGCAGCGGCGCGGGCCGTCCATGTTCGGCGCGGTCATGTGGTACGCGTCGCCCGTCATGCCGAAGCCCGAGACTTCCGCATAGATCTTCGCACCGCGCGCCTTCGCCGCTTCGTACTCTTCGAGCACCATTACGCCTGCGCCCTCGCCCAGCACGAAGCCGTCGCGGTCCTTGTCCCACGGACGGGACGCGGTAGCCGGATCGTCATTGCGGGTCGACAGCGCGCGCGCGGCCGCGAAACCACCGATGCCGAGCGGCGACACCGTCGATTCGGCGCCGCCCGCGACCATCACGTCCGCATCGCCCGCCTGGATCAGGCGCGCCGCGAGACCGATGCTGTGCAAGCCGGTCGTGCAGGCCGTCACGGCCGCGAGGTTCGGGCCCTTCAGGCCGAACATGATGCTCAGGTGACCCGAGATCATGTTGATGATCGAACCCGGCACGAAGAACGGCGAAATCCGGCGTGCGCCGCGATCGACGTAGGTCTGGTGCGTATCTTCGATCATCGGCAGGCCGCCGATGCCGGAACCGACCAGCACGCCGATGCGTTCCGCATTGGCTTCGTTCACGTCCAGCCCGCTGTCCTTGATAGCCTGGACACCGGCGGCGATGCCGTAATGGATGAACGTATCCATGTTCCGGGCTTCCTTCGCCGGGATGTACTCCTCGGCGCTGAAACCCTTCACTTCGCCCGCGAAATGGACGGCGAGGTTCGACGGATCGAACTTCGTGACGGTGGCGATACCGGACTTGCCGGCGACGAGATTGGCCCAGCCGTCGGCAACACTATTGCCAACAGGCGAAATCAGCCCCAGGCCTGTAACGACAACACGACGGCGGCTCACGGTAACCTCTTTTCCATTATTGGATGACAAAAACAAAAGCCACAGTGGCCACAGGAACCAGCCCTGCGAGCCCTGTGGCTGTTAGCCCGTCCGGCGCGAAGCCGGCAGGATGGCGCGTCAATCGCGAAGATCGCGGCGACGTGGCGGACAAGCGCGAAAGGCGCTTACGCCTTGACGTTTGCGCGAGCGTAGTCGATCGCTTGCTGAACGGTCGTGATCTTCTCTGCTTCTTCGTCCGGGATTTCCATGCCGAACTCGTCTTCCAGAGCCATCACCAGTTCGACCGTGTCGAGCGAGTCGGCGCCCAGGTCGTTCACGAACGAAGCTTCGTTCTTGATCTCGGCTTCCGCGACGCCCAGTTGTTCAGCGACGATCTTCTTGACACGTTGTTCGATGTTGTCCATTACCCCTCCGAGGGAAAGTTCAGATTTACAAGTGCGCGCATTTTATCAGGTTTGCTGACGCCAAAACGCGCGTTGGCTTGATGGCCGATCAAGCGCCGATCCGCCTGAAAAACGGGATACGGCGCGGATAGTAAACGAAAATCGTTACGACATGTACATGCCGCCGTTCACGTGCAGCGTCGTGCCGGTAATGTAACCGGCCTGCGGCGATGCGAGGAACGCGACGGCATGGGCGATGTCTTCCGGGCTGCCGAGGCGGCCGAGCGGAATCTGGGTCTTGAGCGCGGCCTGTTGTTCTTCCGGCAGCGTCTTCGTCATGTCGGTGTCGATGAAGCCCGGCGCAACGCAGTTCACGGTGATGCCGCGGCTGCCGATCTCGCGCGCGAGCGCACGGGTCATGCCCGCGACGCCGGCCTTCGCGGCCGCGTAGTTGACCTGGCCCGGGTTGCCGGCGGAGCCGACCACCGACGTGATGTTGATGATGCGGCCGCCGCGCGCCTTCATCATCGGGCGCAGCACCGCGCGCGACAGGCGGAACACCGACTTCAGGTTGGTGTCGATCACCGCGTCCCAGTCCTCGTCCTTCATCCGCATCGCGAGCTGGTCCTGCGTGATGCCCGCATTGTTGACGAGCACGTTCAGTGCGCCGAATTCCTTCACGGTCGCATCGATCAGCGCCTCGGCAGCCGCCGCGTCGTTGACGTTCAGCACCGCACCGCGGCCCGTGACGCCCGCTTCCGCGAACGCCGCGGTGATTGCCGCGGCGCCCGATTCGCTCGTCGCGGTACCGATCACCGTCGCGCCCAGGCGCGCGAGTTCGAGCGCGATCGACCGGCCGATGCCGCGCGATGCGCCGGTTACGATCGCAACCTGTTTATCGAGAGTCTTTTCCATGAATCGAATATCCGTTTCTTGAGAACAGGCGCCGCGTCAGGCGGTCACCAGCTTGAGCGCTTCGCCGAGCGAAGCCGGATCGAACACCGACGCACCCGTCAGGTTGCCGTCGATGCGCTTCGTCAGGCCCGCGAGCACCTTGCCCGGACCGCATTCGATCACGTGCGTGATGCCCGTGCCGGCGATGTGCTGCACGCACTCGACCCAGCGCACCGGGCCCGCGGCTTGGCGCACCAGCGCATCCTTGATCGCGGCCGGATCGCTGACCACGGCGACGTCGATGTTGTTGACGACCGGAATCTGCGGCGCCTTCACGTCGACGTTCGCGAGATAGTCGCGCAACTGGTCCGATGCCGGCTTGAGCAGCGACGAATGGAACGGCGCCGACACAGCCAGCGGCAGCGCGCGCTTCGCACCCTTCGCCTTCGCGATCTCGCATGCCTTTTCGACCGCGGCCTTGCTGCCGGCGATCACGACCTGCGCGGGCGCATTGAAATTCACGGCTTCGACGACGCCCGCTTCCGCGGCTTCGGCGCATACCGCGCGCACCGTGTCGTCATCAAGGCCCAGGATCGCGGCCATGCCGCCCTGGCCGACCGGCACGGCCGTCTGCATCGCCTGCGCGCGGAAGCGCACGAGCGGCACCGCGTCCTTGAACGCGAGCGCGCCCGCCGCGACGAGCGCCGTGTATTCACCGAGGCTGTGTCCGGCAACGATCGACGGCGCCGGGCCGCCTGCCTGCTGCCACGCGCGGTAGCACGCGTAAGCGGCGGTCAGCATCACGGGCTGCGTGTTGGTAGTGAGATTCAGCTCTTCGGCCGGGCCTTCGGCGATCAGCTTGCCGAGATCCTGATTGAGTGCATCGGACGCTTCCTGCAGCGTCTCGCGCACGACGGCCAGATCGGCGAATGCATTGAGCATGCCGACCGCCTGCGAGCCCTGCCCCGGAAAAACGAATGCAAATTTCATATCGTCCCCAATTGAATCGATTCGGACGGCGCGCACGAACGGCGCGCCGGTGGGATCCGCGCGCAGCAATCGTGCGCCGCGGATCAGAAGCGGAAGACCGACGCGCCCCAGGTGAAGCCGCCGCCGACGCCTTCGATCAGCACGTGCTGGCCACGCTGGATGCGGCCGTCGCGCACCGCGGTGTCGAGCGCCAGCGGGATCGACGCGGCCGACGTGTTGCCGTGCTGGTCGACCGTCACGACCATGCGCTCCTGCGGCAGGCCGAGCTTGCGGCAGGTGCTGGTCATGATGCGGATGTTGGCCTGGTGCGGAATCAGCCAGTCGATCTGCTCGGGCGCGAGATTCGCCTTCGCCAGTGCCTCGATCGCGACCTTTTCGAGCACGTTGACCGCGAGCTTGAACACGGCCTGCCCGTCCATGTACAGGAACGCGCTGCCTTCGATCACGCCGCGATTGACGTTACCCGGCGTGCAGAGGATATGCGCATAGCTGCCGTCCGCATGCAGCGCGCTGCCGAGCACGCCCGGCTCGTCCGATGCGGACAGGATCACCGCGCCCGCGCCGTCGCCGAACAGCACGCAGGTCGTGCGGTCCTTGAAGTCGAGAATGCGCGAGAACGTCTCCGCGCCGATCACGAGCGCCGTGCGGTGCTGGCCGCTGCGGATGAAGCTGTCGGCCGTTGCCATCGCGTACGCGAAGCCCGAACACACGGCCTGCACGTCGAATGCCGCGCCGCCGTTCTTGATGCCGAGCTTGTTCTGCAGCAGGCACGCGGTGCTCGGGAACACGAAATCGGGGGTCGAAGTCGCGACGATGATCAGGTCGATCGACTGCGGATCGATGCCGGCCGCCTCGATCGCACGGCGCGACGCCTCGAGCGCGAGGTCGCTCGTCGTGACGTCCGGTGCGGCGAAATGGCGCGCATGGATGCCCGTGCGCGCAACGATCCATTCATCGCTCGTCTCGATGCCTTCTTTCGCGAGACGATCGGTCAACTGCTGGTTCGTGACGCGGTCAGGCGGCAGGTAGCTGCCCGTGCCGAGCACGCGGGAATAGAGGGTCGATTGGGCCATTTATGCTTTAGAGGATTGCGCAGCGGAAGGTTCGGCGTGATGACCTGCGGCCGGGCTTGCATGGCCCGCGCCGCCCGCATCGTGCTCGCCGCCGAGCGATACTGAATTATCCGCCATTGCGCGCGCGAGGCGCTCCAGCACGCCGTTTTTGACGGCATCATACCCGCGTTTGATCGCCCACTCAAACGCGTACGCATCGGCCGAACCGTGGCTCTTGATCACGAGGCTCTTCAGCCCCAGCAGCGCCGCGCCGTTGTACTGGCGGTGATCGACGCGCTTCTTGAAACGCATCAGGACAGGCAGCGCGAGCAGCGCCATCAGCTTCGACATCAGCGAACGGCCGAACTCCTCGCGGATGATGTCGGACAGCATCTGCGCGAGCCCCTCGGACGTCTTCAGCGCGACATTGCCGACGAAGCCGTCGCACACGATCACGTCGACGGTGCCCTTGTAGATGTCGTTGCCTTCCACGTTGCCGCGGAAATTCAGCGTGCTGGCGCGCAGCAGTTCACCTGCGCGCTTGATCGTCTCGTTGCCCTTGATGACCTCTTCGCCGATGTTCAGCAGGCCGATCGTCGGGCGCTCCTTGCCTTCGAGCGCGGCGACGAGCGCGTGCCCCATCTCCGCGAACTGCAGCAGGTGCTGCGGCTCGCAGTCGACGTTCGCACCGAGGTCCAGCATCATCGTGTAGCCGGTCGGGTTCGGCAGCGCGAACGCGATCGCGGGCCGCTCGATGCCGGGCAGCGTCTTGAGTACGTAACGGGAAACGGCCATCAGCGCGCCGGTATTGCCGGCGGAAATGCAGGCCTGCGCCGCGCCTTCCTTGACGTGGTTGAGCGCGACGCGCATCGAAGAATCCTTCTTCTTGCGCAGCGCCACTTCGACAGGATCATCCATCGCCACGACTTCGGTGGCGGGCACGATGGTCAGCGCGGGATCGTCGAGGGCTTTCAGCTTCTTCAACTGAGCGCGGATCGCGCCTTCGATGCCGACGAGCATCAGGTGCGCATCGGGATGCGCGCGGACGAACTTGACTGCCGCGGGAACGGTCACGGACGGGCCGTGGTCGCCTCCCATGCAATCGATTGTGAGCTTTACGGTCATGGAATGCGACGAATTTCAGGCACAAAAAAGCGGCAGTTGAATGCCGCCTTTTTGTTGCGCCAGGAAAGTGTCAAGCGAACCAGTTGTCACGCGAACGGCAAACGTAGCGCGCAACGCGTGACTTGACGCTTAGTCGTTCTTCGTCTTGACGACTTTCTTGCCGCGATAGTAGCCGTTCGGGCTGACGTGGTGACGCAGATGCACTTCACCCGTGCTCGGCTCGACTGCCAGCGGCGATGCCGTCAGGAAATCGTGCGAACGGTGCATGCCGCGCTTCGACGGCGACTTCTTGTTTTGCTGGACTGCCATGACTAACTCCTAAATAATTTTCCGGATTCTAACACAGCCCGATCCGGCGCTCGACTACCCTGGCCCAAAGCCCTTACGCCTTCCCGCGCCACAACTGCTTAATGTTTCTTGGTGCCGTCACCGCCCTTCTTCAGCGCTTCCAGCGCTGCGAACGGATTCGGCTGTTTGCCTTCGTCCTCGGCTTCGCCGGACTCTTCGTCCGCCTCTTCCGCAGGACCGCTCGCACCCGACACGAGGCTTTCGTGAACTGCCGGGCAAACCTCGTGCTTGGGCACGAGCGGCAACGAAAGCAGCAACTCCTCTTCGATCAAGTCGACGAGATCGAACTGGCGTGAGCCCACGATCACATCGGCTTCATCGTCGTCGAGCGGGAATTCTTCAGCTTCTTCTTCGGTCGCGACGACCCGGTACACCATGTCGACGCCGAACGCCTGGTCGTACGGGGTCACGCAGCGCTGGCACGTCAGCCATGCCTGGCCGTGCACCGCAAGGCGCAGATACGGCTGCTGCCCATCGGCGCCGTCGTCCTGCAACTCCTTCTGGGTGAACCCTTCCGCCTGCCACGTGAAGACCGTGTCGCGATCTGGCGCGTCCGCCGGCACTTCGTTTAACATGCGCGGCAGTTGCGAGAGGCGCAACGCACCGGCGGCCTGCCGCCCGCTGCGGGCGAACTCGAACAGGTCGACCGCGTGCGGATCCAGCGGCGCAGCAGCAGGTTTGCCAGAAGAAGTGTTCATGTGCGCTCCTGCCTACAGGCTGACTTGCGGATCCGGCTTGGCGCCGCTCGCGTACGGCTCATCTACCGATGACGTACTTTACTTCCGAAGACCCGACAGGCACCACTACGGAAGCCTGCCGACGAAAAGCGGGAAAGCATACCTGTTTTACCTTTTTCAGTCAATCACTTAAGCTTGCGTCCGCGCAACGTTGCGCAACCCCCGACGACTCACCGATCCAACCGACCATGCCGGATACCGTTTGCCGCCCGCCGCGGCTGATTCTTGCCTCCAGTTCCCGTTACCGCCGCGCGCTCCTCGAGCGCCTCGGCGTGCCGTTCGACGTCGTGTCGCCCGACCTCGACGAAACCCCGCTCGACGGCGAAACGCCGGCCGCGACCGCGCTGCGCCTGGCCACTGCGAAAGCGCGCGCCGTCGCCGCGACGATCGACGCGCCGGACGGCGTGCTCGTGATCGGGTCGGACCAAGTCGCGACCTTCGACGGCCTTCAGATCGGCAAGCCCGGCACGCATGAGCGCGCGCTCGCGCAACTCGTGTCGATGCAGGGCCGCGAAGTCGAATTCCACAGCGCGCTCTGCCTGTACGACAGCCGCACGGGCGAAGCGCAGGCCGAGGACGTCGTCACGCGCGTGCGCTTCCGCTCGCTGCCCGAGGCCGATCTCGACGCATACCTGCGCACGGAAACGCCCTACGACGTCGCCGGCAGCGCGAAGTCCGAAGGGCTTGGCATCGCGCTGCTCGACGCGATCGACTCGGACGACCCGACCGCGCTCGTCGGCCTGCCGCTGATCGCACTCACGCGGATGCTGCGTGTCGCGGAATATCCGCTGTTTGCAACCGCCCGTGGAGCCCGCGCATGACGGCCGGCACGCTCTATCTCGTCCCGAACACGCTCGGCGAAGGCGACGAATCGATGCTCGCCGCCGTGCTGCCCGCGGCCGTGCAGGCGCGCGCCGGCACGCTCGGCTATTACATCGGCGAGAACGCGAAAACGACGCGCGTCTTTCTGAAGAAGATCGGCACGACGCGCCCGATCCAGGAAATCGAGATTCGCGAGCTGAACGTCAATACGCCGGCCGGCGAAATCGACCGGCTGCTCGCGCCCGTGCTGGCTGGCGCCGACGCCGGTCTCGTGTCGGAGGCCGGCTGCCCGGCCGTCGCCGACCCCGGCGCGCTGCTGGTACGCCGCGCGCACGAGCGCGGCGTGAAGGTCGTGCCGCTCGTCGGGCCGAGTTCGATCCTGCTCGCGCTGATGGCGTCGGGCCTCAACGGCCAGAGCTTCGCGTTCAACGGCTACCTGCCGGTCGATGCGGCCGCGCGCGCGAAACGCCTGCGCGAACTCGAGCAGCTGTCGCGCAAGGCGCGCCAAACGCAGATCTTCATCGAGACGCCGTACCGGAACCACGCGATGCTCGACACGCTCGTCGCGACCTGCGCGCCGTCGACGCAAATCTGCGTCGCGGCCGACCTGACCCTCGCGACCGAGACGATCGCCAGCCGCACCGTGGCGGACTGGAAAAAAGCGCCGGCACCGAATCTGCACAAGCGCCCCGCGATCTTCCTGCTGCTGGCGAACTGAAGCCGCGGCCGACGGACCATCGCGGCCTGCCGGCCGCCCGTCAGCGCAGGCTGAACGACGCGCCGCCGGCCGTCAGCGCCTTCATCGCCGCACCGCCGACGGCCGCGCCGAACTTGCGCGCGACGCGGTTCGTCAGGCTTTCCTTCACCGTATAGTCGACGAGATCGGGGGCCTTCAGCACGTCGCGCGCGACCGTATCGGTCGTGCCGTAGCCGTCGGCGAGCCCGAGCTCGACACTCTTCTCGCCGGTCCAGAACAGGCCCGAGAACATGTCGGGCGTCTCATGGAGCCGATTGCCGCGCCCCTCCTTCACGGCCTTGATGAACTGCGCGTGCACCTGGTCGAGCAACGCCTGCGCATGCGCGTCCATCTTCGGCGTCGCCGGCGAGAACGGATCGTAGAAGCCCTTGTTTTCGCCCGACGTATGCAGGCGCCGCTCGACGCCGAGCTTGCCCATCAGCCCCGTGAAACCGAAACCGTCCATCAGCACGCCGATCGACCCGACGATGCTCGCCTTGTCGACGAAGATCTTGTCGGCCGCGGCCGCAATGTAATAGCCGCCCGACGCGCACATGTCGGTGACGACGACGTACAGCGGCTTGTCCGGGTGCTTCGCGCGCAACCGCCGGATCTCGTCGTAGACCATGCCGGCCTGGACGGGGCTGCCGCCCGGGCTGTTGATCCGCAGCACGACGCCGGCCGTGCCGTCGTCGTCGAACGCGGCGTCGAGTGCCGTGTTGATGTCGTCGGCGTTCGCGTTGACGCCGGCCGCGATCTCGCCGTCGATCGTCACGAGCGCCGTATGCCGCCCGCTCGACGAGAACTTCGAATCGCTCGAGAAGTCGATCAGCGCGAACGCGAACAGCACGAATACGCCGAGGAACGCGAAGCGGAAGAAGATCTTCCAGCGCCGCGCCGCGCGCTGTTCCTTGACGGCCGCGAGCGCGATCCGTTCGAGCGCCACGCGCTCCCAGCTCGGTTCACGGCTGTCGGGACGGGAGGAGGAATCCGGAGAATTCGGTTGGTCGGCCATGCAGTGTTGTCGTCAGTCGGTCGAGGCGGAAACGGCGGGACGCAGGTCGGCGTCGGGCACCCAGAATACCGCACGCCCGTCGGGCGTGTCGCGCTCGTCGACCTCGACGGGCCGCAGGCGGCCGCCGCGGCACGGGCCGCCGACGCACTTGCCGGTATCCGGCGCGTAGATCGCGCCGTGCGTCGCGCACATCAGGTAGAGGCCCGACGACTCGAAGAACTGCCCTTCGGCCCAGTCGAGCTCCATCGGCACATGCGCGCAGCGGTTCAGGTAGCCGTATGCGCGACCGTCATAGCGCACGAAGAACACGACCGCCTGCTCGCCGCGCAACGTCGCGTCGACCCGCACGCCGGCGCCGCCGTCGGCCAGCACGCCCGATGCGCACACGCGCACGGCGTCCGGCGCCGTGCTCATGCGTGCTCCCGCAGCCACGCGGCCAGCGCGACGACGTCCGGCGCGACGAAGCGCGGCGTGAGCGCAGCCAGCGCGTCGGCCGTGTGCGCGCCGTACGCGACGCCGACGCCGGCCGCTCCGGCGCTCGCGGCCATCTGCAGGTCGTGCGTCGTGTCGCCGATCATCACGGTGCGTGACAGGTCCTGCCCCAATTCCCGGGTCAGTTCCTGCAGCATCGCCGGATGCGGCTTCGAGAACGTCTCGTCCGCGCAGCGCGTCGCGTCGAACAGGCTCGTCAGCTTCGACTGGTCAAGCACGCGGTTCAGCCCGACGCGACCCTTGCCGGTCGCCACGGCAAGCAGATAGCCTGTATCGCGCAACTCGGCGAGCAGTTCGCGCACGCCGGCGAACAACTCGATGCGCTGGTCGTCGAGCAGATAGTGATAACGGTAGCGCTCGGCCAGCCGCGGATAATCGGACGGATCGAGGGTCGGAGCCGTAATCTGCAGCGCATCGCGCAAGCCAAGGCCGATCACGTAGCGCGACGCCTCGTCGGATGGCGTGGGCAGGCCGAGATCGCGGCATGCGGCCTGGATGCTGTGCGCAATGTGCGCAGTCGAATCCATCAGCGTGCCGTCCCAGTCGAAGACGATCAGGTCAAATTGCTGTCGAGCCATGCGGTTCAGGCGGTATCGCGCAATGCGCTGAGTTGGTCGAGAAAGCGCCGGCATTCGTCCGGCAGCGGCGCATCGAACTGCAGCGCCTCGCCGGTCAGCGGATGGGCGAGCCGCAGCCGGTACGCATGCAGGAACATCCGTTTCAACGACGGCTGCGCGTTCGCGCGCGCCAGCGCCTTGTTCAGTGCGAAGTCGCCATACTTGGCGTCGCCTGCGATCGGCAGGCCGAGATGCGCGAGGTGCACGCGGATCTGATGGGTCCGACCCGTTTTGAGTTCCGCTTCGACGAGCGCGTAGTCGGGCCAGCGGTCGACGAGATTGAACACCGTATGCGACGACAGTCCGTCGTCCTGCACGCGCACGCGGCGCTCCCCTTCCGGGGTCAAATACTTGAACAGCGGCGCCTTCACCACGCGGCGGCGGCCCCAATCGGGCTGCCACTCACCGTGGGCGCACGCGAAGTAGCGCTTGTCCATCCGGTTCTCGCGAATCTGCTCGTGCAGGCCCACCAGCGCCGTGCGCTTCTTCGCGAGCATCAGGATCCCGGACGTCTCGCGGTCGAGCCGGTGCACGAGTTCGAGGAATTTCGCGCGCGGACGGGCCTGGCGCATCTGCTCGATCACGCCGAACGCGACACCGCTGCCGCCATGTACGGCGACTCCGGCCGGCTTGTTGATGACGAGCATCGCGTCGTCCTCGTACAGCACGTCGAAATTCGCGGGCGGCACGACGGGCGTATCGGCGCGCGCGAGGTCCGCCGCCGCCACGCGCACGGGCGGCACGCGGACGATGTCGCCATGGACGAGGCGGTACTGCGCGTCGATCCGGCCCTTGTTCACGCGCACTTCGCCGCTGCGGAGGATCCGGTAAATATGGCTTTTCGGCACGCCTTTACAGACGCGCAACAGGAAGTTGTCGATCCGCTGACCGGCCGAGTTTTCGTCGATCTCGATCATCGAGACCTGGCCGCTTGCGACCGAATTCTGGGATATTTTGCCTAACTCATTCATACTGAATATAATTTTGCCCAACCTGACGTTGAGGGTGGCCTGACCGGCCGGCCCCGACCGAGTCGGGTAAGGCGCAAGCGCAAACCATTATTTTACTTGCGCCGGGGGTCCGCTGCTCGCCCTTAATCAAAGAGATGCAGCAAGTTGCACGCACGGCGCCGCCCGTCGGCAAGGATCGCGCCCACAGGCGGATTCGGTCGGCAAGGCGCCGCGGTAACGGAAAGTTGGTTGAAAAGAATTTGATCGGCAGCCCGACGGCGCGAAGTGCGTCCGCAGGCTGCCGGTTGCGAAAATTACGGCGTTGCGCCTGATTTGGCCCCGCGAAGCGTGCGGGGCTTGGCGACGTCAAACCAGGGAAGTACACCCCAAGCGGGAAAGTCGGGCTGGATTCGATACTCCCCGCTGCGGCCCAAGCCGCAGCATCTGCCGCCCGTCGGCGCGCGCGACGTATTGTGCGCGCCCGTGGCAATGCCCGGACTCAGGCTTAGCGCGCTTTTGCAGCGTGCGGTGTGTGAACGCCGTGCTTTGAAACCGTATTCGCAGGTGCCCTACGGCCGCCGGCCCCGTCTTTCGGGCCCAAGCGCCTCTTCAGGCAATTCTCCCCGCCATCGTTCCCGCTCCAGCGTGCTTGTGACAACACAACAAGGTGCGGCCTGCCGTCGTTCCCGCCCTCGCGACTGACAACCGCGAGGCGCCGGCAGCGGAGCCGCCTGGAGCCGTTTATGAAACGCATGCTGTTCAATGCGACGCAGCAGGAGGAGCTGCGCGTCGCCATCGTCGACGGGCAGAAGCTCATCGACATCGACATCGAGACAGCCGGGCGCGAACAGCGCAAAGGCAATATCTACAAAGGTGTCGTCACCCGCATCGAGCCGTCGCTCGAAGCGTGCTTCGTCAACTACGGCGAAGACCGCCACGGCTTCCTGCCGTTCAAGGAAGTCGCCCGCCAGTACTTCAAGGAAGGCATCGACATGCGCTCCGCGCGCATCCAGGATGCCCTGCGCGAAGGCCAGGAGCTGATCGTCCAGGTCGAGAAGGAAGAACGTGGCAACAAGGGCGCCGCCCTCACCACCTTCATCTCGCTCGCCGGCCGCTACCTGGTGCTGATGCCGAACAATCCGCGCGGCGGCGGTGTGTCGCGCCGGATCGAGGGCGACGAGCGCCAGGAACTGCGCGAGACGATGGCGCAACTGCAGATTCCGGACGGCATGAGCATGATCGCCCGTACCGCGGGCATCGGCCGCAACGCCGAGGAACTGCAGTGGGACCTGAACTACCTGCTGCAACTGTGGCGCGCGATCGAAGCGGCGTCGCAAAGCGGCAACACCGGCCAGCCGATGCTGATCTACCTGGAATCGAGCCTCGTGATCCGCGCGATCCGGGACTATTTCCAGCCCGATATCGGCGAAATCCTGATCGACACGACCGAGATCCACGATCAGGCCCGTGCGTTCATGGACATCGTGATGCCGGACAACGTGTCGAAGGTGAAGCGCTACCACGACGACGTGCCGCTGTTCTCCCGCTTCCAGATCGAACACCAGATCGAGACCGCGTACTCGCGCACGGTGCCGCTGCCGTCCGGCGGCGCGATCGTGATCGACCACACGGAAGCACTCGTCGCGATCGACGTGAACTCGGCGCGCGCGACCAAGGGCGCGGACATCGAGGAAACGGCAACCCGCACGAACCTCGAAGCGGCCGATGAAGTCGCCCGCCAGCTTCGCCTGCGCGACCTCGGCGGCCTGATCGTGATCGATTTCATCGACATGGAATCGGCAAAGAGCCAGCGCGAAGTCGAGCAGCGCCTGAAAGACGCGCTCAAGCATGACCGCGCACGCGTGCAGATGGGCAAGATCTCCCGTTTCGGCCTGATGGAACTGTCGCGCCAGCGTCTGCGTCCGGCCCTGTCGGAAGGCAGCCACGTGACCTGCCCGCGTTGTAACGGCACCGGCCACATCCGCGATACCGAATCGTCCGCGCTGCAGGTCCTGCGGATCATTCAGGAAGAAGCGATGAAGGAAAACACCGCGGCGATCCACTGCCAGGTGCCGGTCGAGGTGACCGCCTTCCTGCTCAACGAAAAGCGTCAGGAAATCAACAAGATCGAGTCGCGCTTCAAGGTCGGCATCGTGCTGATCCCGAACAAGCACCTCGATACGCCGCACTACAAGCTCGAGCGCTTGCGCCACGACGACGCACGCCTCGACGATCCGCGCGCGTCCTGGAAGATGGCCGAGGAAGCCGCCCGCGAACTCGAGTCGGAAACCGGCTACAGCAAGCGCACGGCGGAAGTGAAGCCGAAGCAGGAAGCCGCGGTCAAGGGCATCACGCCCGAGCATCCGGCCCCGAGCCCGGCGCCGCAGCGCCCGGCCGAGCCCGTTGCCGCGCCCGCGCCTGTCGCCGCGGCAAGCGGCGGCTTCATCGGCTGGCTGAAGGGCCTGTTCGGCGTGTCGCCGGCTCCGGCACCCGCACCGGTTGCTCCGGCACCGGCGAAGGAGCAGGCAGCCCGTCCGGCTCGCGAGCGTACCGAGAAGACCGAGCAGCGCGGCGGCGATCGCAACCGCAACCGTCGTGGCGGCACCCAGCAGGCGCAAGGCGGCCGCGACCAGGCCGCGGCAGGCCGTGGCCAGCCGCAACGCCAGGAACGGGAAGGCAAGGAAGCGCGCGAACCGCGCGAAGGCCGTGAACCGCGTGAAGGCCGCGAGAATCGCGAAGGCCGTGAGGGTCGCGAAGGTCGTGAGGGTCGTGAGACTCGCGAAGGCCGTGAGGGCCGCGAAGGTCGCGAGGGCCGTGGCCCGCGCGAAGGCCGCGAACCGCGCGAGCCGCGTGAAAGCCGTGAGCCGCGCGAACCGCGCGAGCGTGCCGAGCAGCCGGAAGCCGTCGATGCAGCCGGCCGTGGCGAGCGCCAGGAACGCGGCGAGCGTCGTGAGCGCGGCGAACGCCGCAAGCCGACCCAGCATGCGGCCACGCTCGAGACCGTCACCCGTGGCGAGAACCATCCGGAACCGGAAACCGACAATACCGTCGCAGAAGCGCTGCCCGGTGCCGACCTGACAGCCGATGCGGAAGCCAGCGCGCGTGACGGCGAGGAACGTCGCCGTCGCCGTCGCGGCCGCCGCGGCGGTCGTCGCGAGCGCGAGGAAGACGGCGCAGCCGTCGACCAGGCCGAGCAAGGCACGGATGGCGAAGCCGCAGTGCAAACCGTGACGCCGGAAGCACCGGCTGCTGTCGAACCGGCCCACACGGCCGCGCCGGCAGTCGTCGTGGCCGTAGCCGCGGCAGGCGCTGTCGTCGCCGAAGCAGCGGTCGAGCACCATGCCGAACCGGTCGCACCGGTCGCTGTCGAGCCGCAACCGGCACCGGCACACGTCGAAGCGGCTCCGGCCGCTCCGGTCGAGCCGGCCGTTGCCGCCCACGCAGCAGAACCGGCACCGGCTGTCTACACGGAAGCCGTTCCGGCTCCGGTCGCGGTTTCGCCAATCGACGCGTTCGAAGTGCCGGAAGTACCGGCCGCTGTCGAGGCGCCGCAGTCCGCGCCCTTCGAGCAAGCTGCCCCGGCCGTGACGACCGAAGCCGCCCCGGTGGCTGTCGAGCCGGCGCGTGTCGAAGCTGCGCCGGTCGAGGCAGCCGCAGCACCGGCACCGGCTCCCGCGCAACCGGCAGCCGCGCCCGCTTCGGCGAGCCTGGATGTCGCGCTGGAGCAGGCCGGTCTCGTCTGGGTGAACACGGACGCCGGCAAGTTCGCCGCTGCGCAGGAAGCTGCGTCGCAGCTCCCGCGTGCGGCCCGCGTGCCGCGCGAACGCAAGACGTTGCCGCCGGCCGATACGGCCCCGATGCAGCAGGTCGAGACGCATCATTAATCGGCGCATCGCCCGACCAGGAAAAGCCCGCCTCGGCGGGCTTTTTCACGTCCGCGCTGCGGGTTTCCGCCCACCGGACCGACCGGCCGCTTGCGGCTAAAATAGAGGTCTGGTCCGCACTTCTTTCAACATGTCCCGACGCATCATTCCTCTCGCCGACGTCAGCGGGATGCCGGACGTCTCCGGCGTCGCGCATGCCCCCGACGGCACGCTGGCCGACTCGTTCGCCAGGCCGCTGCGCGATCTGCGCATTTCGGTGACGGATCGCTGCAACTTCCGCTGCGTGTACTGCATGCCGCGCGCGGTGTTCGACAAGGACTACCCGTTCCTGCCGCACAGCGCGCTGCTCACGCACGAGGAAATCGAACGCGTGGCGCGACTCTTTGTCGCACACGGCGTCGAGAAGATCCGCATCACGGGCGGCGAGCCGCTGCTGCGCAAGAATCTCGAATTCCTGATCGAGCGCCTCGCACGCCTGACAACGCATGACGGCCGCCCGCTCGACCTGACGCTGACGACCAACGGTTCGCTGCTCGCGCGCAAGGCGCGCGCGCTGAAGGACGCCGGGCTCACGCGCGTGACGGTCAGCCTCGACGCGCTCGACGATACGCTGTTCAAGCGCATGAACGATGCCGAGTTCGCGAGCGCCGACGTGCTCGACGGCATCTTCGCCGCCCAGGCCGCGGGCCTCGCGCCGGTCAAGGTCAACATGGTCGTGAAACGCGGCACCAACGACAGCGAGATCCTGCCGATGGCCGAGCGTTTCCGCGGCACCGGCGTGATCCTGCGCTTCATCGAATACATGGATGTCGGCACGTCGAACGGCTGGAACATGACCGAGGTGCTGCCGTCGGCGGACGTCGTCGCACGAATCGCCGAACACTTCCCGCTCGCGCCGCTCGATCCGCACACGGCGGCCGAAACCGCGCAGCGCTGGAGCTATGCGGACGGCAGCGGCGAGATCGGCGTGATCTCGAGCGTCACGCAGGCCTTTTGCGGCGACTGCACGCGCGCACGGCTGTCGACCGAAGGCAAGCTGTACCTGTGCCTGTTCGCGTCGACGGGCCACGACCTGCGCGCGCTCGTGCGCGGCGGCGCGAGCGACGCCGAGATCGCAACGGCGATCGCCCGCATCTGGCAGGCCCGCACCGACCGCTATTCGCAACTGCGCGGCAGCGCGTCGGCCGACGCCGCGCCCGACGGCACCGGCAAGCGCGTCGAAATGTCGTATATCGGCGGCTGACGCACGCCCCCCTTTCCGCCTTCGCACGATGCCCGCTTCCGCCCCCCCTTCGATCGCCGGCCTGCTGCTCGCAGGCGGGCGCGCCACGCGCATGGACGGCGTCGACAAGGGCCTGCAATTGCTCGACGGCACGCCGCTCGCGCTGCACGTGCTGCGCCGGCTCTCGCCGCAGGTCGGCGAGACGCTGATCAGCGCGAATCGCCATGCCGATCGCTATGCCGAACTCGGTGCGCCGTTCGATGCGCGCATCGTCGCGGACGAAACGCCCGACTTCCCCGGCCCGCTCGCGGGCCTGCTCGCCGGCATGCGGGCGGCGCGCGCGCCGCTCGTCGCGTGCTCGCCGTGCGATACGCCCTACCTGCCCGCCGACCTCGTCGCGCGGCTGCATGCGGCGCTCGACGCACGGCAGGCCGACATCGCGATGGCGGTGACCGTCGACGCGCAGCAGGTGCGCTCGCCGCAGCCGACGTTCGCGCTGCTGCGCACCGCGCTGGTCGACGATCTCGCCGCCCGGCTCGCGGCCGGCGATCGCAAGGTGCGTGCGTGGTACGCACGCCACAAGACGGTCGAAGTCGAGTTTTGCGACGAGCGTGCGTTTTACAATGCCAACTCCTGGCAGGAACTCGCCGCGCTGGCCCGCCGCTGACGGCGCCCGTGCCGTTCCCGCCCGGCGCCCGCCGCACGCGAAACCCGCGCCCAGGCACCCTCCTCGCGCCACCGGCCACGAACCCGATACGCCTTGCGGCGCAGTCCGACTGATGATCACGCAATCCTCGCCCGCCTCCCGAACCGCGCCCGATGCCGATGCCCCGCTGTCGCTCGCCGACGCGCAGGCGCTCGCGTGCCGCTTCGCGGTGCCCGTCGATGCGTGCGACACGGTGACGCTGCGCGATGCGCTCGACCGCGTGCTCGCGACCGATGTGAACGCGCCGTTCGACATTCCCGCGTACGACAACTCGGCGATGGACGGCTATGCGTTCGACGGCGGCGCCGGCGCGCCTGCGTCGCCGCAAGGAGACGTCGCGATGACGGTCGCCGGCACCGCGTTGGCCGGCCATCCGTTCGACGGCGCCGTGGCGGCCGGTTCCTGCGTGCGCATCATGACGGGCGCGCCGATGCCGGCCGGATGCGACACGGTGATTCCGCAGGAACGCGTGCGCGTCGACGGCGATACGGTCCGCTTCGCCGCGCACGACGTCGCGCGCGGCGCGAACTGCCGCAAGGCCGGCGAGGATCTCGCGCGCGGCGCCTGCGCGCTCGCCGCGGGCCGCATCCTGCGGCCGTCCGATCTCGGCCTGCTCGCATCGTTCGGCGTCACCGACGTCACGGTGCGCCGACGCGTGCGCGTCGCCGTGTTCTCGACCGGCGACGAACTGCGCGAGCCCGGCGAACCGCTCGGCCGCGGCACGCTGTACGACAGCAATCGCGGGATGCTGATCGCGATGCTCGAACGGCTGCACGTCGACGCGGTCGATCTCGGGATCGTCCGCGACGACCCGGCCGCGCTCGAAGCCGCATTGCGCGACGCCGTCGCCGCGCAGGCCGACGCGGTGATCACGTCGGGCGGCGTATCGGTCGGCGAAGCCGACTTCACGCGCGACGTGATGGCACGGCTCGGCGACGTGACGTTCGCGAGCCTCGCGCTGCGGCCCGGCCGGCCGCTCGCGTGCGGCACGCTCGCGCGCGCGGCCGACGGGGCCGGTCACGCGCTGTTCTTCGGGCTGCCCGGCAATCCGGTCGCGTCCGCCGTGACGTTCTACGCGATCGTGCGCCCCGCGCTGCTGACGCTGGCCGGCGCGCAGACGCCGCCGCCGGCAATGTACACGGCGCTCAGCACGCAGGCGTTGAGGAAGCGCCCCGGCCGCACCGAGTACCTGCGCGGCATCGCGACGCGCGCCGCCGACGGCCACTGGCATGTCACGCCGGCCGGTTCGCAGGGTTCCGCATCGCTGAACGGCCTTGCTGCCGCCAACTGTTTCATCGTCCTGGGCCACGATTCCGCGGCAGTCGACGCGGGCACCCTGGTCGACATCCTGCCGCTCGACGGCCTGATCTGAATTCCACTATCGGTATATCTACGGGGGCAATCCGCACATGAAGAAACAAATTTCGTCGATCGCCGCGGGGCAAACCGCAAAGGCGCTGATCCTCGTCTACCTGACGTTCAGCGTGCCGATCGTGCTGCTCGGCATTCTCGTCGCGTATATCCGCTACGGCATGGTCGAACTGAGCACGATCCTGAGCGCGCTGCTGCTGAATGCAATCCTCGGCTTCGTGCTGCTGTGGATCGCGTGCCACGCGTACAACTGGGTCGCATCGCGCTTCGGCGGCATCGAGATCGTGCTGTCCGATCCGCCGGAGGAAGCGTGAGCGGCAAGCCGCTGATCCGCGCGGCCGAAGCACGCGACGTCGGCGCGATCCTCGCGCTGATGCGCGAGCTCGCCGAGTTCGAGAAGCTCACGCACCTGTTCGTCGCGACCGAAGCGGATCTCGCCGACGCGCTGTTCGGTGAGCGGCCTGCCGCCGAAGCGCGGGTGGCCGAACACGACGGTGCGATCGTCGCGTATGCGCTGTTCTTCCACAACTATTCGACCTTCCTCGGCCGTCGCGGCCTCTATCTCGAGGATCTGTACGTGCAGCCGTCGCAGCGCGGCACCGGCCTCGGCACCGCGATGCTGCGTCACCTCGCGGCACTGGCCGTCGAGCGCCGCTGCGGGCGCTTCGAATGGTCGGTCCTCGACTGGAACCAGCCCGCGATCGATTTCTACGAAAAGATGGGCGCCACCGTGTTGCCCGACTGGCGCATCGTCCGCATGACGGGCGACGCGCTGGACACGCTCGCCGGACATTGAGCGCGGGCCGGTCGCGCCGGCCGCCGCTTCAAAAGAAAACGGGCGCCGCGGCGCCCGTTTTTTCCTTTCCAACCGGTGTCGGCCGCGCGCGTCACGCGTCGTCCGCATCGGCGCCGTCGGAGCCTTCCGCACCGAGCAGCCCAGCCGCCGTGTCGCCCGGCAGCGCCTCGACCTGTTTCAGCTTGCGGTTCATCACACGCGTGCGCTGCTCGGCAGCCTCGATCGAACGCGTGACCGTTTCGAGTTGCGACTTCGTGCGCGCGAGCACGTCGCCGAACTTGCCGAACTCCGTCTTTACCGCGCCGAGCACCTGCCATACCTCGCTCGACCGCTGCTCGATCGCGAGCGTCCGGAACCCCATCTGCAAGCTGTTCAGCAACGCGGTGAGCGTCGTCGGCCCGGCGATCGTCACGCGATAGTCGCGCTGCAGCAGGTCGGTCAGCCCGGGACGGCGCAGGATTTCCGCATAGAGCCCCTCGGTCGGCAGGAACAGCAGCGCGAAATCGGTCGTGTGCGGCGGCGCGACGTACTTCTCGGAGATCGTGCGTGCCTCCAGCCGCACGCGCGCTTCGAGCGCACGCGCCGCTTCCTCGACCGCCGCCGCATCGGCGCGCTCCTGCGCATCGATCAGCCGCTCGTAGTCTTCGCGCGGGAATTTCGCGTCGATCGGCAGCCACACGGGCGGCGCGTCGCGCGTGCCGGCTTCGCGACCCGGCAGCCGGATCGCGAATTCGACGCGCTCGGTGCTCCTCGGCACCGTCGCGACATTCTTCGCGTACTGTTCGGGCGTCAGCATCTGTTCGAGCAGCGCCTCGAGCTGCACCTCGCCCCAGGTGCCGCGCGTCTTCACGTTGGTCAGCACCTTCTTCAGGTCGCCGACGCCCGCCGCGAGCGTCTGCATCTCGCCGAGCCCGCGATGGACCTGTTCGAGCCGGTCCGATACGAGCTTGAACGATTCGCCGAGCCGATGCTCGAGCGTCGCGTGCAGCTTCTCGTCGACGGTGCGACGCATCTCCTCGAGCTTCGCCGCGTTGTTGGTCTCGATTTCCTTCAGCCGCTGTTCGAGCGTCGCGCGCACTTCGCCGATCCGGCGGTCGTTCGCCTCGGTCAGTTGCGTGAGCTGCCGGTTCAACGTGTCGCCGAACAGCCTGAGCGCGCCCGTCTGCTCCTCGCGCGCCTGCTGCGCCTGGCGCTGCACGCTCTCGCGCATCGCGTCGAACTGTTGCGCATTGCCGGCGACGAGCTTGCCGAGCTGCTGCGCGAAGCCCTCGATCTGGTTGTTCTGCACGGTCGCCACGCTCGTCAGCTGCGCGGCGAGCGTCTGCTGAAGCTGCGCGAAGCTGCCGGCCAGCTCGGTGCGCGAACCGCGCGCGCTCTCGACGATCTCGCCCCGCAATTCGCGTTCGAGCCGCTCGACCGCGCGCGCCTGCGCATGCGCGGCGTCCTCGATCCGGTCGCCGAGTACCGCCGCATCGTCGCGGCCGCCGCCGCCGCGCACGATCGCGACGATCGCCACCGCGAGCGCGACAGCCAGCACGATGATCGCCGCAAGCAACAACGTCGTCGTCATGCGCGCGGCTTCCCGATCACGCCAGGGTTGATCGGATTCGGCGGCTGTCCCGCGCGCGGCCCCTCGCCGAGGGCGGCGATCAGGTTGTCGGCGGCGAGGTTCGCCATTGCGCGGCGCGTCTTTTCGGTCGCGCTCGCGATATGCGGCGTCAGCACGACGTTGGGCACCTCGAGCAGCGCCGGATGTACCGTCGGCTCGCCTTCGTACACGTCGAGGCCGGCCGCGGCGATCGTCCCGTCGCGCAGCGCGACGGCCAGCGCCGCGTCGTCGACGATCCCGCCGCGCGCGATGTTGGTCAGCGTCGCGGTGGGCTTCATCTTCGCGAGTTCGGCCGCGCCGATCGTGTGATGGTTTTCCTTCGTGTACGGCAGCACGAGCACGACGTGATCGGCGCGCGCGAGCAGCGCATCCTTCGACACGTATTCGGCGTTCAGCTCGGCCTCGATCTCGGGCGCGACCCGCGACCGGTTGTGATAGATCACCTGCATCCCGAAGCCGCGCGCGCGGCGCGCGAGCGCCTGACCGATGCGGCCCATCCCGACGATGCCGAGCGTGGAGCCGTAAATGTCGGTGCCGAGGAAACCGTCGTACGCCCACTTCTGCCAGTGACCGGCGCGCAGCCAGTGCTCGGATTCGGCAATCCGGCGCGCAGCCGCCATCATCAGCGCCCAGCCGAAATCGGCGGTCGACTCGTTCAGCACATCGGGCGTGTTGGTGCCGAGCACGTTGGCCGCGTTGAACGCGGCCATGTCGAAGTTGTTGTAGCCGACCGCCATGTTCGCCACGACGCGCAGGCGCGGCGCTGCCGCGAGCGTCGCCGCGCCGACCGGGTCGCCCGCCGTCAGCGCGCCGTCCTTGTCGGCGAGGCGCGCGGCGAGCGCATCGGGAGCGAGCGCGTCACCGTTGTTCCAGTCGACTTCAAAATACTGCTCGAGCCGTTCGATCACGTCCGGGAAGATCGGACGCGCGACCAGGATCTTCTGCATCGCCATCTCCGTATGCCGCGGGCCGATCGCAGCGCGCATCGCGCCGCCGGGATTGCCCGCGCTTGGTTGAAAGTTGCCAGGTTACGCCGGGAAGAAGATCAGCGACGTCAGCAGGAAGACGGGCACCAGGATCAAGAGCGCCCAGCCGAGGTACGCAAAGAAGCTCGGCATCTTCACGCCGCGCGACTCCGCGATCGCCTTCACCATGAAGTTCGGCGCGTTGCCGATATAGCTGTTCGCGCCCATGAACACCGCACCCGCGGAGATCGCGGCGAGCGTCGACGCGCCGGTCGTCATCAGCGTCTGCGCATCGCCGCCCGCGAGGTTGAAGAACACCAGATAGGTCGGCGCGTTGTCGAGGAACGACGACAGCAGGCCCGTCGCCCAGAAGTACATCGCGTCGATCGGCTTGCCGTCCGGCCCCGTGACGAGATGGACGATCTGCGCGAACGCGCCGTCCGCGCCCGCGCGCAGGATCACGATCACCGGTGCGATCGTCACGAAGATCCCCGCGAACAGTTTCGCGACTTCCTCGATCGGTGCCCAGTTGAACGCGTTGCCTTCGCGCGCCGAACGCGGCGTCAGCGCGAGCGACGCAAGCGTCACGACCACGAGCGCGACGTCGCGCGCAAGGTTCTGCAGCGCGACGTGCGTGCCCCATACGTCGAACGTGATGCCCGGCTTCCAGATGCCGCTCATCAGCACGAGCGCGACCACGGCCGCGAGCAGCACGAAGTTAATCTTGCCGTCGATCGACAGCGCCGCGCCGTCGGGCGTCGGGTCGAGCGCGGCCGGCCGCTCCTCGCCGCCCTTCCGGTAGAAGTACGTATCGAGCACGAAGAACAGCGCCAGCAGCACGACGCAGATGAACAGCATCGGCAGCGCGAGGTGCGTGGTCGTCCAGAAGAAGCTCACGCCGTTCAGGAAGCCGAGGAACAGCGGCGGATCGCCGAGCGGCGACAGCGAACCGCCCGCGTTCGCGACGAGGAAGATGAAGAAGATCACGACGTGCACGACATGCTTGCGGTTGTCGTTCGCGCGCAGCAGCGGCCGGATCAGCAGCATCGCGGCGCCCGTCGTGCCCATCACGCTCGCGAGCAGCGTGCCGAGCGCGAGGATCGCCGTGTTCAGCTTCGGCGATCCATGCAGGTTGCCGTTCACGCAGATACCGCCCGCCACCGTATAGAGCGCGGTGAGCAGCACGATGAACGGAATGTATTCCTCGAGCAGCGCATGCACGAGCGTGCCGAGCGCGGTGCCCGCGCCGAACGCTGCCGCGAACGGAACCAGGAACGCGATCGCCCACCCGGCGGCGATCTTGCCGAAGTGGTGATGCCAGAACACGGGGGCGACAAGCGGGAACAGCGCGATGGACAACAGGATCCCGGCGAACGGGATGCCCCAGAGCGCGGACAGCGTGGCACCGTCGAGCGTGGCGGCCGATGCGAGCGCGGGAACGGCGCCAAGCGCGACTCCCGACGCCATGCCCGCCCAGGCGGCATGTCGTTTCATGCAGAACTTCCTTGTTCGAGTGGGGGTGAAGGTGGCGGGCGCGTCATGCGCCCCGCACGACGATCGCGTGCACGCGGTACGGGCCGTGCGCGCCCAGTACGATGGTCTGCTCGATGTCGCCCGTACGCGATGGGCCCGACACGAAATTGACCGCGCGCGGCAATTCACCGCGCTCCGCGCGGATCAGCGCGAACGCGTCTTCATGACCGGCGACGATCCGCGACGCCGGCACGATCGCGATGTGTGTTTCCGGCAGCAGGCCGGCCGACGCATAGGTGTCGGGGCCGGACAGCAGCACCAGCGAACCCGTTTCGGCGGTCGCGCAAAAACAGCCCGTGAGGCCGACGAGATCGCCGTCGCGCGGCTTGCGGCATTCGACCGACAGGCCTGCGCCCGCCCAGTCGAAATCGGCCAGCGTGCGCCACGCGACGGCCTGCATCGGCAGGCCGTGAGCGGAAAGATAGCGGGCGGCGGCGGCCGGTGCGTCGGCAAGCGTCGCGACTTCATCGACCGTCGTCGACAGGCGCGCCGCTTCGTCGACGAATGCAGCGACGAGGTCGGCCGGCGCCGGCGGGCGCGGGCCCTGCGGATGACGAGCGAGATAGTCGGCGACGCCGTCGCGCTCCGCTGAGTCGGGTTCGGCCGCGCGCCCCTGCGCCGCACGGATGCGCGCGAGGATCTGGCGACGGGCAGCGGAAGTGTCCATGAACGGTCCTCGTGACGTTGGCGGGCGATACTGTCAGATTATACCGGCCGCCCTCGCCGCGCCGCAGCTTTGGCCGTTCGGCCGGCGCTCACTTCGACGCGTCTTCCTCGACCGGCTGCGCGATGCCGAACACCTGGCGCAGATACGCGAGATACGCCTTGTCGTCGCACATGCTCTTGCCCGGCGAATCCGACAGCTTCGCGACCGGCTGGCCGTTACAGCGCACCATCTTGATCACGATCTGCAGCGGCACGTAGCCGAGGTCGTTGGTGAGGTTCGTGCCGACGCCGAACGCGAGCTTGCAGCGGCCGCGGAACCGTTCGTACAGCTGCATGACCTTCGGGATGTCGAGCGCGTCCGAGAATACGAGCACCTTGGTGCGCGGATCGCACCGGTTCGCCTCGTAATGACTCAGCATCCGCTCGCCCCAGTCGAACGGATCGCCCGAATCGTGGCGTGCGCCGTCGAACAGCTTGCAGAAGTACATGTCGAAGTCGTTCAGGAACGCGTCCATCCCGTAGACGTCCGACAGCGCGATCCCGAGGTCGCCGCGGTATTCCTTCGCCCACATCTCGAAGCCGTAGATCTGCGAATCGCGCAGCCGCGGGCCGAGCGCCTGGCACGCCTGCAGGTACTCGTGCGCCATCGTGCCGAGCGGCGTGATGCCGTGCTTCATTGCGTACAGCACGTTGCTCGTGCCCGCGAACTGCGGGCCGAGCCCGTCGCGCAGCGTGAGCGCGACTTCCTCGTGCCAGACCTTCGAGAAGCGCCGGCGCGTGCCGTAGTCGGCAATCTTGCAGTCGGCGAACTCGGGTTTCGCGCCGAGCAGCGTGATCTTCTCGCGCAGCCGCTCGCGGCCTTCGCGATAGTCGGGCTCGCGCTGCGTGTTGCGGAAATAGACTTCGTTGACGATCGCGAGCACCGGAATCTCGAACAGGATCGCGTGCAGCCACGGTCCCGTGATCTCGATGTCGATCTCGCCGTTGCCCTTCGGCGACGCCGTGATCGAGATGTACTTCTCGTTCAGGTGGAACAGCGCGAGGAAATCGACGAAATCGCTCTTGATGAAGCGCATCCGCCGCAGGTAGTCGAGTTCGACGTCGGAAAAGCGCAGCGAGCACAAGCCGCGCACCTCGTCGCGAATCTCGTCGATGTATGGCACGAGATCGACGCCGGGCGTGCGACACCTGAAACGGTATTCGACGCTTGCGGCGGGAAAGTGATGCAGGACGACCTGCATCATCGTGAACTTGTAGAGATCCGTGTCGAGCAGCGAAGTGATGATCATGATTACGGCACCGCCAATATCGTGACAGGGCCCCGGCGCACCGCGCGCCGCCCGGTCTGTCGGCCATGTTACCCGAATGCGGGCCCGACCATCGTGAAACCGCCTGTCGCCCTGCTCCCGTGGTACCGGCCGCGTACCCATTGCGCGCGCCTCGGCGGCCGCCATAAACTAATCACGAAACGATATAAGCCGGATAGCCGACCACGCCATGCGGGTTTTGCGCTTCAGTTACAATGCCGCTTTTGGCGCAAACGCCACCCCATATATACCGCCAAGCAGGAGCGTTTTAATGACTCACGTTGTGACCGAAGGCTGCATCAAGTGCAAATACACGGACTGCGTGGATGTGTGCCCGGTGGATTGCTTCCGTGAAGGTCCCAACTTTCTCGCCATCGATCCGGACGAGTGCATCGACTGCGCCGTGTGCGTCGCCGAATGCCCGACCAATGCGATCTATGCCGAAGAAGACGTTCCGGGCGACCAGCAGCAGTTCACCGAGCTGAACGCCGAGCTGGCAAAGGGCTGGCCGTCGATCACGAAGACCAAGCCGGCGCCGGCCGACGCGGACGAGTGGAAGGACGTGCAGGACAAGCTGCACCTGCTCGAGCGTTGATCGCGCGGCCGCGGCGGGAATTTTTTGTGCGTCGCAGCCCAAAATAGTTGACAGCTTAGCCAACACCCCATACAATCTCGTTTCTCTGCTGTTTGTTCCCCGATAGCTCAGTCGGTAGAGCGCCGGACTGTTAATCCGTAGGTCCCTGGTTCGAGCCCAGGTCGGGGAGCCAAAAACGCAAAGGCCCGTTGAAAGTGAACGGGCTTTTTGCTGGCAGCCAAACACGCAGATGTACCGATTTATTCCCCGATAGCTCAGTCGGTAGAGCGCCGGACTGTTAATCCGTAGGTCCCTGGTTCGAGCCCAGGTCGGGGAGCCAGACAGCGAAAGGCCCGTCATTCGACGGGCCTTTTGTTTTTCCGGCCGCCGTCGTGCCTTTCGTGGCCCGGTCGCGCGCATGCTAGAGTCTCTGTCCCGCATTCGCATCCGGTTCCATCGATGAAGCATCGTCTCCTCTCAGCCGCATCACTCGCCCTCCTGCTTTCCGCATTCGCTGCGACACCGCTCGCGCACGCGGAAGAAGTCGGCAGCGTCAACACCCATTTCCGCGTAACGGGCTCCGATCGCGTCGTCGTCGAGGCCTATGACGATCCGGTCGTGAACGGCGTGACCTGCTACGTGTCGCGCGCCCGCACGGGCGGGATCAAGGGCACGCTCGGCGTCGCCGAGGATCCGAGCGAAGCGTCGATCGCGTGCCGTCAGGTCGGCCCGATCAGCTTCAAGGAGCCGCTCAAGCAGCAGACCGACGTGTTCAGCGAGCGCATGTCGTTCATCTTCAAGACGCTGCACGTCGTGCGCGTGGTCGACAAGAAGCGCAACACGATCGTCTATCTGACCTACAGCGACCGCATCGTCAGCGGCAGCCCGAAGAACGCCGTTACCGCCGTGCCGATGCCGGCCGGCACGACGATTCCGGTCAAGTAAAGCCCGCGCCGGCCGGGCGCGCGAGCGATACACTGTCGGTTCGCCCGCCCCCGCACCCGATCATGTCCGCCATCCGCCTCCCAGACTCCGCACGCTACTGGCGCACGCCGCTGCTGCCGGATGCGGATCTCGTCACGGCCACCTTTCGCGACCACACGTTCGCGCCCCACTGGCACGACGCGTACACGATCCCCGTGATTCTCGAAGGCGCGGAACGCTTCACCTATCGCGGCAGCGGCCATGTCGCCGAAACGGGCACCGTGCCCGTGATCAATCCCGGCGAAGTGCATACGGGTTCGCGCGCGGCCGATGAAGGCTGGTGCTATCGCGTCAGCTACATGCCGGTCGAATTCATCCGGGAACTCGCGAGTGCGATCGCGGGCCGCCCGCAGGACGCGCCGTGGTTTGCCCCCGACGTGATTCGCGACGCCGATCTGGCGGCCCGGCTTACGCTTGCGCACCGGATGATGGAGGCCGGCAGCGAGCACACACTGTCCTCGCATGCACGCGGCACGCCGGCCGCCAGCGATCCGGCGACCGGCGTGCCGCGCATCTACGATCCGCTCGCCGCCGAAACGGCGATGCTCGACGCGCTGTCGACGCTGATCGTGCGCCACGCCGACGCGCAGCCGCGACCGGCGCCGCTCGCGGCGGACGAACCGCGCGTCGACACAATGCGCGAGCGGCTCGCCGCCGATCTCACCTGTACGGTAACGCTCGACGAAGTCGCGCAGGCGGCCGGCCTGTCGCCGTTCCACGCGGCGCGCCTGTTCACCCGAACGACCGGCATGCCGCCGCATGCATGGCGCAACCAGCTGAGATTGCAGCGCGCGCTGGCGCCGCTGCGCGCGGGCGTACCCGTCGCCGATGTCGCGGCGGCCAGCGGCTTCGTCGACCAGAGCCACTTCACACGGCATTTCAAACGGATGTTCGGCGTGCCGCCCGGACGCTGGCAGGCGAGCTGACGCGCGGCTTCCCGCGTCCGACAGTCGCGATGCAGCCGGCGCCGGCAAGCGCTCAAGCACCGCCCCCGTTTCCGCGGGCGCAAGAACATACAAGCCGGTACCCCCGCGGCCCGCTATTCTCCAGCCCATGGAGAAGCGCTCTTTGAACCCGACACCCGCGTCGCCCCCTCGCCGCCCGCTCAACGAGTGGCTCGACGGCGCGCGCGATACGATCCCGATGATGATCGGCGCGGCACCGTTCGGCGTGATTTTCGGCACGCTCGTCGGCGGCGGCCCGCTCGCCGCATGGCACGGCGCGCTGATGTCGCTCGCCGTGTTCGCAGGCTCCGCGCAGTTCATCGCGCTCGGCCTGATCGCGGGCAGCGCGGGCTTCGTCGTCGTGCTCGCGACGACGCTGATCGTGAACCTGCGCCACCTGCTGTACAGCGCAACGCTCGCGCCCTATGTCGCGCACCTGCCGCTACGCTGGCGCGCGACACTCGGCGCACTGATGACCGACGAGGTGTTCGCGGTCGCCTATGCGCACTACCGGCACTTCCCGCCCGGTGCAGTCGGCCCCCACTACTTCTTCGGGTCCGGGCTCGCGATGTACCTGAACTGGCAGGTCTGGACGCTCGCGGGCATCGGCTTCGGCGCGGCGTTCCCGGGCCTGCAGTCGCTCGGCCTCGATTTCGCGATGGCGGCAACCTTCATCGCCATCGTCGTCCCGCAGCTCGGCACGCTGCGCTATTTCGCGGCGGCCGCGACGGCCGGCACGCTCGCGTACTTCTGGCAGGGCTGGCCGTACAAGCTCGGGCTGCTCGGCGCGGTCGCCGCCGGCGTCGCGATCGGCGTCGCGCTCACGCTGCTGCACGAACGCGCGCGGGCCGGCTCGCGCACGGAGACCGCATCGTGAGCTACGCGCTGCTGATTCTCGGAATGGCCGTCATCACCTACGCGATCCGCTCGACGCTGTTCCTGTTCGGCGAGCGGCTGACCTTCCCGCCACTCGTGCGGACCGCGCTCGGCTTCGTGCCCGTCACCGTGCTGACCGCGATCATCGTGCCGATGACCGTCTCGCCGCACGGCGGCACGGCCGAGCTGACCTGGCGCAATCCGCAGCTCGTCGGCGCGCTCGCCGCCGTGCTCGTGTCGGCGGCGACCCGCCGCCCGCTCGTGACGATCGCGGCGGGGCTCGTGGTGTTCTTTTTCTGGCAAGGGGTCGTGCTGCCCCACTGGCTGCCGGCCTGAGCCGGCGCCCGGCCACGCGCGCTCAAGTTTTCGCCCGGCGCGCCGATATAGGGAATGAAGACCCGCCACCGGAGCGGGCGCACCGGTCAGTCGACGCTGCGCCCGCTCCGGTGCGCCGTGCCGGCCGCCGGCTTGCACGGGCCGCCATCGAGACGATTCATGGGCCAGATCACCCTTTCCCTCAAGGACGACACGCTCGAGTCCCTGCGCAAGGACTATGACGCGTTCGTCCGCGTGTCGCTGAAACTCGACCCGCAGTTCGCGACGCCGTCGTTCGAGGATTTCCTGCGCGCCAAACTGCTCGACAACATGGTGCCGCTGACCGAGCACGCGGTGCAGCGGATGCTGCAGGGCGGCCAGTATGCGTGGGCAAAGCGCACGCTCGACAAGGAATTTCCGGACGTCGTCGCGATCCTGATGCGACAGGCCGGCGAATTCGGCTTCGGCTTCGCGTCGCGCTCCGAATGGACCCCCGACGAGCTCGCGAAGGCCTGCCGCGACTGGGCGAAGGCGATCGTCGCCGAAGCGCAGGGCGACCCGTCGCTGATCGACCCGCTCGCGTCCCAGATCAAGAGCGCGGCGCAGGACATCCAGACGCTCGAGGAACTGATGCAGACGCCCGCGTGGCGGCTCGCGGAATCGTTGCGGCAACGGATCTACGAGGCCAAGCTCGCGTGCGAGATGAGCGTCGGCAGCATCGCGCGCGACAAGCTCGGCGAACTGCGCGGACTGTTGCGCCTCGGGCTCGCGCACGGTTCGTTCCAGAAGCAGGAAGCGCAGCAGATCATGGAATACCTGCGGCTGCTGAAGCCGGAGATTTTCGTCGAGGAACCGCACGACGTCTTCGCGCGGCTCGCCGCGTGGCTGCGCAGCGTATTCACGGTTGCCGCGCGGCCGGCCCAGGGGCAGGGACAAGGGCAAGGGCAACGCCGGCCGTAACGGCGCGCATCAACACATGAAAACGGCCCGGTTCGCGCGAAGCGAACCGGGCCGCCGGACGGCCGCCGTCGCGACGCGCCGTCCGGGGCGAGCGTCGCGCGGCGCCGGACACCGCTTACTGCGTAGCGCCCTGGGCCGATGCACCGCCCTCCGCGCCGACCGATGCGCCGCCTTCGGTCGCCTCGCCGGCCTTCGCCTTCGCCGAACCGACATGGCTCTTGGCCGACTTCGCCGCATGCTTCGTATGCTTCTTGGCCGAGTGGACGGCCGACGACGCCGTATCCTTCGCGCCGTCGGCTGCCGCGCCGACCGCATCGGTTGCACCGCCGACCGCATTGCCCGACGCGTTCGCGCCGGCACTGCCCTGCACCCCTGCGCCGACACCCGCCGCCGGCGTCTGCGCCTGCACGCCGGCACCGGCTGCGCCCTGCGCCGCCGTGCTCGTCTGGGCAAACGCAGCCGAAGTGGCAAACGCCGTCAGCGCGGCACCGATCAGCATCGTACGAATCTTGGACATGGCAATTCTCCTCGAGAAGTTGTGAGCCCGGACCGCAGCGATGCGGTCCGTCGCGTCCCCGCCGCAACACGCAGCAGGTACGACAAAAGACCCGCGGTCCGCCCGGCCGGTTCTCGAATCTCTCAGACTGTTACCCACCGTTTCATTTGCTGACGATTGGCTCACAGTCCTTAACAACTGCGTCGCGCGGCCGCCCGCGCTCGCGCGCCGGCCCGCGGTGCCGTATGATGCGGGGCGATTCCTTCCGCGCATTGCGCACCTTCTTCGTCATGCCCAACCTGGATTTCACGCTGACCGGCGAATACGTCGAGCTGCACAACCTTCTCAAGATCACCGGTCTCGCGGACAGCGGCGGCACCGCGAAGCTGATCGTCGCGTCCGGCGCGGTGAAAGTCGACGGCGCGGTCGAGCTTCGCAAGACCTGCAAGATCCGCGCGGGCCAGGTCGTCTTGCTCGGCGACACGCGCATCGCAGTGCGCGAAGCCTAGGGTCGGTTCCCCCTGCGCACGACATGGCCATCGGCGCACGCGTTCGACACGGTACGAATAAAGCCGTAAGCTGATCGCCTCTCAAAATAAATACATATAGCGCGGGCCCGCACCCGCGCGAGCGCCCATTCCATGTCGCATTCCGGTCTTACGCGGACGGCCGCCGCGCCGCCGTCGCTGTCCAGTCACGCCGCCGATACCGCGCGCCTCGCCGCGCCGCTCGCGATCGCACAGCTCTCGCAGATGGCGATGAGCGTCACCGACACGGTGCTGCTCGGTTCGCTCGGCCCCGATTCGCTCGCAGCAGGCGGGCTCGGCGCGAACTTCTTCTTCGTCATCGTGACCGTGCTGCAAGGCGTGCTGTCGTCGGTCAGCGTCAGCGTCGCGCATGCGCGCGGCGCCAAGGCCGACGAGCGCGTGCCGCACATCTACTGGACCGGCTTCGTGCTGTCCGTGCTGCTCGCGATTCCGGCCATCATCGCGCTGTCGCTGTCCGAACCGATCCTGCTGATGTTCCACGAGCCGCCGCTGCTCGCGCATCACGTCGGCGAATACACGGGCATCCTGCGCTTCGCCGCGCTCGGCAGCCTGATCGGCGTCGGCCTGATGCGCGCATTCCTGCCCGCGATCGGCGCGGCACGCCGGCTGCTGTGGGTGTCGATCGGCGGCGTCGGCGTGAACGGCGTGCTGAACTACGGGCTGATCCACGGCGCGTTCGGGCTGCCGCGCCTCGGCTTCCTCGGTTCGGCGGTCGCGACGACGATCACGATCTGGCTCACCGCGCTCGCACTGATCTCGCTGCTTCACGGCCGGCAACGCTTCCGTCATTTCGTGACCGCCGCGCGCCCGAAGCTGCCCGTGATGGGCGAGCTGATCGGTATCGGCTGGCCGGTAGCGATCACGTACGGGGTCGAATCGACGCTGTTCCTCGCGACCGGCCTGACCATCGGCGTGCTCGGCGCGACGTCGCTTGCCGCGCACCAGATCGCGCTGAACGTCGCGTCGTTGGCGTTCATGGTGCCGCTCGCGATCGGCCAGGCCGCCAACGTGCGGGTCGGCTACTGGGTCGGCGCAGGCGCGCCCGTCGCCGCGCGGCATGCGGGCTTCGTCGCGCTCGGCCTCGGCGTCGCGTTCATGTCGCTGTCGGGCATCGTGCTGATCGTCGCGCCGCATACGATCGTCGGCCTGTACCTGAACCTCGACGATCCGTCGAACGCGGCCACCGTGTCGCTCGCCGCGTCGCTGCTCGGCATCGCCGCGGTATTCCAGATCGTCGACGGCGCGCAGACCGTCGCGTCGGGCGCGCTGCGCGGCCTGAAGGACACGCGTATCCCGATGCTCGCGGCGACCCTCGGCTACTGGGGCGTCGGCTTTCCCACCGGCTACTGGTTCGCGTTCCACGTGGGCCTCGGTGCCCGCGGCCTCTGGTGGGGCCTCGCGGCCGGCCTCGCCAGCGTGGCCGTGCTGATGGCGTGGCGCTTTCATCTGAAGAGCGCGTCGCTCGTCACGCCGCCGCGCTGAGCGCGACACGACGCGAAATCACGGCCGGCGCTATGCTTGTCGGCTGAATACCTCGAGACGCCGCGCGAGCGGCGCGACTGCCTCACGATACGACTGGCGCCGCGCGATGCGCGGCCTTTCCCCTTTCCAGGAGGAGTGCATCATGAACGAAGCAGTTCGGATGGAACGCGACACGTTCGGCGAGATCGCCGTGCCGGCCGACCGGCTCTGGGGCGCGCAGACCGAGCGCTCGCTGCAGAATTTCCGGATCTCGACGGAGAAGCAGTCGCCCGAGCTGATCCACGCGCTGGCGATCGTCAAGCGCGCCGCGGCAGCCGTGAACCAGTCGCTCGGCGTGCTGGCCGACGACAAGGCGCGCGCGATCATCGACGCGGCCGACGAGATCATCGCCGGCAAGCATCCGCGCGAATTCCCGCTCGCGGTCTGGCAAACGGGCTCCGGCACGCAGACCAACATGAACCTCAACGAGGTGATCGCGAACCGCGCGAGCGAACTGATGGGCGGCGAGCGCGGCGAAGCACGCAAGGTTCATCCGAACGACGATGTGAACCGCGGCCAGTCGTCGAACGACGTGTTCCCGACCGCGATGCACGTCGCGGCCGCGTACGCGATCGTCAACCACTTGCTGCCGGCGCTGCGCACGCTGCGCGCGACGCTCGACACGAAGTCGAAGGCGTTCGCCGACATCGTGAAGATCGGCCGCACGCACCTGCAGGACGCGACGCCGCTCACGCTCGGCCAGGAGTTTTCCGGCTACGTCGCCCAGCTCGACCAGAGCATCCGTCACGTCGAATCGGCACTGCCGCACCTGTACGAACTCGCGCTCGGCGGCACCGCGGTCGGCACGGGGCTGAATGCGCATCCGGAGTTCGCGGTGCGCGTCGCCGACGAAATCGGCCGGCTCGCGAAGCTGCCGTTCGTGACGGCGCCGAGCAAGTTCGAGGTGATGGCGGCCGCCGACGCACTGGTGTTCGCGCACGGCGCGCTGAAGACGGTCGCGGCCGGCCTGATGAAGATCGCGAACGACGTCCGCTGGCTCGCGAGCGGGCCGCGCTGCGGGCTCGGCGAGCTGTCGATTCCGGAGAACGAGCCCGGCAGCTCGATCATGCCGGGCAAGGTGAACCCGACGCAGTCGGAGGCCGTGACGATGCTGTGCTGCCAGGTGTTCGGCAACGACGTCGCGGTCAACGTCGGCGGCGCGAGCGGCAATTTCGAACTGAACGTGTTCCGGCCGATGATCGCGCACAACGTGCTGCAATCGGTGCGGCTGCTCGCCGACGGCGCGCAGAGCTTCAACGACCACTGCGCGGCGGGCATCGAACCGAATCGCACGCGTATCGACCTGCTGCTGAACGAATCGCTGATGCTCGTGACGGCGCTCAATCCGCACATCGGCTACGACAAGTCCGCGCAGATCGCGAAGAAGGCGCACAAGGAAGGCACGACGCTGAAGGCGGCCGCGCTCGCGCTCGGCTACCTGACCGAGGCGGAATTCGATGCGTGGGTGCGTCCCGAGCAGATGATCGGGACGCGGTAACGGCAGGACGACGGGCGCGGCGCGATGCGCTACGCCCGCTGCGGTCAGACCGCGCCCGTCGCGACCTCTTCCGGTTTCATCTCGACGATCTTGTCGAGCGCGGCCCGCACGTCGGCCGCATATTTCGCAAGCACCTTCTGCTCGTTGGTCTCCGGCACGAACGGCGGCACCGGCACCGGGTTGCCGTTCTCGTCGACCGCGACGAACACGACGAGGCAATCGGTCGTCTGGCGCAGCACGCCGCCCTTCGGATCGCCGGCGTGCACGGACACATGGATGTGCATGCTGGTGCGGCCCGTCGCCACGACGCGCGCCTTCAGCTCGACGAGATTGCCGACCAGGATAGGACGCTGGAAACGGATGTTGCCGACGCTGACCGTCACGCAATAGCGGCTCGACCAGACGGCCGCGCACGCATACGCGACCTCGTCGATCCACTTCATCAGCGCGCCGCCATGCACCTTGCCGCCGAAGTTCACGGACGACGGCTCGGCGAGGAAGCGGAATACGGTTTCGGTGCGGTCGAGGGCGGCCGGTACGGGGGACGGTTGGGACATCTTGTTGGCTCCAGGCGGCAGGGGCGCTGTAATCGGGCCATTATACGTTGCGCTGCGGCAACGCGTCCGCGGCCAGCCCCGTGTGGCGCGGCTGCCGCCGCGCCCGACACGAACGTAGCCGGAACCGTTCAACGGCGCACCGTGATGCCCTGGTCGATCGTCCCGTACATCTCGAGGCTGCCGCCCCGCTCGCCGGCGGCGCCCTGCGCACAGGCCGCGCAGACGAGCGCGGCCGCCAACAAACTGAAAATCGTCTTCATCGTTGCATCGTGTCACGGGCGGCGGCCCGCTGCCGCCGCGTCCGGCCATTCTACGCGCGACCCGCAACGGGCCGCAGTCCGGTCGCCGCATGGGCGATGCCCGCGCCGGCGCCGCGCTGCATCCGACATTTCAGCCGGATGCGAAACATCGAATTCCCGCACCCACTACACTGCCAATCATCCCACCGGACGAGACACGACGATGACCGATCAAGACGACCACCACTTTCCGGGCCTGAGCCGCATCGGCGCGCTGATCGCCGACCCCGGGCGCGCCGCGATGCTGTGGGTGCTGATGGACGGCAGCGCACGACCGGCCGGCGAACTGACGATGATCGCGGGGCTGTCGCCGTCCGCCGCGAGCGCCCACCTCGCACGGCTGACCGAAGGCGGCCTGCTCGCGCTCGACGTGCGCGGCCGGCACCGCTACTACCGCATCGCATCGGCCGACATCGCGGCGTCGCTCGAAGCGCTCGCGAACGTCGCCCGCGCAGCCGCACCGCACCGCCCGGTTCCGCCGCCGTCACACACGGTACCGGCCGAACTTCGCTATGCACGCACCTGCTACGACCACATGGCGGGAGAACTCGCGGTGCGCATCTTCGACGGACTCACCACGCGCGGCTGGCTGCTCGCGGACGGCGATGCGATCGAGACCACCGAACTCGGCAACCAGGCGCTCGCGCAATGGGGCATCGACGTCGCGCAACAGCGCACGCGCCGGCGCCGCTTCGCATGCGGCTGCCTCGACTGGAGCGAACGGCGCTCGCATCTCGGCGGCGCGCTCGGCGCGGCGCTGCTCGAGAGCTTCTGTGCGCACGGGTGGATCGAGCGCACCGCCCGGCCGCGCGTGCTGCGCGTCACCGTGCCCGGACAGCAGGTTTTCGACGGATGGCTTACGCCCGCTTGACGCCAGCATTGCGACTGCACGACAACGGCGCGCGATGGACAGGTTTTGTTACATCGCGTGCCATTCGACTTACAAAACACCGAGCATTGAAACAGGCCAAGCGGATATTGTGAACTCAACGGCACGAATCGACGCGCCGCGATAACGACGATGACGCTCACCATGGCTACCCTGTTCACGCTCAAGCGTACCGCCCGCTACACGCTGCTCGCGGTCGTCGCGCTTGCGGCACTGCCGCCCGCCTTCGCGCAATCGGCCGATGCCCCTCCGTATGCGCCCGCGGCACGACAACCGGGCGGCGACCCACCCAGCCGCGTCGCGCGGCTCAATTATCTGTCGGGCGCCGTGACGACCGAACCGGCCGGCACCGATACCTGGTCGTATGCCGCTGTGAACCGGCCGCTGACGACCGGCGACCAGCTCTGGAACGACGCCGGTGCGCGCTCGGAACTGCACATCGGCTCGACCGCGGTGCGGCTCGGTGATTCGACGAGTCTGTCGGTGCTGAATCTCGACGACACGACGACGCAACTGAAGGTGGGCCTCGGCACCGTATCGACGCACGTACGCGAGCTGCCGGCCGGCGGGTCGTACGAAATCGACACGCCGAACCTCGCGCTCGGCATCACGGGCCCCGGCGACTATCGCGTCGATGTCGCGCCGGACGGCGCGAGCACGACGGTCACGATGCGCAGCGGCAGCGCAACCGTCTACGGCAGCAACGGGCAGTACCCGCTGTCGCCCGGGCAGCAGGTCGTGTTCACGGGCAGCGACCTGCAGGTCGCGCAGCAATCGGCCGCGCCGGGCCCCGATGCGCTCGACCAGTGGGCCGCCAGCCGCAACGCAGCAGAGGAGCGCTCGGTGTCGGCCCGCTATGTGTCCCGCGACGTTCCCGGCTACCAGGATCTCGACGCGAACGGCACGTGGCGCGAAACCCCGAACTACGGCGCGGTATGGGTGCCGAACGACACGCCGGCCGACTGGGCGCCCTATCACGACGGCCACTGGATCTGGCAGGCGCCGTGGGGCTGGACGTGGGTCGACGACGCACCGTGGGGCTTCGCGCCGTATCACTACGGCCGGTGGGCGCACGTGGACGACAGTTGGGCATGGGTGCCCGGCCCGATGGTCGTCAGCCAGCCGCCGGTCTATGCACCGGCGCTCGTCGCGTTCGTGGGCGGCGGTGGCGGCGGTCCCGACTGGAGTGTCGCGCTCACGGTCGGCGGCGTCGCCGCGGCCGGCTGCGCATGGTTCGCGCTCGGCCCCGGCGAACCGTGGCACCCGGGCTGGGGCGGCTGGAGCCCGCACTACTACGACCGCGTGAACCGCAACATCGTCGTGAACAACGTCAACGTGAACAAGACCGTGAACGTGACGAACATCACCAATATCACCAACATCAACAAGACGTACGTGAACTTCCGCGCGCCGCACGCGATTACGGCCGTCCCGGCCTCCGCGTTCGTGCATGGCCAGCCTGTCGCGCACTTCTCGCAGCACGTCGATCCGCAGCAATGGCGCAATGCGCACGTCACGCCGGGTACGCCCGGCATTGCACCGGTGCGCCAGAGCTTTACCGGCGGGCTGCGCAATGCCGGCTACCGTCCGCCGGCGGCGATCGCACAGCACCCGTACGTCGCGACGCGCAATCCTGCCGTGCCGGCCGCGTATCGCGACCAGGCCGCCGCACGCCTCGCACAGCAAGGCGGGCGCGTGCCGGGCGCCGGCGCCCCCGTCGTGAAGACGAACGTGCCGGCCGACTATACGGCTCGTCCGGTCCGCGTTCCGGGCAAGCCGAGCGGCGGCGCATGGGCGATGCACAACGTGCAGCTCGTGAATCCGCACGGCCCCGTCGTGCAGCCGTCACGCGCGCCGCACGAAGGCCAGCCGCCCGCCGTGCAGGCCGGACGGCCAGGCGTACCGGACGTACCGGGCGCGCCGGTGTCGGGCGCGCCGAATGTTGCACGCCCGGCGAACGGCGAAAGCCCCAATGCACCGCGCTTCGCAAACGGCGGCATGCCGCAGGCGCCCGGCACGCCGATACCGCATCAGGCCTTCGGGCCCGGAAACGGCGTCCCGCATCCGCCGGTGTCCGGCAACGTCCCGTCGGGCATCGGCAGCGCACACGCAGCCGTGGCACCGTCGCCGGCGTGGATGCAGCCGCATACGCCGATGGAGCGCCAGCGTCCCGCCGCGCCGACCGCGCTGCACGCGGCAGGACAGAATGCGCTGCCGCCCGTACGCAGCGCGGCGGTGCCGCATCCGGAGGGCGTGCCGGCTCCGCAGGGCGCGCAGCCAGGCAGCCGGAACGAAGCGCCGCGCGCACTGCCGCAACCGAGGCTCGACAATACGGCGCAGATTCCGCAGCCGCGTCCGCGCCCCGATTTCCCGACGCCGGCCCAGCACGCGCAGCCGCAACCGGAACGGGCCGCCCCGGCGCCGCAACCGCGCCCCGACTTCGCACAACCGGCGCCGCATCGTGAAATCGCGCCGCCGCACGTGAACGAGTACCGTCCGCCGGCCCCCGCCGTGCACGAGATGCCTCGACCGCAGCCGCAAGCGCCGCGTATGGAGCCGCGGCCATCGATGCCTGCGCAACACGTGGAGCCGCGGTCGCCGATGCCCGCGCCTCGCATGGAACCGCGGCCGCAACCGGCACCGCACGTCGAGGCGCCGCGGCCGAACAACCCGCCGCCGCAAGGCGGTCACGAAGAGCGGCACCGCCAGTAAAGTGCCGCAAACGTGAAACGAAAAGTCCCGACCGGCATTTGCCGGTCGGGACTTTTTTCTGCCGGGCGCGGAGCGGTGACGCCGCGCGGCCCGGGCGGGGCTATCAGACCGCCATCGGCGCGGTCAGCGGCTCATGGTGGCGGTAGCCGACGAGCGAGAAATCGGACGGCTCGATCTGCTCGAGCCACTCCGGCGCATAAACGCCCGTCTTCGCGTATTCGGGCACCCGCTCGGCAATCTCGAGCCGCGGGCTTTCGTACGGCTCGCGCGTGAGCTGCCGCTGCAGCATGTCGAGCTGGTTCTCGTAGATGTGCGCGTCGCCGATGAAATAGGTGAACCAGCGCGGCGTGTAGCCGGTCAGCCGGCCGACGAGCGACAGCAAGGCCGCTCCTTCCGTCAGGTTGAACGGCGTGCCGAGCCCGACGTCATTGCTGCGGATATACAGGCACAGCGAGATCTCGCGCTTCGTGGCGTTCGGCAGGAACTGGTACAGCAGATGGCACGCGGGCAACGCGATCTGGTCGAGCACGGCCGGATTCCACGCGTGAAACAGGATGCGGCGGTCGGCCGGGTTCTCCATGATCGTGTCCAGGCACTGGCGCAACTGGTCGATCGACTTGTACAGCAGCACCTTCGGCGTGCCGTCTTCGTCGAAACGCGTGACGATCCGGAAGCCGCGGCGCGTCGCATCGGCAATCTGCGCATCGGCACCCGCGTCGAGCACCTTGTAGCCCGGCCACTGGCGCCATTGCACGCCGTACACGTCGCCGAGATCGTCGACGCCCTGGCGATACGGGTTCGCGAGCCACTGCGCATTCTCGTTCGCGTTCGCGTCCCACACTTTGCAGCCGAGCGCACGGAAATCGGCCGCGCTGCGCGACGCGCGCAGGAAGCCGACCAACTCGCCAATCGCGGACTTGAACGCGAGCTTCTTGGTCGTCACGGCCGGGAAGCCCTGCTGCAGGTCGAAGCGCAGCATCGCGCCCGGCATGCTGATAGTCCGGATCCCCGTGCGGTTCTCCTGCCAGGCGCCGGTATCGAGAATGGTACGAACGAGGTCGAGATACTGTTTCATGCGGGTTCCTTCGGCCGCGAGGGCGGCCGCACCCGCCAATTTTAGCAAGCGTGATGCGGAAGCTCCGGCAACGGCGCCGAAAACCCTGCCAGCGTGTCGCCGCGATCGCGCATGCCGTGCGCGCACATCAGCCGGTAGAGCGTGACGCGCGACACGCCGAGTTCGCGCGCGGCATCCGCGAAACGACCTCGATGGCGCAGCAGCGCCTGCTCGATCGCCTGCCTCTCGGCCGCCTCCCGCGCCTCCAGCAGCGACACGGGCGCGAGCGTCGCGTAGTCGTTCAGCTCGAGATCGGCCGCGGTGATCACCCTGCCCTCCGACATCACGATCGCGCGGCGCACGCGATTGATCAATTCACGCACGTTACCCGGCCACGAATAGCCATACAGCGAGGCCACCGCGTCAGGGGAAAAACCGCGCAGGCGGCGATGCGCATCGCCCTTGAAACGCTCGAGCATGTGGCGCGCGAGCACCTCGATGTCCTTGCCGCGCGCGCGCAGCGGCGGCTCCTCGATCTTCAGCACGCACAGGCGATGGAACAGGTCCTCGCGGAACCGCCCTTCGCGCAGCGCCGTTTCCATGTCCACATGCGTCGCGCAGATGACGCGCACATCGACGGGCACCGACACGTGCGCGCCGAGCCGCTCGATCTTGCCCTCCTGCAGGAAGCGCAACAGGCTTGCCTGGCTTTCGAGCGGCAGATCGCCGATCTCGTCGAGAAACAGCGTACCGCCGCTGGCGGCCTCGACGCGGCCGGTCTTGCGCTGGTTCGCACCGGTGAACGCACCGCGCTCATAGCCGAACAGCTCGGCCTGCAGCAGCGTCGACGGGATCGCACCGCAATTGATCGCGATGAACGGCGCCTGCGCACGCGACGAACGCTCGTGAATCGCGACCGCCGTCAGTTCCTTGCCGGTGCCCGATTCGCCCGAGATGAACACCGGTGCGTCGGTCGCCGCGACGCGACGGATCGTCCTGAAGAGTCCGAGCATCGCATCGCAGGTGCCGACCATCTCGCCTTCGCTGCGCCCGGCGCCGGCGGGCGGCGCAACGGGATCGGTGAGCGCCACCATGCCGTGCGCATGACCGACTGTCTCGACGATTCGCGACGTCTCGTACGGCATCGTCAGATAGTCGAAGCAATAGTCGCGAATGAGATGGCGCAGCGTGGCGTCCTGCAACTGGCCGCGCCGCGTCGCCGCGATCCAGCCGATGTGCTGGATGCTCAGACAGGATTCGAGTTCGCGCAGGTCCGACGGCTTGAAGCCCGGAGAAAAATCGAGCAGCCCTGCCGTTGCAACACCGTGCTGCACGACGCGCCGTACGTCGCGCACGGTCTCCGCGAGATCGACGCGCCAACCGCATTCGTCGAAACGGCCGCGCAACGCGTCGTTCAGTTCGCGCGAATAATAGATCACGTGCCGCTGATCGGCTCCCATATCCTCACCCCGTTCATCAACCGTCTAACGATTGTCGCGCACGCCCGGTGACGTGCGAAAAGGATCGAATCGGGTCAGCCGAAGGCGGCTCGATTCGCCATGCCGATGCGCGGCAACGACAACGCCTCGCATGATGGCGCTTATCTCGCGTCCAGTTATTTTTTGTTCAAGACAACATAGTTATAGGCACTGAATACGACAAACCCATTTCAGCGCGGTGGGCGATACGGCCGAATCGCTCAGGAGGTCGATGCATGTCAATCATCTGCACATAGCACTTGTGCAGCAAAGTGTTCGTTCATCAAGACACGTGCCGATTTTCATCCTTGAAGCGTATCGATTGAATCCGCAGTATTCCCGAGACCCCTTGTTTCACGCCTGAAACATTTTCAGGCGTTTTCCGCCGCCATTCGCAACGCTTGCGCGCGAATCTCAGTCGTGACAACGGTCCCCGCGCGATGGCATGTATTTCGCTGAATACGTGAACGATCGGAGACAGCGACCATGCGAAAAAATCTCTTACTTTCTTTCGTGCCGATGGCAATGGCACTCGCGGCCGCCGGCCCGCCAGCACCGGCACGCGCGGATGAAAGCGTGAAGCCGGATCGCGCAATGCTGCTTGCCGAAAACGCGCCGAGCATGCAGCACGGCAACGGGTTCGGCATCGTGACCGTGTCGGCACCGCAACCGCTGTCGGCCAGCAAGACTTCGGTGACGCTGTGGGACGAGATCCCACCGCCGCCCCAGCTGCCGACGCCGCTCCCGGCACCGCAGTCGGGCGACGTACAGCATGCGATGGAAGGCAACGCGCAAGGCAGTATCCGCCGGTGAACATGTATCGACCCATTCGATAAGGATTACATATCGATTAGAGAAAGTCGGATAGCATCGATCCGGACCGGCATCACCGATCACGCAACACGAAACGGTTTTGTGCTCCGTCCCCCGGCGGGCACTTTTTTGTTCAGTCCGTCGGCACGACGCGTTGCATCGCGTGTCGCGGCGTGCAGCGCAAGAACTGATGCGCGTGCGCACGGAATCCGGCGCGCGCCGCCGTTCCGGTAGAATCGGCGCCATTCCGGTTCCCCTCTTCCCCGACTTTCATGACGACGCTGACCCTGATCGTCGCGCGTGCCCGCAACGGCATCATCGGCCGCGACAACCAGTTGCCCTGGAAACTTCCCGAGGATCTCGCCTTCTTCAAGCGCACGACGATGGGCGCGCCGATCGTGATGGGCCGCAAGACCCACGAGTCGATCGGCCGGCCACTGCCGGGCCGCCGCAATATCGTCGTCACGCGCGACGCAGCGCGCCGCTTCGATGGCTGCGACACGGTCACGTCGCTCGCCGATGCACTGGCACTCGCCGCGCGCGACGGGGTGCCCGAAGCATTCCTGATCGGCGGCGCGCAACTCTACGCGGAAGGTCTCACGCTCGCCGACAAGCTGGTCGTCACCGAGATCGATGCCGACTTCGACGGCGACGCATCGTTCCCGGCACCCGACGCCGCGCACTGGCAGGAAGTGTCGCGCGATACGCACGAGGCGGCCGCGCCGAACACGTTCGGCTATGCGTTCGTCGTCTACGAGCGCAAGCGCGGCTGACGCGTCACGCGCAATGAAAAAAGCCCGACCGGCTCGCGCCGGTCGGGCTTTTTCGTTTCGCCGCGGCCAGTACCGCGCGCCGCTTACTGCCCGGCGATCGTCATCTGCTCGATCAGCACCGAGCCCGTTTCCTTCGTGCCGCGTACGATCGAATCGGCGCCGATCGCGACGATATGCCGGAACATCTCCTGCAGCGTGCTCGCGACGGTGATTTCCTCGACCGGATACTGGATCACGCCGTTCTCAACCCAGAAACCTGCCGCGCCGCGCGAATAGTCGCCCGTCACATAGTTCACGCCCTGCCCCATCAGTTCGGTCAGCAGCAGGCCCGTGCCGAGCTTCTTCAGCATCGCGTCGAAATCGTCGCCCGGCTGCGTGCTCGAGCTGCGCAGCGCGAGGTTGTGCGAGCCGCCCGCGTTGCCGGTGGTCTGCGTGCCGAGCTTGCGAGCCGAATAGGTCGACAGGAAGTAGCCCTCGACGATGCCGTCCTTGACGACGCTGCGTGCGCGCGTGCGCACGCCTTCCTCGTCGAACGGCGCGCTGCCCATCGCGCGCGGCACGTGCGGATCCTCGACGACCTGGATGTGCGGCGCGAACACCGGCTTGCCGAGGCTGTCGACGAGGAACGACGTCTTGCGGTACAGCGCGCCGCCGCTCACCGCCTGCACGAACGCGCCGAGCAGGCCGGCCGCGAGCGGTGCCTCGAACAGCACGGGCACCTTGCGGGTGTCGAGACGGCGTGCGCCCATCCGCGCGAGCGCACGCTCGGCCGCGTAACGGCCCACCGCTTCGGGCGCCGCGAGATCGATCGCGCTGCGTTTCGACGAATACCAGTCGTCGCGCTGCATGTGACGACCGCTGCCCGCGATCGGCGCGCATGCGATGTAGTGGCGCGAGTACGGGTAGCCGGACAGGAAGCCGCGCGACGTCGCGAGCACGAACTGCGAATGCTGGGCCGACACGCTCGCGCCTTCCGAATTGCGGATCTGCGGGCTGACCGCGAATGCGGCGTCTTCCGCGCGGCGGGCGAGCTCGACGGCCTCGTCGGCCGTCAGCGCCCACGGGTGGTAGAGATCGAGGTCGCGCGGGTCGGTTTCGAGCAGCTCGGCCTCGGCGAGGCCGGCCGCTTCGTCCTCGGCCGTGAAGCGCGCGATGTTGTAGGCGGCGGCGACGGTATCCTTGATCGCGGCCGGCGAGAAATCGGACGTGCTCGCGTTGCCGCGCTTCTTGCCGATGAACACGGTCACGCCGACCATCTTGTCGCGGTTGTGCTCGATCGTTTCGACTTCGCCGCGGCGCACCGACACCGACAGGCCGTCGCCCTCGGAGATTTCGGTCGCGGCGTCCGTCGCGCCGAGTGCCTTCGCATGGCGAAGGATGTCCGAGGCGATTTCTTTGAGCTGGTCCTGCGTGTGCGGGAAATAGCGCGCTTGTACGTCGAGATTGGCTGCCATCGTCTTGGTATCCGGTGGCGGGCGGGCGCCCGCATGTTCAAAATGTTACGTATCCCGCGATCATAGCAAGGTCCGGGGCCGGACACCGACAAGCTTGGGGTGTCCGCGCCGCGATACAATGCCGCCCATGACACGCAAAACCCGAATCCAGCCGATCGAGCATGCCGTCGAAGAAGACGACAATGGCTACGATCGCCCCAGCAAATCCCAACTAAAGCGCGAAATGCACGAGCTGCAGGTGCTCGGCCAGGCACTCGTCGATCTGCCGAAAGACGCGCTCAAACGCATGCCGATGCCCGAAAGTCTCGCGGACGCCGTTCGCGAGGCGCGCCGGATCACCGATCACGAAGGCAAGCGCCGCCAGCTCCAGTACGTCGGTCGCGTGATGCGCTCGCTGACCGACGACGAGACGGCTGCGCTGCGCACCGCGCTCGACGCCCAGCGCGGCGTAGACAAGGCCGCGACGGCCCGCCTGCACTGGATCGAGCGCACCCGCGACAAGTTGCTCGCCAACGACGACGCGCTGACCGAATTCCTGCGCCAGCACCCGGAAGCCGACATCCAGGAAGGCCGCACGCTGATCCGCAACGCGCGCAAGGAAGCGCAGCAAGGCAAGCCGCCGCGCTATTTCCGCGAGCTGTTCCAGTGGATCAAGACCGTGAGCGGCACGCCCGGCGGGGATGACGAAGCGGCCGACGACGCCGGAGACGACCATGGCGACGACGAAGCGTAACCACCCGGACGAACTCGTCGTCGGCCTCGTGTCGATCAGCGACCGCGCGAGCACGGGCGTCTACGACGACAAGGGCATTCCGGCGCTGCAGGAATGGCTCGCCGGCACGCTGGTCTCGCCGTGGCGCGCCGAAACACGCCTGATCCAGGACGACGCGCCGACGATCTCCGCCACGCTTGCCGAGCTGGTCGACGTCGCGGGGTGCGACCTCGTGCTGACGACGGGCGGCACGGGCCCCGCGCGCCGTGACGTGACGCCCGAGGCCACGCTGGCCGTGGCGACGAAGGAAATGCCGGGATTCGGCGAACAGATGCGGCAGATCAGCCTGAATTTCGTGCCGACCGCGATCCTGTCGCGGCAGGTCGCGGTGATCCGGGAGACGGCCGACCATGCGGCGCTGATCATCAACCTGCCCGGCCAGCCGAAGTCGATCCGGGAAACGCTCGAAGGGCTGCGCGATGCCGACGGCAAGTCGATCGTGCCCGGCATCTTCGCCGCGGTGCCCTACTGTATCGACCTGATCGGTGGCCCATACATCGAGACCGACGCCGCGGTGGTCGCCGCGTTCCGCCCGAAAAGCGCGCAGCGCTGAGCGTGTGCCAAGCGCTGAGCGTGTGCCGGCCCGCTCAGGCGGCCGGAGCGGACTCGCCTGCCGACGCCGACGCGGCCGCCGCCGGAATCAGGAAATGCTCGCGGTAGTACTTCAGTTCGTCGATCGACTCGTGGATGTCCGCGAGCGCCGTGTGCATCGCGCGCTTCTGGAAACCCTTGTAGATCGCGGGCTGCCAGCGGCGGCACAGCTCCTTGAGCGTGCTGACGTCGAGGTTGCGGTAGTGGAAGAAACGCTCGAACTCCGGCATCCAGCGCGCCATGAAGCGGCGGTCCTGGCAGATCGAGTTGCCGCACATCGGCGACTTGCCCGGCGACGCGTACTGCGCAAGGAACGCCTGCAGCTGCGCGGCGGCTTCCGCCTCGGTCACGGTCGACGCGCGCACGCGGTCGATCAGGCCCGAGCGGCCATGCGTCGACTTGTTCCAGTCGTCCATCTTCGCGAGCGTTTCGTCGCTCTGGTGGATCGCGAACACGGGGCCTTCGACGGCGATGTCGAGCGTGGAATTGGTCACGACGACCGCGATCTCGATGATGCGGTCGTTATCCGGGTCGAGGCCCGTCATCTCCATGTCGAGCCAGACGAGGTTCAACTCGTTGCGCACGAGCGCGGGCTGGCTGGCGGAAGCGGCGGTATCGGTCATGAGTCATCCTGGAAAATGGCGGACGGCGCGCGCCGCCGCCCGGGCGGCCGGCATCGCATCAGCGGGCCCGGTCCGCAAGAACATATAATTCTCGCATAGAACCCTTTGGCGCCTTCGATGTCACCCTTTTCGTTCACCCTGCTGTTCGCGATCGCCGTGCTCGCGATGGTCGTCACCAAGCTTTGGCTCGCGTCGCGGCAGATCCGCTTCGTCGCCGCGCACCGCAACGGCGTGCCCGCACAGTTCAGCGCCACCATTCCGCTGACCGCCCACCAGCGCGCGGCCGACTATACGGTCGAGCGCACCCGGCTGACGATGCTCGAGATCGTCGTCAGCGCGGCCGTGCTGGTCAGCCTCACGCTGCTCGGCGGCGTCGGCACGCTCGACACGCTGCTGACCGGCTGGCTCGGCCGCGGCTACGCGCAGCAGGTCGCGCTCGTCGCCGCGGTGCTCGTGATCACGGGCGTGATCGACGTCCCGTTCGAGTATTACCGCCAGTTCGGGATCGAGCAGCGTTTCGGCTTCAACCGGATGACGAAGCGGCTGTTCTTCACCGACATGCTGAAAAACTCGCTGCTCGGCGCCGCGCTCGGCCTGCCGCTGCTATTCGTCGTGCTGTGGCTGATGAACCAGGCCGGCAGCCTGTGGTGGCTGTGGACCTGGATCGTCTGGGTCGCGTTCCAGATGCTCGTGCTGCTGATCTACCCGACTTTCATCGCACCGATCTTCAACAAGTTCGAGCCATTGAAGGACGACGCGCTGCGCGCGCGCATCGAGTCGCTGATGAAGCGCTGCGGCTTCGCGGCGAAGGGGCTGTTCGTAATGGACGGCAGCCGCCGCTCCGCACACGGCAACGCGTACTTCACGGGCTTTGGCGCATCGAAGCGGATCGTGTTCTTCGACACGCTGCTCGCACGCCTGTCCGGCCAGGAAATCGAAGCCGTGCTCGCGCACGAACTCGGGCACTTCAAGCGCCGCCACGTGATGAAGCGGATGCTCGTGTCGTTCGTGCTGAGCCTCGTGCTGCTCGCGCTGCTCGGCTGGCTCGCGCAACGCACGTGGTTCTATACGGGGCTCGGCGTCACGCCGTCGCTCGACACGAGCAACGCGGGCGCCGCGCTCGTGCTGTTCTTCCTCGCGATTCCCGTGTTCCTGTTCTTCGCGACGCCGTTCGGCAGCCTCACGTCGCGCAAGCACGAATTCGAGGCCGACGCGTTCGCGGCCAGCCAGACCGACGCGCAGGATCTCGTCAGCGCGCTCGTGAAGCTCTACGAGGACAACGCGTCGACGCTGACGCCCGACCCCGTCTACACGGCCTTCTACTACTCGCATCCGCCCGCCTCGCAGCGGATCGACCGCCTGCTGCAGCACGTATGAGCCGACCGACCTCCCGCAAGCCGGCCCCGCGCGTGTCGGGCGCGCAACGTGCCGAAGGCCGCGTGATCGCGGCGCACGGGCGCCACTACATCGTCGCGCCCGACGACGGCGGACCGATGCTGCAGTGCTTCCCGCGCGGCAAGAAGAGCGATATCGCGGTCGGCGACCGCGTTGCATACGAATACGCGTCGGCCGACCAGGGCGTGATCGTCGAGATCGGCGAACGGCGCAACCTGCTGTACCGTTCCGACCAGTTCAAGTCGAAGCTGTTCGCGGCCAACCTCGACCAGTTGCTGATCGTGCTCGCGACCGAGCCCTATTTCAGCGAGGACCTGCTCGGCCGCGCGCTGATCGCCGCCGAGGCGAACGAACTGAAGCCGCTCGTCGTGCTGAACAAGATCGACGTCGAGGCCGCACTGCCGGTCGCGCGCGAGCGCCTCGCGCCGTACCGCACGCTCGGCTACGACGTGCTCGAGCTGTCGGTGAAGGGCTCGCCCGACGACGCGCGCGCGCAATTGATGCCGCACCTCGCCGGGCATTCGACGATCCTGCTCGGCCAGTCCGGGATGGGCAAGTCGACGCTCGTAAACCTGCTCGTTCCCGATGCCGAAGCCGCGACGCGCGAGATTTCGGCCGCGCTCAACAGCGGCCGCCACACGACGACGTTCACGCGCCTCTACCCGCTGCAGGGCGGCGGCGCACTGATCGATTCGCCTGGCTTCCAGGAATTCGGCCTTTATCACCTGACGGAAGGCGGTCTCGAGCGCGCGTTTCCGGAGTTCCGGCCGCTGCTCGCGGACTGCCGTTTCTATAACTGCCATCATCTGCACGAGCCCGGCTGCGCGATTCTCGAAGCCGTCGCCGACGGCCGCGTCGCGCCGTCGCGGCACGCGCTGTACGCACAGCTCGTGCACGAGGCGAGCCAGATCGTCCGCTGATCGCGCGGCACGCGCGCGGCGGCCAGCCGGTGCCATGCGGGCCGGCCTTCACCGACAGGAGCCGCCATGCGTTTCAAGGCACCCGATCTCGCGACGGCGCAGCATTGGGCCAACGTGCTTCAGGTGGCCGGCATCGGTTGCGAGCTGCATAACTGCTACGCGCCCGGCGCGCTCGGCGGCCTGCCCGCCGACGCCTGCACGCCGGAGCTGTGGCTCGACGACGAACGCGACGACGCGCTCGCGCGCCGGCTCCTCGATGCTGCGTCGCACGGCCCGTCGTCCGGCGCCGCATCGTGGCGCTGCCGGCATTGCGGTGAAGCGCTCGAGGCCCAGTTCACGGCGTGCTGGCAATGCGGCGCCGTACGCGACCCGCGCGACGACTGACCCACAGCAAAAAGGCCGGCATCAAGCCGGCCTTTGCCTTTCATCGGGTACTGCACTGCCCCGTCACGACACCCAGACGGCGAGCGTCAGCAGCAGCAGCAGAATCATCCACAGGATCACCGCGCGCCAGACGAGGCCGACTGCCGACTGAAGCGTACGCGGCGTGCAATCGTCACCGACCGTCAATGGGCCGCTGTCGCCGACCGCCAGCGCATCGAGGCTCGACGGTTCCGCGAGCGGCCCCGCGAGACGCGCGCCGAGCGCCCCGCTGCCGGCAGCCAGCAGCACGCCGTCGTTCGGGTCGGGCCACTGGCGCGTGTGATTGCGCCACGCGTAGATCGCATCCTCGAAATTGCCCACGATCGCGAAGCCGAGCGCGGTCAGTCGCGCGGGAATCCAGTCGATCACGAAGAACGCGCGCTGCGCGAACGTCGAGAAAGCGGCCGTGCGGTCGTCGCCCGGCGTCGACCAGCTGCGCGCGAGGTATTCGGAAATCCGGTACAGCACGGCGCCGGCCGGGCCGATCGGCAGCACATACCAGAAGAACACGCCGAACACGTGACGATGCGACGCGACAACCGCGTGAATCAGCGTATGGCGGACGATTTCGCCGACCGGCATGTCGACCGTGTCGAGGCCCGTCCACTCGTGCAGGATTTCGCGCGCGCGCGGCACGTCGTCGTTGTTGAGCGCGAGGTGGATGTCGGTGAAGTAGTGGCTGAACTGGCGGAAGCCGAGCGTGAAATACACGACGACGACGTTCCACACGAATGCGAGCACGAAGCTCACCTTGTACAGCAGGAAATAGATCAGCGCGACGATCAGCACCCACGGCAGCACGACCGCGAGCCATGCGAGGATGCCGTGCTTCTGCTTGCCTGCGTCGAGACCATGCGCGACGGTTTCCGCATGAAACTGGAACAGCGCGAACACCGGATTGTTCGGCGACAACGCGCGGACCTGTTCGATGATGAGAGCGAGGAGAACCGAAAAGAAAGTCATGCGTGGCGCCGTCTTCGGAGTTATGTCATTTTTCGTATAACGATAGCACAGCGTAAGCCCGGCATGGCTGCCGGCGCGGTCGCCCGGCAACCGACCGCGTGCGTCGGCCGGTGTACGCGGCTAGCCGGCGGCCAAGAAGCGGTACAGATTGCGAAACATGGCGGCAGTTGCGCCCCAGATGAAGTAATGCCCGCCTGGTTCGCCATTCGGATAGGGCATCGCAAAAAAACGACGCTCGCCGCCTTCCCAGCGGAACACGCGGACCTGATGGTTCGCGGGATCCATCAGGAACGCGAGCGGCACTTCGAAAATCTCGGCGACTTCGAACGTGTCGGCCTGCACGGTGAACGGCGGATGCACGAGGCCGACCACCGGTGTCACGCAGAAGCCCGTGCCGGTCAGGTAGTCGGGCAGCGCGCCGAGAATCTCGACGCGTTCTGCGGCCAGCCCGATCTCTTCCTTCGCCTCGCGCAACGCGGTGGCGGTCGCATCGCGATCGAACGGTTCGCGACGACCGCCCGGGAAGCTGATCTGCCCGGCGTGGTCGTTCAAATGGTCGGCGCGCTGGGTCAGCAGCACGGTCGGCCCCGATTCGCGGACGACGAGCGGAACGAGGACGGCCGCACTACGCGGATCGACGCCCTCTTGCAGCCTCGCCTCTCCGGGCTCGACGCTCCATTCGAGCGTACGCGCGAAACGGTCGCGCAAGCCGGACGGTGTCATCAGGCGGGGATCGATGGCGGGCAGGCCGGCGCCGGTGCCTTCGACCGGCAGTACTTCGGGATCGATGATGGGGCGGCGATTCAATGGGGCTCTCGGGTTCGTGTCGTATCGAGCATATTGTCGCGCCAGAATGAAAAAAGCACCCGGGTGGGTGCTTTTTCCTTACAGCTCTTACTCTTGGGAAGCTGCTGCGGCGCGATCCTTCGACACCAGCTTTTCCTTGATACGAGCCGACTTGCCCGAACGCTCGCGCAGGTAGTACAGCTTCGCACGACGCACATCACCGCGGCGCTTCACGACGATGCTCGCCAGCAGCGGCGAGTACGTCTGGAACGTACGCTCGACGCCTTCGCCCGACGAGATCTTGCGGACGATGAAATTCGAGTTCAGACCACGGTTGCGAATCGCGATCACGACGCCTTCGTAAGCCTGAACGCGCTTGCGGGTACCTTCAACCACGTTCACGTTCACGATCACCGTGTCGCCCGGGGCGAATTCGGGGATCGTCTTGCCGGCGAGCGCGCGCTCGATTTCTTCCTGCTCAAGTTTTTCGATCAGATTCATTACTGACTCCTTATGCCATCGTGTCGGCGTTAGCACCCGCCTGCTTCCAGGCCTGGCCCCGATAGAGGATGGATTCACATCAGGCGCCGCGCACGCATGCACGGCACCGCCAATTCCCGCTCGCGACACCGCCTCAGGAGGCGTCCTTCGCTTCGCGTGCGAGGTTCGCAAGCCATGCCTCGTCGGCACGGCTCAGCAACTTCTCGCGGCGCGCCCGGACGATCAGGTCCGGCCGCTTCCGCAACGTATTCCTCAATGCTTCCTGGCGCCGCCACCGCTCGATCTCGGCATGATGCCCGCCGAGCAGCACGTCCGGCACGCGCACGCCATCGTACTCCTCGGGGCGCGTGTAATGCGGACAATCCAGCAGCCCGTCGACGAAACTGTCCTGCACGGCCGACTGCGAATCGTTCAGCACACCGGGCAGCAACCGCACGACGGCATCCATCATCGCCATCGCCGGCAGCTCTCCGCCGGACAGCACGAAATCGCCGAGGCTGATTTCCTCGTCGACGCAACGATCGAGCAGGCGCTGGTCGATCGCCTCGTAGCGGCCGCACAGCACGACGACGCCCGGTTCCTGCGCCATCCGCATCGCACGATCGTGGGTAAGCGGCGCGCCCTGCGGCGACATCATCACGACGCGCGTGCTCGCGATGCCCTGCTCCGCCTGCGCCGCTTTCGCGGCGCCGATCGCGGCTTCGAGCGGCCTGGCCAGCATCACCATGCCCGGACCGCCGCCGTACGGACGATCATCGACCGTACGGTAGTTGTCCGTCGTGAAATCACGCGGGTTCCAGGTGCGCAGCCCGAAGCGCCCCTGCTTGACGGCCCGGCTGGTGATTCCCCAGTCGGTCAGTGCGCGGAACATCTCGGGAAAGAGCGTGACGACGTCGAACTGCACCGCGCTCTCGGTAACCTGGTTCATTTCAGTAATCAGCTTCCCAGTCGACGATGATGCGACGCGCCGCCTGATCCACCGTTTTGACGTATACGCCGACAAACGGAATCAACCGCTCGTCGGTGGTCGGCTGACCGTCTTTGCCGATCGCCGGATACTCGACACGCATGATCGAATGCACGCTGTTGTCGATCATCCCGCTCACTTTCCCGAGCGCCACCGATTGCTCGTTGACGACATCGAGACCGATCAGGTCGACCCAATAGAATTCGTCCGCGGCCAATGCCGGGAAGTCTTCCCGGCGCACGAACACGCGAAAGCCGCGCATAGCCAGCGCGGCATCGCGGTCGCTGACGCCCGCGGGTTGCGCAACGACGGTGTCGCTGTGCGTCTTCGACTGCATGATGCGAACGGAAAGCCGCTCCGCACCGCGTTCGAGCCACCAGCGGCGCGCGTTGAGCATTGCGTCGCCGCCGCGACCGGCGTCGGCATGCGCCGCCACCTTGACCCAGCCCTTCAGGCCGTAGGCGTCGACCACCGCCCCGACCTCGACGGCATCGTCGGGCCACGCTTGCGTCGCTTCGAGACCACCCTGTTCGGCAGCCTGGCCGGCGTTCGCGACAGCGCCGCGTTCGACCGGCTTGCGGACGAATGCGCCGAATGACGCACGCCCGCGCCCTGCATTACCGGAATCGTGACCCGCCATCAATGCACCTCACAGCCGGCACGACCGGCACACCGTGCCATGTTAGGCAGCCGGTTGCGCCTTTTGCGCTTCCTTCACGAGACGCTGGACGGTCGGCGACAGTTGCGCGCCAACACCTTGCCAGTACGTCAGGCGGTCCTGAGCGATACGCAGCGATTCGCCCTTCGTGGCAACCGGGTTGTAGAAACCGACGCGCTCGATGAAGCGGCCGTCACGACGGTTGCGCGAATCGGTAGCGACGATGTTGTAGAACGGGCGCTTCTTCGAGCCGCCACGAGCCAGACGGATGATAACCATATGATGTCCTTCGGAAAACCGGGTTCGAAACTACTGAAACACGCGATTATAGCCGGAAACCAGAGGTACAACAAACACTTACGCGTAAATAATCCGCGGACGGCCTGTCCACCGAGCATACAATCGTCGTGTCCGGGACGTTCTCCACCGTCATGCCGCCTCTTCGCGCCGCCTCGACGCACCGCGCGCAGCACCGTTTTACGGCGCTGCTTGCCGGCCTTGCCTGCCTCGCGCCCGCACTGGCGTTTACCGCGCCGTTGCCGGTGGGCGAACTCGTCGTGCCGCCCGGCTTCCACGTGGAAGTACTAACTGACGCGGTACCGGCCGCGCGCGAAATGGCGTGGTCGCCGCGCGGCATCCTGTATGTCGGCACGCGGGAAGGCCGCGTGCATGCATTCGTGATGCACGAGGGCCGGATCAGCGCGCGCTACGTGATCGCGTCCGGGCTCGACATGCCCGTCGGCGTCGCCTACCGCGACGGCACACTCTATATATCAGCCGTGTCGCGCATCTTGCGTCTCGATCATATAGACGACCGGCTCGCCCGGCCACCCGCGCCTGCCGTCGTGACCGACGCACTGCCGACCGAACACCATCACGGCTGGAAATTCATCGCGTTCGGCCCCGACGGCAAACTGTACGTGCCGACCGGCGCACCGTGCAACGCCTGCCTCGCCGATCGCAGCCGCTACGCGATCATCGCGCGGATGAAGGCCGACGGCAGCGGAAGCGAGGTTGTCGCCCGCGGCGTGCGCAATACGGTCGGCTTCGCATGGCATCCCGATTCGGGCGAGCTGTGGTTTACCGACAATGGGCGCGACATGATGGGCGACGACGTGCCCGACGACAAGTTGAACCGCGCACCGCGCGCCGGCCTCGACTTCGGCTTTCCGTATTGCCATGGCGGCGACACGCCCGACCCCGAATTCGGCAGCGCCGACGCATGCCGCCGCTATGTGCCGCCGGTGTTGAAACTCGGCGCGCACGTCGCGGCGCTCGGCATGCGCTTTTATATCGGGCCGATGTTTCCGGCGTCGTATCGCAATAACGTGTTCGTTGCCGAACACGGCTCGTGGAACCGCAGCACGAAGGTCGGCTACCGCGTGACGCGCGTCATCGTATCGGCGGACGGCAGCCAGGCGCGCCAGACCCCGTTCATCACCGGCTGGCTGCGGCCCGACGGCACGGTATGGGGACGCCCGGCCGACGTGCTGCCGCTGCCGGACGGCTCGCTGCTCGTCAGCGACGACTACGCGGGCGCAATCTACCGCGTGACCTACGCGGCACCTTGACGCAGCCGAGGGGTGACCGGGCCCGACCGGGCATCGTAGAATGCGTGCCGGGCCGCGTGCCCGCGCCGGCCAGCCGGCCGCCCATGCCAACGACAATACGCCGCCATCCATGTCCAGCAGCACCGCACCGTCCCGCCGCTTCCGCTCCAAGACGCTCACCGCCGCCCTCGCATTCCTGCTCGGATCGCTCGGTGCGCACCGCTTCTATCTGTACGGCTTTCGCGACGTCTACGGCTGGGCGCACCTCCTCGCGACGATCGTCGGCATCCCGGGCTTTCTCCTTCTCGCGGCGACCCAGCGCAGCGCCGGCCTCGGCTGGTGGCTCGCGGTACCCGGCGCGATCTCGCTGCTGGCGGCATTCCTCGCCGCGCTCGTCTATGGGCTGCGCCCCGACGAAAAGTGGGACGCGCAGTTCAACGCGGACACGGGCAAGCACAGCCGGTCGGGCTGGACCGTGATCTTTGTCGTGATCTTCTCGCTACTGATCGGCGCGTTCCTGCTGATGACCGCACTCGCGCTGTCGTTCCAGACGTATTTCGAATCGCAGGTCGAAGCGGCGAAGCAGATTTCGCAGTAAGCGCAACGAACCCGGCACACCGGCAGCGGTATCGCGCGCCGGTCAGAACAGGTTCAACTGCATGTCGTCGCGCGACTGTGCGCCGGCGGCACGAGCAGCAACGCGGCGCGCCGGCGCCGCGACGGCCGGCGCACCGCGAAACTGAGACAGATCGAGAATGCCGTTCGTGCGCTCGTTCAACCCCAGCCGCTTGACGGCCTGGCGGAAGCGCTGCCGCAACAGGTCGGCCCAGATCCCCTCGCCCTTCATCCGTTTCGAGAAATCCGAGTCGTAGTCTTTGCCGCCGCGCATGTCGCGCACGCGGTTCATCACGCGCTCCGCGCGATCGGGAAAATGCGCGGCAAGCCAGTTCTTGAACAGCGGCGCAACCTCCCACGGCAACCTCAGGATGATGTAGCTCGCATGCGTCGCGCCGGCTTCCGCGCACGCCTCGAGCACGCGCTCCATGTCGGGCTCGGTGACGAACGGAATCATCGGTGCAATGCTCACGCCCACCGGCACGCCCGCATCGCGCAGCGCGCGGATCGTGCGCAACCGGCGCGCCGGTGTCGCCGCCCGCGGCTCGAGCGTGCGCGCGAGGTCGGCATCGAGCGTCGTGATCGTGACCGCCGCCATCACCTGCCCGCGCTCGGCCATCGGTGCGAGCAGGTCGAGATCGCGCTCGATCAGCGACGATTTGGTGATCGCGGCGAACGGCAACCCGCGATCGTGCATCACCTGGATCACGCTGCGCGTGATGCGCAGGTCGCGCTCCACCGGCTGGTAGGCATCGGTATTGACGCCGAGCGCGATCGGCTCCGGCACGTAGCGCTTCCGCGAAATCTCGCGCTCGAGCAGTTCGGCCGCATTGACCTTCGCATAGATGCGGCTTTCGAAATCGAGCCCCGGCGACAGGCCGAGATAGCTGTGCGTCGGGCGTGCGAAACAGTAGATGCAGCCGTGTTCGCAACCGCGATACGGATTGAGCGATACGCTGAACGGGATGTCGGGCGACTGGTTGTGCGTCAGGATGCTCTTCGCACGCTCCTCGAATACCTGCGTGCGCAGCGGCGCGGGAAAGTCGGCATCGTCCGACTCGTGCGCCCAACCGTCGTCGACCGCTTCGCGCTGCGCGGTTTCATACCGCCCCTGCAGATTGTCGACCGCACCGCGCCCCTTGCGGGGCGCGGGCGGCGCTACCGGAAATTCGTTGTCGGACCGATCGTCCATATGCCCACCCGTTCGCCTGCGCCAAACACTGTACATTTATACAGTATTGGGCGCAGCATGCCAAGGGCGGGATAAGGGGCCCGACAACAGGCCGGCGACACGTCATTCACCGACCGCGATCATCAGCGTCTCCTTGATTTCTTCCATCACGACATAGCTCTTCGACTGCACGGCGCCGGGCAACTGCAGCAGGATGTCGCCGAGCAGCTTCCGGTAGTCGGCCATCTCGCCGATCCGCGCCTTGATCAGGTAGTCGAAATCGCCGGACACGAGATGGCATTCGAGCACTTCGTCGATCTTCATCACTTCCCGGCGGAATTGCTCGAACATGTTGCCGCCCTTGTGACCGAGCGTGATCTCGACGAACACCAGCAGCGCGGCACCCAGCTGGTGCGGATCGACCCGCGCGTGATAGCCGGTGATCACGCCGTCGCGCTCCATGCGCCGCACGCGCTCGATGCACGGCGTGACGGTCAGTCCGACCTGTTCCGCGAGGTCTTTCATCGCCATCCGGCCGTCGTCCTGGAGCAGTTTCAGGATGCGCCGGTCGAGCTTGTCGAGCGTACGTACGGGCTGACGTTGCGTTCTCATTTGTTTATGCTGAAAACCTGAAAAATACGATAACAAAACCTGCACATTCGACAATACCATAGCGAAAAAAACTAGATCAGCTAGAGGTTACACGGAGCTGCATGCGCGCCCGGCCTCGATCTGGTCCCTTCCATCTGGAGCAGCTATGCGAGTCGTCATTCTGGGCAGCGGTGTGGTGGGCGTGGCAAGCGCGTATTACCTCGCGCGCGCCGGTCATGAAGTCACGGTGATCGACCGGGAAGCCGGCCCGGCGCTCGAGACGAGCTTCGCGAACGCGGGCCAGATCTCCCCCGGCTATGCCGCGCCGTGGGCCGCGCCCGGCGTGCCGCTGAAGGCCGTCAAGTGGATGTTCGAAAAGCACGCGCCGCTCGCGATCCGCCTCGACGGCACGCGCTTCCAGCTCCAGTGGATGTGGCAGATGCTGCGCAACTGCACGGCCGATCGCTACGCGGTCAACAAGGGCCGCATGGTCCGCCTCGCCGAGTACAGCCGCGACTGCCTGCAGGCGCTGCGTGCCGATACCGGCATCCAGTACGAAGGTCGCACGGGTGGCACGCTGCAACTGTTCCGCACGCAGCAGCAACTCGACGGCGCGGCAAAGGACATCGCCGTGCTTCAGGAGGCGAACGTGCCGTTCGAACTGCTGTCGCCGGCCGACCTGAAGAATGCCGAACCGGCGCTCGCCGCCGTATCCCACAAGCTGACGGGTGGCCTGCGCCTGCCGGGCGACGAAACGGGCGATTGCCAGTTGTTCACGACGCGCCTCGCGGCGCTCGCCGAATCGCTCGGCGTCAAGTTCCGCTACAACACGCCGATCGACGCGCTCGCGATCGCGGGCGGCAAGATCGCCGGCGTGCAGTGCGGCAGCGAGACGGTGCGCGCGGACGCGTATGTCGTTGCGCTCGGCTCGTACTCGACCAGCTTCATCTCGAACCTGATGAAGATCCCCGTCTATCCGCTGAAGGGCTATTCGATCACCGCACCGATCGTCAACGAAGCGGCCGCGCCCGTGTCGACCGTGCTCGACGAAACCTACAAGATCGCGATCACGCGCTTCGACCAGCGCATCCGCGTCGGCGGCATGGCGGAAATCGTCGGTTTCGACAAGAAGCTGCGCGCCGCGCGCCGCGAAACACTCGAGATGTGCGTGAACGACCTGTTCCCGGGCGGCGGCGACACGTCGAAGGCAACGTTCTGGACGGGCCTGCGCCCGATGACGCCGGACGGCACGCCGATCGTGGGCCGCACGCCGGTGTCGAACCTGTTCCTGAACACCGGCCACGGCACACTCGGCTGGACGATGTCGTGCGGCTCGGGCCAACTGCTCGCGGACCTGATCTCGGGCAAAATGCCGGCGATCCAGGCCGACGACCTGTCGGTGCATCGTTACCTGAAGGACGTGGCCGGCCAGACGCGCCCGGCGTACGCATAAGCCGCGGCTGCCCGCAGCAAGGCGGGCCGGCCGGCATCAAAAAGAAAGGCGCCCCCTCCGAACTGCCCTCCTGGAAGCTGAACGCAAATCCAGCCTTCGGGGGTGCAGTTCACGACGCAGAATTTCGCGGACTCTCGTCGAGCACGGCCTGCGCCGTGTCGTAGCCGGCATCCTCGAAGCCCGGCAACTGCGCAACGGCGTCGATGCCCGCGAGTTCCTTCAGCACGAACAGCATGTCCTTGACGGGGCGCTATAGCTCATGGCGTATCGCCCCATCTCTCTTCCGTCGATGGCGTAAAAAAGGGGCGCTCGTCGCGCCCCTCTTCTCGTGTGCTTACCGCTGAAGCGTCATGCCGCGTCAGCCGAGCTCGCTCACGAGTTCCGGCACGAGCGCGAACAGATCGCCGACGAGACCGTAGTCGGCCACGCTGAAGATCGGCGCTTCCGGATCCTTGTTGATCGCGACGATCACCTTCGAATCCTTCATGCCGGCCAGATGCTGGATTGCACCCGAGATGCCGACCGCGATGTACAGCTGCGGCGCGACGATCTTGCCGGTCTGGCCGACCTGGTAATCGTTCGGTACGTAGCCTGCGTCGACTGCGGCGCGCGATGCGCCCAGTGCCGCGTTCAGCTTGTCGGCCAGCGGCTCCAGCACCTTCGTGTAGTTCTCGCCGCTGCCGAGACCCCGGCCGCCCGACACGATGATGCTTGCGCTCGTCAGTTCCGGACGGTCCAGCTTCGTCACTTCACGGCTCACGAACTGCGACTTGCCGGCGTCTGCCGCGGCTTCGATCTTCTCGACCGATGCACTGCCGCCTTCCGCCGCCACCGGATCGAAACCCGTCGCGCGCACCGTGATGACCTTGATCGGATCGCTCGACTGCACCGTCGCGATCGCGTTGCCCGCGTAGATCGGGCGCTCGAACGTGTCGGCCGAATCGACCGCCGTGATGTCCGAGATCTGCGCGACGTCCAGCTTCGCGGCGATGCGCGGCGCGATGTTCTTGCCGTAGGCGGTGGCCGGCGCGAGGATGTGCGAGTAATCCTTCGCGATGTTCAGCGCGGTCGCTTCGACGTTTTCCGCGAGGCCCGCTTCGAGCTGCGGCGCGTCGGCCAGCAGCACCTTGCTGACGCCTGCAATCTTCGCCGCTGCGTCTGCCGCCGCCTGCGCGTTGTGGCCCGCGACCAGCACGTGAATGTCGCCGCCAATCTTCGCAGCCGCTGCCACCGTGTTCAGCGTCGCGGCCTTGATCGACGCGTTGTCGTGTTCTGCAATCACCAGAATCGTCATTTCTTTCCGCTCCCTCTTACAGCACCTTGGCTTCGGTCTTCAGCTTCTCGACCAGCGTCTTCACGTCCGGCACCTTCACGCCAGCCGCGCGCTTCGGCGGCTCGACCACCTTCAGCGTCTTCAGGCGCGGCGCGACATTCACGCCCAGGTCTTCCGGCTTCACGATTTCCAGCGGCTTCTTCTTCGCCTTCATGATGTTCGGCAGCGTTACGTAGCGCGGCTCGTTCAGGCGCAGGTCGGTCGTGACCACCGCCGGCAGCGTCAGCGATAGCGTTTCCGCACCGCCGTCGACTTCACGCGCAACCGTAGCCTTGCCGTCTGCCACCGTCACCTTCGATGCGAACGTCGCTTGCGGCAGGCCTGCCAGCGCAGCCAGCATCTGGCCCGTCTGGTTCGAATCGTCGTCGATTGCCTGCTTGCCGAGGATCACCAGCTGCGGCTGTTCCTTGTCGACCAGCGCCTTCAGGATCTTCGCGACGGCCAGCGGCTCGACGCTGTCGTTCGACTCGACGAGGATCGCGCGATCCGCGCCGATTGCCAGCGCCGTGCGCAGCGTTTCCTGCGCCTGCGTGACGCCGACCGACACCGCGATCACTTCGGTCGCGACGCCCGCTTCCTTCAGGCGCACGGCTTCTTCAACGGCGATTTCGTCGAACGGGTTCATCGACATCTTCACGTTCGCGATGTCGACGCCCGTGTTGTCCGACTTCACGCGGACCTTCACGTTGTAATCGACCACTCTTTTCACTGGCACCAGGATTTTCATGCACACGCTCCAAAGTTACGAATACGACCAGAGGCCATTCTATAGCGAGGCCTCATGACTGCGCGGCCAAGCGGACCCAACCATCGTGACTGTCGAGGATACCGCTTCTTGGCGACGCGCCAATGATAGCGAACGATCGTTCTATTTTAAAAGAGAAAAAACCCGGACGCAAAGCCCGGGTTTTCGATCATCAACTCTAATCCCGCCGGGCGCCCGTGCTCCACCCGTTACCAGGCGGCAATGACCGCACCGCCGAACTTGCCTTCAATGAACTGCTTCACGTCGGCCGAATGATAGGCCGCGATCAGTTTCGCGACCCACGGCTTGTTCCGGTCGGCATCGCGAATCGCGAGAATGTTCGCGTACGGACCGTTCGGGCCCTCGATCGCGATCGCGTCCTGTTTCGGTTTCAACCCCGCTTCCATCGCGTAGTTGGTATTGATCGCGGCCGCGTCGACATCGCCGAGCGAGCGCGGAATCTGCGCCGCATCGAGTTCGACGATCTTCAGCTTGCGCGGATTGTCGACGATGTCGAGCGGCGTTGCCTTCAGCCCCGCATCCGCGCGCAGCTTCAGCAGGCCCTGCTTTTGCAGCAACAGCAGCGCCCGGCCGCCGTTGGTCGGATCGTTCGGGACCGCGATGCGCGCGCCCGGCTTCAGTTCGGCCAGCGACTTCACGCGCTTCGAATAGATGCCCATCGGGAACGTCACGGTATCCGCGATCTTGATCAGCTTGTAGCCGCGATCCTTCACCTGCGCCTGCAGATACGGATCGTGCTGGTAGCTGTTCGCGTCGAGGTCGCCCGCCGCGAGCGCGGCGTTCGGCTGCACGTAATCGGAGAATTCGACGATGCGGATCTCGAGGCCGTTCTTCGCCGCGACCTTCTTCACCGCCTCCATGATCTGCGCGTGCGGCCCGCCCGTCACGCCCACCTTGATGGTTTCGGCCTGTGCGTGCGCGCCCGCGAACAGCGCGGCCGCGCCCAGTGCCGCCGCAAACTTCAATATGAAGCGTCGTTGCATCGTGTCTCCCCTAACGGATCAGTTGCTTCTTATTTGTGGCTCAGCCGGCGGACGAGCCAGTCGCCGAACGACTGCACGATCTGCACGAACACGATCAGGATCGCAACCACCGTCCACATCACTTCCGGCAGATAGCGCTGGTAACCGTAGCGGATCCCGAGATCGCCGAGCCCGCCGCCGCCGATCGCACCCGCCATCGCCGAATAGCCGACCAGCGACACGAACGTGATCGTCAGGCCCGCGACGACGCCCGGCAGCGATTCGGGCAGCAGCACCTTGAATACGATCTGCGACGTGGTCGCGCCCATCGATTGCGCGGCCTCGATCAGCCCCCGGTCGACTTCGCGCAACGCCGTCTCGACGAGACGCGCGACGAACGGAGCGGCCGCGAGCGTCAGCGGCACGACCGCCGCGGCCGTGCCGATCGACGAACCCGTGACGAGACGCGTGAACGGAATCACCGCGACCAGCAGGATGATGAACGGCGTCGAGCGGACGGCATTCACGATGCCGCCGAGCACGCGATTCACGGCGAGGTTCTGCAGCACGCCCTGGCGGTCGGTCAGGTAAAGCAGCACGCCGAGCGGCAGGCCGACGAGCGCGCCGACCGCCCCGGAGATGCCGACCATGATCAGCGTCTCCCAGAACGACTGCACGAACATATCGAACATCTCACTCAACATACGAAAGCTCCTCTACCACCACGCCTTGCTCGCGCAGAAACGCGAGCGCCTGCCCGACCTTGCCCGGCTCGCCTCCGGCCAGCACCGCGAGCGAACCGAATGCCTGCCCCTGGATCTCGTCGATCTGGCCATGCAGGATGTTGAAATCGAGTTCGTACCGGCGGATCGTCTCCGACAGGATCGGCTGGTCGACGCCCGAGCCCGTGAACGCGAGCCGCAGCAGATGCCCGCTGCCCGTCTTCAGCCGCTCGGCCACGCGCGCCTTCAGCGCGGGCGGCAGTTCCTGCGCGATCACGTCGCCGATCAGCGCGCGGGTCACTTCGTGATGCGGCTGCAGGAACACGTCGATCACGCGGCCTTCCTCGACCACACGCCCCGCATCGAGCACCGCGACGCGATCGCACACCTGCTTGATCACTTCCATCTGGTGCGTAATCAGCACGATCGTCAGGCCGAGCTCGCGGTTGATGCGCTTCAGCAAATCGAGGATCGAACGCGTGGTCTCGGGGTCGAGCGCGGACGTGGCTTCGTCGGACAGCAGCACCTTCGGCTGGCTCGCCAGCGCGCGGGCGATGCCGACACGCTGCTTCTGTCCGCCGCTGATCTGCGCCGGATAACGATCCTTCTGCGCGGACAGCCCGACGAGGTCGAGCAGCGGCAGCACGGCGGCCTCGATATCGGCACGGCTTGCGCCGGCCAGCTCGAGCGGCAGCGCGACGTTGTCGAATACCGTGCGCGACGACAGCAGGTTGAAGTGCTGGAAAATCATGCCGATCTCGCGGCGTGCCTCGCGCAGCGCGCCTGCCGGCAGCAGCGTCAGATCGCGCCCGCCGACGACGACATTGCCTTCGGTCGGCCGCGTGAGCAGGTTGATGGTGCGCACGAGCGTGCTCTTGCCGGCGCCGCTTCGGCCGATGATGCCGAACACCTCGCCCTGCGGGATCGTCAGGTTGACGTTGTGCAGCGCTTCGACCCAGCCGCTCGGCCCGGGGAAGCGCTGCGAAAGATTGCGTAATTCGATCATGTAAACAAAACGGCGGCCGGCTGGCGAGTTGGCCCGCCAGTCAGCCGCCGATGCATCTGGAATAGCCGGCGATTTTACCGCAAACCCCTCATTCCCCTTAATAATCGATTTCGATCTTTTCATAACTACACGAAATTAGAGGATCGCCGCTGGCCCGCCACGGGAATGCCGCGACTATGATCCCGGAACATGCATGCCAACGAACAGGGGACACGCCAGATGACCGCCACCACTACGCCGGCCGCCGCACCCGCCACCGCCGGACCGGCGCATTCGCCGCCGCCCGCGCCGAAAATGGGCCGGCGGCGTACTGCGGACGGGCTCGAGCTGGCGTCGTACCGCTGGCCGGCCGGCGACGGCGCGGCGCCGCCGCGCGCAACGATCGCGCTCGTACACGGCCTCGCCGAACACGCAGGCCGCTATGCCGCACTGGCCGGCCGGCTGAACGCGGCCGGCATCGACGTGCTCGCGATCGATCTGCGCGGGCACGGTCAGTCGCCCGGCAAGCGCGCCTGGGTCGAGCGTTTCGATGGCTACCTGAACGATGCGGATGCGCTGGTCGCCGAAGCAGCGCGCGGCAATTCGCCGCTGTTCCTGATGGGACACAGCATGGGCGGCGCGGTCGCGGCGCTGTACGCGATCGAACGCGCACCGGCCCGCGGTCATGCCCTGACGGGCCTCGTACTGTCGAGCCCGGCGCTCGCGCCGGGGCGTGACGTGCCGCGCTGGATGCTCGCGGTGAGCCGCGTCATCAGCCGCGTATGGCCGACCTTCCCCGCGATCAAAATCGATGCAGCGTTACTGTCGCGCGATCCAGCCATCGTCGCGGCCAATCGCGCCGATCCGCTCGTGCATCACGGCGCGGTGCCCGCGCGCACCGGCGCGGAAATTCTCGACGCGATGGCGCGCATCGAAAGTGGCCGCGGCGCGCTGCGCATACCGGTGCTCGTCTATCACGGCACCGAGGACAAGCTGACCGAGCCCGACGGCAGCCGCGCGTTCGGCGCGCGCGTCGGCTCGCCCGATCGTACGCTGACGCTATACGAAGGCGGCTTCCACGAAACGATGAACGATCTCGAACGCGATCGCGTGATCGACGCGCTGATCGCGTGGATTCACGCGCGCGTGCCGGCGCGCTAAGCGTGCGCGGCCCGGCCGGCCAATCAGATGCCGGCCAGTACGCGCAGGTGCGCGACGACGCTGCGCCCGAGCGCGGACAGGTTGTAGCCGCCCTCGAGGCAGCTCACGATGCGGCCCTGCGCATGACGCCGCGCCACATCGACGACCTGCGCGGTCAGCCATTCGAAGTCGGCTTCGACCAGGCCGAGGTTGCCGATGTCGTCCTCGCGATGCGCATCGAAGCCGGCCGACACGAACAGCATCTGCGGCTTGAATGCGTCGAGACGCGGCAGCCAGAACATGTCGACGGCTTCGCGGATCGCCATCCCGTTGCTGCGCGCGGGCATCGGCAGATTGACCATGTTCGGCGCCTGGTGATCGGCGCCCGAGAACGGGTACAGCGGATGCTGGAAGAAGCTGCACATCAGCACGCGCTCGTCGTTCGCGAACGCAGCCTCGGTGCCGTTGCCGTGGTGCACGTCGAAATCGATGATCGCGACACGCTCGATACCGTGTACGTCGAGCGCATGCCGCGCGGCGATCGCGACGTTGTTGAAGAAGCAGAAACCCATCGCGCGCGCGGGCTCCGCATGATGGCCGGGCGGACGCACGCTGCAGAACGCATTCGCGTAGCGGCCTTCGATCACCGCATCGGTCGCCGCGATCGCGGCGCCAGCCGCGCGCAGTGCCGCGCGCCACGTGTCGCGGTTCATCAGCGTATCGGGATCGATCTCGACGTAGCCGTCGACCGGCGTCATGCTCCGGATGTAGTCGATGTGCGCCTGCGTATGCACACGGCCCAGCGCCACCTCGCTCGCGAACGGCGCGGTTTCATGCACGATCAGGTCGTCGATGCGGCTCGCAATCAGTTGATCCTGGATCGCCGACAAGCGGGCCGGGCATTCCGGATGCCATTCCCCCATCTCGTGCAGCATGCAGTCGGGGTGCGTATAGAAAGCGGTTGCCATAAGCTGTCATCCGCGGCGCACGGTGCGCCACAGGTCTCCATCAATGATGTCCATCGTCTGCCGCGAATTCGCCGCTAACTTACCACAACGGGGGCCGGATACGCCCCGGCGTGCCGGATCCGTCGGGTATACTGCGCCGAACACAATCGCCCAGTCCGCCCGCTTCGACATGAATTCCAGCAAGCCTGCCGCCCTTCTCTCCGCGCTGTTCCGCTTTCGCGTTCCGCTCGTTGCAGCCGCCGTCGCCGCAGCCCTTGGCACCGCGCCCGCCGGCGCGCAGATGCAGCCCGCGAAGCCCGCCGGCACGCTCGTCGCTCAGGCCCAGCCGCAGCAACCGGCGCCGCAAGGCCAGACCTTCGAAGAGGAGATTGTTCCGCAGCGTTACGCGAACAACGCGAAGGTCGATGCGTTCATCGACGAGATGGTGAGCCGCAACGGCTTCGACTCCACAAGCCTGCATGCGCTGTTCTCTCGCATCAGCTATTCGGCAACGGCCGTCAAGCTCGTGAGGCCCGCCCCGTCGCCAACGGTCAAGAACTGGCGCGTCTATCGCTCGCGCTTCATCGAGCCGATCCGCATCAACGCGGGCGTGAAGTTCTGGAAGGCGAACCAGGCGACGCTGCAGCGCGCATCCGAGCAGTTCGGCGTGCCGCCGGAGGTGATCGTCGGCATCATCGGCGTCGAGACGATCTATGGCCGCTACATGGGCAATTTCCGCGTGCTCGACGCGCTGACGACGCTCACGTTCGACTACCCGGACACGCCGAATCGCGACAGCCGCCAGGCCACGTTCCGCAAGAACCTCGAGGATTTCCTGGTCTGGACCCGCGACAACCAGCTCGACCCGACCACCGTGCTCGGCTCGTATACGGGCGCGATCGGAATCCCGCAGTTCCTGCCGAGCAGCATCCGCGAATACGCGGTCGACTTCGACGGCACGGGCCATGTCGATCTGCGCAGCAGTCCTGTCGACGCAATCGGCAGCGTCGCGAACTACCTGAAACAGCACGGCTGGGAAACCGACCGCCCGGTGGTCTGGCAGATCACGCCCGATTCGGGCAGCCTGGGCATCGCACAGGCCGCCGCCGACGGCCAGCCCGAACCGCATTGGGCGCTGTCGCAACTGCTGCGCGCGGGCATGACGCTGAACGAGCCGACGGTCAACATCACCGCCGAAGCCGGCACGCCCGTGACCGTGGTCGACCTGCCGTCGCCGGGGCGCGCGACCGAATACATGATCGGGCTCAAGAATTTCTATGTGCTGACGCGCTACAACCGCAGCTTCTTCTACGCACTCACCGTGTACCAGCTCGGCGAGGCCGTGAAGGCACAGATGGAAGCAAGCGGCGCACTTCAGCCGGCCGCCACCGAAACGCAGTCGCAGTAAGCACCGACCGCCCAAAGAAAAAGCGCCGCACAAGCGGCGCTTTTTTTTCGCATGCGCGCAGCGCACACCAACCCGCGCTCAGGCGGGAAACACGCCCGTAGACAGGTAGCGGTCGCCGCGATCGCAGACGATGAACACGATCGTCGCATTCTCGACCTGACGCGCGATGCGCATCGCGACTTCGCATGCGCCGCCCGACGAAATGCCCGCGAAGATGCCTTCGACCACCGCGAGCCGGCGCGCCATCGTTTCCGATGCGGCCTGGCTCACGTTCTCGACACGGTCGACGCGGGTGCGATCGAAGATCGTCGGCAGATAGGCTTCCGGCCACTTGCGGATGCCCGGAATGCGCGAACCGTCTTCCGGCTGCGCACCGACGATCTCGATTGCCTGATTCTGCTCCTTCAGATACCGCGACACGCCCATGATCGTGCCGGTCGTGCCCATCGCCGACACGAAGTGCGTAACGCGCCCGTCGGTGTCGCGCCAGATCTCCGGGCCGGTCGCTTCGTAGTGCGCGACGGGATTGTCGGGATTCGCGAACTGATCGAGGATCACGCCCTTGCCTTCGCGCTGCATCTGGTCGGCAAGGTCGCGCGCCAGTTCCATCCCGCCCTTCACCGGCGTCAGGATGATTTCGGCGCCGTAAGCGGCCATGCTCTGGCGGCGCTCGACCGACAGGTCCTCCGGCATGATCAGCACCATCTTGTAGCCGCGGATCGCCGCTGCCATCGCGAGCGCGATGCCCGTGTTGCCGCTCGTCGCCTCGATCAGCGTATCGCCCGGCTTGATGCGCCCGCGCGCCTCGGCCTTGCTGATCATCGACAGCGCCGGGCGATCCTTGACGGAACCGGCCGGATTGTTGCCTTCGAGCTTCGCGAGCACCACGTTGTTGCGCGCGCGGATCTCGTCGTCCGGCAAGCGGACCAGTTGCACGAGCGGCGTATTGCCGATCGTGTCTTCGATAGTTTTGTAAGCCATGGATATACCGTGAGTACGAGGCCGATCAATCGATCGATTGTAAACCAGCACCGCTGCTCGCGCCGGCAACCCCTTTACGACGAAGGAATACGCATGCCGCCTGATTCGCGATCGCAGCACACGCGGCCCCACGCAAAAAACCCGCGGCATGCCGCGGGAAGCCGTCGCAACGACGGCGGCTGAAGGAGCCCTTGATCGGTCGCGCGCGATGCGTTACTTCTGCGCGGTGCGGGCCGGTGCGGCGGCAGGCTTCGCTGCCGCCGGCTTGCCTGCTGCCAACGGAGTCGTGCCCGTGCCGGTCGTACCTATCGTCAGCCCTTCCTGCTGCAGTCGCTCGACGGTATGCCCACCCATGCCCTTCACGCGCGACGCGAGATCGTCCGCATTCCTGAACGGACCGCGTGCGCCACGCTCGTCGAGAATCGCCTTCGCCCGCGCCGGGCCGATGCCCTTGATGCCGACGAGCGCATCCTCGTTCGCGGTGTTGACGTCCACGGCCGCCCAGGCCGACGCAACGGCGCCGAGCATGACCGCTGCGGCAAACCATTTCCTGATCATGTACTGGATCTCCGAAGAAAAACGGCCGGCGGCTGCCGACCGTGAGACCCAGTCTATCGATGCAACGCTTACGTTTAAACCTGGCCGGATAGCCAACGAACGTAGCGGTCGACGCCTTCCTGCACAGTCAGGAACGGTGCGTCGTAACCGGCCGCGCGCAGTTTCGTCTGGTCGGCCTGCGTGAAGCACTGGTACTTGCCGCGCAACGCGTCGGGGAACGGCACGTATTCGATCAGCCCCTGCTCGACCTGCTGCGCAAGCGTCAGCGGCGGCAGGTTGTCGAGCGCGCGCAGCGTGTTCACGACCGTCGACGCGATATCGTTGAACGGTTGCGCACGGCCCGTGCCGAGGTTGAAGATGCCCGACTTCTCCGGATGATCGAAGAAGAACAGGTTCACCTTCGTCACGTCCTCGACCGACACGAAGTCACGCGTCTGCTCGCCCGGTGCATAGCCGTTGTACTCGCCGAACAGCTTCACCTTGCCTTCCGCGCGGAACTGGTTGAAGTTGTGGAACGCAACCGACGCCATGCGCCCCTTGTGCGTTTCGCGCGGGCCATACACGTTGAAATAGCGGAAGCCGGCGATCTGGCTCTTCGCGTTCGGCAGCACGCGACGGATCACCTGGTCGAACAGGAACTTCGAATAGCCGTAGACGTTCAGCGGTGCCTCGACGTCACGCTCCTCGACGAAACGCGTCGAGCCGCCGTAGATCGCGGCCGACGACGCGTACAGGAACTGCGTGCCCTGTGCGAGGCATGCATCGAGCACCGCGCGGCTGTAGCGGAAGTTGTTGTCCATCATGTAGCGGCCGTCGGTTTCCATCGTGTCCGAACAAGCGCCTTCGTGGAACACCGCACGCACCTTGCCGAAATCGCCGCGCGCGAAGCGTTCGACGAATTCCGTCTTGTCGAGATAGTCGTCGATCTCGCAATCGACGAGATTCCGGAACTTGTCCGCGCGCGTCAGGTTGTCGACCGCGATGATGCGCGTCTCGCCGCGCTCGTTGAGCGCCTTGACGATGTTCGCGCCGATAAAACCGGCTGCGCCGGTGACGATGAGGGTCATGATCGTCCTGCCTGAAAAATGCGAGCCACGCGTGCGGCGCGCTCGTCGCGCCGCCGAATGCGCTCAGTGAAACAGTTCGTCGTAGTCCACCGTGGCCGTGCCGAGCTTGCCGACCACGATACCTGCTGCGCGATTCGCGAGCACGACGGCGTCGTCGAGCGATACGCCTGCGCCGAGCATCGTCGCGACCGTCGCGATCACGGTATCGCCCGCGCCCGACACGTCGAACACCTCGCGCGCGAGCGCCGGTGCATGCAGCTCGCCGGTGGCGGAAAAAAGCGTCATTCCCTCTTCCGAACGCGTGAGCAGCAGCGCGTCGATGCCGAGTTCCGCACGCAGCTTCGCGACACGCGCGCGCAGATCGTCTTCCGATTTCCACTGCCCGACCACTTCGCGCAATTCCGCGCGATTCGGCGTGATCAGCGACGCGCCGCGGTAGCGTGCCCAGTCGTCGCCTTTCGGGTCGACGAGGACAGACTTGCCGGCTGCACGCGCCTTCTCGATCATCGTCGTGACGTGTGTCAGGCCGCCTTTCGCGTAATCCGACATCAGCACGACATCGTGCTGCGGCAGCAGCGCGTCGAAGCGCGCGAGCCCCGCGAGCAGCACCTCGTGCGTCGGCATCGCCTCGAAGTCGACGCGCAGCAGTTGCTGCTGGCGCGCGAGCACACGCAGCTTGATCGTGGTCGGCAATGCCGGGTCGCGCTCGAGATGAGGCGTCACGCCGCTGCTGCCGAGCAGCTCGACGATCCGCTCGCCGGGTTCGTCGCAACCGACGACGCACAGCAACCCGGCCTGGCCGCCGAGCGTCACGGCATTGCGCGCGACGTTCGCCGCGCCGCCGAGCCGCTCTTCCTGACGCTGCACATGCACGACCGGGACGGGCGCTTCCGGCGAAATGCGATCGACGTTGCCGAACCAGTAACGGTCGAGCATCACGTCGCCGACGACAAGCACGCGCGAGCGCGCGAGTTGCGCACGCGGCACCGGAACGACTTCGCGGAGAGTATTCATCGTGCGGTCAGCCCCGGGAGGACGACTGGGGATCGACATACGGCCGTCCGATCGCGTAGTAGTCGATGCCCAGTTCGGCCATCGCGTCCGGCTCGTACAGGTTGCGCCCGTCGAAGATCACCGGCGCCTTCAGTTCGGCCTTCAGGCGCGTGAAATCGGGGCTCCGGAATTCCTTCCATTCGGTCACGATCACGAGCGCGTCCGCGCCGGTCACGGCAATGTCCTGCGTATCGACGAGATGCAGCCGCGCCAGCGCGTCCGAATCGTCGCCGAAATCCAGTTCGAACACGCGCCGCGCCTCGTCGACCGCGACCGGATCGTACGCGCGCACGGTCGCGCCGCGTTCGAGCAGCGCAGCGATCAGGCGACGGCTCGGCGCCTCGCGCATGTCATCGGTGTTCGGCTTGAACGCCAGGCCCCAGACCGCGAACTCGCGGCCGGTCAGGTCGGCGCCGAAGCGCTGCTCGATCTTGCCGATCAGCACGTCCTTCTGTGCGTGGTTGGCCGCCTCGACGGCCTCCAGGATGCGCAGCGGCTGGCCGTTCTCACCGGCGGTGCGAATCAGCGCCTGCACGTCCTTCGGGAAGCACGAGCCGCCGTAGCCGACGCCCGCGTACAGGAAGTGATAGCCGATGCGCGGATCGGAGCCGATCCCGCGACGCACGGCCTCGATGTCGGCGCCGACCTTGTCGGCGAGGTTCGACATCTCGTTCATGAACGAGATGCGCGTCGCGAGCATCGCATTCGCCGCATATTTCGCGAATTCGGCCGAACGCACGTCCATGTAGATCGTGCGCTCGTGGTTACGGTTGAACGGCGCGTAAAGCTTCTTCATCTTCTCGCGCGCGATCGTGCCCGTCTCGTCGTGGTCGACGCCGATGATGATCCGGTCCGGACGCATGAAGTCTTCGACCGCGGCGCCCTCCTTCAGGAACTCCGGGTTCGACACGACCGAGAAGCGATGCGCGACGCTGCCCGCAAGCCCGCGTGCGGCAAGCGCCTCGTCGACCACGCCGCGCACGCGTTGCGCGGTGCCGACCGGCACCGTCGACTTGTCGACGATCACCTTGAAGCCCGTCATGTGGCGGCCGATGTTGCGTGCGGCCTCGAGCACGTACTGCAGGTCGGCCGAGCCGTCCTCGTCGGGCGGCGTGCCGACCGCGATGAACTGGATCTCGCCGTGCGCGACGCTCGCCACGATGTCGGTCGAGAAGCGCAGGCGTCCCGCCGCGCGGTTGCGCGCGATGATGTCCAGCAGCCCCGGTTCGTGAATCGGCATTCCGCCGTTGTTCAGGATATCGATCTTGCGCTGATCGACGTCGAGACAGAAGACGTCGTGACCGATCTCCGCGAGGCAGGCGCCCGTGACGAGACCGACATAGCCGGTGCCGATGATGGTGATTTTCATAGATGTTCCGGTACTTCCCGGTAATTGACTAACTTGGCCGCCGGGACGAACCCGACGGCAACCGCAGCGCGTTGGCTCCGCGTGCCGGGATCAGCCCGGCATCGCAGGTTCGACGCGGCGCGGCGCATAGGTTTCCCAGCCGCTGCATCCGGGGCACTGCCAGTAGAAAAGCCGTGCCCGGAAACCGCAATTCTGGCACGTATACCGTGGCAGATTTTTCGTGCGCTGCTTGATCAGCGCACGCATCATTTCAAGTTCCTTACGACGCGGTTCGTCGGCCGCAGCGATCTGCGCATCGAGCAGGTGCAGCATCCCCGACAGATTCGGCGACTTCTCCATCTGCGTGCGCGCGAGCGTGTGCGCCGCGTCCTGGCCGCGCAACCCCGCGATGTGCTGATACGCGATGTCGAGCAGGTCGTTCGACGGATAACGGTCGATATACCCCATCAGCAGCTCGGCGCCGTCGACGTTCTTGCCAAGCGCGACATAGGCCTTCATCAGCTTGTCGGCGACGAGCGGCAGATACGCCGGATTCTGCGCTTCGACGCGCTTCCAGTGCTCGATTGCAGCTGCGTGGTTGCCCTCCGCCGCCGCGGCATCGCCGGACAGGATAGTCGCGCGAACGTTCTGCGGGTTCACGGCCAGTGCGAGCCGCAACTGTTCAGCGGCCACGGCCGCGTTCTTGCGCTGCAACGCGTCCTGCGCGAGTTCGCAGTGAAACTGCGCGATTTCGGTGCCGAGCGGTTTGTCGCTCATCGACTCGATGCGCTTCGCGGTATCGATCGACTTGTTCCAGTCCTTCTCGATCTCGTAGATCGTCAGCAGCGCCCGCTGTGCGCCGAGCGCGTAGTCGCCGTCGGCGAGCTTGTGGAACGCCTCCTCCGCGCGATCGAGCAGGCCGGCTTTCAGGAAATCCTGCCCGAGTTCATACAGCGCGTGGTCGCGCTCGTTGACCGGCAGGTCCGTACGGCTCAGCAGGTTCTGGTGCACGCGGATCGCACGGTCGGTTTCGCCGCGGCGGCGAAACAGGTTGCCGAGCGCGAAGTGCAGCTCGACCGTCTCGGGATCGAGCTTGGCGACCTCGATGAACGCGTCGATCGCCTTGTCGGGTTGTTCGTTCAACAGAAAATTCAGGCCGCGGAAATACGACCGCGGCAGGTTGGCACTCTCCGACAGGAGATTCTTCAGGTCATAGCGTGACGCCGCCCAACCGAGCGCGAACGCGACCGGAATCGCGAGCAACCACCAGAAATCCAGATCCATGCGAAATATCGAAGCAGAGACGAAAACCGCGCGATTATCGCGCGGCGTCCGTGTTAAATGACGGGCGGCATCGGCGGTTGGTCGACGACGGCCGGCGTTTCGCGCGCCGCGCGCAGATCGCGCTTCAGGCGCCCGGTCTCGAGGCGCAGGCGGAAGATCGAAGGCAGCGCGGACAGCAAGCCGGCCAGCAGCCCCACGGCGAAGAACGCGAGGCCGATCAGGATCAGCGGCGCTTGCCATGCGTAGCCGGCAACGAAATTCAGCGTCGCGGTTTGCGTATTGGCCAGCGCAAGCACCAGCAGCAGGACGAACACCAATACCCGGATCAGCCAGACGATAAACTTCATGAAGCCCTCTCTTTGTTGAGGTTTGCTGCGGCGCGCGACTCCCCTTCGTCGCACCGAATCGACCCGTATTGTAAAGGAAGCGTTTCCGCGGCTGCGCACATCCTGTGCGCGCCTGTTGCCCTACGGTCGCCGGAAATGAAAAAAGCGCCCGCAAGGGGCGCTTTTCTCTTCAGCCTTCGCCGGACGGATTCCGGGCAGACCGAACGACGCTCAACGCTCGTCGTCCGGGTCGTCAGCCTTCAGCGGTTCACCGGCACGGCCGTCGACGCGTTCACGCAACTCCTTGCCAGGCTTGAAGTGCGGCACGAACTTCTCGGGCACCTGCACTTTCTCCCCTGACTTCGGGTTGCGTCCGACGCGCGCCGGGCGACGGTTGAGGCCAAAGCTGCCGAAACCCCGAATTTCGATACGATGCCCTTTCGCCAGGGCGTCAGACATCGCATCGAGCATCGTTTTCACCGCGAAATCCGCATCCTTGAGGACAAGTTGCGGAAATCGCGATGCCAGCTGCGCGACCAACTCGGATTTGGTCATACTTCAGCAGACCTCGTAAGGCTTACTGGTTCTGGCCGTCGAGCTTCGCCTTCAGCAGCGCGCCGAGGTTGGTCGTACCGGTCGCAGCGGAGCTGGTGTCGGCTTGCAGGCCGCGGATCGCTTCCTGTTGCTCGGCCGAATCCTTCGCCTTGATCGACAGGTTGATGCCGCGCGACTTGCGATCGATGTTGATCACCATCGCGTTGACCTTGTCGCCTTCCTTCAGCACGTTGCGTGCATCTTCGACGCGATCCTGCGCAATTTCCGATGCGCGCAGGTAGCCTTCGATGTCGCCCGTCAGCGTGATGACCGCACCCTTCGCATCGACCGTCTTCACAACGCCGTCGACGATCGAGCCCTTGTCGTTCATTGCAACGTAGTTGCTGAACGGGTCGCCTTCGAGTTGCTTGATGCCGAGCGAAATGCGCTCCTTCTCGACGTCGATACCGAGCACGATTGCTTCGACTTCGTCGCCCTTCTTGTACTTGCGAACGGCTTCCTCGCCGGTTTCGCTCCACGACAGGTCCGACAGGTGGACCAGGCCGTCGATGCCGCCCGGCAGACCGATGAACACGCCGAAGTCGGTGATCGACTTGATTGCGCCCGTGATCTTGTCGCCCTTCTTGAAGTTGCGGCTGAAGTCATCCCACGGATTCGGCTTGCACTGCTTCATGCCGAGGCTGATACGACGACGGTCTTCGTCGATCTCGAGGACCATGACTTCGACTTCGTCGCCCAGCTGGACAACCTTCGACGGAGCAACGTTCTTGTTGGTCCAGTCCATTTCCGACACGTGAACCAGGCCTTCGATGCCCGATTCCACTTCGACGAATGCGCCGTAGTCGGTGATGTTCGTGACCTTGCCGAACAGGCGCGTGCCCGACGGGTAACGGCGCGAGATGCCTTCCCACGGATCGTCGCCCAGTTGCTTGATGCCCAGCGAGACGCGGTTCTTCTCTTGGTCGAACTTGAGGATCTTCGCGGTGACTTCCTGGCCAACCGACAGGACTTCGCTCGGGTGACGCACACGACGCCATGCGATGTCGGTGATGTGCAGCAGGCCGTCGATGCCGCCGAGGTCCACGAACGCGCCGTAGTCGGTGATGTTCTTGACCACGCCGTTGACGATCGCGCCTTCCTTCAGCGTCTCGAGCAGCTTCGCGCGCTCTTCGCCCTGGGTTGCTTCGATCACTGCACGGCGCGACAGCACGACGTTGTTACGCTTGCGATCGAGCTTGATCACGCGGAACTCGAGCGTCTTGCCTTCGTACGGGGTCGTGTCCTTGACCGGACGCGTGTCGACCAGCGAACCCGGCAGGAACGCGCGGATGCCGTTGACCATCACGGTCATGCCGCCCTTCACCTTGCCGGTGATCGTGCCGGTGACGAGTTCGTTGTTGTCGAGAGCCTTTTCCAGCGACAGCCACGATGCAAGGCGCTTCGCCTTGTCACGCGACAGGATCGTGTCGCCATAGCCGTTTTCGAGTGCGTCGATCGCGACGGACACGAAATCGCCCGACTGCACCTCAACCTCGCCCTGATCGTTCAGGAATTCCTCGATCGGAATGTAAGCCTCGGACTTGAGGCCTGCATTGACGACCACGAAGTTGTGGTCGACGCGCACGACTTCGGCGGAAATCACTTCGCCGGCGCGCATGTCTTGGCGGGTCAGCGACTCTTCGAACAGAGCCGCAAAGGATTCGGTATTCGGGTTGGAGGTTTGCAGGTCGGACATAAAAATCTGATAGTGCATGGATCGCTGTGCCACGCCGGCCGGATTGGCAGGCTGAAAGGGCCAGATCGAAGTCCACACGGGGTTAAGGGTTCGAAACACGCTCCGCGCTTGCGACGCGGCGCACCTACCGCTGCCCGCCTTCTCAGGCGGGCTGGCCGAGCGCCCGGTACCACTGCAGCACGCGGTCGACTGCTTCATCGACCGAAAGTGCCGACGTATCGAGCAGTTCGGCATCTGCCGCGGGTTTCAGCGGCGCGGCCGCGCGATTGCTGTCGCGCGCGTCACGTTCACGAAGATCCCGGAGCAAGTCATCTATATTAGCAGAAAAACCTTTTTGCATCAATTGCTTATGGCGTCTGGTCGCGCGTGCCTCGGCGCTGGCCGTCAGGAACACCTTCAGCACGGCGTCCGGGAAGATCACCGTACCCATGTCGCGCCCGTCGGCAACGAGGCCCGGCGTCTTGCGGAACGCGCGCTGGCGCGCGACGAGCGCGGTGCGCACGGGCCCGTGCACGGCAATCGCCGACGCGCGGTTGCCGACCGCCTCGGCGCGGATATCGTTCGACACGTCGACTCCGTCGAGCTGCGCGCAGCCTTCGCGGAACGTGATGTGGAGATCGTCGATCAGCTTCACGAGCGCGTCGATGTCGTCGGCCGCGATGTCGTAACGCATGCTCGCGAGCGCGGCGAGACGGTACAGCGCGCCGCTGTCGAGCAGGTGGAAGCCAAGGTGCGCGGCGACAAGCGCCGCGACGGTGCCCTTGCCGGAAGCGGTCGGGCCATCGATCGTGATGACGGGAGTCGGGTGAAAGGGTCGGGTCGATTTCATCGGAACAGTCGGGTCAGGCTTTGGCGAGCGCGGCGAAGCGGTCGAAATAGTCGGGGAACGTCTTGCCGACGCACTTCGGATCGTTGATCCGCACGGGCACGCCGCCCAGGCTGACGAGCGAGAAGCACATCGCCATCCGGTGATCGTCATACGTATCGATCGCCGCGTGCGGCGTGAGCTTTTCCGGCGGCGTGACGACGAGGTAGTCGGGACCTTCCTCGATGATCGCGCCCACCTTGCGCAGTTCGGTCGCCATCGCGGCGATGCGGTCGGTCTCCTTCACGCGCCAGCTCGCGATGTTGCGCAGCGTGCTCGTACCGTTCGCGAACAGCGCCGCGACCGCGATGGTCATCGCCGCATCGGGGATCAGGTTGAAATCCATGTCGATCGGCTCGAGCTTGCCGTGGTCGTGGCCGATGCCGCGCACGTCGATCCAGTCGTCGCCCATCGTCACGTTCGCGCCCATCTGCATCAGCGCGTTCGCGAACCCGACGTCGCCCTGGATGCTCGCGCGCCCCACACCCTCGACGCGCAGCGGGCCGCCGCCGAGCGCGCCGGCCGCGAGGAAGTACGATGCGGACGACGCGTCGCCCTCGACCATGATCCGCCCCGGCGAGCGGTAGCGGACGCCGGCCGGCACGACGAAGCGCTGCCAGCCGTCGCGCTCGACCGTCACGCCGAAGCGCTCCATCAGCCGAATCGTGATGTCGATGTACGGTTTCGAGATCAGCTCGCCGTCGACTTCGACGACCGTCTTGCCGTCCTTCGCCTTCACGAGCGGCAGCGTCATCAGGAGCGCCGTGAGGAACTGGCTCGACACGTCGCCGCGCACGCGGATCGGCGCATCGATCGAGATCGTCGCGGGCTTGATCCGCAGCGGCGGGTAGCCTTCGCTCAACTCGTAGTCGATCTGCGCGCCGATCTGCCGCAGGCCGTCGACGAGATCGCCGATCGGCCGCTCGTGCATGCGCGGCACGCCGTGCACGCGATAGTCGCCGCCGTTCACCGCGAGCGCGGCGGTCAGCGGCCGCACAGCCGTGCCCGCGTTGCCGAGGAACAGGTCGGCCGTCTTCGCGGTGAACGCACCGCGCGTGCCCGTGACGACGCAGGTGTCGCCGTCGCGCGCGAGTTTCACGCCGAGCTTGCCGAGCGCGTCGAGCATCACCCGCGTGTCGTCGGAGTCGAGCAGATTGGTAATCGTCGTTTCGCCTTCGGCAAGCGCCGCGAGCAGCAGCACACGGTTCGAAATGCTCTTCGAGCCGGGCAGGCGCACGGTGCCCGATGCGCTGGAGTACGGGCCGAGATCGAGATAGTCCATGGGAATCGTCCTGTTATTTCTTGACCGGTTCGGCAGAGGGCTTGCCGCCGCGCTCCTGCCATGCCTTGCGCGCGGCGCGCGAGCGCGTGAACACGGCTTCGAGCGCCGCGCCGTCGCCGGCGTCGATCGCCGCGCGCAGCCGCGTGAGCACGCGCGTGTAGCCGTCGAGTTCGTCGAGCAGCGCCGCGCGGTTCGCGACGCACACGTCGCGCCACATCTCCGGGCTCGACGCCGCGATGCGCGTGAAATCGCGGAAGCCGCCCGCCGCGTACGAAAATTTCAGTTCCGCGTCGGCCTCGCCGAGAATCTGCTCGACGAGCGCGAACGACAGCACGTGCGGCAGATGGCTGATCGACGCAAACACGCGATCGTGCTGCTCGGTGCTCATCATGCGCACGTCGGCGCCGGTCGCGTGCCACATCGCGTCGATCCGCGCGACCGATTCGGGCGCGTTCTCCGGCAACGGGCACAGCACGACGTTGCGGCCGACGTACAGGTCCGGCAACGCGGCCTCGACGCCACTCGACTCTCGGCCGGCAATCGGATGCCCGGGCACGAACTGCGCGATCCGCGCGCCGAGCGCGTCGCGCGCGGCCGCGACGACATCGGACTTGGTGCTGCCCGCATCGGTGACGATCGTTGCGTCGGCGAGCCACGGCGCGATGCGTGCGAGCAACGGGCCTGTCTGCGCGACGGGTGCGGCCAGCAGCACGAGATCGGCACCGGCAAGCGCGTCGCGCAATTGCGCATCGTCATCGAGCGCCGCCGCGCGGTCGATCACGCCGAGCGACAGCGCGCGCTCGACCGACGCACGCGAACGACCCACGCCGACGATCTCGCCCGCGCCGCCCGGCGCGCGTTCTCGCAGCGCACGGGCCAGCGATCCGCCGATCAGGCCGACGCCGAAGATGACCAGTTTGTTGAATGCAAAGCCTGACACGAGAAGAGCCAAGTTACGCGCGCGGAACGACACCCCGCACGCGGAATTCCAGATTCCGGGCAACGGGCGCGCACCCGGCGCAACCTGCACCGGATACCACCCGAACCCGCCTTCGGCAGCGCCGACCGGCCTGCCCCGCCCGCCCGGCCGCCACGCCTGCGCAAGCAGGCAATGGGCCGCCTTGCATCAGCGTGCGCGCGGATACGAACCGAGTATCTTCAGGAACGCGGCCTTCTGGCCGAGTTCCGCGAGCGCAGCCGCGACCGCCGCATCGTCGCGGTGCCCCTCGATGTCGATGTAGAAGTAGTACTCCCACGTGCCGACACGGGCCGGACGCGACTCGAAGCGCGTCATCGACACGCCGTGTCGCGCGAGCGGCTCGAGCAGCTTGAACACGGCACCCGGCTCGTTCTTCACCGACACGATCAGCGACGTCTGGTCGTGACCGCTTTGCCCGGACGGCTGCTTGCCGACGATCACGAAGCGCGTGCGGTTGTGCGGATCGTCCTGGATCAGCGAGAACGCAATCTGCAATCCGTAGTGCGCGGCCGCGCGGTCGCCCGCGATCGCCGCGACGGTCGGATCGGCCGCCGCGAGACGCGCGGCCTCCGCGTTGCTCGCCACGGCCTGCCGCTCGAGTTGCGGCGCATTCGCCGCGAGCCACTGCTGGCATTGCGCAAGCGCCTGCGCATGCGCGCAGACGCGCTTCACGCCGTCGAGCGTGCCGCTCTGCGTGAGCAGGTTGTGGTGGATGGGCAGCGCGAGCTCGCCGCTGATCAGCAGTTGCGTCTGCAGCAGCAGGTCGAGCGTGCGCGACACGGCCCCTTCGGTCGAATTCTCGACCGGCGCGATGCCGAACGCAGACGCACCGGCCTCGACCGAGCGGAACACCTCGTCGATCGACGGGCACGGCAGCCCTTCGATCGACTGGCCGAAATACTCGAGCATCGCCTGTTCGCTGTACGTGCCGACCGGCCCGAGGAACGCGACGTGAATCGTCTGCTCGAGCGCGCGGCTCGCCGCCATGATCTCGCGCCAGATTGCGCTGATGTGCTCGCTCGCGAGCGGCCCCGCGCTCAAGTCCTGCAGCCGCGCGATCACCTGCAGCTCGCGCTCCGGCCGGAACACCGGCGCGTTGAAATGCTTCTTGACCTCGCCCACCTCCAGCGCCACCGCGGCACGCTGGTTCAGGAGCGCGATCAGCTGCGCGTCGATCGCGTCGATGCGATCGCGCAGCGGTTTCAGGCGGGAATTCAGTTCGTCGTCCATGCGTTTTGCCGTGCTGTTTGAACAGCGCCGCCGTCAGGCGCTGCGCTGCTCGAAGTCCTTCATGTACTCGACGAGCGTTTTCACGCCCTCGAGCGGCACCGCGTTGTAGATCGACGCCCGCATGCCGCCGACGGACTTGTGGCCCTTCAGCTGCAGCAGCCCGCGCGCCTTTGCGCCGGCAAGGAAGTCTTCGTTGCGCGTTTCGTCGGCCAGGAAAAACGGCACGTTCATCCGCGAACGCGCTGCCGGCTCGACCTTGTTCAGATAGAAACTGCTCGCGTCGATCGTGTCGTAGAGCAGCTTCGATTTTTCGATATTGCGGGCCTCGATCACTTCGAGGCCGCCCTGCCGCTTCAGCCACTGGAACACGAGGCCCGCGATGTAGATCGCGTAGGTGGGCGGCGTGTTGTACAGCGAGTTGTTCGCGGCGACGGTCTTCCATTCGAACGCGGACGGGCAGATCGACAGCGCGCGATCGAGCAGATCCTCGCGGACGATCACGACCGTCACGCCGGCCATCCCGATGTTCTTCTGCGCGCCGCCGAACAGCACACCGTATTTCGCGACGTCCATCGGGCGCGACAGGATATGCGACGACACATCCGCAACCAGCGGCACGTCGCCGAGATCGGGAATCTCGAACGTCTCGACGCCGTCGATCGTCTCGTTGGTGCACAAATGCACGTAGGCCGGATCGTCCGACAGTTGCCATTCGGCGCGCGCGGGCGCACGCGTGAAGCCGTCTTCCGTCTTGCCGGTCGCGGCGAGATGCGGCGTGCAGTATTTTTTTGCCTCGACGAACGACTTCTGCGACCACGAGCCCGTCACGACGAAATCGGCGGTCTTGCGCGACCCGAGCAGGTTCATCGGCACGATCGCGTTTTCCGCGAGACCGCCGCCCTGCAGGAACAGGATCCGGTGGCTGGCCGGCACGCGGATCAGGTCGCGCAGATCGGTCAGCGCGGCCTCGTGGATCGACATGAATTCCTTGCCGCGATGGCTCATCTCCATCACGCTCATGCCGCTGCCGTGCCAGTCGAGCATTTCGTCGGCAGCCTGCCGCAGCACTTCCTCGGGCATCGCCGCAGGGCCGGCGGAGAAATTAAAGACGCGCATCGTGAAAACCTCGGGAGGGACGCGACCGGCGGCTTGCCGCCGCATGTCAGTTGCAAATGAGCCGTGCCAGAAAAGAAATGGCCGCTTGCGCTCGCGCGCAAACGGCCATTATCGCACTGTCGTCAGGCTCCCGCCAAACCCGGCCCAACGGCCGGGGGCGTGCCCGAACGAACGGCTTACTTGCCCGGCTTGACTGCTGCGACTTCCTTGTCAGCCTGCGTGCGCGTCGCCTGGATCGCTTGCGGCATGTACTTCTGCATCAGGCCGTTGACCACGTCGCGACCGACCTGATCCTGAACCTGGATGAACTTGCGGCCCGTCGGGCTCTTGTAGAACGTCGTCAGATCCTTGATCTCCGACGTGCTGTAGTACTTCGCGTATGCGTCGTACTGAGCCGACATCGCGTCGTTCTGGAACTGCTGCGTACCGAACACCTTGCCTGCGCCGTCGACCAGCTTCGGCACCGCGTTCTTCTGCAGCGCCGGAACGGCAGCCTGCTTCTGCTTGTCGTTCAGCGTCTTGTTTTCCGACAGCGCGTCCGACAGGATTGCCGGCACGAGCTGCTTGGCCTGCATTTCGGCGCTGTTGCCGATAGCCGACACGAGCTTCGGCGCGTCGATCGCGTCGAGCAGATCCTTGATCGCTGCCTTCTTGTCGGCGTCGATCGGCGCAGCTGCCGCCGGTGCAGCCGGTGCGGAATTCGACAGCGCCTGCGCCATCGCGAACGTCGGCACCAGTGCAGCCAGCAGAACCAGTTGCTTGAATTGCTTTTGCATCATCACTCCCTTTTGGAAATATGAATGGTTGCTCGCCGGCCGCGGCGCTTCGCGCCCGCGGCGGCCAGAGTCTCATCCGTTCTTCAGGCTTCGCCGTCCGACGCCTCGTCGGCCTCGCCATCGCCCTCCTCGGCCTCCGCAACCTGCTGCAGGCCGGAGAGCTTGGTACCCTCATCGAGACTGATGAGTGTAACACCTTGCGTTGCACGCCCCATCTCGCGAACCTCGGATACGCGGGTGCGAATCAACACGCCGGCCGTCGTGATCAGCATGATCTGATCCTCGGCGTCGACGAGCGTTGCGGCCACAACCTTGCCGTTACGCTCGGACGTCTGGATCGCGATCATACCCTTCGTGCCGCGGCCGTGACGCGTGTATTCGGTGATCGGCGTGCGCTTGCCGTAGCCGTTCTCGGTTGCGGTGAGCACGGTCTGCTCCTCGCTGCCGGCGACCAGCATCGCGATGACCTGCTGCCCGTCCTCGAGCTGCATGCCGCGCACACCGCGCGCCTCGCGCCCCATCGGACGCACGTCGTTCTCGTCGAAGCGCACGGCCTTGCCGGAATCGGAGAACAGCATCACGTCATGCGCGCCGTCGGTGATCGACGCGCCGATCAGGTAGTCGCCGTCGTCGAGGCCGACCGCGATGATGCCCTTCTTCATCGGACGGCTGAACGCCTCGAGCGGCGTCTTCTTCACGGTGCCGAGCGACGTCGCCATGAAGATGAACTTGTCGGCCGAGAATTCCTTGACCGGCAGCACGACGTTGATCTTCTCGCCATCCTGCAGCGGGAACATGTTGACGATCGGGCGGCCACGCGAATTGCGCGAGCCTTGCGGCACTTCATAGACCTTGACCCAGTACACGCGGCCGCGGTTCGAGAAGCACAGAATGTAATCGTGCGTGTTCGCGATGAACAGCGTCTCGATCCAGTCGTCTTCCTTCATCTGCGTCGCCTGCTTGCCGCGACCGCCGCGCTTCTGCGCGCGGTACTCGGACAGCGGCTGCGACTTCACGTAGCCCGCGTGCGACATCGTGACGACCATGTCCTGCGGCGTGATCAGGTCTTCCGTGTTCAGCTCGGTCGCGTTCAGCTCGATCTTCGAGCGGCGCGCGTCGCCGAATTCGGCCTTCACCGAGGTCAGCTCCTCGCCGATCATCGTCGTGATCCGCTCGGGGCGCGCGAGGATGTCCAGCAGGTCGGCGATCTGCGCCATCACTTCGCGGTACTCGCCGATGATCTTGTCCTGCTCGAGGCCGGTCAGGCGCTGCAGACGCATCTGCAGGATTTCCTGGGCCTGCGTGTCGGACAGACTGTACAGCCCGTCGTTCTGCATCCCGAACGCGGGGTTCAGGCCTTCCGGACGATACGCGGAACGACCGCCCGCCGAGGCATTCTCGGCCTCCGCGCGCGTCAGCATCTCGCGCACGAGCGACGAATCCCACGGCCTCGCCATCAGCTCCTGCTTCGCGATCGGCGGCGTCGGCGCGGCCTTGATGATCGCGATGAACTCGTCGATGTTGGCGAGCGCAACCGCCAGACCTTCGAGCACGTGGCCGCGTTCGCGGGCCTTGCGCAGTTCGTAGATCGTGCGGCGCGTCAGCACTTCGCGTCGATGCGACAGGAAGCACTGTACGATTTCCTTCAGGTTCAGCAGCTTCGGCTGGCCGTCGACGAGCGCGACCATGTTCATGCCGAAGGTATCCTGGAGCTGCGTCGCCTTGTACAGGTTGTTCAGCACCACTTCCGGCACTTCGCCGCGCTTGAGCTCGATCACGACGCGCATGCCGCTCTTGTCGGACTCGTCGCGGATGTCGGAGATGCCTTCGAGCTTCTTCTCGTTGACGAGCTCGGCGATCCGCTCGAGCAGCGAGCGCTTGTTCACCTGGTACGGCAGTTCGTCGACGATGATCGCCATCCGCTGGCCGCGGTCGATCTCCTCGAAGTGCGTGGCCGCGCGCATCACGACGCGGCCGCGCCCCGTACGGTAGCCGTCGCGCACGCCGGCGACGCCGTAGATGATGCCGGCCGTCGGGAAATCCGGCGCCGGGATGATCTCGATCAGTTCGTCGATCGTTGCTTCCGGATTGTTCAGCAGGTGCTGACAAGCATCGACGACTTCGTTCAGGTTGTGCGGCGGGATGTTGGTCGCCATGCCGACCGCGATGCCCGACGAGCCGTTGATCAGCAGGTTCGGAATGCGCGACGGCAGGACCGACGGCTGCGTTTCGTTGCCGTCGTAGTTCGGCTCGAAATCGACCGTTTCCTTGTCGATGTCGGCGAGCAGTTCGTGACCGATCTTCGCCATGCGAATTTCGGTGTAACGCATCGCTGCAGCGTTGTCGCCGTCGATCGAGCCGAAGTTGCCCTGCCCGTCGATCAGCATGTAGCGCAGCGAGAAGTCCTGCGCCATCCGCACGATCGTGTCGTAGACCGCGGTGTCGCCGTGAGGGTGGTACTTACCGATCACGTCACCGACGATACGCGCCGACTTCTTGTACGCGCGGTTCCAGTCGTTGTTCAGTTCGTGCATCGCGAACAATACGCGCCGATGCACGGGCTTCAGGCCATCGCGGACATCCGGGAGGGCACGTCCGACGATCACGCTCATCGCGTAATCGAGATACGAACGGCGCATTTCCTCCTCTAGGGAGGTGGGCAGGGTCTCTTTGGCGAATTGATCCATGTATCCGTATCGTTTCGGAGCGAAGACGGCGAACGCCTTTCGCGTGGGCGCTGCATGCGCAACGCAACGCGAGATTCTAACATGCGCCCATCAGCCGCCAATTCGCCTCCCCCTCTATATATAAATAGCGAAAATCGCGGCGGCCGCGAACCGGACCGAATCGCACGCGACTCGACGTCGCGGCGATAGCGTCATGCTTGTTTCACGCGCACGTATAAACAACCGCATTCCTCCACGCAATTTCGCCGACACGCCCTTGACAATTTCTAAAAGTTACGGCAGGTCGGTGTTGCGCATGCGCCACAAACTCGAGGCGATCTTGGGGTGGGGAGGATTTTTTTTCGTAGGAAGGGAACGATATGGCAAAATGCCAACGCACTGAAAGTTAGACGCTGCTCGAAGTCTACATACACACAGAGCGGTGCCGCATTTTTGTACCGCACCGATGTTATACTTCGAGCAATGTATGACTTGTCACCGTCAACAGGCTCGCAGTAAACCTGCGGTAATCTCAATTTCGAGAGGAGAAATATGAATAAACTTTCAAAGCTCGCGTTCATTGCAGCTACCGCAGTTATGGCTGCATCCGCTTCGGCACAATCGGTGCCGGCGTCGCGTCAAGCCGTCAATGACAACTGGGTGAACGGCACGGGCGAATGGGTGTGGATGAACGGTACGAACGAGCTCTGCTGGCGTGATGCGTTCTGGACGCCGGCCACCGCCAACGCGAAGTGCGATGGCGCACTGGTCGCCCAGGCACCGCAGCCGCCGGTCGCTCCGGCAGTCGCTCCGGCCATTACGAGCCAGAAGATCACGTATCAAGCTGACGCACTGTTCGACTTCGACAAGGCAACGCTCAAGCCGCTGGGCAAGCAAAAGCTGGACGAACTGGCTTCGAAGATCGAAGGCATGAACACGGAAGTGGTCGTCGCAACGGGCTACACGGACCGCATCGGTTCGGACAAGTACAACGATCGTCTGTCGCTGCGCCGTGCGCAAGCCGTGAAGTCGTACCTGGTCAGCAAGGGTGTGCCGGCCAACAAGATCTACACGGAAGGCAAGGGCAAGCGCAACCCGGTTACGACTGGCTGCAACCAGAAGAACCGCAAGCAACTCATCGCCTGCCTCGCACCGGACCGCCGCGTGGAAGTCGAAGTGGTTGGTACGCAAGAAGTCCAGAAGACGACCGTTCCGGCGCAGTAAGCCGCGGTTCTCGACTGCTTCAAAGCCCCGCTCCGGCGGGGCTTTTTCTTTGACGCTCGTCCGGGCGCTCGCCGCTTCACCGCTCGTCCGCTTCTTATATACTCGGGGCTGACGAACCGCAGCACCGCCCTCCTCCCGTAGCCCGTTTGCCGACATGACCAACGCCGATCCGCACGAACTCCAGAAATTCAGCGACCTCGCCCATCGTTGGTGGGATCCGAATGCCGAATTCAAGCCGCTGCACGAGCTGAACCCGGTCCGGCTCGGCTGGATCGACGCGCATGCGCACCTGGCCGGCAAGCGCGCACTCGACATCGGCTGCGGCGGCGGCATCCTGTCCGAATCGATGGCCGGACTCGGCGCACAGGTGAAAGGCATCGACCTGTCGACCGAAGCACTCGGCGTCGCCGATCTGCACAGCCTCGAAAGCGGCATCTCGGTCGACTACGAGGCCATCGCCGCCGAAGCGATCGCCGCGCGCGAACCGGGCACCTACGATGTCGTCACGTGCATGGAGATGCTCGAGCACGTGCCGTCGCCCGGCGATATCGTCGCCGCATGCGCGACGCTCGTAAAGCCGGGTGGCTGGGTGTTCTTCTCGACGCTGAACCGCAACCTGAAGTCCTACCTGTTCGCGGTGATCGGCGCGGAGTACATCGCGCAAATGCTGCCGAAGGGCACGCACGACTACGCGCGCTTCATCCGCCCGTCGGAACTGGCCGGCTTCGTGCGCGCGACGGATCTGCACATCGTGGAGATCAAGGGCATCACGTATCACCCGATCGGCAAGCGCTTCGCGCTGTCGAACGACACCGACATCAACTACCTCGTCGCGTGCCGCCGCGGCGCCTGACCTTTCGACCGGCATGACGACTCCCCTTTCGACCGCACGGGCCGCACTCGACGAACCGCGCCTGCTGCACTGCGATGCCGTGCTGTTCGACCTGGACGGCACGCTCGCCGACACCGCGCCCGATCTCGCGGCTGCCGTCAACAAGATGCAGCGCGTGCGCGGCCTGCCCGAAACGCCGCTCGACATGTTGCGGCCGCTGGCCTCGGCCGGCGCGCGTGGCCTGCTCGGCGGCGCGTTCGGCATCGATCCGCAGACGCACGGCTACGAAGCGATGCGCGACGAGTTCCTGGCCAACTACGCGATGGATATCTGCGTGCACACGACGCTGTTCCCCGGCATCGGCGACGTGCTCGACGAACTCGATGCGCGCGGCGTGCGCTGGGGCATCGTCACGAACAAGGCGATGCGGCTCACGGCGCCGCTCGTCGATCTGCTCGGTCTCGCACCGCGCGCCGCCTGCGTCGTCGGGGGCGACACAACGCCGCACCCGAAGCCGCACCCGGCCCCGCTGCTGCATGCGGCCGACCAGTTGACACTCGCGCCCGCGCGCATCGTCTACGTCGGCGACGACCTGCGCGACATTCAGGCCGGCAGTGCTGCCGGCATGGCGACGGTCGCAGCCGCGTACGGCTATTGCGGCGATGGCGCCGCGCCCGCCGACTGGCAGGCCCAGCACCTCGTCGACACGACGCACGAACTGCGCGAACTGCTGCGCGATGTTGGGCTATAATGATTGATCTTATCCGCGGGGGCGACCTGGTTTCGACAGGGGTTGTGAAGCGGCTAGGGCATGTCGAGGACCCGTCACCTCGTTAATCAATGGGAAAATCGTAACTGCAAACGACGATACGTTCGCACTGGCAGCCTAACGGCCGCCGTCCTCTGCCTAGTTCACTGACGGGCTAGTGTCGCAAGACCGGTAGCAATACCGCCAGAGGTCATTTACGTCAGTTAAGTCCTGTCGGCGTCGCGACGCCAGGATCGAAAACCTAGCGAATCGCCGTAGTGCAGCGTGTTCGTCCGCGTCGCTGCGGTTAAATCAAATGACTGAACTAAACATGTAGAACTAGTCGTAGAGCGCTTCTGGACGCGGGTTCGATTCCCGCCGCCTCCACCAAATTCCGCGCTCGCCGCACGAACCCCGCATGACGCAAGTCTGCGGGGTTTTTTGTTGCCGGCGAAACGCATGCGCCCCGCTCCTTCCGAAAAAAACGCCCAACCCCGGACGGGCCGGGCGGAATGCCACCGGCATTCCGGCGACAGGAGGTGACAGATGTTCGGCCGCGCCCGCGCAAACATCGGTCGCGCCGGGCTGCGGCCAACCCGGGTGCCGCAGCCTCGGACGCGACGCGTCGTCGCGCCCGGCACTCACGCACACCGGGCGATGCGCGGCTTAGCTGCCGCGATACAGCGACTTCATTTCTTCAACGGTGGCCGGGCGCACGCCGATCGCACGCGAACCCGATGCCGATGCACCCTGTGCCTGCGCACCGTAGCCGCTGGCGTCGGCACCCTGCGCTTGCGCCAGCGCGCTGCGCTGCTGCTCCGCGACACGCGCCGTTGCGGCCTGGATCGCTTCCGGATAGTGCGAATCTTCACCGCGAGCGGAGTTGTAACCAGCCTGCTGGAGCTGGACCAGTTCGGCACGGACCTGCGCCCGGGTGATCGTCGAGCCCGACTGGGCGAACGACACGACCGGGGCAACGAGAGCGGCAGCAACGACAACAGCTTGAACGAGCGACTTCATGATGACCTACCTCCGGATTTGTCTGTGTTCGCGGTGAACACCTTGTTCATCGCTGACAAACCGAAGTTTATGTAGGCAGATGCTTAAGAATAAGGCAGGTTTCTGGAAGACATCCTTCCTGATTTAAGGGTTAACCCTAGATTTCCTGATTGGTCGGCGATGCGCGCATGCCGGCTTCGTTCGACATCGCGTTGCATGAAGCCTCGCCGGAAAGCAAGAGCCCCGCGAAGCAGCAACGCTTCGCGGGGCTCGAGCAGAATCAGCATCGCACGGAATTCGTACCGTTGCCGGTCGGGGCGGCCAGACCGCTTCGCCGGTTACAGCGCCTGCCGGTCAAACCGGCGCCGCATGACCACGGTGCAAACGCGCCTGTCCGCCTCGTTACTGGCTATCCATCGGGCACTTCAGGTTGCAGCCGTTCGGGTCGCCCAGGTCGCCCTTGCGGCGCAAGGCCGACTTCTTGCCGCCCTGGTATTTCTGCGACGGCGCCGATGCAGCGAACGGCATCTGCGGATGCTCGTTCAGGCGAAACTGTTCGCTCAGGATGCCGCCGGGCACACCGGGGGAATTCTGCGCGAGCGCAAACGGCGACACAGCGACCAGCAGCCCCGCGGTCAACGCTGCCGCGGCGAGGGGAACTGAAAATTTCATGGCGGGATGACGCCTGAACGGCGTGCTTGTTGGAACGTTGATCAAGCGGCAAGCGTAGCGCAAATTCCCCGCTGCTGCAGCGCGGCTCGATCGCGTCCCCGTTACCGGGAATTGCCGTCCGGCGCGCTCGTGCCGTCGCTGCCGGCCAGCCCTGTCGCGATGCTCGTCAGCGTTCCGCACGCGGCCGGATCGTAGCCGTCGAGATGTGCGACGCGTTCGACGAAGCGCGCGTCGCGCAGCAGCGCCAGCACGCCGGCAAGCGGCCGCGCGTCGAGCCGCGCGCGTTCGCACGCGAAGTAATAGTCCTCGTCGACGACCGGGATGAAGTCGAGCCCGAAATGATGGGCGGCCGGCTCGACGCCGAAGCCGAGATCGGCCATTCCGCTCGCGACAAACGCCGCGATCGCCGAATGCGTGAGCTCGGCCGACGCATAGCCGTCGATGCGCTCGGGATCGATGCCGATCGCGCGCAGCGCGAGATCCAGCAGCATGCGCGTGCCCGATCCCGGCTGGCGGTTGACGAAGCGGATGTCATTGCGCGCGAGATCCGCGAGCCCGCGAACCTGCTTCGGGTTGCCGCGCGGCACGAACAGCCCTTGCTGGCGGCGCGTCAGATGGATCAGCACGTGGCGCGTGTCGTCGAGCCACGGTCGGTAGATCTGCGCGCACTGCGCGCGGAACGCGCCGTGCGGCAGATGGAAACCGGCCAGGTCGCATTCGCCGCGGGCGAGCGCCTGCACGGCCTCGACGCTCTCGCGATACTTGATGTCGACGGCCGCCTGCGCATCGACGAGCGCGGAGACGAGCGTCGCGACCGCGTAGCCGTGCGACGCGTGGATGCGCACGGCGCCGTCGCGCTGCGCGAGCCGCCGGTTCAGGTCGCTCGACACCTCGGCCGCCAGCGTGCGCAGGTTCCCGTCGAGCCGGCTACGCGCGAGGCGCTGCGCATCGACAACCGCCTGCCCGAGTGCCGACAGCGTCGATCCCTTGCCCCGTGCGGTTTCGATCAACTCCCCGCCGATGCGCGCCTCCAGCGCGCGCAGCATGCCCCACGCGTGCCGGTAGGACAGCCCTTTCGCGTGAGCGGCCTGCGCAATGCTGCCCGTGTCGGCCACGAGTTCCAGCAATGGCGCGACATCCGACAGGCTGGCCGTGCGACCTTCCGTGTCGCGTACGGTCAGATATGCGTCGCATTCGATCCGAATCAATTATGCACTCCGACTTCCTATTGCGATCGAGAAATCTTCCGCTTATCGTGGGTCAAAATCAATCAGAACGAAGTCGCGATGCGCACTATATGAATTTCGAGCGCATATGAGACTTTGGAGGAGCATAACCGATGTCCCCGAATTCCCCTGCGCCCGACGCGCTCGTCGAGCGCCATGCGCGCGCCGGCCGGTCGCTCGTGGCGATCCTGCACGCGATCCAGGACGACGCGGGCTACGTGCCGCCAGGCTGCGTTGCGCCGCTCGCCAGGGCGCTCAACTTGTCACGCGCTGAAGTACACGGCGTACTGACTTACTACCACCACTTCCGCACCGCGCCGCCCGCGCGCGTAACGATCCAGATGTGTCGCGCCGAAGCATGCCGCAGCATGGGCTGCGAAGCGCTGGCCGCGCATGCGGAAGCCCGCACGGGCTGCCGGTTCGACGCGGCGCACGGCGATGCCGCGGATGCGCACGCGCCGGATACCGTCGCGCTCGAATCGGTCTACTGCCTCGGACTGTGTGCGCAGTCACCGTCGCTGACGGTCAACGGCGTGCTTCACGCCAAGGTCACGCCGGAGAAATTCGACGCGCTGCTGGCCAATGCGGTCGCCCACACCCCGGAGGCCGCATGACGACCCGCATCTACGTTCCGCGCGATTCGTCCGCGCTGGCACTCGGCGCCGACACGCTCGCCGTCGCGATCGTCGCGGAAGCCGAACGGCGCGGCGTCGCCATCGAACTGGTCCGCAACGGCTCGCGCGGGCTGCTGTGGCTCGAGCCGCTCGTCGAGGTCGGCACGGCCGCCGGCCGCGTCGGCTATGCGAACCTGTCGGCCGCCGACGTGCCGGCCCTGTTCGACGCAAACTGGCTCGAAGGCGGCATGCATCCGAGCGGCGTCGGCCTCGTCGACGCGCTGCCCTATCTCGCGCGCCAGCAGCGCCTCACGTTCGCGCGCATCGGCCTGACCGATCCGTTGTCGATCGACGACTACCTGCAACACGAAGGCCTCGCCGGCCTGAAGAACGCGCTCGCGCTCGACGGCGATGCCGCGTGCGAGACGCTGCTCGAATCGGGGCTGCGCGGCCGCGGCGGCGCGGCGTTTCCGGCCGGCATCAAGTGGCGCACGGTCCGGCACGCGAGCGCCGCGCAGAAGTACATCGTCTGCAACGCGGACGAAGGCGATTCGGGCACGTTCTCCGATCGCCTGATCATGGAATGCGATCCGTACTGCCTGATCGAAGGAATGATCATCGCGGGCATCGCGACCGGCGCGACGGTCGGCTACATCTACGTGCGCAGCGAATACCCGCACGCGATCGCCACGCTCGAAGCCGCGATCGTCCGCGCGCGCGAAGCCGGCTGGCTTGGTGAACACGTGCTCGGCTCCGCACACGCATTCGAGCTGCACGTCGCGAAAGGCGCGGGCTCGTATGTGTGCGGCGAGGAAACGGCGTTGCTCGAATCGCTCGAGGGCAAGCGCGGCGTCGTGCGCGCGAAGCCGCCGCTGCCCGCGCTTGCCGGCCTGTTCGGCCAGCCGACCGTCATCAACAACGTGATCACGCTCGCGACGGCGCCGGTGATTTTCGCGCGCGGCGCCGCGTTCTATCGCGACTACGGGATGGGCCGCTCGCGCGGCACGCTGCCGTTCCAGCTTGCGGGCAACATCCGGCACGGCGGCCTCGTCGAGCTCGCGTTCGGCGTCACGCTGCGCGAGTTGCTGTTCGACTTCGGCGGCGGCACGGCAAGCGGCCGGCCCGCACGCGCCGCGCAGGTCGGCGGCCCGCTCGGCACCTACCTGCCCGACCACCAGTGGGACGTGCCGCTCGACTACGAGGCGTACACGGCGATCGGCGCGGTAGTCGGCCACGGCGGCATCGTGCTGCACGACGACACGTCGAACCTCGCCGAGCTTGCCGAATATGCGATGAAGTTCTGCGCGATCGAATCATGCGGCAAATGCACGCCGTGCCGGATCGGGTCGACGCGCGGCGTCGAGACGATCGCGCGCATCCGCCACGGCGATACGTCGGAGCGGCAGGTCACGCTGCTGCGCGACCTTTGCGACACGATGCTGGCCGGTTCGCTGTGCGCGATGGGCGGGATGACGCCCTACCCGGTGCTGTCCGCGCTCGACCATTTCCCCGAAGATTTCGGGCTCGCTGCCGGCAAGGATGCCGTGTCGGGCCCGGTCAAGGCTGCGGCCTGACCCAGAAGGAGACCTGCATGTCCCTCGACACGAACAACGTCCGCCAAGGCGGCTGCGGCTCGGGCCAATGCGCGTGCAAGAGCGCCGCGCAGGCGCGCACCCGCGACCCGTTCGACGATACCGACTACGGCACGCCGCAACGGCATGCCGATACCGACGTCACGCTCGAAATCGACGGCCAGCCGGTGACGGTGCCGGCCGGCACGTCGGTGATGCGCGCGGCGATCGAAGCCGGCGTCAACGTCCCGAAACTCTGCGCGACCGATTCGCTCGAGCCATTCGGCTCGTGCCGGCTGTGCCTCGTCGAGATCGAAGGCCGGCGCGGTTATCCGGCATCGTGCACGACGCCCGCGGAAGCCGGCATGAAAGTGCGCACGCAGTCGGACCGGCTGCAGTCGCTGCGCCGCAACGTGATGGAGCTGTACATCTCCGACCATCCGCTCGACTGCCTCACCTGCCCCGCCAACGGCGACTGCGAACTGCAGGACATGGCGGGCGTCGTCGGGCTGCGCAAAGTGCGCTACGGCTTCGATGGCGCAAATCACCTGCACGACCGCAAGGACGAATCGAACCCGTACTTCACGTACGACCCGTCGAAGTGCATCGTCTGCAACCGCTGCGTGCGCGCCTGCGAGGAAACGCAGGGCACGTTCGCGCTGACGATCGCCGCGCGCGGCTTCGAATCGCGCGTCGCCGCGGGCGAGAGCGAATCGTTCATGGCGTCGGAATGCGTGTCGTGCGGCGCCTGCGTCGCCGCATGCCCGACGGCCACGCTGCAGGAAAAATCCGTCGTGCAGCTCGGGCAGGCCGAACACTCGGTCGTCACGACCTGCGCGTATTGCGGCGTCGGCTGCTCGTTCAAGGCCGAGATGAAGGGCACGCAGGTCGTGCGCATGACGCCGCACAAGAACGGCCTCGCGAACGAAGGCCACGCGTGCGTGAAGGGGCGCTTCGCATGGGGCTATGCGACGCACAAGGACCGCATCACGAAGCCGATGATCCGCGAGAAGATCACCGACCCGTGGCGCGAGGTGAGCTGGGAGGAAGCGCTCACCTACGCGGCGACGCAATTCCGCAAGCTGCAGCAGAAGTACGGCCGCGATTCGATCGGCGGCATCACGTCGTCGCGCTGCACGAACGAGGAAACCTACCTCGTGCAGAAGCTCGTGCGCGCCGCGTTCGGCAACAACAACGTCGATACCTGCGCGCGCGTGTGCCATTCGCCGACCGGCTATGGCCTCAAGGCGACGCTCGGCGAATCCGCGGGTACGCAGACGTTCGCGTCGGTCGACCAGGCCGACGTGATCGTCGTGATGGGGGCGAACCCGACCGACGGTCACCCGGTGTTCGGCTCGCGGCTGAAGCGGCGCGTGCGCGAAGGCGCGAAGCTGATCGTGATCGACCCGCGCCGCATCGACGTCGTCGACGGCCCGCACGTGAAGGCCACGCACCATCTGCAGCTTCGGCCCGGCACCAACGTCGCGATCGTCAACGCGCTGGCGCACGTGATCGTCACCGAAGGGCTCGTCGCCGACGCGTTCGTCGCGGAACGCTGCGAGACGCGCGCATTCGAGCAATGGCGCGACTTCGTATCGCGCGCCGACAATTCCCCGGAGGCAACCGCGGACGTGACGGGCGTGCCCGCAGAACGGGTACGCGAGGCCGCGCGCCTCTATGCGACGGGCGGCAATGCCGCGATCTATTACGGCCTCGGCGTAACCGAACACGCGCAGGGCTCGACGACGGTGATGGGCATCGCGAACCTCGCGATGGCGACCGGCAACATCGGCCGCGAAGGTGTCGGCGTCAATCCGCTGCGCGGCCAGAACAACGTGCAGGGCTCGTGCGACATGGGCTCGTTCCCGCACGAACTGCCCGGCTACCGGCACATCAGCGACGAGGTCGTGCGCACGCAGTTCGAGCAAGCATGGTCGGCCAAACTCCAGCCGGAGCCGGGGCTGCGCATCCCGAACATGTTCGACGCGGCGCTCGACGGCAGCTTCAAGGGGCTCTACTGCCAGGGCGAGGACATCGTCCAGTCGGACCCGAATACGCAGCACGTATCGGCCGCGCTGTCGGCAATGGAATGCATCGTCGTGCAGGACATCTTCCTGAACGAGACCGCGAAATATGCGCACGTGCTGCTGCCGGGCTCGACGTTCCTCGAGAAGGACGGCACGTTCACGAATGCGGAGCGCCGCATCTCGCGCGTGCGCAAGGTGATGCCACCGCTCGCGGGCTACGCGGACTGGGAGGTCACGCTGCTGCTGTCGCAGGCACTCGGCTACGACATGCACTACACGCATCCGTCGGAAATCATGGACGAGATCGCACGGCTCACGCCGACCTTCTCGGGCGTGTCGTACGAGAAACTCGACGCGCTCGGCAGCATCCAGTGGCCCTGCAACGAGCACGCGCCGGAAGGCACGCCGACCATGCATACGGACACGTTCGTGCGCGGCAAGGGCCGGTTCGTGATCACCAAGTTCATTCCGACGCCGGAAAAGGTCACGCAGCGCTATCCGCTGATCCTGACGACGGGCCGCATCCTGTCGCAATACAACGTCGGCGCGCAGACGCGCCGGACCGAAAACGTCCAGTGGCATGAAGAGGATCGCCTCGAGATCCATCCGCACGACGCGCAGGATCGCGGGATCCGGGCCGGCGACTGGGTCGGCATCGAGTCGCGCGCCGGGCATACGGTACTGCGCGCGCTCGTGACGGAGCGCATGCAGCCGGGCGTCGTGTACACCACGTTCCACTTCCCCGAATCGGGCGCGAACGTGATCACGACGGACAGTTCCGACTGGGCGACGAACTGCCCCGAATACAAGGTGACGGCCGTGCAGGTGATGCCGGTTGCCCAGCCGTCCGACTGGCAGCGAGCGTACGCGCGCTTCAACGCGGAGCAGATCGACCTGCTCGAGCGCCGCGCGGCGGCGCCCGACACCGTGACGACAGGCAAGTGAGGATGCGATGAATCACGAACACCTGATCGACATGGCCAACCAGATCGGCGCTTTCTTCGAATCGATGCCCGATCGCGACGAAGCGCTGACCGGCATCGCCGAACATATCCGGCGCTTCTGGGAGCCGCGGATGCGCCGCGCGTTCCTCGCCGCGCTCGACGATCCGTCGGACGAAGCCGCGCAACGCGCGGCACCGATCGTGCGCGACGCGATCGCCGCGCACCGCGCATCGCTCGTGCCCGCCGAAGCGAGCGCCTGACCGCGCCGCTAGGCGGACCGCGACATGCCCGCGAACCAGTTTTCGCAATGGCGCAGCAGCGCGTTCGCGTCGGTTGCCGTGCGCCCGCGCGCGGCAACATATCCGTCGGGCCGCAGCAGGTAATAAGACGGCCGCGAGCGGCCGTACTCCTGTGCAAGCCCGGCGTCGCCGTCGCCTTCGGCATCGGTGACGCGCCACACGCGCACCGCATCCGGCATGATCCGTTCAAGCCCCTGCACGAGCGCCTGCGCATCGGCCGGCATCGGCGGCACCGCGCCGGCGTCGGCGTCGGCACCCGCCGGCTCTTCCAGCAGCAGCAGCGTAAAGCTCGCCGGATCATGCAGGTCGTATAGCTGCGCCGTTCCGGGCGCCCGGCCGAGCGGCCCGTCCAGCACATGCACGAGTGCATCGGGCGCCCGCTCGCCTGCGCGCGGGCCGCCGTCGAGCACGCGCTCCAGCGTAAGCGGACTCTTCCGGTACTGCACGCCGAGCTCGCTGACCGTGCGCCGCACCGCGTCGCGCATCGGCCCGAACGACGCCAGGAGCGGCACGACATGATCGCGCAGCAATTTCATCGCGCCGCGCTCGGCTTCGACGATCTGCGTGACGAAACCGGTCTGCCGCAACACGTCGCGCTCGATCGGATGACGCTCCGCGTGATACGTGTCGAGCAGCCGCTCGGGCGTGCCCGCGCCGAGCACGCGCGCGAGCTTCCAGCCCAGATTGAGCGCCTCCTGGATGCCGGTGTTCATGCCCTGCGCACCGGCCGGGCTGTGGACGTGCGCGGCGTCGCCCGCGAAGAACACGCGGCCGTGACGCAGCCGGTCGACCATCCTGCTGTGCAGGTGAAAATAGGACGACCACGCGAGATCGCTCGGCGAGATCGACGCGCCGGCACGGGCACGCACGATCGCGTCGCATTCCGCGAGCGACGGCGGCGGCGCATCGGACGACGTGTCACTGCCGGGCGGCCGGTCGGCCACGAGCCGGTAACGGCCGTCCCCCATCGGGAACAGGCCTGCAATGCCTTCGGGCGACGTGAACAGGTGAATCTCCTCGTCCGGCCAATCGGGTATCGCCGCGAAATCGGCGAGCAGGAAAGTCTGTTCGAACGCATGCCCCACGAAGCCGAGGCCGAGCAGATGCCTGACCGTGCTGTGCGCGCCGTCGGCGGCGATCAGGTACGACGGCGCGAACGACTCGTCGCGGCCGTCGGCGCCGCGGATCGACACGTCGAGCGACGTGCCGCCGGCATCGCACGCAGTCAGCGTCGCGCCGCGCTCGACCGTCACGCCGAGCCCGGCCAGGTGCTCGGCGAGCAGGCGCTCGGTGATGCTCTGGTCGAGAAACAGCAGATACGGATAGCGCGTTTGCAGCGGATCGAAATCGAGCCGCGCGATCACGCGGCCGCCGGCATGCAGCGCGGCCGCATGCGCACGATGACCGAGCGCGAGAAACGGCTCGACTGCGCGATGCTGCTCCAGCAGTTCGAGCGTGCGCGCCTGAATGCCGATCGCGCGCGAATACGGCGCGGGGGTGGCGAGGCGGTCGATGATGCGCACCGGCACGCGGGCCCGCGCGAGGCTCATCGCCGCGGCAAGGCCGGTCGGCCCGGCGCCGACGATCAGCACGGGCGGGATATCGGACAGTGTGTCAGCCATGAGAACCTCGATGACACGCGACCCTGCAAGTCTACGCCGCTCCGCGTGACGGGGCCATATGCCGACCGGCCGATACGCGGCCCCTCCGCGTGGTGTGGGAAAATACGCGCTTTCCGTCAGTTTTCGCGTCATGGATTCCGTATTCGACCGAGCGTATGCAGCACACCGCGCAGGCCGCCTCGCCGAGGCCGAGCACGGCTATCGCAACGCGCTCGCCTCCAACCCCGCCGACGCCGACGCGCTGCACCTGTTCGGCGTGCTGCGGCACCAGCAGGGCCAGCACGCCGAGGCAGCCGATCTCGTCGGCCGCGCCGTCGCGCTGCGTCCGGACGATGCCGCGCTGCAACTCAATCTCGGCAACGCGCTGAAAGCGCTCGGCCGGCTCGACGAAGCAATCGACCGCTTCCGCAACGCGCTGACGCTCGCGCCCGAATTTCCGCTCGCGCACTACAACCTCGGCAACGCATATGCGGCGCTGCAGCGCCACGACGATGCGATCGACGCCTTCGGCCGCGCGCTGCGGCTCACGCCTGATGACGCATCGATCCACAACAATCTCGGCAACGCGCTGAACGCGCTCGGCCGCCACGACGACGCGCTCGACGCCTTCCGTCGCGCGCTCGAGCTGCGGCCCGGGCATGCGGGCGCGCACAACAACCTCGCGATGGCGCTGAACGCGATGGGCCACGCCGACGACGCGATCGCGCATTTCCAGGCCGCGATCGCCGCGCAGCCGCGTTTCGTCGCCGCGCATTTCAATCTCGGCAACACGTTCGATGCGGTCGGCCGGCATGCCGAGGCGGCCGCCGCATTCGAAGCCGCCCTCGCGCTGCATCCGCCGTTTCCGCTCGCGCTGTTCGGGCTCGCGAACGCACTGTGCGCGCAGGCGCGCCACCGCGACGCGCTGCCCTACTACGAGCGCGCCGTCGGTCTCGATCCGTCGTTCGGCCTGGCCTGGCTGAACCTCGGCAACGCGCATCACGCGCTCTGCGCGCACGAGATGGCGCTGCGCGCATTCGACCAGGCGCTGCGCGTCGCGCCCGATCTCACGCTCGCGCGGCTACACCGCGCAGTCACGCTGCTGACGCTCGGCGACTTCACGCGCGGGCTGCCCGCGTATGAAGCGCGTCACGAGACGCCGGGGGCTACGCCGCTCGGCGCGCTGCCACGCTGGCAGGGCGAGCCGATTGCGTCGCGCACGCTGCTGATCCGCGCGGAACAGGGCTTCGGCGACACGCTGCAGTTCGTCCGCTTCGTGCCGCTCGCCCGCGCACGCTGCGCGCGCGTCGTGCTCGAAGTTCAGCCGGAACTCGTCGCGCTGCTGGCGCCGGCCGCGTCGCACTGGCGCGTGACGCTCGTCGCACAGGGCGCCGCGAAGCCGCCTGCCGCGGATGTCGCCTGCACGCTGATGAGCCTGCCGTTCCTGCTCGGGCTTCAACCGGAGGACATCGTCGGCGGCTCACGCTACCTCGACGCTCCCGATGGCGCCCGCCGGCGCTTTCGCGGCTCGCTCGGCGGGCAGTCGAAGCGCAAGTTCGGCCTCGCCTGGTCGGGGCGCCGGCAGGCTCAGGAAAACCGCTCGATGCCGTTCGACGCGCTCGCGCCGCTGCTCGCGCTGCCGGACATCGACTGGGTCGTGCTGCAGCCCGCACTCGACGACGACGAACGCGCGCGCGTCGACGCGCATCCGCGCGTGCATCGTCTCGACGGCCGGCTGAACGACTTTGCCGACACGGCCGGGTTGATCGAGCGGCTCGACGGCGTCGTCACGATCGATACGGCTGTCGCGCACCTCGCGGGCGCGCTCGGCAAACCGATGTGGGTCATGCTGCCGTTTGCGCCCGACTGGCGCTGGTTCACCGGCAACGACTGCCCGTGGTATCCGCAGGCCAGGATCGCCCGCCAGGCCGCGCCGGGCGAATGGCTCGACGTGGCGGCCGCGGTCGCCGGTGCGCTGCGCGAAGCCTGAACGCTGTCAAGTCCTGGAATAGGTTGACAGTATCCAGCCCCTAGAGCGCCCGATGCACCGCATCGGGCGTTTTGTATTTCAGAGCGGCATGTGGCCGCTCGTGGTTATAGATGCGAACCGACTGTTCGACCATCTTGGCGGCCTGCTCAAGGTCAGCGGGACGTTGCAACAGGAACTCGCCCTTGAGGATGCCGTTGACCCGCTCGGCCAGAGCATTCTGATAGCAGTCGTAGCCGTCCGTCATCGAACAGC
>NZ_MDEQ02000020.1 GCF_001883705.2 Burkholderia catarinensis
CATGCGACTGTAGCTCCGAGTAGGTAAGGCGCTTGTCCATAAACTGTAGCGCGGGTCGATCACCCCATTTCGCGGCCGCATCATCAAGCATTTGGTGGACCGTCATTGGCTCAATGTCGGTGTCCCACCGCACGCCGGGGGGATACGATTTGATCCAGGGCATTTCGTTCAAAGTTTACTCCTGCGGAGTTGTACGCATTGATGTAGTCGCAGCCATATGCGCAGTACACCCAGTGACCACTTGCAACGACGCCCCCGTTAGTGGAAAAGTCGCCCCGCTACGAAACGGAAGAGATTTTCCGAGCATATCGAGTGATCAGGTCTCCTTGAACTTTTTCTTTTGAATCGCATGGCATTCACATCATGAATCCCTTACTAGACGCTGCGGTCTAGGCACTTGCTGTTCATCGACGACAACGGTTACGGCGAAGGCGAGTGGAAGGTACGCAAGCATGGCTGGTCCAAACGTCGCACGTGGCGCAAGGTACATCTGGCAATGGACCGCGAACACCGGCCGGATCTGCGCCGTGCTGATGACCCATCAGGACGGGTCATGTCACGCAGTCCTGTAAGTCTGTCGTCGCCCCAAACGGGGCCCATGTTGAGCCGCCCGTGCAGTCGGCGCCACGTTCATCCGTGCTCCGCCCTTCGTCTTCTGTCACCCGCGGGGAGAGCGCCAACGTCAGGTCATTCAACCTGCTCGCATTGAGTGGATTTCCGCCCCAATTAGAAAGCATTGTGAAAGGATATCGCTTTCCTTTGCCACATCGACTTAGTGCGCGCATTAACTTAGAAATACCAATCAATATTCTCGACGGGCAACTTTTGCACGCCCCTGCCGACTCTCAAGCCCTCCAAACGCAGCATGAAATAAAGTAGATTGATATCAATCAGTTACCTCCATTTATCACATAATGAAATGCGAGGTGCGGTCTTTTTTGCACATTTCCATCCCCTTCTCGTAAGTGCGACCTTTTTTGTATGTCGACACATGAACGCGCGGCAACCACCCGGCGCGCCAATTCCACATAGTGAGCACCCTAACATTAGACGATTGCATTTTCACATTTATTGTGATTTTATTATCACTCGTTGCAGGCCGCCGCCGACCACGCGTGCGGCGCAGCCATACCAAGGAAGAGACGCAGATGGAGACAATCGCCGTCATCGGCAGCAACATGGTCGACCTCGTAACCTATGTCGCGCGCATGCCCGCCCGGGGCGAAACGCTCGAGGCGCCGAACTTCGAGCTCGGCTGCGGCGGCAAGGGCGCGAACCAGGCCGTCGCGGCCGCGCGCCTCGGCGCGCACGTCGTGATGGTCACGAAGGTCGGCGACGATGTATTCGCCGACAACACGATCCGCAACTTCGAGCGCGAAGGCATCGACACCACGCACGTGCGCAAAGTCGCCGGCGTGCCGAGCGGCGTCGCGCCGATCTTCGTCGAGCCCGATTCGAGCAACAGCATCCTGATCGTCAAGGGCGCGAACCGCCACCTGAAGCCGGCCGACATCGACGCGGCCGCGCCGAATCTCGTCGAATGCGCGCTGATCGTGCTGCAGCTCGAGATCGAACTCGACACCGTCTATCACGCGATCGAATTCGGCGCGCGACACGGCATTCCCGTGCTGCTGAATCCCGCGCCCGCGGTGGCCGACCTCGATTTCGAGCGGATCCGCTCCGTCGAATTCTTCGTGCCGAACGAAACCGAGCTCGCGATCGTGTCGGGCATGCCGGTCGATTCGCGCGAGACCGCGGCACGCGCCGCCGAGGCGCTGGTCGCGCGCGGCCTGAAGCACGTGCTCGTTACGCTCGGCAGCCAGGGCTCGTTGCTCGTGTCGCACGACGGCGTGCGGCACGTGCCGGGCGTACCGGTCGACGCACGCGACACGACGGGCGCCGGCGACGCGTATATCGGCTGCTTCGCGCGCTGCTACGCGGCGTCGCGCAACGCCGTCGACGCGATGCATTACGCGTCCGCATACGCCGCGCATTCGGTCACGGGCCTCGGCACGCAGAAGTCGTACGCCGACGCCGCGACGTTCGAACGCTTCCTCCGCGACGCCGGCTTCTGAACGGCGCCTTCATCGACGAGACAACCGGGAAGGAGACACCCATGAGCCGAGCCAGGATCGAACACACACCCGACGGCTATTATCTGAACCGCACGCCGCTTTTCGCGTTCACGCTGCTGTGCTGCCTGTTCGCGCTGTGGGGTACCGCCGCGAACCTGAACGACGTGCTGATCGCGCAGTTCAAGAAATCGTTCTTCCTGTCCGATTTCGAATCGGCGTTCGTGCAGTCCGCGTTCTATCTCGGCTACTTCTTCCTCGCGATTCCGGCCGCGACCGTCGTGAAGAAGTTCAGCTACAAGACGACGATCCTCGTCGGCCTGCTGCTCTACACGACCGGTTGCCTGCTGTTCTTCCCGGCCGCGTCGATGGCGAAATACGGGATGTTCCTCGTCGCGCTGTTCGTGATCGCCGCGGGCCTGTCGTTCCTCGAAACGGCGTCGAACTCGTATTCGACGCTGATGGGCCCGCGCGAAACCAGCACGCGGCGGCTGAACATCTCGCAGACGTTCTATCCGTTCGGCGCGATGGCCGGTGTCTACATGGGCAGCTTCCTGATCTTCAAGGAAGGCGACGCATCGCACGCGCAGCTCGCGGCGATGTCGGCGGCCGAAGCGCACGTGCACCAGCTCGCGATGATCCAGGCCACGCTCGAGCCGTATAAATGGCTGATCGTCGTGCTCGTCGCCGTGTTCATCGTGTTTGCGCTCACGCCCTACCCGGCCTGCAAGGGCAACGGGCCGGGTGCGGTCACGCACCGGATCGACGCGCGCGGCACGCTCGCGCGGCTGTTCGGCAACCGGCGCTTCGTCGCGGGCGTCGTCGCGCAGTTCCTGTACGTCGGCGCGCAGGTCGGCGTGTGGAGCTTCACGATCCGGCTCGCGATGCAGATCGGCGGCCTCACCGAGCGCGGCGCATCGCACTACCTGCTCGCGACGTTCTTCGCGTTCTTCGTCGGCAAGCTGGTCGCGACGCTCGTGATGAAGCGCATCGGCCCGGCCAAGGTGCTGATCGTCTACGGCATCCTGTGCATCGCGCTGCTCGCATACACGATCAGCGTGCACAACATCACGGCCGTCTATGCGGCGGTGGGCGTGAGCGTGTTCCTCGGCCCGTGCTGGCCGACGATCTATGGCCTCACGATCGACGGCCTCGGCAAGGACACCGAATACGGCGGCTCGATCCTCGTGATGAGCATCGTCGGCGGCGCGGTCGTGCCGCTGATCCAGGGGCTGATCTCCGACCACACCGGCGGCAACATGCAGCTCGCGTTCGTCGTGCCGCTCGCGTGCTTCGTCGTGATCGTCTATTACGGTTTCCACTGCCTGCGCCACCTGCCGGCCGCGACGCCCGACGCGGCCGCCGACGGCAACGCGCCCGCGCGCTACGCCGCGACGCGCAACACGTCGGGCGCATGACCATGCGAGGCGAGATCGAACTGCGGCGCGACGACTTCCGCGAAGCACCGTGCACGCCGTACCGCACCGACGGCCTCGCCGTCACCGCGTTCGCGTATCCGTCCGGCGTCGAGGCGCTGAAGCTCGAGAACCGCCGCGGCCACCTCGTCGTGCTGCCGTATCTCGACCAGATGATCTGGGCCGCCGCGTTCGCGCGGCCGTCGACCTGCGAGCCGGAAGCTTATAAAGCCGAACGCCGCAAGGGCCATGTCGCGGCACTCGCGCCGGGCGCGACGCGCCGCTTCGAAGTCGTCACTTGCTACCTGAGCGCGGCGGAAGCACGCAATGCGTGAAGCGATGCGCGGCCGCGTGGCGTCAGGTCACCAGCGCGATCCCGTGTTCGCGGATCGCCGTTTCGTAGCGGCGGCTCAGTTGCCCGTCGGAGATCACGTAGTTGAAGTCGGTCAGTTCGGCGAAATAGGCCGCGCGCACTTCGTCGAACTTCGTATGATCGACGAGCAGGAAGCGGTTCTGCGCGCGCGCCATCACCTTCTTCTTCGCGTCGACTTCGTGGAAGTTGAAGCACGTGACGCCGCAACGGTCGCTCACGCCGGCCGCCGAGATGAACGCCTTCGATACGCGCACCGAGTCGAGGATGCCCGTCTCGGCCACCGACTCGAACACCATGTTCTCGCGGTGATACGCGCCGCCGCACAGGATCACGTTGCAATGCGGCTTCTGCTGCAGCTTCGCGAACACGTTCAACGAATTGCAAACGGCCGTGAATTCGAGGTCGTCGGCAATGAAGTCGACGATGAACGGCGTGGTCGAGCCGCAGTCGACGAAGATCGTGTCGCCGGTCGTCACAAACTGCGCGGCAAGCTTGCCGATGCGGCGCTTCTCCTCGGTCTGCCGGTTGTTCTCGGCGCTGATCAGGTACTCGCCGATGTCGCTGCGCTGCGCGGCGAAATGGCGCGTCACGTAGCCGCCGATCAGGCTGAGGCCGTGCGGGTTGTCCGCGAGATCGCGGCGGATCGTCATCTCGGACACGCCGAACAGCTCGGCGACTTCCCTCAGATGAATCGCGTTCTGCCCTTGCAGCACGTTCATCAATGTCTTGATCCGTTCGCCCTTCTTTGTTTCCATGCCTGTATCCTGCGTGCGCGCCGCATCCGTCGCTTGTCGTGCCGGGCGCGCGGGCCCGGCCGGAATGTCGTATTTGTAACAAACCGATGTGAAAACATCAACTTTCCGTGTGCCCTGCCGGCACACGATCCGTGGAGTCCTGAAACATGCCGCTTTCCAACGCCCAGCTCGCCCAAACCATCGATCACACGCTGCTCGCGCCCGACGCGAGCGACGCGCAGATCCGCGAACTCTGCCGCCAGGCGGCGGAGCATCGCTTTTACTCGGTCTGCGTGAATTCGGCGAACGTGCCGCTCGCCGCGCGCGAACTGTCCGGCACCGGCGTGCTCGTGTGCGCGGTGGTCGGCTTTCCGCTCGGCGCGGGGCTGTCCGCCGCGAAGGCATTCGAAGCCACGGCCGCAATCGGCTCGGGCGCCGGCGAGATCGACATGGTGATCAACCTCGGCGCGCTGAAGAGCGGCCGCGCCGACGACGTGAAGGCCGACATCGAAACCGTGCACCGGGCATGCGGCGCGGTGCCGCTGAAGGTGATCCTCGAAACAGGGCTGCTGACCGACGACGAGAAGGTGCGCGTGTGCGAGATGTGCCGCGATCTCGGCGTCGCGTTCGTGAAGACGTCGACGGGGTTCGGCCACGGCGGCGCGACGCTCGCGGATGTCGCGCTGATGCGCCGCACGGTCGGCCCCGCGCTCGGCGTGAAGGCATCGGGCGGCGTGCGCGACCGCGCGGCCGCACTCGCGATGCTCGAAGCCGGCGCAACCCGGCTCGGCACGAGCTCGGGGGTGGCGATCGTCACCGATCAGGGTAGCAGCGGATCGGGGTACTGACGACCACCCGTTGCGGCGCGGCCGACGCGCAGCAGCCGGCCGCCGGATGCTTTTGCTTCTACGCCCCGATATCCGACTTGAATGCGCCGGGAACGCGCTGTCGAAAGATCTCCAGGCATCGTTTGCGATCGTCCTCGCGCATTTCCAGGAACGGCAACTTGACCTTGCGCGTCTTGATCGCGCCCGATCCGGTCTTGATCTGATACAGGACGATCAGCGAAAAGGGTCCGCGCTTGATTTCAACGACGTCCCGGTAACGCACCGAGATGCGCTGCACCTTGAAGTCGTCGTCGAAGAAGGTCGCGCGGGTCATCACGAACATGTACCCGAGCGCACCCAGCGCCCCGACGAAAGGCATGATGAACGCGCTGAAACTGAAGAACGGATCGGACTGCACGGCCCAGAGGAAGCCGCCGCCGATGGCAATCACCGCAAACAGCAGCATCGGCAACGCGAAACGGCTGCCGCGCACGACGAATTCGGGTTGAAGCGGTTGTGCCGGATGATCCATGTCGACTCCTGTCGCGAAACGGCGTTCGCCGTTGTTCCGTTGTTGTTCAATGGGCATGCGATACGCGATGCATTGCCGCCGCGGCCTCGAGCACGGCGCATGCGATTCTAGGCCCTGTTCGCGTTTTCGCGAATGGCCCGGCCGCACGTACGACGGATGCGAGCACCGGATAACAGCGCCTAGTCGGCAATCGACCTCGAACCAGCGCGGTCGGCCGGCTGGCCCGGCTCGCTCGCGCCAGGCGTCAGCCCTGCGATGCGTTCGCGCAGCCGTGGCGCGACGAAATCGAGGAACGCGCGCAGCTTCAGCGGCATCGGCGCCTGTCCCTTGTGCACCAGGCTGACCGGCAGCGGCTGCGATTCGAACGCTTCGAGCACCACGTCGAGCGCGCGATCGCGCAACGCCTGCGCGACCTGGTAAGACAACACGCGGATCAGCCCCACGCCGAGCACGGCGGCATCGATGGCCGCCTCGGCCGTATTCACGGCGAAGCGCGAATGGACGGGCACCGTCAGTTCGCCCTTCTCGCCGTCGAACACCCACGCGCGCCGCGAAGCCAGCACCTCGAACGTGATGCATTGATGCCGCGCCAGCTCGGCGGGCTCGCCGGGCGTGCCATGCGCCGCCAGGTAAGCCGGACTCGCACAGACCACGCGGCGCACGCTGCCGACACGGGTGGCCATGAAGCTGCTGTCGGGCAGCTCGCCGATCCGCAGCGCGACGTCGATCTGCTCTTCCATCAGGTGGGTGACGCGGTCCGTCAGCACCAGGCGCACGTCGATCTCGGGATAGTGGGCGAGGAACGCGGCCACCACCGGCACGATATGCAGACGCCCGAACACGATCGGCGCGGTGACGATCAGCTCGCCGCGCGGCGCCGCGTACTCGCCGGTGGCGGCGCGCTCGGTTTCCGCAATGTCGTCGAGGATGCGCCGGCACCCGGCGACATAGGATTCCCCGGCCTCGGTCAACGACAGTTGCCGCGTCGTGCGATGCAGCAGCCGCGTGTTCAGGTAGGACTCGAGATCCGCGATCTTGCGGCTCACGGTCGCCAGCGGAATGCCGAGCTGGCGCGCGGCGGCCGACATGCTGCCGGCATCGATCACCGCCACCAGCAGGGACATCGACTCGAGACGGTTCATGTTGCCTCTCGAATTTCGGAAAGATGATTCCAGATTCTGTTGGATTATCTTTCCCAGTGCAAGGCGGTACGCTCCTTTCACGCATCCCGCCGGCGGTATCCGCTGCCTGCGATGACAGACCGTCGTGAAAGGAACCTGCCATGAACGAATTGCCCCTCGCCTCCGGCATGCCGCCCATCGCGGCCGCCGCGCCGCATGCCGCCGCGTCGCGCGGCAAGATCGTCGCGATGGCCGCCATCGCCGGCGCGGTGGTGACCAACATCTACTGCACGCAACCGATCCTGCCGCTGATCGCGCAGGACCTGCATGCCGACCCGGCGACGGCCGACCTGGTGGCCGGCGCGGCCCTGCTCGGCTTCGCGACCGGGCTGGCGCTGCTGCTGCCGCTCGGCGACCGCTACGACCGGCGCAAGCTGGTGCTCGGCCAGATCGCGCTGGCCTTCGCGTTCGCGGTGGCGTCCGCGCTCGCGACGGGTGTCTGGGCGCTGGTCGGCGCCGCGTTCGCGCTCGGCGTGGTCAGTTGCGTCCCGCAGCAACTGGTGCCGTTCGCGGCCGTGATGTCGGCGCCCAACGAACGCGGACGCAATGTCGGCACGGTCGTCACCGGCATCATGGTCGGCATCCTGCTCGGCCGCGCGGTCAGCGGCCTGATTGCCGCGCGCTATGGCTGGCGCGCGGTGTATGGCGTCGAGGCCGCCGCGATGGTGCCGGTGGGAATCGCCGCCGCGTGGCTGCTGCCGCGCGGCGTGCCGAGCACCATGCTGCCCTATGGCCGGTTGCTCGCGTCGCTCTGGACGCTGGCGCGCGCGCATCGCCCGATCCGCGAATCGATGATCGTGCAGGCGCTGCTGTGGGCCGCGTTCAATGCGTTCTGGGTCAATCTCGCGGCGCTGCTCGCCGAGGGGCCCTGGCACCTTGGCAGCGCGTGGGCCGGCGGCTTCGGCCTCATCGGCGCGGCGGGCGCGCTGGCCGCCACGATCGGCGGCCGGGCGTCGGACCGGATCGGCACGCGGCGCGTGATCGGCCTGGGCATCGCGATCGTGACGGTCTCCTACCTGATCCTGGCCGGCGCCGGCAGCTCGCTCGCGCTGCTCCTGATCGGCGTGGTGGTGCTCGACATCGGCGTGCAGGCCGGCCTGGTCGCGAACCAGACGCGTGCGTTCGCCGCCGATCCGAAGGCGCAGGGCCGCATCAACAGCCTCTACATGACCGCGACCTTCGTCGGCGGCGCGCTCGGCGCGACCGTCAGCGGCGCGCTGATGGCCCGCTTCGGCTGGCATGGCGTGGTCGCGTTCGGCATCGCGGCCGGGCTCGCCGCCGCGCTCGTGCATCGCTGCATGGGGCGGCGCTGATCCGGCGTTCGCGATGCTCGATCTCAACCTCGCCCACAAGGCGCTGGCGCATCCGTTTCGGCGGGACGTGCTGCGCTGGCTGAAGTCACCGAACTCGCCGGACACGTTCCCGGGCGCAGCGCGGCTCCACTCGTGCCACGGCTCGCCGCTCTCGTCGATCGTGGCGCGCAGCGGGTTGTCGCAATCGACCGTGTCGGCCCACGTCGCGCTGCTGCGCGACGCGGGCCTGATTGTCGCGACGCCCGTCGGCCAGTGGATCTTCGTCGCCCGCGACGACACGGCCATCGCCGCGTTCGTCGCGCAGGTCGTCAGCGATCTCTGACCCGGCCGCACGAGGCCGCCTGGTTCGCCACGAACGCCCGTGTTCCGCCGCCCGCTTTCCCCTTGCGAAACATGCACGCCGCGCGCGAATCCGCCGGCGTTTTTTTGCGCCGACTTCCTCCCGATTTTCGAGAGGATGATTCCCGATCAAGACCAATTATCGGCAAATCCTGAAGAATGTATCGTGCTTTCACGGTAGCGGTTTCGTGACCGCCGCCCGCCCATTCCCAGGCAATCCGAACCTATTCGAAGCGCTCGACACCATGAACACCGTTTTCTTGCCGGCAACCGCAACGACGCCCCAGCAGGCCAGCGCCGCCCCGTCGCCCGTCCTGACGCCGCGCCTCGTGACCGGCCTCGTCGGCATGCTGTTCGCGTCCCTGCTGGCCATCCTCAACGAACACGTTACCGCCGCCGCGATGGCCGACATCCGCGGCGCCTTCTCGGTCGGCCATGACGACGGCAGTTGGCTCACCGCGTTGTTCGAGGCGACCAACGTGGCGACCATGGTGTTCGCGCCGTGGTTCGGCGTCACCTTCACGCTGAAGCGCTTCACGATCGGCGCGGTGGTGGCGACCCTGCTGCTGGGCGTGCTGTGCCCGTTCGCGCCGGACCTCGGCGCGCTGACCCTGCTGCGCGTCCTGCAGGGCGTCGCGGGCGGCTGCCTGCCGCCGATGCTGATCATCGTGGCCCTGCGCTACCTGCCGCCGAAGGCGAAACTGTACGGGCTCGCCGGCTACGCGATGACGGCCACCTTCGGGCCCGCGCTCGGCACGCCACTCGCCGCGCTGTGGACCGAATTCGCCGACTGGCGCCTGGCGTTCTGGCAGATCGTGCCGCTTGGCGTCGCCTGCTGCGCGGCAATCGGCTACGGCCTGCCCGCCGATACGCCGAAACCCGAACGGCTGCGCGCCTTCAACTGGACCGGGTTTCTGACCGGGTTCCCCGCCGCGGCAATGCTCGTCGTTGCGTTGCTGCAGGGCGATCGCCTCGACTGGTTCGAGTCGACGGCAATCCGCGCACTGGCGGCCGGCGGCCTGACCCTGCTCGCTGCCTTCCTCGTCAACGAATGGTTTCATCCGCTGCCGTTCTTCCGGCTGCAACTGCTGGCGCGCCGCAACTTCACGCACGGACTGCTCACGCTGGCCGGCGCGGTGATGCTGCTGACCGCGGTGGCCGCGATTCCGGGCCACTACCTCGCCGGCGTGCACGGCTATCGGCCGCTGCAGGCCGCACCGCTGTCGCTGCTGGTGGCCCTGCCGCTGCTGCTGAGCCTGCCGCTGACGGCGGCGCTGCTGAACCTGCGGCGCGTCGATTCGCGCTGGGTGCTGGCCACCGGCTGCCTGCTGATGGCGCTCACCTGCGTGGCGGGCAGCCGGATCACCGCCGATTGGATCCGCGACGACTTCTACTGGCTCCAGGCGCTGCAGATCGTCGCGCAACCGATGCTGATCGTGCCGATCCTGATGGGCGTCACCACCGGCCTGCCGCCCGCCGAAGGGCCGTTCGCGTCGGCGATGTTCAACTCGCTGAAGACCTTTTCCGCGGCGCTGGCCACCGGCCTGCTCGACATGCTGGGCACCGCCCGCGAGCACCTGCATTCGAACCGGCTGGTGGACCAGCTCGGCAACCGGGCGCAACTGGTCGCGGGCGACGGGCTCGATACGGCATCCGGCCTCGCCCCGCTCGCACACCGGCTGCACGAGCAGGCGCTGGTGCTGGCCTCGGCCGACCTGTACCGGCTGGCGGCCTGCATCGCCGTCGCCCTGCTGCTGCTCGTGCCGCTGCTGCCGGTGCGTATCGCACCGCCGTGGGCTCCTCAACCTCCTTCCTCGCACTGAGAGACGATAGCCATGTCATCCGCCATCCCAACCAAGCACAAGGCGCTTGCCGCCGCCGCGCTCGCGATCGCGCTCTGCGTCGCGGCTTGCGCCGGTACGCACCGCTTCATCGATTCGCATACCGAAACGACCAACGATGCCTATGTTGCCGCCGACTTCACGCTGGTCGCGCCACGCGTCGCCGGCCCGCTCGTCGAGGTGCTGGTCGACGACAACCAGCGCGTGCATGCCGGCCAGTTGCTGCTGCGCATCGACGACCGCGACTTCCGTGCCGCGCTGACGAGTGCGCAGGCTGACGTGGCAGCCGCGCGCGCCGCGGTGGCCAACGACGAGGCCGAGATCGCACGCCAGCCCGCACTGGTCGACCAGGCGCGCGCCGCGCTGCGCGCCGACGACGCGGCCCTGCAATTCGCGCAGGCCAACGACGCGCGTTACCGCGACCTGGCCGATAGCGGCGCAGGCACCGCCCAGGAGCAGCAGCGCGCGGCCAGCACGCTGGCCGGGCAGCTTGCCAAGCGCGCCGGCGACGCGGCCGCGCTGGCCTCGATCAGCCAGAACCTCGCCGTGCTGGGCACCCAGCGCGACAAGGCGAACGGCGCGCTGGCCCGCGCCGAGGCCACCCTCGAGCAGGCGAAGCTGAACCTGTCCTATACGGAAGTGCGCGCGCCCGTCGACGGCAAGGTGGGCCGGCGCACCGCGCGCGTCGGCGCCTTCGTCACGCCCGGCGCGCCCCTGCTCGCCATCGTGCCGCTCGCCGATGCCTACGTGATCGCAAATTTCCAGGAGAACCAAATCGGCGCGATGCATCCGGGCGATCGCGTGCGCATCCGGATCGACAGCCAGCCTGGCGTCAGCATCGCGGGTCATGTCGACAGCCTCGCACCGGCCACGGGGGTGAGCTTCGCGCCGATCGCGCCCGACAATGCCACCGGCAATTTCACCAAGGTCGTGCAGCGCGTGCCGGTCAAGATCGCCATCGACGCGCCCCGCGGGCAGACCGACGCGCTGAGCGTGGGGCTTTCCGTCGAGGCCAGCGTCGATACGCGCGCGCATCGCGAGACCACCGGCAACAAGGGGGCTCAGCGATGAACCCGATCCGTTTCCTGCGCGCGTCGCTGCTGACGCTGCTCGCCTGCGCCACGATGACGGCCTGCACCATGGGCCCGAACTTCGAGGCGCCGGCCAGCACGGTGCCGCCCGTGTTCGTACGCACGCAGACACGGCAGGCCGCGAGCCAGCCCGTCGAGGCCGCCTTCAAGGCCGACTGGTGGACCCTGTTCGACGACCCCGTGCTGGATACGCTCGAACAGCGCCTGGCCGATGCCAACCTGGACGTGGCGGCCGCCTCGGCGCGGCTGCGGCAAAGCCGGGCCGCGCGGCGCGTAGCCCGCGCCGCCGAGATGCCGACGCTCGCCGCCGCCGGCTCGTACGAACGCGAGCGCGGCAGCGAGAACGGCATCCTCTCGCTGCTGGGCGTGCCGCCGAGCGCGGCCCCAACGCAATCGGCGTCGGGCGATGCGCCATTCGGCGTGGCCGCCGCGCCCGGCTCGTCGGGCTCGCCCGCCTACAACCTCTACCAGGCCGGCTTCGATGCTTCGTGGGAACTCGATCTGTGGGGCCGCGTGCGGCGTGGGGTCGAGGCGGCCGATGCGCTGACCCAGGCCTCGTACGAAGCACGCAATGCGGTCTTGCTATCGGCCCGCGCCGAACTCGCACGCGACTACCTCGAACTGCGCGACGCGCAGGCCCAGTTGCAGATCGCCCGGCAAAACCTCGCGATCGCGCGCGACATGGAGAAACTCGCACAAATCCGCCGCAAGGACGGCGTGACGACCGACCTCGATGTCGCCAATGCCGCCGCGCAGGTGGCGTCGATCGAAAGCAGGCTGCCGATGCTGGAATCGCGCCGCGAGACGCGCATCAATGCGATCGGCGTGCTGCTCGCGCAACCGCCCGGCGCGCTGAGCCCGATGCTCGAGGCGCCGCATGCGGTGCCTGGGCTGCCGGCAAGCGTGCCGATCGGCTTTCCGTCCGAACTCGCGCAACGCCGGCCCGACATCCGCCAGGCCGAGGCGCAGCTGCATGCGACAACCGCCGCCATCGGCGTGGCGCAGGCCGACTTCTATCCCCGCATCACGCTGAACGGCAGCGCCGGTTTTCAGAGCCTCCAGCTCGCGAATCTCGCGAGCTGGGCGTCGGGCCAGTTCGTGGTCGGGCCGTCGATCTCGCTGCCGATCTTCGAGGGTGGGCGCCTGACGGGCATGCTGAACCTGCGCCGGGCCCAGCAGCAGGAAGCCGCGATCGTCTATCAGCGCACCGTGCTCGAAGCCTGGCGCGAGGTAGACGATGCGCTGTTGGTCTATCACGCCGAACAGCAGCGTCACGATCGACTCGTCGCGATCGTGACGCTGAGCCAGCGCGCACTGGCAATTGCGCAGCAACAGTACCGGGCCGGCGCGGCCGATTATCTCGACGTGCTCAACGCGCAGCGGCAGTTGTTCGATGCGCAAGGCCGGCAGGAAACCAGCGAGGCCGAGGCGGCCATGCATCTCGTCACGCTGTGCAAGGCACTCGGCGGCGGCTGGGAGACGCGCTTCGGCAAGTCCTGAACGCAGATCGCTTCGGCACGACGAAGTTGCCAGTCCGCGGCGCGATCGCGCAAAAGAGGAACGGAAACGGGAAACTGACTGACCACGGCGCGACGTCGCCTCTTCCGCCAGCACCGCGACACCGGCACAATGCCGCTCATGCGCCCTGACAACACCTTCGTCTACCCGTCGGCCGGCCTCATCGGCCGGCGCGCCAACCGGCTCGTCGCGAGCCACCCGTTGCTACGCGCCCGCCGAGCGCTGCCGTCGCGTCTGCCGTTCCTGCAACTCGCGAGCGACGTCGAGAACGTCGTGTATTGCACATGGGCCGTCGATGTCTCGGCCGTCGCGCACCGGGTGCCGCGCGGCACCACGCTCGCAAGCTGCGACGGCCGCACGCTGACCCGATCAGCCAACGCCGCTTGTCCGCATCGGCGCACGAATCGCATCCCGTGAATACGCTCACGTGGGAACACGCGCCGATCGTCGACGCTTGCCCCGTTCAAGCGGACTACGGCCATCTGCTTGTATTGACGGCGGACGGCGCGCTGCACGGCGTCGATCTCGATACCGGGCATCGCATGGTGCGCTGTTCCGTGCCGTTGCCGCCGCTCCCGCCAGCCGCGGAAAACACCGCGTTCGGCACGGCGGCCTATCACCTGCACGGTTCGCCTGACGGCAAATACGCGGCGATCGTGATCGACTACGGGCGGCACGGCATCGTCGTCGACGTCGCGTCCGGTACGCCGACGATGCACCTCGACGGCGGCGACTACTACGAACATACCGTCCCGTTCAGTGCATGCTTTCTTCGCCATCGCGATCGCACGATCTTCGTGCACCGCACCGCATGGAACCGGCTCGACGCGTCCGATCCGGCCACTGGCGCATCGCTGACCGTGCGCGAGATTGCGCCGTACGCCAGCAACGACCGGCCAGCGCACTACCTCGACTACTTTCACGGCCGGCTCGTGCCGAGCCCCGATGGAAGCCGGCTGTTCGACGACGGATGGGTCTGGCAACCTCTTTCGATCCCGCGTGCCTGGTCGATGGCCGCGTGGCTCGACGCCAATCCGTTCGAAAGCGAAGACGGCCCGTCGGCCGTCGGGCTGACCCAGCGCGACGACTGGGATACGCCCGCCTGCTGGGTCGACAACCGGCACATTGCGTACTGGGGGCTCGCCGACTGGGACGAGGATGAATTCGCCGAAACCGGGCAAGGCCCCGGGGTACGCATTCTGGATACGACCTCAACCCCGCAATCCCAGGACCAGCGCATCCCAATGACGAGCGAACCCGATCGGGTCGGCAACCTGTTCAGCGACGGCGCATCGCTGTATGTCGCGACGCCAGCCGGCACGACGATCTGGGACGTGGCGTCGGGCGCGCCACTCGGGCAACTTCCGGGCTTCGTCGCGCGACGGCACGATCCGATACGCGGTTCGCTGCTTGCATTCGATGCCGACACGATCGCCGAATACCGGTTGCCCGAGCGGGCCGCACGCGCGTCATGACATGCGCTGCTACCGCATCGCAATCCCCGCGATAAAAAACGCACACGCCGCCGCCGACGCCACCGTGCGCACATGATTCCACATCGTCCAGTCGTGCACGTAGCGCGTCCACAGCGCCGCGCCGTGCGCGGTCGCCGGATCGGCCGCGGCAAGCGCATCGTTGAGCGGCACGTTGACGGCCATCGTCACCGCGAACATGCCGAACACGTAAAGCACGCCGCCCGCGACCGCCGCCATCGCGCCCGGCTGGTCGCGCTCGAACAGCGCTATCACGACCAGCGCGAACGCCATCAGCGTCGTGCCGAGAAAGAGCGGCATGAACGGCGAACGCACGATGTCGACGTTGATCGCGTTCATCGCGGCCACGCCGGCATGCGGCGCAATCCGCGCGAGCGACGTCATCACGAACGTCGAGAACGCGAAGTACACGCCGGCCATCAGCCCGCAGCCGATGGCCGAACCCCACAGCAACGCGGAAGTCGCGAGCGCGATCATGGTCATGCGCTCCACACGCCGGTCGCGGCCGTCGCGCGCGCATAGTCGGCGAAATCGCGCGCCGGCCGCCCGAGCGTGACCTCGATGCCGTGCGTCACCGCGCTGTTGCGCCCGTCGAGCACCACGCCGAACAGGTCGTCGAGCAGCGCGACAACCGGCTCCGGCACGCCGGCCTCGCGCAGCCCCGCGACGAACGCGTCGGGCGGAATCTCGCGATAAGCGACCGGCCGGCCGGCGGCCCGCGCGATTTCGCCGACGGCTTCGGCGAACGTCAGCGCGCGCGGGCCCGTGACCTCGATCACGCGGTTCGCGAAGCGCGCATCGGTGAGCGCGGCCACGGCCACGTCCGCGATGTCGTCCGCATCGACGAACGGCTCGCGCACCGCGCCGGCCGGCAGCGCGACTTCGCCGGCCAGCACGCCGTCGATCAGGTAGCCCTCGGAGAAGTTCTGGTTGAACCAGCTTGCACGCACGACACCCCAGCCGACGCCCGACGCCTGCAGCGCGGCCTCGGCCGCCTGCGCGCGGGGCTCGCCGCGCCCGGACAGCAGCACCACGCGCTCGACGCCGCTTTCCCGCGCGAGCCGCGCGAATGCGGCGATCGCTTCCACCGCGCCGTCGACGGCCAGATCGGGCTGGTAGGTCACGTATGCGGCCGACACGCCGTCGAGCGCGGCGGCCCAGGTCGCGGGCGCCGTCCAGTCGAAGCGGACGGCCGATGTGCGCGACACGGGGCGGGTCGCGATGCCGCGTGCGCGCAGCCGTGCATCGACGCGGACGCCCGTCTTGCCCGAGCCGCCGACGATGAGGATGGGAAGTGCCGACATGTGCGTCTCCTTTGGCTAAAATACGAGAATTCCTCGTGTTTCAAAAAACACGATAGACTCTCGCATTAGCAACGTCAAGTTTTTCCGGAGGCGGCATGGGCCGACAAAAATCGGGGCAGGACGACGAGCGCGAAGCGGCGGCAACGGACGCGCCGGCGCGCGCGCGGCTGGTGCCGACGCAGCAGCGCAGCCGCGAGCGGTTCGAGCGCATCCTCGCGTGCGCGTCGGAAGTGATGATCGAGAAAGGCTGCGACGCGTTCCGGATGAGCGACATCGTCGAACGCACGGGCATCTCGTTCGGTTCGCTGTACCAGTACTTTCCGGACAAGGCGGCCGTGATCGGCACGCTCGCGGAGCGCTACAACGAGGCCGGGCACGACTGCGTGCGGCGCGATCTCGCCGCGATGAAGACGCTCGACGACCTGCACGGCACGCTGGCCCGCATCACGGACAGCTACTACCGGATGTTCGTCGACGAGCCGCTGATGCGCGACATCTGGCGCGCGACGCAGGCCGACCGCGCGCTGCAGGAACTCGACCGCGCGGACGGGGAGTTTCTGGCGGGGTTGTTCGCGGATGCGTTGGGAGAGGTGGCGCCCGGCACGACGCGCGCGCAACGGAGCGCGTTCGCCGGGCTGATGATGATCCAGATCGCGGCGGCCGTGCGCCACGCGATCACGCTGCCGCCGAAGGCGGCGCGGCAGATCCTCGCGATGTTCAAGCGGACGTTGCCGCGGGATCTGGCGGTGCTGGATGTGTAACGATCACCCTCTCGAGCGGGATCGTGTCCATGCACCGCTTCCGGAAACGAAACGCGGCAGCACGGTCATTTCGCTCGATCAATTCAAACTGAGCAGGATGAATCCGAGCGAACCTACGCGATAGACGATGACGGCACGCGCGACGATCGTCCAGATGCGATTTTCGACGTTCGGCGCGCACATCCATGCGCAGCGGATCCATGCACAGAACGGGACGACATACATGACGAATGCCGCGAAACGCAGCGGCGCCGGAAAAGTCGGCCCGATAATCAGCGTGAGCAACGGGATGAACAGCAGACTGAGCGGTACGCCGATCAGCCACCAGACTTTCCATAAGCGTTCTTCCCCGTTCCACGCGTTCTTGAAGGTATTTTTCATGTTCGTGGTCATTGAACCGTGAATTCCGGATGCGTCTCCGAACTCGCTGCATCCGGCCGTACTCAATGTAGTGTCGCGCTCAGATTCCCCGCGATATCGGCAGCACGCTGTTTTTCCGCGTCATCCAGTCGCTGAGCAATTCTCGCCTCGACGCGCGCCGCGGCAGAACCGTACTGCCGGAAACCGGCTATTGCATCGAAGCTCGCGCGCGAACGCTCGATCCATGCTGCGCCGAGCGCCCGGTCTCTCGGCAGGCCGTTGCCAGTCAGGAACCGGATACCGACCGCATACTGCATGAACGGATCGCCGAGCAATGCCTCGTTCAGGCTCGACAGGCCTTCCCATTGGCGATTGGCCGCCGCGGATGCGTTGACCGGCGGATCGCTCCACAACGTGGCGACCGGATCGGCCGGTATCAGCCAGCGCTTCTCGCCGGCCGACAGCCTCGCCTCCGTTCCCGGCGCAACGCTGCGCAGCGCCAGCGCGATCTCGGAGACCGCCGAGCCCCGTCGCGCGGCGCGGCGATGCAGGTCCAAGGCAGTGGTCTCGTTCAGGGTCACGCCGTCGCCCGTTTCGTACATCAGCGCAAGATCGCTTTCCGCCCATTGCGAACCGGCTGCGACCGCGCTTTCGAGCCACGTCGACGCTGCTTTCGGATCGCGCGCGACGCCACGTCCGTGCAGATAAGCAACACCGACCATCCGCTTCGCCTCGACGCTCGACGGCGCGGCACGGAGTGCCCATGCGAAGGCCTCGTAGTCGTCGGTGCGTCCGCCGAGCCCGGTCGACAGGTGCCACGCGAGCGAACCCTGTGCCGACACGTTGCCCTGCTCCGCCGCGCGGCGAAACCAGTACATCGCCGCATCGAAGTCCGCCGGTACGCCATCTCCGAGGTCGTAGGCATCGCCGAGTGTCGACTGATACGTTGCTTCGCCGCGATCCGCGAGTTTCCATTGCCAGTACGCCCGCTCGTCGGCTGTAACGAAGCCTCTGTCGACCGACGCGAGGATGCGCATCGCGCCGACATTGTTGCCAGCAGCCGCTGCGCGGCACCAGCGCGCGGCATCGGCCGGATTGCGCGGCGTGCCATTGCCATCCAGATACATCGAGCACAGCATCGCTTGCGACCCGGCGTCGCCCAGCGTCGCGCCGCGTGTGAACCAGTCGAATGCGATCGCCGGCTGCGCGCGCCAATAGGCCGAGCCCAACGCCGAATACGCGGCGGGTACCTTGCGGCTCGCAAGATCCTCCAGCCATTGAAGCCCTGTCCTGCCAGCGAACGACATATGGCGCTCGTTCAGGTAGAAGCCGACCGATACGCCGGCAGCGTGATCGCCGGCGTCGGCGGCCTGCGTCAGGTAGCGCAGGCCCGTTTGTTCGTCGCGTGGCACGCCGGCGGTACCCGACAGATATTGATAGCCGACCCAGCGCGCCGCCTCGACGTTGCCGTGATCCGCGGCGAACCGAAACCATTGCATCGCCTGCGTCCGGTCGACGCTCGTGCCTTCTCCGCGCCAGGCCATGCCGGCGGCCATCAGCGCGGCCGCGCCGTCGCCGCGATCCGCACCGCGCTTCGCCAGTCGAAACGCCTTGCGCATGTCCACCGGCTCATCGTCGCCGCGCGCCGCGTAACGGGACAGATTGGCCGCCGCGGCGCCATTACCCTGCGCGTCGGCCTTTTCGAACCACGGTTTGGCGGCGACCGGATTCGGCTGCGTCCCCAGGCCGTTCTGCAGCATCGCGCCGAGATCGTTCTGGGCCACGGCCAGGCCCGCATCCGCCGCGCCCTGCATCCATCCCAGTGCCGCCTCCTTGTCGACCGGGCCGCCCCGTCCGAACAGATAGAGGTTCGCCAATGCGTAACGCGCCTGCGCATCGCCGGCGAGCGCCGCCTTCCGGTACCAGTCGCGCGCCTTCGCAGCGTCGCGCGGCACGCCCGTCCCGCTGTTGTACAGATCGCCGAGCCTGCGCTGCGCGTAGGGCGAGCCGGCAAGCGCCGCGGTCGACATCAGGCTGAAGCCGCGACGCGCGTCCTGTGGCATGCCGATGCCGGCAAGATAAAGATTGGCCAGCACCGCCTGCGCTTCGGTATGGTTCTGGTCCGCCGCGGCGCGCAGCCACTTCGTCCCCTCGCCGACATCGCGCGGCACCCCGTCGCCCCGGACGAGCATCAGGCCCAGAATGAACTGCCCGTTCGGTTCGCCGCCCGCCGCCGCACGCGACAACCACGCCGCCGCGACTACCGGATCGCGCACCACGCCGCGGCCGGCCAGCGCGAATTTCCCCGCGTTGGTCGCGCCCGCCGGCGATCCGCCCTCGGCGGCCGTCACGAAATAGCGATAGGCCGCAACATCGTCGGCGGGTTGGCCGTCGCCGTCAGCGCTCATCCCGCCGAGCTGGTTCGCCGACGCCGCGTCGCCGTCGCGCGCCGCCGACACGAACCACGCGTGCGCCGCCGCCAGGTCGCGCGGCTGCGCGACACCATCGTAGTAGATGTAGCCCAGTGCGCGCTTGGCCACCGTCGAACCGTCGCTCGCCGCCGATTCGAGGATCATCATCCCGCGCGGCGGGTCAGGACGAGCCGCGTAGCCATGCAGCACCATTTGACCGTAGAGCGCGCGGGCCGTGAGGTTGCCGGTCCCTGCGTCCTGCCTGCACAAGCTGCGGATCCGCGCGGGTTTGTCCTTCAGCGGAAGGCTGCCGAATCGCACGTTCAGTGCGAGCGAGCATGGCGTCGTGTCGTCGTTGACTGGAACGGACACGGCACTTCGAATTGCCGGCATCGCGGCAAGCGGCGCCGTCGGCTGGAGTGCAGCCGTACTACCGAATCCGACGGTCAGCCCTGCGATCAAGCCTATGGCCCCGATCGACCATTTCAGCGCAGGTCCGACGAAGTCGGTACGCGGCCCCGCCGGAACGCGTCGCCGATGTTTGCCCACCGGTTTCATGGCTTCACGATTGTGATGTTCTTGATGATGACGTCGGTCCTGCCGTCTTCATCGTCGATCGACTTGTTCATTTCGATTCCGTAATCAGGCAGCCATACGGAACGAACGCGAACCGTCTTCCCGTCCTTGTGGACCTGGCTGCAATCCAGATTGATCGCGTTGCCCGTCAACGTGCCGAAGATCGACGATGCGGGCTCCGTCTTACCGATTTCGCATCGACGGGTCAGTTGGCCGTGGCTGGACGGTTGCGGCAGCGCAATCTCGACACGCTTTCCCTCCGTCATCGGTTCGTTCGCCAGCGCGATCGCCGAGGTTTTCGTTTGTGTACCGAGCATCGTTGCATCGAAGCGACCGTTGACGTCCTGGGTCATCAGATCCGCGATTCCGTACCACATGTCGAACGACACCCAGCGCGGGTTCCCGGACGTGCTCTTCGGGGTCAACAGATCGACGACCACGCCGTTGTTGTGTCGATTGACATAGGTGTCGATATATGGCCCCGAAGCCTTCGGCGTCATCTTGTTCACCCATTCACCATCGACGATCAGGCGCGCATACGGAAACGGCCGGCTGCCGTCGGGCGGCAACTGGCTGCGAATCGCGTCCGGCAAGCGACGATCGTCGAAGACTTCATCCCGATACGCGAAGGGATCGGCAAGCACGGTCTCGCTCGCCGACTTGCCTTCGGACATCATCTTGAAGAAGTCATAGGTCGCACGGCGCTGTTCCGGCTCGGGAAGCCTATCGATCAGGTCATACACAAGCCCGATCGATGCGCAACTGCTCGGCGTGTCCTTCTTGAAAAACTCCGGCCGCGAAGCGATTGCATTCAGGCGTGCCTCGACTTCAAGCAATTCCGCGACGGTGTAATGCTCGTCTTGCGATGATGCGTCGCGCTTCGCGGCGTCGATGTCCACCAGTTCGAACAAATTACGCAGCACCTTCGGCGACGACGTCTTCGCCAGCGACACCAAATCGCCGCCACTGGCCAGCTTCACTGCCTCGCAACCGTTTTGCGAGTCGCTGGAAATAATCTTCATGAGCCGAAGGAGCTTCAGGCGCTCGGCAGCGGGCAACATCGTGCCCGCCTCCCCGGCCAGTAGGCCGCGCCGGCTGCGCAGTTTGGCAATATAGTCCGGATCTTGCAAGATCCGGGTGAACCATGCGGTCATGATCTGCCCGTTTTCCGAGTCGGGATCCAGACCGCTCTGCGCGAAGTATGCGCGCGCGCGTTCGGTGATTTGCGCGGGCGTCAAGTTGATCGCCGGATTCGCTTCCGGCGCCGACGTCGTCGGTTCGGCAGGAGTACTCTGCACGCCCAATCCATATGCCGTTGCGGTCGCAACGGACAGCAACACCCCGAAAAGGCCTGTCTTTATTTTCATCTTGTCGAAATTCGATTGTGTTTATGCTCACTGCATCGGTGCGACTTCGAGCTTCACGATCAAGCCGTCAACATAACTGACCTTGACCGGCAAGCCGGACCGGATCGGTCCGCCATGCGATGCGGTATTGTTGAAGCCACCCGTTATCACATAGTCCGAGTAGGAGAAGCATACCTGTCTGACACAGAAACGCTCCATCGCGTGACCGCCATAAGGCATGGGTTCGAAGGCAGTCACGTCGCCTTCCACCACACGAACCTCACCGGAAGCGATTGCATTCCTGATGCGATGTGCGGCGCCATACGTGCTTCCGAACGCGATGGTTGTCCACAGTATCGCAAAGCCCAACCAGATGAACGGGAAGACCTTGCGCATGAAGGCAGGCCCCTGCATCGGAAGATCGTTGCGAAACCAGACAAATACAACACCGATCGCCACGAAGCATAGCCCCAATGCCGGAAACGTCCAGTTCGCACATCCACCGTTGGCGCAGTCGAATACGATCCGATAGGCGTCGCCAGACACAGCAGGTGATGCGTTGCCGGTCAGACTCGTCAGGGCGTTTCGCAGGCTCGGGCCGCCGATCAACGTGCAACCGATCAAAAGCGCAATCACGCCAATGCTCATGGTGATGGCCATCGCCTTGACAGTACGCTCCGTAACATTCTCGGCTGGGTAGCCAAACTGGTCCATGAGCCTGAGTTCGACGACCTTTCGTGCGCCGCCAGTGAAGATCCACCACGCGGTTCCCGATGCCGTGGCCGCAATGACACCCCAAAATGCCGTCGCCAGCAGTACATCGCCATGCGACGGGTTCATAAAATCCCATATGTCATGAGCTTGGCCGGAGAGGATGCCAGTGCCCATCACGATCCACGGAAATATCTGCAATCCGAAAAGAATCCGGCCGTAGAAACGAGCCTGGTCGCGAAGCGTATCGCTCGGTAGAGTCGACATGCGTCTGCGCGAACAATGCACGTACTGGACTGCACTGAACACGATCGCAATCAGCCAGAAGTAGCGGCCGAGAATCTGAAAGAAATCGATGGCTGCCCCCGTTCAATGAGTGTCCCAGGCCGGTTGTGACACACGCCATCTTCCGCCTCATCGCTACTCCGACGATTCGATACGAGACCGCCTTCATGTACGGTTCAGCGCAAGCCATCCGCAACGACGGCAGTGTGGCATGGCACATGCGGCAACACTATACCGACGGTCATTCCTACTGCTGAATCGTCGCACTCTTGAGCAAACCGCCGACGAACTGCGCACTCGCCTTTTCCAGCGCAAGCGCCTCGAGTTGCTGACGGATCGTCGCCTGCGCCTGCTTGAACGCCGGCACCTGCGTCGGCCGCTTCGCATCGAGCTTCACGATCATCCGTGCGCCGTCGACCGGAATTGACTCGGGTGTGATGGCGCCGGCAGGTAGCTTCTCAAGCGCCTGTGCGATCGCGACGGGCAGGCCAGACGTCTTGCCTTCCGTCGCCGGCGTCTTGAAACTCACCCACGGCAGTTCCCCGCCCGTATCGCGGCTCGGCGCGATGCTGTATTGACGCGCAAGTCCTTCAAACGATTTGCCCGCTTTCAGTTCGCTCAGCACGGTCGCTGCCGTCGCGGCGTCGCGAACCACGATCAATCGCGGCTTGTACTCGTCCTTGCCGAGCGACGCGACGATCTCGTCGTAACGCGACTTGACTTGCGCATCCGTTACCGGCTCCGGCTTCACGTTGTCTTTCAGATATAGCTGCGTCTCCGCGTTGGACTTGGCTACCTGCATCGCCGCCTGGACTTCCGGCTTGCTGCCATAGTTCGCTTTCTCCGCTGCCTGCTGGATCAGTACACGTGCGATCAGTTGATTCTTGATCGCCTGACGTACCTGCGGCGTATCCGGTTGCCGCGATGCACGCAGCACTGCGTCGACTTCCACCTGTGTGATCGCGGTACCGTTGACCATCGCAACGGCGCCCGCCGCCTGCGGTACGGCGGACGTCTGTGCAAGCGCCGAGCCGGTCATTGCCGCGGTAAGGGCAAATGCCGACAGTGTGTAGCTCAGTTTCGTTTTCGTCATCGTTTCGAAAGTCCAATAAATGAGCGCACAAGGACGTCCTGCGCAAATGCGCGCCCTCTGGGTAGCAGATACAGCCGATCAGTAGTTCCAGTTCACCGTCGCCAACACCAACGTCGCCTTCGGTCCGAGTGCAGCCGGCTGTGTCAGCGCACGCCCGACCAAAACCTCGCCTGAAAGGAACTGCTTGTGCCACTGCCATTGCGCCCGCAATCCGGCGCCCGCCCCGGCGAGTGTCGGGAAGCCTGGTATCGAGACCAGACCTGCCTTACCGGCGTCGACAAACACATACGGTTCGATTCGACCGTCCTTCCATGCCGGCGCGTTCACCCACGCCAGTTCGTTGCGCGAGTAGAAACCACGATCGCCGGCGATCTCGCCCGAACGAAAACCACGCACGGTGTCCATCCCACCGAGGTACAGCTGCTCGGATCCGAACAGCGCCATATTCGTATACTGGCCGCTCAATGCCCCTCGATATGCAAGCAGCGCTTGGCCAATCTTCGGCAACGGCAGCGTGAACGCAGCGGTCGCATCTACCTTCGTGAACTGGCTGTGCGCTTCGTCGCGCGTGATGCCGTGCGGATCGTGATTCGCGCCGAACCACGGCAGGCCCTGCGACAGCCCGCCGTTGACCGTGAAATTGCCTTGCGCGTCGTTCATCACGAACTTGTGCAGCCAGTTGCCGCCAAGGCGGAGCACGGCGACGCGCTGGGGATCGAGATCGATTCCGTTGACCTCTCGGTCGGTGCGTCGCCACGACACCGTCGCGTCGACACTGGTGATGTCGCTCACGGTGCGACTGACCAGATAATTCCAGCCGAAGATATGCGAAAGCGTGCGTCCGTATTCGAGCGCGGTCGTGCCGATCACCTGCTGATATTCCGAATCGGAAATCGTATAGCTGAACGTATGGCGACCGAACGGCACGGCGAACGAACCGACGATCGCGTTGCTGTCGAGGCTGTCGAGAAAATTCAGGCTCAGCGATTCCTGCAGGCCGAGCAGGTTGTCGGCCTCGACGCCTGCGCGATAGCGCGTTACGCCGGTAGCCGAGCTGCCGTAGTTGTCGACGCCGAGCGTGTAGTAGAGGCGATCGCCCGGTTTGTTGCCGATGTCGACGATCGATTCGCCCGGGCTCTGGCCAGGGAGGATCTGGACCGTCGCCTGATTGCGGCGCAGGCGGTTGATCTGCGCGACGCCCTGGTCGATGTCCGACAGGCGCAGCGGATCGCCGGGCGATGCCGGAAACGCGTTCTCGTAGCCTGCGTCCGTGAACCAGCCGCCGCCGGACGAACGCTCGCCCGGCTTCAGTCGATGGATCGGCACGCCGTTGATCGTGAAGCCGGCGATCCGGCCGACCTGAATCGTGACCGTCAGCGTGCCCGTCGCCAGATTCTGCGGGCCAAGCAACGCGCGGGTCGTGGCGAAGCCGGCCTCGACGAACACATCCGTCAACCGCTTGAGCATCACGTTGATGCGATGCGAGCCGAGATCGTGATTCGCAAACGGCACGACGACGGCGTCGAGCTTCGCGCTCGAAATGCCGCCGGGCGGAACGAACGGCTTGCCGTCCGGCGTTTGCAGCACGATCCGGTTGACCGGGAAGGTCGGCCCGGATTCCTTGATTGCATCGACCGGCGTGTCCGGCGGAACGTCGAGCGTCGTCTCCGTCGTCGGCGCGACCGTGATCGATGCAGGCGGCTGTTCGAGCTGGCGCTGGCGCGCCTGTTCACGTTGCTGCTCGATGATCAGTTGCGCCGGATCCTGCACGGGACGGCCGGCCGGGGGCGAGGTTTGCGCATGCGCCGGCATATGGAGCGCAGCGAGGCTCGCGACCAGCAGCGGCAGCTTCAGACGGGGGAATACGCGTGTTTTCATCGTTGTTGTGCGTGCAGGTGCCCGAGCGTTGATGCGGCCGTGCCGGCCGTGCCGCTCTTCGAGGCGGCGATGACGATCACGAAGGCAAGGAAGGCGACGGCCGCCAGCCCGAGTCGATTTTTTGTTCGATAAGTCATCCGTTATCGCCACCACCACGTCGTCAGGCCGAGATGCTGGTCGATCTGGACGGGTGTGCGCGACGGCGCGCGCACGGTGGTGATGCCACCGGCCGCCGTGACGCCCTTCCCGCCGCTGAACGAGCCGCCGTCGATCACGCCGTCGCCGGTCAGCGTCACGCTGCCGTTCGCGGTGAACCCGCCGCCGATGTCCATCGCAATGATCTGCGCCCACGTGCTGCCGAAGAACGCCTTGAAGCCGCGGTGCTGATTGATGGCCGAGTAGCCGGTCACGCCCTGCGCGTAGGTCACGGGGGCGTCGACCTTGATGTCACCGGTCGCGAAGACGTTGCCGCCGACGTTGCGCGCGACCGTGCCGGCCTTGATGCCGATGTTGCCGCCCGCCTGGATCGTGCCGCCGTATGGCGTGACGTTGCTCGACGCGTCGGCGTGGCAGAAGATCCAGCAGCTGCGCGTATAGCTCGCCTGACCGGTGAAAACGGCGGCGTTGGTGAAGGCGTTCTGGGCGGTGATGTTGACGTCGCTGTCGTTCGACTGGACGATCCCGCCGGTATTCGTGAAGTTGCGGCTCGTGATCGTCACCGGACCGTGGACGGCCGCGATATAGGCGAGCTGGTCCGGGTTGCTGACGGTGCCGTAGTCGACGTTGAAACCGCTCGTCGTGTGCGTGAAGAACAGGAAGCTGCCGCCGCGATCCGAGTAGGCGGTCGGCTGGCCTCCGTTCGTGCCGCTGGTGTGGTCGATCGTGTTTTGCACGTCGCCGGCTGCGTTGAGGCTCACTGCGCCGTTCGACAGGATGCGGGCGTTGTCGTTGATGATGTTGCCGCCGGCGGTCAGCTTCGTCTGGCCGTTTGCAGAAAACACAATCCCAAGGTTGCTCGCGCTCGACCGGTTCGTGATGTCGCCGGTGGCGTTGAGGATCACGTCGCCACCGGTAGTGGTGCCGTCGCTCGCCGTCGCTCCCGCCTGAATCAGGCTGCCCGTGCTGGCGATCGCACCGCTGCTCGTCAGCGTAACCGTGTTGCCCGCGCTCAGGGTGGTCGAGCCGGTAGCGTCGTCGGTCAGGGAGATGTTGGCGGCCTGAACGGTTGTATCGTTCGCCGCGGTGACCTGTGCGCCCTGCAGCGAAACGGTTCCGGGCGTCGTCAGTGCGACGTCGCGTTCCGCTTTCACGGAACCATCCGCGATCGTGATGTCGCCGTTCGCCGTGACGACGACGTCACCGGCGTTCGCATAGACTTTGCCGAGGCTGTGCACACCAGCGCCTTGGTCGGTGACGATCAGTTGGACGCGACCGGCGGTAAGGCCGCCGGCTGCAGTGATGTCGACCGCGACGGCGTTGCTTTTTGTGCCGGGAGACGTCGTGCCGATCAGCCAGTCATGGCCGTTGTCGGACGGCGAGAAGCTGGTGTCGTAGTTCGCGGTGCTGTCGCCAACGATTGCGCGGATACCGCTCGTCGAACTCGTGAAATCGTTGGTGACGGGGCCGTTGATGCTGAGCTGCTTCGCGATCAGGTCGAGGTTGACCAGCGTGCCGGACAGGCCGCCGGGGCCGATCGCGATACCGCCTCGGTTGGTCGTCAGCGAGACGTTGCGCTGGATAACGCCCGGTGCGATCGTGAGATCGTTGAAGCTGACCTGGCCGGTCGACAACACGACGTGGCCCGTGTTCGTGAAGCTCCCCCCATCTACCGTGATGCCGTTCGGGTTCGCCAGAATCACATTCGCGCGCGGGCCGAGAACGTTGATGTTGCCCTGGATCAGCGACGGGTTCGTGCTCGTGACCTGGTTGACGATCGTGCGCGCGTTGATGCCGACGTTGTTGAGGTCGGCACCGGCTTTCGAGACGTTGAAGGACGAGTAGGTGTTGTTCGACACGCCGCCGATGGCGGGGGCGACGTTGACGGTTTGGCGGCCGTTTGCGCCTACCGAAACGGATGTCGCGGTACCGCCATCAGGAACGATGGTCGCGGCGTGCGCAGCACCCTGCCAGGCCGGACACGACATCACTAGCAATGCTAAAAGATGCTGGATGCGCGTGAGTCGCTCGATGTCATCGATTTTCATCATGTCGTTCCCGCGACGGGTTATTTTTGACTGACACTCGTTGATTGAGACACGCCCTTCCCTGCCAGCAACGCAGCGTGAAACTGTGGCACAAAGCCCATGAGCGCCTCGTCAATCCCCTGAATTGCATGAGGCAAATCTTTCAGAAGATCAGCGTAAAACGGGTAGGTATACGGGATCGATTCCTTGGCATCCTGGCTGGAATTCAGATCCGCATTTTTACTGCCGCCCCTGCTGGATTTCGGGCTTATATAAGCGGGAGGCGGGAGGAAAATATTCTGTGAGAAAATAGGGTCGAACGTACCAGCCAAAAAAATGCGAATTTGACTGCTCACCGACCGAACATATGGCCAACCCAACCCGTTCGCACCATATCCCGTAATGACTGGCGCAATCATGATTGCATCCGCACCGGTATAAGCGCCCCCTTTCAAAACCGGGTGGAACCAATCGCCCGCAATTTGCGGCAAACCAGCCTGCCCAAGTTCGACTTCCTTCACCTGATAGCCTTGTGCTCGCAGTTCGGCCTCAAGTGCGTCAATGAACTTGCGGTTCAGCCCGGTATCGCCAAGCTCACTCTTGACGACGCTGTCAAAATCCTTGTTGGTACGGGTCGATACCGCTGCCGTTCCGCCAGCTATTGCTCCGCCAACAGCAGCAGCCAGCAGTCCTACGCCGGGAATCGGAACGATTATTGGCCCGCCAGCGGTGACCGCAAAATACGTGGTTGGCTTCGGTACATTGACCGCAATCGTCTTGATCGATGACATTTTCTGTACATCGAAGTCGACTGGAGGTTTAGACGCGCATGCGCTCAGAAAGAGCGCACAACAAATCACTGCACTTCGATTAATTTTTATCATATTAAACACCATTAATCGTGACGAACCATACCGACCACACAAGCACAATAATTCGGAAAACCAGCCCCCCGCACAAGCGCGATCTTTGGTTTATAAAGATCGTGAATCCTATCTGAAACAGCGGGTTAAATATCCTGTAAATTTCAAACGCATCTGAAATCATTTCTATTTTTAACTATCACTCTGCGCAAGCAATCCGCCCCCTGATGTCAGAACTCCAAACATCAGCCGCTTTAGCCACCCGTCAATTGTCACTTAAGTAATACTGCGCGATGCAATTTCTTGCATCAAGAACATGTTCACTCGCGCTTACCAAATCCCAACACCACTCCCGCCTTGGAAACTCTAAGAGGAATATTCCCCGCAAGTAGATAAGCTGGGTCACCAGTACTCAAGTACAAGGCTGATTGATAATGGAAGAGCCAGTATTCACCGCAGTCCACGATTTTTTCCGTCGACACGACCCATCGATCATCTTCAATAGAATTATGTGGGGTACGAACTGACTCGTTGAGATAGCTCTCTGCAATCTCAATTGCGGCCGCTAGAGAAATTTCAGTCATTTCGCACCAATTGGTTTCACGGGCATAAACAGCAAATTCGGAAAGCCTGCTGGGTTTGCAACAGTACCCGTTTGTCCATCGAGATATCTAATAGTGCCATTCTGATTGACAACATTGAATACGTGCCCCACATCTGATCCGGCAGGCGGAAAGCCGTACACAATCCCAGTCGCACCATTGCCTTGTTGAAGCAACGACTGCTCAATGCTGCTCGTCGTCGCCGGCGCGAACCTACTCCCGAACTGCTTCTGAAGAACAAGGATGCTCGTCGGACTACCAGGCAGCGCACTCGCTGGATTACCGCGCAACGTAGCATCGGTCGCTATTGCGCAGTTGACGCAGTTCATGTCACCGCCGGTTGGATTGACATTCCTGATACTACCAGCCGCCGGCACCGTACCATCCGCCGTTGCACTGCTTACTCTCGAACCTCCAAGCAGCGACGCAGCCCCAACCGTTCCCACCAGCGACACCAGACTCCCATAGTCTGGATCATCATAAGGAAGCATCGCACCACTCAGGAACGGCACGTAGCCAGGGTAACCCGGCAAAACGCCGTTCCCGATCAGATTCGGAATTGCCTCAACCGCTCCGACTGCCGTGTTCCATACAGCACGTCCTGTATCTGCGGCTGCGCTTTTCAACGTACCGCAGTTATGTCCCGCTGCACACGTGTTGTTCTGCGTCTCATTTTGAGCCGCCGTCATCGCAGCCAGCGCGTTCTGACCCAGCAAGCCAGCCGCCGCGCCACCAAGTAGCGACGTCGCCGTCACAATCGCCGCAAGCTGCCCTTGGTCGGTGATGCCCTGCCCGCCGGTTACCGCAGTCGCGATCGCATTCGCCGTCATCGCCGACACAGCCCCACCAATCGCACCACCGCCGCACCCTTGCCCCGTTGCCGCACCTGCAGCACAGCCAAGCGCTGCATGAGCCGCCACATACGCCGCACCGGTCAGTGTGCCGTCTTGGTTCAGATTGCCGATCGTGTAGGCAATCGACGCCGCCGCGTTCGTCGCCGCGCTATCGCGCAGGTTCGTCAGGAAGCTGCCACCTCGCAATGTCGTCTGAACCGTCGCCTGGAGCACCGACTCGGCTGCAAGTGCACCAATCGCCGTCGGGAGCGAACCCGATGCGGCACCAGCCTGCGGCACCAGCGTATTTCCTACCGACTGCACACCCGCCAGCGCGGCCAGGCTGTTCTGCGAGGCATTCCACGACCAGCCAAGGCTACCGTTATCGAACGTGATGCCGTTCGTCAGTCCCGCCGTCAGTCCTGCGACACCGCCAGTCTCCAGCATCTTCCCAACACTGAACGAGCCGCCGGAATTCAGTTGGCTCATCGTGCTATTCATCATGCCGGCGAACCCGGCCGACAAGGCAAGGTTCGCCGTGCCCGCGCCAATCGCCGCCGTCGTCGTAGTCGCGGGCACGGCCGCTGCAAAGGTCGTCCCCGCGCTTGCCGAAGCCAGCGCGCCAACGGCCGCCGATGCCGCCACCCCTGACATGATCGAGAGGCCGGTAATGACTGCCGTCATGAAGAGCTGGTCGTACCACGCGTCGGCGTCGAGAACCTTGGTATCGAGATGGTCGGTGACGGTCTGTTGCGTGAAGTTGCCGCCGAGCTGCCCCTTCAGATTCGCCAGCATCGCTTGGGTACCAGCCGTGTCGACGGCACCGTCCGCGCCGATTTTCTGGAGCGCTCCGCCGATCTGATTCAGGCTTTGTACTTGAAGATCGTAGTTGGCGGCGGACATGAAGCCGCCTTGCTGCGCCACGGTGCCCGTGGTCTCCAGCGTCACGCCCTCCGGACCTTTCTGATAAATCGTCCCGACATCCGTCGAGCGTTGTTCGTTGGTCAGCGAATTCGTGTTGACCGTCAGGTTCTGCGCCGTGACAGTGCCGGTGTTCAGGATGCTGTTGGCGTAGTTGAGCGTGACGTTGGTGCCCGTGATTTCGCCATCAGCGTTCACCACCGCAAAGTTCTTCGGCAGCAGCACCTCGGGCATCAACGCCTGCACCATCGGGCAGGCTGCGCCGCCGGTCGTGCTGCATCCCGGCTCCGGCACGGACTGCTCGACATACCAGAGCATCGGCGAGTTGATCTGCGCGAGCTGCGCATCGCTCAGCTTCGTGCCGAGCGACACATTGTTTTTCTCCGCATATTCGAGCGCTGCGCCGTACAGCGCCGTCTTGTCCTGATTGTTGATCGACGCCTGGCCCGTGCTGTCAGTCGCACTCGTCGTGCTGTAAAAGCTGCTCTTGCCGGTTGCCTGCAACGCAGCCTGCTCGATCTGCTGATTCTCGGTATACGGATCGTAGTAGAACGGGACAGTGCTCGGCCGCAGATTGGCCGGCAATGCAGCAACCAACGACGCCGACGAGATCGAATTCACGACCTGAGCCGCCGGATTGTTCGTCAAATATGTTGCCGTGACCGTCTCGCCCGTCACCGTCTCGACGGTCGTGCTGAGCGGCGTACCAGCGATTGGCGTAGCCGCCGAGCCAAGCGATGCGCCCACCGGACGAGTCGTGACCGTAACCACCGGTGCGACCGGCTGGCCGACCGTCTGCGTCCCGATAGGGGTATTGGCCGGCAAGCCCGTCGTGCCCGTGACCGACGTCGGACGCCCATTTTGGTCGGTGACCAGCCCGGCATTGTTCACTGCATTCGCGACGGAGCTCGGCAGCGTCGGCGGAGCCAGCGAAATGACCTGCCCCGAGACGACCGGAGGCGGCGTAAATACGTTCGGGTTCGTGATCCCGTTGACCAGCTGCGAGCCCGTCAGCGTGATCGATTGACCTATCACGTTACCGGTGTTGTTCAGCGTCGGCGAATGCACGCTCAGGTTGCCCGCCTGAATCGTGCCGGGCACGAAGTCCGGCAGCCCGACGTTTGACGGCAGGCCTGAAGTGGCTTGTGCGTCTCCGGCGTTGAACGCACCGCCATACAGGTTTTGACAGGTCGACGCCATGCCCAGACAACCCCACGTCCGCGTGCCGAGCGGATTGCCGGTCCAGTACGCATGCAGGTACTGGTTATCGCTCGATGCGCTTTGGGTCGCATTAATCGTCGCGGTATTCAATGCCGTGACGAGACTCCCGGTGTTGCTGAACACGCTCGTCGTGATCGACAGATTGTTGTTGGCCGTGATCGTCGACGGCCTGGCCGACTGCACCTCGACATACGCTTCGCAATTCTGTCCGCAACCGGTGTAGGGCGATGCCGACCCGTAGTTCTGGTGAACCGTGACCGGTGCGGCGATCGTGTTCGTCACGCTCGCCGCGTTGATTTGCACGTTGTTGCCCGCCTCGATCGCGGCCGAGGTGTTCGTGACGCTGGCGGCTTGCGTCGGGTTCGTCGCGGTCGTGCCAGCGCCGCCGATGACGACATCGTTCTTCGCAACCAAATTTCCGTACGTATTGCTGACCTGATTGGCAGCGATGACGATGTCGTGGCCCGCGGTAACGTTGCTATTGGCCTGCTGATAGCTATACAACTCCGAGTTCGGATTGGTCGTATGCAGCGACGTGCAACCCGCATTCGAGACGCCCGATGCACAACCGGCCGTCACCGACTTCGAGCCGACATTCGATCCCTGATTCGTGAAGCTCGCCGCTTGAATCGTGACGTCGTTGCCAGCCGCGAGCGTGCCGGTGTTGGTCAGATTGCCGCCGGACACATTGAGGTTATGTCCTGCAAGCACTTGACCGGCAGTGCCCTGCACGGTCGTACTCTGCGACACGGACGGAATCGTGACCGTCGACGGCGCATTGATCGTGAACGTCGTCGGCATGCCGATGTTGTACGAGCAATGGCTGTTCAGATCGCACGCATGAATCCCCGTACCATAAATACCGCCCCCCATTTCTCCCGGATGCGTGTTAACACTTTGATAGACCGCGATCGGCGTGCCGCCTTGCCCCAGGAATCCACTAGCTGATGCCCCGCTCAACGCGGCCAAGCCCGACAACAACGTATTCAGCCCGGTCGCGTCGACCGTATCCGTCACCGTCGACGTATAGGAACGGGCCTCATTGTTCAACGTCTGGACGTTCAGCGACGCGTCATTTCCAGCGCTGACAGTACCGCCCTGATTATTAAGGGTCTGAGCATTCAGCGAAAGATTGTGGCCAGCCGCGATCACCGACGGCGGCCCGGAAACGGCACCCGCCGTCGTCGTGGTTTCGGTCACGGTCGGCAACGTAAAGGTCTGACTGATACCGGCATTCGGTACGTTCGCGGACTGCACATACCAGTAGGCCGCGCCAAGACTCCCCAACGGAGGTTGTCCCTGCGATGCGCTTCCCGGCACTTGCACCATCGTGAACGTGCCGGTCGATGCGATCGGCGCTTGCGTGATCGCCACGCCGACCGGAGACAATAAATCGCCCAGCGTTGCCTGCTGCGTGAGCGGAATGTTTTCCATCGGCACGTGATCGCCAGCGCCGGGGAAGAAGAACTGGTAATTGATCGTTCCGATGACGGTCGACCACAACAGACCGGGGTTATCCACCACCCTCGTTGTTGTCGTGCTGGCCGCGCTCGACGATATCGCTGCGTTGTTGACGTTGTTGGCCGTGATCGACAGGTCGTTCGTGGCCGTCAAATGCCCACCGGCATTGCCGAGATCGCCCGATAACGTGATGGTCGCATTGCCGCTGCCGGCCGGCCCATTGCTCGTGCCGACCTGGGTCGTACCGTTCGAATTGTCGTAGCTGGTCCCCGAAATCGATAGCGTGTTGTTCGCCTGCACCGTGCCGGTATTCGTTCCCGATCCGTTCAACGTCAGGGCATTGGCTACCACCGTGCCGCTCGACTGGTTGGCGAGGGAGCCATTGATCGTCAGGTCGTTACCGTTGATCGTGCCGGTGTTGCCAACGGCGCTGTTCAGCGTCAGCGAACCGGTGCCTTGATTGATCGTTCCTGCGTTCGTGATGCCTTGCGCGGCCGTGACTGTCACGGCCCTTGCCGGGAGCGTCCAAGTACCCGAGTTGTTCACCGACAACGCAGAAAGATTGACGCCGTTGGTACCGTCGATCGTCCCCAAGGCCCCAGCCGACGGATCGAGCGTCTGGTTCGGCAGATTCAGCGTCGCGATGTTCTGCGCGAGAATTTTGCCGTTTGCATTGTTGAAAGAGCCGTTACCGCCAGTGACCGTGACCGTGGTGTTGCCAGTCGCGGTCGTTGGGTTTTGGACATCGCCGGCGAAGATCAGCCCGGAGTTGCTCAAGCTGCCGGTTGTCAGGTTCAGCGCGTTCGTCGCGAGCAACGAACCGGAATTGGTCGTCGCGTTGCTGACGTTGATATTCGCGGCCGGGCCGTAGATCGAACCGCTGTTGTTCAGATTCGTCGCGTTGACGGCTGCGGTTTGCAGCGACGACAGGCTCCCCGTGTTCGTGACGTTGAAACCCGAGACGTTCAGATTGCCGCCAGCCATCTGCGTGCCGACGTTCGAAATCGAGTTGCCGCTCAAGCTCGCATCGCCCTTGAACGCTGCGGTGCCGCCCGTGGTCAGGTTCTGCGATGCCGTGATTTGCGTCGTGCCACCGACTACTGCGTTCGCGGTCGTGACATTCGTCCCTTTCAGTGTGGCATTGCCATTCACCGACAGCGCAGGCGCGCTCGCGTCGAACTGTGCGTTGAGCTGGCCGGCAGAGGTATCGAGGTTGTTCGTTGCCGTGGCCGTCAGATTTCCGCCCACCGCCACGCCCTGCGTCGTGATGTTGTTTCCGACCAGCGTCGCGTCCTTCGACGCCGTGGTCTGACCGTTCAGCGTCAGGTTCTGCCCTGCGTTCAGGGTCGCGTTACCCGCTGTGGATACCGAACCGTTCGCGGTCAGGTTGCCGGACTTTGCGCTGATGCTCAGATCGCCAAGACTCTTGACGCTGCCTTGGGTATTGACGTCCGTACCGGCCGCGATCGTCGTCGCCCCGCCCGACAATGCATCACCCGTCAGCGTCGCGCTGCCGTTCGTCGCGGTCAGCGTGCTGGCACCTACAGCAGTCGTCGCACCGACCGACAGTTTGTTGCTCGCCGTCGCCGACAGGTTGTTGCCGGTCTGAATGTCCCCTGAGACATTGATGTTGTTACCGGCCTTCAGTGTCGTATCGTTCGCGACGCTGATCGAACCCGTGCCGTTCACGTCTCGGCCTGCCGTCACACTCGCGTTACCGGCATTGCTGACCGACAGACCGCCCTTCAGATTCGCATCGCGACCCGCCGAAATCGTTGTGCTCTGGCCGCTCTGCACGGTGCCGGCAACGGTCGCGTCCTGTCCGGCATTGATGTTCAGCGCGCCGGGTGTCGAAACCGTACCAGCGACCGAGACGCCGCCTGCACTCGATCCGATCAACGTATCGCCACCACCGTAGACGGTACCACCCAGGCTCACACCCTGCTGCCCCGTCGCGCTCAAGGCGCCCATCGACGAAACGTTGCCAGTCGTGCTCAGGGTTCCACCATTCGCCGCGAGCGTCATGTTGCCGACCGACGCCGCGCCGCCGTTCACCTGCGTGCTACCGCCCGAGGTCACGCTCAGGTTACCGCCGCTCGTGACGTTGCCGCCCAAGGTCGAGTTCTGCCCCGCGTGAATCGTGACCGCGCCAGGCGCGCTCACCGTCCCACCGAAACTGGCATTCGTGCCAGCCGCAGCGTCGATCGTGCTGCCACTTTGCACGGCGCCATTCAGATCAATCGCTTGCCCGGCATTCAAGTTAACGGCGCCCTGCGATGACATGACGTTGCCCTGGCCCGAAATCGCGCCGCCTTGCGCCGTGATCGACACCGGCCCCTGCGCCTGCGCGGTACCGCCGATCGCTGTGTTCTGGCCGGCCAAAATCGTCAGCGCGCCGTTCGACTGCGCGTTTCCATTCACAGTCGCAGAACCGGATTGCGCCTTGATCGACGCGTCACCGACCGACGCAACCGAACCGGTGACCGTAGCATTCCGCCCGGCCGTCATCTGCACACTGCTACCGCCGGCCAGATTGCCTGTTTCAGTCGCGTCGCGGCCAACGGTAATCGCAATCGCACCCGGCGCAGAGACGTTCGCGAGCGTCGCATCCTGACCGGCCGTGGCCGTCACCGCGCCGCCACTTTGCACGCCACCGCTATACGCAATGTTTTGGCTCGCCGACAGATTGACATTGCCTTGCGTCGTACCAATCGCACCGGCGCCCGTCAGGTTGCCGTTGGTGGCCGCGAGCGTTGTGTCGCCCGTCGTCGTCAGCGCCCCATTGACCGCCACGCTGCCGCCGGACACGTTCGCCGTTGCCGCCTGCGTCTGGCCACCGAGCGTGGTCGTGCCGCCGGATTGCACCGTCAGGACGCCGGGCGTCACAGCGGTCCCTGAAATGGTCGCGTCACCTGCTGTTGCCGTGATCGTGAGCGGCCCTTGCGCAGACGCCGTACCGCTCACTGTTGCGCTCTGGCCGGCCGCGATCGACAGCGCCGCGTTGCTGACTGCGTCGCCATTGATTTGCGCCGAACCCGTCGAAGCAGTAATCGACGTGTTGTCGACGCCCGATACAGAACCATTGACGGTCGCATTTCGCCCGCCAGTCAGGGCGACCGTGCTGCCACCTTGTACAGCACCGTTGACGGTTAAGTCTTGTCCAGCCTTTGCCGAAATCGTCCCCGGTGCACTCAGGCCACCGACAGTCAGGTTACCGTTCGTCGCCTGCAACGCAACGTCATGCGCCGAGAGCGAACCGATCGACATTGACTGGCCGGCCGTCAAATTCGCCGCGCCGTTTGCCGCGACAGATGCGGCACTCAGATTGCCGCCCGCGGTCATCGCGACGTTCTGCCCGGCCGACACTGAGCCCGGTGCATTGATATCGCCGTTCGCATTGACCGTGTAGTTCTGGTTCGCGAGCCCGGTACCGCTGATCGTCGTATTGCCCGCGCTGGTCAGGGTGACGTTCTGATTGGCAAACGTTTGACCGACCGACACGTCGCCGTTCGCATTGACGACCACGTTGCCCGCCGTAGCCGACAGCGGACCTTGCGTATTCACGCCCATGCCGGCCGCGGTCGACACGATATAGACCGTGCCGCTCGTCACCGAACCATACTGGTTCGCATCCACGGCAATCGCCTTGCCGATCGCGGCGGCGGTGTTCGTCGCGCCGTTGGCGGATGTACCGTAAGCGATGCCGCTCGCGCCGGACGTCGGCGTGACGAGCTGGTTGCCCGTTACCACGTTGACGCGCTGATCCGCGCGCAACGGTGCGTTGATGCTGACGCTTTGGCCGATGAGATCGATATTCCCGACCGTGCCTTCGATACCGGCGCCGGGCCCATTTACCCCTGCTGGACCGTCGATCGAGATGTTGCCTGAGCGAACGTCGAACGCCACCGCACCGGCGTGCGCGAAATCGGTCCCCGTACCGCCGACGCCAGTAAGAAACTGCGGAGTACCCGTCGTCAGCGTGAGACCGGGTACGTTTGTCAGCGCCATGCCGTTTACGGAGATTCCGCCTGGCGCCGCTACGATAACCGCAGCCGGCGCACCGAACACCTCGAGCGGCCCGTTCAACGTCGCGATATTGTTGGACGTGACCTGGTTGATGATGGTCGTCGCCGGCCGGCCGTTCAGGTTCGGGTTGGCGCCGAGCGTACCGCCGAGCAGCGGCGTGCCGGCCACAGTGCTGTTATTGAGCACGACGCCGCGCGAATCGATATCGAACGATTGGTACTGCCCAACGCTGATTCCATTTGCGTTGGCGCCGGGGATGTTGATCGCAGGCACACCCGTGCTCGTCTGAGTGACGGACGGCTGGAATGGGATGGGTGCACGCGGATCGACGATCGGCGAGGCATGCGCGGTTTGATCCGCGAGAAACACGGCCGGACTGAAATACATCACGACCGTCAAGATCCATGCAACTGCTTTGACCCAAAGCGAGTGCCCTTCGCTTGTCAGCGAAGCTTGATCGAAAATAATCGCGTGCTTGGCCGTTCCCCGTTGAACGTGCCGAATCTCAATATCGCGCATGGCGCGGCGCATGGTTGGTCTCGCTCGGTATTTTCAGCAGATGTTCGCACAGCCAACACCGAAAGACAGTCAACAATTGTCATACAATAAAATCGGCATTCACGACGTTAATTACACATTGCTTTCAGTGCTTGCTTTTCTTATTAAATAATTTATTTTCGACAGCTGGTTTTTATGATTCGCCGCATTTTTCCGAATCCTGCAATACAGCCCGGCATTGCGCCGCATCGCCCGCGCTGTCAAGCACAACCCATCGACCGCCCAGAGGCCTCGCGCCCGGGGATGTTCAAATAATGATCGTAGACAGATCGACGTCACTGGCCGGATAAAGCACTCCCGGGAAACAAGCGACAATTTTTGTCGCCATTCACATCGAAACAGGGGTTATGGGATCCGAGCCGGCGGCCCGATTCGGGCATATCGGCCCGTCGCTTTCCATGGAACGACCGTTGATAATCAAATGAAACCGCCAATATCGAAGAGCCGCTTCAGCACTCGATATGGGGGAAAGAGGCACGGGAACCCGCGAATGCGCAACAGTCGCGTTGCGGCATATGAAGATATGCAATGAGCTACGCAGGAGACGGGGAAGCAGTACACGAGCCGGCACACGATCCCGCGCGCCGGCCCGAATTGACGGTCAGTTCATCTCCCCCGATGGATCAGGCGTAGTCGTACACCCCGCGCCCCGTCTTCCGCCCGAGCCTTCCCGCCGTCACCATCTCGCGCAGCAGCGGGCACGCACGATACTTCGGATCGCCGAAGTCCTTCGCGAACACATCCATCACCGCGAGGCACACATCGAGGCCGACGAGGTCGGCCAGCGCGAGCGGCCCGATCGGGTGGTTCGCGCCGAGCTTCATCCCCGCGTCGATCTCCTCGGCCGACGCAATGCCTTCGGCCAGCACGAAGAACGCCTCGTTGATCATCGGCACGAGGATCCGGTTCACGACGAAGCCCGGCGAATTGCGCACGCCGATCGGCGACTTGTCGAAGCGCTCGGTCAGCGCACGCACGGCCGACGCGGTCGCGTCGCTCGTCTGCAGCCCGCGGATGATCTCGACGAGCGGCATCAGCGGCACCGGGTTGAAGAAGTGCATGCCGACGAAGCGCGACGGATCAGCGAGCGGCGCCGCGAGCGCGGTGATCGAGATCGACGACGTGTTGGTCGCGATGATCGCGTCGGGCCGCGCGACGGCCTCGATCTGCTTCAGGATGCGGCCCTTCAGCTCGACGTTCTCGGTCGCGGCTTCGATCACGATGTCGGCCGACGCGAGCTTCGCGTAGTCGGTCGACGTCGTGATGCGCGCCAGCGCCGCGTCGCGCGTCGCCGCGTCGAGCTTGTCCTTCGACACGAGCCGCTCGAGGCTGCCTTTCAGCGTCGCGATGCCCTTGTCGAGCGCGGCGTCGCTGACGTCGATCATCACGACGTTGAGTCCCGCAACGGCGGCGGTCTGCGCAATGCCGTTGCCCATGGTTCCGGCGCCCACGACGCCGACGATTTCGATGGCCATGAAATTTCCTGTGTGTTCGGGTGCTGAGCGTTCGATTATCAGATGTTCTCGAAAATCGCGGCAATCCCCTGGCCGCCGCCGATACACATCGTCACGAGCGCGTAACGCCCGCCGATGCGCTTCAGCTCGTACAGCGCCTTGACCGTGATCAGCGCGCCGGTCGCACCGATCGGGTGACCGAGCGAGATGCCCGACCCGTTCGGGTTGACCTTCGCGGGATCGAGGCCGAGCTCCTGCGTGACCGCGCAGGCCTGCGCGGCGAACGCCTCGTTCGCCTCGATCACGTCGAGATCGGTGATCTTCAGGCCCGCGCGTTCGAGCGCCTTCTGCGTGGCCGGCACCGGGCCGATGCCCATGTAGGCCGGATCGACACCCGCGTGCGCATACGCGACGAGGCGTGCGAGCGGTTTCACGCCCTGCGCGCGCGCGGCGTCCGCGCTCATCATCAGCACGGCGGCTGCCGCATCGTTGATGCCCGACGCGTTGCCGGCCGTCACCGTGCCGTTCTCCTTCACGAACACCGGCCGAAGCTTCGAGAAGTCGTCCAGGCTCGCGTCGTGGCGCACGTGTTCGTCGCTGTCGAACGCGACCTCGCCCTTCTTCGTGCGGATCGAGACCGGCAGGATCTGGTCCTTGAAGCGCCCTTCCGCGATCGCGCGCGCCGCGCGACGATGCGATTCGAGTGCGAGCGCATCCTGCGCATCGCGCGAGATCCCGTACTTGCGTGCGACGTTCTCGGCCGTCACGCCCATGTGGATCGTCTGGAACGGGTCGTGCAGCGCGCCGAGCATCATGTCGACGAGCTTGCCGTCGCCCATGCGCTGGCCGAAGCGCGCGGCCGGCACGGTGTAGGGCGCGCGGCTCATGTTCTCCGACCCGCCGCCGATCGCGACGTCGGCATCGCCGAGCATGATCGTCTGCGCGGCCGACACGATCGCCTGCAGGCCCGAGCCGCACAGGCGGTTCACGGTCAGCGCCGGCGCGTGCTGCGCGACGCCGCCGTCGATCGCGGCGACGCGCGCGAGATACATGTCCTTCGGCTCGGTGTTCACGACGTGACCGAACACGACATGCCCGACCGCGTCGCCCGGCACGTTCGCACGCGCCAGCACTTCGCGCACGACCTTCGCACCAAGGTCGGTCGGCGAGAAATCCTTCAGGCTGCCGCCGAAATCACCGATCGCGGTACGGACACCGCTCACCACCACGACTTCCTTCGCTGCATTGCTCATCGTCTCACTCCGGTTCGTTCGCGCCCGCAGGCGCAGGGATGCGTTTGCGTTACATGTTCGGGTAATTCGGCCCGCCACCGCCTTCCGGCGTGACCCACACGATGTTCTGCGTCGGGTCCTTGATGTCGCAGGTCTTGCAGTGCACGCAGTTCTGCGCGTTGATCACCAGCCGGTCGCTGCCGTCGTCGTTCTTCACGAACTCGTACACCGCCGCCGGGCAGAAGCGGGCCTCCGGCCCCGCGTACGTGTGCAGGTTCACGTTCACCGGCACGTTCGCATCCTTCAGCGTCAGGTGCGCCGGCTGGTTCTCCTCGTGGTTCGTGTTCGACACGAACACCGACGACAGCCGGTCGAACGTCAGCTTGCCGTCCGGCTTCGGGTACACGATCGGCTCGCACTGCGACGCCGGCTTCAGCATCTCGTGGTCCGCGTGCTTGTGATGCAGCGTCCACGGCATGTTGCCGCCCATCACCTTCTGCTCGAGCCCGACCATCAGCGTGCCCAGGTACAGCCCCTTGGCCATCCACTGCTTGAAGTTGCGCGCGCGGTACAGCTCCGTGTACAGCCACGACTGCTTGAACGCGTCCGGATACGCGTTGAGTTCGTCCGACTGGCGGCCGGCCTGCACCGCGTCGAACGCGGCGTCCGCGGCCAGCATGCCGGTCTTGATTGCCGCGTGGCTGCCCTTGATCCGCGACGCGTTCAGGAAGCCCGCATCGTCGCCGATCAGCGCGCCGCCCGGGAACACCGTCTTCGGCAGCGACAGCAGCCCGCCCGCGGTGATCGCGCGTGCGCCGTACGACACGCGCTTGCCACCTTCGAGGAATGCGCGGATCGACGGGTGCGTCTTGTAGCGCTGGAATTCCTCGAACGGCGACAGGTACGGGTTCGTGTAGCCGAGGCCCACCACGAAGCCGACCATCACCTGGTTGTTGTCCATGTGATACAGGAACGAGCCGCCGTAGGTATCCGACTTCAGCGGCCAGCCGGCCGTGTGGATCACCAGGCCCGGCTTGTGCTTCGCGGGATCGATTTCCCACAGTTCCTTGATGCCGATCCCGTACGCCTGCGGATCCGCGTTCGCGTCGAGCTTGAACGTCGAGATCAGCTGGCGGCCCAGATGGCCGCGGCAGCCTTCGGCGAACAGCGTGTATTTCGCGTGCAGTTCCATGCCGAGCTGGAAGTTCTCGGTCGGCTCGCCGTCCTTGCCCACGCCCATGTTGCCGGTCGCGACGCCCTTTACCGAGCCGTCGTCGTTGTACAGGATCTCGGCGGCCGGGAAGCCCGGGAAGATCTCGACGCCCAAGGCTTCCGCCTGCGTGCCCAGCCAGCGCGTGACGTTGCCCAGCGAGATCACGTAGTTGCCGTGGTTCTTGAAGTTCTCGGGCAGCGCCCAGTTCGGCGTCGTGACCGCGCTTTTCTCGGACAGGAACAGGAAGCGGTCTTCCGTCACCTCGACATCGAGCGGGGCGCCGCGTTCCTTCCAGTCGGGGAACAGTTCGGTGATCGCGCGCGGATCCATCACCGCGCCCGACAGGATGTGCGCGCCGATCTCGGAACCCTTCTCGAGCACGCACACGCCGATCTCGGTGCCTTTCTCGGCGGCCAGCTGCTTGAGCCGGATCGCCGCAGACAGCCCCGCGGGGCCGCCGCCGACGATCACGACGTCGTATTCCATCGATTCGCGCGGGCCGTATTGCGCGAGCAAGTCCTGTGTGGTCAAAATCCTGTCTCCTCCTGCGTCCCGACCATTACGATCAGAACTGGTCTTCCGTCAATGCGAGCACGCTCTCGTTGCCCTTCGTGCCGACGATCGACGCCGCGAGGCCACCTGCCTGCACGAGAATGTGCTCCGCGTAGCATTGCGCGATCGCGATCTTCGCGTCGAAGAATGCCGGGTCGCTCGCGCGCTTTGCCTGCGCCGCCACCAGCGCCCGACCCATCTGCCACCCGCACAGCACCACGCCCGCCAGCTTCAGGTACGGCACGCTGCCCGCGAACACCGCGTTCGGGTCCTGCTTCACGTTCGCCACCACGTAATCCACCACCGACGACAGCGCACGCGCGCCCTGCTCCAGCTGCGCCTTCATCGACGCGGCTGCCGCGCCGTCCAGCTTGCCCAGCGCCGCCACCGTGTCGCCGATCTCCGCGATCAGCGCCTTCGCCACCGCGCCGCCGTCGCGCATCGTCTTGCGCCCGACCAGGTCGTTCGCCTGGATCGCCGTCGTGCCTTCGTAGATCGCCAGGATCCGCGCATCGCGGTAGTACTGCGCCGCGCCCGTCTCCTCGATGAAGCCCATCCCGCCGTGCACCTGCACGCCCAGGCTCGCCACGTCGTTCACCATCTCCGTGCTCCAGCCCTTCACGACCGGCACCAGATACTCGTAGATTGCCTGATGACGGCCACGCGTCGCCTCGTCCGAATGGCGGTGGGCAATGTCGCTGTGCGCCGCCGCCACATACGCCAGCGCCCGCGCGCCTTCGGTCAGCGCGCGCATCGTGCCGAGCATCCGGCGCACGTCCGGGTGATGGATGATCGTCACCGACTGCTTCGCCGTTCCGTCGACCGGGCGGCTCTGCACGCGCTCCTTCGCGAATTCCGCCGCCTTCTGGTATGCGCGGTCGGCCACGCCGATCCCCTGCATCCCGACGCCGAAGCGCGCCGCGTTCATCATGATGAACATGTATTCGAGGCCGCGGTTCTCCTCGCCGATCAGGTAGCCGATCGCGCCGCCGTGGTCGCCGTACTGCAGCACCGCCGTCGGGCTCGCCTTGATCCCGAGCTTGTGCTCGATCGACACGCAGTGCACGTCGTTGCGCGCGCCCAGCGAGCCGTCCGCGTTGACCATGAATTTCGGCACGATGAACAGCGAGATGCCCTTCACGCCTTCCGGCGCATTCGGCGTGCGCGCGAGCACCAGGTGGACGATGTTGTCCGCCATGTCGTGCTCGCCCCACGTGATGAAGATCTTCGTGCCGAACACCTTGTACGTGCCGTCGCCCTGCGGCTCGGCGCGCGAGCGCACCAGCGCCAGATCGGAGCCCGCCTGCGGCTCGGTCAGGTTCATCGTGCCGGTCCATTCGCCCGAAATCAGCTTCGGCACGTAGCGCTGCTTCTGCTCGTCGGTGCCGGCCGTCAGCAGCGCCTCGATCGCGCCGTCGGTCAACAACGGACACAGCGCGAACGACAGGTTCGCTGCGTTCAGCATCTCGATGCACGGCGTCGCGATCAGCTTCGGCAGCCCCTGGCCGTCGTACTCGGTCGGATGCTGCAGACCCTGCCAGCCGCCTTCGACGAACTGGCGGAACGCTTCGCCGAAGCCCGGCGTCGCGGTCACGACGCCGTCCTTCCAGCTGCTCGGGTTGCGGTCGCCTTCGACGTTCAGCGGCGCCAGCACCTCGCCGCAGAATTTCGCGGACTCGTCGAGCACGGCCTGCGCCGTGTCGTAGCCGGCATCCTCGAAGCCCGGCAACTGCGCGACGGCGTCGATGCCCGCGAGTTCCTTCAGCACGAACAGCATGTCCTTGACGGGGGCGTTATAGCTCATGGTCGATGTTCCAATCAGGCGGTGAATGAGGCGCGCCATAGGGCCCGATGAGGCAAAACCGGCCAGAGCCGGACCCAGGCGACGTGATGATCCATCCTAATGCGGCGATCGCCGATTTCCAGTGTCATATCCGGCCCACATAGTGACAAAATCGGCCACGGGATCCGGGGGCCCGACCGGAAATGGCCCGCCGGACATGGATTCGAGCGGAGCCGGTTTGGACGAAAACGGCGAGCAACCGACGTGCCGGCCGGGGCGGCGGGGAGATGCCGGCAGCGATATCGGGAGACGGTTATGGGATTCTCCGACGGGAGCCGTCCATGGGAACGAACGAAGGGAGCCGGTTATGGGAGCCGGCTTGAAACAACATGCTACGCCTGCCGCCGGTAAGTCCCCGGCGTGCTCCCCGTCCAGTGCCGGAACGCGCGGTGAAACGCGCTCGGATCGTCGAAGCCGATGTCGGCGCCGATCGCCGCGATCGTGTCGGGCGTATCGGTCAGGCGCTGGATCGCGATGTCGCGACGCAGTTCGTCCTTCAGCACCTGGAACGTCGTCCCTTCGGCGGCCAGGTGGCGGCTCAGCGTGCGCACCGAGCAATGCAAGTGCTCGGCCGCCTGGTCGATCGCGGGCAGGTCGGGCAGCGCCGCCGACAGGTACTGCCGCACGCGATGGCACACGAGCTGTTCGCTGAACGATTCGAAGATCCAGTCGCCGGGCGCGCGCGCGAGGAACTTGCGCAGGTTGCGCTTGCTCTGCCGGATCGGTGCGTCGAGGTAGTCCGCGCTGAAGCGCATCAGCGTGCGCTCGCGGTCGAACTGCACGGAGCCGGTGAAGAAGTACAGGTGCTCGACCGCATGACGCGGCCGCGGGCACGCGAACTCGATCTGCAGCAGCGGGATCTTCTGCCCGATCAGCCAGGAGCACACGCCGTGCACGAGCTTGAGCATCAGCTCCTGGCCGAGCGCGCCGATCGGGCCGACGGCCTCGTTCGGGCGCAGCAGCACCTGCGCGACGAGACCGTCGCGCTTCGATTCGACGAAGAAGTCGTCGAGCAGGATATGGAAGAACTGGCCGAAACGATGCAGCGCCGTTTCGAGGTTGCGCGCATCGAGCAGGCTCAGGCACAGGTACTTCAGCGTGCCGCCGCGCAGCGGGCGCGAGAAGATGCCGGGCATCTCGTCGTCGAGGTCGATCGCGAGCGTGCGGTACAGCGTCGAGAACTGCTCCTCCGTCACGCGCGCATGCGGTTCGCCGAGCAGCTCGATCGGGATGCCGGCCCCGCGCAGGTAACGTTCGACCACGTCGCGCTGCGCGCCCGCGCTTGCCAGGAAGCCGTTGACGAGCGAGATCGGCACCGTCGCGCTCGGCGACGGCAGCGCACGCCCGGGCCGGGCGGAAAGTGGATCTGAGCCGGTCATCGCGTCCCCGTCGATCGAACCGCTCGCATTGTACTTGAGCGGCCCGTGCGAGACCTTCGGCGCGCCCGGCCGCGCAGCCGCGGCAGCGCGGCACTTCGGCGCCATCAGTCGGTGCGGCTGAGTTCCCGGCGCAGGATCTTGCCGACGGTCGACTTCGGCAGCCGGTCGACGAAACGGACGAGCTTCGGCACCTTGTAGGCCGCGAGGCTCGCGCGGCAATGCGCGACGAGTTGCTCCTCCGTCACGTCCGCGTCCGGCGCCGGCACCACGAACAGCTTGACGGCCTCGCCCGTACGTTCGTCCGGCACGCCGATACATGCGCATTCGGCGACGCCCGGCAGCGCGGTCGCGACGGCTTCCACCTCGTTCGGGTACACGTTGAAGCCCGACACGATGATCATGTCCTTCTTGCGGTCGACGATCCGCAGGAACCCGGCTGCGTCGAACACGCCGACGTCGCCGGTGCGGAAATAGCCGTCCGCCGTGAACGCGGCCGCATTCGCTTCCGGCTTCTGCCAGTAGCCGCTCATCACCTGTGGCCCCTGCACGCAGATCTCGCCCGCTTCGCCGATCGCCACCTCGCGATCCTGATCGTCGAGCAGCTTCACGTCGGTCGACGGCAGCGGCAGGCCCGTGGTGCCCGTGAACGCATCGATCGACTGCGGGTTGAACGACACGACCGGCGACGTTTCCGACAGCCCGTAGCCCTCGCGGATGAAATTGCCCGTCACCGCCTTCCAGCGCGACGAGATCACGTCGATCACCGCCGCGCCGCCGCCGGCCGACAGCTTCAGCCGCGACCAGTCGACTTCCTTCAGGCGCGGATGGCCGGCGAGCCCCGCGTACAGCGTGTTCACGCCGACGAACACGGTCGGCCGCGCGGCCTTCAGCACGTCGACGAACCTGTCCATGTCGCGCGGGTTCGCGACGAGCCAGTTCTGCGCGCCGATCGCGAAGTAGGACAGGAAGTTCACCGTCAGCGCGAAGATGTGGTACAGCGGGATCGCCGTGACGACGACCTCCTCGCCCGGCTCCCGCGCGGCCTGCGCGATCGCCGCGAACTGTTCGATGTTCGCGACGAGGTTACGGTGCGACAGCGCGGCGCCTTTCGACAGACCGGTCGTGCCGCCCGTGTACTGCAGCAGCAGCAGGTCCGCGCCGCCCAGCGCGACCGGCTCGCACGCGAGCGATTCGCCGGCGGCGATGGCATCCGCGAGCGCGATCGAACCGGGCGGCAGCGCATCGCACGCACCGGCCGGCGCATCGACTGCGCCGAGATCGCCGCGCCCCACGCTCAGCACGGTGCGCACGCGCGTGCCGCCGACCACGTCGGCGAACGTGCCCATCGACTCGCCGCACACGACGGCCACCTCGACGCCCGCGTCGTTGAGCTGATGCTCGAGCTCGCGCGCCGTGTAGTGCGGGTTCACGTTGACCTGGATGGCACCGATCTTCGCGACGGCGACGAACACGACCGGAAACGCGAGCACGTTGGGCAGCATCACGGCCACGCGATCGCCCTTGCGGACGCCGACGGCCTGCTGCAGATAGGCGGCCAGCGCGGTCGACAGGCGATCGACGTCGGCATAGGTGAGCGTGCGGCCGAACGCATGGAACGCCGGACGATCGGCGAAGCGGCGCATCGCGTCGTCCAGCAGCGCGCTTACGGAAGGATGGCGATCGGCGTCGATCTCGGCGGGGATCGAGCCATACGACCCGGTCCAGTGTCTCTTCGTCATGTCTCACTCCTCTGGGACGGCGCGCCCGCAGCGCGCCGTTCGCACGGCGGCCTGCACGCCGGAAGGGCGCGGGCCGCCGCCTGACCGGCGACTATCGCCCGCGCGGCGCGCTTTGCAAATGATCCGGGCGGCCGAAAAGATGATCGAAACGGACATGCGGACGGCCGCGCTTGTCCGGGCAAGCTCGCGCAGCGCCGTCAATTCGGCCTGCGCCAGCCGGCCCCGACTATCGGCCCATCGACATGAACACCATACGGGATCGGGCGATTCCTGCCGCCGGTCGCACCTGATACGATCGCTTCGCTTCCGGTTCGCCGCGGCCGAACGTGCCGCGTACGCCACTGATGAAGCCGACGCTCACGCATCCGCACAACGGGCCATGCACGCATCGTCGCCTGGTCTTGCCGGTCGATCCCGTCGCCTGATAATCAGGATTACTGCACACATTCCGCCGATCGCGGCAGTGCGCCAAACCGGAACACGAAGCACAAGAAATCCGCCCAACGATCCGACTATCCGGTTCCCTCAAAGGTCATTCGCCATGCCAGAACGCATCTCGTTTGGACAACTCCCCGCCCGGCTGCTCGACGTCGTGCTCAACGTCGAGGAATACGCGAACAACGCCGGCCACGATTTCAGGCTCGTCGAACTGGTGCGCGCACGCGTGTCGCAGTTGAACGGCTGCGCATACTGTCTCGACCGCCATATCAAGGAAGGCCTCCACGCGGGCGACGATCCGCTGCGCTACAACCTGCTGCCCGTGTGGCACGAAACGCCCGACCTCTACAGCCCGAAGGAGCAGGCCGCGCTGCGCTGGGCCGAAGCGCTCACGCTGATCAGCGAGAACGCGATCGGCGACGCACTCGTCGACGCGACGCGCGAGCACTTCGATCGCGACGAACTCGCGACGCTCACGCTGATCGTCGCGCAAATCAACACGTGGAACCGGCTCGCGAAGCCGTTCGCGTGGCAGGCCGGCGTGTTCCAGGCTGGCTGAAGCGGGTGGCGCCGGCGCGGTATCAGGGTGAACCCTGTGGCGCATGGGACCGATCCCGAGCAAAATTGCGTGCCGTAAACGATATCGATTCGGACGCAGGATCCCCTCATGCCGCGCAGTCCGCTCTTGAACCCGACGGCCGCCCGCGCAGCCCGCCTGCCGGACGCCGCGCCCACCCACGCACTGCGCGAGCAGCGCTTCACGCCGGCCAAGCTGGCCGTGCTGGTCGACGTGGCGGCGCAGGCCGGCCTCGATCCGGCCATGGTGCTCGACGGCACCGGCCTCACGCCGGCCGCCGTCGTCGATCCGTTCACGCTCACGTCGTCGCTGCAGTTCCTGACGGCCGCGCGCAATGCGATCGGCCGATACGACGGCGCCGATCTCGGCGTGCGCGTCGGCCGCCTGCTGCACGCGTCGAGCTACGGGATGTACGGCTACGCGATGCTGTGCTCGGAATCGCTCGCGCACGCGTTCGATTCGGCCGTCAAGTACCACCAGCTCGCGAACGGCATGCTCGCGATCCGCTGGGTCGAACAGGGCGATGCCGCGTCGTGGCTGTTTCCGGACCGGCACGAAGTCGCGCTGCCCGATCTCGACGAGCCGCTGTACCGTTTCCTGATCGACATGCAGTTCGCGCTGCACGTGACGATCATCAAGGACGTGATGGGTGCGTGGTGCGTGCCGGCGCGCGCGCAGTTCGCGCAGCCGGAGCCCGCGCATGCGGCGCTGCTGGCCGACGCGCTCGAATGCCCGATCGCGTTCGACCAGCCGTATCATGTGCTCAGCTATCCGGCCGCATGGCTTGCGCGCGCGCCGCAGCTCGCGAATCCGATCACCGCCGCGCAGGTGTCGTCGCACTGCGCGCGCCTGCTCGACGAATTGCGCAGCCAGGCCGGCGTCACGCGGCGCGTGGTCCAGGAACTCACACGCACGCCCGGGCAGTTTCCGGACATCGACGCGATCGCGGCCAACCTGTGCATCACGTCGCGCACGCTGCGCCGCAAGCTCGAAGCCGAAGGCACGTCATACAGCGAGCTGCTGGCGAGCGTGCGCAAGGCGCTCGCGATCGACTATCTCACCACGACCACGCTCAGCACCGAGGACATCGCGCTGACGCTCGGCTTCAGCGACGCGGTGGGATTCCGCCACGCATTCAAGCGCTGGACCGGCACGACACCGAGCGACGTGCGGCGCAAGCGCGGCGGCTGAGCGCCGCCCAGGCGCGACATCGCCCGGCTTCAGCGCGCGTCGCCGGCCGCCTGCTGCGCGACCGCCAGCGCAAACTCGAACACCGCGCCGCGCCCGGCCTGGTCGACCAGCCGGATACTGCTGCCATTGAGTGCCAGCATCCGGTGCACGATCAGCAACCCGAGCCCGCCGCTCGTCACGGTACCACCGCTCGCCGGCCGCTGCGGCCGCTGGAACAGCCCTTCGCGCCGCGCCGCCGGAATCCCTTCCCCGGTATCCGACACGGTCACGACCACGCGGTCGCCCCGCGGCTCCAGCGCGACCTCGACCTCGCCGTGCGAAGGCGTGTGCCGCAGCGCGTTGTCGAGCAGGTTGGTCAGCACGCGCTCGATCATCCCGAGATCGGCCGACACGACCGGCACGCGCGGCGGGATCCGCGCATGCAGCGCGACGCCGCGCGCCTGCGCGGCCAGTTCGAATTTCTGGAACACGTCCTGCACGAGATCGACGAGCGAGAACGGCTCGCGCTCGGCCTGCACGCCGCCCGATTCGAGCCGCGCGAGCTCGAACAGCGCCTGCGCGAGCCGCCCGACCTTCGCGCTCTGCGCGAGCGCGATCGACAGGTAGCGCCGCCGTTCGGTCTCGGCGAGCGTGTCGGCCTTCAGCGACAGCGTCTCCAGATAGCCGTGCAGCGACGTGAGCGGCGTGCGCAGGTCATGCGAGATGTTCGTGATCAGTTCGCGCCGCTGCAGGTCCTGGTGCGTCAGCGCGCGCCACTGGTCGCCGATCCGGTCGGCCATCTGCGCGAACGCGGATTCGAGCACGACGATGTCGTCGCCGCGCCGGCCCGGCGGCGAGCGCGGCACCGGCGGCTGCGTGTCGGGCGCGCCGTTCGCGTCGAAGCGGCGCATCGCGTCCGTCAGCCGGCGCAGCGGGCGCGTGATGAAGCTGAACGCGGTGAGGCCCGCGAGCAGGCCGAGCAGCGCGACGACCGCCATCGACCACAGCGTCGTGCGCAGCACGTTGCCGGCGTCGACGCGCGCGACCAGCCGGTCGTGCGCCTCGCCGAGCAGCACCACGTAGATGTAGCCCGACGGCGGCTGCCCCGCGCGCTGCAGCGGCGCGGCGCTGAACACCTTGCGCGCGTCGGGGCTGCGCGGGTCGTCGCCGAGGATCGGCAGCGGCTGGCCCGCGATGAAGCGCTGCACGGGCGCGAGATCGACGCGGTCGCGCTTCACGTGGCCGGGCGGCGCATCGTCGCCCTTGATGCGCCCCGCGTTGTCGAGCAGGTACACCTCGACGCTCGGGTTCACGCCCATCAGCTGGCCGAACAGCGTGCGCACGGCGTCGGGGCGCAGCCCGTTCGCGTCCATCAGCGGCGCGTTGTTGGCGACGCTGTTGACGATATTGGCGGCCAGGTCGCGCGACAGCCCCTGCACGACTTCCTGCTCGCGCATGTCGTTCGCGCGGATCTGCAGCCACGCCGATGCGCCGGAGCACGCGAGCAGCAGGATCGAGAACACGAGCGACAGCCGCTGGGTGAGCGTGAGCTTCATGACGCGTCCCGCTGGCCCGGCGCGGCGAGCTTGTAGCCGCGGCCCCACACGGTGAGGATCCGCACGGGTTCGGCCGGATCGGCCTCGATCTTCGCGCGCAGCCGGTTGATGTGGGTGTTGACCGTGTGTTCGTAACCTTCGTGCTGGTAGCCCCACACGGCATTGAGCAGGTCCATCCGCGAGAACACCTTGCCCGGGTGGCGCGCGAAGAAATACAGCAGGTCGAATTCGCGCGGCGTGAGGTCGATGCGCGTGCCGTCGACGCTCGCCTCGCGTGCGATCGGGTCGATCGCCAGCCCCGCGACGTCGAGCGTACCCGCGTCGATCCGCGAATCGCGCGCGAGCGCGTCGACGCGCCGCAGCAGCGCCTTCACGCGCGCGACGAGTTCGAGCACCGAGAACGGCTTGGCCAGATAGTCGTCGGCGCCGAGCTCGAGGCCGAGGATCCGGTGCACCTCGCTCGAGCGCGCGCTCGTGATGATGATCGGCGTGTAGCGCGTCATCGCACGCGCGCGCCGGCAGATTTCGAGGCCGTCGACGCCCGGCAGCATCAGGTCGAGGATCAGCGCATCCCAGCCGCCCTGTTCGAGCAGGCGCAGCCCTTCCGCGCCGTCCGCGCTGTGCACGACCTCATAGCGCTCGTCGCGCAGGTGAAGGCTCAGCACGTCGGCGATGTCGGCGTCGTCCTCGACGATCAGGATGCGTTTCGGTTGGTCCATGGCGGTGGGTGGCGGCACGTCGGCGTAAAGGTCGAGGTCGGATGTCGGTTCGGGTCGGCCCCGGTCCCCGTTCGGCTGGCCGGGTTCCCGAGGGGGAATCGCGGCAACGGGCCGCGCTGCCGTCATTGTGCAAAATTTTGCGGCGGCAAGGGATCACAATTCATTTAACTTTGAATCGTGCCTGTGCTGCGAGTCAACGCCTGCAAGGCTTTCCGCTCAGGCCCCTAAACCGAAATTTCTGTCACCCCGCGAAAACACTAAAAAGCGGAAGCGACGAAGCCGCACTCGGCAGGCGCCGACGGAAGTCACGGGACGTTGTGCAGACCACGGATGGGGCACCACTTCAACGTCGAGCGTCGCCACAACACCTGTCACGCACCACTGACCTGATTAGTCAGCGGCAGCACTCTCGGCACGGCTCATCTACCGAATCGTTAAATGCCGACGAGGCTGGCCTGGCTTCGCTCAATCATCCAGAAGGGCTGATCGAAGACCCAGATATTGAACGAATGGATCGAAGTCGCGATCGCTGTACAGCAGTGAAACGCCGTTCTCAATACAGTAAGTCGCGATCAGCGTGTCGATGGTCTTACGGATCGTCACGCCTCGCGCTCTCAACTCACGATAATTTCGAGCGGCCTGAACAGCGTTGTCGGTGCCGACCAGCGGCACGACATTCAAGCGCGCCGTCATCAGTTGGCGAGCCACATTGAATTCGGATTCAGCCGAAAAACCCTGCGACACTTCTGCGACGATCAGGTCACCCGACAACAGTACCTCGTTGCCGAGCAAAACGTCGAGCTTGTCGGTTTCCGGTGAAACCTTACCGCGGAAATAGTCAATCCAGACGCTCGAATCCACGAGCGTCATCGATCCGTCCTCATGGCGTCGAGATCACCTTCCCAGTGGAGCTTTCCGCGGAACTGGCGAATCTGCTCTTGCTGTTTGAGCCTGATGATCGTCTTCAGACCGAGCTCGACAGCTTCGCGCTTGGTTTTGACACCGGTTGCGGCAAGCGCCTCGGCCATCAACTTGTCGTCGATTTCAATATTGGTACGCATGGCACACCTCGCGATGTGTATGGAAATTTCAGACTATACACATCGCAGCCTGGTGTGTCTCGCCGGCCACAACCACTGTGATTTCAGCCCCAGTGAACCGTTCTCTGTAACGAATGCTGACATATTGAAGGCTCTGTCGACGTGGCAAATCAACGTTCCGTCCGCGCCCGATTGACGGGCGTACAGCGGCTACTCGAGTGCACCATAACGAAGCACGTGGTCATCGACGAACTGACGCGCCGGCCACGCGAATCCCATTTCTTCTGCGCGAAGACTTAACCACGCTATTCCGTCTGAAAGCCCATGCCGCAACGCCCGCTTCACGACGCTCTAAACGGAATGGGCCTACGCGTGAGAATGAGACACTAGAAATTGTGTGCCAGGCCGACCATGAACATGTCCTGGTCCTTATCGTGGCCGGTTGCGACACGATTGAAACGCAAGCTCGCCGCCCAATCGTTCGTGACCTGATAGGTCACCTGCGCACTGAGCAACGCATTGAGTCGCGTTTTGCTCGAGACCTCGTCCCGATCATACGAGAGATACGGACCTACACCTGCCGAAAGCGCCCATTTGCTCTTGATCGGCGCGACGTACCAGAATTGCGCTGCCACACCTCTTCGACCGGCGACGCCGTTATTGCCTTCGTAGACGAAGCTCGCCGAATAGGCCCACGCGTTGCCGAGCGGCCGCTTGACTTCGACCATATATCCCTTTTCGATCGGCACCTGGGGGCGGTTCGTCTGCGACGTCCCCGCCCAAACGCTAACCTGCGTCTTGCCGTCCGAAAACGCCGGGCCGGGATCGCCGCCAAAATCCGAGCCGATGCCGAAGAGCACCGCGTCGGAATTGAATCCGTCGATCATCTGGACGTGGTTGTACTGCACCTTGAGGAAGAAGCGGTTGGGAACGAGGTAATACCGCACCGCTGCCGAGGCACGCACGCCCCATCGCTTTTCGTTACGCGGCTGGTTGTCGACATGTGTCGTATCCATGCTGAAATACGGTCCCGCCGACAATTCGAGCGCTAGGCGATCGCCGACCGGCCAACGAAACGAACCCAGAGCGGCGAAGCCATCACGGTGGTGATCGACGGGATGCCCCTCGTTCACATACGCGAGGTAGACCGAGAAGTAGTCGTTCAAGACGTCGCCGAAGCCGACTTCGTAGGCACGCCAATGCATATCGCCGCCGTTGGTCGCGCGTCCGTCGCCATACACCGCATAGACGTTGATCGTTCTTTCCGATGGCTTGAATCCGGTCGGCAAGCTCGAAGGACTGTCCTCGGCGTGCGCGAGGCCTGCGCCTGCCAGACTTGCCAGACCGGCGATCGAGCTGGTGAGGATGAAGCGCGAATAGATGCGACGGCACTGTCCCATTTGGACACCCCCTCACCTTGGTAACCGCGATTTCTTGGACAAGTTGAAAGCGATTATAGGCGGCCGCGAGTCATTGAGGTAATCCTCGCAACTCAGGCCGCTGACCCTCGTAAACAAAAGGCCGAGCGGCTGTGATGCGGTCCGTCGTCATCGTCGCTATTTCACGATACGAACTCGGGTTATCCCTGTCTTTCCGAGTTCGTCGCCTACCTGCATTCGGATGCTCGCAATCGATCACAGTGCTCGATTGCTTCGTCATCTTTCAGCCATGTCATCCGATTCATAACTGAGCGAAGCCGCCCTCGGCCTGCGCAGCCCAAGCCCTACAATTCTTTCGCTACCAAGATAATCATGTAGGTATCCTTAGTTTGACCTACGCAGAGACGACGGCTCGATGATTGAGGTCGCTCGGCAACCCCGCCTTGCTGAGCGCTCCGCTTAAAAAACGGTTCTCCAGCGTCATCGATGCCCCGCGCGATCTGAAAACCCGCCGCCACATCGGTGCGACGGGAGCGGGCTGGCATGACCACTCCTCACGGTGACAACGGATTTTCTGGATGACCCAGCGACGCTGTACTCGTTTCTTCGAATTTGACCAGGAATCGAGGGTGTCGAATGAAGACACGGATCACGCCCTCGGGCAAAGCAGCGTTACCGGTTGTGAGAGGAGGCCCCGTTCGGTCGCTCCGCATGCCCGGGTTCGGCACCAGTCGGCGCGGAAGCTGCGGAAGCTGCAGAAGCAGCCGATAGCTCGTTCATGTACGCCGGTGCAGCCTTCGTCTTCTGCCGGATTCCCGGCGGTGGTGCCGTCGGGGGGTGCTCCATGTCGGTCAGCATCTGCTGGCACGGCAACGGGCGACTGCGGCCCGGCTGCAGCAACGCGAGCAGACTCGCGAGCGGATTCAGCAAGCCCAGCCCGACCGCTGCACCGCCACGCGCGATCAGTGCCCCGGCCTTCACCCCGACGTGCGGTTGCTTGAAGGATCCGGTGACATACAGCGGCGAGCGTAGCGATATCACCCGGAATCCCTTGGTATGAGGATGGATCGTCAGATTCATGGTCTCGTCTCGCAGGTTCACGTTGCCGTCCATTCCGATCACCGCATCATCGGTGTCGAGCGCGAATACGCGCGAGTCGAGCACGCCATTGGTGACCACGAAGTCGGCCACGCCGCAGTTGATCTTTACGTCACGTGTGCCGAACAATTTCTCGTACACCACGTTTGCAACGTTCAGCCCGGCGGCTTCCATCAGCAAGAGACTCACCGTGCCATCGGTAACCAATGTCTTCACTTCCCCGTTGGAAGTCGCCGCGAGTGCCGCCGGCGAATTGCCGGTGGCCGATAACGCGGCATCGCCGTTGAGCTCGCCGAGCGCTGTTTGCATCACCGAGAATGTCGGGAACAGCTGCTTGAGTTTCAGATGTCGCGCCTGCAGCGAGAACCGCCCTTTGAGCGGCATGCCGCTGCCGTCCAGGTGGATGTTCGAAGCAAGCGTACCGCCCGCGACACCAAAGTTCAGCGGGTTGAGCGTCAGCACACCGTCATGCATGACGACGTGGGTCGACAGGTCGGTGATCGGCAAGCTCGCGGTCTTGACGATGCGCCGCCCGCTAAATCGAACGTCCGCGTCGATCTTCTTCCAGCGGTCAGTGCGGAATGCCTCGACCGGCACCGCCTTGTTCGCGGGCTGCGCGACGGCGGCGCCCCGCCGCGCCTTACTGGCATTCGTGTCGGCGCCGATGAGCGGTGCCAGGTCGGAGAACTGCAGCAGCTTGGACACCAGCGTACCGGACAAGAGCGGCCTCGGTTCGCGCGAAACGTACACCAACGTGCCGTTGATATCGCTGCCGCCGACGCGTCCCGTGAAGTCCTCGTACTTGAAGACGTCGCCGGACGCCCGGAATTGGCCGACCAGTCGGCCGTCGGTCGCATAAGGAGAGGTTTCGGGTAGCGTGATGCCCGTGACTTCATACAGCTGAGCCATGCTGGTGCCCGCGAGCCACAGTCGGAGATCAACTGCTGCCAGGCGAGACGGATCAGTCAGCGTGCCAACGAGCGCCAGGTGCGTATCGCCAAAGCGCAAATCGGCCTGAACCGGAAATGGGCGTTGCGTGCCCTGCACCTCCAGCAAATTGCCGATCTTGCCGGTGCCGGCGACTTTCCCCTTCTTGTAGGTCCCCTTGACGGTCCAGCCAATCATGTAAGTGCCAACGCTCGCAGATGCCGCGGGCGCTGCGCCTGCCGATGCGCTCGTCGTCGCCGAGGCCGTTGCGCCCGTTGCGCCCGGTGCGGCAGTTGCGGGTGGGTTCGACGCCCCCGGTGGGCCGGATACGGACGGGGCTATTGCGGTGCCGGATGTCAGCGCTGCAGCATGCGAAGCAGCGGCCAACGCTTGCGAGGCCGCTGCCGATGCGCGGGACGCCGCCTCGGCACCCGACGCAGGTACCACCGGCTGGGCCGAACCGGAGTGAGCCTGGGCCGCGAGCTTTTTTTGACCTGCCGGCCCGACGGCCCGTGCCGATTCGCGGTGCGCCAACGCCTCCTGCTGTTTCACCACCGCATCGAACGGGATCGGCTGGCCAAGCGTGTCGATCACGGCGCTCAGATCGAATTGCTTTTGCTCGTCGTAGTAGCCGAGATTGCCTTGGGCAAACGCGATCTCATGCAAGTCGAGCGACCAGCTGCCCGGCTGCGCGAGCTTCTTGAGCTTGAACGTCCAGTTGACTCGCCCGTCCCTGAGGCGTTCGAGGTCGACGGACGGATTGACCAGATCGATTGCCGGAATCACGATGCGGCGTGCCATCAGCGGCAGCGCCTCGACTTCGAAGCTGATCGCGTCCAGCGTGACGAAATACTTCGTGCGCGCCCAATCGGGGTTGGCGATCGTGACATTGTGTGCGCTGAATCGTGGCCATGGCACCCATGCACGCCAGCCCTGCTCGCTCGCGGGCCGACGCCACCCGATACGCAGATCGCCGTTGATGGCGAACGGCCGCCCGATCGCGTCCGACACCTTGTCATCGACCCAAGGCCGGGCGCGATTCCAGTCGAACGTCACCATGAAGACAACCAGCGCTGCAAGCGCCAGGGTGACGACAACGGAAAGCCACGCGGCCGCCTTGCCGACGGTGTGGCCGATGTGCATTGCTCACTCCCGAGTTTGCTACACGGGGCATCAAGCAATTCGTGTTCCTGAATGCTCTTTAAATGGGCACGTCTGACGATATCGATGCGCAATCACGTTCCGACCTGCCGAGCGCTTGCGCGAGCAGTGGACAGATGCCGCGAAATCAGATTTCCGGACCATCCGCTACAGGTGCAAGAACTTTGAGGGATTGCAGACAAGATGCCCGCCGCCAGCGTGGGTGAGTTCGAAATGGGGTTCTCACGACTTTTCAGGCATTGATCTTCGCAGTAATGTTCCGGATCGACTCGCTTTGCGGCGGCGGCAAGCTTGTCGAGCGAGAGGAGCGGACGCCTGCTGCAGTGCTTCCCGCATCCACGGGATGTCGATCGGGAGGATCAATGGATCGTCGCCATTTCCTCAAGTCGTCGGCCTTTTTTACCATTGCGGCTGCCACCGCCACCCACGCCGTTTCACCGGCGGCCCTGCCGGTCAGCGCCGTGCGCAAGAACCTCGATCGATTCCCGCAAGGTGTCGCAAGCGGTGATCCGCGCGATCGCTCCATCGTGTTCTGGACGCGATGCGTGCCGGTATCCAGGGGCGTCCGGCACGATGCAAAAGGCGTCGCGCGCGCGGTACCGGTACGACTCGATGTATCGACGCTGCCGGATTTCTCGACGCTCGTCGCCAGCGTACCGCTGAGGGCGCTGGCCACCTACGACTTCACCGTGCGCGCAAAGGTGACGGCGTTCTCGCCGAAGACCACCTACCACTACAGGTTCGTCGCAGGCGACGACGTCAGCATGACGGGTGTCGCGCGCACGGCGCCGGAGGCAAACGAGGCCAACGAACAGGTTCGCTTCGCGTGGCTCACCTGCCAGGACTGGAGCGTCAACCACTGGCAGGCGATGACGCTGCTGGCCGACGAACGCGATCTCGATTTCGTCGTGCACGTGGGCGACTACATCTATGAAACGGTCGGGACCTCTCCCCCCGGCCGTGCCGAGCCGACGCATCCTCCGCTGCGCTTGCCCGACGGCAAGCTGCTCGCGGACGGCCGCGCGTATGCCGAAACGCTCGAAGACTACCGGACGCTCTATCGCACCTATCGGACCGATCCGCGCCTACAGACGCTGCACCGGCGCCTGCCAATGATCGCGATCTGGGACGACCACGAATTTTCCGACGACTGCTGGCAGGATCATCAGGTCTACACCAACGAGGAGCGGCAGGAAACCCGGCGCCGCCGCAGCGCCAGTCGCGCGTGGGCGGAGTACATGCCGGTAGATTGGGGCGATGTGCGCTTCGAGCCGGACAATCCGTCGTACACGAACATTCGCATCTACCGCGATTTTCGTTTCGGCATGCTGATGCATCTGGTGATGACGGACGAGCGGTTGTATCGCGACGACCATGTCGTCAGCGAGGCGGCTGTCGCGCGCTCGCGCGGGCACGACCCGGTGCACGGGGACGACGCAGCCGGCTCGCGCTACTTCGTCAAGCAGGACGTGCTGCAACGTTACGAGGCGCTCGATACCGAGCAGCTTGGTCGCCCGCCGTCGATGCTCGGCCGGGAACAGACACAATGGTGGAAAGCCGCGATGAAGGGCTCGCCGGCAACCTGGAAGGTGTGGGGCAACGAGGTGATGTTGAACCGTCTGTGGTTGCTGATGCCGGGCGCACCCAAGACACCGGCGGCCCGCCTGGTGGCCGATTGCGACGCCTGGGACGGCTATCCCGCGCACAAGCACGAACTGCTCGCTTACTTGAGGGAGCACGGGATCCATAACGTCGTCGCGATCACCGGGGACCTGCATGCATTTCAGTGCGGCGTCGTGCGGGACGATCCCGATCCCGCGACGGGGGTGCCGGTCATCGTCGATTTCGTCTGCGCCGGCATCAGCAGCGCGTCCTTCTATTCCTACCTGAAAGCCGCATGGAACGGTACACCGCTGGCGTTGATGGCGGCCACCCCTGCCAAACTCGACAGCTTCCTGATGGCGAACAACCCCGATCTGTGCCACGCCGACCACGACGCGCAGGGTTATGCGTCAGCCACCGTCACGCCGGACTGCTTCTCCGTCACGTTCAACAAAGTGAAGCCGTTGAACCCGGACGGAACCGCGCCCGCAGATGCACTGCTTGGCCGCACGCGATTGACCGTGCCCAAGGATTCAGCCGAGGTACGCGTCGAACACCTGTAGATTCCGACACGCCTGAGTGCTCGTCAGTGGAAATGTCCTCCGAAAAGCCCGAGCAATCCTATGATGATCAGGTAGATCGCAACGATGTAATTCAGCAGGCGCGGTACCGCCAGAATAAGAATTCCAGCGATCAGCGAGACCAATGGGCTCAGGTTCGAGAATACGTGCATGGCGTTGCCCCCTAACAATAGATCGCGAAATCGCCGAGTGAAGCGCCTTGTGCTTCGTAGCCGCGCTCTTTCCACGCTGCGCGCGATTCCCCGCATGTGCAGGAGATTTTTTACCGATGCAGGCGATCTGAATGACGGACGTTTGTCGGTGCAGCGTTCGTTTGCGTATCGGAGCGATTTCCGTGCCTGGCTCAGCGCGTGCGGCGTCGGCTCCTGGAATTGGCGGCCTACGCAATACAGACCGAACTGCCGGCAACGACCGAAAAGCTGAAGCGCGCGAGCCCCTGTGCGAACGCCTTCAGACCTTCGAGCTACGGCGTCAGCGCATCCCGCCGCGCGTTCATCGCCAGGGCCACCTGTTCACGCTGCGACGCCGGGACAGAAATGACAAGCGCTTGAAAAATCGGCCGCAGATCTCGTGCAGATCGCTGCCGCCCGTCAGGATTCAGGCAAATGATCGGCCAGCTTGCGATCGCGATCGGCACCCTGTTTTTCCTCCCCGGCGGCCACCCGCGTCGCCATGTCGCGGTAAGTCCGGGCCATCGCGCGCAGTTCTTTCCCCGATGCGTCCTCGATCCCGATCAGCCGGTCGCGCGCCGCGTGCGTGACGGCGACGAGTTCGTCGAGCTTCAGGTGCATCGCGACGCTGTCGCGATTCTGGTTGCGCTGCAGCAGGACACCATCAGGAACGTGATGATCGTCGTCCCGGTATTGATGACGCGTTGCCATGCATCCTACTAGTGGAAAACTGGCCCGGTGACGAGCCACAGCGCCGTGACGGCCACTGCACTGCCGAATGCGATCGGCGAACCGGCCCACCCGCTTCCTGTGCTTCACCGCTTCGTACCGGATACCGCCAGCGGCGGACCGCGCCCATGACGCCCCCGGCATCGCCGGGGGCGCGATGTCGCAGTGAGTTCAGAACGGGCTGCGTATCGTGTCGCCGTTGGTGAACATCGCGTCGACGACCTGATAAAAGCCCATCGCCGTATCCGCGACTTCCCAGACCGCGAGGATCACGTGGTAACCGTCACGCATCGGCAGCCGGCATTGGTGGACCGTCGGCTGCAGTGGCACCAGGTTCGCGTTCGGATCCCAGTACGGCTGGCCGGGATTCTGGATCGTGCAGAACGGCGTGGGCTCGAATTGCGCGCGCGTCAGCTTTTGCGACGGGTTCCAGTCGGCTCGTGTAATGAAGTAGTTCCAGCGACGCGTCTTGTGCACGGCGCTGAATTCCCATTTGAAATTCTGCAGCACGCCCGGCCGTAACGGAATCTTCTGCCAGCGGCTCGGCGACTGCTCGTTCAGCACGGGCAGCGGGCCATTCGTGCTGGCGCCGGCGATTTCACCGTCCATCGGTGGCGCGGCATTCTTCGCGTCGTTCGGCGCGAACGGATCCGACAGGCCGCTTTGCGTCGCGGGGAAGAACTTGCCGTTCTCCATCGCGTTCGCGTGCCATGCGTCGACAGGGCAGTTCGGGTTCTGGCCTTGCGTGCATAGCACGATGCGCGACGGCGGTTCGGTCAGGCGGCCGTGCGCGTGAGCACCGGCCGCCGCGACCAGCAGTGCCGCGCCGGCCAACGCGCGTGGCATAACGGAAGCAACGTATCTGCGGATGATCTGATTCATGAGCCCTCACTGCATTGATGTCGGAATGGATATGCGCGCCGCAAGATCCCGGACAGCGATTCCTGTCGACGTGTCGTCGCGCACACTGATCGGCAAAAGCGGCGGCCGCATGAGACCGCGACAACCGACTATTGGTCGCCACGCTTTCTGACAAATCACTTTCGCCGAACCGGACCTTATCCGCAAAAATCGGAAAAATAAACTTCCCGATTTGCAGAGTTTTTTATTCCGAATCAATTGTTTTAATCGTTTTTAATTTCAACGGGTTTGGGCGCAACTTGAATTGCGAAATTGAATGAACCGGCGATTCATTCAAAATGCCGTTGCCGATCGTTCGGCACGTGGCTTTGCGCGCCGGCGTTGTTTCGGCTAGGCGCTCGGAAACCATCGGGGCGCCACGAGGCGTCGAATTGGTACGCGTAAAGGCCTCGTGCGAAGCCGACACAAACTGTTCCGGTCCGATGCAAGTCTGGTCGTGTCCCGTATTTGAACGGTCGCCGATCCGCAGAATGGCGCATGAGCCGCTCCGCTGCCGGGCACCCGGTTCGACTATTTCCATCAGGCTGCGCTCACGCTCCCAGCTCGGGCTGGCGCGTGTCCGGCGGCGCGGCGAGCGGGGCGGCGGCTGCTTGCGGCGCTTTCGCGTTTTCGCGCCTTTCGAGGAAATGCATCGCGAGCGCGGTGATCGTCAGCAACGCGAACGCGGCGGGGCCCGTCATCGCGGCATGGCTGATCTGCAGCAGGTATCCCGCTGCGGCGAGCAGGATGCCGAGCACCACGGCGGCCCGCGTGCGCCGGCGCAGCCAGCGTTCGAGCCCGACGAACGCCGTCGCGAAAAACGCTGCCCAGGATCCGGTCAGGCTGATGAACGACCCGACACCGCCCGTCCAGCGGTCGACCCAGAAGTTGTTCAGCAGCGTCGCGATGGCCGTGTGCTGGTCGGGCGTCATCTGCGCTGCGATCTGCAGCAAGCGCCCGAGCCCGATGCCGCCGACCGCGTCGAGCACCGTGTAGGCCACCAGGAAAACGAAGGTCGACAGGCGCGCGAGCCATGCGACCGGACCCGGATCGTCGCCGACGAGCAGCCACAGCCCGATGCAGACGAGCACGACGCACGGCGTCTGGATCATGTGCAGCGCAAACCACCAGGCGGGGCCGAAATACGCCAGCGCGTCGTGGTTGTGATCGTATTCGGGCTTCGACAGGTAATCGAACATGCCGGGGTCATGCGTGAATCCGGCAGGATGAAACAGTTCGATCGTCGCCAGCACGAGCGGCGCGATGAAAAGGCACAGCCACCACAGCACGGCCCGGGTTTTTCGGTTCATGTTCGGCTCCTTCCTGAATGGCTCAAGAATCGCATCGACGACGAACCGCGCGGCGCGCAGGCCGGCAGTATGCGATATCGGTCAAGGAATAAAATGATCGAACGAACGGCATGTTCCATTCGATCTCAGTCAGCATAGGACACGCACAAGCGAATGTTAAGAAGTAATCTTGCGCCGATATTGGAATGCTATATAAGTTTTAGATTCTCCGTTTTATTTTCCGGTGCAATTGGAATATTCGTTATAAGCGGCGCGTGAACGCTCCGATCTTCCTCAATGGTGACGGATGGATAGATTGCGTTCCATTCGCCATCTGTCGCGATTTTTACCGGCGGGGCCCGAGCCCGGATGCACTGTCCTCCTGGAGCAAGGATCTCGTTTTCCGCGGAATGTGTGATTTCAAAAGGCTTAGGAGCCGCTAACTAAAACTGATTTATCAGGCTCGGCGGTCATCGATGATGGTTCCGAGGACGTTGTAAAAGGAAGCTCACGGAACGGACCCACGACCATGAAGCGGCAGATGGGCTTTTCAGAAGCGGAAAGTGCGGGGAAGAAGCGTGTGACGAAGCGGCAGCGCTTCCTGGCAGAGATGGAGAACGTCGTCCCATGGCAGCGTTTGCTGTCGGCCATCGAGCCGTACTACACGAAGGATGAGCGAGGCCGACCGCCGATCGGCTTGGAACGGATGCTGCGGATCTACTTCCTGCAAAACAGTGGTACGGATTGTCGGACGAAGGGCTGGAAGACGCGCTGTACGACAGTATTGCAATGCGTGCCTTCGCAGGCATTGATCTGGCGATCGAGGACGTGCCGGATGCGACCACGCTGCTATTTCGACGCTGCCGGCCCGTGAATATCTGCCTTTTCCCGCTCTTACGGTTTCCGGAAGGACGCGGTCACTCCAGCGCCCGGATGGATACTCTCTTACCGGCTTGATGCGACGTCGACCTGCGGAGCATCGCTTCCACGACGTTCGGCATCGCCTGCGAGCAGGTCGTTCAGCACGCGCGCATCTGCTTGCCGGTCCAGCGACAGGCACATGTCGCTCAACGCATCGACATGCGCGCTGTCGAGCGCCATGCCCGCCAGCGCACGATATTTCGCCGACAGCGCCGTGTCCGACAACGGATTGCGCGGATCGCCGAGCGCGATCGGCACGTGCCGCGATTCCCGCCCCCCATCCGGGCGATGCAGGATTACCGTCGGCTCGTCGAGATCGCCGAGCGCCGGATCGACGTCGACCGTGATCCGCGCCAGCAGCGCGGTGACGCGCGGATCGGTGCGCCGGTCCGCGCGATAGACGCCGATCCCCGTGTCGCCGAACGCGAGCGCCGCCGCAACCGCATACGGCAGGCTCATCTGCGCGGACGACAGCGTCGATAGATCGCGACCGCCGCACATGCGGGCCACGAATGCGCTCGCGCGCACGACCACCCGCTCGATCTCGCCGGCCTCGAACGTGCGACCGTCCGCGAGCTGCAGCGCCGCATCGACAGCCGCATGTGCGCTGCGGCACGAAGCGTGCGGCTTGATCGAGCAGCGCATCAGCTTCCACTGCGCGCCGAGGCCGTCGGTCAATGCCTCGGGCGCTAGCGACTGCGCGGCGAACGTGTTGAAGAAGCCGCCCCACACGTCGTCGAACACCCAGGCGGGGCCGCTCACGCCTGCGCGTGCAAGCAGCGCCGCGAGCACGCCGCCCTCCGCCGCGCGCCCGGCGTGCAGCCGCTTCGTTTGCGATCCGTCGTGGATGAAGCCCCACAGGCCGCCCGCGAAACTCGCCGCATGACCCAGCGCGTCGCGCGTGCGCGCGGCATCGAGCCCGAGCACGCGCGCGCTTGCGGCCGCCGCGCCGAACACGCCGCAACTGAGCGTCGAGTGCCAGCCCGCCCCGTTGTGGGCCGAGTAGCCGCCGGCCGCCTCGAGCACGCGCCGGCCGACCTCGTAGCCGAGTACGATCGCCGCCACGCATTCGCGTCCCGTCACGGGGCGGTCCGCACACGAAAGCGCGGCAAGCACGGCGGGCAGCACGACCGCCCCTGAATGATCGCAACCGCCGGAATCGTCGAGTTCGAGCGCATGCGCGGCAATGCCGTTGACGAACGCCGCGTCGCGCGCACCTGCGCGCCGGCGCGTGCCCCATAGCGATGCGCCGCCACGCGCAACGTCGCCGGCCAGCGTACGGGCACTGCACGTCTCGACGGCCAACGTGCCCGCCAGCGCGGCACCGAGCGTGTCGAGCACATGACGCCTGGCCTTCGCGACGACGTCGTCCGGCAATGCGTCGGCGGCCGTCTGCGCAACGAACGCCGCGAGCCGCGTTGCGCGCGTTTCCGGATTCGTCGTCATCGTGCGGATTCCTCAGCCAAGCAGCGCGCGAACACGTCGACCGGATGTCCCGGCGCATTGACGGGCGCTTGCGCACGCCACCAGCGCGCGATGTCGCGCCCCGTCGCGAACCACACGTCGCCCGCACCGCTCAGGTGCTCGAGCAACGCACGCAGCAAATCGATCCGCGCTGCCGTGCCGATGATCTCGGGATGCAGGCGCAGCACGCAGCACAGCCCGAAGCGCCGGAACCCGTCGACGTCGCGCCGCCAGTTGTCGAGCACGTCGCGGTACGCCGCGATGCGCGGCTGGCCGGCCGGCACGGGCGGAGACAGGTTGAACGCGAAGTACGGCTCGTCGTCGAGTTCGTCGTGCAGCGGCAGCTCGACGAGCCGCGCGCCGCCCGCGCCGCCGTCACCGCGCGGATGCACGTACGGCAGATCGTCGCCGCGCCACGATGACGACCACGTGAAGCCTTGCGCGACGAGACAATCCGCGAAACCGTCGGCCCAGTTGCCGGTGAACGAACGAAAGCCTTCCACGTCGCGACCGGTCGCATCCGCGAGCGCGGCTCGTCCGGCGCGGCACGCATCGACCTGCGCGGCGAGCGGCAGCGCATCGAAATCCTCGCAACGATAGCCGTTCACGCCCAGCTCGTGGCCGGCCGCCGCGATCTCGCGGACCGCGGCCGCGTGGGTTTCGGCGACGATGCCGGGCACGAACCAGCTCGCCGGGACGCCGAACGCATCGAATGCCGCGAGCAACCGATCGACGCCGCGTGTCGCACCGTACCGCCACACCGACAGCGATTTCTCGCGGCCGACGATGCGCGGCTCGCGTGTCTGGATGCCGTGAATGTCGTTGAAGTCGACCGTGATCGCGACCGCACAGCGTGCGCCGTCTGGCCATGAAGGAAGTATCGTCACCTGCCGCTCCGTTGCGCGGGTTGCGCATCTCGCGTGGCCTGCGCGAGCCACCAGTCGGCCACTTCGCGGCAGCGCGCGAACCATACGCCATCCTGCGCGCGCATGTGGCCAAGCCACGCCTCCAGCAGCGCGATGCGCCCCGGCTTGCCGCACACCTTCGGATGCAGCAGCGTCGTCAGGCACAGCCCTTCGCGGTATGCGCCGTCGAATTCGCGTGTCCAGTTGTCGAGTGTCGCGCCGTAACCGGCGATCCGGTCGAGCCCGGCCGGATAGTCGGGGTTGCGGTGATACGCGAGCGACGCGTAGTCGTCGGTCTCCCAGCGGCCGGGAATCTCGACGAGCGGCGGCTCGCCGTCCGCGCCGTGCAGCAGGTAGGGCCGGTCGTCGCCGCGCATCGAGCTTGAATAGCGCACGCCCGCCTCGCGCAGCACGGCCACCGTCGCGTCGCTCCAGTCGCCGGACGGCGTGCGGAACCCGACCGGCCGCACGCCGAGCGTGCGCGCGAAGACGTCGGCCGACTGCGCCATGATCTCGCGCTGCCGCTCGGGCTCGAGCGTCCAGAACGCTTCGTGCCGGTAGCCGTGATAGCCGATCTCGTGGCCGTGCTCGACGATCGCCGCGCATTGCGCGGGCCACGTCCGCGCGACCCACGCGGGCACGAAGAACGTCGCGGGAAGGTCGAACGACGCGAGCATGTCGAGCAACCGGCCGAGCGCGCGCCACGGCCCATAGCTGCCGAGCGTGAAATACGCGGGGTTGCGCCAGATCGACCCGTTCAGCATTGCGTCGCCGGTCGGGCCGTCGAGATCGAACGCGAGCGCGACGCACGCGCGCTTCGCGTCCGGCCAGCGGGGAGCCAGGTCCGCCATCGCGCGCTCAGTGGGTGCCGTTGACCATCGCCTTCGCCACCGCGTGCTCCTGCAGCCCCCACTTCGCAAGCAGCTTCTGGTACGAGCCGTCCGCGATCGTCTGGTTGAGCGCCGTCGTCAGCGCACTGCTGAGCGCGGTGTTGCTCTTCGCGACACCGATGCCCGTGTATTGCGACAGGAACGGCTTGCCGACCGGCGCATACGCGTTCTGCTCGAGGCTGTTCTGGTACGGCAGCGTCTCGCCGCCCTGCACGGCCGCGTCGATGCGGTTCTGGCGCAACTGCATCCGTGCGTCCGCCGAGCCGTCGGTGCCGACCACGACGATCGCCGGCTTGCCGGCCTTCACGCAATTCTCCGCGCTCCACGCGGTCGTGTTGTCCGGGAACGACGTGCGCCGGCTCGACCCGACGCGCTTGCCGCACAGCGCGCCCATTTGCGCGAATTCGCCGGCGCGCGCCTTCAGCGTGTAGAACTGCGGGCCCGTCTCGATGTAGTCGACGAACGTCACCGCGTCGCGACGAGTCGGCAGGTCGGTCATGCCGGACAGGATCATGTCGACGCGTTGCGTCGCGACCGCGCTCATCATCTGGTCGAAGCTCGTTTCGACCCAGTTCAGTTTCGCACCCATCTTCGCGGCGAGCGCCTCGCCGAGATCGACGTCGAAGCCCGCCAGCTTGTCGGTCGCCGGGTCCTTGTATTCGAACGGCGGATAGTTCGGCACGATCGCGACGTTCAGCGTGCGTTTCGCGCTCGCGGATTGCGCGGCGGCGAACGATGCGTGGAGCGCGAGTGCGCCGAATGCGACGGCGGCCAGCGTGCGGGTCAGGACGGATGCTTTCATGGGATGTCGCCTTGTCATGATGGAGTAATGTGGTACTACGCCGCGCTCGTCGACGGCTCGATCATTCGGGCGCTGCACAACGGGGCGCCCGGCCCGTTCACGCAATCACGGCGGAGATGAACTCGCGCGTGCGCGCATGCGTCGGCGCGGACAGCACCTGGTCGGGCGGCCCGCTCTCGACGATCCGGCCGGCGTCCATGAACACGACGCGGTCGGCCACTTCGCGCGCGAACCCGAGCTCGTGCGTGACGACGATCATCGTCATCCCGCTCTTCGCGAGGTCGCGCATCACGGCCAGCACTTCACCGACCAGTTCGGGGTCGAGCGCCGATGTCGGTTCGTCGAACAGGATCAACTGCGGATGCATCGCGAGCGCCCGCGCGATCGCGACGCGCTGCTGCTGGCCGCCCGACAGCTCGACCGGAAACGCATCGCACTTGTGCGCGAGCCCGACGCGCGCGAGCAGCGCACGCGCTTCCTCCTCCGCTTGCGCGCGGCGGCGCTTGAGCACCTGCACGGGGCCCTCGGTCACGTTCTCGAGCGCGGTCTTGTGCGGAAACAGGTTGAAGCGCTGGAACACCATGCTCGTCGCCAGTCGCTGGCGCGCGACCTGGCGCTCCGACAATTCGTGGAGCCGGCTGCCGGCGCGCCGGTAGCCGGCCAGTTCGCCGTTGACCCACAGCGCGCCCGCGCTGATCGTCTCGAGCTGGTTGATGCAGCGCAGGAACGTGCTCTTGCCCGAGCCCGACGGCCCGATGATGCACAGCACTTCGCCCGGCTCGACGTCGAGCGTGACGCCGTGCAGCGCCTGGAAATCGCCGTACGACTTGCGCACGTCGACCGCGCGAACGACCGCATGGGTCATGACGTTCTCCCGATGGTTGAGGGTCGTGTCGTTCATTTGCGGCCGGACGAGCGGCCCGCGCCGCGTGCGAAGCGCCGTTCGACGCGCGCCTGCGCGAGCGACAGCACGGTGACGACCGCGAGATACCAGATGCCCGCGACGATCAGCAACTCGATCACGCGAGCGTTCGCGTAGTAGATGTTCTGCGCGTTGTGCAGCATCTCGGCGTACTGCACGACGCTCGCGAGCGACGTCAGCTTGACCATGCCGATCAGCTCGTTGCCGATCGGCGGCACGATCACGCGCATCGCCTGCGGCAGGATGATCCGGCGCAGCGCCTGCAGGCGCGCCATGCCGATCGATTTCGCGGCCTCGTACTGGCCGGTGTCGACCGACAGTAGCCCCGCGCGCACGACTTCCGACGTATACGCGCCCTGGTTGATGCCGAGTCCGAGCACCGCCGCGAGGAACGGCGTCATCACGTCGACGGTCCGGAATGCGGCGATGCCCGGGATGCCGAGCGTCGGAAACACCAGCGCGAGGTTGAACCACAGCAGCAGCTGCAGGATCACCGGCGTGCCGCGGAACAGCCAGATGTAGCCCTGCGCGATCGCCCCGAGCACCGGGTTCGACGACAGCCGCATCACCGCGGTGACGACGCCGAGCACGACGCCGAGCATCATCGCGAGGACGGTCATCACGATCGTGTTGCCGAGCCCCGTCAGGATCGAGCGCGCGGTCAGGAACTGGCCGACGACGCGCCACTCGATCTGTCCGCGCGCGAACGCGGCGGCCACATAGGCAAGCGCGGCAATGATCGCGATCGACGCGACATAGCGGCCCCAGTAGCGCCGGCGCACGCGCACGAGGCCGGCGGTATCGTCCGCACCGGAGCCGGCCGGCTCCGGTGCGCCGTCGAGACGGCGCGAATCGGATGCACTCAGCATGACGGCCCCCGGTAGTCGGCCGCCCATGCAGCCTGGCGTTCGATCGCGTCGCTCAGGCGGCCGATCTGCTCGCGCACGCGCGCGGGCGATGTGCCGCCCGCCCCGCCGCGGGCCGCGACGGCCGCGTCAAGCGTCAGATGCGCGCGCACCGCCGGCGCGAGGCGCACGTCGACGGCCTGCAGCTGTGCCGCGCTCGCATCCGCGAGCTCGATGCCGTCGCGCTCGCACGCGCGCACGAGCGTGCCGGTGATCTCGTGCGCCTCGCTGAACGGTACGCCCGTCAGCGCGAGCCAGTCGGCGACCTCGGTCGCGAGCGTGAAACCGAGCGGCGCCTGGCGACGCATCTCGTCGACGTTCACGCGCATCGTGCGAATCATCCCCGCCATCGCGGGCAGCACCAGTTCGAGCGTGTCGATCGCATCGAACGCGGCGATCTTGTCTTCCGCCAGATCGCGGTTGTACGCGAGCGGCAACGACTTCAGCGTCGCGAGCAGGCCCGTCAGGTTGCCGATCAGGCGCCCCGCCTTGCCACGCGTCAGTTCGGCGATGTCCGGGTTCTTCTTCTGCGGCATGATCGAGCTGCCCGTCGCATAGCCGTCGTCGAGTTCCACCCAGCGGAATTGCCGCGACGTCCACAGGATCACTTCTTCCGACAGGCGGGACAGGTTCACCGCCAGCATGCTCGTGACGAACGAAAATTCGGCGACGTGATCGCGTGCGGCCACGGCATCGATCGAGTTCTCGCACGGCGCGTCGTAACCGAGCTCCTGCGCGGACAGCTCGGGCCGCACGCAGATCGCCGAGCCCGCGAGCGCGGCCGCGCCGAGCGGCGAACGCGCGGTGCGGCGGTCCCAGTCGACCAGACGATCGGCGTCGCGATACAGCGACTGCGCGTGCGCGAGCAACTGATGGCCGAACACGATCGGCTGCGCCGGCTGCAGATGGGTGAAGCCGGCGGTCACCGTGTCGACGTGCCGGCTCGCCTGGCCGACCAGCGCATCCTGCAGGTCGAGCACGCCGCGCACGAGCTGGCGCGCCTTGTCGCGCAGGTACAGGCGCAGGTCGTTCGCCGCCTGGTCGTTGCGCGAGCGCCCGGCGCGCAGCTTGCCGCCGAGCGACGGCAGCCGCTGCGTCAGCACGCGCTCGAGGAAGGTGTGCACGTCCTCGTCGGCGAGCGACGGCGCGATCGTGCCGGCCGCGTAGTCGCGCGCGATGCCGTCCATCGCGGCCAGCAGCTGCGCAAGTTCGTCGTCGTTCACGATGCCGGCCCGGTTCAACTCGCGCGCATGCGCGCGGGAGCCCGCCAGGTCGTACGGCACGAGGCGGAAGAAACTCGGATCGGAACGTGACAGGTTCTGCAGCGCGTCGGACGGTTTCGACTGGAAGCGGCCGCCCCACAGGCGCTCGATCGGTTCGGTAAGGCTCATTGCGGTCGACCTCGACTCGGTTGGATTGCCCCCACTGTAGGCATTCAATTTTTTTTGTTGTAGCGAGAAATTGAATCCGCTTAAATGAAATTTTTCTCAGCACCGCCGTCTTCGACGAACCCGCCGATGCGCAACCGCCTGCCCCCGCTGAACCCGCTTCGCGCGTTCGAGGCCGCCGCCCGGCGCGGCAGCGTGTCGGCCGCCGCCGACGAACTGCACGTGACCGCGAGCGCGGTCAGCCACCAGATCCGCATTCTCGAAAGCACGCTCGGCGTCGCGCTTTTCGTCCGATCAAAGGCCCGCGTGAAGCTCACGCCCGAAGGCGAGGCGCTGCTGAAACCGGTCGGCGCCGCGTTCGACATGATCGCGAATGCGACCGTCAGCCTCGATTCGCCGACCGCCGCCGGCGATCTCGTCGTGTCGACGCCGCTGTCGCTGACGTCGCGCTGGCTCGCCCGGCACATCGGCGATTTTCTCGAGCGCTATCCGGGTATCCACCTGAAAGTGATTCCGTCGAACGACGAGCGCGAGATCTATTCTCAGGACGTCGACGTATGCATTCGCTACGGGGAAGGCAACTGGCGCAACCGGCGCGTCGAGCTGCTCGCGCATCCGGCGTTGTTCCCGGTCGTGAGCCCGGCGTTGATGAACGGGCCCGAAGCGATCCGCAAGGTGCAGGATCTCGCGGGACGCACGCTGTTCTGCGAGCATGCGGGTTCGTGGATGCGCTGGCTGGCGGAAGCGAACGCCGACAAGCTGCCGGGCATCCGCATTCTCGAAATCGGCAACGCGCACATCGGCGTCGAAGCCGCGGTGCACGGGCAAGGCGTCGCGCTCGGCGACAGCCTGTCCGTGCGCGACGACCTGATCGACGGCACGCTCGTGCGGCCGTTCAGCGCAACGGGACCCTCACGTCATGCGTACTATCTCGTCACGCGTCACGAGCTGGCCGACACGCCGCTCGTGACCGCGTTCACGTCGTGGCTGCGCGCCTGCCTGGCGTGATGCCCGTCGCCGCGGACGGGTCTGGCTCAGGACACGAGACTCGTCAGGTCGTCCCACACCATGACGATGTTGTGCGACCGCCAGATCGGCCCCGGATCGACGTACTCACCTGCCAGCCGGCCGTTCAGCGACGCGTAGAAGGCGATCGCAGGCTCGTTTCCCTTGACGACACTCAACGCTGCGCCCCGATACCGCATCTTTTTCAAATGCGTCGCGAGTTGCGCAAGCAATGTGCGGCCGATGCCGCGACGCTTGAACTCGGGATCGACATACAGGAATTTGATCTCGCCACGGCCGTCGAAGATCGGCTCCGACGGCGCGCCGGCCGCGCCGATTCCGACGATCGTGTGGTCGATCTCCGCAATGAGCACCAGCTGGCTCGCGTCGTTCGAGGACAGCTTTTCCCGCCATTTTTCGCCGCGATAGTGCTCGTCGAGGACGGCATGCGCTTGCGCCGGTGCGAGATCGCGATAGGTATGCCGCCAGACCTTGACGTGAAAATCGGCGATCGCCTGCGCGTCGTTTATATTCGCAGGCCTGATGGATATGTCCGTCATGGAAGGCTCTCTCGGGCGGTATTTCACTAGTGGGCGCGGTGCGCGCAACGGACGGCAACCATCCGGGAACGGGCACAGCCGATCGTCGGATGCGACACGCCGCATTCGTTCGCCGGTCCGCGCGAATCCCCCGGTTTCCCTACACCTTCCCCGCCAGATGAAACCGCGACGCCGGATGCCACAACTGCACCGACGTCGCGACCTCCTCGCCGACCCACGTGCGCCGCCGCAGCAGCAGGCACGGCTCGCCGATCTCCATCACCAGGTGCCGGCGCACCTGCGCATCGGGCTTCTGCGCGTAGATGCGGAATTCCGCGCGCTGGATCGGCGCAAGCCGCACCATGTAATGGTTCGGCGTCTCGATCGTGAAATCCTGCTCTAGGTACGCGGGGAACAGCGCCGGATTGACGTAGCGATCCTCGAACTGGATCGGCTCGCCTTCCTCGTAATGCACGATGCGCGAATGAAACACCGGCCCCGAGCGAAGCCCGAGCGCTTCGATCGCTTCCGGATCGTCGCTGCTTTCGATCATCAGCACGCGTGCGCTGTGCCGATGGCCGCGTTCGGCGATCTCGTCCGCGATGTTGCGGATCTCGAGCACCGTCGATTCGTAATGGCGGCGCTCGACGAAGGTGCCTGCGCCCTGGACGCGGGTCAGCACGCGCTCGGCGGTCAGCTCGCGCAGCGCGCGCGACACCGTCATCCGCGCCACGCCGAACTCCTTGACCAGTTCGGCCTCGGTCGGAATCGCGCCGCCGGGCTTCCAGTCGCCGTTCGCGATCCGCTCGACCACGTAGCGCTTGATCTGCTGGTACGCCGGCAGCGCGCGCGCCGGTACGTCGTCGCCCGGTGCGCCCGCCGGCCGGGCGGGAGTGTATTGTTCCGCTTCGTTCATGCGCCCTCGACCGAATGAAGGTTGGATGACCCTGGCCATCACGTCGCTCATCGTCACAGCACCGACGGCGGCGGGCCCGCGACGATGCCAGCCGCGATCGCGATGTCGTCCGCGAGCGGCCGGTCGTCGTGGTAGGCCGGTACGCGTTCGCGCACGTGCAGCCACAGCGCGTCGGTCGACGCGGCCCGCGACGCGCCGTTCTCCTGCAAATCGTACGCCTGCGCGGCAGCCAGCAACTCGATCGCGAGCACGCGCGTCGCATTCTCGATGATGTCGAGCGCCTTCAGCGCGGCCGGTGTCGCATGGCAGAGGTGATCTTCCTGCAAGCCCGACGTGATGCCGCCATCGAGGCTCGCCGGCGCCGCCAGCCGCTGGTTCTGCGCGACGAGTGCGACCGCCGTGTACTGCGCGATCATGAACCCCGAACAGGTGCCGCCCGGTGCCGCGAGAAACGCCGGCAGCCCGCTCACGAGCGGATTGACGAGGCGGTCGAGCCGCCGTTCGGCGATCGCCGCGACCTGCGCCATCGCGGCCGCCAGGCTGTCCATCGCGAGCGCGATACCCGCGCCGACCGCATGCGCCTGCGAATGCACGACCGGCGCGTCGCGCGTGCCGGCGACGATCGGATTGTCGGTGACGGACGCGAGCTCGCGATCGACGACTTCCGCCGTGACCGCCAGCACGTCGCGCGCCGCGCCGTGCACGTGCGGAATCGTGCGCAGGCTCAGCGGATCCTGCGTATGCCGGCCGTTCGCCGCGGCCAGCATCGCGCTGTCGGCGAGCATCGCCCGCAGGCGCGCGCCGACCTGCCCGATGCCGGGCGAGATCCGCAGCGCGAGCGACGCCGGATCGAACGCGGCAAGCTGGCCGCCGAGATTCTCGAAGCTCATCGCCGACACCCAGTCGGCCCAGTCGAGCAGCCGTTCCGCGCGGGCGAGCGCGAGCGCGGCGAGCCCCGTGACGCACGGTGTGCCGTTGACGAGACTCAACCCTTCCTTCGCGCCGAGCGCCAGCGGTTCGCGGCCGATACGGCGCAGCGCGTCGTCGCCGCGCACGCGTTCGCCGCGATGACGCGCATGGCCGTGCCCGATGCAGACGAGCCCGACGTGTGCCATGTGGGTCAGGTAGCCGACCGAGCCGTGCGCCGGCACTTCCGGCAGGCAATCGTGGTCGAGCAGCGCGACCAGTTGATCGACGATGCCGGCGCGCACGCCCGAATGCCCGTGTGCGTAGTTGTTGATCGCGGCCGCGATGATCGCGCGCGTTTCCGCCGCGCCGAGCGGCGCGCCGACGCCGACCGCGTGGCTCATCAGGATGTTGCGCGACAGCGTGCCCTGCTGCGCCGGCGACACGATGACGTCGCACAACGCGCCGACGCCCGTGTTGACGCCATACGCGCGAATGCCGCGCGCGACGATTTCGTCGACGAGCTCGCGCGCCGCGACGACCCGCCCGCGGGCCTCGTCGGTCAATGCGAGCGGCTCGCCGGCCGCCACTGCCGCGATCTGCCGCCAGTCGAGCGGCCGTGCCGAACGGAGTACGGTCATGGCGGCCTCAGTTCGCGGCGCGGTCGTGATGGCTCGACACGAACTGCCGGAAGCGTTCGGAGCACTGACCGCCGAACAGCTCGCCGGGCGTCCCGTCCGCATCGACCTCGCCCTGATGCAGGAACATCACGCGGTTCGACACATGCCGCGCGAAGCCCATTTCATGCGTGACGACCAGCATCGTGCGCCCTTCCTCCGCGAGCGAGCGCATCACGCGCAGCACCTCGCCGACCAGTTCCGGATCGAGCGCCGACGTCGGTTCGTCGAACAGCATCACCTTCGGATGCATCGCGAGCGCACGGGCGATCGCGACCCGCTGCTGCTGGCCGCCCGACAGGTGCGCCGGATAGTAGCCGCGCTTGTCCGCGAGGCCGACGCGCGCGAGCAGCGCCTCGGCTTCCTCGACCGCTTCCGCGCGGCTGCGCTTCTGCACGCGCAGCGGCCCTTCGACGAGATTGTCGAGCACGGTCATGTGCGACCACAGGTTGAAGTTCTGGAACACCATCCCGAGCTGCGAGCGGATCCGGTCGACCTGGCGCCGGTCGCCCGGATGCAGCTTGCCGTCGCGTGCGCGCTTCATCTTCAGTTCCTCGCCGGCGAGCGCGACGGAGCCGTCGTCGGGCGTCTCGAGCAGGTTCAGGCAGCGCAGGAAGGTGCTCTTGCCCGATCCGCTCGCACCGAGGATCGAGATGACGTCGCCCTCGTGCGCGTCGAGCGAAATGCCCTTCAGCACGTGGTGATCGCCGAACGACTTGTGGATGTTCCTGACCGACAGGGCAACGGGAGCAGCGGTGTTCATCGGATTCTCCTGGAAGGATGGAGGCGGTCAGGATGCGACGCGCCGGGCGTTGCGCGCGTCGGTAGCCGGCGGGCCGGACGGCTTCGGCGCGCGCAGGTGGCCCGACAGCCGCCATTCGAGCGCGCCGAGCAGGCGCACGACGATGAAGTTCAGGCCCAGGTAGATGAGGGCCGCGCACACGAACACCTCGGTCGTCCGGTAGGTCTGCTGGATGATCTGCTGCGCGACGCCCGTCACTTCCCACACGGTCACGAGGCTGGCGAGCGCGGTCGACTTGACCAGCAGTACGGCTTCGGTCGAATACGCGGGCAGGCACTGGCGCAGCGCGATCGGGCCGATCACGCGGCGCAGCAGCGCGAAGCCCGACAGGCCGATCGAATAACCGGCCTCGATCTGCCCGACCGGCACGGCCATCAGCCCGCCGCGCAGGATCTCGGCCGTATAGCCGGCGGTGCACAGCGCGAGCGACAGCACCGCGCACGCATACGGTTCGCGCAGCAGCGGCCACATGAAGCTCTCGCGGATCACGCCGAACTGGCCGAGCCCGTAGTACACGAGAAACATCTGGATCAGCAGCGGCGAGCCGCGAAACACGAGGATGTATGCGCGAGCAAAGCGGTTCGGCAGCCAGCGCGGCGACACGCGCATCGTGACGATCACGAGCGACAGCAGCCCGCCGAGCACGAGCGACGCGAAGAACAGGCCGAGCGTGGTCGGCACCGCCGCGAGCAGCTGGCGCAGCGTATCGAGGAGAAAAGCGAAATCGATGGACATGCGGGCTCTCCGTCAGTTGCGCGCGAAGTTGCGGCGGAACGACCGGCCGACGATCGCTTCCGCACGGTTGAACACGCGGTTCGACAGGCCCGTCATCACCAGATAGAGCGCGCCGCCCGCGACGAAGAACACGAAATACTGATGGGTCGAGTTCGCCGCGATCTGGCTCGTGCGCAACAGCTCGGCGAGCCCGGTGACCGAGATCAGCGCCGAATCCTTGAGGCTCAGCTGCCACACATTGCCGATGCCGGGCAACGCGAAGCGCAGCACCTGCGGAACCAGGATGCGGCGCAGGACCATGCTGCGCGGCATGCCGATCGCGCGCGCCGCTTCGAGCTCGCCCTTCGACACCGCGAGCACGGCCGCGCGATACACCTCGGCCTGGTACGCGCCGGAGATCATCCCCACCGCGAGCGCGCCGATCACGAACGGCGGCACGCCGATGAAGCCTTCGGCGCCAAACCACTGGCCGACGGCCGTGACGAGCGTCGAGCCGCCGAAGTAGAACAGGTAGATGACGAGCAGTTCGGGCACGCCGCGAAACACCGTCGTGTAGAGCTCCCCGAGCAAGCGGGCGCTGCGGTGGCGCGACAGTTTGGCCCCCGCGATCGCCGCGCCGATCACCGCGCCGACCGCGAGCGCGGCGAGCGTCAGCGCGACCGTCATCAGCGCGGCGAGCAGCAGCACGCCGCCCCAGCCTTCGGTTCCGAAGCCCAGCATTTCAAGGATCGCCATACGTGCCTCCCGGCAAGCGTTGATTGGATCGGCAGGATGTGCGCCGCCGCGCGTCGCGTGGATTGCCCGCGCGACGCGCGGCCGGACAGGCGCTTACGGCGTGACGTCGGTCTTGAACCACTTGTCGGCGAGTTTCTTCACGGTGCCGTCCGCGAGCGCGGCGCCGATCGCCGTATCGAACTTCGTCTTCAGGTCGGCATCCTGCTTGCGGAACGCGAGCCCTTCGCCCGGCCCCCAGATCGGCCCGCCGAGCTTCGGTCCCGCGAGCACGATCGACGCGTTGTCCTTCTTCGTGTTGTTCGCCGCGTAGTACGTGACGTCGTCGAACGATGCGTCGATGCGCCCGGCGACGAGGTCGAGATCGCGCTCGGGCGAAGTCTTGTACACGCGGATCGACGCGATGTCCTTGAAGCTGTCGTTGATGAACTTGGTATAGACGGTGCCCGACTGGATGCCGATCGTCTTGCCCTTCAGCTGCTTGCGCAGCGCTTCGACGGTGGGCTTGTCGGCATTCGCGTCGCCCGACAGCTTGACGATCGGTGCGCCGGGCGCGGCCTTCGGCAGGATCTTGGTGTCGGTGACGGCGAACGTCGCCGGCGTCGCCGCATACGGGCGCGAGAACAGCAGGATCTTCTCGCGTTCCGGCGTAATCGAGATCGCATCCATCAGGATGTCGAACTTTCCGGCCTGCAGGCCCGGAATCATCCCGTCCCAGTCCTGCGCGACCATGTTGCACTGCACCTTGATGCGCTCGCATACGTTGGCGAGCAGTTCGGGCTCGAAGCCGCCGAGCTTGCCGCCCGGCAGCGTGAGGTTCCACGGCGCGTAGCCGCCTTCGAGCGCCACCGTCACCGTCTTCCATTCCTTCGCCTGCGCCGGTGCGCAGAGCGTTGCCGCTGCCGCCGCGATGACGCCGACCGTCCTGATTGCCCACTTGATGCGCTTGCCGTTCACGAGAGTTCTCCTTGCGTTGAAGTTCGTCATCCCTTCGGTCAAGCAAGCTGCCTCAGGAATTTGTCTATACAAGCATGCAAGAAGAAAAACCCAGCGACAAGCGCTGATCAAAAAAAACCGGGTAAACGCGGGAAATCCCCTAATAACGGGGCTCTGACGTGCATCACGGCGGGGATTCGCGGCACGAATGTGGTGCATGCGACGCGATCGGCTAGTCAGGATGACTAGACAAATTATTGATTCGCATGTTTCGCTAAACAGACTGAACGTGCCGGCGAAGCATCCGGACATGCCCCCGGCCGTCTCGCCCGCAAGGCCGCCGCCTGACGCCCCGAAATCTTCAGATCATTCCGGCATGGTCGCGAAAGGCTGCCGTCTTCACCGAAAGCAGACCCACCGGGGCCGATCGGCGCAACACCGGATGCGCCGGTCTTTCCTGTCGCGAATTCAATGCTTCACGCCGCCAATCCTGCCGGCGAAGCATTCGGGCTGTCCGCGTTGAACCGCGTCATGCAGTTCAGGTCGAGCGCACGTATCTGCTCCGTCATGAAATCGATGAAGATGCGCACGCGCGTCGGGAGATGTTGCCGGCTGACATAGCAGATGTAGTGGCCGCGATCTTCAGGTACATGGTTCGCCAGCGCGACGACGAGTTCGTTGGACGCGACATGGTCGCGTATCTGATAACCGGCCAGTTGCGCGATACCCGCTCCATTCAGGACCGCGCGCAGCACCAGGTCGGCGTCGTTGAACGTGAGGCGCGCCGTCGGCATGTACTTCCGCACGCGGCCCGCGACGTTGAATTCCCATTCGAATACGCGGCCGCTGGAAAAGCGGAAGTTGATGCACTCGTGCTCGGCCAGCTCCTCCAGGCTCTGCGGAAGGCCGTGCTTCGCGACATACGACGGCGCCGCGCACAACGCCATCTGCATCGGAATCAGTTGCCGGGCAATGATGCTGGAATCTTCGATGCGCCCGTTGCGAAACGACACGTCGATCCGTTCCGACACGAGGTCGATCGGCCGGTCGTCGAGCAGCAGGTCGATGACGATGTCGGGATAGGCCTTCGCAAACTTGTCCAGCAGCGGCGCCACGACCTTTCTGCCGAACCCGACCGCCGAACTGATACGGACGAGGCCGCGCGGCGGCCCTTGCCGCAGATCCAGCATCTGGTTCATCGCGTCCACGATTTGCGCGACGCCCTGATGGCAGTTCTCGAAGAAACGCCGGCCTTCGATCGTCAGCTCGGTCGTGCGCGTGGTCCGCTGGAACAGCCGCGTGCTCAACTGCGCTTCCAGCTTCTGGACGTTCCGGCTCACGGCCGGCCGACCGACTCCGAGGCGTTCGGCGGCCTTGGTGAAACTCCCCTCGCTCGCCACCGCGACGAATGCGAGGATGCCCGCATAGCTCGTCCCGAAGCTCGCGGACAGCGCATCGGCCCGCGCCGGCGGCTCGAGACGATGGCCATGTTCCGATGTATCCGATCGATTCATTGCTGATGCTCCCAAGACATGCCGTTCATCCCGATCGCTCGCCGCCGGCGCCTGCCGGCGGACCGCTGCGAACGCGAACCCCGAATCAGCGTCGTTCGAGCCACTGGTCGAGACCGATGCGGCCAAGTCGCGCATCGCCAAGCGGCACGAGCGACTTTTCCTCGACGCGCCCGCCGTAGTACCGCGCGTCGGGATCGGTCACCACCGGGCGCGCGTCGCCGACCGACTTCAGATAGTGCGCGACGATCTGCGCAAACGGCGCGCGGCCGGGGCCCGCGATCTCGACCGTCCCGTTCAGCGGCGCGGCAAGCGCGACCTCTGCGAGGATCGCCGCGACGTCTGCCGCGGCGATCGGCTGGAACAGGCCGTCGCCGATGCGCACCGTGCCGCCTTCCGTGCCGAAATCCGCAATGCCGCCGATGAACTCCATGAACTGCGTCGCGCGCACGATCGTGTACGGCACGCCCGCCGCTTCGATCGCTTGTTCCTGAGCGACCTTGGCCGCGAAATAGCCGTTCTCCGGCATCCGGTCGCAACCGACGATCGACAGCGCAACATGATGGCGCACGCCGGCGGCCACTTCGGCCTTGCCGAGATTGCGAGCCGACATGCGGAAGAACTCCAGCACCGCCTGCGGCTCCCATGACGGCGCATTGGCCACGTCGACGACGACGTCGGCGCCGGTCAGCGCGTCGGTCAGGCCTTCCCCGGTGATGGTGTTGACGCCGGTACGCGGCGATGCGGCGAGCACCTCATGGCCTGCTTCGCCGAGCAGCGTGACAACCTGAGAGCCGATCAGGCCCGAACCACCGATTACGACGATCTTCATCGCACATTCTCCTGACGAAATGACTTCACTGAACGGGGGGCGGTGCGCGGCGGGCGCCTTGTCGGATCGGGGCGGACACGGCCGTCACATCGCTTGACGCAAGTGTGGAAGAATCATGTCCTATCGATAAGTGCCAAGAATCGTCGATCGGACTGATCCATCCTGGACCACCCGGCCCCCTTCCCGCGAGACCGTAATGACCGCGCCAGCGCCCGCACCCGCACCCGCACCCGCACCCGCACTCACCATCGAAATCGATCGCCGGCATCAGCTGCCGGTCTACCTGCAGATCTGCGAACGCTTCAGAACCGCGATCGCCGCGGGTCACCTGCGGCCCGGCGATCGCGTGCCCGCGCTGCGCGGCCTGGCGACCCAGCTGAACACGGCGCGCGGCACCGTCGAACAGGCTTACACGATCCTGGTTGACGAGGGCTACCTGCAGATGCGCGGCGCGGCCGGCACGTTCGTCTCGCCATCGCTGCCCGAATCGCTGACCCACCCCAGGCCCGCACGAACCGCCGGGCCAGCGCAACACGCCGAAGCAGCCGGCGTGCCCGCGGCATCGGACCCATCGCGCGATCGTCAACCGCCGCCGCGCCAGCCGCCGCTCGCCGTCGCGTTGAGCGGCGAGCCACGCCCGTTGCAGCCCGGCCTGCCCGCGCTCGATGCGTTTCCGCGCAAGGTGTGGCACCGGCTCGTCTCGCAGCGCGCGCGCAGCGGCGAACGCGCGCTGCTCGGCTACCCGCATCCGGCCGGCTACCGGCCGCTGCGCGAGCACATCGCCACCTATCTGGCGCTGTCGCGCGGCGTGACCTGCGTGCCGGAACAGGTGTTCGTCACCGGCGGTTACCGCGCGACGCTCGAACTCGTGCTGCGCAGCCTGGCGCGCCCGAACGATCGCATCTGGTTCGAGGATCCCGGCTATCTGCTCGCACGCAGCTTCCTGTCGGAGACCGGCGTGGAGCTCGTTCCGGTGCCGGTGGACGCCGAAGGCATCGACGTCGAGCGCGGCATGCAACTGGACGCGCAGGCGCGCTTCGCGCTGGTCACGCCGTCGCATCAGAGCCCGCTCGGGCATACGCTGTCGCTCGCGCGGCGGATCGCGCTGCTCGATTGGGCCGAGAAGGCGTCGAGCTGGATCGTCGAGGACGACTACGACAGCGAGTTTCGTTACACGGGCCGCCCGCTGCCGGCGCTGAAGAGTCTCGACCGGCGCGATCACGTGATCTACTGCAGCACGTTCAGCAAGGTGATGTACCCCGGCTTGCGACTCGCGTACGCGGTCGTGCCGGAGCGCGCGGTGGAGCGCGTCGAGCGCGTCGCCTGCAGCATGAATGCCGGCTTGCCGACGCTCCTGCAGGCGGCCATGGCCGATTTCATCGAGCAGGGGCACTTCGCGCGGCATCTGAAGCGGATGCGCGCGCTGTATGGCGAGCGGCGCATGCTGATCGTGCACGCATTGCAGCAGGCGTTCGACGAGCGGCTGATCGTCGAGCTGCCGCCCGGCGGCATCCAGTTCGCGGTGGAGTTCGCGCCGGGCCCGGACGGCCCGGTCGACGACGTCGCGGTGGCCGCGCGCGCCCGCGACGCGGGGCTCGTGGTGCTGCCGCTTTCGATCTGGTACGCGAATAGCCGCACGCCGCACGCGCGACGCGGGCTCGTCATCGGATTTGCGAACATCGTCGATGCCGCCGACGCACGCCGCCTTGCGCGTACGCTGCGTGCGTGCATGGACCGCTGACGCCCCACGTGCGCGCGGCTTGCTGATCGATGCATCACGCGCGACGGGCGATTGGTGCCGAAGCGGCAACAGCGTGCACACCTTCCCGGCTCTACCGGGTCTTCATGCGCGCGATTACGATGCCCTCCAGTCCGGCCCTGCGCGTCACGACGCAGTGCCGATCGTCACCCCGACAGACCAGGAGCACACGTCATGACGCAACGCATCAACTACTTTCAGCAATCGCCGGAGCTGACCAAAAAGCTCGTCGAGCTCGACGGGCTGTTTCAAAAGACGACGATCGAGACGCCGGTTCGCGAGCTCGTCGAGATTCGCGCGTCGCAACTCAATGGCTGCGCGTTCTGCGTCGACATGCACGTCAAGATGGCAAGGATCCACGGCGAGCGCGAGCTGCGCCTGCACCACGTCGCGATCTGGCGCGAGTCGACGCTGTTCTCGCCGCGCGAGCGGGCCGCGCTGGAATGGACCGACGTCCTGACCCACCTTCCCGCCACCGGTGTGCCGGACGATCTCTACGAGCGCGTGCGCGAGCACTACTCGGAGAAGGAGCTGTCGGACCTCACGTTCCTCGTGGGCGCGATCAACCACTGGAACCGGCTCAATGTCGCGTTTCGCGCCGTACCCGGCTCGTTCGACAAGATGTTCGGTCTCGACAAGGCCAACCTGGAGTAACGACATGCAACGCATCACGTTCGTTCTGGCGGCCCTGGTGTCGTCGCTCCTGGCCGTCGCGCAGCCTGCCGCCGCCGCGCCGCAAGCCACGGTCACGCAACTGACCACGGAACCGTTGCCCGAGTATCCGGGCAAGGAAGCCGAGATGATCGTCGTCGACTACCCTCCCGGCAGCGTCGACCCCGTTCACCGTCATGACGCGCATGCGTTTGTCTATGTGCTCGAAGGCAGCATCGTGATGGGGCTGAACGGCGGCAAGGAAGTTACGCTGCACGCAGGCGACACTTTCCACGAAGGCCCGAACGACATACACACGGTCGGACGCAATGCCAGCGACACGAAGCCGGCCAAGTTCCTCGTGCTCCTGATCAAGAACAAGGGCGCGCCGGTCCTCACGCCGGTCAAGTAGCGCCATTGTTCGTCGAGCACCGACTACGCGGGCCGCATGCGGTCCGGATCGACCGATGCGGCGCGCAGGACAATCCGTCATGAGCTCGGACCGAACTCGACAACTTCCTGCCGCTGCTCCGCACACGTTGCAAAGCTGAAACTTTTCGGGATTCTTCATGAGAATTTCCCGACCGGATTGGGTGTCGCGCCGCGGAGGCGATACCCGTCAATCCCGCAATGCCCCTTCGCGCCTTGAGCATCCCCCGCCGGCCCGGCTGTCGCATGTTTCGCGATTGAAACAAACCCGCGCCCGAGACGTTTCACGGACGCCAGCCGCGACGGCACATCCCCTATCCTCCGGGCTCCCCCCGCGCTGGCCCGCTACTTGCTGTTGCAGCCGTGCAAGCATCCAGACCTGCACAGCCAAAGAGTTCGATGCAGGCGATAAACATTCGTCAAGCAAGTCGGGGAAATCATGTCGAAACTCATATCGGCCCTCACGCGGCTGCTGTCTCGCATCACCGCTCCCGTTACGCATCGCACGACCATGCCGCCGACAGCGCGACTCTGCACCATCGACGCCCGATGCGCCGGCACGCTTCGCCCCCTCACCCAACGTCACGAAACCGCTGCCCTCGGCACGCCGGCCGGCAAGCCATTGCCCGGCATACGCATGCGCTGAGGACCGCCCGTCCCATTCACATCGCATCGCCGCCGGCCCCGCCCCCGCACGTCCCGGGCGGGCGGAGACGGCTGCGTGAAGTCGCGCCCCCCGAGGCCCCGAGGTCGGCAGACCCGTGCCCAGGATGCGCGCCGCCTCACCCGACGCATACCAACCCGAAGGAGGTGCCTACCCGCAAAACGATCCGTTTCCAACGCTACGTGAAGAACCATCACGCATCCGGATGATCGGGTTCCGCCTTCCTCAGGAAGGTCTCGACATGCGGGTTGCACATTTCGAATTTCAAAAGGAGAAATCCATTATGAAGTACTCCTCACTTACCACGGCGGCCGTCGCCGCATTGCTCGCCGTCGCGGCCGCCACGGCATCGGCCGGACAGGCCACCTCGACGATGGGCGTGTCCGCCACGGTCAACGCCACCTGCCTGATCGATTCGGCGAGCGCGCTGACCTTCCCGGCCTACACGCCCGGCACCGGCGATCAGTCCGCGCAGTCGGCCATCACGGTCCGCTGCACGAACGGTACGAACTTCCACATCGGCCTGAATGCGGGCACCACGTCCGGCGCCACCGTCGCCACCCGCATCATGACGAGCGGTTCGAACCAGCTCAACTACTCGCTGTACCAGGACTCGGGCCGCACGGTTGTCTGGGGCAACACGCCGCCGACCGACACCGTCGCCGGCACGGGCTCCGGCATGGCGATGGCCAACGCGATCACCAAGACGGTGTACGGCAAGGTGCCCGATCAGCCCAATGCGGTGCCGGGCAGCTACGCCGATACGGTGACCGTCACCGTGACGTTTTAGTGCGGCGCACGGGCTCGACGCATCCGCCATGCGCGAGCCCTGCCGGCCGGCGGCCGCGACGCTCGCGCTTGCGGCTCCCGCGCGCCGCGCCGCGTTGCCAACCGAAGCTCGCCAGGGGACCCACCATGAAACAGAACGTACGCGAACTCGCGAAATGGATCGCCGCCGTCACGCTTGCCGCGGCATGCATCGACGCCCAGGCAACGAACTTCACCGTGTCTCCCGTTCGGGTCGAACTGTCCGCGGCACGCAAGAGCGTCGCGCTCACGGTCAGGAACGAGTCGCCCGACGAACCGGTGGTCGTTCAGCTGAGCACCGTCGCGTGGTCGCAGAACGCGGGCGACGACGTGTATGCGTCGACCGGCGACCTGCTTGCCGCGCCGCCCATTTTCACGATTGCGCCGGGCGCCTCGCAAGTCGTGCGCATCGGCCTGCGACACGCGCCGAGCGCGGATCGCGAAACCGACTACCGGCTCTATCTGCGAGAAGTGCCGGCCGCGCCGAAGCCCGGCTTCGCCGGCGTGCAGATCGCGCTCGAAATGAGCCTGCCGATCTTCGTCAAGCCGGCCGCCGAGACGGCCCCTCTCCTGCGCTGGAGCGCGGACCCTCGCCCGAACGGCGCCGGCATGCTCGCGCTGCGCGTGACCAACGACGGCACCGCGCATGCCCAGGTGGCGGACCTGACGCTCCTCGCGCCGGGCAGCAATCGCCCCGTCGCCACGCACGCGGAATTTGCCTACGTCCTGCCGGGCCAGTCGCGGCAGCTGATGTTCAAACCCGGTTCCGGAGCCGCACCGGCTACGGCCTCCGGATTGCACCTGGTCGGCTACTCCGATGCGGGCAACATCGACTCCGCCGTCGCGCCGAACGATCGCTAACGCAGCGATCCTGTTCGCGATCCTCATGAGCGCCGAGATGGCATTCGCGCAACAGCGGCCTGCCGCCGCAACCGCAACCGCGACCGCGACGCACGACGCCGCGGGCGGCGCGGCCGAGTTGCTGTATCAGATCGACATCAATCGGCAGGCACTCGACGAAACCGCGTTGCTGATCAAGGCGGGCAACGGCGAATTCTATGCCTCCGCCGACGACCTGAAACGCTGGCGGCTCAAGTTGCCGGACGTCCCGCCGCTGGCCGGCAACGACACGCCGTTTTATCCGCTGAGATCGATCGCGGGGCTCTCGTACACGGTCGACGAGCAAAACCTGACGATGGAGATCAGCGTGCCGGCCCAGGCGTTCGTGGGCGCGTCCTTCGACGAGACGGACAAGAACCGTGCGGGCGCGGTCAAGCCGGGCATCGGCGGCTTCTTCAATTACGACCTGCTGGTCGAGCAGGCCGCGGGCCAGACGCACGGCTCGGGACTGTTCGAGCTCGGCTTCTTCAACCGCTTCGGCGTCGGCGTCGGCACGTTCCTCGCGGACGAGTCCGGACCGGTGCGGCGCCTGACGCGCCTCGAAACCACCTGGACGACCGATCAGCCGGGCAGGCTCGCCAGCCTGCGCATCGGCGACGCGATCAGCCGCCCCGGCATGTGGGGCCGCGCAATCCGCTTCGGCGGCATCCAATACGCGACCAACTTCGCCACGCAGCCCGGGTTCGTCACCATTCCGCTGCAGGGCGTGAGCGGGCAGGCCGCGCTGCCGTCGACCGTCGACGTCTACGTCAACAATGCGCTCACGTCGAGGCGGGAGGTCGCCCCCGGTCCGTTCTCGATCAACAACGTGCCCATCGTCACGGGCCAGGGTGACGTGCGCGTCGTGGTACGCGACGTCATGGGCCGTGAGCAGGTGATCACCCAGTCGTTTTACGCGAGCGCGAACCTGCTCAAGAAAGGACTGCAGGATTTCTCGTACGAGATCGGCGCGGAGCGGCAGGATTTCGGCCTGGCAAGCAACGACTACGGCCGATGGTTCGCCAGCGCGACGCATCGGCTCGGCGTGACGGACTGGTTCACCGGCGAGGTCCACGCCGAAGTCGAAGCGTCCCGGCAAAACCTCGGCGTCGGCGCCGTGGCGCTGGCCGGCCCGCTCGGGGTCGTCAATGCGTCCGTGGCGGCGAGCCGCAGCGCCGACGGCCCCGGCGCCCTCGCGATGCTCGGTGTCGAGAGCCAGTCGGGCGCGATCGACATCGGCGCGCACGCGCAATGGGCGACGCCGCACTTCGCGCAAATCGGACTCGATCCGGGCACGCCCGCGCCGAAACTCCTGACGAGCTTCAACGTCGGCGTCGGGATCGGCCGCTTCGGCTCGCTCGGGCTCGCGCACGTATTCGTCTCCAGTCGCGACCACAGCACGATCCAGTTGCTGTCGCTGAGCTACAACGTCCAGCTCGGCCGCGCCGGCTTCCTGAACATCGGCGTCAGCAAGCCGCTGAGCGGATCGGCCGCGACGACCGTCGGGGTGGCCTGGACGATGCCGATCGACAACCGCACGAGCGGGTCCGTCACGATGACGCACCAGCAGGGCGCCACCGAAATGCTCGCGCAGGTGCAGCGCAGCCTGCCGGTAGGCGACGGATTCGGCTATTCGCTGCAAGCCGGCAACGACACGCAGGATGCGAGCGCCACGCTGCAGACCCGGACCGGCACCTACAGCGTCGAGGCCGCGTCCTATCGCGGCCGGGCCGGCGTACGGGCCAGCGTGGCGGGCGGCGTCGCGTTCGTCGACGGCGCCGCGCGCCTGTCGCGCCAGATCACGGACAGCTTCGCGCTCGTCAAGGTGCCGGGCTTCGCCAACGTCAGCGTCCTGGCGGACAACCAGGTCGTCGCGCATACCGACGCCAACGGCGTCGCGCTGCTGCCGCGGCTGCGCGCGTATGAAGGCAACCCGATCTCGATCGAGCAGGCCGACCTGCCGTTCGACGCGAAGATCGGCACGCTGAAACTCGACGCGGTGCCGTATTTCCGCAGCGGCATGGTGCTCGAATTCCCGATCTCCCGTTCGCACGGCGCCGTGCTCACGCTCGACCTCGACAACGGCACGCATCTGCCGGCCGGCGCGATCGTCACGGTCGCCGGGCAGCAGGAAGCCTTCCCGGTCGGCCACGACGGCGTCGTCTATCTCACCGGACTGACGGAGCAGAACAGCCTGCGCGCGACGTGGCACGGTCAGCAGTGCGACGTGACCGTGCGCTTTCCTGCCGGCAGCGATCCGCTGCCGGACCTGGGTACCCATCTTTGCAAGGGAGTGACACCATGAGACATGGCAAGCCTGCCGGGCGGCCGACCCGGCTGATGCGCTTTCGCGCCGCCATCGCCGTCGCCGCTATCGCGGCCGGCGTGGCGTTGCTCGCGGCGCCGCCCGCGAGCGCGGCGACCACCTGCACGATGAACGCACCGTCGACGATGGTGTTCGGCACGTACGACACGATCAACGCCGCCGCCTCCGCCGTCACGATCTCGATCAATTGCACCGGCAGCGGCAGCTTCACGCCGACGATCTCGGCAAGCGCGGGCCAGGGTGCCTATGCGAATCGCCTGATGGCTCGCACCGGCGGCACCCAGACGTTGGGCTACAACCTGTATCTCGACAGCGCGCACACGACGATCTGGGGCGACGGCACCGGCGGTACGTCGATGATTTCGTGGGGCAAGCTCAACGGCGCCGGCACCTTCAGCGCGACCGTCTACGGGTTGATCCGCGGAGGCCAGAACGTCGTGCCCGGCGGATACGCGGACCAGGGCATCACGATCCTGTTCAACTACTAGGCGCGGACGCGGCGTGCGCACGATCGCGCCGCCATCGATCGCCATGACCGACTCAGACAACAGGTGCAGACCATGAATCGAACCGAGACAGCGAGTGCCGCCGCATCGCGGCGCGGGCAACGCGAGCCGGACCGTGCGGCATCTGTCGCGCCGCGGCGCGCCGCTCGCCGGGCAACCCGGCTGTTCGCCGTGACGGCCGCGCTTTCGCTCGGGCTGATCGGCGCCGCGCCGGGCTCGACCCATGCCAGGCAGGCCAACCGATCGATGCCGGTTGGCGCGACGGTCCAGCCGTACGTGCGCATCAAGGCGACCAATCCGGCGCAGCTCATGGTCGCGAACAAGGACACGAGCATCGGCTACATGACCGTGACGAATACCAACAACAAAACGGGCACGACGCTTGATGTTCAGACCAACGACCGGGCCGGGTACAAGGTGTTGGTGCAGGTTGCCGCCGCCAGCCAGTCGCAGTTCAGTTCGATCGAGATCACCGGCTTCGGCAGCAAGGTCGTGCTTCCCGCGACGGGCGGCACGATCGCCGTGCCCTATTCGGCGCTCAACACGACCTTCACGCTGACCTATCGCTTCGTGTTCGCACCGAAGGCGAAGGATGGGACCTTTGCATGGCCGCTCACGTTTTCGGCGCAGCCCAATCCGTGATTGCCCGGGCCGCGGCTGCCGGTTTCCGTTGACCGGCCTCCGGATCGGGCGGGTGCCGCGTGCCACGACGGCGCGCCCGGCGCCTCGGCCATCAACGTGGCGTCGATATCGATGTTGCCGGGCCGCAATCCATGCGGCGGATCGTGTCGTCTCCCACACCGTGTGTTGTCGCACGTACGGTGGCAGCACCGTCGGAATATCCGTGATTCCCTCACCGCGCACTTCGCGCCGATTTACGCGACGGCGGATTGCATGAACCGTTGATCGACCATCGCGGAGATGCGTTGTGCCGTTTCGCACAGCGCGACACCGATCTGTTTGATCGACATCGCCGCGGCTTCTCCCGAAAGCGCGAGGTATGGGCAGGCGAGAATCGCAATTGCCGAACCCGACTTGTCCACGATTGGCGTCGCGACATCCGTGATGCCGGGAATCCGCTCATTGGGGCGGCAGATATAGCCGTCAACCCGATGGGCCGGCGTAGCTTCAGCGCTGCCTGGCGGGTTCCACGACTCGACATCGTGCCCGGTGGCCCGGAGCAATCGGGTTCGCACGTCCTCGTCCTGAAAAGCGAGGTACATCTCTCCCGCGGCGCTGCGGTGCAGCGGCACGCGCGTGCCGACCCGGACCGCCACGTTCCATTCCGTTTCAGCGCCGGCCGTTGCGATGACAATCATCTTGTCGCCGTCGAATACCGTCAGGTAACACGACTGGACGGTCTGCAACGCGAACTGCTGCAAGAGCGGTGTAACAAGCGCGCCGAGCGATCGCGTCGGCGCATGATGTTGCCCGAGAAAATAGAGCTTCATGGTCAGCGCGTAACGGTCGTAACGATCCACTCTGTAGATGTAACCCCGCTCCTCGAGCACCTGCATCATCCGATACAGTTCGCTCCGGCTGCGCTTCAACGCGCGACAAATGTCCGCCTGTGCCATTCCGTACTGGCGATCGATGAGCAACTCGAGAATATCGAGGCCTTTCTCGAGCGCCGGCGCCCGATAGCTCGTTTTTTTCCTGGGTCCCGGGTCGTCGCGATCAACCGGGTCCGTGTCTGGATTCCGCATGTGAAACATTGCCCCTGGAGTTCGGCTCATTCGAGTCACGCCGGCATGACCGGCGTTGCGGCCGGAAGCATGTGGCTGTCCCGTCGATCAGCGTGTTTGCGGCCACCATGGCTGCGGCGTTTCCCGGATCAGATAGTCGTCGAGGTTCTTGCCGACCAGCCACCTGGGACGCGCACCTTTGCCGGACCACGATCGACCGGAGTTCGGGTCGTAGTATTTCGCCGGCGCCTTCTGTTGCCTGGCCTTGACGAAACCCGCCGCTCGCAGCAATTCGATTTCGGTGATGTTGAACTGGCGGACATGCTCGGCAATCTCCCCGAGCCGGGCCTGCTTCTCCTTCTGCCTGACTTCCTCGACGATCAGGTTCAGCTGACCGAGTTGCTGCTGAAGCTCGCGAATGGTGGGGCTCTTCATTTATGTCGTCCCGGAGTGACTCGAGATGCTGCCGATCGACCACGCGAGCGCGATGCGCCGCGACGAATGGGGGAAATATCGTGGAAGCCGCTCACGAAGGCCGGATCGCATGGATCACCCCGCGCAGGTTCTTGCATGAAGCCTCCTTCACGCGTGGCAGTGCGGCGCGCACCTGGTCGCGAAGTTGCGGAAGCTCCGACACGAACCGGTCCAGTACCGCCGTCAGATGCGTGGCGCGCATGGCTTCCTCGGGCTTCAACAGAAAGGAGTCCGACAGGCCGAAATGACCGAAGAGCCCGTGGAACTTGTCCTGATAGGTCAGCGCCGCGACAGGCACCCCCATTCCAAGACTGGCAATCGCGAGATGCATGCGCCCGGTTACCACGCCGTCCACCTGCCCTGAAATGGCCTTCAGTTCCGCCGCCGACATCCTGGCGCGCGGGTAGCAAAGCCGCTCGCTCAGCGTCTCGGTCAAGGCGTGATGCAGCGGCTCGAGACAGGTATCGTCGCCGTCCCGGCCGCGATAGTCGTGGGACAGCAGCACGATGCTGACCCGACGATGCTCGGCGAGCGCGCGAATCGCGTCCCGCACCGACGCGACCAGCGCAGCGAGATCGGCGTCGCTGGCCCGACGGATCAGCATCGGGTGAAGATTGAATGCGATCACCGCGTCGCCGGCCGCGCGCCGCGATTCGACCCACGCCGCCGTCTCCCTGACGCAATCCGACGCGTCGTCCGGCTGAAGCATGAAGGCGGAATCCGCCACGAGCTCCGCGGGCGCGGAACTGAAACGCCTGAATCGATCGAGCGAGACGCCGTCGCGGACATTGACCAGCAGCCGGGCGTCGATTCGATCGAATGCGTGCCTCAGCTGCCTGTACGGCCGGCGGTTGAAGCTGAAGCCGAGAATCGTGCCGGACACGCCGCGCCTGACCAGCAGATCCGCCGTTGCCAGCAGCCGCAGCGACGTCATGGGCGAATAGTAGCCGTCCATCACGTCGGCGCCGATGACGACCACCGCGCTGGGTCGCAGTGCGGCGAGCCGTTCGACCGTGTCCGTCAGGCGCCATGGCTCGCGCCACGCGTCGACCGCATGAAAGCCGAGCCGGGTCGCGGCGTCCGCCGCCTCCGGCGTGGCCGTGACGACCGACACCTGCAACGCGTCGTTGGCAAGACGCAACCGGTCGACGACCGCGCGCAGCATCGCCTCGTCGCCTTTCGAGCCGACCAGCGTCCACGGATCGCACGGCAGTATCAGCAGATGGGCGCCGGGAGCGGCGTCGTTGCCCGCGGCGCATTGTGCGGCCTCGCGACGCCATTGCATGGTCAGTCGCTTGACATACAGCCACACGCGAAGCCTTTGCTTCAGATCGGCCAGTTTCGACATGTTCGATTCCCTCGAGTGGTTCGATGAATGCATCCGTCAAGCGTGCGCCGCGATCGGCAGCCGCCGCTGCAGCGTCTCGCGAAGCACGCGCAGCTGCGTTTCGTGCCACGCTCGCGCGGCATCGCGCGCCGCCGCACCCTGCGCGATACGATGCCCACGGTCCGTCGCGAGTTGGACGACCGCGTCCGAAAAACCCACAGGATCGTCGTCGGAGACGATGATCGCTCCGCGCAGATCGTGGACGGCGAGACCGCGCGCGCCCGTCCGCGTGGTGACGATCGGCACGCCGAGCGCCATGCTTTCGAGCAACTTGATGTTGATGCCCGTGCCGAGCAGCATCGGATTGATCGAGATCGGTGCGACGGCGAATGCGTCGCCGAGCTCGGCGACGGGGCCGCGCTTGACGATGGACGGCCCGTCCGGCACGGCCGCGGCGATCGTGCCGGCGAGATGCAGGCGAAACGCCGGCAGCCGGGCCACGATATGCGGCAGGATCTCGTCGACGAAGTACCTGACGGCGTCGCGATTCGGCTGGTTGTCGCTGCCGAGGAAAGTCGCGTCGGCATGCCCGGCACAGTCCACCTGCGGCGGAAACGCCAGCAAGTGGCTCAGAACCGCGACCGACGGTGTCTCGCCGCGGCCGAGGCGCGCCGCCAGCATGTCGCCCTCCTCGGCCTGGATGGCCAGCGCGACATGCGCACGGCGCAATCCATCGCACTCCCGTTCCGGCGGAATCGAAAACATGTAGCGTTTCGCGCCGGGGCGGCCGATGAACGGAACATGCCTGTCCGCAAAGATGTCGTGCGTGTCGATGACCTTGACGACCGTATCGGGAAACGCGTCGAGCGCGCGCGAATAGAAAACGTACTCGACAAACACGGCGTCGAACGCGTGGCGCTGCTGCAGCGCGCGCAACTGCGCGGAGAAGCGCTCGCTGAACAGTTCGTCGAGCCCCGTGTAGTACGCGTGCCGGCTGCCGGCCGCTTTCGCGGCGACGCGACGCACGAGCCACGCGACCCGCTTGAGTCGATACAGCGCCAATGCCAGGCCCGCGCGGCGCAGTATCGACACATGGTCTGTGCCGAACTCCTGGCGATGGGCTTCGAGGTCCATGCCGCCCGTCTGCCGCGCCTCGAGGTAGACGAAATGCACGTCGCAGCCGAGCGATTTGACCGCCCGGGCGAGATTCAGCACGCGACTGCGGTTGCCGGCGTTGACGGGAAACAGCGGAATGGGCGAAACGATGGCGACTTTCATGAGGCGTTTCCTTTGAGCGGAACCGACGGCAAAGTGCTGCCCGGCGCACGATGACGAATGGCGATGAAGGCACCCACGCGCACGGACTGTCCTCGCGCGAATCCGACGCCGTGGACATAGATGCCTTTCTCGTGATCGGCGTCATACGCGAACGGGCCGCCCGGGACAGGCAGCCACCGGAATCGCACGTCGTCGAGCGCGCGCGCTGGCGTATCGGTGCGCAGCGTCATCGGCGGGTATGCGCCCACCCGCACCGTCGCGGCGCCCGCACCGTCGCCGTCCGGCACACGCACCGACGCGTAAAGATCCCAGCGCCCGTCGCGCGGCAGCTTGTCGAGCTTGAGCTGGACCGCCCAGACGCCCGAATCGCCGCGTATGGCGATCGCGGCGCCGTCCGCCGCACCGGGGTCGGCCACCATGCGCGCACTGTCGTAGAGATTCGTGCGCGACACATCGATCGCGCGCCAGTCGCGGTCGGCAAGGCCCGCCACGAGCGGCGGCGCAACGACGGGATGCCGGTCGATATCGAGCAACGCGCCGAGTGCCGCGAGACTGCCGCTTTGCCGATACTGACGGACGCCCGCTGCCGCGATCGCCGCGTCGAAACGTGCGCGCCGCGCGCCGATATCGAGATCCCAGCCTTCCTTGGCGGCGCGCGCGGCGTAGCGGTCGCGCAGCGCCAGGATCACGAAATCGAGCGGCATGCGCGCCTGGCGCACGCGCGCGCTACGCACGGCATCCCCGTCGACCGCGCGGGCGGCCGCGTCGAAATCGCGTTCCGACTGGCGTACGAAGTCGTACGTGTACATCGACATGCCGAGCGGCGTCTGCTCGGCCAGCACGTCGCCGCTCGCGTGCAGCGCGGCGTGCATGCGGTCGATGTAGCGCATGACGGCCGGGGCGGCCGCGCCGTAATAGGCGTCGCAATAGGCGCGAACGAGCGTCTGCGGGTCGGCGGTCGGCGTCCAGAGCAGTCGTGCGATCAACCACACGCGCAGGCTCGCGAATTCGCCGCCGCGCGACTGCCAGTCGCCTTCCGCGAAGTAGCCATCGACGTTCGGCAACGTGGCGAGCCACGCGATGCTGCGGCCGACCGGATAGAGATTCGGCGTCGGCTGGATGTAGCCGCCGAAGTTCACGACGTGATCCCACACGGTGACGTGCCGTGCGATGTCGTTCCATTGCTTCAGGCCGTCGCGCAGCGACGCGTTACGGTCCTCGTTCAACGCGACGCTGTAATCGACCTGGATCGTCATCGGATACACGCGAACGTGATCCGGAACCTGCATGCCGTCCGGTGGCGTGAAACCCCAGTGATAGGCCGGCATCGCGAAACGCGCGCCGGGAATCTCGTCCCGGACCCGTGCCGACACGTCCCGCACCATATCGAGAAACGCCGCCGACGGCGCACCGCCGTGCGCATCGGCGAACGCGCGGCTGGCGGCGTCCAGGTCCCAGCCCCAGTCCATGTCGCGGATGCCGAACCAGATGCCGGCCGGGTCGCGGCGCCGCTTCAGGCGCTTCACGATCTCGGCCGCCATGACGGCGCGAACGTCGGGCGACATCATCGCGAGTTGCCCGCCGGCGTACCAGGCGGGGTGCGCGGCCGCATAACGGTCGTGCGGCACAAGGGTCCAGAAATCGGCATCGCCGTCCCGCGCGAGCCAGCCGTGATCCCACATGTCGATACCGGGCGGGGACGCGCGATACGACGTGCCGTGCGACTCGCCGTTCAGAAGGTTATGCGCGCGAAACGCCTTGTCCTCCCCTTCCGCGCTCAACACCTCCCGATACGCGAAGCGGGGAACCTGCCGGACGGGCGCCGAGTCGACGCGCAGCTCGGCCTGTTGCGGCACCTCCGTCGCATCGGGCGCGAGCCACTTCACGCCGAGCTTGCGGTCGAGCCACCAGTACGCGCCGAACAGCGTGCCGCGCGGGGCTTCGCCGGCAATGACGAGATCGCCGCCGCTGCGGCAGATGACGAAGCCGTCGCTGCCGAGCGGCGCCGCGCCGGCCGAACGGCATCGCTCCACCGCATGCTCCCCGCCGACGACAATGGCGGGCGCCGGGTCTTGCCCGTCGTCCGACACGGCAAACGGCGCGCCGCTGATCCGCGACAGGTAGTCTGCGATCTCGTCCGCCGCATGTCGCGTCACGGCATCCGCCGCACCGGCCCGCACGACATAGCGCGCGACGCCATCCTGCGCGAGCAGCACGCGCGGCGCGGCTGCCGGCGGGTTTCCGTCGGCTGCGCGCCGATCGTGCGACGGCGTCGCCGGCGGCGCGCAATCGCCACCGTGCGCGGCCATCGCACACAGTGCGGCGGTCGCGACACGCACGGCGACACGATACGACCGGATACGGTTCATTACCGCGCGATCCGGGAGATTCCGGGCGGCAACGACAGCGGCACGTGGAACTTGCGGTAGAACCGCCACAGGCTGCGCAGATGATGTCGTCCCACGCGCGAGACGGGGCTCGCCGCGGACTGCCGTTGATGTTCGTGCACGAGCGTGACGCCGGGCATGCCGAGCACGTGATAGCCGGCAAGCCAGGTCCGCGCGCACAGATCGACATCCTCCATGTAGAGGAAATACGATTCGTCCATGCCGCCGAGCGATTCAAACAGGTCGCGTCGCACCACGAAGCCCGTTCCCATCACCCATTCGGCATCGAACGGGCTGCCGCACGACCATGCATCGATCATCAGGTGCCGGGCCATCCGGTCGCGAAAGCGATCCGAGCGGCCGAGCGCGGTGCGTCGCGCGACGATGTCGAGCCAGCTGTAGAACCGTCGTGCCGAGTACTGGCGCCGGCCGTCGGGATACTGCAGGTCGAGCCCGACGAGCCCGGCCTCCGGCCGTGCCTCGAACAGATCCAGCACCTTCGCCAGCCCGTTCTCGCTGAAGCGCGTATCGGGATTGACCACCAGCACGTAGTCGCATCGGCAGGCGGCCATGCCGAAGTTCACGCCGGAGCCGAAGCCGCGATTGCATGCGGCGTGCAGCAGCCTGACGCCGCGCGGCAATTCGCGTCGCAACCGCGTGTACGAGTCGTCGGGCGACGCATTCTCGACGACGACGATGTCATCGGCGAGCGCAATGCGCAACGACGTCAATGACGCCACGCATCGTAGCGTCAGGTCGGGCGTGCCGTAATTGACGACGATGACGCTGATTCTTCCTTCGGTTTCCATCGTGATACCCCGCGCCGTGGTGGATTGTGTCGGCCGGTTTGCCCGGCTCTGTGCGTTGCGTGCGCGTCATGCCGACGCGCCGACCTGCTCGATGAGTCGCCAGAACTTTCGTGCCGATTGGTCCCAGTCGAACTGGCGGATCTGCTCCCGGCCTCGCGCGACGAGCCCATCGCGCCACACGGCCTCCGTGCCGAGCCGGCGCATGGCGACCGCAATATCGACGACCGACAAAGGGTCGACCAGCATCGCGGCGGCGCCCGCCACTTCCGGCATCGCCGATACGGTCGAGGTCAGCACGGGCACGTCGGATGCCATGGCTTCAAGGATCGGCAGGCCGAACCCTTCGTACTGCGATACGAACGAGACGAACAGCGCGCCCCGGTACAGTTTCGGCATCGCATCGTTCGGCAATACCCCCGCGAATACGAGTCCGTCAGCGCATCGGTGCTGCGCGGCGTGCGCAAGCAGCGACGGATCGGGTTCGCCGGTCAGCATCAGACGCACGCCGAGCGGCAACAGGCCGCTCGCGCCGAACGCCTCGATCAGCCGATGCAGGTTCTTGTAGTTGCGCCGGTTGCCCGGGTAGAGCACGTACGGAAACGGATAGCCGAGCGTGTCGCGGTTGCGCCGGTACGCAGCGTCGGTGCCGTTGTGGATCACGTGAACCCGCTCCGGCGGCATGCCCGACCAGCGGAGGAATTCGTCGCGCGTGAACGCGGAGACGCAGACGATCGCACTGCAACGCCGGTACAGCGGCCGGAGCACCGTGTCGTAGTACAAGCGGTGCGCGCGCGTGTAGAAGTGGCGATGCGTGAGGTCGTGCACCACGACGACCGACGGGCAGCCGGGCAACGCGGCCGGGACGAACCCGGGATTCCAGAACACGGCGTTGCGCGACGGCAGCCGCCTCAGCGCGCGACCCAACGCGAGCGGCGACAGCGGGTGCGCGACCCCGCCGCCGATCGGCAGCGGATCGATGCGGACGGTCGAAGGCGCGCGCTCGGCATAGGCCGCCATCACGTTGTAAATGCCGGTTCCGACCGGCCAGCGCGTGTCGGCATAGACCGTGAGGGGCGCGCGTTCAGCGCGGTCGGCGTGCTCGTCACGTTCCGTCGATGCGGAGAAGATCGTGCTCATCGTTCAGTCCATCCAGCCAAGCAGCCGATGCGACGCGGCGATCCAGTAATACTTCGCACGCCGGGGATTGCGGCGCACGCACGACAGCACGCAGCCGGCGACAGGCCGCGCGATCATGTAAAGGACGTACGCGAGCGGATAGCGATTGATGCGCAGCACATGCCCGAACCCGCGGTTGTAGCGCCGCCCGCGTGCATACGCATGCTCGTCGAGCACGGCGAGCGGTTCAGGATGATGGACGCGCAGATGCGGGTCGTAGTCGATCCGGCACCCCGCCTGCAGCGCGCGCACGAGAAAGTCCACCTCTTCCCCCGCGCCCCAGCGGCTGGTCGCGCCCACGCCAAGATCGACGTCGAACTGCCCCGCCGCACTCACGGCGGACCGGCGCAGGAAGATCGTGTACGACGTCGCGCACACCCATACGTTGAAGCGGTTCACGGTCTGCGCCGAGGTTGCCCACCGCCCTTGCGACGGCCGGCCCGCGGCGTCGATGCTCATGCCGGTCACGCCGTCGAGCATCCTGTCGGCGGACAGGCGCGCCGCGACCGCATGGAGCGTCCCGGGCCGATACCAGCAATCGTCGTCGGGGAACCCGACCACGTCGCCCGTCACGGCCTTCAGCCCGACGTTCGTCGCCCGCGACTTCCCCTTCTCCGATCTCAGGTGAACGATCGTCAGCCGGTCGCGATACCGGTCGACGATCCGCTCGACCCGGTCGTCCGGGTTCTGGTCGACGACGATGACTTCGAGGTCGGCGTAGGCCTGCAGCAGCAGCGAATCGAACATGCGCTCGATCTCGTCGCTACGGCCGAGCGTCGCCATGATGAGGGAGAATTTCATCGAGTGTGTCCGGACGGGAAGAAGGATCGGGGCCGCAGGACGCACGGCGCGGTGCGCGCTGTCCGGCGGGCCGCCCGCGGAGCGAAGGCGAACGACGCGAGATAGCCGACGAACAGGTACGACGTTTCGCTCTGGTGCATCGGGTTGATCAGCGACCATGCCGCGATCGGCGCGAGCATGACCATCGCGCGACGGCCCTGGCCGAGACCGGCGAAGAACACGGCCCACGCGAGCAGCCCGATCGGGCCGGCGACCAGCATCAGGTCCAGCGGTGCGCAGAAGACGGCGCTCGTGCCCTCGCCGAGCCCGCGGACGGCGACGGCCGAGTGCGAGAAGTAATGCTCGACGAAGCCGAAGCCGTGGCCGATCCAGTCGCGGCCGACCAGCTTGATCGATTCCGTGAACGCAAGCCCGCGCTCCTGTTGCAGCCGGACCTGAAGCTGGTCGCCGGTCAGTTCGCGCGTGAACATGTACAGATAGAACCCGGCCCCGGCGGCCATCGTCAGCACTTTCGCGAAAAAATGGCCGCGCACCTGGAGCAGGATCACGATCGCGCATGCGATCAACACCGTCTTCGATTCGCTCAGCAGCGTCACGACGAGTGCGAGCGCAACGAATTTCACGACGTCGGGAATGCGGCGCGGCGACTGAAGGAAGCAGGCGTACGCGGTCAGGAAGAAAAACGCGGCAAACCAGTTCCGCTCCTTGAACGAACCGTGAATCGCGTTCTGCATGAAATCGACCTTCTCGTACAGCACCGGAACGTCGAAATACTGCAGCGCGTACTGAAACGCCAGGAACCCGGTAATCGCGACATAGCCGAACGGCAACGGCCGCAGGCGCGCCCGCGCGCCGTAATAGCGGCCGATCAGATAGAACGCCGGCATCACGAACACGAATTTCAGGATCTGCTCGGCCGCCTTGAAGTGCGGATAGCCGGACAGGAACGTCGTCGACAGCGCGGCGCCGACAAACAGCGCAAAGGTCCAGATTTCCCATGCGCCGACGGGGATCCGGCGCCGCACCAGCAGCACCGGCAGCACGAGCACCGCGAACAGCTGACCGAGTTGCGCGCCGCCGATCTTCAGGAACTGGATCGAATTCAGCAGCAGCAGCGCGAGCAATACGCTGTCCGCGAGGTCGAAGCGCACATGCGGTCCGACAGCCGCCGAATCGGACGACGGCGCACATTGCCGCGGCACCTGCTGGACGAGGCGGCTCATGTCCCTTTCCTCGCGTCACGCAATGCGATCAGTATCGACACGGTCTGCCGGGCGGCCTGACGACGCAACGTCCAGGTTGCGCCGACATAGGCGGCGCCGAAGCAGACGATCAGCAGCGGCAACCTGACCATGACCGGCACGCCGCCGAGGTGCGCGCCAAGCCGTGCGACGATCAGCGCGCAGCCGAGCGCGATCAGATACGGCGGCACCAGCCGACCCAGCAGGCGGCCGGGATCGACCGACAGCTCGACGGCCACGGCGCCGAAGCTGAGCGGCGTGACGAACAGCACGGCGCCGACATACAGCCACGCCAGCCCGGCGACGTCGTGCGACGGCAGGCAGACCATCGCGCCCAGCACCAGGACGAGCTTGACGACCGTCAACCACATCGTGACGTTCGGCCGGCCGCGTGCCGACAGGAATGCGCCGTTGACGAACTGGACCGTCTGAATCGCGCCGAGCCCCATCAGGGGCGTCATGATCGCGGCGCTGCCGGCCCATCGGGCGCCGAACAGCGCGGTCGTGATGTCTTGGCTCAACACCGCCATCAGGACGAACAGCGGTGCCGCGGCCATCGCGGCAAGCCCCGTGACGTCGAGGTAGGTGGACGCCATCTTCCCGGCGTCGTGCGCGACCCGCGACAGCACCGCGAGCGCGACGTCGGTCGCGGCACGGCACAGCAGTTCCAGCGCCGTCTGGTAGAGTCTCGCGCCGATCGCGTAGATGCCCAGCCCGGCCGCGCCGTACAGCGCGACGACGATCAGGTCCACGGTTCGCGTCGCACACCAGTCGAGCAGCCTCGACGCGACGACGTGACCGCCGAAACGCGCAATGGGCCAGAACGTCGACGCGTTCCGGCGGCCGCACGGACGCCAGACCGGTCTGCGCCAGAGCCAGAGCGCGGACATCGTCATGAAGGCCCCCGCCTGCGCGATCAGGCTCCACGCACCGGCGCCCGCGATCGCCAGCGCGACCGCGACGGCGCCCGCGACGCTCACCGAAGCGAGTTGACGCATGGCCAACGTACGGAAATCCAGCCGCCGCTTGTACAGCCCCTCCTGGAATGCACTCGCCGAGCCGATCGGAACGAACGCGCAGGCCACCCGCAGATACGGCGCCAGGCCGGGTACGCCCAGCCAGGTTTCAACGTGCCCGGCGAAGGCGAACAGCGCGGCTGCGAGCACGACCGCCATGCCGATCGAGAACACGAACGGCCATTCGAGATCGTCGTCGTCGAGCGACGCGCGCTGAACCAGCGCGTCGCTGAGGCCGCCCTCGGCGATCATCAGGACCAGCGACAGCGACAGCGTGACCGCGGCCGCGAGTCCGACATCGGCCGGCCCGAGCCAGCGCGCGACCAGCAGATACGTGACGAGCGTGACCAGCTTGCCACCCCATGCCTGCACCAGGGCCCACGCAAGGCTTCGCGCCGTGCGCGTACCGAGCCGCTCGCCGCCGTGCGGCGCGACGTCGGTCGCGGCACGCAGCACGATGTCGCGCATCGCGGGCTCAGTGCTCGGTTTCATACGCGTATTTCCCTTCGCCGTACGCCCCGTAGACGGCCTGACGGCGCGGCACGTCGTTCAGCACGACGCCGCTGATCGCGATACCGGCGTTGCGCAGGCGACGCTCCGCCTCGCGGATCTCCGGCATCGAACTGCGGCCATGCCGGACGCACAGCAGCGTCGTGGCGCCGTGGCGGCCGATGGTCGCCGCATCGTGCAGCGCGAGGATCGGGGCCGTATCGACGATGACGATGTCGTAGAGACGCGACGCCGTGTCGAGCAGCATCTTGAAGCGGCCGTCGTTGAACAGCTCCGACGTGCGCGCGACAGCACCGCGCGCCAGCACGTCGACGCCGGCGATCGCCGATCGCTGGACGCCGCGCTCGAGCGCGCCGCTCGCGATCGCGTCGGGCAGACCCGGCGCCGCCGGCAGCCCGAAGTGACGATGTGCCTGGCCGCGGCGGATATCGGCGTCGATCAGCAGCACGCGCTTGCCGCCCGACGCGAACAGCGACGCCAGATTCGCGCAGAGGAACGATTTGCCCGCATTGGGCTGCGGGCTCGTCACCATGATCGCGTTATGCCCCGACTCGGACATCGTGAACTGCAGCGTCGTGCGCAGGCTGCGGATCGCGTCGACGGTCACATCCTCGGGAATTTCCGATGCGAGCACATGCGCGCCCTGTCCCGCCCGTTGCCGGTTTCGCACGAGGCGTTGCTGCTCCCGGCTATGCGGCACCACCGCATAGACCGGCACGCCTAGCGCCTGCTCGAGATGCTCGGAGTGCTCGACGCGGCCCCACACCGCCCGCTGCGCGAACGGGGCGGCCACGCCAAGGGCAATCCCGAGACACAACGACAGCGCGACCAGCAGCAGGCGCTTGGGCTTGACCGGCTTCACCGGCAGGACCGGCAAGTCGACGGCCCGGACATTGCCGATCTCGCTTCGCTTGGCGATCTCGAGCTGTTGTCCCGTGTTCAGCAGGTTCGTATACAGCTCGGTGTTGACGCGTACGTCACGCAGCACGCCGAGGCCTTCCCGCTCCGTATCGGGCAACCTGGCTTCGCGTGTCCTCAGTTCCTTCGCCTTGCCCGCCAGCTCCGCCAGGTTTTCGTCGAGCGCCTGCACGGCCGGATGGCCGTCGGCAAACCGCGCGATCAGGTCGACGCGCTTTTGCTGGAGTTCGAGCTTGCGCGTCTCGAGGTCCACTTCCTGACCGAGCAGCAGCTTGCCCTGTTCGTCGAGGTCGACCGTGCCCGTGCGCGCGCGAAACGTCGCGTATCTGTCCTCGGCGTCCTTCAGCGCTTTCATGACCGTCGGCATGCTGCTCTTGAGCGATTCCAGCGTCGCGGCGGCCTCTTCGCTCCGATACTCCTTGTTCTGCTGAACGTAGCCGTCCACCACGGCCCGCAGGATGTCCCTGATGCGCGTCCGGTCGTCGCCCTCGAGCGTGACGGTCAGGATGCCGGATTGCTTGGCCTTTTCCTCGACGGTCAGATCATCCTGTAGCTGGGAAACCGCTTCGAGCTGCGGGATACGCTTGAGCCGAAACGCCGTGCCCGGGCGGGCATCGAGGGCGGCAACCAGCAGCGTCAGCGGCTGCGCCTTGTACTGCCCGTGCGCCGGCACGCCGACCTCGCCTTTCAGCACGACGTCACCGTCCTCGTCCCTGACCACGTAGCGGCCCCCGCCTTCGGCGGTCACGTCGAACCAGAGCCCGTCCAGCACGTCGATGCCGTCGTGGCTTTTCTTGCCGGCCGTCTCGAACGTGACGACGTTGAATCGCTCGCCGCCCCAGGCAAACCGCGACAGCCCCCAAAGCGGCTGCGCCACGCCGTCGTCCCGATAGCGACGGGCGAGCCAGCGGCCGATCAACGGGACATAGCGCGGCTCGGCAATGATGTTGAGATGCTGCTTCGTGACGACCGAGTCGATCACCATGCGCGCGCGCACGAGTTCGAGTTCGGCCGCGGTCGTGCTTCCGTTGTCGAGCAACGCAGCGATGTCGTGCAGCGGCGAATTGCCTGCCGTCGTCGATTCGTTGACCTGGATCGTCGCGTCGACACGATAGACCGGTGTCGCGAATACGACATACAGCAGCCCCAGCAGGAACACGCCTGCCGCGATGCCCAGCACCATGCGCCACCGGGCCAGCACGATGTCGACGTAGGACGAAAGGGGCGCCTCGTCATACAACGCCGCGTCGTACAGCCGTGCTTCGGAAAGGTCGGTCATGGCAAATCCAGTGTCTATCGGGGTCCGGCGGTTCATTTCGCGACCAGCGCGCCGGTCATGCCGGCATTGATGGCGGGCAACAGCAGCGACAGCACGCGGCTGAGCCGGACGAGCCCGTTGCCGTCGACATAGACGACGTCCTTCGGGGCCAGCCGGAAGTCGTTCGCGAGCACCATCGCAACCGGCGACTTCGCATCGAGATGAAACACGTCGGGGGTACTCGAACCGCGCCCGCGAATCACGTAGACCTGCGCCGTGTCGGCGGTGCCGTTGTTGAAGCTGCCGGCTTGCTGCAACGCATCGCCGAGCGTCAACGAGCCATCGCGGAGCGGCAGCGCGAGCGTCGGCTTCGCGACCTCGCCCATGACGAACGCACCGTTGTCCTCGCGCGACTGCACTCTCAGCACGTCGCGGTTGCGCAGCAGGATGCGGCTCGGGTCGATACGTCGTGCGACGAGCTCGGACAGGTTCAGTACGTAATGCTCGTCGCCGCGCATCAGCTCGATGCGGCTTCGATCAGCCGTGGGCTGAAGCCCGCCCGCGCGATCGATCGCCTCGATCAGCGTCATCGGCACGTCGTTGATCGGCTGGACGCCCGGACTGCGCACCTCGCCTTCGACGTAGACCTGCTGGCTGCGATACGACGTGACGCGCACGGTGACTTGCGGGTCGCGGAAGGTTTTCGTCAACGCGACACGGAACGCATCGCGCACCTCGGTCGTCGTTTTGCCGGAGACCGGGAGCGTGCCGACATAGGGAAACTGCACGCTGCCGGTTTCATCGACGACAAAGCCGCTGACGGGGTCGCTCTGCCGTTGCGTCGACGACGACTGGCTCGTCGGCGCCGCCGCGGAAAGTTCGGGGTGGTCCCACACCGTGATCTGCAACACGTCGCCGGCGCCGATCCGATAGCCGACCTTCGCGCGCTCGCGCAGCAGCGCGTCGACGTGCCCGGTCGCTTCGCTGTCGTCGCGCAGCGATTTCAGCAGGTTGACGTCGATTTCCCGAATCGGCACATCGAGCGACTGTGCCGGTTCGCCGTTGCGCGCACTGGCCACCGGCAATTCCTGCGAACCGGTCATCCGCATGCCGGGCGCGACGGCACATGCCGTCAGGAACACGGACAGCACGAGCGGGGCCAGCGTGCGGCCCCGTCTGCTCCCGGTCGATGTGTCGTCAAACAAGTTGCCCATTGCTGCCTCGTGTGTCGCGCTATCGTCAATTCCGTCCGTGGCACCCTGCGCACGGCCGTTTTCATTTCGTCGCGTGATGGGGCCGCTCGCTTCGCCCCCATCCCGTGCTGCCCGACCGATCACCATGACGCACCCGACCAGGGCGGCTCCATGCCCGGCCAACCGCCTGTCGCGGTGTCGTTCCCGCCGCGTTGCCGAATCCGGACGCGTGGCACGCCATGCGTGCGATGCACCGCCGGCATGCCCAGCGCGTCGATCGACAGCGCGCGCATCTGCCGCTCGATCGGCAGCGGCGCGTAGTTGCCGGCCGACGGTGCCGAGACGCCCGGCTCGATCGCCGGCTTCGCGGTCGACCCTCGCCACGGATTCGACGTTCGGGACGCGGTATCCGCGAGATCCGCGAGATCCGCGATCCGCCGCGGCGCGTTCGTCGCAGGGCGCGCGGCCGGCGCACTGCCCTGCGCAGCCGACGCACACGACAGGCCGATGAGCATGGCGAGTTGACCGACGTGGCGTCGCATCAGCAGTGCTCCCGTGCGATAGCCGCGGGAATCCGCGTGATCCAATGCGCCACCGCGTGCTGGATGTGGCTCGCCACGGCGTCGAACACTTCCGCCGGCTTGCCGACCGGATCCGCGATATCGCGTTTCGCGGCGTGGTCGAGCTGGAATACGCGACCGCGCGCGAACGGATAGCGGCGCTCGATCTCTCGGCATTGCACGAGCGTCATCGCGAGGATCAGTTGCGAGGTGCGCACGTGGCCGAGATGCACCGGTTGCGCGATATGCGACGTGATGTCGAAGCCGCGTTCGCGCATGACGTCGATTGCCGCCTGCGCGGCCGGACGGCCGGCCAGCGCGATCAGTCCCGCGCACCGCACCTGCACGGACGGCAGTGCGCGTGCCAGCATCACGCTCGCCATCGGGCTGCGGCATGCGTTGCCGTCGCAGACGACCAGAATGCGTTCGATCATGGCCGGGCTCAGTAGGCGTTCGGATGGACGAAGCCCTTCAGCACCGTGGCGGCGACAATCTTCATGTCGAGCCCGAAGGACCAGTTGCGCAGGTAATAGAGGTCGTGCTGGACACGGCCGACCATCTTGTCGAGGTGATCCGTCTCGCCGCGATAGCCGTTGACCTGCGCCCATCCGGTGATGCCCGGCTTGATCCGGTAACGATGGATGTAGCCCTCGACGAGCGGCCGGTACAGATCGTCGTGCTCGATGGCGTGCGGTCTCGGCCCGACGACCGACATGTCGCCGCGCAGCACGTTGAAGAATTGCGGCAACTCGTCGAGGCTGGTGCGACGCAGGAAAGCGCCGACGCGCGTGATGCGCGCGTCGCCGCGTGTTGCCTGGCGCACGATGCCGGCCTGTTCGGCGTGCACGCGCATCGTGCGGAACTTGTAGATCGTGAACTCGCGGCCGTCGGCACCTTTCCGATGCTGCGTGAACAGCACCGGGCCCGCGGACGACAGCTTGACCGCCAGCGCGATCACGCCAAGCAGCGGCGCCAGCGCGACAAGCGCCGCCGCAGCGAATACCCGGTCGAACAGCGCTTTCTGCATCAATGCGCGATGCGACATCGGCGATGCAACGAGGTTGATCGCCGGCATGCCGACGAGATCCATCATCGTTCCGCCGAGCAACGCGATACTGCACATGTCCGGCATGAAACGGATATTGATCAGATCGTCGCCGAACGTCTTCAGCACGCGCCGGATCGTCCGTTCCTCGGAGATCGGCAATGCGAGCCAGATTTCCGTCGCGGCTTCGGCGCGCACTGCTGCGGCGAACTCGGCGAAATCCGCGATCGCCGGGATGATGCCGTTGGACGACCCCGCGGGATCGTGGAGCACGACCGGGCGAAACCCGCTTGCGGGGGACAGCGCGATCGTTTCGATCACACGCACCGCATGCGCGCCGCTTCCGACGATCGCCACCTTGCGAAGATTCAGGCCGGCATGCCTGACGTGCGCGAGCATCGAATAGGCGACCAGGCGGATGACGATGAATCCGCATCCCGCGAGGCCCGTCCAGTAGACGAACCACAGCCGCGACACCTGATCGGCGCGATGCATCGCGAACAGCAGCACGAGGTTGCATGCCTGCACGGTGACCCATGCGGCACTGATGCGGCTGATCATCGCGATCCACGATCGCCCGCGCCACGACTGATACACCTGGAATGCCGGAAAGACGGCGAGCGTCAGCATCGCGACAAACGGGACGACCATCGGGTCCGGTCGGCCGAGCGAATCGTCATCGAACCGCACATGCGATGCGGCAGCCGCTCCCAGCACGACGACGAGGGCATCGAGCAGGCGCGCAACAATCGACTGAACTCCGAACATGGATCTTCTCCCGGCAGCGCACGGTGGCGCCGCATTTGCCGTCAAACGCGTCCGTATGCATCGTCGAAGCGCACGATGTCGTCTTCCCCGAGATAGCTGCCGGTCTGCACTTCGATGATTTCCAGCGGCAACCGCCCCGGGTTTTCAAGGCGATGCCGCACGCCGATCGGGATGTAGGTCGACTCGTTTTCGCCGAGCAGGAATTGCTCGTCGCCGCGCGTGACGGTCGCGGTGCCTTTCACGACGGTCCAGTGTTCGGCGCGATGGTGGTGCATCTGCAGCGACAATCGCGCGCCAGGGTCCACCACGATCCGCTTGACCTGAAAGCGTTCGCCGCGGTCGACCGAGTCGTACCAGCCCCACGGGCGCCGCACGAGCCGGTGCGTCTCGGCTTCCGCGCCATGCTCGGCCTTGATCCTGGATACCAGCGACTTGACGCCCTGGACGTGCTGCCGGTTCACGACCAGCACGGCATCGGGGGTCTCCACCACGGCGAGGTTGCTGACGCCGACGCACGCGACAAGTCGGCCTTCCGAATGGGCAAAGCAGCCGGCCGCGTCCTCGAACATCACGCGGCCGCGCCCGGCGTTGCCGTCCCGATCCTTGTCGAGGGCAGCCCAGACGGCATCCCACGACCCGAGATCGGACCAGCCCGCATCCAGCGGAACGGCAACGGTCACCGGCGGTTCGGCCATCGAGGACAGCCGCTCCATGACCGCGTAGTCGATCGAATCCGACGGGCACGCGGCGAATGGCTCCGCGGCCGGGCGAAAGCAGCCGCCATCGGCATTGCCATCGCGGATCGCGGCAACGCACGCCGCGTAGATATCCGGTGCAAGTCCTTCGATCGCGCGCAGCCAGACACTCGCGCGGACCACATAAATTCCGCTGTTCCACAAATGGGATCCCGACGCGACGTATTGCGCCGCGATTTCCGGTGCCGGCTTCTCCACGAACGCATCGAGCTGGTAGCCGCCCGCGACACCCTCCAATGCAAGCGGAAAGCCGGTACGCAGATAGCCGAAACCGGAATCGGCATGCGTCGGGCGGACGCCGAGCGTCGCCACGCACCCCAGTAGCGCGTAGCGCAATGCCGTTTCCATCGCGCGTTCGAATCCGGACGTGTCGTGAATCGCGTGATCGGCCGGCATCACGACCAGTACGGCGTCCCCGTGCTCGGCCCGCGCGAGCACGGCCGCGAGGGTCATCGCGGGCGCCGTATCGCGACGCGCCGGCTCGACGACCACCCGCGCGCGAAGCTCGCTCGCCGCGAGCTGCCGCACCGTGACGTGCCGATGCCCATCGCCGCATACGACCTGCGCATGGGCCAGGTCGAATTTCGTACCGAGCCCGCTCACCCTGCGCAGCGTCGATTCGAGCAGCGTTTCCTCGCCGACGAGGTGCGTGAGTTGCTTCGGGTGCTGTTCGCGGGACATGGGCCACAGCCTGGTTCCAGCTCCGCCGGCCAGGACCACCGGCACAACCGCGCATGCGGCGACGTGGCGGCGATCCTGCGCCCCAGGCTCGGCACGGCACGAAACGTCGACGAACTCGATTGCGCTCATTTCATGGACTCCTAATCACACGATTTTTACGCACGCGATGAACCCTCGGCACTGCCCCGCTTTCGGTGCTTCGCGCCAATCACCTCGCGGACGGACATTCCCGGCTGACACCGGGCGTGCTCCGCCCTCGGTATCCCGATGCATCGAAAACATTCATCCAGGACGTCATTCGTCCATCGATGAATCAATTGATAACTACGCATTCCTATATGAAATGGAACGCGCCTTTATCGAACGACCGGTTCAATTCCCGCCGGGAATCCAGGCGATGGACGAACTGCCGGTTGCTTGGGCGCGCGCCCCCGCGCCGATGCATGGGCGCCGCAAGGACGTATCTGCACCGTCCGGTATGGCAATGGGAATGCCGCGCACGAGCCACGCTGAATGGGTTGGCACATGGACGCGATTTAGCAAATGAATGCCCGGAATCGACCGCTTCGCCCCCGCGTCGCGTCCGGATATCGGAATGTGGATTTGATTCATGATCGGTCTAATGTTTTGGTTATTAACTACTTCGGCATATGACATTCATCGCACGATCCGTGCCACCGAGGCCTGCTGTCTTGCTGCAGCGCGGAAAATCCTCGATAAACCAATGACCTAGGTCTGGAAACGGAAAGGTATGAATAAATCGAAATAATCCTGTGCAACGTTTGCGCAACGGCAGCGTTCGTACACGTTACGTAACGACACGCCGTAACGCGCGTCAGCCATAGACGGTATCCGGGAGGGGCAGATCGCTGCCATGTGCGGGGTAACCCGGGAATCTCGGCTTTACCGCCGATAGGCGCATTGCTCTTCCGCGTGCGGGCTTGACGGTGCGAGTCCGAGGCAGAGCCAGTGGGCGGTCGGTCGGTCGAAAACCCTCGACCGATTTCGTTGCCGACATGCGGGTGAGTACGTGCGCAAAGCCGCGTCGAATGCATCCGCAGCCGCTTTCGCTGCCGTCAACGCTCCCCTTCGCAATAGCCCCGCACAATTGAACCACCGCGGCTCGTAGAGGATTTCCGCGGAAGTTGGTGGACCATCAACTTCCCGAAAAACCCATTTTTAGACGGGGCTCGGGCGAATTTCAGCGGACCTTGGCGCACCACCCGGACAACCATCACAATTCATTTAATTTTGGATCGTGCCGGTGCTGTACGCCAATTCCTGAAAAGCTTTCCGTTCCGTCCCCGTAAACAAAATTTGCACCATCCCGTCCGAACACTAAATAGACAAAAAAAACGGACGCGAGACGTTCCGAGCGATGACGCAAGTGCGCACGTTTCCGACCAGAATCCACGCTGCTTGCCGCCTCAGTGCCGCTCCGGCATGACAGCGCCGTAACATGCCGTGGGAGCCGACGGCAACCGCATCCACAACACTGAAACTCCGATGTATCGTTACATATCCGTGCCGGCCAATCTACGCATGCTCGAGCGTCTGAGTGCGTCAGCCCCTTGCTTGCAGAGCGAATCAGAGCAGTGCTGCCCTTGGACTATTTGGGAGCTAGTCCATGTATTCGTACGAAGACCGTATCCGAGCGGTCAAGCTCTACTTGAAGCTTGGAAAGCGCCTTACCGCGACCGTTCGTCAATTAGGCTACCCCACAACGAAATCTCTCGAACGTTGGTATCACACGTCCGAGCGATGTCTAGATTTGACGAGGGAACGTATTTGCTTGAGGCGTCGCTATTCGGCAGAACAAAGGAAGGCGGCCACAGACCACTATATGAGCCATGGTCAGTCCATACATGCGCGAAAAGGACGATTACCCTACGCAACCGTCACGGCGACCGCTCCGATTCGGCAACCGGCTCGAGCAGCGAATCATCGCTGTGAGCACCCCGCTCGAAGCGCCGCGCCAGCCGATCGAAATACAGGTAAACAACCGGCGTCGTGAACAGCGTCAGCAATTGCGACAGAATCAGCCCGCCGACGATCGCGATCCCCAGCGGCACGCGCAGCTCGGCACCCGCGCCGTGTCCGATCGCGAGCGGCATTGCGCCGAACAACGCGGCGAGTGTCGTCATCATGATGGGCCGAAAGCGCAGCACGCATGCCTGGCGGATCGCCGCGACCGGCGGCAGGCCCTGCTCGCGTTCCGCGACCAGCGCGAAGTCGATCATCATGATCGCGTTCTTCTTGACGATGCCGATCAGCAGGATGATGCCGATCATGCCCATGATCGACAGGTCCTGCTTGCAGAGCAGCAGCGCGAGCAGCGCGCCCACGCCCGCGGACGGCAGCGTCGAGATGATCGTGAGCGGATGGATCGGGTTCTCGTAGAGCATCCCGAGCACGAGGTACACGACGACGAGCGCGGCAAGAATCAGGTATGGCTCGCTCGCGAGCGACGCCTGGAACGCCTGCGCCGTACCCTGGAACGTGCCCGTGAGCGTGTCCGGCTTGGCCGCAGCCGCCTCGGCCGCGCGAATGGCGGTCACGGCATCGCCGAGCGACTGCCCCGGCGCGAGGTTGAACGAAATCGTCACCGACGGGAACAGCCCCTGGTGGTTTACCGATATCGGCGACACGTTGTTCTCGATGCCGACCAGCACGTTCATCGGCACGAGTTCGCCGGTCAGCGGCGAACGCACATACAGGTGCGCGAGCGCGTCGGTCGTGAGCTGGAATTTCGGATCGACCTCCACCACTACGTGATACTGGTTCAGCGAAGTGAACAGCGTCGCGATCTGGCGCTGACCGAAGGCGTCGTAGAGCGTGTCGTCGATCGCCTGCGCGGTGATGCCGAAGCGCGACGCGGTATTGCGGTCGATCACGAGCGTCGCGCTCGTCGCCGACGCCTGCTGGTCGGATGTCACGTCGGTCAGTTGCGGCAGCGTGGCGAAGCGCTTCGTGAGGCGCTGCGCCCACAGGTTCAGCTCCTGCACGTCGGCGTCCTGCAACGTGTACTGATACTGAGCGGCGCTGATTCGCCCGCCGACCTGGATGTCCTGCCGGACCTGCATCGACAGCGTGATGCCCATGACCTTCGCGACCTGCGGCCGCAATCGCGCGAGCACCTGCGTCGCGCCCGCCGTGCGCTGGCCGAACGGCTTCAGGTTGATCATCATGCGGCCCTGGCTCACCGTCGGGTTCGGGCCGATCCAGTAATACACGTTGTCGACGGCGGGATCTGCTTCGACGATGCGGCCGAGCTGCTGCATCTTCGCTGCCATCGCCTGCGGCGAAATGTCCGGCGCCGCCTGCGCGACGCCCAGGATCAGCCCCGAATCCTCCTGCGGAAAAAAACCTTTCGGCATGGACACGAACAGCGCGGCGGTGAGCGCGACTGTCCCGAGCGTCACAGCGAGCATCGTCCTGCGATGGGCGAGCGCCCAGTCGAGACCACGCTCGTAACGCCGTTCGACCGCGACGAACGCGACCTCGAGCCAGCGCTCGAGCGTGCGCAGCCTGCCGCCGTCCGAGCCCGGCGGGCGGATCAGCCATCCGCACAGCATCGGCGTTATCGTCAGCGAGACCAGCGCCGACATCACGATCGCGACGCTCACCGTCACCGCGAACTCGCGGAACAAGCGGCCGACGATGCCGCCCATCATCAGGATCGGAATGAATACGGCGATCAGCGAGATCGTCATCGACACGATCGTGAAGCGCACCTCGCGCGCGCCGAGCAGCGCGGCGCGCAGTTTCGGCACGCCTTCCTCGATGTGGCGCATCACGTTCTCGATCACGACGATCGCATCGTCGACGACGAAGCCAACCGCGATCGTGAGCCCCATCAGCGACAGGTTGTCGAGACTGTAGTCAAGCAGGTACATCACGCCGAACGTCGCCACCAGCGACAACGGGATAGTCAGACTCGGAATCACGGTGGCCCAGACGTTGCGCAGGAACGAGAAGATCACCATCACGACGAGCGCGATCGTCAGCATCAGTGTGAACTGCACGTCGTGCACCGACGCGTCGATGGTCTGCGTGCGGTCGCCGACGACATGCACGTGTGCAGCCGCGGGCAACGACGCCTCGAGTTGCGGCAAGCGCGACGTGATGTTGCGGATCGTCGAGACGACGTTGTAGCCCGGTTGCTTGTGCACGTCGATGATGATCGCGCGCTCGTGCTGCAGCCATGCCGCCTGCTGCGTGTCCTCCGCCGCGTCGATCACGGTGCCGAGATCGTCGAGCCTGACCGGCGCGCCGTTCTTGTAGGCGACAACGAGATTGCGGTAGCCCGCCGCCGAGGTGAGCTGGTCGGTCGCGTTGAGCACGACCGAGCGGTCCGGGCCGTTGAGGTTGCCCTTCGGCGCGTTCACGGTCTGCACGCCGACGATCGAACGGACGTCCTCCAGCGTGAGCCCGCGCGCCGCGAGCTTGTCGGGATCGATACGGATCCGCACCGCAGGCCGCTGCTGCCCGTGGAAATCGACGAGACCGACGCCCGGCATCTGCGAGATCTGCTGCGCCAGGAAATTCTCCGCATAGCTGTCGAGCTGCGTCAGCGTCAGCGACGGCGAGGTCAGCGCAAGCGACAGCAACGTGAAGTCTGCCGGATTGACCTTTTCATAGGTCGGCGGATTCGGCAGGTTCTTCGGCAGCGTGCCGCCCGCCGCGTTGATCGCGGTCTGGACGTCCTGCGCCGCGCTGTTGATGTCGCGCGACAGGTCGAACTGGATCGCGATCGACGTCGTGCCGAGCGAGCTCGACGACGTCATCTGCGTGATGCCGGAAATGTTCGACAACTGTCGTTCGAGCGGTGTCGCCACCGAGGTCGCCATCGTGTCCGCGCTCGCGCCCGGCAGCTTCGCAACCACCTGGATGGTCGGGAAATCGACCTGCGGCAGCGGCGCGACGGGCAGCATGAAATACGCGACCAGCCCGACGAGCAGCACGGCGATCGCAAGAAACGACGTCGCGACGCGACGCCGGATGAACAGTTCGAGCAGGCTCATGACGATGTGTCCAGCGTCGCGACCGGCGCGGGCGCGGCGGCCTCTTCGCGTGCACCGACGAGCTTCGCGGCTACCAGCGTGCCCGGATTGAGGCGGCTCTGGCCCTCGAACACAACGAGGTCACCGGCAACGACACCGCTCCGAATTTCTGTCATCCCGTCGACCGTGACCCCCGTTTGCACCGCGCGCAATCGCGCTTTGCCGGATGCATCGATCGCATAGAGCTGCGGGCCGGATTGGGTGTTGACGATCGCGCGGCCCGGCACGGCGAGACGCTGGCGATCGGTACGCAGCAGTACCCGCGCGTTGACGAGCTCGCCCGGCCACAACCTGCGATCGGTATTGGCGAACGCACCCTTCAGCTTGATCTGGCCGGTGGTCCGGTCTACCTGGCTATCGATGAAGCTCAACGTGCCCTGCGCGAGCGGCTCGCCACCGGCACGTGCCGTGATGGTGACGGGCAGCGGCGCCTGGCCCTGTCCGTTCAGCAGCTCGGGCAGCACGTCCTGCGGCACCGAGAACTGTACGTCGATCGGCTCCATCTGCGTGATGGTCACGATGCCTGTCGAGTCGCCCGGATGAACGATCGCGCCGACGTCGGCCTCGCGCGCGCCGACCCGCCCGGCGAACGGCGCGGTGAGCGTCGTGAAGCCGAGCTGCAGACGATCGTTCTGCACGATTGCGGCATCGGCGGCCACCGTCGCCGTCAGCGCCTTGACCTGGGCACGCGCCGTATCGACGCTCTGCGTCGTTGCCGCACCGATTCCGACCAGCTTCGAGTAGCGCTCGAAATCGAGTTTCGCATTCTCGAGGCTGGCCTGGTCCTTGTTCTGCGTCGCCTCCGCCTGGCGCAGCTGCGCGGTGAGCGGCCCCTGATCGAGCCGCGCGAGCACTTGCCCGGCCTTGACGTCCTGCCCTTCGGCAAACTGCACGCTCTGGAGCTGGCCATCGACGCGCACTTTCACGTCAACGGCATTGCGCGCCTGCACGGTGCCAACCGCGACGGCCCGGATCGGGAAATCGGCCAGCACCGGATGCCCGGCGACGACGGGCACCGCCGGCGTGGAGGCCGGTGCGGCGTGCCTCGGCCACTGCCACCACGCGAGCAGCGCAAGCGCGGCGGCGGCGCAGGCGACGAGCCGCGACGAAAATCGGCGGCCGCGCGGCGGCGGCTGTCTCGGGGGAAGATCGGCGATGTGATTCATGGCGCGAGGGAAGACGATGGAGTGATGGGCGACGAAGCGGGAGCGGCCACGCTCGCCAGGGCGGGCGGCGTTTGCGTCACGCCGAAACCGCCGCCGAACGCGCGGAACAGCCCGACCGACGCCTGCAACCGGGCAAGCCGCGTCTGCACGAGCGCGTCTTCGGACTGATAGTGCGTGCGCTGCGTATCGAGCACCGTGAGGAAATCGACCGTACCGCTGCGGAATTGCGCATCGGCCAGTTGCGCGGCCTTGCGGGCGGCGTCGGCGGCCTCCTGATCGGCGGCCTCGACCTGCTGCTGCTGCGACGCGGCAGACAGCATGTCCTCCACATCCTGGAGGGCGGCAACGACCGTCTGGCGGTAATCGGCGATGCCCTTCGCGGACGCCGCCTCGCTCGCATGCAACTGGCCGCGCAGCGCACCGCCGTCGAAGATCGGCGCGGCGAGCGCGGCGGCCACGCTCGCGAACGGGCTCGACAGGAAGCGAGACAGCGCGCTGCTGCTCAGCCCGCCGTCCGCCGTCAGCACGAGGTTCGGAAAGAAAGCGGCGCGGGCGGCGCCGACGTCAAAGTTGGCCGCCTGAAGCCGCGCCTCCGATGCGCGGATGTCCGGGCGCGTGTCGAGCAGACTGGCCGGCAGGTTTGGACGCGGCCGTGGCACCACGATGCCGGCCAGCGGCGCCGCGGCGATGTCGAAGCCTTCCGGTGCCGAGCCAACCAGCGTCGCGAGCAAATGCAGGTTCTGGTCGAGCTGCTGGTGCAGCGCCGGGATCGTGGCCTGAAAGGTGGCGAGCACGTTGCGCTGCTGCTGGACCTGAAGCTCGGTCGCGACACCCGCCGCCTGCTGGGCCTGCAGCAACGCGAGAATCCGCGCGGCGTTGGCCGAGATCGACTGTGCGAGCGCCTCGCGTTGCCGCAGGCTCTGCACCTGGAAATAGGTATCGACGATCGAGGCGGTCAGCGTCAGCGCAACCGTGTCGCGATCGAACCCGGCGGCCTGCACCAACCTGTCTGCCGCGTTTGCGTTGGCGGCGTTGCGGCCCCAGAAATCGATTTCGTAGCTCGCCTCGGCGAAGAGGCTCTGGCTGCGGCTCGAGCTGCCCGAGCCTGACGACCCGCTACTACCGCTCCGATGATGGCTGCGATCGAACGTGCCGTTCAGGGTCAGCGACGGAAAAAGCGGTGCACCGGCTTTCTCCGCGCTGGCACGCGCCGCGTCGACGCTCGCAAGTGCCGACGCGAGCGAATAGTTGTGCTGCAGCCCGCGCTCGACGAGTGCGTCGAGCGCGGCGTCGCCGTAGGCGCGCCACCAGCCGCTCGCGACGGGCGCCGTGCCGGCGAGCGACGACTGCGCGGCGTCGTTCCATGAGGCGGGCGCGGGCGGCGCCGGACGTTGGTAGGTCGGCACGAACGAACAGCCTGCCAGCGATGCCGCCAGCAACGTGACGGCCACCAGGCCTTGAAATGGCACGTGCCATGGGGTGCGCCGGGCCGGCGGACCGTCCAACCGAAGCATCGATCGACTCCCTCGCAACTTTTACGCGACGAGAATAGCGATGCGTTCCTGTCCGGCCTTTCGCTCGAAGATGAAATAAATTTAATGGCTGTCGGCGTGTCGCGCAGGCACGCTCAGGCGTCGCCGCCCAGCATGTAGCCGGCGCCGACGACGGTATGGATCAGCGGCCGCGCGAAATCGCGATCGATCTTCCCGCGAAGCCGATGCACGTGCATGTCAATCACGTTGCCGCGTGGCTCGAACTGATAGTCCCAGGCAGCCTCGAGCAGCATGCTGCGCGTGACGACCTGCCCGGCATGCCGCATCAGGCATTCGAGCAGCAGGTATTCGCGATGCTGCAACTGAAGATCGCGACCGCCCCGGCTCGCCCGGCGTGTGCGCCGGTCGAGCGACAGATCGGCCACGCGCAGCACGTCCTGCAGCCGGGTGCGGTCAGCGCGCCGTGCGAGCGCTTCGACACGCGCCAACAGTTCCGCGAACGCATACGGCTTCACGAGATAGTCGTCGCAACCGGCACGAATTCCGTCGACGCGATCGCCCAGGCCTGCGATCGCCGACAGCATCAGCACCGGTGTCGCCCGATCCTGCTCACGCAGGCGCCGCACGAGTTCCATGCCGTCGAGTCCGGGCAGCTTGCGATCGGTCACGATCACGTCGTAGATGCCCTCGCGCGCGAGCGCGAGCCCGAGCGCGCCGTCGCCCGCGGTGTCCACGACGTGGCCGCTTTCCGTCAGGCCGCGCGCGATGAATTGCGCGCCGCGTAAGTCGTCTTCGACGATCAGGATCCGCATGCTGGAACGAATTAGGTTAAATTAATTTCATGTTGGCGCGAACCGGGTGTTGGACAAGCCGGTGCATACTGCCAGCGCTAGTTTACGCTTCGCGCCCGGCCGGCGAGCCAGCGACGGCCGACGCACCTTCCCTGGCGGATTCCTGATGCCCCATATCCTCGTCGTCGAAGACGATCTTCAGACCCTCGACGAAATCGTCTGCGCGCTCGCCGACTACGGCTGGCTGGTCGAATCTGCCCGAACGGGGCGCGACGGCCTCATGCTCGCCGTCGCGAAGCAGTACGACGCGATCGTGCTGGACCGGATGCTGGCCGGCGGACTCGAAGGTCTCGGCATGCTGGCGGCCATCCGGAGCGCCGGCGTGACAACGCCGGTGCTGATCCTGAGCGCACTGTCCGCGGTCGACGAGCGGGTGCGCGGCCTGCGCGCAGGAGGCGACGACTACCTGACCAAGCCGTTCGAGTTCGTCGAACTCACCGCCCGACTCGACGCGCTGATGCGCCGCCGTGACGGTCCCGTGAGCACGATGCAGGAATACCAGGTCGGACCGCTGTCGCTCAATCTCCTGACCCGCGAAGTCACCTGCGCCGGGCGACCCGTCGCGCTGCTGCCGCGCGAATACCTGCTGCTCGAGTTCCTGATGCGGCATGCAGACCAGACCGTGAGCCGCACGATGCTGTTCGAGGCCGTCTGGGGCTACCGCCTCGACGAACGAACCAACGTGATCGACGTGCACGTGAGCCGCTTGCGCAAGAAGCTCGATCCAACCGGCAGGCTGTCGCTGATCCAGACGGTGCGCGGCTCGGGATATACGCTCCGTGCAGCTGACTGACCTCCACCGCACCACCAGCTTCCGGCTCGCGACGCTGTTCCTCGCGATGTTCGGCGTCGTCTCGGTCTTGCTGTTCGCGTACCTGTACATCGAGATCACCGGTTTCGAAACGGAGCGCGTCGACGACTGGCTGATCCGCGAACACGCCGCTACCGTACGCGAGGACCACGCCGACCTGGCCGCGCGCTTCGCGCACCAGAGCCAATTCGATCCGCGCCAGCAGCGGCCGTTCGGCCTGTTCGACGCACAGGGCAAGCACGTCGCTGGCGGCTACGGGGGCGACCGACCGCCGATCCCTGTATTCGACAAGCCGTTTCCGATGCGGCTGCCCCTGGGCGGCGATCGTCACGCGCCCGGTCGGTGCATCGCCACGCAGGTCCCGGACGGTCGCACCGCACTGCAGTGTCAGAACACGCGGGAGCTCGATCACTTCGACGAGGAGTTGCTGCACGTGCTGGTGACAGCCGGCCTGCTGATGCTGTCGACAGGGCTCGTCGGCGCCGCGATTGTCGGCGTCGGCGCGGTGCGGCGGCTCGACGCCGTCACGCAATCGATCGAGGAAATCGTATCCGGCAACCTGAGCCAGCGGCTGCCGGTGCATACGAAGCAAGACGACGTCGGGCGGCTCGTGCATGTCGTCAACAGCATGCTCGATGAGATCGAACGGCTGATGCATGAGGTCAAGGGCGTATGCGACGCGATCGCGCACGACCTCCGCACGCCGCTCACACGCCTGCTCGCGGGCCTTGAACGCACGCAGCGGCGCGCTCGGAACGAAGCGGACTATCGCGTGGCGATCGACGACACGATTGCCGAGACGGCCAGCATCCTGCATACGTTCAATGCGCTGCTGCGCATTTCGGAGATTGAGTCCCACGCGCGCCAGCAGAATTTCGCCGTCGTCGATCTCGCCACGATTACCGACGACGTTGTCGAGTACTACGAACCCACCGCCGAAGACAAGCGCGTCACGCTCGAATACCGCCGCACGCCGGACGGTCCGCTCGAACTGCAGGGCGACCGCAACCTGCTGTTCGAAGCATTGGCGAATCTCGTCGACAACGCGATCAAGTTCGCGCCGGAGGGCGGCCGTGTATCGATCCAGCCTTTTTGCAACGCGACGGGTTTCGGCGTCTCGATCGCCGACGACGGCCCGGGCATCGCGCCTGACGAGCGTCAGGCAGTTCTTCGTCGGTTCTACCGCACGGAGACGAGCCGACATACGCCCGGCAGCGGCCTCGGCCTCAGCCTCGCCGCCGCGATCGCGACGATGCACGGGATGGCGCTGCGCTTCGACGACGTCGAGACCGGCTGCAGCGTCACGCTGTATGCGTCACGCCGGCCGGCGCCGCATCAATGAAACAAGTCTCGATGGGCGGCGCAGGGTTGCCATGAAGATCACCATCACGGCGAGCGCGATGGTCAGTTGTAGGCGTGACCTACCCCCGGTTTTAGTACGGTGACGGTGTAGAGTCCGTTCCAGAGCCCGACAGCAGGCCCCGTTGCTGCGCCGTTTCCACCGTCGCGTTGAACAGCTCCGTCACCGCGTCGAATTCCAGTAGTCGATCCCGGTTCTTGCTGAACACTGAGTGGTTCCACACCGCATCCTCGATCGACAGGCCTACGAACCATCGGAACAGCAGGTTGTACGAGATCTGCTCGACCAGGTGCCGCTCGCTGCGGATGCTGTACAGCACTTGCAGCAGCATCGCCCGCATTAGTTTCTCGGGCGCGATGCTCGGTCGGCCTCCCTTCACGTCGACTTCGTACATCGCCGAGAACTTCGCGTCCATCTTCGACAGTGCTTCGTTCTGCCACGTCCGGACCTGGCGCAGCGGATGCGTCTGCGGAACAAATTCCTCTAGCCTCACCGTGCTGAATAACGATTCGTTGTAACCGTCCGCGCCTCGCATCTGCCTGCCCCTCCTTGATCTCGGGAACCTGCATCCTGCTGGACGGATTGAGGTATTTCAGCGGCCTGCTAGTCTTACTGTGTCAATAAGTCAGCATTGGACGCTGAACAAAACGGACATCGCTGGAGCCGGCGCGCGATGTAGGCAGCGATACGCCAGCGCAGCGTGGTGATGGAATCAGCCACGTGGCGCTGCGCGCGCTGGGGACCCGCGTGGCACGTAATCCGAGGGTAAGGCAAATGGATTGCGGTTCGCGGAGTTTTTTTTACTGCCGCCTTGTATAAGGCGTTGAGCAACAAGAGACCCATAGGCAGCAATACA
>NZ_MDEQ02000003.1 GCF_001883705.2 Burkholderia catarinensis
GCGAAGCTGCGCGCGCGCCCCGCGAACTACATCGCGCAACCGACGCTGGCGCTGTCCACGACGCCGATCCTGACCGAAGCCGGCCTCGCGCCGCGCCACGTCGACCTGCGGCCGTTCGTGCTGGTGTCGGACCGGATCCGCATCACGCCGGGCGGGCTCACGCGCGTCGCGCTGAAGGAAGGATCGCTCGTCGTCAACTCGAGCCAGGGCGGCGGCACCAAGGACACCTGGGTGCTGGCCGACTGAGCCGGATGCGACCGCGCGCGCCGGAGTCGGCGCGCGAACCGAACGAAGATGGAGTGGATACGAGATGCTTCTGGGACGCACTGCGAGCGGTCTCTTCTGGATGTACCGCTATATCGAACGCGCGGAAAACATCGCGCGTATTGTCGACGCCGGGCTGCGGATGGCGCTGACGCGCACGTCCGACGCGCCGGCCGAATGGTCGTCGGTGCTCGTCAGCTCGGGCGCGGACGACGGCTATCGGCAGAAATACGACGCGTATGCGGCCGATACCGTGACCGACTACCTGCTGCGCGACCGCGACAACCCGTCGAGCGTGCTGTCGTGCATCGAGGCCGCGCGCTCGAATGCGCGGATGGTGCGCACGGCGCTCACCCGCGAGGCGTGGGAAAGCGTGAACGGCGCGTGGCTCGCGCTGCGCCGCGCGCTCGAGCGGCCGGTGCCGGAGAGCGAACTGCCGGCCGTGCTCGACGAGGTGAAGCGCGAAACCGCGCTGATCCTCGGCAGCTTCTACAGCACGATGCTGCGCAACGAGATCTTCGATTTCGCGCAGATCGGCGCGTTCGTCGAGCGCGCGGACAACACCGCGCGGATCATCGACGTGAAATATCACCTGCTGCTGCCGTCGGTGTCGCATGTCGGCACGATCCTCGACAACTACCAGTGGGAGACGATCCTGCGCTGCGTGGCCGCGCATCGTTCGTACCGCTGGGTGTACGACGTGCAGTACAAGCCGATGAACATCGCCGACTACCTGATCCTGAACGGCCGCATGCCGCGTTCGCTGCGCTATTGCTACGGGCGCGTCGTGTCGAGCCTGAACCTGCTCGCGAAGGATTACGGCGTGACACACCCGTGTCACGACACGGCCGCGAAGATCCTGCAGATGCTGTCCGACACCTCGGTCGAGCGGATCTTCAAGAGCGGCCTGCACGAGTTCCTGACCGACTTCATCGGCCGTAACAACAGCCTCGGGGTCGACATCGCCCAGGCCTACAACTTCGACTGAGACTTACCATGCGACTCGCCATTCGACACATCTCGCGTTATCAGTTCGACGATCAAGCCACCCACGCGCTGCAACGGCTGCGGCTGCGGCCTCAATCGGGCCCCGGGCAGACGGTGCGTGCGTGGCAGGTCACGATCGACGGCGTCGAGCCGACGCTGTCGTACGCCGACGGGCTCGGCAACCGGATCGACCTCGTGCGTCACGACCGCGGCGCGAAGGCGGAGATCGTCGTCGTCGCGGCCGGCGTCGTCGAGACGCAGGACCGCGCCGGCATTATTGGCAATCCCGAGGGTTATGCACCGCCGTGGATCTTCGAGCGCGAGACCGCGCTCACGAAGGCGGGCGATACCGTGTGCGCGCTCGCCGAAGCGCTGCCGATCGAGCCGCACGGCCTCGACGCATTGCACTGGCTGATGACGGAAGTGCACGGCCGCATCGCGTACGCGCCGAACCTGGCCGCCGACGCGCCCGTCGATGCGGAAACCGCGCTGCAAAGCGGCGAGGGCACGAGCCGCGACCATGCGCATGCGTTCATCGCGGCCGCGCGCGTGCTGAAGATTCCCGCGCGCTATATCTCGGGCTATGTGCTCGCCGACAGCGCGATGCAGCGCATCGCCGACGCGAAGCAGAGCGCGGGCGACGAAGACGTGGAGGAAGCGCTCGCGCTGCAGAGCGGCGAGGGCATGGAGCAGGCGCTCGGCGCGTCGCATGCCGCGCAGTCTCAGTCGCAGTCCCAGTCCCAGTCCCAGTCGCAGGGGCTGTCGCAGCCGGCGCTCGGCGCGCAGCCGCAAGCCGCCGCGTTGATGCAGCAGCCGGCCGGCCATGCATGGGCCGAGGCCTATGTCGAAGGGCTCGGCTGGGTCGGGTTCGATCCGTTCATGAACCGTTGCCCGGACGAGCGCTATGTGCGCATCGCGGTCGGCCTCGACTATCGCGACGCGCAGCCGGTGACGGGGCTCGGCGCGACGGCCGTCGGCGTCGAGATCAGCGTCGTGCAGACGCCGGAACTCGTCTGACCCGACGCGCGCTTTCGCCGAATCCGCCATGCCGGGCCGCCGCGTCGAAGGCGACGCGGCGGCCCGGCATGGCGTGAACAGACCCTAACCTGAACCGAGCTCCCATGTCCATCCACGTCGCGCTGCATCACACCACCCGCTACCGCTACGACCGGCTCGTCAACCTCGGCCCGCAGGTCGTGCGGCTGCGGCCCGCGCCGCACTGCCGGACGCCGATTCTCGCGTATTCGATGACGGTCGAGCCCGCGGAGCACTTCGTCAACTGGCAGCAGGATCCGTTCTCGAACTATCTCGCGCGGCTCGTGTTTCCCGAGCGCACGGATCACTTCGAGATCACGATCGATCTCGTCGCCGAGATGTCGGTGTACAACCCGTTCGACTTCTTCCTGGAAGCGAGCGCGGACCAATATCCGTTCAGCTATGACGATGCGCTGAAGACCGAGCTCGCGCCGTATCTCGTGTGCGATCCGCAGGCGAGCGCGTCGCCGCTGTTCCGCGCGTATGTCGACGGCGTCGACCGCACGCCGGCCGGCACCGTGGACTTCCTGGTCGCGCTGAACCAGCAGCTTCAGCACGACATCGGCTATCTCGTGCGGATGGAGCCGGGCGTGCAGACGCCCGAGCAGACGCTCGAGCTTGCATCCGGGTCGTGCCGCGACAGCGCATGGCTGCTCGTGCAGCTGTGCCGGCATCTCGGCATCGCCGCGCGTTTCGTGTCGGGCTACCTGATCCAGCTCACGCCCGACGTGAAGTCGCTCGACGGCCCGAGCGGCACGTCGGTCGACTTCACCGACCTGCACGCGTGGTGCGAGGTCTACCTGCCCGGCGCCGGCTGGATCGGCTTCGACCCGACGTCGGGCCTGCTTGCCGGCGAAGGACATATCCCGCTCGCGTGCACGCCGCAGCCGACCAGCGCCGCACCCGTCGAAGGTCTGATGGACGAGTGCGAGGTGTCGTTCGAGCACGAGATGGCCGTGACGCGCGTGTACGAATCGCCGCGTGTGACGAAGCCTTATACGGAGTCGCAATGGAACGCCATGCGCGCGCTCGGCACGCAGGTCGACGGCGCGCTGGCGGCCGGCGACGTGCGGCTCACGCAGGGCGGCGAGCCGACCTTCGTGTCGATCGACGATCGCGACGGCGCCGAGTGGAATACCGATGCGCTCGGCCCGACCAAGCGCGGCTATGCGACCGAACTCGTGCAGCGGCTGCGCGCCGAATACGGTGACGGCGGCTTCCTGCATTTCGGGCAGGGCAAGTGGTACCCGGGCGAGCAACTGCCGCGCTGGGCGCTGTCGATCTTCTGGCGCGCGGACGGCCAGCCCGTGTGGCACGATCCGTCGCTGTTCGCGGACGAGCGCGAGCCGTCCGCGCTGACGACCGACGATGCGAAACGCTTCATCGACGCGCTGGCCGCGCGGCTGAACCTGACTGGCGAATTCATCCTGCCCGGCTACGAAGATGTCTGGTACTACCTGTGGCGCGAACGCCGGCTGCCCGTCAACGTCGATCCGTTCGACTCGCGCCTTGACGACGAGCTCGAACGCGCGCGGCTGCGCAAGGTGTTCGAGCAGCAGCTCGACAGCGTGGTCGGCTACGTGCTGCCGGTCAAGCGCACGGAAGACGCGCCGGGCCGCGATCGGCCGAGCCTCGACGGGCCGCGCTGGCAGACGGGCCCGTGGTTCTTCCGCGACGAGCGGATGTACCTCGTGCCCGGCGATTCGCCGATGGGCTATCGGCTGCCGCTCGATTCGCTGCCGTGGGCCGGCCGCGCCGACTTGCCGTACCTCGTCGAGCGCGATCCGTTCGCGCCGCGCGACGCGTTGCCGGAAGCCGCTGCCATCCGCGCGCGATACGCGGGCCCGGCCGACGCGCCGCGTTACCTGTCCGGCGTACATCGCGAAGCGACCGCGCAGACCGTGATGCAGTGGCGCAACGACGAATCGGCCGCGGACGGGCGGCGCGCCGCGCACGACTCGCAGCGCCGGCCCGAGCCCTTCGAATCGGCCGGGTGGATCACGCGCACCGCGCTGTGCGTCGAAGTGCGCAACGGCATCCTGTACCTGTTCATGCCGCCGCTCACCGCGCTCGAGGATTATCTGGAGCTGCTCGGCGCGATCGAGCTGACCGCGCACGCGCTCGGCGTGAAGCTCGTGCTCGAAGGCTATCCGCCGCCGCGCGACGCGCGGCTGAAGGTGCTGCAGGTGACGCCCGATCCCGGCGTGATCGAGGTGAACATCCATCCGGCCGCGAGCTTCGACGAGCTCGTCGACCACACCGAATTCCTGTACGACGCCGCCTGGCAGTCGCGGCTGTGCAGCGAGAAGTTCATGGTCGACGGCCGCCATGTCGGCACGGGCGGCGGCAACCACTTCGTGCTCGGCGGCGCGACGCCGGCCGACAGCCCGTTCCTGCGCCGCCCGGACCTGCTCGCGAGCCTGATCGCGTACTGGCACAACCATCCGTCGCTGTCGTACCTGTTCTCCGGCCTCTTCATCGGGCCGACGAGCCAGGCGCCGCGCGTCGACGAGGCGCGCAACGACCAGCTCTACGAACTCGACATCGCGTTCGCGGAGATCCAGCGCAACAAGCTGCTGTACGGGCAGGGCATGCCGCCGTGGCTCGTCGACCGCGTGCTGCGCAACCTGCTGATCGACGTGACCGGCAACACGCACCGCAGCGAGTTCTGCATCGACAAGCTGTATTCGCCCGATTCGCCGACCGGCCGGCTCGGCCTGCTCGAACTGCGCGCGTTCGAGATGCCGCCGCATGCGCGGATGAGCGTCGTGCAGCAACTGCTGCTGCGCGCGCTGGTCGCGCGCTTCTGGGCCGAGCCGTACACGACGCCGCTCACGCGCTGGGGCACCGCGCTGCACGACCGCTTCATGCTGCCGGCGTTTCTTCAGATGGATTTCGGCGACGTGCTGGCCGAATTGCGCGACGCCGGTTTCGCGTTCGATCCGGCGTGGTTCGCACCGCACTTCGAATTCCGCTTCCCGCTGTTCGGCCAGATCGCGGTGAACGGGATGGCGCTTTCGCTGCGCGGCGCGCTGGAGCCGTGGCACGTGATGGGCGAGGAGGGCGCGCCCGGCGGCAACGTGCGCTACGTCGATTCGTCGGTCGAGCGGCTCGAAGTGCGTGTGACGGGGTTGAACGACAACCGGCACGTCGTGACGGTCAACGGCCGCGCGCTGCCGCTGCAGCCGACCGGCACCGTCGGCGAATACGTCGCGGGCGTGCGCTACAAGGCATGGTCGCCGCCGTCCGCGCTGCATCCGACCATCGACGTGCACGCGCCGCTCACGTTCGACATCGTCGACACTTGGCTGCAGCGCTCGCTCGGCGGCTGCCGCTATCACGTCACGCATCCGGGCGGGCGCAGCTATGACACGTTCCCCGTCAACGCATACGAGGCCGAGAGCCGCCGGCTCGCGCGCTTCGTCGAGATGGGGCACACGCCGGGGCGGATGGATGTCGCGGCCGCCGCGCCGAGCCGCGAATTCCCGTTCACGCTCGACTTGCGGCGGCCGTGACCGGCCGATGACGGGGTGACGACGATGCGCGGTTCGCGACCTGCCGGCACGCCGGCCGCTGTCGGCCCCGCCGGAATGCTAGGATGCGGGCAGATTGCGGCCGCGCGCCGCGGCCCGCCGCCTGTGCGGCGGCGCGCGTGCGCGGCCGCGGTCGCACCCTGAAGACGGAACGACATAGTGCCGCCCATTGACATCGATCATCTCGCCGCCCCCGACGCGATGCCCACGCTTTTCGATACCGGCGCGCAGCCGGACGCCGCAGAACTGGCCGCCGCGCTCGCGGCGCCGGCCGCCGCCGGCCGCTACGACGAACTGCGCGGCAGCGCGGCCGGCCTGAACGCGCCTTCGCTCGCGCCCGCGTGGCGCAGCTTCTTCACGTCGATCGGCAGCGACGGCGTGGCCGACCTCGATCGCCGCGCCGACGCGCTGCACCGGCGCATGCGCGAGAACGGCCTGTTCTACCAGCTGCACGAGCAGCGCGCCGGCGACGGCGCGGCCGGCCCGTGGTCGCTCGACCTGCTGCCGCTGATCGTCACGCCCGAGGACTGGGTCGCGATCGAGCGCGGCGTGCTGCAGCGCGTGCGGTTGCTCAACGCGACGCTGGCCGACCTGTACGGGCCGCAGACGATCCTGCAGCGCGGGCTGCTGCCGCCCGCGCTCGTCACCGGGCATCCCGGCTACCTGCGCGCGATGCGCGGCGCGCGCGTGCCGGGCGACACCTGGCTGCACGTCGTCGCGTTCGATCTCGCGCGCGGCCCGGACGGGCAGTGGCGGATCGTCGCGCAGCACACGCAGGGCGCGGCCGGGCTCGGCTACCTGCTCGAAAACCGGCTCATCGTGTCGCGGCTTTTTCCGCGCGGGTTTCGCGGGCTGCGCGTGCAGCGGCTCGCGTCCGCGTACCGCGCGCTGTTGCAGAGCATGCAGGCGCTCAGCCCTGCCGCCAGGAATTCGCGGATCGTGCTGCTGACGCCGGGGCCGCACAGCGCGACGTATTTCGAGCACGCGTATCTCGCGCGCTACCTCGGCCTCACGCTCGTCGAAGGCGGCGACCTGACTGCGCGCGACAACCGCGTATTCCTGAAGACGCTGCGCGGGCTCGAGCCGGTGCACGGCATCCTGCGGCGCGTCGACGACGCGTGGCTCGATCCGCTCGAACTGCGGCCCGATTCGATGCTCGGCGTTCCGGGGCTGCTGCAGGCCGTGCGTGCGGGCAACGTGCTGCTCGCGAACGCGCCGGGCTCGGGCTTCCTCGAATCGCCGGCCATGCTCGGCTTCATGCCGCGTCTCGCGGAAGGCCTGCTCGGCGAAACGCTGACGTTGCCGGCCGTGCATTCATGGTGGTGCGGCGAGGCGGCCGCGTGCGGCGACGCGCTGCCGCAGCTCGCGCGCGGCATCGTGAAGGCGTCCTATCCGCCCGACGTGCAGGCCGGCGGCCCGTTCGACCCGGTGATCGGCGCGCGGCTCACGCAGGCGCAGCTTGCCGACTGGCGCGCGCGGATCCTCGCACAGCCCGAACACTACACGGTGCAGGCCGACTTGCCGCTGTCGCAGGCGCCGACCTGGCCGCAGCCCGACGCGCCCGATGGCAACGGCAGCGCGCGCATCGTGCCGAAGCCGCTGCTGCTGCGCGTCTTCGCGCTCGCCGACGGTGCGCAGCGCTGGCGGCTCCTGCCCGGCGGGCTGTCGCGGGTCGGCACCCGCGACACGCTGTTCAACGCGCCGATGCCGCACGGCGGCAGCACCGTCGATACGTGGGTGATGACCGAAGGCGTCGTCGATTCGACGACGCTGCTGCAGACCCACCTCGGCCCCGACGATCTCGTCGAGCGGCCGCGCGCGATCGCGAGCCGCGCGGCCGAGAACCTGTTCTGGCTCGGCCGCTACACCGAGCGCGCGACCAACCTGATGCGACTGGCGCGCGCCGCGCTCGAACGGCTGCGCGGCGAGGACGATGTCGACAGCCCCGCGCATCTGGAACTGATCGACACGCTGTGCCGCGACACGGGCCTGATCGCGGCCGATGCACCGAACGCCGTCGATGCGCCGCGCGCGTTCCAGCACGCGCTCGCGACGTCGCTGACGCGCGGCGCGGATCGCACGTCGGGCATCGCGTCGTGCCTGTTCGGGATGCGCGGCGCGGCCGCCGCGATCCGCGAACGATTGTCGAGCGATCAGTGGCGGCTGATCGACGACGCGACGCAACTGTTCGCGGACAGCGCGGGCCAGCCGGAAGCCGAGGAGCAGATCGGCAACGAGGCGCTGCAGTTGCTGGAACGTCTCGGCCTGCTGCTCGGCGCGATCACCGGCGCGCAGACCGACAACATGACGCGCGACGACGGCTGGCGATTGCTGTCGATCGGCCGGCAGATCGACCGGCTGGACTTCCTGTGCAGCGTCCTGAAATTCGCGTTCGAGGAAGGCGCCGTGCACCGGCAGGACGGCTTCGAGCTCGTGCTGGAACTGCTCGACAGCACGATCACGTTCCGCTCGCGGTTCCAGCGCGGTTTCGATGTCGCGCCGCTGCTGTCGCTCGTCGTGCTCGATACCGACAATCCGCGCTCGCTCGGCTGGGTCGTGCAGGCGCTGCGCGGCCGGCTGACGAAGGTCGAGCGCGGCGAAGGCTATGCGCTGTCCGAGCTGGCCGAGACGATTCCGGACGTGCCCGCGTGGTCGCTGCACGAGCTGTGCGAAACCGCCGACGGCGGCCGGCACGACCGGCTGCTCGACGCGCTCGATACGACGGTGAAGGCGGTCTGGGAATTGTCGAACCGGATCGGCGAACGCTATTTCAGCCACGTGCGCGAGGCGGGCAGGACGCTATGGTGACGACCAAGGGCGCAGCGAAAACGCCGCCCGGTTCCGGCAATGCACGCCAGACCGCGGCACCGGCCACGCCGGCCGCACCGGCCGCCGTTGCGTCCGGCCGGTTGCTGCGCGTCACGCACGATACCGAATACCGTTACGCGGCACGCGTCGAATCGGCGCAGCACCAGGCACGCCTGCAACCGCTCGCGACGTCGCGCCAGCAAGTGCTGTCGTTCTCGCTCGACATCGAGCCCGCGCCGGAATCGGTCTGCACGGAGATCGACGCGTTCGGCAACGCGCGCGCATCGTTCGCGCTGAACCAGCCGCACGACGCGTTGCTCGTGCGCAGCCGCAGCACGGTGCGCGTGACGCCGCCCGCGTGGTCGCTCGGTGCGCGCGGCGAGCCGCCGCCCGCGATCGCGCAGCCGGATGGAAAGCTGGCGACCGCGTGGGAAGCCGTGCGCGACCGCTTGCAGTTCCGCGCGGGGCAGCCTTACGACGCGGCGAGCGAATTCGTGTTCGCGTCGCCGCACGTCGTGTGCGATCCCGAACTCGCCGCGTATGCGGCCGCGAGCTTCACGCCGCAACGGCCGCTCGTGCAGGCCGCGTGGGACCTGATGCGGCGCGTGCATGCCGACTTTGCCTATACGCCGAACAGCACCGACATCACGACGTCGGCGCTCGATGCGCTGCGCTTGCGCAAGGGGGTCTGCCAGGATTTCGCGCACGTGATGATCGGCGCATTGCGCTCGCTCGGGCTGGCTGCGCGTTACGTGAGCGGCTATCTGCTCACGCAGCCGCCGCCCGGGCAGCCGCGGCTGATCGGCGCCGACGCGTCGCATGCGTGGGCCGAGGTGTACGACCCGGCGTGGCCCGAGGACGGCGGCTGGCTGCAGCTCGATCCGACCAACGACCGCGCGCCGGGCGACGACTACGTGATGCTGTCGATCGGCCGCGACTACGCGGACGTGACGCCGCTACGCGGCGTGATCCGCGGCGGCGGTGCCGATCAGGAGCTGAAGGTCGGTGTGACGGTCGAGCCGCTTGATACGCCGTGATGCGGTGCCGCCCGCCCGGGCGATTCATCGTTTAAGTCTTCGTTAATACTGCACGCCTAGCATGGTGTTGCCGGCGAACGGATCGGACCTTGGTCCGGCGCGCCGGCGGCACGCGCGGGTGCGTCGACGTCACGGCGCCGCGCCGTCGCGCGTCGCCATGACCTTGCAACGGCGGCAGACCATGATCAAGAACTTCGACTACACGCTCGGCAGCGAGACGATTGCGCTCTGCGCGAGCTTCGGCGCGGGGCCGGCGTGGCGCCGCGTGCTCGTGAGCCGTGCGGATTCGATGGAGACGCTGGTGGTGCTCGACGCGCGCGGCCTGTCGGGCCTGTTGAAGGTGGCGACCGAGGAGCCGGAAGGGTTGCTCGACGACGCGATCCGCAAGGTCGGCGACGAACAGCTCGTCGAGCGGGCGATCAGCGGCAGGGCGATCGTCGAAGCGGCGCTTTGATCAGGCGGCGCGTGCGTGCCGGCAGGCATGGCCGCACGCGCCGCGTTGCGTTGCGTTGTGTTGACTACGCGGCGAACCGGTCCGTCGCCGCGAGCAGCGCCTTCAGGATCCCCGGCTCGTTGTACGCGTGTCCGGCGCCGGGCACGATCTCGAACGTCGCGTTCGGCCACGCTTTCGACAATTCCCATGCGGTACGCGCGGGCGTCGGGATGTCGTAGCGGCCCTGCACGATCACGCCAGGAATGCCGGCGAGGCGATGTGCGTCGCGCAGCAGCTGGCCTTCCTCGACGAAGCCCTTGTTCACGAAGTAGTGGTTTTCGATCCGCGCGAACGCGAGCGCGTAGTGGCCGTCCGCGTAGTGCGCGGCGAGCGCGGGATCGGGCAGCAGCGTGATCGTGCGGCCTTCCCAGATGCTCCATGCACGCGCGGCTTCGAGCTTCGCGGCTTCGTCGTCGCCCGTCAGCCGGCGATGGTAGGCAGCCATCAGGTCGCCGCGCTCGGCTTCCGGAATCGGTGCAACGAAGGCTTCCCACAGGTCGGGGAACAGCCACGACGCGCCTTCCTGGTAGTACCACAGCAATTCCGCGCGACGCATCGTGAAGATCCCGCGCACGATCAGCGCGCTTACGCGCTCGGGGTGCGTCTCGGCGTACGCGAGCGACAGCGCGCTGCCCCACGAGCCGCCGAAGACGAGCCATTGCTCGGCGCCGACCATCTCGCGCAGGCGTTCGATATCGGCAACCAGATGCCACGTCGTGTTGTTCTCGAGGCTCGCATGCGGCGTCGAGCGCCCGCAGCCGCGCTGGTCGAACAGCAGGATGTCGTAACGCTCGGGATCGAACAGGCGGCGATGGTCGGGGCTGCAGCCGGCGCCGGGGCCGCCGTGCAGGAACACGGCGGGTTTGCCGGCCGGGTTGCCGCAGCGCTCCCAGTAGATGCGATGGCCGTCGCCGGTGTCGAGGTGGCCGTGGGCGTAGGGTTCGATCGGTGGGTACACAGACAGGCTCCGGGTGAGGGTCGACAGGAGGCGGACGAGGCGCGGGCCGGTGTGCGGGCGGGGACTGCGGATATTGCGGCGCCGCAAAAAATTCGTTGCGTAGGCATCGGACCGGCCGCCGCCGGACAAGGCTTGTCATTATGCCCATTCGCCGCCCCGGATGTCGGCTCGCTTCGGCGTGCGCCGCCGCCGGTGTCCGCGCCGGGGATTTTTGAAGCAATTTCATTCCGATATTTTTCATACAAAATCCCGGCGGCAGATCGGTGTGCCGGAACGGCGGCGCCGGCCTGCCGCCCATCCACCGTGCCAGCGGGAACCAGCCGATGAACCATCGCGTCACGCAGTTGACCGGATTGCGCGCCGTCGCGGTGGCGATGGTTGTGGTCGGACACGCCGAGCACGTGCTGCCCGGCGGCTATACGGGCTGGTATGCGCCGTTGCGGCTGATCGCCGATGGCCGGCTCGGCGTGCTGATCTTCTTCGTCCTCAGCGGCTTCCTGATCACCAACGTGCTGCGCGCCGAGTTCGCGCGCACGGGCGGCATCGCGCTGACGTCGTTCTACGTGCGCCGTGCGCTGCGGATCTGGCCGGCCTGCTATGTGTATCTCGCGGCCGTCGCGATCGTGGCTTTCGCCGGCTGGTTCGACGTCGACCGCCGGCAGTGGCTCTATGCCGCGCTGCACCTGTGGAATTACTCGGCGTGGTTCGGGCTGACCGCCGACAACCTGCTGCATCCGGACGGCGCTTGGTATCTCGGCCACTTTTGGTCGCTCGCGCTCGAGGAGCAGTTCTACTGGTTCTGGCCGCTGTTGTTCGTGTTCGGCGCCCGCCGCACCGGCACGCGCTGGCTGGCCGCGCTGATCCTGATCGTGCCGCTGGTGCGTGCCGTCACGTATTTCGTTGCGCCTGCACTGCGCGGGCAACTCGCGATGATGCTACACACGGGTGTCGATCCGATCCTGATCGGCTGCTATGCGTCGCTCAACCGCGAACGGCTCGAAGCGTGGATCGGCTCGTGGCGAGGCGAGGCGCGCATCGTGACGGCGATCATCCTCATCGTGCTGCTCGGGATGCCGCTTGCCGAACATCGGCTCGGCGGCTTCTGGAATGCGACGTATGGCGTCACGCTCGAAGCCGCGCTGATCGCAGTCGTGATCGTCGTGCTGAATTTCCGTAGTGAGTTCTGGTGCGCGCGCTGGCTACGGGCTGGACCGGTGGTGTTCATCGGCACGATTTCGTTCAGCCTCTATCTTTGGCAGCAGCCGTTCGCGAATCCGGACCTGCCGGTTCCGCACGCGTTTCCGCTCGGGATCGTGTGGGCGCTGCTGGCCGCGACGGCCAGCTACTTCCTCGTCGAAAAACCGTTCCTGCGGCTGAAGGATCGCTATACGGCGCGCGAGGCGCGACGCGTGCGCGACGACGCGCGGCGGATGCCGGCGCCGACCGACGCGATCGGGCCGAAGGTGGCGGAGTAGGCGGGCGGGGCGGCGGTTCGCCGCAGTCTTACTTGAAGCGCTTCATCGCGGCGGGCGAGTACCAGAAGTTTCGGAACATATCGATCCCGTACGTCTTGCCGTCGTAGTGGACGATCGTGCGCGCGGTGCGCTTGCCCGTCTCCGAGTATTTGCCGTCCTTGCGCTGCGTCTTCGTGATGTGGGCTGTGATCGACAAGTCCGCGAAATCGTGGTTCGATGTTTTTTCAACGGCGATCGTCATGCGGGCATTTTCGCTGAGCGCGTCGCCGGCGCCGGGGCCGCAGGCGTCGCCTTCGACGCTGACCCACCCGTAGAGGTTGGTGCCGAACACAGGGCGGATGCGGTTGCCTTCGCGTACCCACAGTGTCAGCTCCTCACTCGCGTCGGCATCGGGACAGCTCGCCCCGCGCGCGCTGCTCGTGAACACGACGCCGAACGCACGCACATCGGGCGACAGCCGGTACGGCGCCGTGTCGATGCGGTAGCTGTTCTCGCCGATTTCCGTCGCCGCATCCTCTTGGACCACCGACCGCTCGGCCGCCACGACCTTGCCGCCTTCGACGAGCGCAACGACCTGCAGCTTGTTGCTTTCGTCCGGGTTCTTGCTTTTCGGCAGAGAATCGAACGCGACGGCTGCGATTGTCGTGTCCGGCGCATTCGGCATGACCTTGCACGCCGACGCGACGACGAGCCGGTTCGTGTCGCGCGCGGCGATGCGTGCGCTGACGATGCCGGCCCAGCGGGCGACGGCAACGACGGTCGCGTCGTCGCAAGCCTGGTTGTCAGCGGCCTGGACGGCGGGGGCGGCGGCGAGCGCCAGCAGCGGGGCGAAACGAAGGATTCTCATGGTCACGATGGAAAAGGTTCTTCACGGATTTCCGTGGGGGTTGCTTACCGACCCGTTGCTGCCGGTCGAGCCGTTGCACCTCCGGGGGCAGGTGTCAGAGTACAACGCTCACTCGTTCCGAAGATCCGAAAGTTTGTCCTCCCTTAGCGGATCGGCTGCAGCAACTGAGAGCCCGGCGCACCACGTGACTGACCTGACTCTAGCCCCGCACCCAGCACGACTTGAGATCCCAATGGCGAGCAATGGTCAGAGATCTCCGCGCACTTCACCGGTTCCCAGCGCGCTCCGCTGCCGGTTGACTTCCGCCCAAAGCTCATCGCTGTCGTCATTGCGCAGCAGGACCATCCAGTCCAGTTGATTGTCGGTCACGCCGAAGTATTCCAGGATTTCCCGGCGAACCGCATCGACGAACTGCGCGTATTCCGGGGTTGCCTGGGCCTGCGCGTGCAAGGCATCGTATGCTGCATCGTCCGCGCCGCCGCCGTGCTCGTCGATATAGCGCGAGATCCACTGGTCTCGTTCGTGGTCGTAATCGGCCTCGGCGCGCATTGCTTGCACAGCCGTGTAGAAATCCAATTGGGCAAACGCGGCGATCGCCGCCGTTGTCGCCTCGTCGAATGTAGTCGTCATTCCATCTCTCATGTTGGTCATGGCACATCATCACACGGGTCGCACCCGGGGAGGCGCCTCGAATCCGGACGGTGCAACACGTCGCCTGGCGCCGACGTTTGGCCCGTGCAAAGGCACCGGGATCGGGAGGTTCACGCCTTCGAGTGCGCCACTCATCGGGGCCGCACGGGCGACAGGATACTCAATTTGCTGCGCCGCAAGCACAGCGATGAAAACAACCGGGTGCGGCAGATCGCAGAACAAGTTTCGAGCGTATCGCCGCGAGCGTCACACCGGCACTTAGGCGCCATGCGGGCGCTGGTCGTGAAAATTGCTCATAATGGCCGAACTCCGCCGGATACCTTCCCGGTGGTCCGTTACCGGTTCAAAACGACCCACAAGGGCCATCTGGAACGCTCCATAGCGGCCGTTCGACCTGGTGTGGCACACTCTCAAGAAATTTACCTAAACCGATCGTAGTATGTTCACGTCAGCGTTTGTCGTTGAGGTTTCCGCAGCCGAACCTGTAGTCGCTGACCTGCGGCGCCGCTTCGATGCTTCCGCAAGCTTGGGAGTGCCAGCACATATAACGCTTCTGTTTCCGTTCATGTCACCCGCCGAAATTACGTCGGAAATCATTCAGCACATCGAAAGCGCGTTGAGCCTTGTGCCATCGTTCGATTTCTCGTTGACGCAGATCGGTCGGTTTCCGACCACCACCTACCTCACCCCAGATCCTGTTGAGCCGTTCGTCGCGCTGACAACTGCCCTGGTTGAACGCTTTCCCCAGTATCGTCCCTACGGCGGCGTACACGATGGCACAGTTCCGCACCTGACTGTCGCGCACGGAGACGCCGCAATAGCAAATTCCGCCGCCACCGCACTGGAAGAGCGTCTGCGCATTCTTGAGCCGATTCGAACACGATGCAGCTCCGTGTATTTGCTTGAAAATTCGTCAGGGCGTTGGAAGCAGATGCGCGTATTCGACCTTCCTGCAACCAACATGCGGAGCCAATAGACCGGGCCCCGCCACGCCCGAAAGCCTATTGAGCGCCCCTGTCACCCCGGTATTCCTCCGGTAATCAACAAGGTACGACGACGACTTGGGGCCAGCGCTTTCGGTATTGCTTTTCCGCGACGCGCATTCGATATGTATCAACACTGACGCGCTGCGGGTTGCGCCGAATGACCATCGAGAAAAGATCCTCCAGCCCATACGGCGCAATAACGTCTACCGAATCATCATCACGAAGCACGATCCCGACCGAGGTTGCAAATTCCGGCCACGATGCAACTGCGTCCTCCAGAGAGCCAAGCGGTGGAACTGGATGGCCGAAGGTTCGCTCGAACCAGACGTGAACGGCCGCTTGATTGGTAACCTCCCACGGCACACTGAGAAGCGTGGCGGTCAAACGGCGCTTGAGGCTCGCGTCCCGCGCGGCGGAGAAATCGGTCGAGTCAAAGTAAGCAACATCGATGTCCGATAGCGCGGATGGCGTCCGAAACGCGTGCAGTTCATCCCACACGAGGTTACGTATCGCCCCGGCTCCGATACACCACGAGGAGAGATTCAGGCTACGCGCAGCGACGAGTGCAGGCCAGAACCATGCCGATTGGCGCGCAATACTCGCAAGACGTGCTTCCAAGTCGGCTGCTGACATGGACGATTGTTCTCCATTAACGAAGCGCTGGCGGTACAACGCCAAGCGTTCGTCCGGCGCTAGTCTTCACCATCGTCTCTCGAATCTTTCGACATCGCAACGACGAAGTCATCAAGCGTTCCATATGCAGACCACGTCGGATACTCGGCTGCGAACTGGTCCACGCTTGACTGGCCCCAAGTGAGATGCACATTGGCGTACGTGCCATCGAAAAGAACCACGAGAACGTCGTCGCTATCAACGCGTCGGCACCTCAGCAGGTCGATGGGAACAGCGATGGAAGTGCATGGCCATCCGGGCGCAGTTCGAGTAGCTAGCCAATAACACTGCCATCTGCGCCATACACTTCACACTCGTCGCCTTGTACCTTTGCGTCAAGCTTCCGGGCTAAATGCCACATCTTTTCGAGAATCGCGCCGTCAGGATTCTTGACTACTACGTTGCCTTGCCAGAAATCGAACCACGCCATGTTTCCACCTGCCCCTGTTCCTGCGTAGGCGGTCCAAACAGCCAACCCGTCACTATCCACGCGCAGAACACTGCCGTCGCCAACAACTGCACTCGCGTACCCATCGAGACGCATATCTGGATCGGACAGAACAAGTGCTTTCCACTCGTCGATATCAATTTTTGGTCCGCGTTCGTCGAACCAATTTTCCCTGCGAGTGATGTGGACGTCGTATCCCATAGTCTTCCTTCCAAGCTGCGGAGAGTCATTTCGACCACAATTGTCAACGATTCAGGTCATCCCGTCGAACGTCTCTTCATGGCCGAACACGAACAAACGTATCGCGCTTCCCGAAAACCCGAGATGAACCAAAAAAAAGGCCCTTGCGGGCCTTAGGTCAACGAAAGGGCGCGGCTTACCGCGTCAACGCCGTAAACCCATCCAGCAACCGCTCAACATCAGCCGCTTCGATCGCGCCCATCGTCGAGATGCGGAACAGTTCCTTCGACAACCCGCCTTGCCCGGCATAGATCACGAAGCCGCGAGCCTTCAACCCATCGTGCAGCGCCTCATACGTGACGCCCTGCGGCAACCGGTACGCACGCAGCACAACCGACGACGCACCTTCCGGCAACACAAGCGACATCCCGCGCGCTGCAAGCCCGGCCTGCGCCTGGTCCGCCAGCGCCTTGTAATGCGCATGACGCGCACGCCAGCCGCCAGCTTCATCAAACTCACGCAGCGCCTCGACCAGCGCGTAATACGCATGCACGGACGGCGTGAACGGCGTATTCCGCTGATCCTGCAGCTTCGCAAGACGACCGAGGTCGAGGTAGTAAGTACGGCTCGTGGCCTTCGTGAGCGCGCTGCGGCGCACGATCACGAACGCTGCTCCCGGCACGCCGTGCAGGCACTTGTTCGCGGTCGCGGCAACGGCATCGATATCACCGCCGGCAAAATCGATCGCTTCCGCGCCAAAGCTGCTCACACCGTCGACGAGCATTTTCACGCCGCGCGAACGACATACTTCGGCGATCGCGCCGAGGTCGTTCAGCCGCCCCGTCGTCGTTTCATGATGAATCACGGCGACATGCGAGTACCCACCCGCGTCGAGCCGCGCGCCAATCTGCACGAGATCAGGCGCCTGCATCCACTCATGCTTCAACACATCATGCGCGATCCCGTACTGCGTCGCGATCTGCGTGATCCGCTCGCCGTACACGCCGTTCTCGATCACGAGCAGCTTGCCGTCCTGCGGCACGAGCGCCGCGATCATGCTCTCGACGGCGGCCGTTCCGGAGCCCGTCATCAGCACGGCTGCCCATTCAGCCGGATCGAGTTCATAAGCAGCGACGAGGCGCGCGCGCGCTTCATCCTGCAGATCGAAGAATTCGCTTTCGCGATGGCACAGGTCGGGTTGCAGCAGGCTGCGGCGCACGCGTTCGGTGAGCGTGACCGGGCCGGGGTTCAGCAGCAGCATCAATGGGCTCCTTCAACGTGGGCTTCGGTCTGCGCGGCGCCGATGTGCCGCATCAGACGGGTCTTGACCTCGACCGGCGTGACGGTCGGGCGGGGCAGGCCGTCGGGCACGCCGGTGCGGATCGCCAGGCGCACGAACTGCGCACCGTCGGCCGGCGCGGCAAGCGCCGTATCGAGCAGGTCGAGCGTATCGCCTTCGACCGCCGACGCATACCCGCACGCGGCAGCAACACCCGCGAACGAAACATGTTGCGACACGGTGGCCTGGCCGCCCGTCGATTCGTGCGCGCCGTTGTCGAGCAGCACGTGCATTAGGTTGGCCGGGCCGTAGGTGCCGAGCGTGGCGAACACGCCCATCCGCATCAGCGCGGCGCCGTCGCCGTCGACTGCCACCACGCGCAGGTCGGGGCGCGCGAGCGCGAGGCCGAGCGCGAGCGGCGTCACGCAGCCCATCGAGCCGACCATGTACAGCTGGTTCGGACGATCGTCGATCGCGTAAAGCTCGCGGCCGCAGAAGCCGGTCGACGCGAGCACGACGGTCGAATCGACCGGCGTGTGCGCGATCACGCGCTGCAGCGCATCCTGGCGGGTCGGCCATGCGTCGGCCGACGCGGCGCGCGACGACGATTGCGCGGCGACATGCGCGCGCGGCTTCGCGGCCGGGTTTGCCTTCAGTTCATACGGCGCGACGCTGCCTTTCTGCATCACGAGCGCGTACGGGCGGCCCGTCGCGTCCATGTGCGCGATCGCGCGGTCGAGTGCCGGGCCGACCTGTTCGGGGTCGGTCGGGAACGTCTCCCACGGGATCTCCATCGTGTCGAGCATCGCGGGCGTGATCGGGCCCATCAGCGCGTGCTGCGGCTCGTCGGCCACGCCCGGCTGGCCGCGCCACGTGACGATCAGCAGTTGCGGCAGGCGGAACGTCCAGGTCAGCGACGTCAGCGGGCTCACCGCGTTGCCGAGCCCCGAGTTCTGCATCATCGCAATGCCGCGCTTGCCGCCGAGCGTCGCGCCGGCGATCAGCGCGACCGCGTCGCCTTCGTTCGCGGCCGACACGTAATTCAGCGTCGGGTCCTGCAGCACGTAATTGATGAACGGCGTCAGGTACGAGCAGGGCACGCCCGCGTACCAGTCGAAACCGCGCTCGCGCGCGGCCTCGACGAACTGGGCCGCTTCGATCATTGCGCGCCCCCGTTGCCGGCACCCGGTTCGGACAGCGGCGTCTGGCCGTGCGCGAAGTCGCCCGCGCGGCGGAAGTCCTCGAGATCGTTGACGCCGCGCCAGTGGCCGTGCACGTACTGCACCTCGATCTTCTCGCCGGCGGCGATCAGTTCGTTGAGCAGCGACGGGATATCGAGCGTGTCGAAATCAGGACGCGCCTGCAGCGTCGCGAGCATCGCCTTCAGGCGGTCGACACCGGCGCCGCGCACGTTCAGCAGGCCAATCCAGCGGCCGTGCGGCGTGCCTGCGGCGACATCGCTCGATACGCGTTGCAGGTACGTCTTCTGGCCGAACAGGCCGCGATCGTCTTCAGCCGAGCAGAGCGCGAAATCGCGCACGCTCTGGTTGGTCTCCGTGAGCGACGAATCGACCACCACGCTGAACTCGGCCTCGCTCTCCGCGAGGTCGCGCACGATGTAGCTGCGGAACAGCAGGTCGCCGTACGAGATCACGGTATCGCCCGTCAGGCGTTCGGCCGCGCATGCGAGCGATGCGAGCTCGCCCGTCTGCGCATGGCGTTCGTTGACGACGAGCTTGATGCCCGACGTGTCGATCGCGTCGGCGCGATAGCCGCCGACCACGGTGATGTCGTTCACGCCGTGCGTCTTGAAGCCGTCGACGAGCCAGCGCAGCAGCGGCTTGCCGGCGACCGGCAGCATGACCTTCGGCTTGTCTTCGGTCACGGCTTCGAGGCCCTTGCCGCGGCTCGCGGCGAGCACGATCGCCGCGTTCGACGCGCGCGACGACGACGACAGGTAGATACGCTCGGCCGCCGAGTATTCGTCGGCGTCCTGCAGGCGGAAGATCTCGTTGACCGATGCGACGCGGTCCTCGACGTTGATCAGCGTTTCGTTCTCGTGGATCTCGCGGGCGGTCGCCTGCATCGCGGATGCCGATGCGCGGATCAGGTGGTTCGCCCAGATCACGGTGCTGATGCCGGCCTGGCGGAACACGTCGGTCGGCGTGCTGTAGTACTTGGTCGGCACGATCACGAGCGGCGCCTTGCCGCTCCATTCGCGCGCGAACTGCAGGATCTCGTCCGGGCGCGACAGCTTGCTGTGGATCAGGATCGCGTCGGCGCCGGCTTCCGCGTACGCGTTCGCGCGGCGCAGCGCCTCGTCCATCCCCCAGCCGGCGATCAGCGCTTCGACGCGTGCGACGATCGAGAAGTCGGGGTCGGTCTGCGAATCCTTGCCGGCCTTGATCTTGCCGCAGAACTCGTCGATTTCCGCGAGCGGCTGGCGCTCGCCGCCGATGAAGCTGTTCGTCTTCGGGAACTGCTTGTCCTCGATACAGACGCCGGCGATGCCGCGCTGCTCGAGCTTCTTCACGAGGCGGCGCACGTTGTTGAAGTTGCCGTAGCCGGTGTCGCCGTCGAGCAGGATCGGCAGGTCGCTCGCGTCGGCCATGAATTCGAGCACGTCGACGACCTGGGTCCAGCTCGCCTCGTTGTTGTCACGCACGCCGAACTGCGCGGAGATCGCGAGGCCCGATGCCCAGATGCCCTTGAAGCCGGCCTCGCGGACGATTCGCGCGGACAGGCCGTTGTGCGCTTCCATCAGGAATTCGAGGTCGCTGCTGACGAGCATGCGGCGCAGGCGTGCGCTGCGCGATTCGGTGAAGTTGGGTTCGCGTGCGTTCATCGTGCGGCTCCTGCGGTGGTGCGTTGAATCAGGGGGAGAATGTCTTGCGTGGCGCGTGCGACATCGTTCGGGAAGTCGATCTCGATCCACGGCAAACCGGTGACGTCGGCGACGTCGAACGAATGACCGCCTTCGAGCAGCAGGTCGCGCACGGCTTCCTCGTGCGGCATGTTCGCGCGGCCGCTGTCGACGTAGCCCGCGACGATCGCCGCGAGGCGGCGCGCGGTGCCTTCGGTGAAGCGGAAGAAGCCGACCGATTCGCCGATCGTGTCGTACTCGAGGTCGACCGCGAGCTGCTTGCGCAACTCGACCGGCACGCCGTTCTTCACGCACAGCTTGACGGGCTCGTCGCCGGCCTCGAAGTCGCGGTCGATCAGCAGGCGATCGACTGCCTTGTCGGGATCGGCCACCAGCGCATGCAGGATGTTCTCGTCATACAGCACATCGGCGTCCATCAGCAGCACGTCGCCGCCGCGCGTCATCGCATCGGCGACGGTATGCACGGTCAGCACGCTGCCGAGGTCGTAGCGGTCGTTGATCACGATCTCGGCCTGGCGGCCGAGGCGCTTCAATTCCTGTTCGACCTTCTCGTGCTGGAAGCCGAGCCCGAGCACGATCTCGTCGACGCCCGCGGCATCGAGTACGCGCAGATGGCGCTCGAGCAGCGACACGTCGTCGAAGCGCAGCAGGCACTTCGGGAACTGCGCTTCGGGCGGTTGTTGCAGGCGCAAGCCGAGGCCTGCCGCAAGAATGATGGCTCGCATGGGTTCTCCAACCAAAAAGCCGGCGGATCTGAACGATCAGTCGGCGAGCGGCTGCGGCGTACGGCGCCGCTGCCAGTTTCTTTCACTGAAATGCAGATAGAGCAGGCCGGGCAGGCCGAGCGCGAGTTCGCGCGCGCGCTTCGCGAGCGACAGCGCAAGCGCCGCGTCGGGCGGCAGGCCGACCAGCGGGGCGAGCAGCAGGTAGCCGCCTTCCTGCGCGCCGAGCGAGCCCGGGATCGCGAAGGCCGCGCCGCGGATCGCCTGGCCGACGCTTTCGAGCAGCAGCGCGTCGAGCCAGCTCACCGGGTGCCCGAGGAAGTGCAGCGCGAGCCACACTTCCGCGGTGCCGACGATCCAGCCGACGAGGCTCAATGCGAACGTCTTCGCGACCTTCGCGCGATCGCGGTACAGCGCGCCGACCGCGTCGTCGATCGCGTCGGCGCGGGTGGCCAGCGACGACCAGTCGCGCGGGCCGAACAGCTTCGACGCGAGGCGCAGGCCTCGGCCGAACAGCCCGCGCCGCTGCGCCGCATAGAACAGCACGGCCAGCGTGCCGAGCACGCCGGTGGCGATCAGCGCGGGCGTGCGCAGGTGCGCGACCGACTCGTGCGTCGCATAGAGACTGAACGCGGCGATGCCGATCAGCGCGAACGCCATCTGCGCGAGCGCCTGCATCGTCGTGCTGACGGTAACCGCCGCCGCCGCGTCGGCCATCCGCGTGCCGCGCTGTGCGAGGTGGCGCACCATCAGCACGGGGCCGCCGATCTGCCCGGCGGGCAGCAGGCTGTTCACCGATTCGCCGACCCAGCGCGCGCGTAGCGCGTTGCCGAGCTCGGCGCCCGGCTGGCCGCGGCGGAACATCACGGAGATCGCGATCGCGTCGATCACGAGCGGCACGACGTGGAACGCCGCGACGAGCGCGAGCCCCCAGCCGGCCGCGAGGAACGTGGACGCGACCGCGCCGACGCCCTGCCATGCCAGGAGTGCGATGAAGAGCGCCGTCCCGAGGGACAGCAGGATCAGGCCGGCGCGCGTCATGACCCGCTCGTGCGCCGCGTGGCCAGTTGCTTGAACACCTGGCGGAAACCGAAATACGCGATCGCGTCCTTCATGTTCGAGATGAAGCGCTTCCACGGCCGCATGCCGGGGTTCGTCACGTATTCGAAGGTCAGCGACACGCGCATCTCGTTCTGGCCGAGCGGCGTGATGCGGTGGCGCAGCTTGTCGCCGTCGAACAGCACGATGCCGCCGTCGGCGATCTGCACGGAGCCCGGTTCGTCGGCCACGTCCGGATTGCGCGTGTGCAGCTCGTAGTCGAGCCGGCACGACGATTCGTCGATCACGCCGATCAGCAGCGTGTAGCGGCGGCCGTCGTAGTACGACGTGTCGTAGTGCCAGCCGATGTGGTCGCCGGGCTTCGTGTAGTAATACAGCGCATACGCGTGCGGGTCGTCGTCCGGCGACAGCATCAGCTTGTCGCCCGTGATCTTCTCGAGGAAACCGATCAGCGCCTTCGAGCGATACAGTTCGGCGATGTACGGCGCCTGCTCGTCGATCGTATGGCGGCTCACGCTGCCGCCCTGCTTGTGGCCGGGCAGGTAATTGCGGTTCAGGCCGGCCTGCATCGCGCGGGCGGCGTCCGCCAGCTTCGCGTGCGCGTCGGCGGGCAGGAACGCGTCGAGGTACAGGAACGAGCCCTGGCGCGTGTAGTCGCCGCGCAGGTTGTCGAGGTCGAGACGGCCGACGCAGCCGGCCACCGTGCGATCGGGGTCGGCCGCGGCCGCGCGCGCAGGCGCGGGGCGTGCCGGGCTCAGCACGGAGTCGTCGCGCGTGCTAGGAGTCATTTGGAAGCCTGGATTTCGGTTGGGTTCTGAATGGCGTTGCCGGCGTTGCCGCGCCGGACGATGCGCCACCAGTCGATCACGACCCAGGTCGCGAACAGCGGGGCGCCGATCGAAGCCGCCAGCAGGAACGGCTCGACGCCGTCGACGAGCGTCACGAGCGGCAGCAGGTACAGCACGTCTTCCGTCTCGAAGCCGCCGGCGAACGCCTGCTTGGTGCCGGCCTTGCCCGCGATCGATTCGATCCGCATGCGCAGGAAGAAGATCAGCGCGACGGCCGCGCCGGCCACCGCGCCGAGCAGCACCGGCGACGCGGCCATCTGGCCGCCCTGGGCGACGATGCCGAGGCCCATGCTGACGAACAGCGCGATCGTCACGAGCGCGTCCGCCGCGAGATCGTAAAAATGACCGATCTTGCTGGACTTGCCGCTGATGCGTGCGAGCTCGCCGTCGGTGTGGTCGACGAAGTTCGACAACACGATCAGGAACGCGCCTGCATTGCTCCAGCCGAAGCCGCCGTGCGCGAGGCACCAGGCGCCGGCGAGGCCGATCAGCAGACGAAGGGTGGTGAGGTGATTCGGGGTGACCGGCGTATCGACGAGCGGTCGGACAAGCGAGCGCGCGAGCCGTGCATCCCAGGTGCGCGGCAGCGGTGGCTCGGAGCGTGTGGCGGTTTTTCTTTGGTCCATCGGCGAAATATATACGGAATTGTAATTTGTTGCTTTTTATTCGATCAATGTCCTGACATACGGGAGTGTTACCGCGTCTTGCAGCTATCGGCCGGTCGAAAACCGGGTGCGCGAAAGGGCGGGCAAACAGGGCGGCCGGACTCGTATTCCAGTGTGGTTCGCGTTGCGCGGCTGTCAAGGGCTGGCGGGCCTCGAAGGCCGGTGCGGCGGCGATTTCCACGCATGCCGGCGGACGGCGCGCGGCACGTGCGAACTTGATCTGCGTCAGGCCCGGAAAAGCCGCATCGGGCGACAATTGGCCGCGCCGGACGGGTGCCGGCCATTGCTGATCGCCAGGCGATCAATTTCGGTGGAAATCCGCCGATTGACGCGCAAGGGTTGGCGATCGTCGGCCGGTCATTCTGCCCGATGCTTTCGCGCACCTTTCGTGTGCATTCGGTGCATGCGTCGCCTGTCACAGAGCGGTCGTTCGATACCCGGCAAATTCGGTAAGAATCTTTTGCATCCGGCGGACCTTTCGCGGCGATTGCCTCTGCGATACTCCGACCGTGCCTGTGGTGCCGGCCGCTCCTCGCGGCCCCAAGGGCTTCGCGTCGCTCAGGAGACACCCCCCGCGACGTCAACGACAGACCAAAGCGTCAGAAACCAGCCATGTCTTCATCACGCATCCTCGCTCCCGCCCTGCGTTCGCTCGTCCGCACCGCCGACGAAGCCGCCGCGCTGATCCGCCCCGGCATGACCGTCGCCATGAGCGGCTTCACGGGTTCGGGCTATCCGAAGGCCGTGCCGGCCGCGCTTGCCGCCCACATCGACGCGGCGCACGCGCGCGGCGAGGATTTCCGGATCAACGTGCTGACGGGCGCGTCGACCGCACCGGAACTCGACGGCGCGCTCGCCCGCACCAACGGCATCTCGATGCGGCTGCCGTACCAGTCCGACCCGACGCTGCGCGACAAGATCAACGGCGGCGAAGTCGATTACCAGGACGTCCACCTGAGCCACGTCGCGCAGTACGCGTGGTTCGGGCTGTATGGCGACCTCGACGTCGCGATCGTCGAAGTCGCGGGCATCCGCGAGGACGGGCTGCTGATTCCGTCCGCGTCGATCGGCAACAACAAGACCTGGCTCGAACGCGCGAAGCACGTGATTCTCGAAGTCAATTCGCGCCAGCCGCTCGGCCTCGACGGGATGCACGACATCTATTACGGCACCGCGCTGCCGCCGCACCGCAAGCCGATTCCGCTGACGAAGAGCGACGACCGGATCGGCGAGCCGTACCTGCGCTGCCCGGCCGACAAGATCGTCGCGATCGTCGAGACCGACGCGCCGGATCGCAGCAACGCGTTCTCCGCGCCGGACGAGACGTCGAAGCAGATCGCGCAGCAACTGATCGACTTCCTGCGCCACGAAGTGAAGCGCGGCCGCCTGCCGGAAAACCTGCTGCCGCTGCAGTCGGGCGTCGGCAACATCACGAACGCGGTGCTCGCGGAACTGAGCTCGGCCGGTTTCTCGAACCTGACCGCCTACACCGAAGTGATCCAGGACGGCATGCTCGACCTGCTCGATGACGGCACGCTGGGCTTCGCATCGGCCACCGCGCTGTCGCTGAGCCCGGCCGCCGTGCAGCGCTTCGCCGACGAAATCGCGACGTTCCGCGAGAAGATCGTGCTGCGCCCGCAGGAGATCAGCAACCATCCGGAGCTCGTGCGCCGCCTCGGCTGCATCGCGATGAACGGGATGATCGAGGCCGACATCTACGGCAACGTGAATTCGACGCATGTGATGGGCACGAAGATCCAGAACGGCATCGGCGGCTCGGGCGACTTCGCGCGCAACGGCTACCTGTCGTGCTTCATGTCGGCGAGTACCGCGAAGGGCGGCGCGATCTCGCGGATCGTGCCGATGGCGAGCCATGTCGACCATACCGAGCACGATGTCGCGGTAGTCGTCACCGAGCAGGGCCTCGCGGACCTGCGCGGCCTGTCGCCGAAGCAGCGCGCGCGCAAGGTCATCGCGACCTGCGCTCACCCCGATTACCGGCCGATGCTCGAGGACTACTTCGAGCGCGCGTCGCGCGAAAGCTTCGGCAAGCACACGCCGCACCTGCTTGCCGAGGCGCTGTCGTGGCACGAGCGCTACGTGCGTACCGGGACGATGAAGGCCTGACGCGATTCGAAGCGCGCGCGCCGGTCAGTCCATCGCCGCGTGCGCGACATCGACGCTCGCCGCTTTCTGCGGCGGGCGGATCAGCAGCAACAGCGGAATCATCAGCAGCGTCGCGACGAACATCAGCTTGAAGTCGTTCAGGTACGCGATCATCGTCGCCTGCTGGGTGATCGTGCGGTCGAGCAGCGCGATGTCGAGGCGGCTGCCGGCCATCGCCTGCACGGCCGGGTTGAACGGCGTGATGTGGGTCGCGAGGTCGGCATGCGCGACCTGCGTGTTGCGCGTCATCAGCGTCTGCACGATCGAGATGCCGATGCTGCTGCCGATGTTGCGCATCAGGCTGTAGGTGGCCGTGCCGTCCGCGCGCAGGTCGGGCGGCAGCGTCGAGAACGACAGCGCGCTCAGCGGCACGAACACGAGCCCCAGCCCGAAGCCCTGCACCACGCCCGGCCACACGATGTCCGCTTCGGACAGCACGACCGTGTACTGCATCATCTGCCATAGCGCGAGCGCGGAAATCGACAGTCCCGCGAGCAACAGCATCCGCGCATCCACGTATTTCAGCAGCCGCCCGACGAACAGCATCGCGATCATCGTGCCGGCGCCGCTCGGCGCGGTGACGAGGCCCGTCGTCGCGACCGGGTAGCCCATCAGGTTCTGCAGCATCGGCGGCAGCAGCGCGCGCGTCGCGTACAGCACCGCGCCGACCACGAAGATGAACAGCGTGCCCGTCGCGAAGTTCGGGTCGCGCAGCAGTTCCGACTTGAAGAACGACGCCTTGCCGACGGTCGCCGTATGCACGAGGAAGAACGCGAAGCCGAGCACCGCGACGAGCGCCTCGATACGGATCTCGTACGAACCGAACCAGTCGAGCTGCTCGCCGCGATCGAGCATCGCCTGCAACGCACCGATCGCGAGGGCCAGCGTCGCGAAGCCGAACGCGTCGAATTTCACGTGCGGGCGCGGCGCGCGCGCGGGCAGGAAGGTCATCACGCCGGCGAGCGCGAATGCGCCGATCGGCACGTTGATGAAGAACACCCAGCGCCAGTTGTAGCTGTCGGTGAGCCAGCCGCCGAGCGTCGGGCCGAGGATCGGGCCGACCATCACGCCCATCCCCCAGATCGCCATCGCCTGGCCCTGCTTCTCGCGCGAGTTGATGTCGAGCAGGATCGACTGCGACAGCGGCACCAGCGCGGCGCCGAACACACCCTGCAGCAGGCGTGCGCCGACGATCTGCACGAGCGATTCGGCCAGCCCGCACAGCGCCGATGCGACCGTGAAGCCCGCGATCGACACGATCAGCAGCCGCTTGATGCCGAGCCGGTCGGACAGCCAGCCGGTGAGCGGCGTCGCGATCGCCGCGGCGACGATATAGGAGGTCAGCACCCACGTGATCTCGTCCTGCGACGCGGACAGGGTGCCCTGCATGTGCGGCAGCGCGACGTTCGCGATCGTGCTGTCGAGGGTCTGGATCAGCGTGGCAAGCATGATCGACAGGGTCAGCATCGGCCGGTTCAGGGTGGGCGAGGCGGGAGCGTCGGCGGCGGGGTTCAAGCGGGTGTCTCCGTGGGGCGGTCGCCGTGGGCGGCGATCCGGTATGACTCGAACTATAAGTATGCTTATTATATATCCGCTCATAGCTGGGTCGCGAGCCGCGGGCCGTTTCCGGCTTGACCCTATAATTCCGCATGGACAAGACCTACGAGAACCGGATCGGTTACCTGATCGCCGACGTGGCACGCCTGAACGGACGCCTGTTCGACCGGCGCGCGAAGCGTATCGGGCTGACGCGTGCGCAAAGCCGCGTGCTCGCGTACCTGACGTGGAAGGGCGAGATGAATCAGGCGCGGCTTGCCGAATGGCTCGAGATCACGCCGATCTCGCTCACGCGGCTGCTCGACCGGATGGAAAGCTATGGCTGGATCGAACGCATCGCGAACGACGACGATCGCCGCGCGTTCGTGATCCGTCTGACCGACAAGTCGCGCGAAATCTTTCCGCAGATGCTCGAGGTCGGCGATACCGTCGCCGACGACGGGCTGCGCGGCTTCACGCCCGACGAGCGCGATACGCTGGTGCGGTTGCTCGGGCGCATGCGCCGCAACCTGATCGACTGCGGCGGGGAGTGACGCGCATTGCCATCCGGGCGGGCCGGATGAACGGTTTGAAAATACCGGGAACACGGGGAGACAGCGCGCAAGCACGCCGCGTTGGCCCGCATGCCGGCATGGGCATCGTCATCGCCGTTGTGCAGGTGTTGATGCCCGGCGCGGCCTTCGTGCGGCTTGCGCAGGGCGATGCGCCCGTCACGCTCGACGAAGCGTTCGCGTGGGCGGCGGCGTCGGCCGGTTGAGCCGACGCTACCTGTTACGGCTTTGGCGAAGCTGCGTGCTCAACGCGCCAGCGCCGCAAGCGTGAACGCCGCCAGATAGAGCCCCACGCCGTACGACAGATGCGTGATGAGGCTGCGCCGGCGCGCGACGCCCGGATGCGGCGTGCGCGACGCCGCGATGCCGAAACCGAACGCGGGTTGCATCACGAAGAACGGCGCGACCACGCTCGCGAGGCCGGCGACGAGCGCGGGGAGCGGCGTCGGCGTGCCGATCCATTCCGGGCCCGCGATCACGACGGGCAGCGCCGCGAACGCGATGCCGATCACGTAATGCGCGATCCAGCCGAGCGTACGTTCTCCCGGCACGGGCGGCGCGGCGACGATCGACGCATGCCGGAACCGGCCGTACATCATGTGGCCGATCCAGCGGCCGACCAGCGCATAGTCGAGCGACGGAATGCCGAACGCACGGCGCCGGAACAGCGTCCACAGATCCATCACCAGCGTGGCGCCCGCACCGATCAGCAGCAGGTTGAACAGGACATCGGGCGGGTTCATCGCGCACCTCCGGGGCGGACGGTGACGGTTGCGCGGCGCAGCGGAATACGAGTCGGTTGCAGCGGTTTCATGTCGGTCGAGGCTTGTCTTTACGGAGTCGGGCGACTATCTTGCAACTTCAAGTTCACTTGAGGTCAAGCATGAGCCGTCTGGACATTGCGGACGTCGCGCGGCGCTCGGGATTGCCCGCGTCGACGCTGCGCTACTACGAGGAAAAGGGGCTGATCGTCCCGAACGGCCGACACGGGTTGCGGCGGCAATACGACGAGTCGGTGCTGGAGCGCCTGGCGCTGATCGCGCTCGGCCGCGAGGCCGGTTTTTCGCTCGACGACATCCTCGCGATGGTCGGCGCGGACGGCCGGCCCGCGATCGATCGCGCGAAGCTTGACGGCAAGGCCGACGAACTCGATCGCACGATCCGCCGTCTTGGCGCCGTGCGCGATGCGCTGCGGCATGCGGCCGTGTGCCCGGCATCGAACCATCTCGAATGCCCGTCGTTTCAGCAGTTGCTGCGCATCGCCGCGCATCGTCGTCCGGCGCGCCGCACGAAGGCGGAAGGCGCGTAGGCGGTCGGCCTGCGCGATGCGCATTCATCGGCGGGTTGCCGTGGAGGCCCGGCGGCAGGGTGGCGCGCCGCGCGATTCCCGCCGGGCGTCACGAACAGGAACAACGGGGTTGCCGCGTGTGGTTTTTCTTTCTGCTTTTTGTGCTCGATCTCGATCCGGACCATTCCGATCAACGTTTACGCACGCTCACCAGCGTGCTCGATGCGGCATTCGACTTCGACGGCGCGTCCGGCGCATGACTCATCCCGCGTAATACACGCGGCATTCCATCTCGCGCCCGCGCACGATGCGCTTGCCGACGAGCGAGCCGACCGTTTCGGTGAAGACGGTGCGCTGATGCTCGCACTGCACGGCGTCGTAGAAATAGAGCGAGACCCAGTCCGTCGGGCGGCAGGCCTCCGGCGTGCGCATGGCGGCATGCAGGCTCAGCACCGTGAAATGCCAGCCGCCCTTGGTCATGTGCATCACGGGCAGCGGCACGTAGCCGTCCGCGTTCAGGCGTCGGTGCGCGGGCGTCGGCAACACGCCGGCGGCGGCCCTGTTGCGGTACAGGCGGTCGATGTACAGCAGCAGTTCGACAGGGGGTTCCGTGCCGGGGCCGGCGTTTTGCGCGTGATCCTGCCAGCGCCGGCGGCGGCTCAGCACATCGTCGAGCGCGATGCGGATGCCGGCCGCGCGCCGCGGGCCGACGCCCGCGATCGTTTCGAGCTGGCCGTTGCGGGCCGCGCGTTCGAGTTCCTCGAGCGTATCGATATGCAGCAGGTCGTGAATGCGCAGCGCGAGCGCGTGGCCGATGCCCGGCACGGCTTCGAACGCGGATGTGCGTTCGGCGTCGCCGCACAGCCGGTCGAGCTGGCGCCAACGCCCCGTCACCAGCAGCTCGGCGATCGCCTGCGCGACGCCCGTGCCGATCTCGGGCAGCGCGCGGAGCGCATCGATGCCACCGGACTCGAACAGCATGCGAACGTCGCGGTCGAGCGCCTCGACCGTCCCGGCCGACGCGCGGTAGGCCGCGACCCGGTACGGATTCGCGCCCTGGTCGGCAAGCCGCTGCGCGGCCTCGCGCAGGCAGGCCGCGATATGCCGGTTTTCCTCGAACGTTTGGCTGACGGTCATCTGCATGGGAGGGACCAGGGGAAGCGCAAACGGAATGGACACGGCGAGCGATACGCCGGTCGGCTTTTACCATTGTCGCGACACGCGATCAAGAAAACTTGACGCACGTCAATGGCAAACGTAGCACAGGCGCGAAGCGCACGGTCGTGCCGGTTGGCGGCACGACCGTGCGTCGCGCGACGCGATCAAGCGTCGAGAAACGACTGCGCGTTCTCGGCCTCGGCGGCCGTGCGCAGCGCGGCGAGCGCCCGTTTCTCGATCTGCCGCACGCGTTCACGCGACATGCCAGCGTCCTGCGCGATCGTGTCGTAGGTATCGGGCTCGGTGCCGCCGAGGCCGAACCGCCGGCGCAACACGTCGGCCTCGGCCGGCGTGACCGACCGGAGCAGCGACGTCACGCATTCGCGCATGCGCGTATCGGCCAGTTGCTCGAACGGGCTGGCCGACGCCTGATCCTCGATCAGATCCACGAGGCCGGTGTCCGCGTCGGGCAGCGGCGTGTCGAGCGAGACGGGCTCGGCGGGCAGCGCGAGCACCGCGCGCAGTTTATCTTCGTCGAAGCCGGTTTCGGCTGCGAGTTCGGCCGGCGTTGCCCGGCGGCCCGTGCGCTGGCGAAAGCGCAGCGCATGTCGCTGCACGCGCTGGTACTGGTCGCCGACGTGCACGGGTACGCGGATCGTGCGCGAGCGATCCGCAACCGCGCGCGCGATCGCCTGGCGGATCCACCAGGTCGCATAGGTCGAGAACTTGAACCCGCGCCGGTATTCGAATTTCTCGATCGCGCGCATCAGCCCGAGGCAGCCGTCCTGCACGAGATCGGACAGGTCGACGCCGCGATTCATGTATTTGCGCGCGATCGACAGCACGAGCCGCAGGTTCGCCTCGAGCATCGCGCGCGTGGCGTCGCGCACCTTCTGCTGGCCGTCGGTGAGCGCGGCCGCGAGCGCCCGCCGGGCGACCGCGTCGAAGCAGGCGGCTTCGCCCGCCGCGGTGTCGTGCGGTGCTGCCGCGAGCGTGCGCACGACGCGGCTCGCATCGTCGACGGCCGGCGCGACCCATGCGATCGAGCCGAGCAGGGCGGCCATGCGGTTGCGGGCGTCGCGGCATTCGGCCGATCGGAAGCCATGCGCATGCAATGCGCCGCGCAACGCAGAGAGCGCCGCCTGCAGCGCATCGTGGCTGGCGGGCACGGGGGTGTCGTCGTCATCGGATGGCTCGGCTGCGCCGGTCGCACCCGTTGCGCGGTGACGCGCAAGCAGCGCTTCGACCGCCGCCGGACAGCCGGCGAGCGCGTGCAGGATCTGATGGCGACCCGTCTCGATCTCGCGGGCCAGCACGATTTCGCCTTCGCGCGTGAGCAGCGGCACCGCCTGCATGCGCCGCATGTAGAGCGCGAGCGGATCGGTCGACGCGCTCGTGCCGCGTGCGAGGTCGCGGAGCAGGGTTCGGCCTTCGTCGAGCGCGTCGCGATCGACGTCGACAGGCGCCGTGCCGGCGAACGGCGCAGGCGCGGCCGGCTCGTCGAGCACGGCGATGCCGATGTCGGCGAGCGCGGCGCGCACGACGTCGAGCCCGTCGGGGCTGTCGCTTTCGGGCGGCAGCGCGTCGACGAGGTCGGCGTGTGTCAGATAACCCTGTTCGCCGGCGAGCGCCAGCAACTGGATGATCGGATCGAGCGGCGTTTCCGCCCGGAGAGTGGGGCGTGGCGTGGTCATGTCGATGGCGGCGTGAGCCGCGCTCCTGTCTGGGCGGGCCGAAGTCCGCCGGTTTGCGGCCACCGGGTGTCCGCGAACGCCCGTTCGCGCCGGTCAGCCTGACATCGTTCAAGTTGAGGGCATTTGCGCCAACTTCAATGCGGGTGCGGCAGACGTGCCAGCACGCGGCATGCCCGCGCGACCGTCCGGCGCAGGAAACAAAAAGTAACCGATCATACGCCCGGAAATATGCTGGGGACGTAATCTAGAGTCAGGCGCGCGCCCTGCGGCGACGCGCGGATTCTGCCGGAGCACGAGATGAACCCGATTCCTGCCGCGAGGCCCACCGTCATCGCGCTGGCCGCGCTGACGCTCGGCGGCTGCTACTACACGAGCCCGTACGGCTATGCACCTTATTACGCGCCGGTGCCCGCTACGGTGGCGCAGCGCGAAATCCCGGTTGTGCCGGCTACGCCCGGTCCGGCCCCTTCACCGGCGCCCGACACGGCGGCCGACATCGGTACGCCGGCACCGGTGTATGTCGCGCCGGCCTATGTGCCGCCGCCGTATCCGTACTACCCCGCATACTACCCGGGCTGGTACGGGCCGCCCGTCACGATCGGCTTCTGGGGCGGTTGGGGCGGCGGCTACTGGGGCGGGCGCGGCGGGTACTGGCGTCGTCCGTGGGGCGGCGGGCATTGGGGTGGCGGCCACTGGGGCGGCGGCCGCCGGCACTGACCGGCGCGCGGCACCGCGCGGGAGAGCATCATGAGGAACACGATTGTCCGATGTCTGTGCGTCGTCCTGGTCGGCTTCGCGGCCGTGCCGGGCGCCGCCAATGCGCAGAGCAGCGCTTACACGAACTCGCCGGCCGAGCTGTACGCCGGGCCGGCGCCCGACTATCCGGTGGTCGCGCAGATTCCGCCGGACACCGCGCTGGAAGTATTTGGCTGCATGAGCGACTACTCGTGGTGCGACGTCGCGCTGCCGGGCGTGCGCGGCTGGATCGATGCGCAGTTGCTCGAGTATCCGTACCAGGGTAACTATGTGCCGTTGCTCGAATACGGCGCGATCATCGGTATCCCGGTGACCGGATTCGCGATCGGCGCGTACTGGGATCGTTATTACCGACACCGCCCGTGGTATCACGACCGCGATCGCTGGGCGCATCGTCCGGAGCCGAGGCTCGGCCCCGGGGGCTGGCCGCCGGGACAAGGGCGTCAGCAACCGGGCCAGCCGATGCAGGTCGCACCAGGCGGCTCGCCGCCCGTGCATGACGCGCGGCCGTCGGCCGCACGCGGCGGCTGGAACGGCGCGATCCGCACGCAGCCGCCGGCTGCACCTGCGCCGGCACCTGCACAGATGCCGGGCGCCGTGCACAATGCGCGTCCGGCCGAGGCACCGCCGGCGGCCGTGTTGCGTCCGCAGCCGGCGCCGGGCGGCGAGGCACGTACGATGCCGCCGCCGGTGCGTCAGGGTGGTGGTGGTGGCGGTGGCGGTGGCGGTGGCGGTGGCGCGCGGCCGCAAGGTGGCGGAAACCACGGTGGCGATGGCGGAGGCGGCAGCCACGACGAATACCGTCGCTGACGGCGCCCCGGTTTCTCCTGGCGCCGGACGAAAAAAAGCCGCTCCGGAGAGCGGCTTCTGGATCGGGCGAATGGGCGGCTGGCGGTCGTGAAACCGCCGCGTGACTGGCTGTCCGTTGCCGGATGCCCGTCGTCGGTAGGCCGCCCCCGGATGCTCGTCGTCGGATGGCCGCCCCCGGATGCCCGTCGCGTCAGTCCTCAAGCAGCGACAGGTCGCGCACTGCACCCTTGTCGGCCGACATCACCAGCTTCGCGTACGCCTTCAGCGCCGCGGACACCTTGCGCGGGCGCGGCTGCGCCGGCTTCCAGCCCTTCGCGTTCTGCTCTTCGCGGCGGCGCGCCAGCTCCTCGTCCGACACCAGCACGTCGATCGTGCGGTTCGGAATGTCGATGCGGATCCTGTCGCCGTTGCGCACGAGGCCGATTGCACCGCCCGCTGCCGCTTCCGGCGAGCAGTGGCCGATCGACAAACCCGACGTGCCGCCCGAGAAGCGGCCGTCCGTCAGCAGCGCGCATGCCTTGCCGAGCCCCTTCGACTTGATGTAGCTGGTCGGGTAGAGCATTTCCTGCATGCCGGGGCCGCCCTTCGGGCCTTCGTAGCGCACGATCACCACGTCGCCGGCCTTGACCTTGTCGTTCAGGATGTTCTCGACCGCTTCATCCTGCGATTCGGTCACGTGAGCCGAGCCCTCGAACACGAGGATGCTCTCGTCGACGCCGGCCGTCTTCACCACGCAGCCGTCGAGCGCGATGTTGCCCGTCAGCACGGCGAGGCCGCCTTCCTTCGAGAACGCATGCTCGTACGAGCGGATGCAGCCTTCCGCGCGGTCGAGGTCGAGGCTCGGCCAGCGCGTGTCCTGGCTGAACGCGACCTGCGTCGGGACGCCGGCCGGGCCGGCCAGGTAGAACGTGCGGACCGCTTCGTCCTGCGTGCGGACGATGTCCCACTGGTCCAGTGCATCCTTCAGGGTCGGCGCGTGCACGGTCGGCACGTCGGTGTGCAGCTTGCCGGCGCGCTCGAGCTCGCCGAGGATCGCCATGATGCCGCCTGCGCGGTGCACGTCCTCGATGTGGTACTTGTTCGTGTTCGGCGCGACCTTGCACAGTTGCGGCACGGAGCGCGACAGGCGATCGATGTCCTTCATCGTGAAGTCGATGCCGGCTTCCTGCGCGATCGCCAGCAGGTGCAGGATCGTGTTGGTCGACCCGCCCATCGCGATGTCGAGCGTGATCGCGTTCTCGAACGCCTTGAAGCCGACCGAACGCGGCAGCACGCGCGCGTCGTCCTGCTCGTAGTGCTGGCGCGTCAGTTCGACGATGCGGCGGCCGGCGCGCTTGAACAGTTGTTCGCGATCGGCGTGCGTGGCGACCACCGTGCCGTTGCCGGGCAGCGACAGGCCGAGCGCTTCGGTCAGGCAGTTCATCGAGTTCGCGGTGAACATGCCCGAGCACGAGCCGCAGGTCGGGCAGGCCGAACGTTCGACTTCGGCGACTTCGGCGTCGGAATACGACGGGTCGACCGCGATCACCATCGCGTCGACGAGGTCGAGCTTCTTCAGTTCGAGGGTCTTGGTCACCGGGTTCGCGAGGCGCGTCTTGCCGGCTTCCATCGGGCCGCCCGACACGAAGATCACCGGAATGTCGAGGCGCATCGCGGCCATCAGCATCCCCGGCGTGATTTTGTCGCAGTTCGAGATGCACACCATCGCGTCCGCGCAGTGCGCGTTCACCATGTATTCGACCGAGTCGGCGATGATGTCGCGGCTCGGCAGCGAATAGAGCATGCCGTCGTGGCCCATCGCGATGCCGTCGTCGACCGCGATCGTGTTGAATTCCTTCGCGACGCCGCCGGCGGCCTCGATCTCGCGCGCGACGAGCTGGCCGAGATCCTTCAGGTGCACGTGCCCGGGCACGAACTGGGTGAACGAGTTGACGACCGCGATGATCGGCTTCGAGAAATCGTCGTCTTTCATGCCGGTGGCGCGCCACAGCGAGCGCGCGCCTGCCATGTTGCGGCCGGCGGTAGAGGTTTTGGAACGGTAAGTGGGCATCGTGGTTGCTGAAGAAATATCGCGGGAAAAGGGTGGAGGCACGGGGAATAAAGGCCTCTCTCGCGCCCGTGCGAACAACCTCTTGAGCTGCGCCCTGGGCAAACCGGGCGATTATCCCACACCCGCCGCGGGCGTGGCGCCCGCGGGGCCGGCAACCGGCGCGGGCGGCGTGCCTGGCGCGGAACGGGCGGGCGGCTGCGGGGCGCCTGCGCGACCGGCTCGGGAGGCGGCCGGATCACGCATCGATCGGCGATGAATGCGTGATCCGGCCCCGCGTTTCGGCGTCAGTCGAGCAGCGTCAGGATCTCGTCGTACAGCGCCTTCGGAATCCGCACGCCGTGCGCGATGCTGCGCGCGCGGGCGTCGAAGCGGCGTTGCGACGGCAGCCGCGCGCCCTGCGCGACGATCGATTCGAACATCCGTTCGCCGCGCGCGAGCCCCGCGTCGAGATCGTCGCCGAGGAACACCTTCGGGTCGAACGCGATCACGAGCTCGCCGTGGCACGGCGTCGCGCCGACGCCTTCGTCGAAGTCCATCGACTCGCGGCTCGTCATGTCGCCGATCAGCGCACCGCCGAGCAGCTCGACCATTGCCGCGAGCGCCGAACCCTTGTGGCCGCCGAACGTGCGCATCGCACCCTGCAGCGCGGCCTTCGGGTCGGTGGTCGGCTGGCCGTCGGCGTCGATCGCCCAGTGCGGCGGAATCGCCTTGCCTTGCTTCGCGTGCAGCTCGATGTCGCCGCGCGCGATCGCGCTCGTCGCGAAATCGAACACGAACGGCTCGCTGCCCGGACGCGGCCACGCGAACGCGATCGGGTTCGTGCCGAACACCGGCTCGCGGCCGCCTTCCGGCGCGACCCAGCTGTGGCTCGGGTTCATCGCGATGCCGACCAGCCCTGCGGCGGCGATCGCCTCGACCTCGGGCCACAGCGCGGAGAAGTGGTAGCAGTGGTTGATCGCCATCGCGGCGATGCCGTGCTGCTTCGCCATCCCGACGAGCACGGGCAGCCCGGTCTCGAAGCTCAGCAGCGAGAAGCCGCGATGCGCATCGACCGCGACGATCGACGACGACAGCCGGCGCAACGTCGGCACGGCTTGCGGATCGACCTTGCCTTTCTTCAGCGAACGCACGCAGACGAGCAGCCGGTACACGCCGTGCGAATGGCATTCGTCGCGCTGGCCCTGCGTGATCACGTTGGCGATCGCGTGCGCATGCGCGTCGGACATCCCGTTGTGCGTCAGCACGCGCAGCGCGAGCGCATGGACTTCATCGAGCGACAGGACGACGTCGGCCGTTTGCTCAGACATGATTCGCCTCCTGTGGCGCGGGCACGCTGTCGATGCGCTGCGGCACGTGCAGCGGGTTGCCGTTGCGGATCGCTTCCGGCAGCAGTGCGTCCGGCAGGTCCTGGTACGACACGGGGCGCAGGAAGCGCTCGATCGCGCGTGCGCCGACCGACGTCGTGCGCGTGTCGGAGGTGGCCGGGAACGGGCCGCCGTGCACCATCGCATGGCCGACCTCGACGCCCGTGCCGAAGCCGTTGACGAGAATGCGGCCGGCCTTGCGCTCGAGCGTCGGGCGCAGCGCGGCGAACAGCGCCGCGTCGCCGTCGGCGAGATGCGCGGCGATCGTCAACTGGCCTTCGAGCGACTTCAACACGCGATGCAGCGTGTCGGCATCCGGGCAGCGCACGATCAGCGAAGCGGGGCCGAACACTTCGTCGCGCAGTTCGGGGTGCGCGACGAACGCGTCGGCCGACGTCGCGAACAGCGCCGCGCGGGCCTGGTAGCGGCCGCCTTCGGCGCCTTCCGCCAGCCGTTCGACCGCATCGTGCCCGCACAGCGCCGCGACGCCTTGCGCATAGCTCGCGTGGATGTGCGGCGTCAGCATCGTCTGCGCGGCCGCCGCGCGCACGGCATCGGCCGCCGCGGCCTCGAACGCGCGCAGCGCGGGGCCGTCGACGGCCAGCACGAGGCCCGGGTTCGTGCAGAACTGGCCGGCGCCGAGCGTGAGCGATGCGACGAACTGCGGCGCGATCGCATTGTGACGCGCGTCGAGCGCGGCGGGAAACAGCAGCACGGGATTGATCGAGCTCATTTCCGCATAGACGGGAATCGGTTCGTGGCGCGCGGCCGCGATATGCATCAGCGCGACGCCGCCGCGGCGCGAGCCGGTGAAGCCGACGGCCTTGATGCGCGGGTCGGCGACGAGCGCCTGGCCGATCTCGCGCGACGCGTCGAACAGCAGCGAGAACACGCCGGCCGGCATCCCGCATTCGAGTGCTGCCTGCTGGATCGCGCGGCCGACGAGCTCCGACGTGCCCGGGTGCGCGGAATGCGCCTTGACGATCACCGGGCAGCCGGCCGCGAGCGCCGATGCCGTATCGCCGCCGGCGACCGAGAACGCGAGCGGGAAGTTCGACGCGCCGAACACGGCGACCGGCCCGATCGCGACGTTGCGCAGGCGCAGGTCGACACGCGGCAGCGGCTTGCGCTCGGGGCGCGCCGGATCGATCCGCGCATCGAGAAAGCCGCCGTCGCGCACGAGCGACGCGAACAGCGCGAGCTGGCCGACCGTGCGGCCGCGCTCGCCCTCGATGCGTGCGCGCGGCAGCCCCGTTTCGGCGACGCAGCGCTCGATCAGGTCGTCGCCGAGCGCCATGATGTGGCGGCCGATCGCGTCGAGAAACGCGGCGCGTGCTTCGAGCGACGTTTCGCGATACGTGTCGAACGCGTCGTCGGCGAGCGCGCAGGCGGTCTCCAGGTCGCGCAGGCTCGCGCCACCGAACGCGGGTTCGAGCGGTTCGCCGGTTGCGGCGGCGATCGCATGGAGAGTGCCGTTCTGTCCGGCGACGGCGGACTGGCCGATCAGGAGCTGACCTGTGAGTTGCATGGTTTTCCTCGTAAAAAGCAGGGGCCGGGCGTGGTGCGCCCGGCCGATGGAAGGCGGAACGGGCGCGTCAGTCCTCGTCGTCGTCGAGCTGCAGCTTGTCGGAGCGGACGCCCGTGTTGGCGCCCCAGTAGTAGATGACGAGCGCGACGGCCGCGACGACGACCGTGTCGTACGGATGCGCGAGCCGGCCCGTGCCGCCGAAGCCGCCGAGATACGACAGCACGATCATCGCCGCATAGAACGCGATCAGCCACGCGGACGAGCGCACCTGTTCGGCGAGACTCAGGTGCGCGGTCGGCACCCAGCGGCGGCATGCGAGATAGATGACGAACATCACGATCTGCAGCCCGAGCAGCCAGGACACCGTGCTCCAGCCCGACCAGTAGACGATCAGCGCGGCGATCACGAACGACGCGGGCCCGGTGATGCCGAACGCGCTCGCGCGGAACGGCCGCGGCAGGTCGGGCGCGGTGCGGCGCAGCGCGGCGACCGATACCGGTGCCACCGCATAGCTCAGCACCAGCGCGGCCGACACGATGTTGATCAGCGCTTCCCACGACGGGAACGGCAGCGTCCAGAAGATCGCAAGACCGAACGTGAGCCACAGGCCCGCACGCGGGATGCCCGACGCTTCGTCGACGCGCGTGAACACCTTGAAGAACGTGCCCGTCTTCGCCCAGCCGTAGACGACGCGCGGCGTCGCGTTCATGTAGATGTTGCCGCAGCCGCTCGGCGAGATCATCGCGTCGGCGACGACCATCACCGCGAGCCAGCCGACGCCGAGTGCGAGCGCGATGTCGCGGTACGGCAGCGAGAACGCCTTGCTCACGTCGTGCCAGCCGGCGGCGAGCATTTCCGTCGGGATGCTGCCGATGAACGCGAGCTGCAGCAGCACGTAGATCAGCGTCGACAGCAGGATCGACAGGATCAGCGCGATCGGGATCGTGCGTTGCGGATTGCGCACCTCGCTCGCGACCGACACGATCGGCGTGAGCCCGAGGTACGCGAAGATGATGCCGCCCGCGGACACGGCCATCTCGATGCCCGGCACGCCGAACGGCGCGAAGCCGCGCACGGTCAGGTTGGCGGGCTTGAAGAACGTGAACAGCACCGCGATGACCGCCAACGGCACGATGAACTTGAAGATGCTGATGATGTTGTTCGCCTTCGCGAACGTCTTCACGCTCGAATAGTTCAGGTAAAAGAAGAAGCAGAGCAGCGCGGCCTGCACGAGCCAGCCGAGCGTCGTCGGGTCGCTCGATCCGGCGACCGTCAGGCCCGGAAACCACGCGGCCGCGTACTGGCGCGCGGCGACGACTTCGATCGCGATCAGGCTCGAGAACGCGATCAGCGTGATGAAGCCCATCAGGTAGCCGAGCAGCGGGCCGTGCGAGAACACCGGGTAGCGGACTACGCCGCCCGCGCGCGGCAGCGCGGCGCCGAGCTCGCAATAGACGATGCCGAGCAGCAGCACGGCGAAGCCGCCGAGCAGCCACGAGAAGATGCCGGCCGGGCCTGCGATCGTCGACACGTGACTCGCGGCGAACAGCCACCCCGAACCGAAAATGGCGCCGAGACCGATGAACGTGAGATCGGTCAGCGACAACTGTTTCTTGAACTTGCCGTGACCCGCGTCGGGGTGCGCGGAACGGGAAAGCGGGACAGACGGGTGAGCGTTGCCTTGGCCTGGCATGGGCTTGTCTCCTAGGGGAATGGCGGCACAGGCGTGAGCTGCGCGCGCTCCGACGGAGCAGCGCGCACGCCTGCCGGCCGGCGTCGCCCGGTTCGAACGACCGGGGCGGGCCGCGGGACGTTCACGCGCGGCGCGGGCTGGCGCCGGTGCGAACGGGCCCGCGGGCCATGCCGGACCGGAGACGGCGGCGCGACCGGAACGCCGGTGCGCCGCCGCCGGGGGAGTCGGTCAGAGACCGACGTCGGGCAGCGCCGGGCGCGTTTCGAGCGCCTTCGCGACGATCGCCTTCACTTCCGCGAGCGTGTCGCCTTGCAGCGCGAGGCGCGGCGGGCGCGTGATCGCGCTGCCGCGGCCGACGAGTTCTTCGCACAGCTTGATGCACTGCACGAGGTCGGGGCGTGCGTCGAGGTGCAGCAGCGGCATGAACCAGCGGTACAGCGCGAGCGCTTCGTCGAAACGCTTTTGCTTCGCGAGGCGGAACAGCGTCTCGCCTTCCTTCGGGAACGCGTTCGACATGCCCGACACCCAGCCTTCGGCGCCGACCGCGATGCTCTCGACCACGACGTCGTCGAGGCCCGCGAACAGCACGAAGCGATCGCCGACCGCGTTGCGCAGGTCGATGAAGCGGCGCGTATCGCCCGACGAATCCTTGAAGCAGACGATGTTCTCGCAGTCCTGCAGCGCGATCAGCACGTCGGGCGTCACGTCGTTCTTGTAGATCGGCGGGTTGTTGTAGACCATCACCGGCAGGTCGGTGCTCGTCGCGACCGCGCGGAAGTGTGCGGCGGTTTCGTGCGGCTTCGCCGAGTAGACCAGCGCGGGCATCACCATCACGCCGTCGACGCCGACGCGTTGCGCTTCACGCACCGTGTTGCGCGCGAATTCGGTCGTGAATTCGGCGATGCCGGCGATCACCGGAATCTTGCCGCCGGCCGCGTCGCGTGCGGCCTCGATCACCTGGAGCTTCTCGCTCGTCGACAGCGACGTGTTTTCGCCGACCGTGCCGCAGACCACGAGGCCCGACACGCCGTCGTTCACCAGGTTCTTCACCACGCGATGCGTGGCGTCGATGTCGAGGGAAAAGTCCGGCTTGAACTGGGTGCTGACGGCCGGGAAAACCCCGGTCCACTGAATGGCGTTTCGGCTCACTGAAATCTCCTACGTTCGTATCGGTCGGCCGACAGGTGTGTCGGTGTGGCAACCAGTATCGCCGCGCAAACGCCCATCACGCTTGAGTCGTATCGCGGAGCAAAATGACGAAATCGGCACAGCGGCCGGCAGGGGCGCGAAGGGCGCTTCGTACTATGCCGATTTCGTCGTCGTCCTCATCGAAAAGCCACAAGCGGACGGACGCGCGACGGAGGAAGCTATGCTCCTTTCCCCACTTCGAACGGCTCATGATGAAGCGCATCCAGATCATCGATTCGCACACGGGCGGCGAACCCACTCGGCTCGTCGTGTCCGGCTTCCCCGCGCTCGGCAGCGGCACGATGGCCGAGCGCCGCGACGTGCTCGCGCGCGAGCACGACCGTTACCGCACCGCGTGCATCCTCGAGCCGCGCGGCAGCGACGTGCTGGTCGGCGCGCTGCTGTGCGAACCCGTGTCGCCCGACGCGGCGGCCGGCGTGATCTTCTTCAACAATAGCGGCTATCTCGGGATGTGCGGGCACGGCACGATCGGCGTCGTGCGCACGCTGCATCACATGGGGCGCATCGAGCCCGGCATGCACCGGATCGAGACGCCCGTCGGCACCGTCGAGGCGACGCTGCACGACGACCTGTCGGTCAGCGTGCGCAACGTGCCGGCGTATCGGCATGCGAAGGGCGTCGCGGTCGACGTGCCGGGTTATGGCCCCGTGAAGGGCGACATCGCGTGGGGCGGCAACTGGTTCTTCCTGATCAGCGACCACGGGCAGCGAGTCGCCGGCGACAACGTCGCGGCGCTCACTGCGTACGCGTCTGCCGTGCGCGAAGGGCTCGAACGCGCGGGCATCACCGGCGCGAACGGCGGCGAGATCGATCACATCGAGCTGTTCGCCGACGATCCCGCGCACGACAGCCGCAGCTTCGTGCTGTGTCCGGGCCTGGCATACGACCGTTCGCCGTGCGGCACCGGCACCAGCGCGAAGCTCGCGTGCCTCGCGGCCGACGGCAAGCTCGCGCCGGGTGCCGTGTGGCGGCAGGCGAGCGTGATCGGCAGCGTGTTCCAAGCGAGCTACGAACAGGCCGACGGCGGCATCGTGCCGACGATCCGCGGCAGCGCGCACCTGAGCGCGGAAGCGACGCTGCTGATCGAGGAAGACGACCCGTTCGGCTGGGGCATCGTGTCGTGAGCGAAGCGAAGACCGACGTCGTCGTGATCGGCGCCGGCATCGTCGGTGCGGCATGCGCGCACGAACTCGCGCAGCGCGGGCTGCGCGTGCTCGTCGTCGACGACGCAAGCGGCGGCGCGACCGGCGCGGGGATGGGGCACCTCGTCGCGATGGACGACAACGCGGCCGAACTCGCGCTGAGCCATTACTCGATCGAACTGTGGCGCGCGTTGAGCGGCGAGATGCCGGCAGGCTGCGCGTACCGCAACTGCGGCACGCTGTGGCTCGCGGCCGATGCGCACGAGATGGATCTCGCGCGCGCGAAGCAGGCGACGCTGGCCGCGCACGGCGTGGCCGGCGAGCTGATCGATGCGGCGGCGCTTGCGCAACTGGAGCCGATGCTGCGCACGGGCCTCGGTGGCGCGCTGAAGATTCCCGGCGACGCGATCCTCTATGCGCCCGTCACCGCGAACTGGCTGCTGCAGCGCGCACCGCGCATCACGTTGCGCCGCGACCGGGCCGTCGCGATCGATGGCCCGAGCGTGACGCTCGCGAGCGGCGATACGCTGCGCGCGGAACGCGTGGTCGTCGCGAACGGCGTCGCGGCGCGCACGCTGCTGCCCGAGTTGCCGCTGCGCCCGAAAAAGGGCCACCTTCTGATTACCGACCGCTATCCGGGCCAGGTATCGCACCAGCTCGTCGAGTTGGGCTATGCGGCGAGCGCGCATGCGAGCGACGGCACGTCGGTCGCGTTCAACGTGCAGCCGCGGCCGACCGGCCAGCTGCTGATCGGCTCGTCGCGCCAGTTCGACACGGAAGACGCGCGGGTCGAGCCGCCCGTGCTCGCGCGCATGCTGCGCCGCGCGGTCGGCTACCTGCCGGACCTGGCCGAACTGAACGGAATCCGTGCATGGACCGGATTCCGCTCCGCGAGCCCCGACGGCCTGCCGCTGCTCGGCGAGCACCCGGCGCGGCCGGGCGTGTGGCTCGCGGTCGGGCACGAAGGGCTCGGCGTGACGACCGCGCCGGGCAGCGCGCGGCTCGTCGCCGCGCTGATGGCCGGCGAACGGCCGCCCATCGATATCGAACCGTATTTGCCGGGACGCTTCCTGACCGCGTCCCTCGTAGCCGGAGCGCTGACATGAAACGACCCCCACGCTCACTTCGTTCGCTGTCGACCGGAGTTGGCGCTTCAGCGCTTACTCCGGTCCCATGCACGGCTCCCCCCGCGGGGGCGGTCAGCCCCCTTGGGGCGGCCCGGCGGAGGCTGACATGATCATTCATCTGGACGGCCGCACGCTGACGGTGGCCGACGGCGCGAGCGTCGCGGCCGCCGTCGCGGCGAGCGGCGACGACACGACGCGCGTGTCGTGCACGGGTGCGGCGCGTGCGCCGTTTTGCGGCATGGGCGTCTGCCAGGAGTGCAGGATGACGATCGACGGCCGCCGCAGGCTGGCTTGCCAGACGCTGTGCCGGGACGGGATGCGGGTGGAGCGTACGCGATGAAACAGGAACGACTGAGCGTCGACGTCGCGATCGTCGGTGCGGGCCCGGCTGGACTGTCGGCCGCGCGGGCCGCCGCGCAAAGCGGTGCGGTGGTCGCGATCGTCGACGACAATCCGCGGGCGGGCGGGCAGATCTGGCGGCAGGCAGCTGCTTCGCGTGCGGTACCGGCCGCCGCCGAGCGCCTCGCCGTCTTGCGGCAGCCGAATGTCACGCATCTCGCGGCGACACGCATCGTCGCCGAAACGCAGCCGGGCACGCTGCTGCTCGAGGACGACGAACGCGGGCTGCTGCTCGACTACCGGACGCTGATTCTCTGCTGCGGCGCACGCGAGTTGCTGCTGCCGTTTCCGGGCTGGACGCTGCCGGGCGTCACCGGCGCGGGCGGCTTGCAGGCGCTGATCAAGTACGGCCTCGATGTGCGCGGGCAGCGCACGGTGATCGCGGGCAGCGGGCCGCTGCTGCTGGCGAGCGCGGCAACGGCCCGTCAGGCCGGCGCGCGCGTGTCGCACGTGCTGGAACAGGCGGGATGGGGCGACGTGGCCGGCTTCGGCGCGGGGCTGTGGCGCTGGCCGTCGAAGCTCGCGCAGGCCGCGAAGCTCGTCACGGCCGCGTATCGGCCCGATGCGTACGTCGTCGAGGCGTTCGGTGACAAGCGGCTCGAACGCGTGCGGATCCGCCACGGCGAACGCGAGTTCGACGTCGATTGCGACCGGCTCGCGTGCGGCTTCGGGCTCGTGCCGAATATCGTGCTGCCGAGCCATCTCGGCTGCCGGATCGAAAACGGCGCGGTGGCGGTCGACATGCACCAGCGTACGAGCCGCGACGGGCATTTCGCGGCCGGCGAGTGCACGGGCGTTGGCGGCAGCGAACTGGCGATGGTCGAAGGCGAGATCGCCGGCCATGCGGCGACCGGGCAGATGGCACCGTTGGCCGCGCTCGTCGCGCGGCGCGAGCACTGGCAGGCCTTTGCGGATGCCGTGCGCGAGCGCTTCGCGATCCGCGAGCCGATCCGCCGGCTCGCGCGGCCCGATACGCTGCTGTGCCGCTGCGAGGATGTGCGTTTCGACGCGGTCGCACAGGAACCGGGCTGGACGGCCGCGAAGCTGCAGTCGCGGTGCGGGATGGGCGCGTGCCAGGGCCGCGTGTGCGGCGCGGCCGCGCAGGCGCTGTTCGGCTGGACGCCGCCCGTGCCGCGCACGCCGCTCGTGCCCGCACGGGTCGGCACGCTGATGCTGGACGGCACGGCATCCTGCGACGGCGCGTGACGCGTCGCGGCGAAGCGGCCCGGTTGGCGCCGGGCCGCGCGATTCATTCCACCTTCACTTTCTCCCAGCCGCCGACCTGCGGCGCCGCACAGGCGCGCAGGCATTCGATCGTCGCGGCCACGGCCGCGCGGTTCGCGCTGTCGGGGTGCCAGTACATCGACACCGCGCCCTGGCCTTCGAGTTCCATCGGCAGGATGCGGATCGCGTTCAATTGCGCGAAGCGCCGCGCGGCACGATGCGACGCGACGCCGAGCAGGTCGGTGTTGTTCAGCAGCGTGAGGTTGAGGATCGACGAATTCGATTCGACGCAGTGCGGCGGCTGCACGCGGCCGGCGGCCGCCAGCGCGGCCTCCAGCGCGTTGTGCACGGGCGTGCCCGACGGCCACACGATCCACGGGTAGGCGAGCACGTCGTCCCAGCCGACCGACGCCGCGCCGGCGAGCGCGTGGCCGGGCCGCGCGACGAACACGACCGGATCGACATACAGCGCTTCGGCCTGCAACTGCGGATCGACGGACGTCGAGCCCGAGCGGCCGACGACGATGTCGAGTTCGCCGCGCGCGAGCTGCGGCATCAACTGGTTCATCGTGCTTTCGGTCAGCCGCACCTGCGCGCGCGGCATCCGTTTCAGCAGTTGCGACACGGCGAACGGCACCGTGTCGGCCGCCGCGACGCCCGACGTACCGATCGTCACGAGGCCGCTGCCGCCTTCGCGCAGCGCGGCCATGTCGTCGCGCGCGACGTCGAGCTGCGCTTCGACGCGGCGCGCGTGTTCGATCAGCGCTTCGCCGTAAGGCGTCGGCCGCAGGCCGCGCGCATGCCGTTCGAACAGCGGCAGCCCGACATCCTCCTCCAGTTCCTTCAGCCATTTCGACAGCGCGGGCTGCGTGGTCGCGAGCGCCACCGCTGACTGGCTCAGATTGCCGGTGCCGGCAAGGCTCAGCAGTACCTGCAGATGCCGCAGTCGCAGCCGGTGGGTCCAGTCCATCGCATGCCTCGTCGCGAGAAGGTATATCCAGAATTATATGGATCAGATGATTTAATCATTTTACCGGGTATGTCTGAGTCGAATATAAATCAGCTAACGGACTGCAGCACGGTCCCCGACCCGACATAGCGCCGACGCCGATCGGCCGACTCCCAGGAGACCTCATGACGACCCGACATCCGGACGCATCGCGCGCCGCGTACTACGCACGGATCGCCGAGCAGCGCCTGGCGCCGCTGTGGGAATCGCTGCACAACCTCGTGCCGAAATCCCCGCAGCCGGCCGCGCAGGCCGCGATCTGGAAGTACGCGCAGGTGCGCGACCTCGTGATGCAGGCGGGCAGCGTGATCAGCGCGGAAGAGGCCGTGCGCCGCGTGCTGGTGCTGGAGAACCCGGGGCTGCCGGCCAAGTCGAGCATGACGCCGAGCCTGTATGCGGGGCTGCAGTTGATCCTGCCGGGCGAGATCGCGCCGAGCCATCGGCATACGCAGTCGGCGCTGCGCTTCATCGTCGAGGGGCGCGGCGCATGGACGGCCGTGAACAGCGAACGCACGACGATGCATCCGGGCGACTTCATCATCACGCCGTCGTGGGCGTGGCACGACCACGGCAATCCGTCGGCCGAAGAGGGCGGCGAGCCGGTCGTGTGGCTCGACGGGCTCGACATTCCGCTGCTCGCGAACCTCGACGCGGGCTTCGCGGAGAACTATTCGGAAGCCGTGCAGCCCGTGAATCGCCCGGAAGGCGACAGCTTCGCGCGCTTCGGTCACAACATGGTGCCGGTGCGGCATCGCGTGAGCGATCCGACGTCGCCGGTATTCAGCTATCCGTATGCACGCAGCCGCGAAGCGCTCGACACGCTGTACCGGAACGGCGAGCTCGATGCGTGGGACGGCGTGAAGTTGCGCTATGTGAACCCCGCGACGGGCGGCTGGCCGATGCCGACGATCGCGACCTTCATGCAGTTCCTGCCCGCCGGCTTCGACGGCCGCACGTACCGCAGCACCGACGCGACGATCTACTGCGTCGTCGAGGGCAGCGGCACCGCGCACATCGGTGGCAGCGCATTCGAATTCGAGCCGCACGACATTTTCGTCGCGCCGTCGTGGGCGCCGGTGCGGCTGTCGGCGTCGTCCGACAGCGTGCTGTTCAGCTATTCCGACCGGCCCGTGCTGTCCGCGCTGAACCTGCTGCGCGAAGCGCGCGACTGACGCCGGCCGGTTTCGACGATCCGTTTTCCGTGCGCCGCCGCTGTGGCGCGCGTCCCTTCATTCATGCCTACGCTGGAGCCGTTCATGACTTTCGTTTTCCCGCCCGAAGCGCCGGTGGCGCTGACCGTCGCCGGCAGCGACGCCCGGTTCGCGGTACGCCGCGTGTATTGCGTCGGCCGCAACTACGCGGCCCATGCGCGCGAAATGGGCTTCGATCCCGATCGCGAACCGCCGTTCTTCTTCTGCAAGCCGGCCGATTCGATCGTGCCGGTCGCGTACGGCGAAACGCTCGATCTCGCGTATCCGTCGCAAACGCAGAACTATCACTACGAAGCGGAACTCGTCGTGGTGATCGGCAAGGGCGGCGCCGACATCCCGCTCGAGCGCGCGCTCGAACACGTGTGGGGCTACGCGGTCGGCCTCGACATGACGCGCCGCGACCTGCAGATGAAGATGCGCGAGATGGGCCGGCCGTGGGAGATCGGCAAGGCGTTCGACCGCTCGGCGCCGATCGGGCCCGTGCATCCGGCAAGCGAAGCCGGTCATTTCGAGCAGGGCGGCCTGTGGCTGACCGTTAACGGCGCGACGAAGCAGAAGAGCGACGTGTCGCACCTGATCTGGTCGGTCGCGGAGACGGTTGCCGACCTGTCGAAGTTCTTCCGCCTCGAACCGGGCGACGTGATCTTCACGGGCACACCCGAAGGCGTGGGCGCGGTGGTCGCGGGCGACGTGATGAAGGTCGGTGTCGAGCGTCTCGGTGAACTGACCGTGCGCGTGGTCTGACGCGCTTTCCCCGAAAGGTCCCATCGTGCAACTGCATAGCTTCTTCAACAGTTCGACATCCTACCGGGTGCGCATCGCGCTCGCGCTGAAAGGGCTGCCGTACGACACGCTGCCCGTGAACATCCGCGCCGGCGAGCATCGCGATGCCGGTTATGTCGCGCAGGTGAACCCGTCCGCGGCGGTGCCGGCGCTGGTCGACGGCGATTTCCGTCTAGGCCAGTCGCTCGCGATCCTCGATTACCTCGACCGGATCCATCCGGAACCGAGGCTGATTCCGCTCGAACCGCGCCGCCGTGCACGCGTACTGGAACTGACGGCGCTGATCGCGTGCGACATTCATCCCGTCAACAACCTGCGCGTGCTGCGCTATCTCGACGGCGAGCTGAAGGTCACGCCGCAGCAGAAGACCGCGTGGTACCGGCACTGGATCGAGGAAGGGATGGCCGGCGTCGAGCGGCTGCTCGCGCGCGCGGATGCAGGCCCGTGGTGCTTCGGCGATGCACCGACACTGGCCGACGTGTGCCTCGTGCCGCAGGTCGCGAACGCATTGCGGATGGATTGCGACCTGAGCGCGTATCCGCGCAGCCTCGCGGTTTATGAACACGCGCGGCGCGAGCCGGCGTTCGACGCGGCGCAGCCGCAGCGGCAACCGGATTACGTCGCGTAACACGAAGAAGGAGACAGACATGGGCGAGACAAAAAACAACGGCCGGCGCGTGCTCGTGATCGGCGGCGGCATCGGCGGGCTCGCGGCGGCGCTGGCGCTCGCGCGCCAGGGCATTCGCGTGAAGCTGCTCGAACAGGCCGAGCGGATCGGCGAGATCGGCGCGGGAATCCAGCTCGCCGCGAACGCATTCAACGCGCTCGATGCGCTGGGCGTCGGCGAGGCCGCGCGCGGCCGGGCCGTGTTCACCGACTGGCTGCAACTGATGGATGCGGTCGATGCGCGCGAGGTCGTGCGCATCGATACGGGCGCCGCGTACCGCGAGCGCTTCGGCAATCCGTATGCGGTGATCCATCGCGCGGACATTCACCTGTCGATCTACGAAGCGGTCAAGGATCACCCGCTGATCGAATTCCGGACGAGCACGCAGGTGTGCGGGCTCGAGCAGGACGGTAGCGGCGTGACCGTGATCGACCAGCACGGCGAACGCTATCGCGCCGATGCGGTGGTCGGCTGCGACGGCGTGAAGTCCGCGATCCGTCACGCGCTGATCGGCGACGCGCATCGCGTGACGGGCCACGTCGTGTATCGCGCGGTGGTCGACGTCGACAACATGCCGAAGGATTTGCAGATCAACGCACCGGTCGTGTGGGCCGGCCCGCATTGCCATCTCGTCCACTATCCGCTGCGCGGCGGGCGGCAATACAACCTCGTCGTCACGTTCCATAGCCGCGAGCAGGAGACCTGGGGCGTGCGCGAGGGCAGCAAGGAAGAAGTGCTGTCGTACTTCGACGACATCCATCCGCTGCCGAAGCAGATGCTCGACCGGCCGACGTCGTGGAAGCGCTGGGCGACCGCCGATCGCGATCCGGTCGAGCACTGGAGTGCGGGCCGCGCGACGGTGCTCGGCGACGCCGCGCATCCGATGACGCAATATCTCGCGCAGGGCGCGTGCCAGGCGCTCGAGGACGCGGTGACGCTCGGTGCGGCTGTTGCCCGGGCCGACGGCGATTTCGAGGCCGCGTTCGCGCTGTACGAGCGCGTGCGGATTCCGCGCACCGCGCGCGTGCTGTATTCGGCACGCGAGATGGGTCGGATCTATCACGCGAAGGGCGTCGAGCGGCAGGTGCGCAACGGGCTCTGGGGCGGCCGCACGCAGGCGCGGTTCTACGACGGGCTCGACTGGCTGCACGGCTGGCGCGCGGAGGATTGCCTGACGTCCTGCGCATAACGCGTGCTTTTTGCCCGATTCCGGCGCCGCGCATTTCAACGACACGACGCGCGACCGCCTTCCTGGAGGAGACACCATCATGGCCGATACGCTGTCCATCGACGTCAGCGAATGGATCGACCGGCATCGCGTAGCGCCGTTTCAGGCCGCGATCGTCGTACTGTGCTTTCTGATCGTTGCGATCGACGGTTTCGATACCGCGTCGATCGGTTTCATCGCACCCGTCATCCGCGCGGAATGGGGCTTGTCGCCCGTGCAGCTCGCGCCCGTGTTCGGCGCGGGGCTCGCCGGGTTGATGGCCGGCGCGCTCGTATTCGGGCCGTTCGGCGACCGGTTCGGCCGCAAGCGCCTCTTGCTCGCGTGCGTGGCGTGCTTCGGCATCGCGAGCGCCGCGTCGGCGAGTGCCGGCGGCCTGACCGAACTGATCGCGTGGCGCTTCGTGACCGGCCTCGGGCTCGGCGGCGCGATGCCGAATGCGATCACGCTGACATCCGAATACTGTCCGGCGCGACGCCGTTCGTTGCTCGTGACGACGATGTTCTGCGGCTTCACGATCGGCTCCGCGCTCGGCGGGCTCGCGGCCGCGTCGCTGATCGAGCACCACGGCTGGCGCGCGGTGCTCGTCGTCGGCGGTGCCGCGCCGCTGTTGCTGCTGCCGGTGCTCGCGTGGCGGCTGCCGGAATCGGTGCGCTATCTCGTCAACCAGGGCGCGTCTTCCGCACGGATCGCGGCGATGCTCGGCCGGATCGCACCCGACCCGCACCTCGCGCACGCGTCGTTCATCGCGTCGGGCGGCAAGCCGGCCGGGTCGCCGCTCGGTCGCCTGTTCGGCGCCGACCTGCTGCGCGGCACGCTGCTGCTGTGGCTCACGTTCTTCATGAGCCTGCTCGTCATCTACCTGCTGTCGAGCTGGCTGCCGACGCTGCTGCGGACGACCGGCGCGACGTTGCAGACGGCCGCGCGCGTGACCGCGATGTTCCAGGTCGGCGGCACGCTCGGCGCGATCGTCCTCGGCTGGCTGATGGACCGCTTCGACCCGCATCGCGTGCTGGCCTGCAGCTATGCGGCGGCCGGCGCGTTCGTCGCTGCGATCGGCGTGTTTGCCGCGTCGCCGTGGGGTGCCGCGCTCGCCGTGTTCGCGGCCGGCTTCTGCGTGTCGGGCTCGCAGGTCGGCGCGAATGCGCTGTCGGCCGCGTTCTATCCGACGGAGTGCCGGACCACCGGCGTGAGCTGGGCGAACGGGATCGGCCGCGGCGGCTCGGTAGTCGGATCGATGGCGGGCGGTGCGATGCTGGCGATGGGCGTGCCGCTGTCGACCGCGTTCGCCGTCGTTGCGGCGCCATGCGTGATTGCGGCGATCACCGTGCTGGCGCTCGGCATGGTGCGCGCCGATGCGAAGTGCGTGCCGGCCGCCGAGGCGATCGCGGGCGAGCAAGCCTGAGCGAAGGAGGACGGCAAGGTTGCGGACGGGCAATCGGCGGGAATCAATAATATATAAAATGATATAATATTGATTCTTTAATTGTCTTCCCGCCACGATGAACGACGATCTTCCCGCCGGGCTGCCCGAGCCCGACCAGATGCGCGCGGCCGCCGAATCGGCCTGCGCGCTGCTCAAGGTGCTGTCGAATCCCGACCGGCTGCTGCTGCTCTGCGAACTGTCGCAGGGCGAGCGCGGCGTGAGCGAGCTCGAGACGGAGCTGGACATCCGCCAGCCGACGCTGTCGCAGCAGCTCGGCGTGTTGCGGGACAACGCGCTGGTCCGTACGCGCCGCGACGGCAAGAACATCCACTATTCGCTCGACAGCCCGGCCGCGATCGCGGTGATCGGCGTGCTGTACGAACAGTTCTGCGGGCCGGCCGCGAAGGGGAAGCGCGATGCAGCTTGATGCGCTTCATTTCACGCCGTGGCTGTCGCTGGCCGGCGGCGTGCTGATCGGGCTCGCAGCCGCGTGGCTCGTCGCGTTCAACGGCCGGATTGCCGGCATCAGCGGCATCGTCGGCGGTCTGCTCACGGCGCGCGCCGGCGAGCGCGACTGGCGCGCCGCGTTCGTCGCCGGGCTGATCGCTGCACCGCTCGTGATGCGCGCCGCCGGGGGCGGCCTGACGCCGCAGGTCGACGCAAGCTGGTTCGAATTGCTGGCGGCCGGGCTGCTGGTCGGGATCGGCACACGGTACGCGGGCGGCTGCACGAGCGGCCACGGTGTGTGCGGGATGTCGCGCGGCGCATTGCGTTCGGTGGTCGCGACGGCGACCTTCATGGTCGCGGGCTTCGTGACCGTATTCGTGCGGCGGCACGTGCTGGGAGGCTGACATGCAGGCAGGATTCGCGTTTCTGGCCGGGCTGCTGTTCGGCGTCGGCCTCATCGTGTCGGGCATGGCCAATCCGCAGAAGGTGCTCGGTTTTCTCGACCTGGCGGGCCGCTGGGATCCGTCGCTCGCGTTCGTGATGGCCGGCGCGACGGGCGTGGCCGTGTTCGCGTTCGCGTGGGCGAAGCGCCGGACGCGGTCGTGGCTCGGCTTGCCGATGCAGTTGCCGGCCTTGCGGACGATCACCGTGCGCCTGGTCGCCGGAAGCGCCGCGTTCGGCATCGGCTGGGGGATTGCCGGGTTCTGCCCGGGGCCCGCGATCGTGTCGATCGGCTTCGGGTCGGCCAAGGGGATCGTGTTCGTCGTCGCGATGCTGGTCGGGATGGCGGTATTCGAGTGGGTCGAGCGTCGCCGGAGCGCGGGGTGAAGCGATCGCACGCCGCGTGCCGGGCAAGACGTGGCGATCGAGGCGGTCTCTCCGGAGGAATGACCGGAGCAGAGCGCGTTCGCGGGTCGCCGCGATGATGCGGTGGGTGCCCGGCGCTCTCCGCGACGCCGCGAGCCGCGATGTCAGGGACGTGTCAGGAATGCTCGCGCACATGATGGCCGCCGCGCACCTGCCCGGACAGCCGGCGCAGGATCGCGCGCCACACCGCAAGCACGCTTCGCCGGCCGGTTGGCTCGACGACAGTCGTGCTGACCGCGCCTGTACCGCCGGCCGACAACGTCACGTGACCGGCCGTCTCCAGCGTCAGGCATTCGCCTTCGTCGAGTATGCGGCGAACATGCTGCGGCGCATCGGGCAGCCAGTCGAGCCCGCCGTGACGCAGCGAGACCGCGAGCGCGCCGTCCAGCACGACGACCTGGCTGCCCTTGTCGAACCACGCAAAGTGGCTTTGCCCGGCGTCGAGCCGGATGTGTTGCGTTCGCATGGCGATTCCCTTTCCCGGTTGCGCGGCCTCGCGACGGCGAGGCGATAGCGTGCAGTCAGGTTAGGGAAACGGGCGCGGGCACGACAGATTCAGGGGACGGGAATCTGTTGCGGTGCAGGCGACGATTTCGAGCCGCTGTATCGGTGGGTTTTCCCCGAATCTGTATCTGGCGTGCTCTGGGCTGCGCGGGCACGATGGTCCGCATGACGCCTGTCACCGACGCATCCCGCACGCCTTTGCCGATGGACGGCGGGCCGCTTTACGAACGGCTCGCCGAACATTACCGCCGCATCATCGCGGCCGGCACGCTGTCGCCCGGCGACCGGATGCCGTCGGTTCGCGCGTTCATGGCGCAGCATGGCGTGAGCCTGTCGACCGCGATCCAGGCGTTCCGGCGGCTCGAGGATACGGGCTGGTGCGAGGCGAAGCCGCGATCGGGTTACTTCGTGCGACGCCGCGCGGCGGCCGTGCTCGAAACGCTGCCGGAAAGCGAAGGGCCGCCGCTGAGCGTCGAGCCGCCGTTCGCGGGCCTGCACGAACGCGTGTCGCGCGTGATCGACCGCGCGAATGCGGCGACCGATGCGTTGAATCTCGGCGGCGCGTCCGCGCTCGCCACGCTGTATCCGACCGAGCGCCTGCAGGCGCTGGCGATCCGGCTGCTGCGGCGCAAACCCACGTTGCTGACCGATGCGGGGCCGGTCGGCGGCTCGCCCGAATTCCGGCAGACGATGGCCAAACGCGCGTTGTCGTACGGCGTGACGGTGACGCCGGACGACGTGATGTCGACGAGCGGCGGCGTCGATGCCGTGAATCTCGCGTTGCGTGCGGTGGCGCGCCCCGGCGACACGATCGCGATCGAATCGCCGGCCTTCTTCGGCCTGATCCAGCTGCTCGAAAGCCTTGGCCTGCGTGCACTCGAAATCCCGGCGAGCCCGACGGCCGGCCTGTCGATCGAGGCGCTCGAAGTGGCACTGACCGCGTATCCGGACATTCGGGCCGTGGTGGTCGTGCCGAACCTGCAGAACCCGCTCGGCTGCGTGATGCCCGACGAGCGCAAGGCCGCGCTCGTGTCGCTCTGTTCGCACCACGGCGTGGCCGTGATCGAGGACGAGCCTTATCGCGAGCTCGTCGAGGCGCCGCAGGCGGTCAAGCCGGTCAAGGCATGGGACCGCGACGGCACTGTGATTTACTGCCCGTCGTTCAACAAGGTGCTGGCCCCCGGAATGCGGCTCGGCTGGCTGAGTGCGGGCCGCTGGCATGCGCGCGTGAGGATGCTGAAGTTCGCGCACAGCCGGCACAACGCCGCATTGCTGCAGGCCGTTGCGGCCGAATTCGTCGGCTCGGGCGCATTCGACCGCCACCTGCACCGGTTCCGTGAGCAGTTGCGCGTGCAGCGTGACGTGACGATCGACGCGATTGCGCGGCATTTCCCGGCCGGCACGCGGATGAACCAGCCGCCGGGCGGGATGCTGCTGTGGATCGCGTTGCCGGACGGCGTGCGCTCCGACGCACTGTTCGACGCCGCCCTGGCGCACGGGGTCAAGATCGCGCCCGGTTCGATCTTCTCGAATTCCGATCGCTTCGACGGCTATATCCGGCTCGCCTGCACGCGCGTGTTCGATGCGGCGCACGAGGCGGCTTTCGAAACGCTCGGCCGCCTGATCCGCGACGCCGCGGCCGCTGCGTAAGCACGGCGGCGGCAGCCGGACACCGCCATTTCAGCGGCTGGTCGAGTGCGTGGCGAGGTGCTGGCGGATCAGCGACAGGTAACGATCGCCGACCGAGAAATCACGTGCGGCGCGCGGCCGGGCGGCCGGGCGCAGCGTGGCCGGCGCGCTCATGCCCAGATACCGGCAGACGGCTGACGGAAAGGGCTTGCGTGTGTGCCCGAGCTGACGCGCCGCGCGCTCGACGCGGGCATCGCCGACCTGGGCACGAAGCCACGCCAGCACTTGGCGATCGGTGTCGTTGACGATACGGACCAGATGTTCCATCGCGCACCTCACTGTTCATAAATACAGTACTGTAAATATAACCAGTATTCGGAGCGACCGCAAGCGGGCGCGCGTGCGGCTGGCCATTCGGCCAGGGTCAGCGCGCCGGCGCGGCGCTTCGGCGGTCAGGCGATCCGGGGATCCCGGCAGCGGGGGGAGTGGGGGTAGCGGGGGTAGCGGGGGCGGCGCCCCCCGTATAGCGCGCGTCGGTCAGCGTGCCGAGGAACGCGACGATGTCGTCGATTTCCGCGTCGGTCAGCGCGGGCGGCGTGCCGGGCCGGCGGTTCATCGGCGTCGAGTTGACGTTGATGTTGCCGCGGTAGGCGGGCGGCACGTCGTCGAACGTCCTGGCGCCGTGATACCAGAAGCCGGGGTCGGTCGAGCGCGTGTTGTAGAACGCGACCGCGTCGCGCAGCGTCGTGAACACGCCGTTGTGCATGAACGTCTGCTTGATCGCGACGTTGCGCAGCCCCGGCGTGCGCAGGTAGCCGCACCATTGCGTCGGCTCGGGCCAGCGCAGCCGTCGTGCGGTGTCGCACAGCCCGTTGTCGAAATGACGCGGATCGCGGTTCGCCGGCAGCGCGCGGTTGCGCGGCACCGCGATCGCGTCGTAGCCGAAATCGGTGAAGAGCGAGCGCTCCGGGCGGCTCGATGTCTCCGACAGCGTATGGCAGCTCATGCAGTTGCCCTTGTCCGGATTCCGGAACAGCGCGAGGCCGCGCATCTCGGCCGGCGCGAGCGGCTTGCGCGTGCGCAGGAACGCGTCGAAGCGCGACGTGAACGGCGCCATCTCGTCGCTCTGCAGATAGGCTTCGACGGCCGAACCGAGCGCGCGCACCAGTTGCTCGGGATCGCGCCGCACCGGCGCGCCGAAGCGCGCGGCGAGATCGGGCGCGAGTTCGGTCGCATCGACCTTGCGCAGCAGCGCGGCCGGCGACCGGTTGTTCATCTCGTTCGGATCGAACAGCGGCCCGCGGATCTGCTCGGCGAGCGTATCCGCGCGGCCGTCGCTGAACAGGCCGCCGAACGGCGACGGCGCGGGCGCGTCGTCGTCCCGGTAGAAATGGCGGCGCGGCACGTAGCGCACATAGAGCAGCGACGGCGCATTGCGCTGGCTGAAACGCCCGGGCCGACTGCCTTCCGGCACGCCGGGCCCCGCGAGCGATGCGGCCGACAGCGTCGGTGCGAACGCGCGGCCCGGGTCGTGGCAGCTTGCGCACGACATGCCGCGGGGCTCGGACAGCCGCGGGTCGAAGAAGATCCGGCGGCCGAGCGCGACGAGCGTCGGGTCGGGCGCGAAGCGCGCGGTGGCCGCATCGATCTTGCCGGTCACCTGCGGCGTGCCGCTGCCGATCGTATCGACGACGCGCGACGGCGGCGCGCCGGGGAGCAGTACCGTTTCGGCCGGCGCGGCGTGGGCCGCGAGCGCCAGGCCGGCGAGCACGGCCGCGGCCAGCGCGTGCAGCGTTTGCCGGCCGCGTGCAACGCGGCCGTCACATCGAACTTCGTCGCTCACGGCGCAATGAACCCCGTCTTGTCGCAAGCGAGCGTCGTGCCCGACTGGTTGCACGACGCGAGCAGCTTGCCAGCCGCCGAGTACGCATGGAACACCCAGCCCGTCGCCGGTGCGGCGCTGCGCTCCATGATCAGGAAGCCGAAACTGTTGTGGTGAGACAGCCGCTCGATCACGGCGCCCGGTGCGGGCGTCAGGCCGGCCGGGAACGGGTCGGGCAGTGCGACGTCGAGGTTGTCGCCGCCGTTGCCGGACACGATCGTTGCCGGGTGTCCGGACGAGAAGTTGATCGCCTGGAAGTCGTGCACGTGCCCATGCAGCGCAACGTGCACGCCGGGCGGGTAGTACGCCTGTGCATTGAGGCTCGACATCACCGACTGCAGCGCGAGGTTGCCCGGCGCGGGCGTGCTGCCGGCGATCGGCGCGAACGCGAGGATCGGATGATGGTTCGTGAAGATCGTCGTCGTCATGCCGGCCTTTGATGCGAGCGCCGCCACCGTCTGGAACTGCTTCTGGTAGATGCCGAATTGCGCGTCGGTCGTCTTGAGCGGCGTGCGGCCGACCTTCGCGGTGTCGAACACGATCACCTGCGAGCCGCCGCCGAGCGAAACCGCATAGGGTTCCGAATAGTTCGCGTTGTTGTCGTTGGCCGGATCGTCGCACGAGCGCGCGGCCGAATACGGGCGCGGATCGAGGAAGCGGAACCAGCCCTGGCCCGCACGCGCGCATTCCTCGTGGTTGCCGCGTACGACGACCCACGGCGCCTTCGCGAGCAGCGGCGCGGCAGGGCGGAACAGGTCGGCCTGCCACGTATCCCAGCCGTAGCCCCACGGGCTGTCCTTGCAGCCGGCGATGTCCGGCGGGCATGCGTTCTCGCGATAGTGGTAGTCGCCGACGTGCAGCACCAGATCGGGAGACAGCTTCGCGACGCTGGCCGCGATCGTGTCGAACGGCCAGACCGTCGCGTCGTTGCACGCCTGCCATGCGTTGTCGGCCTTTTTCATCCGGCAGCCCGTGTCGGCGATGATCGCAATGCGCTGCGGCTGCGCCTTCGGCAGCGGCAGCGTGCGGCCCGCGACGCTCGCCGCCTGCGCGCCGGCCGGCAGCGTCGCCTCGCACACGGACACCGGGAAGCTCGACGGCTTCGAATCGGACGGGTCGCTGGCGGTCGGCCGCTTGGCGACGGTCGCGGCGCTTGCGCGCAGCGTCATGCGCGACAGCTTGCCGTCGACGGTCAGTTGCGGGCACAGCGGATCGCTGGCCGACGCGGGGGTGTAGTTCGTGATGACGCGCGCGATCGCCTGGTTCGCGTCGCCGATCTCGACCCATGCGGCCTGGACGTTGATCGACGCGCTGGCCGGATCGTCCGGCGTATCGATGTGATTCGAGCACGCGGACAGCGCGGCGAGGGCAACAAGGGGGGCGCAGCGCGTGAGCAGTGCGCGCGGGAGGAGTCGTCGCATGGGAGGCACCGTAGGAAAGTCGTCAACGATACGCAACACGAATGTAAGAAATATGAAAAAACGGGGTGCGACAGGGGGCTCGCATCCGGGCCGGTATCGCGGCCGGGGCTTGACCTCAAGCCGGCTTGAAGCAGCACAGTCCGGTTCATCATCCATGAACCAGAAGGGGAATCGACGATGGAAACCAACCGGCCCAACGACGAACAATCCGCGCTGTGGAACGGCCCGTCGGGGCGTGCCTGGGTCGATGCGCAGGCGCCGATCGACCGGATGTTCGCGCCGTTCGAGACGCTGCTCGCGGATGCGGCGGCCGCGTCGTCGGCGCGCAGCGTGCTCGATGTCGGCTGCGGCACGGGTGCGGTCACGCTCGCGATCGCACGGCGGCTCGGCGCGAACGCGCAATGCACAGGCATCGATATCTCGGCCCGGATGATCGACGCGGCACGGGCGCGCGCCGAACGCAGCGGCCTTCGCGCCCGCTTCGAGTGCGCGGATGTGCAGATGCATGCGTTCGAGCCCGCGAGCGTCGACTTGATCGTGTCGCGCCTCGGCGTGATGTTCTTCGACGATCCGGTCCGGGCCTTCGCGAATCTACGGCGTGCGGCGCGGCCGGACGCGCAGCTGCGGTTCGTCGCGTGGCGCGGCGCGGCCGACAACCCGTTCATGACGACGGCCGAGCGGGCAGCCGCGCCGTTGCTGCCGAACCTGCCCGCGCGGCGGCCCGGTGCGCCGGGGCAGTTCGCGTTCGGCGACCGGCAGCGGATCGCGTCGGTGCTGTCGGACAGCGGCTGGGCGGAGCTTGCGATCGAGCCGGTCGATGTGGCGTGCGCATTGCCCGAGCCCGCGCTGGACGACTACATCTCGCGGCTGGGCCCGGTCGGGCTCGCGTTGCTGGAGACGGACGACGCGACGCGGCGGCGCGTGGTCGACACGATGCGTGCCGCGTTCGAGCGTTACGTCCACGGCGCGGATGTGTGCTTCGACGCGGCGTGCTGGCTCGTGACGGCGCGCGCGCCGTCCGCGTAACGCGATGCGGTAAAACGGATCGACGCAGGGACGGCGGCCGCCGGTCCGTGCTGAGCGCTGCCGTTCGCGCGTGACGCAGCCCGGCCGCGCGATATGCGTGCGTCAGCGTCGCCGCGCGCGCAGCATCAGCCACGCGCAACCTCCGGCAACCAGCACGAGACCGAGCAGGACGGCCTCGACGCCGAGCGCGAAACCGGGCGGCATTTCACCGCTGTTCGGCACGGGCGACAGGTTGCCGCCCATCGCGATCGCACCGCCGGCGAGCAGCGCTGCGCAGACGATCCAGTACACCTTGCCGCGCGGCGCCGCGGCCCGGATCCGCCATAGCGCGATGCCGGCTCCGCCGAGGTAGAGCACGGCGAGCGTGCCGAGCGCGACGACGTCGGCGGAGTGGCTTTGCAGGAGTGCGTTCATCGTGCGGCTCCGTCGGGCGTGGCGGGCCGGCACAGCGCGGTAAAGGCTGCGGCACGCAGGTTCATTCGGCCTCCGTCGCATGCCCCGGCGCGCGACTCAGCAGATGCGTGCGCTTGTCAGCCGCGAGCGACACGTAGCGTTCGTACTGGCGCAGCACGTCGGCGATCACTTCGTCGCCGCGCAGGTATTCGACGTCGTAGCCGAGCCGCCCGTCCTCGAAGAACGTGACGATCCCGTACACGTGCGCCCGCTCGGTTTCCGGCTCGGCCGCCTCGCGCACCAGGAACGCGGCCGCAGATTTGATCGTCACGCGCACGCCGTACACGAAATCGCGATGCTCGGCGGTCGGCACGGTGAGCCGCACGGCGTCGTCGCTGTCGCGCTGCACGTGCGCATCGACGCCGCTCGCGCGCAGTTCGTCGGCGACTTTGCGCAGCGCGGGCTCGATCGTGTCGGCGACGAACTGGCGTGCCTCGGCTTCGGTCGTCTGCCGCAGGATGTGCGTCAGGCGGTGGCGCCAGTGCTGGCCGGTCCAGAAGCTCGTCGCGGGCGCGACGTCCTGCGAATAGTGCGCGCGGTCGGCCGCAAGGCCGCGCCACAGCCCGTAGCAGAGCGCGAGCATGATGATGGCGACCGGCAGCGCGGCGATCAGCGTCATCGCCTGCAGCGCGCCGAGCCCGCCCGCGACGAGCAGCACCGCGGCCGTCACGCCGAGCAGCGCGGCCCAGAACAGCCGTTGCCAGACGGGCGAGTGCGCGTTGCCGCGCGTCGCGATCTGGTCGATCACGAATGCGCCCGAATCGGCGGACGTGACGAAGAACACCGCGATCAGCACGATCGCGACGATCGACAGAAGTTGCGGCAGCGGCAAGAAATCGAAGAAGCGGAACAGCAGCGCGTCGACACTGGTGGCCGTCTGCGCGAGCGCGCCGGCCGCGCCGTGCGTATCGAGCCAGATCGCGCTGTTGCCGAACACGGTCATCCAGACGAGGTTGAACGCGGTCGGCACGAGCAGCACGCCGATCACGAACTGGCGGATCGTGCGGCCGCGCGAGATGCGCGCGATGAACATGCCGACGAACGGCGACCACGAGATCCACCACGCCCAGTAGAGGATCGTCCAGCCGCCGAACCAGCCTTCCTCGCGCGGCGACGCGTACGCATAGGTGCGGAACGACAGGTCGACCAGGCTCGACAGGTACTGGCCGATGTTGTCGCCGAGCGCGCGCAGCAGGAACGCCGTCGGGCCCGCGAAGGCCACGAACGCAAGTAACAGGAACGCAAGCAGCAGGTTCAGCTCGGAGAGCCGCCGCACGCCCTTGTCGAGGCCACTCGCGGCGGAGGCGCCCGCGAGGATCACGACGAGCGCGACAAGCCCGATGCGGAACGCGTTGCCGCTCGTGTCCCAGCCCGCAACCGTGTGCAGCCCCGCGCTGATCTGCATCACGCCGTAGCCGAGCGTCGTCGCGATGCCGGCGACCGTGCCGACCAGCGCGAACGCGTCGACCGTGTGGCCGATCCAGCCGTTGATGCGCTCGCGCAGCACCGGATACAGCCCCGAGCGCAATGTCAGCGGCAGGTTGTAGCGAAAGCCGAAATATGCGAGCACGAGCCCCATCAGCCCGTAGATCGCCCACGCATGGAAGCCCCAGTGGAAGAAGGTCATCAGCATCGCCTCGCGCGCGGCGGCGGGCGTGCCGGGGTCGACGGTCGGCGGTTTCAGGAAATGCTGCATCGGCTCGCCGACGCCGAAGTACATCAGGCCGATACCCATGCCGGCCGCGAACAGCATGGCCGTCCACGACAGGAAGCTGAATTCGGGCTCGGCATCGTCGGGGCCGAGCCGGATGTTGCCGAAGTCGCTCGCGGCGATCAGCACGAGAAACACGAGGAAGCCGGTGACGGCGAGCACGTAGAACCAGTCGAAGCGTGCGATGACCCATTGCTGGCCGGCGGAGAACAGCGCGCCGGCTTCGCTCGGGCGCAGCGCGCACACGACGAGCAGCGCGCCGATGACCGCGAGCGCGGGCAGGACGACCTGCGGCTTGAATGTCGTGCGGGGCGAGGAACGGGAATCTGGCATGGCAGGCATCCAGTTGTAGGCGCAACGAAGCGCGACGCCGCCCGGCGCGCTTCGTTGCGCGTCGGACCCTGAAACGGCGTGCGTCGAGTGTACCGCGGTGTCAGGACTGCAAGAAGGGGCATGCAGAAGGGGTTAATCTGACGAATTGTAAGGTATTGAGGGGATTGGGAAAACCCGCACGGTTCGGGCGGTGGGAGGACGGGATGCGGAAAACGCTTTGGCGGCCGTGCATCGGGCGCCCGGACGGCGCGCCTGGAATGCGCTTCGCCCGGGGCGGAGGCAGCGCGCGGAAGGCGCCGCCGGGCAGGTTCAGAACGTGACGGCGATGCCGGCCATGCCGACGAACTGGCCGTGCGTCGTCGACGGCGTGAGTTGCTGCGAATCCCCGACGATCGGCGCCGCATCGACGATGTGGCCGCCGCCTTGCGCGCCGAGCGTCCGCCCGCTCGAATGCGTGTAAGCCTGCAGCGCATAGAGCGTCGTGCGCTTCGACAGGCTGTACGACTCCTTCAGCGAAACCTGCTGGTAGCGGGCCGCGTTCGGGACGCCGTTCGCTTTCGACGCGAGCGTGTACGCGAACGCGCCGGCCACCGAGAACGCCGGCGTGAAGCGGTACGCGGCGAGCGCGCCGTAGGTGTTGAACACGGCCGTGTCGGCGAACGCGGAGCCGTTGCCGGGCAGGTACTTCACGTTCGAATAGTTGATGCCCATCGTCAGGGCGCCGAGCGTGTAGTTGCCGGCCGCCGCGACCTGCTCGACGGCCTTCGCGGTCAGGTAGCCCTGGTTCAGCACGGACACCGCGAAGCTGCCCGACGACGCGGTGGCCGGGTTCAGGAAGCCCGCGGACGAGCCCGAGCTGTTGATGCGCAGGTAGCCGGCCGCGATCCCGATCGGCCCGTTCGCGTAGCGCAGCGCGGCGCTGAACGTGTTGCCCTTGCCGGTCGCGCCGGCAATGCCGCCGAATGCATACATCGCGCTCGCGGTCAGCCCGGCGAAGGTCGGCGACGTATAGGTGACCGAGTTGTTCACGCGGATCGTCGTGTCGAGGCCGTCGATATCGCCCGGATGCGCGCCCGTCGCACCGGTCAGCCAGCTGCTCGACGCGTACGGGCCGACGAACAGGAAGTAGGGGGTGTACTGGCGGCCGGCCGTCAGCGTGCCATAGTGATCGTTGCGCAGGCCGACGAATGCCTGGCGATTGAACATCGTGCCGGCGGCGGACTGTGCGCCGTTGTTCAGGTTGAAGCCGGACTGCAGGTCGAAGATCGCATGCGTGCCGCCGCCGAGATCCTCGTCGCCGCGCAGCCCGAACTTCGACGCATACAGGTTGCCGTCGCGCATGTACACGTTCGAGTGGCCCTGCTGGTTGTTCACGTACGCGAGCGAATCGTCGACGACGCCGTACAGCGTCACGCTGCTCTGCGCGTGGGCGGCGGTCGTGCCGAGCGATGCGGCCGAAAAAATAAGGATTACATAGCGGTTGACGGGTGTTTTCATTGTCGATCTCCAGATCTCTTCATCTTTTCAAGGGGGCGGGAGGCTGGGTTGCCTCCTCTGTGGCGGGCGGCGGGCCGCGTGAACGGCCCGCCTGACAGGGCTTGCGCGGTTCAGCTGTCGAACGTGACGACCAGGCGGCGCCATGCGCCGTCCTGCGTGTCCTGCTCGACGCGTGCGCCGCGGACGGCGACCGGGCCTTGCAGCGACGCGGGCAGCAGGATCTCGACGCGGTCGGCCGGGCGGCCCGGGCGGCCGTCCCAGCGGACCGACACGCCGAGCACGCCCGACGCCTCGCGGCCGGTTTCGATCCGCCACAGTCCGTATTCGCCATCGCGCCACGCTTCCGTCTCGCCGTCGTCCTCGACGCATTCGCCGTACGCGACGCCGTCCTCGATGCGCGGCGCGACGAGGAAGCCGCGCGTGTCGGCGCGCGCGCCGAAATGCTGTGTCGCGACGTCCAGCGGCAGCACGCGGCCCTCGCGCAGCAGCATCACCGGCGTGTCGAGCGGTGCGGGCAGCGTTACGCTCGTGCCGCCGTCGAACGACTGCGCGCTCGCGCCGCACATCCAGCGCGCGCCCGACGGCAGGTAGACCGTGCGCTCCGTGCGGCCGGGATCGACGACCGGCGCGACGAGCAGCGCGTCGCCGAGCATCATGTCGTCGCATTCGTCGTAGCAGCGCGCATCGCCGGGGAAATCCGCGAAGGTCGGCCGCAGCACGGGTTCGTAGCGCGTCGTCGACAGCCACAGCAGGTGATAGAGGTAGGGCAGCAGCCGGTAGCGCTGCTTGATCAGCGACGCGACCTGCGCGGTGATCTCCGGATACATCCACGGCTCGTTGACGGTGCCGTCGTCGTTCCACGAATGGATGCTGAAGCGCGGCATGAAGATGCCGAACTGCACCCAGCGCAGCAGCAGCTCGGGCGACGGCGCGGGCCCGGAGAAGCCGCCGATGTCGTGACCGATGTTCGACACGCCCGACAGCGCGAGCCCGAGGCCCATCTTCAGGTTGTAGCGCAGCGTTTCCCACGACGTATAGTTGTCGCCGGACCAGGTCTGCACGTAGCGCTGCATGCCGGCGCCGCCGGAGCGCGACACGAGGAACGGCCGCTGCGCCGGCGCATGCGCACGCTGCGCTTCGCGCGAAGCGCGCATCATCAGCATCGTCTGCAGCACCTTCGCTTCGCGCGCGGGGAAAGGCTGGCCGAAGCCGTGCGCGATCGCATCGGGCGACCAGATCTCGTATTCGTTGTTGTCGTTCCAGGTCGACTCGATCCCGTATTCGAGCAGCGCCGACGTGACCTGCTCGCGCCACCAGCGGTATGCGTCCGGCTGCGTGAAGTCGAGATACGCGCCGACTTCGTCCCAGAACTGCACCCACGCGGGTTCGCCGGATGCCGAGCGGATCAGCAGCCCGCGTTTTGCGGCATCGTCGAACGCGGGATGGTCGCGCAGCAGGCACGGCTTGATGTTCGCGCACAGGCGGATGCCGTGGTCGCGGTAGTGCTTCACGAAGCCCTTCGCGTCCGGAAACTTGTCGCGGTTCCAGTTGAACACGTAGCGCTTCGCGCCGATCGACGTATAGCCCGACGACAGGTGGAACGAATCGCACAGGATGTCGTGCGCGTCGCACTGCTCGACGAACTGGTTCATCTGCCGCTGCGCGTCCGGCGCATCGGTGTAGCTCATCGTCGAGCCGGAATAGCCGAGCCCCCATTTCGGCGTGCGCGCGGGGCGCCCGGTGAGCCACGTGAAGCGCCGCGCGGCCGCGAGCGGCGTGCCGGGCGATGCGATGAAGTAGTAGTCGAGGTCGCCGTGCTCGGCGACGAAATAGCGGTACGGGCCGTGATAGTTGTCGAGCTCGCGGCCCATGTCGAACGTGCAGTCCGACAGCGTGTCGTAGAACAGCCCGAACCCCTGGCACGCGTCGGGCGACCACGTGATGGTGAACGGGATGTGCTTGTACAGCGGGTCAGTGTGCTTCGCGCTGTAGCCCATCGCGTCGATGTTGCGCATCTCGAAGCGCCCGCCCGTGCGGTCGAGTTCGCCCGCGCGTTCGCCGAGGCCGAACACCTTGTCGCCGCGCTTGCGGGCGACGTAGTGATACGCGCGGTCGTCCCACCAGCCGAAGTTGTACGCCTGTGTCGAGCGGTCCGCGAGCGCGACGCGCCATGCGCCGTCCGCACCGCGCATCGACCACGTGCAATGGCCGCCTTGCCGGCGCACCTCGAGCCGGATCTGCGCGGTTTCGATGCGCAGGCCGTCGTCGTCTTCGGCGAGGTCATAGGCGGGCAGCGTGAAGCCGCTCAGGTCGAGACGATCGCGCCCGTCGAGCGGCACGTCGTCGAGGCCCGGCGCGATCGTCCACGTGCGCGGGGTGCGCGCTGTCGCGTCGGGCAGCACGCGCACTCGCACGATGTCGTCCTCGAGCACGAAGATCTCGAGGGTTGCGCCCGCATCGGACGCGAGCAGCACGCGGTTCGCGTGCTGGCCGGCGACGCGGAACACGGGCGGATGAAGAAGCGAGGTCATGAATGCGATTCCTGGTGAGGGCGAATGTCAGGCGTGCTGCGCGAGCAGGCGTTCCTGCTTCGACTGCCCGCGGATCAGCACCGCGAGCAGCGTGACGCCGATGAGGTCGAACAGGCCGAGGCACGCGAACAGCGGCGCATAGCCGATCTTGTCGGCGAGTGCGCCGACCAGCAGCGAGAAGCCGAGCCCGCCGATCCACGCGGCCATCCCGGCGAAGCCGCTCGCGGTGCCGACTTCCTCGGAGTCGAATACGTCGGCCGACAGCGTGTTGACGAGCGCGGAGATCATCTGGTGCGCGAAGCCGCCGACGCAGAACAGCGCGATGGCCGTGTACGGCGACGACACGAGCCCGATCAGCGCGGGCCCGAGCATCAGCACCGCGCCGAGCGCGACGCCGGCGACGCGCGACCATACGAGCGGCAGGTTGAACCGTTTCGCGAGATACGGCGACAGGTAGCCGCCCGCGATGCCGCCGAGGTCGGCCGCGAGAAACGGCATCCACGCGAAGATCGCGATCTGCGTGAGCGCCATGTGGCGCTCGGTCGCGAGGTACAGCGGAATCCAGAAGCTGAAGGTCTGCCATGCGGGTTCGGCAAAGAAGCGCGGCAGCGCGATCGCCCAGAAGCGCCGTGCGGTGACGACGTCGCGGATGCGGCGCTTCGACACGGGCGGCATCGTCGTCTGGCCGTCGCGGATCAGCGCGCGCTCCTGCGGCGTGAGGCGGGGATGATCGGCGGGCGACCGGTATTGCGTGTACCAGAGCGCGGCCCACGCGAACCCGAGCGCGCCGGTGGCCATGAACGCGGCCTGCCAGCCGAACTGCATCGACAGGAACACGACGAGCGGCGGCGCGATCGCGGCGCCGAGCGACGTGCCCGCGTTGAAGTAGCCGACCGCGACGGATTTCTCGCGATCGGGAAACCATTCGGCGACGGCCTTCATCCCCGACGGAATCGCGGCGGCCTCGAATAGCCCGAGAAAGCCGCGCAGGATGCCGAGCGACAGCCAGCCCGACGCGAAGCCGTGCGCGACGCCGACCACCGACCACAGCATCGCGAACAGCGCGAACCCGAGCCGCAGCCCGATCAGGTCGACGATGAACCCGCACACCGGCTGCATGATCGTGTAGCCGATCTGGAACGCGCCGACGATGTACGAGTACTGCTGCGTCGAGATCGAGAACACGTGCTTCAGCTCGGGCGCGAGCACCGCGAGGGAATTCCGTGCGAGGTAGTTGAGGATCGTGCCGAGACATACGAGCACGATGATCCACCAGCGCAACGCCTTGACTGTCTTCACTGCTGTCTCCTGTCAGGTAGGGCAGGCGCATGGCGCCAGCCCGATCCATGAGGGCCGTCCGTCCGGACGGCTTGTTCGTCTTTGTACGATGTCCGATCTTGATGCGCGCCAATTTTCCCGGTTCATATCGAAATTCGGGCGTTCGAGCGAACATTCCGTCGTCATTGGCTACGGATGTTATATGACGACTGATCATTTTCGAACATCCTATGTTCGAATACGAATCCGGTCAACGTGAATTTGCATTCGAACGAACTTACTCGGGGTTTTCCCGATGGCGAGTGAAAGCGGCACGCGCGGCGAAGCATGGCGGGCGCGCGCCAAAGGCCCATGGGCGGGGCCGGGCGATGGCCACGCGGCGGGGAGACGCGGGATGGGGCGTGACAACCCTGATGAAAATTTATTTCTTTCCGGGATGCATATTGTGTAAATTGATTTTCATCATTCTTGCAACGACCCTTCGCATGACGCTTCTCGTTCCGCACGACGCCAGCCACGACGAACCCGCGATCGCCGAGCGGATCGCGTCGGCGATGCCGTTGATGACGCCGATTCACCGGCGCATGGGCGAATTCGTGCTCGCGAATCCGTTTCGCGCGGCGACGATGCGGATCGACGAACTCGCGCAGGCCGTGAATGCGTCGATCGCGACCGCGAACCGCTTCGCGAAGGCGCTGGGCTTCGACGGCTATCCGGCGATGCGCGCGGCGCTCGTGCGCGGCTTCGAGGCGACGCTCGGGCCGGTCGAGCGGTTGCGTTCCGCGCAGGAGCAGGAGCCGGGCGTACGCGGCGCCGCATGGATCGACGCGGTATTCGACCAGGCCGTCGCGAACATCGGGAACACCCGCGCGCAACTGGACGCGGCCGATGTCGAGGCCGCGGTCGAGGCGATCGTCGGCGCGCGGCGCGTGCTGATCCTCGGCGCGGGCTCCAGCGCGTTTCTTGCCGGGTTGATGGAGCACGGGCTGTCCGTGTGCCACGACAGCGTGCAGTCGCTCGCGCTGCTCGGCGGCCCGTCGCACGCGGCGCGGCGCCTGTATACGGCCGATTCCCGCGATCTCGTGATCGCGCTCGCGTTTCCGCGCTACGTGAAGGACACGGTCGAGCTGGCGCGCCGCGCGGCGGTGCGCGGCGCGCGCGTGCTCGGCATTTCCGACGGCCCGCAATCGCCGCTGGCGCCGATCGCGTCGCTGAACCTGTACGTCAAGGCCGAGCGGCGCTTCGCGGCCACGTCGGAAGCGGCCGTGCTCGCGATGATCGAGGCGCTGATCGACGCGGTCGCGCTGCGCACGCACCGGTCCGCGAAATCCGCCGCCGAGATGACCGAATTCCTGCTGCCGTGGCTCGTGCAGCCGCAAGCGGCGCTGCCGGCCGCCAACCCTTCTTCCCCCGGTCCGAAAAAATCATGACTTCACCCGCGATCGTTGCGATTCACGGCGGCGCAGGCACGATCCTGCGCGATGCGATGGATACCGACACCGAACGTCGGTACCGCGCCGAACTGACCGCGATCCTGCAGGCCGCGCAGCAGGTGCTGGCCGACGGCGGCAGCGCGCTCGACGCCGTCACCGTCGCGGTGCGGATGCTTGAAGACTGCCCGCTGTTCAACGCCGGGCGCGGCGCCGTGTATACGGCCGAAGGCAAGCACGAACTCGACGCCGCGGTCATGGATGGCGCGACGCTCGGCGCCGGCGCGATCTGCTGCGCGACGCGCGTGCGCAATCCCGTGCTCGCCGCGCGGCGCGTGATGGAGGCAAGCGAACACGTGCTGTTCGCCGGCGCGGGCGCCGATGCGTTCGCGGCCGCGCAGGGGCTCGAACTCGCGGAACCCGGCTACTTCGACACCGAATCGCGTCACGCGCAGTGGCTCAAGGCGCGCGCGGCGGCCGGCATGATGCTCGACCACGATGCGGCGACGTTCACGTTCGGCGCTTCACGGTCGCAGCCGGCCGAACCGCTCGATCCTGACCGCAAGCACGGCACGGTCGGCGCGGTCGCGTGCGACCTGAACGGCCACATCGCGGCAGCCACGTCGACGGGCGGCATCACGAACAAGCAGCCGGGGCGTGTCGGCGATTCGCCGATCATCGGCGCGGGCTGCTATGCGGACGACGCGACCTGCGCCGTGTCGTCGACGGGCACCGGCGAGATGTTCATCCGGCTCGCGACCGCGCATGACGTTGCCGCGCAGATCGCGTATCGCGGCGCGTCGCTCGCCGACGCCGCGCACGACGTCGTGATGAACAAGCTGCCGCGCCTGGCGGGCCGCGGCGGGATCATCGCGGTCGACGCGCACGGCAACGTCGCGATGCCGTTCAACACCGAAGGGATGTACCGCGGCTACGCGCGCGTCGGTGAAGCGCCGGTGGTCGGCATCTATCGCGACGACGACACGGCGTGATTCCGGATCGCACGAGGAGAGACTCACGATGACTTCGAACCGTAACCCGTCCGGCCTGGCGCTGCCCGAGCAGCGCGTCGTCGCCGTCGACGACCTGTCGGTCACGTTCCGCCGCGAAGGCGCGACGTTCGACGCGGTGCGCAACGTGTCGTTTCACGTCGATCGCGGCGAGACGCTCGCGATCGTCGGCGAATCGGGCTCCGGCAAGTCGGTCACGTCGCTCGCACTGATGCGGCTCGTCGAGCATGGCGGCGGCGAGATCACGGGCGGCCGGATCGCGTTCCGGCGCCGCGGCGGCGCGCTCGTCGATCTTGCGCAGGCGAGCGCCGCGACGATGCGCGGCATCCGCGGCGCGGACATCGCGATGATCTTCCAGGAACCGATGACGTCGTTGAACCCAGTGTTTACGGTCGGCGACCAGATCAGCGAGGCGATCGCGCTGCACCAGTCGAAGAGCCCGTCGGAAGCGCGCGCGGAGACGCTGCGGCTGCTCGATCTCGTGCGCATTCCGGAAGCGCGCCGCGTGTTCGTGCGCTATCCGCACCAGTTGTCGGGCGGGATGCGGCAGCGCGTGATGATCGCGATGGCGCTGTCGTGCCGGCCCGCGCTGCTGATCGCCGACGAGCCGACGACCGCGCTCGACGTGACGATCCAGGCGCAGATCCTGCAACTGATCCGCGGGTTGCAGGACGAAATGAACATGGGCGTGATCTTCATCACGCACGACATGGGCGTGGTGGCTGAAGTGGCCGACCGCGTGCTCGTGATGTATCGCGGCGAGAAGGTCGAGGAGGGCGAGTCGGACCGCATTTTCGCGGCGCCCGTGCATCGCTATACGCGCGCGCTGCTCGCGGCCGTGCCGAAACTCGGCTCGATGCAGGGTACCGACGCGCCCGAGAAATTCCCGCTGCTGAAGGTGGAAGGCGCGAGCGCGGCCGCCGTGCCCGCCGCGCAAGACGCGGCACCCGCCGCCGCGCAACCGCACGTCGACCCGGCCGCGCCGCCGATCCTGCGCGTGCGCGATCTCGTCACGCGCTTTCCGGTGAAGAGCGGCGTGTTCGGCCGCGTGTCGCAATACGTGCATGCGGTCGAGCGCGTGAGCTTCGAGCTGCGCGCGGGAGAAACACTCGCGCTGGTCGGCGAATCGGGCTGCGGCAAGTCGACCACCGGCCGCTCGCTGCTGCGCCTCGTCGAATCGCAGAGCGGCTCGATCGAATTCGACGGCCGCGACATCAGCGCGATGAAGGGCCCGGACCTGCAGGCGCTGCGCCGGAACATCCAGTTCATCTTCCAGGATCCGTTCGCGTCGCTGAACCCGCGCCTGACCGTCGGCTTCTCGATCATGGAGCCGCTGCTCGTGCACGGCGTCGCGAGCGGCCGCGAAGCGCAGGCGCGCGTCGACTGGCTGCTCGACAAGGTCGGTCTGCCGCCCGAGGCCGCGCGCCGCTATCCGCATGAATTCTCCGGCGGCCAGCGCCAGCGGATCGCGATCGCACGCGCGCTCGCGCTGAACCCGAAGGTCGTGATCGCGGACGAATCGGTGTCGGCGCTCGACGTGTCGGTGCAGGCGCAGATCGTCAACCTGATGCTCGACCTGCAGCGCGAGCTCGGCGTCGCATACCTGTTCATCTCGCACGACATGGCCGTCGTCGAGCGCGTCAGCCATCGCGTCGCGGTGATGTATCTCGGCCAGATCGTCGAGATCGGCCCGCGCCGCGCGGTGTTCGAGGCGCCGCAGCATCCTTACACGAAGAAGCTGATGAGCGCGGTGCCGGTGGCCGACCCCGCGCGCCGGCATGCGCCGCGCCAGCTCGCGGCGGACGAGATCCCGAGCCCGATCCGCGCGGCCGGCGACGAGCCGGTGATTGCACCGCTCGTCGCGGTCGGCCCCGATCATTTCGTCGCGACGCATCGCGTCGGCGGCGCGTATTGAGCGCGCGGAGGCGGCGATGGATCGCAGTTGCGCACGCGCGAGGCAGCGACGGTTTTTTCCCGAGCGGGGGCAGTCACACCGCGATTTCCACCACGCGTTACCGAATCATGCACAGGAGTCAGACAAGATGAACAAGCCGTATTCGTTCCCGATGTTCCGTCCGCGCGCGTTGTTCGCCGCGGGGGCAGGCGCGCTCGCACTGTCGGTCGCGGTGCCCGCGTTCGCGCAGCAGAATGTCGTGGTCGCCGTGTACTCGACATTCACGACGATGGACCCGTACGACGCGAACGATACGGTGTCGCAGGCTGTCGTCAAGTCGTTCTACGAGGGTCTGTTCGGCTTCGACCGGAACATGAAGCTCGTCAACGTGCTGGCGACCAGCTACACGGCATCGCCGGACGCGAAGGTGTACACGATCAAGCTGCGCCAAGGCGTGAAATTCCACGACGGCACCGAGTTCAATGCCGCCGCGGTGAAGGCGAATTTCGACCGCGTGACCGATCCGGCGAACAAGCTGAAGCGTTACGGCCTGTTCCGGGTGATCGAGAAGACCGAAGTGGTCGATCCGACCACGGTGCGGTTCACGTTGCGCGAGCCGTTCTCGGCGTTCGTCAACACGCTCGCGCACCCGTCGGCGGTGATGATCTCGCCGGCCGCGCTGAAGAAGTGGGGGCGTGACGTGTCGCTGCATCCGGTCGGGACCGGGCCGTTCGAGTTCGTCGAATGGAAGCAGACCGATGACATGAAGGTGAAGAAATTCGCCGGCTACTGGAAGAAGGGCTACCCCAAGGTCGACACGATCGACTGGAAGCCGGTGGTCGACAACAATACGCGCGCCGCGCTGATCAAGACCGGCGAGGCGGATTTCGCGTTCACGATTCCGTTCGAGCAGGCGAACGATCTCAAGAGCAACCCGAAGGTCGACCTGATCGAGGCGCCGTCGATCATTCAGCGCTACATTTCGCTGAACACGCAGCAAAAGCCGTTCGACAACCCGAAGGTGCGTCAAGCGCTGAACTACGCGGTCAACAAGGATGCGCTCGCGAAGGTCGTGTTCGCCGGTTACGCGACACCGCAGACGGGAGTCGCGCCGATGGGCGTCGAATTCGCAACGAAGCTCGGGCCCTGGCCGTATGACCCGGCGAAGGCGCGCGCGCTGTTGAAGGAAGCCGGCTATCCGAACGGCTTCGAGTCGACGCTCTGGTCTGCCTACAATCACACGACGGCGCAGAAGCTGATCCAGTTCGTCCAGCAGCAGCTCGCGCAGGTCGGCGTGAAGGTGCAGGTGCAGGCGCTCGAGGCCGGTGAGCGGGTGGCGCGGGTGGAGAGCGCACAGGATCCGGCGAAGGCGCCGGTGCGGATGTACTACAGCGGCTGGTCGGCGTCGACCGGCGAGGCGAACTGGGCACTGTCGCCGCTGCTTGCTTCGGAGTCGGCGCCGCCGAAGCTGTACAACACGGCGTACTACAAGAACGGTCTGGTCGACGACGATCTCGCGCAGGCACTCTCCACGACCGATCGCACGAAGAAGGCCACCCTCTACGCCGATGCGCAGAAGCAGATCTGGTCCGACGCGCCGTGGATCTTCCTCGTGCAGGAGAAGATCGTCTACGCACGCAGCAAGCGCCTGCAGGGCATGTACGTGATGCCGGACGGCTCGTTCAACTTCGACGAAATCTCGCTGAAATGACGGCGGTTCGCCCGCCACGCGGTGCCGGCGGCGCAATCCGCCGGCGCCTTGACCCGATCGGTGCCCCATGCTGAATTTTCTCGTCAAACGCCTGTTCGGCCTGCTGCCCACGCTCGCGATCGTCGCCGTGCTCGTGTTCCTGTTCGTGCACCTGCTGCCGGGCGATCCGGCGCGGCTCGCGGCCGGGCCGGAAGCCGACGACGCGACGGTCGCGCTCGTACGCGCCGACCTCGGCCTCGACAAGCCGATGCCGACCCAGTTCGCGAACTTCTTCGTGAAGATCGCGCACGGCGATTTCGGCATGTCGACGCGCAGCAAGCGGCCGGTGTCGACCGAGATCGGCGAGCGCTTCATGCCGACGCTGCTGCTGACGCTCGTCAGCATGGTGTGGGCGACGCTGTTCGGGATGGCGATCGGGATCGCGTCGGCGGTGTGGCGCAATCGCTGGCCCGACCGCATCGGGATGACGATCGCGGTGTCGGGCATCTCGTTTCCCGCGTTCGCGCTCGGCATGCTGCTGATGGAAATCTTCTCGGTGAAGCTCGGCTGGCTGCCGGTCGTGCCGGACGGCACGTGGAAGAGCTATGTGTTGCCGTCGCTCACGCTCGGCGCCGCGGTCGCGGCCGTGATGGCGCGCTTCACGCGCGCGTCGTTCGTCGAGGTGCTGAACGAGGATTTCGTGCGCACCGCGCGCGCGAAAGGCGTGCACGAGCCGATGGTCGTGCTCAAGCACTGCCTGCGCAACGCGATGATCCCCGTCGTCACGATGATGGGGCTGCAGTTCGGCTTCCTGCTCGGCGGCTCGATCGTCGTCGAGGCCGTGTTCAACTGGCCGGGGCTCGGGCGACTGCTCGTCGACGCGGTGACGATGCGCGATTACCCGGTGATCCAGGCGATCGTGCTGCTGTTCTCGCTCGAATTCATCCTGATCAACCTGACCGTCGACGTGCTGTACGCGGTCATCAACCCGACCATCCGGTTCAAGTGAGGCGCAGCATGAACGCGACTGTCCAGACCGCGGCGCCGGCCGCATCGAGCGCGATCCGCACGCCGTGGCGCGAATTCTGGCGCAAGTTCCGCAAGCAGACCGTCGCGCTCGCCGCGGGCGGCTTCGTGCTGGTGCTCGTCGTGCTGGCATTCGTCGGCCCGCACATCGTGCCGTTCGATCCGGAGAACTATTTCGACTACGACGCGCTGAATGCGGGGCCGTCAGCCGTGCACTGGTTCGGCGTCGATTCGCTCGGCCGCGACATCTTCAGCCGGATCATCGCGGGCACGCGCATCTCGCTCGCGGCCGGCTTCTTCTCGGTCGCGCTCGGCGCGTTGATCGGCACGATCTTCGGGCTGCTCGCCGGCTACTACGAAGGCTGGTGGGACCGCATCACGATGCGCGTGGCCGACGTGCTGTTCGCGTTCCCCGGCATCCTGCTGGCGATCGGCGTGGTCGCGATCCTCGGCAACGGGATGATCAACGTGATCTGCGCGGTCGCGATCTTCAGCATCCCGGCGTTCGCGCGGCTCGTGCGCGGCAACACGCTGATGCTCAAGCACATGACCTACGTCGAGGCCGCGCGCAGCATCGGCGCGTCGGACTGGACGATCATCATGCGGCACATCCTGCCGGGCACCGTGTCGTCGGTCGTCGTCTACTTCACGATGCGGATCGGCACGTCGATCATCACGGCCGCGAGCCTGTCGTTCCTCGGGCTCGGCGCGCAGCCGCCGACGCCGGAGTGGGGCGCGATGCTCAACGAGGCGCGCGCGGACATGGTGACGGCGCCGCACATCGCGGTGTTCCCGAGCCTCGCGATCTTCCTGACCGTGCTCGCGTTCAACCTGCTCGGCGACGGGCTGCGCGACGCGCTCGATCCGAAGCTGGAGCGCCGCTGATGCGTGCAGCACCGATGTGGGCGGCGACGCTGCCGGCCGGGCCGCGCGGCACGATCGCCGACGTGCCGGGCGTGACCGTCGGCCATTGCACGCTCGATGCCGGCGACGTGCAGACGGGCGTGACCGTCGTGAAACCGCATCCGGGCGATGTATACCGCAGCAAGGTGCCGGCCGGTGCGGCCGTGATCAACGGCTTCGGCAAGAGCGTGGGGCTCGTGCAGGTCGACGAACTCGGCACGCTCGATACGCCGATCGCGCTGACCAACACGTTCGGCGTCGGCGCGGTCGCGCAGGCGCAGATCCGCGCGGCGATCGCGGCGAACCCGCAGGTCGGCCGCGACTGGTCGACCGTCAACCCGCTCGTGTTCGAGTGCAACGACGGCTATCTGAACGATATCCAGGCATTCGCGGTCACGGCCGCGCATTACGACGACGCGTGCCGCGCGGCGTCGCGCGATGTCGCACGCGGCGCGGTGGGCGCCGGGCGCGGGATGTCGTGCTTCGACCTGAAGGGCGGGATCGGCTCGGCGTCGCGTGTCGCCGTCGCGGCCGGCAGGCCCTATACGGTCGGCGCGCTCGTGCTCGCGAATTTCGGCCGGCTGCCGATGCTGGCGCTCGGCGGCGTGCCGCTCGGGCGCATCGTCGCGCAACGGCGTGCGGCCGGGGCCGCGCATGCGGCGCCGCCCGAGCAGGGCTCGATCATCCTGTTGCTTGCCACCGACGCGCCGCTCGACGCGCGGCAACTGTCGCGGCTCGCGCGCCGCGCGGGCGCGGGGCTGGCCCGCACGGGTTCCGTCTACGGGCATGGCAGCGGCGACATCGCGCTCGCATTCTCGACCGCATACACGATCGCGCACGACGCGGCGACGATCGCGCTGCCGGCCCTCGTGGCCGATGCGGCGCTCGATCCGCTGTTCATGGCCGCGGCCGAGAGCGTCGAGCACGCGATCGCCGACGCGCTGCTGCAGGCCGTGACGGTCGCCGGGCGCGACGGCCACGTGCGGCAATCGCTGCACGATGCGCTGCCCGATCTCGAGCGCCTGTTCAACGAAGGATGTTTTGCCCAGTCATGAAGATCCTGATTTCGATCGACATCGAAGGCGTCGCCGGCGTGTTCGCCACCGAGCAGACGCGCGCCGGCAATCCGGAATACGAGCGCGCGCGCCGCTGGATGACCGCCGAGGCCAACGCGGCGATCGAAGGCGCGTTCGCGGGCGGCGCGCAGGCCGTCTGGATCAACGATTCGCATGGCAGCTTTCGCAACCTGCTGCCCGACGGGCTCGATGCGCGCACCCGCGTCGTGCTCGGCAAGCCGCGCACGCTCGGGATGATGACGGGCCTCGAACAGCAGCCCGATCTCGTGTTCATGATCGGCTATCACGCGAAATCGCAGACGCGCGGCGTGCTCGCGCACACGATCAACAGCTTCGCGTTCACCCAGGTGTGGCTGAACGGCGTCGAACTCGGCGAAGCCGGGCTGTACGGCGCGCTGGCGCGTGAATATGGCGCGCACGTCGCGCTGGCGACGGGCGACGACGTGTTCGCCGAGGAAACGCGGCTGCTGTTTCCGGATGCGCGTTTCGAGACGGTCAAGACGGCCGGCGGCGCATCGAGCGGCGACACGCTCACGCCCGCCGCGTCGTGTGCCCGGATCGCGACCGCCGCGCGCGAAGCGGTCGCGCAGGCGCTGTCGGCTGGCTTGCGCGCGGGCGCCCATCGGCCTGCGCCGGCTGCTTGCACGCTGCGCGTGCAGACAGCCGCGCTTGCCGACCTGTTCTGCGTGCTGCCGTCGCTCGAGCGCGTCGATGCGGTGACGCTGCGCTTCGACGGGCCTTCGGTCGAGCACGTGGTGCGCACGCTGAACAGCCTGTCGGCGATGTCGTTCATGCTGCGGTGAGGCGCGCCGCAACGATGCCGCTGGCGCGCGGCGGGTCAGTCGCTGCCGCCGGGGCTGCCTGTCGCGGCGAGCAGGAACGCTTCCATCGCCGCGACCAGCGCGAGCGGCGTCTCGTTCATCGGATAGTGGCCCGCATTGCGCAGCACGTCGACGGTGGCGAGCGGATAGCGCCGCAGGTAGGTGCGGGCCATCAGCGCCGCGTCGAACGCCGGATCGTGCTCGCCGATCAGCACTTTCACCGGATGGACGCCCGCGATCTCGTCGCTGAAATCCGTATCGGCCCACGCGCGGAAGTACGCGCCGAATGCTTGCGCCGACGAACGGGCTGCCGAATACGCGGCTTTCCACTCGATCCAGGCGGCGGGCAGCCGGCCGCCCGTGCTGCGATCGATGATGGTCCTGCGATCGGCAACGTGGCCGGCGGCGCGCTCGAATAGCGCGCGCCGTTCCGCGTCGAACGGCAGGCCGCCGCAAGGCACGGGCGCGATCGGCACCAGCGCGCGCACGCGGTCGGGTGCGACGGCGGCGATCTTCTCGATCGCCATGCCGCCCATCGAATGGCCGACGAGGCTGAAGGTCGGGAAATCGAGTGCGTCGGCAAGCGCGAGCGCGTCGGCGGCGATCTCGTCGATCGTGTAGTCGCCGCGTGTGTCGCGCATGCGGCCGTAACCGCGGTAGTCCATGAACACATAGCTGAAGTGCTCGCGCGACAGCCACGCTTCGACGGGTTCGAACGCGCGGGCGTCGCCGAACCAGCCGTGCAGCACGAGAACAGGGTGGGGGCCGTCCCCCACGCGATGAAACGTATTCGGCATGTCCGCTCCAATGAAGTGCAATCCGGCCGATCAGGCCGACGGGTCCCGCGGCCGTGAGGTCGCGCAACGGTGGAGCGGATCGTAGATCGATCGAAGGCGACCCGCCTTCGATATCGGGTCATTGATGATGGAATTCGGGCCGTGAGAAATACGCTTCTAGATCCCTACGAACACATTCCCCGGAGCGTGGTCGTGACCGCCAACGACTATGCGGCGGGCACGACGTTTCCGGAGCACGCGCACGGGCGCGGGCAATTCGCGTTCGCGTCGCGCGGCACGATCAGCGTGTCGACGCCGCACGGGCGCTGGCTGGTGCCGCCGCAGCGCGCATGCTGGGTGCCGGCCGGCGTGCGGCACGAAATGACGATGACCGGGCCGGTCACGATGCTCAACACGTTCGTGTCCGGCGACGCCGCGCAGGCGGCGGGCCTGCCCGGGCAGTGCGGCGTCTATGGCGTATCGGCGCTGCTGCGGCAACTGATCGACGATGCGGTCGACCTGCCGGCCATGTACGACGTCGACGGGCGTGCGGGCAAGCTGATGGCGCTGCTGGTCGCGGAAATCGCGACGATGCCGCGCCTGTCGCTGCATGCGCCGCTGCCGGCTGACGCACGGCTCGCGAAGGTGTGCCGGCACCTGCTCGCGTCGCCGTCGATCGAGGCCGATCTCGACCGCGTGGCCGCCGATGCGGGCGTGAGCCGGCGCACGTTCACGCGGCAGTTTCGCGCGCAAACGGGCGTGAGTTTTGCCGCATGGCGCCAGCAGGTGTGCATGCTCGCGGCGATCGCCCGCCTGAGCGACGGGCAGCCGGTGACGCGCGTCGCGCTCGATCTCGGGTACGCGAGCGCAAGCGCGTTCACGTCGGCGTTTCGCCGCATTCTGGGCGACACGCCGAGCCGGTATCTGGAGATCCGGCGCTAGCCGGAAGGAATCGGCAGGCGGCGCGTGCCGCGCCGGTTCGCCTGTTGCAGCCGTAAAAAAATACGCGCCTGCCCACTTCGGCCAGACGCGTTTCAAGGCACTCGGTCAGAAAAAATGCGCGAACAGCCTGCCGGGCAGGGTCGCGCATGGTTTGCTTGATTGTTGCTCGATCCGATTTAATCCTGTCGGCTCGTTGTGGATACCGAAGGATACGCCGCATAACGCGCAAACGATATCCCGCTGGCCCGACGATTCATGTGCTTCCGCAGCATGCGTTTCAATCGCGCGTTCGATGTTCGTGCCGGACGCCCGGGTAACAGGCATCGGCAACCGCGACGGGGTGCGATGCGGCGCAGCATCGAATGATTGCGACGGAACACGGAAAACGCCGCGTGGCGCGATGCCGGTCGGTATCGCGCCACGCGGCGGTGCGGTTGCATGCGAAGCCGGCGTGCACCGGCGCATGCGTCAAACGTCGAAGAACACCGTTTCGTCCGGCCCCTGCATGCGGATGTCGAAGCGGTAGACGACCGGGCGTCCCGGCTGCGCGTCGCGCTTCGCGACGAGCGTCGCGCGGCGCTCGGCCGGCACGGCGTTCAGCACGGGGTCGGCCGCGTTTGCGGCGGCTTCGTCGTCGAAGTACACGCGCGTGAACGCATGGGTGAGGATCCCGCGCATCATCACGGTCACGTTGATGTGCGGCGCTTCGTCGGCGGTGATGCGGCCCGGCTTCACCGTCTCGACGACGAAGCGTTGTTGCGCATCGGTGCCCGTGCCGACCCGCGCGAAGCCCGTGAAGCCGGATTTCGCGATGTCGCCGCGCGAGGCGGGGTAGCGGCCCGCGCCGTCCACCTGCGTGAATTCGAGCACCGCGTCGCCGACGACGTTGCCGTCGCCGTCGAACACCTGCCCGACCAGCAGCACGTGCTCGCCTTCGGCGTGCGCCGCGGCGATCGTCGGCGTGAACAGGCTTTTCAGGTCGTAGTCGTATTGCTGCGGGCACAGGCCGTATGCGAAGTACGGGCCGACCGTCTGCGAAGGGGTTTGCTTCAGCGTCGTCATGGTTCAGCGCTCCATCGGGGTAGCGTCGCGGCCGCGCAGCACGATGTCGAATTCGTAGCCGAGCGCATAGCCTTCTTCGGTGATGTCCATCGAGAAGCGCGAGATCAGGCGATCGCGCGCGGCCTCGGGCGTGCCCTGGAAGATCGGGTCGTACGCGAGCAGCGGGTCGCCGGGGAAGTACATCTGCGTGACGAGACGCGAGCTGAAGTAATCGCCGAACAGCGAGAAGTGGATGTGATTCGGGCGCCACGCGTTCGGATGGTTGCCCCACGGATACGCGCCGGGCTTGATCGTCAGGAAGCGGTAGCGGCCTTCGTCGTCGGTCAGGCAGCGGCCTGCGCCGAGGAAGTTCGGGTCGAGCGGCGCGTCGTGCTGGTCGACCTTGTGCACGTAGCGGCCGGCCGCGTTCGCCTGCCACACCTCGACGAGCGTGTTGCGCACGGGCTTGCCGCCTTCGTCGAGCACGCGGCCCGTGACGATCATGCGCTCGCCGAGCGGCTCGCCGTTCTTCACGGCGTTCTTCGTCAGGTCGTGGTCGAGCGCGCCGAGATCCTCGGCGCCGTAGACGGGTGCGTACTGGTCGCGCAGCTTGTCCTTCAGCGGGATCAGCGGGCGGGTCGGGCCGCGCTTAACCGACGAACGGTACTCGGGGTGGACATAGGCCGGATGCGACGGCCAGTCGCGCGGCGTGAGGATCGTGGGGGAATCCATCGGGCGTCTCCTGATAGGTATTTCGCGAAGTGCGATGGCACGACTTTAGCCAATCCGGAAAGTTATGCAAAATGACCTTTTTTCGCGAATCGCATAACCGTTTGTTATATTTGCCGAGCCAATGAAAATTCCGCCGGACAGGATGCCCTGTCCGGCGGAAAAAGCGATCGGGCTTTGCGTCGTCGGTGACGACCCCGTGCACGGCCCTCCAGCCAGCCCGTCGCTGCTTTTTTTGTCTTTCTTCTTGTTGTTATCCGGTCTCCCCGAGCGTGCCCGTCATGACCGACGACCAGGATCGAACACGATCCCGTCGAATTCGAGCGACAGCGTGCCGCTGCGCAGCAGTGCGGCCGGCGTTGCGGCCCGGTCGGCACCGAGTACGTCGCTCGCGTACTGCGCGCAGAACCCGCGCCGCGCCCGCAGGTTGAAGCGGTTGCCGAGCAGCGTGTCGATCCGCTGTTCGGCCGTCGCGTGCACCCGGCGTTGCGCGTCGGCGGTCGGTGCCGCGACTCGGCGCGCCAGTGCGATCCGTCCGCCGTCGGTACGGGCGACGAAGCGCGACAGCGGCGTGAGCTTCGTCCACGCAAGCGCTGGCTCGGCGATCACGGGTTCGTCGCCCGACGTATCGACGACGATGCCGAAGCGATTGGCCCACGCGCCCTCCGGGCCCGTCTTGCCTGCCGCGTCGCGCGGCGTGCTCGCCGGAATGCGGATGAATACGAGATCCCCGACATGCGCGCTGGCGGCCAGCGTGCGGACGGTGGCGAGCGGCATCGTGCGATCCGTGTCGCGTGCATCGCGCGGTGCGGTGTGGGGCGGTTCGTAGGCAGCGGTTTCGGTTCGGGCGGTCATTTCGGCTCCGTCGTTGCGTGACAGGACGGAGCGGATTATGCAGACAAGTATCCGAAAATGTTCATCTGCATACGCAGGTAGCCTAGTATCCGACCTGGAGCATCATTTTTCGATACCAACATGACCGAAACCGCCCAACTCATCGAAACGCTGAAGCGCCAGTTGAAGGCGCAGGGAATGACCTACCGCGACGTCGCGCGTGCGCTCGACGTCTCCGAGACGAGCGTGAAGCGGCTGTTCGCCAGCGGCCGCTTTACGCTGGAGCGTGTCGCGGAGATCGCGCAACTGCTCGGCTATACGCTGGCCGAGCTGACGCAGGAGGCATCGGCGTCGGCGCCGAGGCTGCACGTGCTGACCGAGCAGCAGGAGGCGCTGCTCGTGTCGGACGAGAAGCTGCTGCTCGTGGCCGTCTGCGCGATCAACTACTGGACCGTGCAGGACATCGTGTCGGCTTACCGCGTGACGAAGGCCGAGTGCGTGAAATACCTGCTGATGCTCGACCGGATGAACGTCGTCGCGCTGCTGCCGGGCGACCGGATTCGCGTGCGGGTCGCGCGCGATTTCGACTGGCTGCCGGGCGGGCCGATCCGTCGCTATTTCCATGCGCACGCGCTCGGCGATTTCCTCGACAGCCGCTTCGACGGGGCGGGCGAGACGATGACGTTCTCGCAGGGGATGCTGACGGAGGCCGCCGCCGCGGAGCTCGAACTCGAGTTGCGCCGGCTGCGCAGCAAGGCGGCCGCGCTGCATGCGGAATCGTCATCCGCGCCGCTCGGGCAGAAGCACGGGACGGGCTTGCTGATCGCGAAGCGGATCTGGGAGCCGACCGGTTTCCACGCGCTGCGGCGTGATGCGTGACGCGTCATCGAGTGCTTGGGACTATCCGGAAAGTTATGCAAAATGGCATTTCATCGTCAACCGCATAACCATCCGTTATGAATAACCGCATCGCCGACGGCCGCGTCAAGTTCCGCCACCTGCAGTGCTTTCTCGCGGTCGCGCAGTTGGGCGGCGTGCAGAAGGCGGCCGCAAGCCTGTCGATCACGCAGCCGGCCGTCTCGAAGACGATCGCCGAACTGGAGGCGATCCTCGGCGTGAAGCTGTTCGAGCGCGGCCGGCAGGGCGCGCAGCCGACCCGCGAAGCGCAGTTGTTCATGCCGCACGCGAACGCGTGCGTGCTGGCGCTGCGACAGGGCGTCGGGCTGCTCGCGCGCGAGGGCGGGGCCGCCGCCGCGACGCTGGAAATCGGCATGCTGCCGACCGTCGCGGCATCGCTCGCGCCCGCGTTGATGAAGGCGCTCGCCGCACGCTGGCCGCGCGTCGTCGTGCGAATCACGACGGCCGCGAATGCCGATCTGCTCGAGCGGCTGAAGTCCGGTGCGATCGAATGCGCGATCGGGCGGCTGTCGGAGCCGGAGCGGATGATCGGGCTCGCGTTCGAGCAGTTGTACAACGAGCCGCTCGTCGCGGTCGTGCGCGCCGGGCATCCACTGCTTTCCAGCACGGCGCCGGCCGCCGAGCTTGCGCGCTATCCGGTCGTGCTGCCGCCCTTCGGCACGCTGATCCGCCAGTCGGCCGAGCAACTGCTCGGCGCATGCGGAGCGCCGCCGCTGGATTCGTTCATCGAGGTGCTGTCGGTATCGGTCGCGCGCGCGCTGGCGCTCGAGAACGACGCGGTCTGGTTCGTGCCGCTCTATGCGGCCGAATACGACCTGTCGGCCGGTGCGCTGGCGCGCCTGCCGTTGCCGTCCGCTGGCACCGACGAGCCGGTCGGGCTCGTCCTGCGCACCGACGCGCAGCCGTCGCCGGTCGCGCGGACGCTGATCGATGCCGTGCGCGACATCGCGCGGTCGCGGTTCGGCGATACGCGGGCACACCGGACGCCACGCGCGGCGCGCAAGCCGGCTCGCCGCGACCGTTGATCCCTCGGGCCGGGCGGCAAGCGCGGCTCAATTCTTTCCCGGCTGCCGGATTGGCCATCCGGACAGTAGCCGATCTCGTGGTGCTTGGCATATCGTACCGTTTTTGGTACGATTGGTGACAAGACGATGGCGAGACAGCAGATCCAGGTCACGCTCGGCGTGCGGTTCTTCCGGACGGCCCGTGGCAACGAGCCGGTGCGCGAATGGCTCAACGCGCTCGGGCAAGCGGAGCGAAGGACGATCGGCGAAGAGATCAAGACCGTTCAACTCGGCTGGCCGCTCGGCATGCCGCTGGTCCGGAAGATGGCGAAGGATCTGTGGGAGATCCGCGTGATGGTGCCGGGGCGGAGCGCCCGCGTGCTGTTCACGGTCGTCGGCGACACGATGGTCCTGCTGCACGGCTTCTTCAAGCAGTCGCGGGCCACGCCGTCGGACGATCTCGACGTCACCGTCGCGCGCCTGAAAGCGCTGACGCACGCCATCTGAATTTCCCGGTTGCGCCGGAACGCACCGTCTTCGACGGTCGGGCAGCCGGCAACGCCATGCACTGGAGTACGACATGACGACCACGAACAACCCGCATATCGGCAGCGATTTCGATACCTTCCTCGAAGGGGACGGCAATCTCGAAGCGGCCACCGCCACCGCGATCAAGCGCGTGATCGCGTGGCAGATCGGGCAGGAAATGAAGGCGCAGCACATCACTAAAACCGCGATGGCCGCGCGGATGAAAACCAGCCGCGCCGCGCTCAACCGTCTGCTCGACGAAACCGACACGAGCCTTACGCTGGCGACGCTCGCGAGCGCGGCCGCCGCGCTCGGCAAACGGCTCAGCTTCGAGCTGGTGCCGGCCTGACCGGCGGGAAGAAACGGCGCGCGGCCGGTTTGCCGCGATCGTCCCGATCGTCCGCATGATGCGCGCGGCGGATTGGCCGGCGATCCGGCCGGCAATTCGGCCCGCAATCCGGTCGGCGATTGGCCGGCGCGTCGCCGCAAGCGGGAGGGCGTCAGCCCACGCGCGCCCACCGGGTCATTTACGCGGCTCGGCCACCCGCAGATAAAGCAGCGCACCGCCCGCGAGCAGCAGCGGGCACAGGAAATACCATCCCGTCGTCAGGAACAGCCCGGCGACCGCGACCAGCGAAATCCATGCGCATCGGTAAGCGATGCCGCCGCGCGGCAGCAATTTCAGCGCGGCCGCCGCGCCGAGCCCGTACACCATCACGAAACACCCGGACGTGACCAGCACGAGCGGCTTCGGTCCGACGTCCGAGATCGTCGTCGCGGCCAGCGCGACGGCCGCGAGCACGGCGATCACGCCGAGGCTGCGGCGCGGTACGCCGCCGACCTGGCTGCCTTGCGCGAGCCACGCGGGCAATGCGCCGTCGCGCCCGAGCGCCGCGCCGAGCTTGGCCGCGCCCGCGAAATACGCGTTCATCGTGCCGAGCGTGAGCAGCAGCGCGGCCGCGGCGGCCAGCACCTGCGCATGACCGCCGATGCCGCCCGCGATCAGTTCGGCGAGCGGCGCGCCCGATGCGCCCGCGGTCGGCCCGAGCACCGTCACGCTCGCGGCGGCGACCGACAGATACAGGAACCCGACAACCACGACCGCGATGCCGGCCGAGCGCGGCATGTCGTGCGCGGGCCGGCGGAATTCGGCCGCGAGATGCGTGATCGCTTCCCAGCCGGCGAAGCTCCACACCAGCAGCGCGGCGGCCTGGCCGACCGCGAGCCAGCCGTGCGGCGCGAACGGATGCAGGTTGGCGGTGCGCGCATGCGGCGCGGACGTGAGCACCGCGGCGAGCAGCAGCGTGACGAGCAGCGCCGACAATACGAGCTGCATGCGGCCCGAAACGGTCACACCGAATGCGTTCGCGGCCGACACGGTCGCGATCAGCGCGGCGGCCGTGACGATGACCGTCGTGTGCCCGCCGCCCGTGACGGCCGCGACGTATGCGCCGCCGAACATCGCGGCGGCCGGCGCGCCGGCCGGTACCGCGAAGTAGAAGCACCAGCCGACGATCGCCGCGGCTTTCGGCCCGAATGCGCGTCGCGCATAGGTCGATACGCCGCCCGAGTCGGGATAGCGCGCGCCGAGCGCGGCGAAGGTGGCCGCGAGCGGCCCGGACAGCACGACGAGCGCGGCCCATGCGAGCAGCGAGGCCGGGCCCGCGACCTCGGCGGCCAGCGCGGGCAATGCGATCACGCCGGTGCCGAGCACCGCGCCGATATAGAGCGCGGCACCCTGGAAAATCGTCAGCGAACCCGCGTGATGAGCGGCGGGTGAGTCGGCATGCGAGGACATCGGCGGCAGTCTCCGGGAGTCTTGTTTTGTCTGGGCGCGTGAGCGCGCGCGGGAAATCGTTCGATGCTACCCGAACGATGGCGGCGACGCGGCCCGGCGATCAGTAGTCTGCGCCGCGCCGCGTGTCAGCCGGTGTCAGCAGCAGCGCGCGAGCCGCAGGCGCGCATCCTCGCGCGCGGCGGGCGACAGTTCGGGCGCGTAGTGGAACGTACCCGACACGAGCGACGCGACGGGCACGCCGTCGCGGAACAGCACGCGATTGCCGGCCAGCGCCGGTACCTTGTCGCCGGGCAGCAGCGTGCCGGCGAGATTCAGCGGGTCGGCGCCCGTCACGCAGATGAATTGTCCGTCGCCCGGTTGCCGCCGCAGTTCGCGCAGGATCGGGATCGCCTCGGGCAGCGCGAACTGTTCGCCCGCGAGCCCGGCGACGAAGCGTCCGCCGCGAATCTCGCCGCGCGCTTCGAGGCGCTGCAGCACGCGCACGAGTTCGCGCCAGTTCGGCAGCCAGTCGGCTTCGCGTTCGAGCAGCCGCCAGAACACGACGCCATAGCGGCGCAGCAGCGTCCACGCGATGTGTTCGAGCGCGTCGGGATCGGTCGCGGCAGGCCCGCGCTTCGGCACCGGCGCATCGTCCGGCGGCGCCTGGCGCTGTACGAGCGCCCAGCGGCCTGCGTCGTCCATTCCGCCGATCAGCGCACCGCCGCGCCGCGTGCGCGGCGCATAGGTCGCGCTGCGCTTGACGGCCGGCTTCAGCAGCGCGCGCAGGCCCGCGTAGCTGTCCGCATTCACGAGGCCGGCCGACACGAGTTCGCCGAGCGCCTGTTCGAGTTCGACGGGCAGCACGTGCAGGTCGTCGAGCAGCGCATCGAAGAACATCGCGCCGTGCGCGGCGAGCGCGTCGTGCACCTGCGCGGCCCGCGCGGACAGCGCCGGTTGCGCGTCGGGGTCGCGCAGCGCGTGCCAGGCGGCGAGATGACGGCGCGGCAACAGCACGATCGGCGTCGTCTTCACGGGCGTGCCGGCCGCGCGCGCCGGCGCGCCGATGCGTGTCCACACGAGCTTGCCCGAGCGGCACAGCTCGTCGAGACCGCCCGCCGTGTAGTCGGTGAGCCGCGCGGGCAGCAGCGCGTCTTCCCACGCGCTCGCCGCGGCCTCGTAGCCTTCGAGCTGTTCGACCACGGCCGCGAGTGCGTCGCGGCCCGCGCCGCGCGTGTCGGGCGTCAGGTGCTGCCAGTGGAACAGGAAGCGCATGAAATCGGCGCGCTCGACCGGTTCGATCTCGCGGCGCAGCCGCTTCACCGTATAGCGATGAATGCGGGCGAGCAGGTGGCGTTCGCACCATTCGTCCGTCGTCGCGCCCGGCGTGAAGCGGCCGCGCATCACGTAGCCTTCGCGCTCCAGCGCCGCGAGTGCCGTCGCGATCGACGCAGGCGGCAGGCCGAGCGGGGTCGCGATCGCGTCGAGCGCGAGCGGCCCGAAGCCGGTGAGCCGCGCGCGGATCATGTCGACGAGCGCGGCGTCCGCTTCCCACGGCTGCGCGCAGGCGGCCGGCACCTTGAGCGCCGGCGCCATGCGGGCGTCGGGATGCAGCGCGCGCAGGCACACGAGCCGTTCGACCGGCACCCACAGGGCGGCACCGCCCGGCGTGACGAGTTTCGTCGCGCGGCGGCGTTCCGCGAGTTCCGCGAGCCGGTCGGGCCAGCCTGCGTGCGCCTGTGCTTCGCTGTCGGCGACGCATGCGAGCGTGAGCAGCGCGTCGTGCATTTCGTCGGCGTCGCGCACGAGCGGCCATGCTTCGTCGCGCACCGCATCGATCGCGTCGGCATCGAGCGCGCCGAGATCGTCGGCCGATTCGGGATCGCTCCAGCGGCGCGACTGCACGGCCTGCGTGCGGCGCTCCTCGAGCGGCGCATCGTCGAGGAATGCGTAGGGTTTCGCGTTCAGTATCTCGGCCGCGAGCGGCGACGGCGCGGGCAGGTCGCGCGCGACGAGCTCGATCGCGCCGCTTTCGATCCGGCGCAGCAGCGCGAGCCAGCCGTCGGTATCCATCGCGTCGTGCAGGCAGTCGTCGAGCGTCTGGTCGACGAGCGGGTGATGCGGTATCTCGCGCTCGCCGACGATGTTCTCGAGGCACGCGACCTGATCGGGGAACACGGTCGCGAGCAGATCATCGCTCTTCATCCGCTGCAGTTGCGGCGCGGTGCGCTTGCCGCCCGTGAAGCGCGGCAGCGCGAGCGCGGTCGTCGCGTTCCAGCGCCAGCGCACGCCGAACATCGGCGCGTCGAGCAGCGCCTGGACCAGCACGTGCTCGGCGCTGGCCGAGCGCAGGTAGCGCCACACGTCGTCGAGCGCGAAACTATGCGCGAGCGACAGCGACAGGATGATCGCGTCGTCGGTCGCGGCGGCCTGCAGTTCGAAGTTGAAACTGCGGCAGAAGCGCTTGCGCAGCGCGAGCCCCCATGCGCGGTTGATGCGGCTGCCGAACGGCGAATGGATCACGAGCTGCGTGCCGCCCGATTCGTCGAAGAAACGCTCCATCACGAGCGTGTCCTGCGTCGGCAGCGCGCCGAGCGCGGCGCGTGTGCGCGCGAGGTAGTCGGCAATCTGGCGCGCGGCGTCGGGCGCCAGGTGGAGATCGTCGACGAGCCAGCGCAATGCGGGCGCGAGGCGGCTTTCGGCAGGGGCAATAGCGGCGCCGTCGGCGTCGTTTCGCGGATCGACCGTGGAGCCTGTGTCGCCTTCCGCTTTGGCTTTCGCTTTCGCGTTGCTTCGCGCTGCCGTCTTGCTCACGGCCTCGCCGGCCGCGCGCTTGCGGCCACCGGCGTTCGCCTGCCGGTCGCCGTCGGCGAACAGCCCGTCGAGCCGCGCGCGCAGCCGGCCGACCGCGGCCGACAGCTCGTCGCTGCGTCCCGGCGCCTCGCCGAGCCAGAACGGAATGTTCGGAGACTGGCCCTGTGCGTCCTCGACGCGCACGCGGCCCGTTTCCACGCGAATGATCCGGTACGACTGGTTGCCCAGCTGGAACACGTCGCCGGCGAGGCTCTCGATCGCGAAATCCTCGTTGACGGTGCCGACCTGGATGCCCTGCGGTTCGAGCAGCACCGCATAGTCGGCCATGTCGGGGATCGTGCCGCCCGACGTGGTCGCGGTCATCATCGCGTTGCGGCGCCCGCGCACCGTGCCGCCGACCACGTCGCGATGCAGGTACGCGCCGCGCACGCCGCGGCGGCTCGTGAAGCCTTCGGCGAGCATCTTCATCACTTCGTCGAAGCGCTCGCGCGACAGCCGAGAGTACGGCGCCGCGCGCGTGAAGCTCGCGTACAGCGCGTCCTCCTGCCATTCCGCGCACGCGACTTCGGCGACGATCTGCTGCGCGAGCACGTCGAGCGGCGCTTCGGGAATCCGCAATGCGTCGAGCTCGCCGCGTTGCACGCAATCGAGCAGCGCCGCGCATTCGACGAGTTCGTCGCGCGACAGCGGGAACAGCCGGCCCTTCGGCACGCCGCCGACATGGTGCCCCGAGCGGCCGACGCGCTGCAGGAACGGCGCGATTCCGCGCGGCGAGCCGACCTGGCAGACGAGATCGACGTCGCCGATGTCGATGCCGAGTTCGAGCGATGCGGTCGCGACGAGCAGCTTCAGTTCGCCGCGCTTCAGCCGTTGCTCGGCATCGAAGCGGTGCTCCTTCGCGAGACTGCCGTGATGCGCGGCGATCGCTTCCTTGCCGAGCCGGTCCGCGAGATGGCGCGCCATGCGCTCGGCGGTGCGCCGCGTGTTGACGAACACCAGCGTCGTGCGATGCGCGGCCGCGAGCCCGGCGATCCGGTCGTACACCTGCTCCCACACGTCGGTCGCCATCACGGGCCCGAGCGGCACGTTCGGCAGTTCGAGCGCGAGATCGCGCTCGCGCGTGTGGCCGGTGTCGACGATCGTGCAGTCGCGCGGCGCGTCGGCCGGGCCGCCGACCAGGAAGCGCGCGACCGCGTCGATCGGCTTTTGCGTCGCCGACAGCCCGATGCGCGGCAGCGCATGGCCGGCCAGCGCGTCGAGACGCTCGAGCGACAGCGCGAGATGGCTGCCGCGCTTGGACGACGCGAGCGCATGGATCTCGTCGACGATGACCGAGCGCACGTTCGACAGCATCTGCCGCCCCGAGGTCGACGACAGCAGCACGTACAGCGATTCGGGCGTCGTGACGAGGATGTGCGGCGCGCGCTTGCGCAGCGCGGTGCGCTCGGCCTGCGTCGTGTCGCCGGTGCGCACGGCGGTGCGGATCGCGGGCACCGGCAGGCCGAGCTGGGCGAGCGATTCGGCGATGCCGGCGAGCGGCGCGTCGAGGTTCACGTGGATGTCGTTCGACAGCGCCTTCAGCGGCGACACGTAGACGACGAGCGTCGCGTCGGGAAGCGTGCCGTCGTGCGACAGCGCATCGCGCACCAGATCGTCGAGCGCGCACAGGAACGCGGTGAGCGTCTTGCCGGAGCCGGTCGGCGCGGCGACGAGCGTCGACCGGCCGGCCTTGATGTGCGGCCACGCGAGCGCCTGCGCGCCGGTCGGCGCGGCGAACGTGCGGCGGAACCACGCGGCGACGGCCGGGTGGAACACGTCGAGCGCACTGGCGGCAGGGCGGGTAGCTGTGACGTCCATCGAAGCGTTGAAATAGGGTGCGAGCGGGGTGCGAGCGCGCGGACAAAGCGTGCGCGAATCGAACCGTCAGTGTGCCAGACGTCGCGTGTGCATGCGGGGCGCGCGCCGACGATCGGGAATCAGATGAGACCCGGCAGCGCACTTTCAATGGACGGAAAGTTGCATGCGTGTCGGCACGCCGATAGCGCGCCGGATTGTGCCGAATTGCAACTACACGCGATGCAGCCAGCCGAGCCAGTGTTCGAGCAGCGGCGCGCGTGACCACAGCGACTGCGCGAGCCACAGCGTGCCGCCCCATGCGGCGGCCACCACGATCAGGTCGCAATGCCCGCTATTCCACAGGTTGAGCGAGTGACGCCGCCAGATCCACGGTACGCCGAGCGGGTTCGGCCAGTCGGCGAGCAGGTGCATTACGCCGCCGCACGCGAAGCCGAACAGCGGCGCGGCCCACAGCGGATGCGGATGATGGATGAGCCCGTGCCACCCGAGCGCGAGCAGCGCGACCCAGCCGATGCCCCAGTGCGTGACGGTACGGTGCGTGATCCACAGGCGGCGCTTGCGGCTCCACCATGCGACTTCGAGCCAGTCGGGCGCGGTGCCGCCCGCGACGCCGGCCGCGAACGCGGCGAGCATGCCCGTGTGCCACGGGCCCGTTGCGCCGGTTTGTGCGACGAGGACGGCGGCGGCGACGCCGGCCGCGAAGCCGGACGCATGATGCGCATTGTGTGATGCCATAGGGAGCGAGACGAAGAAACGTGAAGCGGCGCGTGAACGAAAGAAAAATGATGCGGCGCGAAAGCGGGGCGCTATCTTCTCAGATCAGCCTGCGCAGCGGGCGATTCGCCTGCACATTTTTTGCATGTGCGGTGCGGCATGCAACGAGGTTTGCAACTTTCCGATTTGTGCATTGCGTGATGACGCGCGCCGCAGCAATTTCGACCGCTCCATACGCATGTGTCGGCGCCGCAGCGTGAACGGGCGCACATAGCCGATGGCGCTTTCGTCGCGCGCCGCGTGTTCGACCCTTTTTGTCCCCCTATACTACGAAACCGGCGTATGGCCGCCGGCGCGCCAGCGGCTATAAGCGGATCGGGTGCTTTTCCTGCCTGAAGGAGATCAAAAATGGGGGACATGCAATGACTACGCTGAATCGCTTCAAATCATCCGCTGTCGTGCTTGCGACGGTGGCCGGCATCGGGTTCCTGCCGAACGCGCCCGCCTATGCGAAAGGGTCGCAGCCTGCGGTCCTGACGAGCTCGGCGGTCGCGGTGGCCGACAAGTACAGCGCGGATGCCGCGGAGCGGATCTTCAAGGAAGGCGGCAACGCGATCGACGCGGCCGTCGCGATCGCGTTCACGCTCGCCGTCACGTACCCCGAAGCCGGCAACATCGGCGGCGGCGGCTTCATGACGATCTACAAGGACGGCAAGCCGTACTTCATCGACTACCGCGAGCGCGCGCCGCTCGCCGCGACGAAGGACATGTACCTCGACAAGGACGGCAACGTCGTCAAGGGCATGAGCCTGTACGGCCCGCGCGCGGTCGGCGTGCCGGGCACGGTCGCGGGCATGTGGGAAGCGCAGAAGCGCTTCGGCAAGTTGAAGTGGAAGCAGGTGCTCGCGCCGGCGATCCACTATGCGCGCGACGGCTTCGTCGTCGACGAACAACTGGCGCAGCGCGGCGTCGACGCATCGAAGGAGTTCGGCGGCAAGACCAACTTCGACAAGTACTTCTCCGGGTTGAAGGCCGGCGTGAACTTCAAGCAGGCCGATCTCGCCGACGTGCTCACGCGAATCGCGAACGACGGCGCGGAAGGTTTCTACAAGGGCAAGACGGCCGAGCTGATCGCCGCGTCGATGAAGACCGGCGACGGCAACGGGCTGATCACCACCGAGGATCTCGCGCAATATCGCGCGGTGTGGCGCCAGCCGGTGCAGGCGAAGTGGAACGGCTATGACGTGATCACCGCGCCGCCCCCGAGCTCGGGCGGCATCGGCCTCGTGCAGTTGCTGAAGATGAAGGCCGACCTCAAGCAGGACTTCGAGGGCGTGAAGCTCAACTCGCCGCAATACATCCACCTCGTCGCGGAAATCGAGAAGCGCGTGTTCGCCGATCGCGCGCAGTATCTCGGCGATCCCGACTTCTACAAGGTGCCGATCGCGCAGCTGACCGCCGACGCGTACATCGCGAAGCGTGCGGCCGAGGTCAACCCGAAGGAGCCGTCGGACACGAAGGGCGTGCAGCCGGGCCTCGGCACGACGATGCCGGAGAAGGCCGAAACGACGCACTTCTCGGTGGTCGACAAGTGGGGCAACGCGGTGTCGAACACGTACACGGTCAACGGCTACTTCGGCTCGGGCGTGATCGCCGACGGCACGGGCATCGTGCTGAACGACGAGATGGACGACTTCTCCGCGAAGCCGGGCGTCGCGAACATGTTCGGCGTGGTCGGCAGCGACGCGAACGCGATCGAACCGAAGAAGCGCCCGCTGTCGTCGATGTCGCCGACGATCATGACCCGGGACGGCAAGGTGTCGCTGGTGATCGGCACGCCGGGCGGCTCGCGCATCTTCACGTCGATCTTCCAGGTGATCAACAACATCTACGATTTCAAGATGCCGTTGAAGGAAGCCGTTGGCGCGATGCGCTTCCATCATCAGCTGCTGCCGCCGAACACGATCTTCTGGGAGCCGTACCACCCGATCGAAGGCGAACTCGCGAAGCAGATCGAGGCGCGCGGCTATACGCTGCAGGGCCAGGACTTCAGCGGCGATATCCAGGTGATCAAGATCGACGGCAAGACGCCGGAGGCGATGGCCGATCCGCGCGGGCGTGGCGTGACGCGGATCATTCACTGACGTGTGAAGCGACGCGTGCGCGTTCGCGAAAGCGGCCGCGCGCGCCGTTCGGCAGCCGGGCGTTCCGGCTTGGCTGCCGAACGCTGTCAGGCGGTGGTCCGGATGAATCCGGCGATCCGTGCCGCAATGGCGTCGGGCGCATCCTCGAAGCAGTAATGTCCGACGCCCGCGAGCCGCTCGACCGGCGCGGACGGAAACAGCGCGGTGAAGAGCGGTGTCGCCCATGCCGACCGGATGTCGTACGAGCTGCATCCGGTCGATCCGTTGCGACTGCCCGATCAGCCGAACCGGCAGCTTGCGTCGAACACGTTCGACGTTTCGGCGAACCCAGAGCTGGCCGGCGTGCTGCTCGCGTTCCGCTTCTGACGGGGTGACAGGCGTTTTTCATCTATTTGACGCGCGACACTGGGATAATGGCGGAGTTTGACTGCGTCAATGATGGAAGGAGGCCCCATGGGCGACAACGATACCCGTACCGAGACCGACAACCTCACCGATATGACATCGATGGAGACGCGCCAGCGCCGTTTCGAGGAAGATCTCGTCGACGCGTATGACGAAGAGCTCGAGATGGAACTCGACGATCGCCGCTTCGACAACGACGAGGATCTGCTGTTTTCGCCCGAGCGTCGCGAGGCGCGCAAGGCTTATTTCCGCGAACTGTTCCGGCTGCAGGGCGAGCTCGTGAAGCTGCAGGACTGGGTCGTGAACACCGGGCACCGGCTCGTCGTCATCTTCGAGGGGCGCGACGCGGCAGGCAAGGGCGGTGCGATCAAGCGCATCACGCAGCGCCTGAACCCGCGCGTGTGCCGGGTGGCGGCATTGCCCGCGCCGAACAACCGCGAGCGCACGCAGTGGTACTTCCAGCGCTACGTCGCGCATCTGCCGGCCGGCGGCGAGATCGTGCTGTTCGACCGTAGCTGGTACAACCGCGCGGGCGTCGAGCGCGTGATGAATTTCTGTACCGAGGACGAATACGAGGAGTTTTTCCGTTCGGTGCCCGAATTCGAGAAGATGCTGGTGCGCAGCGGGATCCAGATCGTCAAGTACTGGTTCTCGATCACCGATCATGAGCAGGAGACGCGCTTCCAGAGCCGCATCGAGGATCCGCTGAAGCAGTGGAAGCTGAGCCCGATGGATCTCGAGAGCCGCCGCCGCTGGGAAGCCTATACGGCCGCGAAGGAAGAGATGCTGCAGCGCACGCATATTCCGGAAGCGCCGTGGTGGGTCGTGCAGGCCGTCGACAAGAAGCGCGCGCGGCTGAACTGCATTCACCATCTGTTGCAGCAGGTGCCGTATCACGATGTGCCGCGCCAGACGATCGACCTGCCGCAGCGCGAGCATCACGAGGATTACATCCGCCGGCCGGTGCCGGACAACATGATCGTGCCGGATACCTACTGAGCGTGAGCGGCCGAGGCGGATTCGATGCGATGAAGGGGCGCGCCGCGCAACGCGGCGCGCGTTACTCCCGGATCAGGAACGCGGCCCGGTCGCGCCCGACGATCCATGCGGGTGCGCGGCCGCGCCCGCTCCATGTCGCCCCTGTTGCCGGGTCGCGATACTTCACGCCGACGGTGAACAGCTTCGCGCGATCGCTGTAACCCTGCCCGAAGATTTCCCGCGCGGTCAGCGCGTAGTCCGTGACGAGCTCGCGCACCTGCGCCAGTACTGCATTGCGTTCGCGGCACCGTGCCGCCTTGATGCGCCGATCGAGTTCCGCAAGCTGGGCTTGCAGTGTCTGCACTTGATGCATGCGTCCGTTATCCCATAGCTGAGTTTTGATTATTGGCGACGCGTGACGAACCGCACGTCGGCACGCCCGGCCAGGGCATGCCGCCTCGCCGGTGGCGTATTCGTGCAGCTTGCGCCGGCCTGCCGGCCAAACGTTTGCGGCGCGAGTCGCCGGGAACCCGGTGAGATTAAGTTTCGGCGCGTGGTTTTTCTATCGGACGTATCTGATTTTTCGGGTGAATTTGCAGGCAGCCGGGGGTGCGGGACGGGGAGGATTGTTAGCGTTCGTTACAGATCGGGAAACCCCGAGCGACCTTGCGTCAGGTCGAACAGTTCGATTTTCGAATCGGCCGCGGTGGTTTCCGGCAGCTTGATCACGAGCTTGACCGTCATCCCGTACGCGCTGTCCACCAGTTCATGACCCGCCTGCTCGATCCAGCGGCGCACGCGCGCCTCATCGGGATAACCGATCTCGATCGCAAGCCGTGTGTAGCGGATGCGTTCGACACGCTCGGCATCGAGCAGCGCCGAGGCAATCGCATCCGTATAGGCCCGCACCAGACCGCCGGCTCCCAGCTTCACGCCGCCGTAGTAGCGCACGACCGCGCCGAGCACGCCGTCGAGATCGTGATGGCGCAACACTTCGAGGATCGGCCGACCCGCGGTGCCCGACGGCTCGCCGTCATCCGACATGCCCGATTGGCCGCCCGCCAGCAGCGCCCAGCACACATGGGTGGCCGCGGGATGCTCGCTGCGCAGGCGCTGCAGCACCTGCATCGCGGCGTCGCGGTCGTCGACGGGAATCGCGAACGCGATGAAGCGGCTCTTGCGGATTTCGAGTTCGGTCGTGCGGGGAGCGGATAGGGTGTAAGTCACGTCGATCGTCAGGGGCAAGCGCGATCGATGCAATCGCGGGCCCGTATTCCGGGTGTTGTCTGTATCGGCCGCGGCGGATGCGCGGCGGGTCTCGAAGCATACCGCGTGCGAGGCGGGAGGGCGGCGAAACGTCCCGCGAACAGGCCCCCGGCCGGCATCCGGCGCACCTGCCGATCCGTCCATGCCGCGCTCGACATCACCGCACGCCGACCGACGACCGCAGCGCCGCGCCCAGCGTGCGCAGCGCCTGCCTGGCCGGGGCATCGGTCTGACTCGAGTAGAGCACGACATCGCGCGTCGGCAACCGCGGTAATCCATATTGCGCACCTACGTCGACCGTACCGGCGGGCGCCACGCGATGCCCGAGCGCGGCGACGGCCAGCCCCGCGGATACCGCCGCGCCGATCGTCGCCACGCCGCCGCCGACAAAGACTTCCGTCCATGCGACACCGGCTTCGTCCAGCGCGCCGACCGCCATGCGGCGCACGCTGCAGGGCTCGGCCTGCGTCGCGAGCCGCAGCGGTTGCGGCGGATGGTACTCGAAATCGGTCGCGGCCATCCAGCCGAACGACTCCGACAGGATGGTTTCGCCGTCGAGCCGCCGGCTGTCGAGCTGCAGCGCGACGGCGGCGTCGAGCTGGCCACGGTCGAACGCATCGAGCACGTCGCGCGACGTCGCAACCCGGATTTCCAGCACGAGCCCCGGCTCTGCTTCGCTCATGCGCCGCAGCAGCATCGGGAGATCGGCGCCGACGACATGGTGGCTCACGCCGATCACCAGCCGCCGCCGGCCGGTGCCGAATGCGCCGACCGCACCCTGGTGCGCAGCCACCAGTTCGCGCGCCGGTTCCAGGAACGCGGTGCCGTCGGCCGACAGGCGGACCTGCCGCGGCGTGCGTTCCAGCAGGCGGCGGCCGAGCCCGTCTTCGAGCCGCTTGATCTTCAGGCTCACCGCGGACTGCGTCGTGTCCATCGCTTCCGCAGCCCGCGTGAAGCTCTTGAGGTCGGCGGTCAGCACGAACGCCTGCACGGCTTCGATGTCGAGCGTTTTCATCGTCCCTTCATCCATTTCAAAATTGAATCATTGAAATATTCTGCCATCGTCTTTTCAAATGATTCAAGGTCTTCTACGCTGTTTTCAGCCGCCCGGAATCCCTTCGTTTCTTTCGCCAGGATCGACCATGCTGACCGCGTACTACGTGCACCGCCTGCCGGCGGGCTACGACCTCGACATCATCCGCAATCGCGTCCTCGAGCGCGGCAGGCTCTGGGACGACACGCCGGACCTGCTGTTCAAGGGATTCCTGCTGCGCGAGGCCGGCCGTTACGGCGCGACGGAAAACGGCTATGCGTCGTTTTACCTGTGGCGTAACGAACAAGCGTTCGCCGGGTTCGTGACGGATGGCCGCTATCGGGTCGTGACGGACAGCTTCGGACGCGCGCCGATCGAGACGCAGGTCGTGCTCGATGCGCGCAAGGGCAGTGCGTCGACGGGACGCTTCGCCCGTCTGGAAGCCATCGATATTCCGGCGGATGCCGATCTCGACGCGACGCTTGCACGAGAGGTTGCGCGCAATCGCGAAGCGGCGGCGCGGCAGGGTGTGGTCGCGGCCGCGGTCAGCCTCGATCCGCTGCGCTGGCGGCTGACGCGGATACTCGTATCGGAACACGAACCGGACGACGACAACGGTTCGGGCATGGTGTACCAGGTCATGCATCTGGCCCGGCCGTTGCTCGATACGCTGGAAGGGAGTGGTGTGTGATGACCGGCACCGGGTCGCGATTGCCGGCCGGCCTGGCGGTCGCCGCGCATCTGGCCGGCGTGGCGGCGGGGATCGCGGCGATTGCCGCGCTCGCGACATTGCTGGCGCTGCTGTGCCGGTAAAGATTGTCGGCGGATGGGCAAACTCGGGGGAGCCGGGCACGCGATGCGCGGCTCCCCCGGTTGGTTCATCTCCGATCAGTGCCCCTGCAACCGGATATCGCGCGACGATGCGCCGACATACACCGTGCCGCCCGGCACGACCCGCCAGCCGTTGCGCGACGTATCCCACACGCTCTGCATCCTCGGCGACACGGTGACGCGCACATGCCGCGCCTCACCCGGATTCAGCCGGATCTTCTCCCAGCCGACCAGCCGCTTCGGCGGTTCGTCCTTGTACGGCACGCCGAGATAGACCTGCGGCGTTTCCGCACCGGCCACGCGCCCGTCGTTACGCACCGTGAACGCGACGCTCAGCGAGCCGTCCCATTGCTTCGACACCGACAGCCCCGAATACGCGAAGTGCGTATACGACAGCCCGTAGCCGAATTCGAACATCGGCTTGATGTTGCGCGCGTCATACCAGCGATAGCCCATGTTCAGCTTTTCCGCGTAGACGGGATCGTTGTCGAACGCGCCGTTTTGCCCCCAGGTCGGCGAATCCTGGTCGCGCGCGGGGAACGTGACGGGCAGCTTGCCGGACGGATTGACGGCGCCGAACAGCACGTTCGCGATCGCCTTGCCGCCGGCTTCGCCCGGATACCACGCCTCGACGATGGCAGACACGTTGTCCTTCCACGGCATCAGCACCGGATTGCCGCTCTGCACGACGACGATCGTATGCGGATTCGCGCGCGCGACGGCTTCGACGAGCGCATCCTGGTTCGACGGATTCGCGAGGCTCAGGCTCTGCAGGTCGCCGAAGTCCTCGCCGGCCGGCTGCGCGACCACGACGATCGCGACGTCCGAACGGCCCGCGAGCGCCGCGGCCTGGTCGATCTCCTGCTGCGTGTACGCGCGGAACGGCGACTGCTGGTCGCTGTTGCCCGCGTACGTGACCTGTGCGGCCGGCGCAAGCGCGCGAATCGCGGCGACGATCGGCACGTCGACCTTCAGCCACGGATTGCGCCACCAGCTGCACCCCGTCGACGACCCGAACGTCAGGCCGCCGCAGCCCGCGAACGATCCCGATACCGGGTCGCGCGTGTTGCCCGAGCCGCCGCCCGACAGCACGGCCGCATCGGCGTGACCGCCGATCACGGCGATACGCGACAGCGCCGATGCGGCGAGCGGTAACTGGTTGCCGTCATTCTTCAGCAGTACGATCGACTGCTCGGAGGCTGCCTGCACGAACCGGTTCGCGGCCGCGAAATCGATCGTGCCGCCGCCCTTGGCCGGATCGTCCATCACGCCGACGCGGATCATCACGGCGAGCTTGCGGCGCACCATGTCGTCGAGGCGCGCGGTCGACACCGAGCCGTTCGCGATCGCCTGCTTGACGGCCGCCGGCGTCAGGTACACGGTCGGCCCGACGTCTTCTTCCTCGTCCAGCCCGGCGTTGATCGCGGCGGCGGTGCTGTGCGCGGCGCCCCAGTCGGACTGCACCTGGCCCTGGAAGCCCCATTCGTTCTTCAGCACGTCGTTCAGCAGGTGAGTGTTCTCGCACGCATACGCGCCGTTCAGGCGGTTGTAGCTGCACATCACGCTGCCGGGCCGCCCGCGCTTCGCGGCGATCTCGAACGGCAGCAGGTAGAGCTCGCGCAGCGTGCGCTCGTCGATCTGCGTGTTGCCGCCCATCCGGCCGTGCTCCTGTTCGTTGCCGGCGTAGTGCTTGATGGTCGCGATGACTTTCTGCCGCTGCGTGGCGAGCGTGCGTTCGGCGAGCAGGTCGCCGGCGAGCAGCGGATCCTCGCCGAGATACTCGAACAGGCGGCCGCCGCGCGGCTCGCGCGCGAGATTGGTGCCGCCGGCAAGACCCATGCCGAATCCTTGCGCGCGCAACTGGATCGCGACCTGCTTGCCGAATTCGTACGACAGGCGGCGATCCCAGCTCGCGGCGACGGCGATCGTCGCGGGGAACGTCGTGCTGGCCTGCGACGTGCTGCCGGAGCCGGTCGCTGAATCAACCATGTTGAGATCGGGGATGCCGAGCCGCGGCACGCCCTGGATGTAGCCGGCGCCGCCACCCGGCACCTGAGACATTTCGTATTGCGAATGAATGAGTTGAAGTTTTTCGTCGAGCGTCATCTTGCGCACGAGCAGGTCGGCGCGCCGAAGCGCGGCGGCCGACGCGAACGCATCGGTGGCGTCGCCCTGCGCGTTGAAATCGGCGTCGCCCGCGTAGGCGGTGGTGCAGAGGGTCGCTGCCAGCACGACGGCCGGCCAGAGTTTGTCCCGCATGTTGCTCTCCATGATCGTATTGCTCGTTGTTCGGATGATGTCTGGAGCTGCGCACGCCCGGTGGATTCGCACCGGGCGCATTCGGCTGGCGATGCAGGGTGGTTGCGCGTCGGCATGCCAGGCCAGGCGGGGAATCGTTACGGCCGGTTGGGCTCGATCGGTCCACGCGGGCGGCGACGCACAGGCCGCCCGACGCTGACGAATCGGATGTAGCGATTCTCTGCAGTGGCTAATGGTATGAATGTAGTCTGACTACAGCATCGGTGTTTGTACCGATAGGTATGATCTTTATTCGGCGCGGTCGCGCGACGCGTCGAAAAGACGGTCATCGTTCCCGATTGCGGCTGTGTGGCGGAGTAAGAAGTACTCGGCCGAAGAAAAATCGTCGTCCATCGTGATGTCGTTGAACTGTCATCCCTTCGTGTTGGATGCGATACGCATCAGTGCATGGTGCAGCGTCGGAATCCCTGTCAGGTTTCTGCCGTATCGGAAGCGCAAGGATATTTCGGGCCGGCCTGTTCGCTTCGGTTATTCCGCGCACATTTCGTCGAGAAATCTGCCCCTATTCTGAGGCTGATTCGTGCGTTCAGATGCGAGTACGCGCGCATTGAAGGTGGTCGACAAGGTCGCGAAACGATGTATGCGAGATCGGGTGATCGCCGAGAATCCCGCAACTCCACTTCAATTTTTGCGTCGCAACGGATTGCGATCGCAGGAGCGCCCAATGACAGCAGAATTTCCCGCTACATATATCGTTGGTACGGCGACAGGCCTGACCGCAAGAACGCTTCTCCAGGAATTGGTCGATTTGCCGATGAGTGTGAGGCGGTTCGGGGTGGTGGGTGACGGCGTGACCGATGATACGGCGGCACTCCAGGTAGCGCTCAATGCCGGGATTCCTCTCTATTTCCCACCTGGTATCTATCTGTACAGCAATACACTGACTGCAACCGCGTCAATTATTGGAGCCGGCTGGAATTCAATTCTTCAGTGCACGACGTCACAAGGCCAAAACGCATCGATATACTGGAACAACGCCAGCAATTTTAAAATTCAGAATTTGCAGTTCTTCTCGAAAAATGCGACGGGGTACTATGCCAACGAAAATGCCGGGCCGATCAACCTGGGGAAATGCAGCCTGTTCGAGATATCTGGATGCAAAATCAACAATGCTGCGAGCCAGGCCATCATGATGCGTGCCTGCGTCAACGGGAAGATTTTTGGCAATACAGTGCTTAATGTCTGGCATGACGGCTTCCACGTTACCGGCGCAAGCGCGGACATTACGATCACAGGCAACGAAGTCATAAATGGTGGCGATGATGCGTTTGCTGTCATTGGGTATCAAACAGATTTCGCTCGTCCTCGTCGCATTATTATTGCAAACAACCGCGTTGATCAGACAAAATACGCTCGCGGCATTGCCATTGTTGGCGCCCAGGATATAACAGTTTCAGGAAACCAAATTTATAATTCTCAGTGTGCGGGAATTTATGTTGCCTCGGAATCATTTTATCAAACGTATGGTAACGACAACGTCAAAATAACCGACAACATTCTGGATACGTGTGGCATATCGTCCGACATCGTCGCCCGTCCCAATCTTCCGAACGCCCCAAATTATTACGGGGCATTGCATTTAAGTACGGCAAATGGATTCAACAATTCCCGCATTTCAATCACCAACAACACCATCAAGAATTCAGCAGGGAGCCCAATATTTTTAGGAGCATCCGGCGGCACCCACATTCAGGTCAACATTTCACAGAACGCGATAGTCAATGGCTGGGATCCGAATAACAAGAACGGGTTCCCGTTGACGACGATCAGTGCGACCTCGGCGTCTCGGACGCTGAACTTCGCCAATACCCCTGGTGTTGCCGTCGGCATGACGGCCTGGTATTTCAACGGTTCAACAAGCGTACCGATCGGCACGGTCGTATCGGCAGACGTATCGACGGTAACGCTGAACCAGAATGCAACTGTACCGAGTGGCGGGACCGTGATTTTTTCCGGCATCGGCTTGTTCGGTGCGACGATCGCGACGACTGCCTCCGCCGCGAGTGGCGCCATATCGTTGACGTTCGCCACGACGGCCGGCGTGGCCTACAACGACAACTATGGTTTCGGGTCGCCCGGAGACGAAACGACCGGGGTGTCGGTCGGGCAGAGCGTCAGCGGTACCAACATCGCGGTCGGAACCTTCGTGACCGGCGTGGCGGCGAATTCGGTGACGCTCAGCAAGGCGACGATCGGCACCGTGGCGAGCGGTGCTTCCATCGTCTTTACCCCGATGGTCTGCATGACGTCTCAGACGATCACGACCTCGGCCGCATCGGCGGCGGGAACCAACACGCTGACGTTTGCGCCGTATCCGTCGGCACGCGGCTGTGCGGTGGGGCAAGGCGTATCCGGAACGAATATCCCGATCGGCACATACGTGACGTCGGTCTCCGGTAACGGAAATGGCCCGACCGTCACGTTGTCCAATAATTTCACCGGCAGCGGAATTGCGAACGGCGCTTCCATTACATTCACCGGAACAAGTTCATTGAGCACTTCCACCGGAATCAGCCTATCTGCCACTAGTGACTGTATCGTTTCGAATAATCAACTATCCGGCATCGCGAAGGACGGGATTTATTTGGACGGCTCCTGCTCAAATTTCACGGAGATCAGTGGCAATATTGGAGAAAACATCGGTTGTTGCAACGGATTTGCCTGTCTTATCACGATCGCAACACTCGTGGCAGGAGCGTCTCTAAAATTGCGAGGAAATTATATGGCTCAACCGGTCAATTATCCTCGAGCAGTCGGTAATTTTATTTATTCTGCCTCCTGGAACAATACGTCGTGGAGTGAAGACAATTTCGCCCAAAACGGGTTTGTCGGCCCCTATGTCCAGATGGCTCCCGTTGTGGAGACGGTCGGTGCTTCACCATGGACGTTTGCGAATAACAACGTGAGCGCGGTCAGCATGTCGATCGCTGGTGGCGCCGTATCGTCAATCAGTGTTTCCCGAAACGGACAAGCATCCTATGCGACCGGGTTGACGAACGGCATGGTCGATCTCAAGCCGGGCGACGCCATGACGGTTACCTATAGCGCCGCTCCTACAGTCACGATGATTCCGAGATTGGGTCAATAAACGCGGATCAGGAGTTCGACGAGCCGGTGAGCAAGTAATTCAATGCAGAGTCGCCGGCTCTTCAGCCCGTCTTCAGCGGGTCTGTATACACGCGTTGAGCTGCTTTCATTGGTACGGAAGCGCTATCGCTCGCCAGCGTAACGGCGGGAATGGGAAAACGGATCGACATCGCCGCGACAAACGCGAATGGCGTCGCAATGTTGATTGTATCCACGACGATTGCGGTGCTCATCGGCGCAGCTGCATCGCGCGTGAAAATAACGGCCATCGTTCCAGATCGCGCGTGTGCGGCGGAGCAAGCAGTGCCTGTGCGCAGGCGTTCGGAGCGGGGCAGGCGTTGATGCTGGCGAAGTGAAGCGCGCCCGCATGATGCGGCTCGTTACATGCGCATCGACCGACCGCGGCGCGATCGGATTCGGGCCACCCGAGAAAGAGGCCGGGCGGCCCGTCCGCTAGCCACGCCGCGCGACAGGGCTGCCGGGCAGTGGAATGCCGGCGCGATACACGACAGTCGCGAGCGCGGCGGCGACCGCGGCCTCCGCGAGCAGCACGGCGGCCGCGGCACCCAGTTCGGCGAAGTACTTTGCGAGTACCGGAACCAGCACGATGTTGAGGACCCCGGACGACATCAGAATCCGCGTGAATGCGGACTTCATCCCGAGCGGCAGCATGGTTTGCACGCCGAACAGGTCGGTCATGCCGGCCATGAACGGAATGAACGCCATCCAGCGCAGCACGTGGACCGTCGGCTCGTACGACGGGCCGTACAGGAGGCGCACGGCGAGCGGCGCGCCGAAGAAAATCGCGAACGAGATGCCGAGCACCATCACGACCTGCACGACGAACAGCTTGCGCAGGAACGAAAATGCATCGTTGCGCGCGTGCCGCATCAGGTAGCTGATGCGCGGGTAGGTGGCCGCTTTCAGCGGCTGGAGCATGCTGAGCGCCGCGCGGATCAACTTGTCGCCGGCAGCGAAGTAGCCGGCCGCGACGTTACCCGACACGAAGCCGAGCAGCACGGTGTTGGTCGACGCGTAAAACGCGATCGACGTCGATGCGAGAAACACCTGCCAGCCGCCCTTCAGCGATTCGGCGATGTCGGCGAAACCCACGCGAACGAAGTCGATCTCGTGCTGGGCATACAGGTAGACGGCCAGCACGACCGCGGACAGCGTCGGGACGGCGGCGTTGACGATCATCGCCCGGTCGATGTCCGCCGAGCTGTGCACGAGCGCGAACATCGCGGGTAGGCTCAGGATGCGGCCGATGAACAGGATCACGCTGAGCGCGCGCAATTTCTCCATGCCCTGGAAATACCAGCCCGGCGTGAACGCCACGCCGGCCACCATCCCGAAGCCGATCAGCAGCAGGTGGCGGTCTTCGCCGAAGCGCCCGACCAGAAAGGTCAATGCGACCAGCACGATGAAACAGATCGCCGCGATGCCGATCTGCGCGTACAGCGTCGCCCAGAATATGCGGGAGCGTTCGGTGCGGTCGTCGCGTGCGAGCGCGATGCGCGGCGTGGCGGTCAGGTCGAAGCTGTAGCTCGTGCAGTTGGTGAGATACGCGATGACTGCGAGCGAGAACGCGAGCTGCCCGTAGCCTTCCGGGCCCAGCGCGTGCGTGAGCAACGGTGCGATCAGCAGCGGCACCGCATACATCGAAATCTGAAGCGTCAGCAACAGCAGGAAGTTCTTCTTGAGGTTTGACATTCGCTCGGTCGGCGCCGTGGGTGTCGCAGGGCGGCGGATTGCAGACCACCGTGCGCTCGCGCGGCCGGTCGGCGTTGACCCGGCTGCGTGGGTTAGCGACCCGCTCCGGCGGGCGCCGGTTCCGTCCGGCGATGACGGCGCGGCCACATCGTATGACGGCCATGATACGGGCCACGAGAGGCGCCTGTGTTCGCGAGCCTACCGTTCGGGGATTCCGTGCGCGCGCGCGGCGCGAATCGCGGCTACGAGCGCCTCGCTGTATCGCCGCAGTGAAGAATGCATTTGTAAGCTGCCGCACCGAAGGCCGATCGACCCGAATGATCTAATCGGACGCACTGTTTTCGTTCATGGCGAATGCATCCGGCGCAACGCGCCGTCGCGGCAACGCGGCGGATTCCGCGGAGCGGGCCGGCACGGGCGATCGCTCGAGGCCGTCCCCGGCGCAGGAGCCGGACAACGCATGGAGCAGGGCGAGCGGGCCGCGCAGGGGCGCGGTGGATGTCCGCTGCCGGGCGATCGCGCGTTCGTCGAGCCGTCGCATGGTCGTGGAGTCGCTTACTCCTGTGGAGCCGCCGGAACGCGTGTCCGTGTCCGATAACAATACCGATCCGAGGAGTACCGATTGAAGCCGATAACGTTCGGCAGCTGCGTGGGGTGGCTGCACGAAGGACAGACGAAACAAGGCGTGATCCTGTGCGAATCGTTGGGCCACGAGGCTTCGTGGACGCACAAGCTCATGCGGGCAATCGCGGAGCGTCTGGCTCGCGAAGGCGTCGCGGTGTTGCGATTCAGCTATCCGGGTACCGGCGATTCAGCGGGCGACGACCGCGACGCCGGCCGGCATGCCGCCAGCATCGCCAGTATTCACGACGCGATCGACCTGCTGCGCGACGAGGTCGGCGTGACCGATCTCACGCTCGTCGGGATCCGCGCGGGCGCGCTGTTCGCGCTGCTGGCCGCCGCGAGCATGAGCCCGTCGCCGCGCGTCGATGCGCTGGTCGCGCTGGCGCCGGTCGTGCGCGGCCGAGCGTACCTGCGCGAGCTGTCGTTCATGCATCGCCAGTGGCTCGACACCACGTCGCCGGCGATCCGCCTCGCGCATCGCGACGAACCGTGCATGAACGTGCTCGGGCACCGCTTTCCCGCCGATTTCGTCGATGCGCTGAAGGCGGTCGATCTATGCGACATCGTGCACGATGCGCCGACGCTGCCCGGCGCGATGCTGCTGATCCAGCCCGACCAGGGCGACGGGCCGGCGTTGCGAGACGCGTTGCTCGCACGCGGCGTGGAGGTGGCGAGCGAACCGTTCCACGAATGGGCGACGACGATGCTGGATGGCACGCGCTCGCGCCTGCCGCTGGCCGCGATCGACACGCTCGTGAACTGGATCGCCGAACGCGCGCCGCGTATGCCGGTTGTCGCTGAAACTCACTTGCGAGCGGACCCGGTGTGGAGTGGCGAGTTGGCCGTCGCGCTCGACATGAACGACATGACCGAGCAGTTCGTCGCGGTCGGTCCGGACCGGCTGGTCGGCGTGCTTTGCCGTCCCGCCGAGACGCGGCCGGAGAATCCGGCCGGCCCGGCGGTCGTGATCGCAAACACGTCGACGAATCCGCGCAGCGGCGAAGGGCGCTTCAGCGTGCGGCTTGCCCGCGCGCTCGCGCGCGTCGGCGTGACGACCCTGCGGATCGACGTGAATGGTGTCGGCGACAGCGGACCCAATGCGCTGGACGACCAATCGGGCGTCGTGTATTCGGCGCAGTCGATCGACGACGTGGCGGCCGCTGCGGACTGGCTTCGCGCGCTCGGTCACCTGGAGGTGGTCGCCGCCGGCATCTGTTCCGGCGCGTACGCGGCGTTGCATGCGGCGGTGAAGACGCCGTCGCTCGGCGGCGTGATCGCGATCAATCTCGCGCGTTTCGTGTGGCCGTCCGGCCTCACGCTCGAGGCGGTGCAGAAGCAGCGGAACAACTCGGTGCGCGGCTACTGGCTGTCGGTGCGCGACTGGCAGAAGTGGAGGCGGCTCGTGCGGGAACGGCGCGACCTGCGGCCGATCGTGAGCGCGGTGGCCGCGAATGCCGTCGCGCGTATCAGCGTGCCCGTGAAGGGGATTGCCGCGCGCGTCGGCTGGAAGCCGCGCATCGACACGCCGCGCGGCGTGATGCGTGAGCTCGAGCAGCGCAACGTGTGGACGACGCTGGTGTACGGCGCCCTCGACCCCGGTATCGACGATGTCCGGCGTCACTTCGGCGCGATCGAGCATGCGTTCCAGCGGTCGCGCCACGTTCGCCTGCACCTGAAATCAGAGATCGACCACGCCGTGTACGGCGCGGTGGGCACGGACATCGTGATCGACCTGTGCATGCAGGCGCTGGGCCGTGAGACGGGCCGGCCGGTCGCGCGCGTTGCCGATCCGGCCGCGCCCGAGGCGGCGGGGCGGTCGTACGCGAAGATGTCGGTCGGCGGGCCGTGACGCTTCGAGCGGCACGCTTGCCGGTGCTTCGGGGTGCGATCCCCGTTTCGTACGAAGATCGGCGTTTGGTGGGGTCGCTCACAGACGCATCGGCCGGCGTGGTGTCCAATCCTGTATCGGCACATGCGCGGTCATGCCGCGGCATGACCGGTCGCGATGCGTCAGTCCGGATCGCCCGGCTGTGCGTAGGGCGATTTCGCGTAAGGCGACATGTACAGCGTATCGCTGCTCCATACGTCGTTGGCGGGGGCGCTGGCTGCCTGAGGGCGGTGTGGCCGCTCCGGCACGATTGGTCGGCTCAGTTTGCTTTGAGCGCGCGATTCGGGTGGTGTGGCGGCGGGAAGCGTGAAGGCGGAAGTCGCAACCTCGGACGCGGCTGCGGCGGGTTCCGCCGCAGCGCTCTTCGCAGTGGTTTGCGCCGAACGTTGCTGCGGCACCGGCGCGAGCAGCGTCGACGACGCGAAAACCGGCGCGTCGGCCAGCGCGGCAGGCGGCGTCTGCGCACCGGCGGTGCAGGCAAGGCTGGCCGACACGATGCAGAGGAGCGACGAAAGCGACGAAGTGCAGTTCATGACGAATCGTACGGAGTGACGTGCGGTGAAGAGGGAGGCGCGGCATCGCAATGCGAGCCGCGCTGGTAAGCGTAACGCCGGAGTCTGCCGTGTTCGGCGGGTTACCGCACAGTTTCGGAAGGACACCATGTCAATCACCACGCAAAAGGAATCGACGTTCGGGACGTTGCGGCGGCGTACGGCCGGCGCCCGTCGCGCACCGTGGCTGTCGCACATGGCGATCGTCGCGGCCGCGTGCGCGCTGAGTGCGTGCGTGCTGTCGCCGGGCATGACGTACCGGGGGCCGGTCGAACGCGATGCGAATGCGAATGCGCGAGTGAGCGACGATGCGTCGGGTTCAGGCAGTATCGACGGCGTGCAGAACGTGTCGAGCGAGGATTTGATCGAAATCACGCCGGCGTTCGTCGCGCAGCAGCACGCGGCGCGACCGGCCAATGTCGATGCCGAGATCCGGCAATTGTTCGGCAAGCCGAAGCCCTATGCGATCGGCCCCGGCGACGTGCTCAGCATCGTCGTGTGGGACCACCCCGAATTGAACCTGCCCACGACGCAGACGACGGGCGGGGGCGACGGCGTCGCCGCCAGCTCGGTCGCGACCGGCTACACGGTCGACGCAAGTGGCAACGTGCAGTTCGCATACGCCGGCCTCGTGCATGTGGCCGGGCTGACCGAGGCGCAGGCGCGCGCGCTGCTGACGAAACGGCTCGGCGAATACGTGCGAAAGCCGCAGATCGCGCTGCGCGTGCAGACTTACCGGAGCAAGCGCGTCTATCTCGACGGCGAAGTGCGCACGCCGGGTTTGCAGATCGTCAACGACATGCCGATGACGTTGCCCGAGGCGATCGACCGCGCGGGCGGCTTCACCGCGACGGCTGACCGCTCGCAGGTATCGGTGACGCGCGGCGACAAGACCGTGAACGTGAGCCTGCCGGCGATGATCGCCGCGGGCGTGAATCCGTCGAACATCCTGCTGCGCGACGGCGACCTCGTGCGCGTGCGCGCGGCGAGCGACGCGAAGGTGTTCGTGCTCGGCGAGGTGTCGCGTCCGGCGACGCTGACGCTGACCGACGGCCGGATGAGTCTCGGCGAAGCGCTCGGCGATACCGGCGGCGTGAGCCAGTACACGTCGGACGCGCGGCAGGTTTTCGTCGTGCGTCGCGGCCCGGGCAATCGCCCGCAGGTGTACCACCTCGACGGCAGTTCGCCCGCGTCGTTTGCGTTGGCCGACCAGTTCCCGCTCGAGCGACGCGACGTCGTGTTCGTCGATGCGTCGTCGCTGGTGCGCTGGAGCCGCGTTGTCAACCTGCTGATTCCGTCGGCCGCGCAGGGCGCGCTGACGGCCAAGGCGGTTTCGCCGTGATCCCCGTGCCCCCCGTGATCTTTGTGACCTACTTCGTAATCGCGACCGTGCGTCGCGCCATACGGGACTGATGCATGACTTCTTCGACCTTGCCTGACCCGCACGGCGGGCCCACCCTGCGACCGTCCAATCCGGTTCGCCGCTACTGGGGCATGCTGTACGGCGGACGGCGCCTGATTCTTTGCACGACGCTCGCGGGTGCGCTCGTCGGCGCCGTGTATGCGCTGTGCGCGGCCCCTGTCTACCGCTCCGACATCCTGTTCCAGGTCGAGCAGAGTCCGAGCGATTCGAAGCCGACGTCGCCGCCCGGCGATCCGTCGTCGGTGTTCGATCTGAAGACGGACGCGTCGACCGAGATCGAGGTGCTGAAATCCCGCGCGGTGCTGGACCGCGCGATCGACAGCACCAATCTGTCCGTCGACGCGCGACCGCATTACCTGCCGCTGATCGGCTGGCGGTTCGTGAACGCGGCGGACGGACTGTCGTCGCCGTTGCCGGGTGGTTACGTATACGGCACCGAGCGCATCGACGTGCCGACCTTCGACGTGGCGAAGCGCCTGCTCGGCAAGCGTTTCGCGCTGATCGTCGGTGATGGCGGCGCCTATACGATGCAGCTCACGGGCCTGTTCGGCCGGAAGGGGCCTGTGTGGCAGGGCCGCATCGGCCAGCCGCTGCACATCGAGACGCCGCAGGGCCCGATCGACGTGTTCGTGCGCGACGTGGCGGGCAAGCCCGGCGCACGCTTCGACCTGACGCGCTACAGCGACGAGGAGGCGACGGACTGGCTGCAGAAGAATGCGCTGATCTCGGAGCGCGGCAAGCAGTCGAACATGGTCGGCGTGACGCTCGACGGCATTGATCCCGTGCATGACAGCCGTGTGCTGAACGCGATCGGCGATGCGTATCTGGCGCAGAACACGCAGCGCAAGGCCGAGGCGGCTGACAAGCTGATTCGGTTCATGGATGCGCAACTGCCGCAGCTCAAGGCGCAACTCGAAAAGGCGGAGAGCCGCTTCAATGCGTTCCGTGCATCGCACGGCACGGTCAATACGAGTGACGAGGCGCTGGCGTTGCGCCAGCAGTCGGTCGACATCGAGACGCGCGTGCAGACGCTGCAGCAGCGGCGCGAAGAATTGCTGACGCGCTTCATGCCAAAGCATCCGGCGGTGGCGGCCGTCGATGTGCAGCTTGCCGACGCGCAGCGTTCGCTCGACACGACGCGCAAGCAGATCCAGCAGTTGCCGGCCGTGGAACAGGGTGTGCTGCAGCTGCAGCGAGACGTGGCCGTCGATACCGCGCTGTACACGAACCTGCTCAACGCACGCCAGCAGATGATTATCGCGCGGGCCAGCAAGACCGGCACCGTGCGGATCGTCGATACGGCGAAAGTTGCCGAACAACCGATCGGTCCGCATCGCGGCGTCGCGGTGATCGCCTTGCTGATGGTGGGCCTGTTGGCGGGCGGGGCGATCGTGATCGTCCGGCAGCGTTTCGTCGGCACGATCGGCGACGCCGAGGAAATCGAATGGACGACGGGGCTGCCCGTGTTCGCGACGGTGTCGCACAGTCCGGCCGCGGCACAGGCCGAGCCGCACGCGAAGGCCGCGGGGCGGGGCAAACGCACGTCGATGGCGCCGGTCGCCGCGCAGGATGCGGCGCTCGAAAGCCTGCGCAATTTCCGTGCGGCGCTGCAACTGTCGATGCCGGAGGCGTCGAACCGCATCGTGCTGATCTCCGGGCCAACGACGGGTGTCGGCAAGTCGTTCGTCGCCGCGAATATCGCGTCGCTGGTCGGGGCCGCGAAACGGCGCGTACTGCTGATCGACGCCGACCTGCGCAAGGGGGCACTGCACGAGCGGTTCCGATACAGCCGCACGCCGGGGCTGTCGGACGTGGTGGCCGGCACCCACGGGCACGATCAGGCGATCAGGCGCGACGTGGTGCCGGGCCTCGATTTCATGGCGATGGGTAACGTCGTGCCCGATCCGGGCGAGTTGTTGCTGCAGCCCGCGCTCGCCGAACTGATCGAGCAGATGGCCTCGCGCTACGACATGGTCGTGATCGACGCTCCGCCGTTGCTGTCGGTGGCCGACGCGCTGGTGCTCGGGCGCCTGGCGGGAACCGTGTTCCTCGTCGCGCGCAGCGGCGTGACGACGCTGACGGAGCTCGACGAAAGCGCGCGCCGGCTCGAGCACGCGCATATCGATGTGCGCGGCGTGATCCTGAACGATTACAAGGGCATGCCGGGGCGGTACGACTACAGCTATACGGATACGGACACGCACCAGGCCGCATCCGGATATGCGGGAGCGGTGGCGCCGCGGCAACGGGTGGAACGGGCGTCATGACGCGGCGAGCGGGCGGCACCGGGCCCGGGTCGAGACAGAGCCCGGCGACGATGCGCAGGATGGCGCGCGTGCGCGGGGCCGCAGGCGGCTATACGGGCTATTGGTGGGAAGATCCGGCGCGTCTCGTGCTGATTTTCATCCTGCCGTTGTACGGGATGCTGTCGCTCAGCCTGCTGGGCGACCAGAAAGCGATTGCGCGAATCTATTTCGACGGCTTCTACACGTTCATCGGCGCGTTGTTCCTGATGGTCGTGATGGCGGCATCGTGGTTCGCGACGACTGAAGTGCAGGCGCGGCGGGGGCCACCGGCCGCGGCAGTCGAAGTGTCGCCCCGTGTGCTTGATTTCGTGTTTGCGCTTGCGCTGTTTGGCAACCTCGTGATGATGAGCGGCGTCATTACACATCCGATGTTGCTGCTGCAGTTCCTGAATGGCCAGGCCAACGCGTATGATCTGCTTCAGCAGATCGGTCGCGTAACGGGGCTGAGTTCGTTCACGCAGGCAACGGCGCCGTTCGTCGCGCTCTATTTCTACGTGTTCAAGACACCGGTGAAAGGCCTGAACCGGTACAAGATCTACATGGTCGTGCTCGCGGTATTGACACTGCTGCGCAGCTTTCTTTTCGCCGAGCGGCTCGCGTTGATCGAGATGGTGATGCCGCTTGCCCTCATGGTCGTGCGATTCCGGCTGCGCGGTAGGTGGCGGTTGCTGACGTTCGGGCCGTACGCGGCGATTCCGCTGCTGTTCGCGCTGTTTATCGCCAACGAATACAACCGGTCGTGGGAAGCCTATTACGTTAACGTCTACGACAATATTTTCGACTTCGCGCTAGAACGTCTCGGCCTGTACTATTCGACGTCGCTGAACAACGGTGCCGGAATTCTGGCGGTGCTCGGCTGGGGCCAGGGTCATCCGATGTTCACGTTCGACTGGCTGATGCGCTTTCCGGTAATCGGCGCGACGTTCCAGCCATGGTTTGATTCAAGCGACAGCTTCAACCTGTTCCTGAACAGCTACGCCGACCCGGAATTCAATAATCCGTCGGGCATCTTCGTCTACTTTTACGAGTGGGGGTGGTTCGGGTTGCTCAATGGGGCCGTACTGGGCTGGTTGCTTGGTCGTAGCTATGCGGGCTGGCGCAGCGGCAACGGATTCTGGTGCTGCGCGCACGCGGTGCTCTACGTGTCTCTGATGGAAATCATGCGTACGCCAAACCTGTTCAGCGGGCGCAATTTCGTGCCGCTCGTATTGCCGATCATCGTGTTCCGCTGGTTCGCGACGCGCGCGGCACGCAGCTCGCCGACTGGCGAGCATTCAGGGGCCGGGCGGGACGAAACCGGGGGGCAGGCATGCGCGAGAGCCGCTCGGCGGCGTTGCAATCAGCCGGGCGCGTGTCGGATATCGGCTGATTATCCGTAGAACCCGAAATCACTCGGACACCGCGGCGGCTTCGTCATCGAGCTTAACTGCATTGGACTGTCGGAATCGACGTAGGCATCGTCATCCACGCTCGGTGCAGATGCGACGCAGGCCGGTCGAAAAGCTCGCCATGTTTCGGAAAGGGGGCATTGTCGCGGCTTGATGTTTCCGTGTCGGGCGGAACTGCATCGATGCCCGGGGACGGGAATGAAACCGGTATCGGGGAGCAACGCAACCGATGGCGACACGGTCGCGGTAGATGACGCGATTTGGGCTTTTTCGTCGGCTATTCCAGGCGATGCCGCCGAATCGACGTGACGCCGTCCTCGGCGCGCAGGTGGCAGTGGCTTGTCACGACCGATCGCCTGATACACGGATGCCCGGCATCGCGACTTTCGCGTCGGACTGGGCAATGCGATCTACACACGTTTGACCGCTTCCGATTCGATGAAGATCACGCCGCACGCGTTTGCACCGCCGTGCCGCGTCCGGGCCACGAAGGGAAGCCAGCAACGCGGGCCAGCCCCGTGCGCAACGCGACCCGATAGACGATCATCGGGATTGCGACGCCCGTCAGCGTGCCGAGCGCGAGGTGTACCGCGAGGCCGGTGATGCCGACGCGCATCAGCACGATGCGTCCGGCGGCCATCACGAAAATATGTATCAGATAGATCGGCATCGATGCACGGCCGATTGCCGCCAGCCAAGCTGCGCGTGCCGGTCGCAATGCATACCGGTGAGCGAGTTGCAGCGTCAGGGCGATGCCTGTGAACGCAGCAGGAAGCGCCCAGATGCTCGTCGCGCTACCGAAACTGTGGGCGAATACGACCGCTGCGACGAACGCAGCTGCCGTGGTGGCACATGCGATCGGTCCGCTGTTGCGCTCGAGCCAGCCGGACAACGCCTGCGCTGCAAGGACACCTGCCACGAAGAACGGTCCGTTCATCAGCGTGATCGACAGGATGCCCCACTGTGTGGCCGTACCGAGCAGCAGGCCGAGCCCCACGCATCCGGCGAGCCAGCCACGGACGTGCGCCGGCATCGGAGTTCGCGTAACGTCCGGCATAGTCTTTGCGAATCCCCAGACGCCGGTCATGCAGAGCATCAGCGCGTACAAGAACCAGAACTGCGCGAAAGGCCGCCAGCCGATCGCCAGCAAATCATTCAGCGTAAACGGATGATTGGTGCCATGCGACGCCATCGCAATCTGCACAGTGCCCTGCAGGATCGACCACAGCACGTACGGATACACGATGGTCGTGACCTTCGACCACAGGAATCCGTGTGGCGCGCGGCGCAGCGAACTGCAGACGTGTAGGCCGGACAGGAAAAAGAACAACGGCATGTGGAACGTATAGATCACGTAATCGTTCCACGCGAACGCAGCATCGGCCACGCCCGCAGGCACGAGATCCGCAGAGACAGCCCCACGCAGCACATGCCCGTATACGACAAGAATGATCCCTGCGCCGCGGGCGACGTCGAGGCTGGTTTCGCGTGCAGTCATAACGAAAGGGCGGGTGGCCCGTGAGGACCGCGCCTGAAGTGATATCAGATGAATTACTTCACTCTATGCAGGGCCGACGCCAAAGACAGTGCGCTGGACGACCGTGGGTCGCCGCGGATACTCGTGGCGGCGTTCGACTCGATGCAAAGCGGGGTCCGGCGCGCGTATAGGCCCGACACCCGTATGGCCTCTCACTACAGCCCCTCGAATATCTCCGTCATCATTTCCGCACTTCGGCTCCAGCGATATGTCTCCGCGTGCAGGCTTCCCTTGCGTTTGAGCTCGGCCCTGAGCTCGGCGGAATCCAGCAGGTTCCGCAATTTCTCCGCGATGTCGTCCAGCGAATAGGGATCGCAGTACAACGCCGCATCGGCGCAGACTTCCGGCAAGGCCGCGGATTTTCCGACGACCGCCGGGCAGCCGTATCGCATCGCCTCGAGAGGTGGTATGCCGAAGCCTTCGTAAATCGATGGGTAAAGGAAGCAGGCCGCGTTTTGATACAGCGCCTTCAATTGCTCGTCGCTGATATAGCCGACGTACTTGATGTTCGGCTCCGCGGCCGAGACATGATCCTGCTTGCCGAACACGACGGTGTTCTGCATCCCGACGATGACGAGGTCGACCGAAGGATCGTTGATCTGCCGGAATGCCGCGATCAGCCGGCCGAAGTTCTTGGTGGGATTCATACTGCTGACCGCGAGCACGAAGCGGCCAGGCGTCAGCGAATGTGCTTCGAGCACGCTCGTGTCCGGCTCCAGCGCATCGAGGTGATCCGCACCGAGCGGCACGACGCAGATCTTCTCCACGGAAACGCCGCAGTGATGAGCGAGGCGATCCCGCGAGAAATAGGAGTTGGTCAGCACGCAAGCGGAGGTTCGTGCCAGGATCCAGAACATGATTCGGTACCACACCCGAAACGCCCGGGAAAAATGCGCGGGCGTGTCGAACACCGCCGCATCATGCATGTAGATGATCTGGTTGCCGATGAAAATGGACGCCGAATTGCTGAGATTGACGATGCGGCCGCGGCGCGCGAAAAGGGGAAGCACCAGTTGCTCCCAAACCACCCCCTTGTAAAAGCCCACCTTGACCGTATTCGCGCCGCTCACCGCGACGCCGGGATGCGGAGGTACGAGGACGGTCACCGGATCGTGAGGCTGAACCTTGATCAGGGCGGCGATCAACTCGCGTGCGACTCGTTGCACTCCGGTCGTTTTCTGCGTGGTGAACCGGCCGTTGTACACGAGTTGTTTCGGTTTTTTGAAAGCGATCATGTCAATAATTGAATAGCGGAATCGGAATCAGGCTTTGACGTGATCCGGGGCAATCGGCGTGAAGTCGCGGGTGTCGACACGAGGCTCGCCGATGTCCAGTCCGTAGAGGGCATGCCACTGCCGGAATATCGCGTTCATCGAAAACCGTTGAAACGCCCGTTTCCGGGCTGCCGCGCCCATTTGCTCGCGAAGCTGCCGGTCGTCGCGGAGCGTGGTCAAATAACCGGCCATCTCGTCGGCGTTCGATGCGACGTAGCCGGTCACGCCGTGAATCACCACGTCGCGATTGCCGACGACGTCCGTCACCACTGCCGGTATGCCGGCAACCTGGGCCTCGATCAGCGCGACCGGCATACCTTCCCAGCGTGAGGTCTGGACATAGATCTCCAGTTCCGATGTGAGCTCCAGCGCGCGAGCGCGGGTCACCCAGCCGCTGCAGACGACGGCGCGGCGCTGGTCGGGATCCGGGATCTCGGCGGCGTTGCCGCCGATCCACAGAAACTCGAAGTCGGCGCCATGCAACTGGTCGGCGAGCCGCACGAATGCTTCATGGTTCTTCTGGAACGACGCGCGGCCGCTCATCCCGATGACGACTTTGTGATCGTCACGCGGTCGACGGGGCGGGATCTCCGCCACGTTGACGCCGTTTTCCACCAGTACCGCCGATTTCGCCCGGACCTTTCCATTGATCTCGGCGAGCTCGCTGCCCGAGCACGCCACGATGGTTCCACCGATGCGAGCCCCGATTCGTTCGAAACTCAGATAGGCGAACTGCTTCATGCGGGAAACGTCGCAGCGCAGGAACGAGAGTCCGTGCGGCGAGTAGAGGACCGTCGCATTCGGGGCGGCGATCCTGGCGGCGACCCGTCCCAGCACGCCTGCCTTCGACGAATGAAGATGAATCACGGTCGGCTTGCAGTCGCGAAGGTTTCTGACCAGCGCGCGCAGGCTTCGCAGGTCGTGTTTGACGCTGACTTCGCGCGCCATGTCGACGTAGACGAGCTTCACCTCGGGCCGGAACAGCGTCGAGAAATCGGTCGGAGTTTCCGGTCGGATCGAATGCAATACCGTCACGTCGACGCCGGTTGCCGCCGCGTGGTTCGCGAGAAGGGTCAGCATCGAAAGCACGCCGCCACCAAACGCTTCGGCAATATGAACGATCTTTTCTTTGGTCATCTTCATGTTTAGCGATTCGATCGCGCTTTTCGTCGCCCATCGTGAAGATGGGTGGCCAGCGAATCGTCAGGTCGCCGGCGAGTCGCGCAGGTGCAACTTCCGGTTCAATTAACTATGCATTCCTAATTGGTAAATGCATGCCAGTCGTGGCCATTGGATCCATGCTGCCGTGCTCAGTCCTACGATCGGGTGACGCGGCCGGGGTGTCCGGGCCGGGATGCTATCGGCCCGACGCTGTCCCGAGCGATGCCGTGATCACGGATGAAACCGACCGCCGGCGAGGTATTTCCCGGGGCAGCGACGCTGCGACAGGAATAAGCGCCGCGTTCCACATGCCGGGTCGATCCGGCGACACATCGGATACCGGCGTTCGGCCACGACGACTCGAGGTCAAGCGACCGAGAATGTCTGTCGTGGCGCGTGCATCCAGTGGTCCGAACCATTGTGCAGCGCATGCCCGAAGTACTGGGTGCGATGGCTTACCGAAGAAGCGATTCGGCGACTGCAGTTCCGACCCGGCGGCGTTCATCGGGCATCGGCTCGAGGCGCAGGTGGGTTGCGCACACGGGCGAGTGGATTGGAGAGGTAGCGAATCGCACGGTTGCTGAGCGTGGACGACGGCAGCAGGCATGCGAGCGACAAGCCGGCGACGGCCACTTTCTTGGACGGGCGCCAGAACGGATTGCGCAGCACGGTATGCCAGTAGCGGCCGGACTCGTACAGGAACCAGCGCCAGCGCCGGGCGAGCGGCGCGCGGTACAGCGTGCTCGCGAAGCGCGCCTTCTCGATGGCGAAATCGAGCGGGGCGATCGGCAACGCTTCGTGCAGCCGCGTGCCGGCGAGCGTACGCAGTATCGACCAGCGGCGTTCGGTCTTCAGCGCGCCCGTGGCGGCGTCCTCCGAATTGGTGAGCGCGAGGGCCGGTGCGGCAGAGGCCGCTTCATCGGCCTGGCTCGCGTCCGCCTGCTGATGCACACGATAGCCGCCGAGCGTTGCGTCGATCATGTGGACTGCACCGAGTAGCGCGATCCCATAGATCGCATAGAAATCGGCGCCGTGCATGTTATCGGCGGTGACGGGCACCGGAAAGATGCGCTTCAGTGCATCGACCCGGTACGCATTGCCCGACGCGGGTGGCGACGGGTACAGCCAGCCCGCGCGCAACAGGCGGCCGCAATCCGTGTCGACCGCCGACTGCGGCACGCTTGCGCCGGTCGGCGCGCCGTCCCGCGCGATCACGTCGAGCCGAAAATGCACCTTCACGAAATCGCCGGATGCGAACGCGGTCAGTACGCGTGCGGCCGCGTCGGCATAGAGCAGGTCGTCCGCGTCGAGCAGGATCACGTAGCGCGTCGCGACATGCTCGAGCGCGCGATTGTATGCGGCGACCTGGCCGCGATTCTCCTGGAAGACCACCGCAATGCGCTCGCCGTACGAGCGAATGATGTCGCGGGAATCGTCGGTGGAACCGTCGTCGACGACCAGCACGCGTACGCCGTCCGCGCTTTGCGCAAGCGCCGAATCGATCGCGTCGCGCAGGTACGCACCGTGGTTGTAGTTGCAGATAGCGATGGTTAGGTCGGTCATGAGCGAATTTCGGACGAGCGGCGCGCGGACGATCCGGACATCCCGCGTCGCGCATTGACTGCCGGCGCGGTGCGCGTCGGAGTTTGCGGCGTCGTTGTCGGGATTCGGCATGCGCTCGATCGGCGCCGCAAGGTGTCGCACGGCGACGGGTTGCAGTGGGGCGCAGCCGGCCGGCGTCTTTCGGGTGGCCAGGATTCGCGGTCCGGATCGGCCCGCGCCGGGATCGCCCGCCGGTGACGGAGCACGGCCACGTCGTATGGTGGCCATGATACGGATCGCGCATCGGCGCTCAGTTCGCGAGCGTACCGTTCGGGAATTCGTTTCAGGCCATGGCAACGCATCGTCGATTGGCACGCGGCGTTGCGTCGCGGCGGTGCCGGATATTTTGGTCTGCTGACGCACAGAAGCCCGTCCGGATTGAATGATCTAATCAAACGTATCGCGTCGTCAGTTTCGGCGGCTTCGGTGATTTCGCGGGCGTGCCCCGCAGTCCGCGGTCGACGGCATCGCTGCCAATGCACCGATTACCCGGGCACCGGCCGCGAGCCGCGAATGCCGTGACACGCAGCGGTCCGAGCGCGCGCATATCGACGTGCGCCAAGTCATTCCAGGGAATCGATTCGATATGCGTAGATCGCAATGCCTGTCCGGCGCATGCGCCGTGCTCGCCGGCATGTGCATGGCGGGCGGGCTGTCGTGGCCGGGGCTCGCCGTGGCCGTACCCGGCACACCCGTACCGGGCGCGCTTCATGCGAACGTACCGGACGCGTACGTTCATCCCGACCCCGATGCCGCTGATCAGGCCGACGCGCTGCAACGCGCGCTGGACGCGTTGCAGCCGGGCCAGCGGCTGGTGTTCGCGCCGGGTCGCTATGTCGTCGGTCGTTCGCTGGTCGTGCGGCAGCCGAATGTCGTGGTGTCGGGCTACGGCGCGACGCTGATCGCCACAGTCCCGGACGACCAGGCGATCGAACTGCGCGGCGACGGCACGACGCTCGTGGGGTTTCGACTGACGGGAACTGGCACGACGCGCCTCACGACGCCGGAGTCGTCGAAGGTCGTCGTGACTGGGCGCGACGTGCAGGTGCTCGACAACGTCATCGACCGCGGCGCGGGTGGCGGAATCTTCGTGTTCGGCGGTGCGGACGTCGCGATCGTCGGCAACGAGGTGCTGTCGACGCTGGCGGACGGCATTCACATGACGCACGGTTCGCACAACGTGCTCGTGCAGGGCAACGTCGTGCGCGGCACCGGCGACGACATGATAGCCGTGGTGAGCTACCAGGCGGAGGGCGTGCTGACGCGCAACGTGCTGATTACCGGCAACTCGCTGGAAGGCAACCCGTGGGGCCGGGGCGTCACGGTGGTCGGCGGAGCGAACGTCACCATTTCGAACAACAGCGTGCGTAACGTGCAGGTCAGTTCGGGAATTCTCGTCGCGCAGGAAGACAGCAACCGGACTGCCGGCTCGTCCGACATCCGGGTCGAGAACAACGTGATCGCGGATATCCAGACCGCGACGGACCGGACCGACCCTCGCCCGATCACGCAGCAGGCGGCGATCGAGGTCAGCACGTGGTCGGGTTCGGTGTCGCGCGTGACCGTGATCGGCAACCGCGTGTCGCATGCGCGATTCGACGGCATTCGCTTGTGGGGAAACGTGTCGGGCGTACGGCTCGCGGACAATCAGCTGTCGGGGATCGGGGGAATGCAGGTCCGGCGCGGCCCTGCGCAAGATTGCGCGGCCGGCCGACCAGCGGCGCCCTCGGCGAAGGGCGCGCCGTGTACCGCAGCGAGTCAGTCGCTGTCGGCCGCGACCGACGCGGTCGGCGCGGATACGTCATTGCTGCCGCACGTGCGGGAGTCCGTCAGGCAGGCGCGCTGGTCGAAAGGGCACATCGATTGATCGCGCGGCGCGTGGACCGCGAGCCGGCCGCGACATGCGGTGAACCCGCGCCGATCGGGCGTCCGACCGTCGTTCGTGCGGCGGCGCCCGTCGTCGACGAGTACGCCGCGGTGGTCCGTACGCGCTTATCGAACGACGTCGCGTTCCGCGGTTTCATCGACCGGTTCGCGCGCGGCGAGCGGGGCGGGCGGCCGCAACTGCGCGGTCTCGACGACGGGGCGCCCGTATCGATCATCGAAGCGGACGATATCGTCCTCGCCGAGATAGTCGCCCGATTGCACCTCGATGATCTCGAGCGGAATCCGGCCGGGATTCTCGAGGCGATGGACCTCGCCGACGGCGATGTAGGTCGATTCGTTCTCGCTGAGCAGGAACGTCTCGCTGCCGCGCGTGACCTTCGCGGTGCCGCGCACAACGATCCAGTGCTCGGCGCGGTGATAGTGCATCTGCAGCGACAGCTGCTTGCCGGGTTCGACGACGATCCGTTTCACCTGGAACCGCTCGCCCATGTCGATCGAATCGTAGTGGCCCCACGGTCGCTGGACCTTGCGGTGCTCATGCACCTGCGGCTGCCGGGCCGTCTTCAGGCGCGCAACCATGTTCTTCACACGCTGCGCGTCGTGCTTGTTCGTGACCAGCACCGCATCGGGCGTCTCGATCACGACGACGTCCTTCATCCCCACGCACGCTACCAGTCGCCCCTCGGAGCGGATGAGACTGTCCTGGGTATCCTCTAACACGATCGGCCCGCGCGCGACGTTGCCCTGATCGTCCTTCGGCATGATTTCCCAGATCGCGTCCCACGTGCCGACATCGGACCAGCCCGCCGAGAGCGGCACCACGATTCCCTCGATCCCGAGTTCGCGATTGCACGCGAGGCGCTCCATCACTGCGTAGTCGATCGAGTCCGACGGACACGCGTCGAACGTCGTCGCGTCGATCCGGAAGAACGGATACTCGGCGACGCCCGCGCGCCATGCGGCTTCGCACGCAGCATGGATGTCCGGCGCGAGCGCGCGGATCGCCTTCAGCCACACCGACGCACGGGTGACGAAAATCCCGCTGTTCCACCAGTAGTCGCCCGACTGCAGGTAGCGCTCCGCGAGTGCGGTGTCGGGTTTTTCGACGAAGCGGCCGATCGTGTAGCCGCCTTGCCCGCCCTGGCGGCCGGTGTGCGGCTCGCCGACCTGGATGTAGCCGTAGCCCGTTTCCGCGCGGCGCGGCAGCACGCCGAGCGCGACGATCGCACCGTCCTGCGCATAGCGCGCCGCGCGCCCGATCGCATCCTGGAACGCGGCGACGTCGACGATCGCGTGATCGGCGGGCATGACCACGAGCACCGGATCGTCCGCGAGCACGTTCGCGTCGAGCGCGGCCAACGTGAGCGCCGGCGCCGTATTGCGCGCGGCGGGTTCGAGCAGGATGCGGGCGGGCGCCGCGCGTCCACCGACTTGCGCGGCGCTCATGAAGCGGTGCTGTTCGCCGCAGACCAACAGCAGCGTGTCGTCGAGCAACGCGCTGGCGATGCCGTCGAGGCGGCGAGCCGTCCCCGTCAGCGGCGACTCGTCGGAGATGAGTTCGATCAACTGCTTCGGATGGTGCTCGCGCGACAGCGGCCACAACCGCGTGCCGGAGCCGCCGGCGAGGATCACCGGCAGGATGCGCGGCAGATCGGGTTCGGGAACCGGGCGAAGGGTTCGAGTCATCGGTTGGCTCCGGTATCGGCGGGCAGCCGGTGGTGCGCGCGGCCGTCGGCACGCGTGTCGTCATTGCGCGGCAGGGTAGCCGAAACGGCCCGGGACAGCAGGTGACGCAGCGCGCCGGCGGCGCGGTCGGCCGACCGGACCAGGCCGACGAACGGCGCGCCCTGTTCGAGATACGGCCCGTAGGCCTTGCGGAATCCGAAGCGTTTGTAGAACGCCTGACGCGGTGCGGAGACGTGCGTGCGCACCGCGGCGTCCGGCCACGCGGCCTGCGCGGCGGTGAGCGCGCGTCCGATCAGCCGCTCGAGCGTGTCGTCGTCGCGGCAGCTCTCGCTCGTCAGCACCTTGTCGATCACGACGTCCGGATCGATGTCGTCGCCGGGCAGGATGCGCGCGTAGGCCGCGACTTCCGTCGTGTCGCCGTCGCGCACGCTCGCATAGACATGCAGCGCACCCGCGTCCTTGCCGTCGATGTCGAGATGCGTGTGCGCGTCCTCGACCACCAGCACGGCGTTGCGCGCGCGCAGGATTGCATAGAGATCGACGGCGCTCAGATGTTCGAATTCACAACAATGCCATTCCATGATGCTGTCCTCGCGTGATGCCTTCGGCACGCCGTGCCGCACGGACGCGATCGTTCCGTGCGGTGAGGCGATCTTCATCATCCGGATGCGCGGTGCACCGGTCTGTTCGAAAGCGTACTCACGCTCCGGATTCGCGCGGCGGCCGCGGGATGCGCGGCCGCGCGCCCGTCACGGGAGCGCCGCAATGTGCGGTAGCACACACTGCCGCGGCCGGTGCTTTTTCATAATTGATCCTTCCTGGCGGCTCGCCGCGATGCGCGGCCAGCCAGCATCGAATGTGAATAAGGACTCGGGGCAGGACTTGGAGATTGCAATCGTTCACGACGGGCCGGTCGTGCATGGCGGCGCGGGGCGCGCGCTCGCGCACACGATCGGTGCATGGCGCACACCGATGTCCGCGGCATCGTCGAATGCCTTCGGGATCGTGCGTGCCGGCGCGGCGCGCGTATCCTTCATCCGTCCGTTGCCGTTCGCACGCATGCGCTACCGCGGCGATCGGTCGTTGTTTCCGCATGCGTGCCGACGGCACACCGGGCACAATCGCGACGTGCTCGCGCGCCTTGTGTCGGACGGCGCATGCCGCGCCGCGGGAGTCGAGTGTCGGCACGAGCAATTTCATGCTTCGCCGCGGCGATTCGCCGGAGAATGGCCTGCACGAGCGGCACGCGTGTCGCGGTGCGTCGGCACTGCGAACGCGATGCACGACGTGGTGCGGTTAATTACGGCATGTAACGGACGAGCGGGCCGCGCGTCGTTACGACACGATGCGGCCGCTCGTCGGTGCGCGCGATTATGCGATGCGCGGAGCGCGGTGCCGGTCTTTTTCGGGTATTTCGGCGGAAATCGCGGGCAATCGGAGGCACCCGTCTTGCGGAAAAGTAATATTTGCCACTGATTGACGGGAATGGTCGTAGATAATCAAATCTCGGTGGTCAAAGGCACGTGGTGCGGTGCGGCCGGTGGCGTAACCGGCTGATTCAGGTTTAGCTTTTGGTAACAAGACCATCTCGAAACGGGGTGTAGATTCAGGAACGGATGAAATGCGGCGGTCATTCCGGGAGCGGGTTGGCGGCCATCCGGTTCAGCATCGGGCGCAACTGTCGTGTACGACATGACGCACATGTGGACGGCATCCTGTCTGCCGACGCGCCCCGCCTTGACGGCGGGTCGCATCAAAGCCGGAACGTCGTGGCTCCCGCAGCCCCGCGTTCCGTTCGAGTTCGATGACAACGAGGCCGGATGACATCCGGCTCGACCTCCGGGGCTCTCGCCGTGTGCAGTTTCGATCTTCGCCAAGGCTGCGGAAACGCAGCGCGGACAGGCGGCCATGCGCCGCCGGCCGCAGCGCACGCGAACGGTTCGCGGAGTGGAGAAAGTGATGGTTCGGTTATGAATATGCCAATAACGCGCGATAAGAGCGCCGGCAGGGAGAGCGGTAACGGGCAGCGTCCGCTGATTTACTGGACGCAGTCGCCGTCCGTCATGCTGCGAAAGGAACTGTCGCGACGCGACTGGAAGGTATCGATCGTCGCGCATGCGAACGAACTGCGCGACACGTCCGGCGAAATCACCTGCGGCATCCTCGACCTGAGCGGCGGCCACGCCGATGCGATCGGCAGCATCGCGTCGACCTGCGCGTCGATGCGCGACGTCGTCTGGGTCGCGCTCGTCGACGCGGGCCAGACCGCTTCGCCGAACGTGCGCGCGCTGCTTCGCGACTATTGCTTCGACTATGTCACGTTGCCCGCGTCGCACCAGCGGATTGCCGATACGGTCGGCCATGCATACGGCATGGAATGCCTGTTCGCGCGCGACCGCGAACAACTCGAAACGGACGAGAAAGGCATCGTCGGCACCTGCAGCGCGATGCTGCGGTTGTTCGATACGGTGCGTCGCTTCGCGCGCACCGACGCGCCGGTGTTCGTGTTCGGCGAAACGGGAACCGGCAAGGAATTGACGGCCGTCGCGATCCATCGTCATTCGGAGCGGCGCAACGGCCCGTTCGTCGCGGTCAACTGCGGCGCGATTCCGCCGCACCTGCTGCAATCGGAGCTGTTCGGCTATGAGCGCGGTGCGTTTACCGGCGCGAACGCGCGCAAGATCGGCTATGTCGAGGCGGCGAACGGCGGCACGCTGCTGCTCGACGAGATCGGCGACTTGCCGCACGAGAGCCAGGCGAGCCTGCTGCGGTTTCTGCAGGAGCGCTCGATTCATCGCCTCGGCGGCAGCGATCCGGTGCCGGTCGATGTCCGGATCGTGTCGGCGACGCACGTCGACCTGCGCGACGCGATGGCGGAAGGGCGCTTTCGCGCGGACCTGTTCCATCGTCTGTGCGTGATGCGCATCGACCAGCCGCCGCTGCGCGCGCGCGGCAAGGACATCGAACTGCTCGCGCACCACATGCTCGAACGCTTCCGCGGCGACGCGCGTCACCGCGTGCGCGGCTTCTCGACGGATGCGATCACGGCACTCTACAAGCACGACTGGCCGGGCAATGTCCGCGAGCTGATCAACCGCGTGCGTCGCGCGGTCGTGATGACGGAAGGGCGCCTGATCACCGCGCGAGATCTCGAACTCGAATACTGTCTCGATGCGGCGTCACCGTCGGTGGCCGACATCCGCAAGTCGATCGAGCGCGAGGCGATCGAAACCGCATTGCTGCGCACACGTGGGCGCATCGCGGCTTCGGCACGCGAGCTTGGCGTGTCGCGCGCGACGCTGTATCGCTGGATGGAGGCGTACGGGATCGAGCGGCCGCGCGGCACGGGCTCGTCCGACTGAGATTCGACCAGGGCGTTCGCGGCTTGCGGCAGCCGCGAGCGTCGCTTTAACCGGCGTGCGTTGCGCGCACCGCGCGCGCGGCGTTCACCGCCCGGATTTCCACGGTGGGCGGTGCATCGGCGGCGGGCGCAGGCTTCCCGACCATTTCGAGCGGAACGAGCGCGACGCGCGCCGGCGTGCCCGGCGCGAGATGGAACCAGTCGTCGCGCGGCACGAAGCCCGGCGCGTCGATCTGCACGTGGCGCGCGACGTGTCGCGTGTCGATGTCGACGTGCCAGGTGTCGCCGGTGCGCGACACGCACGCCTCGATCCCGAGTTCGCGGCGCGCCAGCACGGCCGGATGCGTGCGGGACGGGAAATGGAACGCCTGCGACAGCAGCGTGCCGTCGTCGGCGCGCAGCGTCGCGACGACGGTGTCGTGTTCGCAGGGCCCGAAGCGGTACGCATAGGTCCAGTCGAAGAACCGGCCGAGCAGCTCGGCCGATCCGATCCGCACCGTGTCGTGCGCGGCGATCCGCACCGGGCAGCCGGCCCGCGCGACCGGCGTACGGCCGTCGCGCAGCGCGACCAGCTCGACCGCCGCCGACAGCGGCGCGGGCCGCTCGTTGACGACGTGCACGTCGAGCCCGTTCAAGCCTTCGTCGACGAGCAGCACCTGCACGGGCTGCAGGACCTGGCGCAGCGCATGCCACGCCGACTTCGGCCGGTGCGCGGCGTCGATCACACCCCATCCGGCCCCCGGCATCACGTCCTGGAACTGCCACACGAGCGCGCCGGCGCAGCGCGAGCCGGTGCGACGCCATTCGGAAAACGTCTCGCGCATCAGGTCCGCGATCACCGCGCGCGACAGCTCGAAGTAGCGAACCGGATCCTCGCGCCGCAGCCGGTCGGGCGCGACGTCGTACAGCGTCTGCAGATAGTGGTCGCGAATATCCTCGAAATCCCACGACGTGCCGGGGTCGCGCGGCACGGCCGCCTTCCAGCGCGGCTCGTGCACGCCGGGCCAGCCGAGCTCGGCGAGCGCCGCGTCGCACGGCACGTTGGCGAACGCGAGACATTCGCTCGCGAAGCGCACGTCCGCGCGGCGCGCGTCGTCGAGCGGGCGCAGGTACGCGCCGACGCCGTAGTAGTGCGACACGCGTTCGCGCGGTGCGAACGGCAGCACGCCGCCGTCGGGCGAATCGGGCACGTACGGGACGTCGGGCCGGCGCGCGGCCGCATGGCCGGCCAGCCGGTCGGCGGTCAGCTCGACGAAGCGCTGCTTCGGCCCGAGGCCCGACATCGCGGCCTGTTGCGCGATCTCGCTGCCGCCGCACAGCACCGCGAGCGACGGCGACGCGCCGTGGCGCGAGAGGAACTGTGCGGCTTCGCGATCGACGTTGTCCGCGAACGCGGGATCGTCGAGCGCATGGTCGAAGTTCGCGAACATGAAATCCTGCCAGACCAGCAGGCCGAGCCGGTCGCACCACGCGTGGAAGGCGTCGGCCTCGTAGGTCATCGTGCCGCCGACGCGGATCATGTTGAAGCCGGCGTCGCGCGCGAGCCCGAGCAGGTGGCCGTAGGCCGCGTCGTCCGCGTGCAGCGCGAGCGGCGCGGCGCTGCTCCAGCACGCGCCGCGCGCGAACACGGGCACGCCGTTGATGCGCAGCCCGAAGCCCTTGCCGTCGGCGCCGGCGTCGACCTCGATCGTGCGGAAGCCCGTCGAGCCGAGCGGCCGCCGTTCGTCGCCGATATGCAGCGCAATGTCGTAGAGTGCCGGCTCGCCGTGCGTATGCGGCCACCAGCGGCGCACGTTCGGCACCGCGACGCGCGTGCGCAGCCGGTCGGCGCCGGCGCGTTCGAGCGTCGCATGGTGTTCGCCGCACGACAGCCGCGCCGCGAGCGTGTCGGGCAGCGGCGCGGCGAACGCCAGTTCCGCGTCGAGCCAGCCCGTGTCGCCTTCGACGCACGCACGCAGGTCGCAATCGACGAGAACGGGCCCGTCGGCCGGATCGAGCACGTCGACGGGCCGCCACGGGCCGGTCGGCACGTACGGCGGGAACCAGCCGGGCATGTGCCCGAACAGCGACGTGCGGATCGTGCGCAGCGCCGCCGGCTCCGCGAGCCGCGTGCGCCAGCGCGCGCGACGCGGCGCGCGCGCGTCGCGCAGGTGCGGGGCGAGCGCGCGGAAGCAGAGGGTCAGCCGGTGCGTGCCGTCGAGCGACACGGACACGTCATGCGCGACGAACATGCTGTCGGAGTGGAGGATCGGCGTGTCGTCGAGCCATGCTTGCGCGAGCGTCGCAAGGCCGTGAAAGCGCAGCACGCGCGGCCCGTATCCGCGCAGCTCGATCCGGTACCAGTGGTCGCGCTCGTCGAGCGATTCTGCTTCGTCGAGCCGGCCGGCCAGCGCGAGCGCCTGCGCGACCGTGCCGGGCACGGGCGCCGCGATCCAGCCGGCGCCGGCGGCCGGGAGGTCGCGCGGTTCCCGCGCGGCGCCCTCGGCCGTCGCCAGCATCGACCACGCGGGCAGGGCTTGCGTGCGTGTCACCGCATGACCGGTACGGGCGCCGCGGCGCTGCGCACGGGCGTCATGTGCCGCAGCGGCAAGCCGATCTGCCGCGCGCAGGCGACCACATCCGCGTACGCGGCCTCGATCGCTTCGAGCGTCGAGTCGCCGCGTTCTTCCTTGCCGCGCGCGCAGGCGCGCGCGAGCCTGAATTCCAGCACCATCGCTTCGGACGCGATGCGGTCGCACGCGGCGCGGATCTCGGCGAACGGCCCGACGCAGCCGCTGGCCTGCAGCCAGCGCGCGTAATGGCCGAACAGTTCGAAGTTCGCACCGAGCTGCCGCACCGAATTGAACGAGTACGCATGGAAGTGCTCGAGCGGCGCATCCGCGAGCGTCCGCGCGTCGGTCTGCAACTGCCGCCGGAATGCGGCGATCGGATCGACGACCGGCAGGCGCCGCAGGTGGCGCTGCAGCGCGGCGAGCGACGCTTCGCAGAGCACGCGCTCGTCGAGCGGCGCAAACCGCCGCTTCGCGCACTCGACGTAGGGCGGCAGCGTCATCGGCGAGCTGCCGCCGACGAGCCCGTTGTAGTCGAAATCCTCGGCCACGTAGTAGCCGCTGTTGTGGAAATAGCCGATCTGGTGCTTCGCGCGGTCGATCGCGTCGATGCCGATCGTCGTCTTCGTGTGCTGTGTGCGGTAGCTGCTGCCGCGCGTGTCGGGCAGGAACCACGCGTCGACCTCGACGATCATCAGGTGGCCGCGCGCGACCTGCGTCTCGATGTGCTGGTCGAGCGGCTCGTAGATCGAGTGCTCCTGCACGACGATCCCGTAAAGCCGTTCCAGTTCGTCGTGCGGAAACTTGAAGAACGTGAACTGGTCGCCCTCGAAATCGAGCGCGATCGTAAACGGCAGCGCCGCGTATGGATTGAAGCCCCACCACCGGAGCACCTCGAGCCACATGTCGACGTAGCAGTTGGTCTGTTTCCAGACCATCTCCTGGCTGTGCAGCGGATGCGGCCGATAGTGGCGCGCGCGGTGGCGCACGTCTTCGAACGACGTGTGTTCGCCGTCGCGGGACACGAATCTCATGGCGTGCCCCACAGCACGTCGCGCACTTCTCGCGGCCATGCGTCGAGGTCGAAGCCGTGGTGACGGAACAGTGCGAGCGTGAGCCGTTCGAGGCCGAAACCGACGCAGCCCGTGTGCGCGACGCTGCCCGTCGCGGTGCGGATGTCCCACAGCAACCCGAAATGGTCCATGTGGTAGTTGAAGCTCAGGCACGCGGTCTGGCGGTCGTCGTGTTCGATCGGGATCAGCAGCTCGAACTTCAGGTTCTGCTCGCGCTGGCTGTTCGCGACGATCTTGCCGCCGCGTCCGAAGAACGGGTCGTTCGCGAGATCGATCGCGTTGGGCAGGCGCAGCGCCTCGATCATCCGCGTGCCGCGTTCGATCCACGTCTCGCGGAACGCAACGATCTGCTCGGGCGTGCCGATCCGCACATACTCGCGCATCCGGAACAGCTGCATGCGGGTCGGGTCGAGCGACGGTTCGTGGCGGAAGCAGTACGAGAACACGTCGACGGTCCGGCCGTCGGCGGGCAGCGCGCCCGCGCGCGCGACGACGGGATAGACGGGGTAGCACGCGGCCGGCGTCATCACCACGTAGGTCGGTTTCTGGTTTTCCGTCCAGTCGTCGCCGCGATCGAGGCACTGCAGCACGCGCTGGTGCTGGTGTTCGTCGCCGCAGAACGCATGCACGCTGCCCGCGAGCTGCGGAAAGCTCTTCATGTATTCGCTGCGCTCGAATTCGAGGCGGCTCATCGCCGGCGGGAAGCGCAGCAATTCGGCCTGCTGGTCGGCGCCGATACGCGTGACGAACGCGTCGAGCGCTTCCACGACGCGCTCGAACCGTTCGCTGCGGCCGAACAGGCCCTGGATGCCGGTCGAGACCAGCAGGCCCGCGTCGATCAGCGCGTCGCGCAGCGGGTTGACGCCCGCGCGGTCGAGCGGTGCGTCGGCGGGAGTGGAGTTGGCGGAGTTGGCGGAGTTGGCGGAGGGCGCGGCGAGGCGATCGTTCACGTGTGTTTCTCCAGCGTCGCGGGACGCAGCGCGAGCAGCAGGCTCGCAGTGTTGGCGGCAATGCGGTCGTTGCTGATCATCAGCGGCGCCGCGTGCAGGTCGCGAATGTGTCGGCCGATGCTGAACGGCGTGCCTTGCTTGTAGCCGGCCATCCCGCAGATCATCATGGCCTGGTGCGCGACTTCCAGCGCGGTCGTCGATACATAGGTCTTCAGCGTGTTGATCTCGGCGGCCCAGGCCATGCCGGCCGACCACGAGCGGGCCGACGCATTCGCGTAGAGGCGCAGCACGCCGTCGACGCGGGACTGCATCGCCTGCATCAGCGCGAGCGATTCGGCGATGCGCCGCGATGCGGGCGACGGCGCTCCGTCGGTCTGGCGTGCCTGCGCGCGGAAGAACTGGTGCGCGCGATGGAACGCGTCGCCGGCCACGCCGATCCATACCGCGGCCCACAGGATGTGCGAGACCGGCACCATCGTTTCCTCGGCGATCGTCGCGAACGGCACGGGCAGGCACTGGACGGCGGCGCCCTGTGCGTCGAGCTCGAAACCATTGCTGCACGTGCCGCGCATCCCGAGCGTGTCCCATTCGCCGCGGCGCGTGAGCGTATAGCCGTCGCGCAGCAGCGTGACGAGCACCTGCTCGGAAGCCGGCGCGTCCGCGTCGCGTCGCGCGGTCGCGAGGATGCCGTCCGCATAGTCGCCGTACGAGATCGTCGGCGCGGATTTGCGCAGCCGGAATTCGCCGCCGTCGGTTTCGAGCGCGCACTGGCTCGCGCGCAGGTTGCCGCCGACGCCGTCTTCCGACGTGGCCGACGCGAGCAGCCACTGGTGGCGCACGAGCTGCTGCAGGAACAGCTTGTGCCAGCCCTGGTCGATCGCGTGGTTGACGATGCAGGCCATCTGGATCTGGTGCATCGCGAACACCATCGCCGACGATGCGCAAGCCTGGCCGAGGATCGAGCAGGCCGACGCGACGTCTTCCAGCGACGCGCCGGCGCCGCCCAGATGGGGCGGCACCATCGCGCCCAGCAGCCGGCGTGCGCGCATCGCCTCGATCGCCTCGACGGGGCAGCGCGCGTCGCGATCGACCGCGTCCGCGTGCTGCGCGGCGATCTGGGCGACGGCATGCGCGGCCTCGTCGAGCCGATGCGATTCGCTGTCGGCCGCGAGTTCGGGAAGCAGCGCGCTCATGCGGAATGCTCGGTGCGTTGAAGCGTGGCGATCGTGTTCGCGAGCGCGTCGACGCTGCGGAACAGGTTGCGGTTCAGCATCTCGTCGGGAATCTCGATGTTGAACTGCTTCTCGATCGCGAGCATCAGCTGGATCGTGTCGAGTGAGGAGAGGCCCGCTTCGTAGAGGTCGTCCCCGTCGCCGATCGAATCGATCGCGGCTTCGAGATGGGCGACGTGCTTCAGGATGGTTCTGATTTCGTTTTTCACGTGCTGCTCCGGCGTGCGTGGTGTCGTCCGCTCGGGCGGACGCGCGATATGCGCTGACGTCCCCCCGGCAGTCCGGCATCAGTAGACCATTGGCAGACACGGCGTTCTGTTCGCCACCCTACAAACGGCTGACCCCGGGCGCCGACGCGCCGCGCCGAACGGGGCAATCCGGTCAGGCGCGCGATGCGGCCGGCACGCCCGAGTCGGCCGACAGGATGCGCTTCATCTCGTCGCGCACGATCGCGCGGCAGCCGCACGACATTTTTTCGAGGCCGTCGAGGTCGGCCAGCTCGATCGAGCTTCGGTATTGCCGGATCAGGCCGAGCTTCTGGATTTCGCCGGCGGCATCGGTGACCGTTTCTCGCCGCACGCCGAGCATCTGCGCCAGCATGCTGTGCGTCACCTGGATCTCGATGCTGCGCGTCCGGTCGTACGCGAGCAGGAACCATCTGCATAACTGATGTTTGAGAACATGATGACGGCTGCAGAACGTGATCTGCGATACCTGCGCCATCAGCAGCCGCACGCAGACGAACACGAGATGGCGGATCACCGGCGACGCGTCGAACGCGGCGGCGAAGACGCGCCGGTCGAGCCGGTAGACGAAGCCGTCGCGGCAGGCGACCGCCCGGCAGGGCATCCAGCCGCTGCCGCCGATCACGTCGTCGCAGACCACGCTCTCGCTGCCGATTTCCGCGACTTCCAGCGTCATGCCGACGGACGACACGTACTGCAGCGAAATCGCCGTCGTGACGGGCAAGTAGACCGCGGCGAGCATCTCGCCGGGTTCGCAGAGCACTTGCCCCGATTTCAGATGGACGAGTTGAAGGTGGGGGACCAGCGTGGCGAGCTCGTCGCGGTCGATGGCCGCGAGAAACCGGTTGGCGTCGAAGCTGTGGGAAAGCTCGATCATGCCGTTCGCGTACGCGACGGCGTCAGGGGCCTGGTGAGTCACGGCACATCCTCGTAGGGTGGCGGTCACGCGTCGTCGCTGAGATATCCCGGAAAAAGGGAATTCGCACGATCGTGCGGACTTGTGTTCATCGAAAATTAAATGACGATGCTGACAAAAAGGCTAGCACGCAATTGAATTCAGGTAATTGCACGTTGCGTCATTTCACAAAGTTTGACGATTGGGACCGAGTTCAAACGTTATGCGGATTTGATGATTCATTTCGATGGACTTAATCATCCGGAAGTGGAATGAAACGCTGGCCAACCATTCAATGTCGATCGGGAATCAATCGCACAACACCGCGCATCGTACAGCGAAAGTGCCTGACGGACGTCGAACATTATTTTACAAATAAACGCTGCATGGACGATTTGCAAGTTAAATCAAAGGCTTATATGAGATATGTGCGATAGCAGACAGAGCCTGAAATTAGTGTGTCGATTCAAATTTGAGACAGTTTCAAACGAGCGTGTGAACCGTGAGGATGCCGTGAAGCGCTGTCCGGAACATCACGGAAACAATTGAAAATCGACTGTAAGTATATGAATGACAAGCCTCGCGGCCCGATGCGAATGGCTCTGTTCGGTGCGCGGGAATTGATCAGTCGAATGGCGCGCTGTGTCTGTCGCGAGGAAGAGTGTCCGAAAATGAGACGCTTTTTTTGTTTTGAGGCGGGTTATTCGGGCGATCTAAATCGGGCGTGATTCATATATTAAAGATAGGCATGTATTGGCACGTAAATCGCTTATTCGGGTTGGCGCGTCGAAACGGGACGGCCGACTCAATCCGGCGGCATATGCCGATGGTCAGTCGGATTCAGGGTTGTGGGCCGCAACCTTTGTCAACGTCCGGGCGCGCATCGCGATAACGAGTTCCGTGCACGCGGCTGCAGGCGGCGCGGACAATAAAAGGGATACAGATATGCTTCATCTTCACTCGAGCTACTCGGCGAATGCCATCCTCGATGCCCTCCCGGAGGACAGCATCCGCACCATCGCACCGCATCTCGAGCTGGTCAGGATCAAGGCCGGCATGCTCGACCGGGTCGGCGAGCCGATGCGCCACATGCATTTTCCGACGACGGCAATGATGTCGGTGCAGCACCTGATGGAGGACGGTGCGATGGTCGAGGTGGCGGTGGTCGGCCGCGAGGGGGTGGTCGGGCTTGCGACGCTGGTCGGTGGCGCCGCGGCGTCGAGCCGGGTCGAGGTCCGCATCGGCGGGATGGCCTATCGCGTGCCGAGTTGCGTGATGCGCGCCGAATTCGAGCGGTCGCCGGCGACCTACCGGCTGCTGCTCAACTACTGCCAGGCGGCGATGGCGCAGATCTCGCGCAGCGCGCTGTGCAACCGGCATCACTCGGTCAGCGAGCAGCTCTGCCGCTGGCTGCTGCTCGCGCACGACCGGATCGACGGCGACGAGCTGGCCGTCACGCAGCAGACGATCGCGAACATGCTCGGCGTGCGGCGCGAAGGCGTGACGGAAGCGGCCGGCAACCTGCAGGAAGCCGGGCTGATCCGGCAGCGCCGCGGCCGCATCACGGTGCTCGACCGCGACGGCCTTGAACATCACGCGTGCGAATGCTACGACCTGATTCGCGCCGACTATCGCAGGTTGCTCGGCACGCGCGGGAATGCCAGGCCGACGCCGGTTCGCGCCCGCCTGCCGGAGGGGCGTTGCGGATTCCCGGCACATGGTGCGTGACGATGCAGTCGATGTCCGGTGGAACGAATGCGATGCGGCGCGCCGCGATCGCGGCGGCCGACGTCGTGCTCGTGCTGGCAGGGGCGCTCGCGGCGCAGGCGGTGTCGGGCCTGGCGTGGCGCGAGCTGTCCGACGCGCAGCGCGGCGCGATCGCGCTGCTGTGCGTGCTGACCGTGGCGCTGTTGCCGCGCTACCTGCGTACCGTGCGCGGCCGTGTGGAGGGCGGGGCTCGCGTGCTGACGCGGACGATGGTGGCGGTCGTTTGCGCGGGCGTGCTGACGGTGGCCGGCACGATGTGGATCATGAACCGCGGTGGCACGGTCACGACACGCTGGATCGTACGCACGGTGCTGGCCGGCGATGCGGCGCTGCTGCTCGGCCGCGCCGTGCTGCTGGCGCTCGCGCTGACGCGCGACGACCCGCGTGCGCGGCAGCGCCGCGTCGCCGTGGTCGGCGCAACGGCGTACGGGCGCGTTGCGATCGAGCGGATGCAGCTCGAGCCGAATGGCCCTTTTGTGGCGGCGTGCGTATTCGATGACGATGCGCAGGCCGCCGCGGGCGGCATCGGCGGCATGCCGGTGATCGACGACTGGAATGCGTTGCGCGACATGATTCGCGGCGGCGAGATCGACGAGGTGTGGCTCACGCTGCCGATGTCGCACGAGTGGCGGATCCAGCGCATCGTGCGCGAGTTGCGCGACGAATTCGTCGAGCTGCGGCTGTTGCCCGACGTGCGGCAGATGGCGGTCATCGATCGCTCGGCGACCGACGTGCTCGGCATGCCAGCGATCAATCTCGCGACTACGCCGCGCTCCGCGCCGGAGCTGTGGGCGAAGTTCGCGTTCGACCGGCTGTTCGCCTTCGGCGTGCTGATTCCGTTGTTGCCGCTGCTGTCGCTGCTGGCGATCGCGGTCAAGCTGTCGTCGCCGGGGCCCGTGTTGTTCAGGCAGCGCCGCAAAGGCGTCGACGGCCGCGAGTTCGACATCCTGAAGTTCCGGACGATGCATGTGCATCGCGCGCAACCGGGCGTCGTGCGGCAGGCGTCGCGCAACGATTCGCGCATCACGCCCGTCGGTGCGTTCCTGCGGCGCACGTCGCTCGACGAGCTGCCGCAGTTCTTCAACGTGCTGTTCGGGCAGATGTCGGTCGTCGGCCCGCGCCCGCACGCGATCGAGCACGACGATTTCTATCGGCAACTGATCGACTGCTACATGTACCGCTACCGCGTGCGGCCGGGCATCACCGGATGGGCGCAGGTGAACGGCTATCGCGGCGAGACGCGCAAGGTCGAGGCAATGGAAGCGCGCGTGAAGTTCGATCTCTTCTACATGCAGAACTGGAGCTTCTGGTTCGACATGAAGATCATCGTGCTGACGATCGTGCGAGGGTTCATCGGGCGTAATGCTTTCTGAGGATGGCGAATCATTAGATGGGCGATGCGCCATGCCGGCAATCATGTCGCTGGCTGACGCCGGTTCCCGTGTGCCGAGGGAACGGCGCGGCAGCGCGGTGAATTGCTGCACTGCGGCTGCGCCGCCGTTACGATTTCGCGTCCGTCCCCAGTTTCCGCGAGTGTGTCGCGAGCGTCTCCGGTACGCTGATTCCAGTCAACACACGCGTGTTCAATGGGTTTATCCTGCGTCGAATGCGTCCGGTGCTTCTTCGTGCATCGAGCGCACATCCGGGCGCGGCGGCGCCGGTCTTGCCTGCCCGCCGCGCACCGGCGTTTCACCGCGCGCCGCACTTTCCGCGCGGAACCCGGAACAGGAGAGACGGCCATGTCGCTCGACCAATTACAACGGCAGACGCTGAAACAGCGGCTGAACGAGAGCGAGCAGACGTTGCGTGCGGAGATCCGCACGAGCGAAGACCAGCGTGCGTCGGAATCCTATGCGGACCTTGCCGGCGCGGCGCCGGACGAGGGCGACGAGGCGAACGCGGATCTGTTCGTCGACGTCGATCATGCATTGATCGGCATGAAACTGACCGAACTGCGCGCGGTCGGCCGCGCACAGCAGCGGATGCGCGACGGCAGCTACGGCGAATGCATCGATTGCGATACGCCGGTCGGCTATGAGCGCCTGCTGGCGCGCCCGACCGCCGAACGCTGCACGCATTGCCAGTCGCTCTACGAGCGACGATACGGGACGCCGCCGCGGGCATCGCTCTGACGTCGCGGCCGGCGTACGATGACAAGCGGGCGCCCGGCGGCGTCGACATGCGGCGCCGGGCGGGCAGACGCCGTCGCGCACGCGCGCGGCGCCATCCACGTGGAAGGGAGCCACGCCGATCATGCCGATCCACAATGCCGGGTGCGCGGCCGTGTTCGCCGAGATCGCCGACATGCTCGAGATCCAGGGCGCCAATCCGTTCCGCGTGCGTGCCTATCGCAACGCCGCGCGCACGATCGCCGACTACGGGCGCGACATCCCGACGATGATCGCGAACGGCGACGATCTCGGGAAGATTCCGTCGATCGGGCCCGATCTCGCGGCGAAGCTGCGCGAGATCGCCGCGACCGGCACCTGCGAATTGCAGCAAACGCTGCGTCACGCGCTGCCGGGCGCGATCGTCGAGCTGCTCGACGTACCGGGGCTCGGCGCGAAACGCGTCAAGGCGCTGCATGACGCGCTGCACGTCGATTCGCTCGAACAGCTTCGCGCCGAAGCAAAGAACGGGCATGTGCGCGAGCTGCCGGGCTTCGGCGCGAAAACCGAAGCGCATCTGCTCGAAGCGATCGACGACCGCCTGCAGCGCGAACCGCAACGTTTCCTGTTGCCGGATGCCGCGCAATCGCTGACGCCGTTGCTCGAACGCCTGCACGCGGTCGCAGGCGTCGGCAAGGTCGTGCCGGCCGGCAGTTTCCGCCGCCGTCGCGAGACGGTCGGCGATCTCGACATCCTCGTCACCGCACGCGATCCGGTTGCCGTGGCCGAAGCATTCGTCGGCTACGGCGAGGTGGCGCGTGTGCTCGCGCATGGCAAGACGAAGTCGAGCGTCGTGCTCGTCAGCGGGCTGCAGGTCGACCTGCGCGTCGTCGATGCCGAAGCGTTCGGCGCGGCGCTCGTCTACTTCACGGGATCGAAGGCACACAACATCGCACTGCGCAGGATCGCGCAGGCCGGCGGACTGAAGATCAACGAATACGGCGTGTTTCGCGGCGACGAACGGATTGCCGGCGCGACCGAAGCGTCGGTCTACGCTGCCATCGGGTTGCACGACGTGCCGCCCGAACTGCGCGAGGATCGCGGCGAGATCGACGCATCGCGTGCCGGCACGCTGCCGGCGCTGGTCGAGCGCAAGCACGTCCGCGGCGACCTGCATGCACATACCGACGCATCGGCCGGCCGCGACAGCCTGCGCACGATGGCCGACGCGGCGCGCGCACGCGGGCTCGCCTACCTGGCCGTCACCGACCGGACGCCGCATGCCGGCGGCGGCCGCAACAGCTTCGAATGGCTTGCTCGGCAGCTCGACGAGATCGATCGCGTCAACGCGTCGTTCGATGATTTCGTGCTGCTCAAGGGCGTGGAGGCCGGCATTCGCGAGGACGGCAGCCTCGATGTGCCCGATGCGATGCTCGGCCGGCTCGACCTCGTGGTCGGCGCGGTGCGCGACGGCTTCGACCTGTCGCGCGACGCGCAGACCGAGCGCATGCTGCGCGCGATGGACCATCCGCATTTCACGATTCTCGCGCACCCGACCGGCCGCGTGCTCGGCGAGCGCGACGCATGCGAACTCGACGTGCCGCGCGTGCTCGGGCAGGCCGCGGCGCGCGGCTGCTTCGTCGAGCTCGATGCGCAGCCGCGGCGGCTCGACTTGGCGGACTTCTGGTGCCGCGAGGCCGCGAAGTCCGGCGTGCCGGTGGCGATCGGCTCGGACGCGTGCAGCGCGGACGAACTCGATAATCTTGCGTACGGCGTCGATCAGGCGCGACGGGGCTGGCTCACGCGGCCCGACGTGCTGAACACGCGCACGCTCGCGCAACTGCGGCCGTTGCTGGCGCGCACGATGGGCGCGGGCGGCGCGGCGAAGCGGGGCCGGTCGAAGGGCGCGTGAACGCGGCCGGTGGCGCGTGCCGCCGGCCGTGCGTCAATGCGTCATTGCGTCATTGCGTCATTGCGTCAGCGTCACGCCAGCACGCCGGCCGCCGGCACATAAGGCAGGCCGAGCGCCAGCGCCACCGCTTCGTACGTGATGTGCCCGTCGCACACGTTCAGGCCCGCGCGCAGATGCGGATCGTCGGCCATTGCCTGCTTCCAGCCCTTGTCGGCGAGCGCGAGCGCATGTCCGAGCGTCGCGTTGTTCAGCGCGAAGGTCGACGTGCGCGCGACTGCGCCGGGCATGTTCGCGACGCAGTAGTGCACGACGCCGTCGACGACAAAGGTCGGATCCGCGTGCGTCGTCGCATGCGATGTCTCGAAGCATCCGCCCTGGTCGATCGCGACGTCGACGACGACCGCACCCGTGCGCATCGTCGCGATCATGTCGCGCGTGACGAGCCGCGGCGCCGATGCGCCCGGCACGAGCACGGCGCCGATCACGACGTCGGCATCGCGCACGGCTTCGTCGATCGTATGCGCATTCGAGCAGATGGTCGTGATCCGGTTGGCGAAGACGAGGTCGAGCTGGCGCAGCCGGTTCACGTTGGTGTCGAGCACGGTGACGCGCGCGCCGAGGCCCACCGCCATCTGCAGCGCGCCGGTGCCCACCACGCCCGCGCCGAGCACGACGACATGCGCGGCCGGCACGCCCGGTACGCCGGCCATCAGCAGGCCGCGGCCGCCGCGCGGGCTTTCGAGGTGGGTCGCCGCGACCTGGATCGACATGCGCCCCGCGACCTCGCTCATCGGCGCGAGCAGCGGCAGGCCGCCGCCGGGGCCCGTCACGGTTTCGTATGCGACGCAGACGGCGCCGGACTTCACGAGCGCGGCCGCCTGCTCGGGATCGGGCGCGAGATGCAGGTACGTATAGAGAATCTGGCCGCGCCGCAGCATCGCGCATTCGGCCGGCTGCGGCTCCTTGACCTTGATGATCATGTCGGCGCGCACGAAGACTTCGTCGGCGCCGTCGCAGAGCGACGCACCCGCGGCGGTGTAGTCGTTGTCGAGCAGGCCGATCGCCGTGCCCGCGCCGCGCTGCACGAGCACGCGATGGCCGTGCCGCGTCAGTTCGCGCGCGCCGGCAGGCGTGAGGCCGACGCGGTACTCGTGGTTCTTGATCTCCTTCGGCACACCGATCAGCATGATTCGCCTCCATGGCCTTCGTTATCGTTGTCGTGCAGGTGCGCCGCGCGGCGAACGATACACGTGCGCCCGATCGTGCAAGGGCCGGCCGCAGTACTGGAATAACAGCGTAGTAGTGCGCGGTGGGAAGTCAAGCGGCCGGCCGGCGCGGCGGGGCATGCACACTGCATCGCAACATGCGCTGCCACGGGTTGCGACCGGACGTCGCAATGCATTCATTGCCGGGTTTCGGTATCGTCATGCGTGGCGCGGGCCGGGGCCGCGTGCCGGAGCCCTTCCGGCAGAACAACGAGACAAAGAGACGAGGACATCGACCGACATGACCGGTGCGTATTTCAGCGTGCCGACGCTTTGCGCGATCGCGCTCGTGCACGTCTACTGGGCGTTCGGCGGGCGGCTGGGCAAGCGTGCGGCCATTCCGGAACAGGACGGCGAGCCGCTGCTGCGGCCGACCGCCGTCGGCACGCTTGCCGTCGCGGCGGCGCTGCTGGGCGGCGCATGCGTGGTCGCCGCGCGTGCCGGCTGGCTGGGGCGGAACGCGTATCCCGGCACGATCGCGTTCGCGGTCGTTGCGCTCGCATTGATCTTCGCGGTGCGGGCCGTCGGCGATTTCCGCTACGTCGGCTTCTTCAAGCGGATTCGCGGGTCGCGTTTCGCGCGGATGGACACGCTGTATTACTCGCCGCTTTGCGCGGCGCTGGCGCTGTCCATCGCGTCGATGTTCTGGCCGTGGTGAGCGCGCGGTTCAGCGCGCAGGCGTGTCGATCGGCGTGAGGCATTCGGCCGGCACGGCGTCGGTCAGCCAGACGCCGTTCTCGGCGACGAAGAACGTGTGCCCCTGCCGGTGCATGCGCTGCGCATCGATCTCGAGAATCACGGGCACGCCGTAGCGCGTGCCGACGGCCAGCGCAGTCCGGATGTCCGGCGACAGGTGCACGTGATGACGGGCGCCGGGTTTCAGCCCTTGCGCGCGGATCGAATCCAGGAAGCGTGTCGCGGTGCCGTGATAGAGGCGCTCGGGCGGCTGTGCGGCCGGATACCGGCGTTGCACGACGGACGTCGAATGACCTTGTACCGCACGGATGCGGCGACCGTCGTCGGAGAGGGCGAAGCGCTGCTTGTCGCTGGTCGCGCAGACGGTCTCGATCGTCGCGCGATCGAGCCGGTGCCCGTGGCGTGCGGCGCCGGCGATCAGTTCGCCGATGTCGGCCCAGCCTTCCGGGTCCAGTTGCAGGCCGATGGCCTGAGGCTCGTGGCGCAGCAGGTAGCTGAGATATTTGCTGATACGGGTCGCGTCGGGCGCCAACGGTTCGTTTTTCCGTGTCGTCATGAGATGCGGAGGCTACCAGACCGCCGTGCAAACCGGCACCCGCCGTCCGGCCCCGCGTGGCTGGAAAGAGACAGCCGCCCGCCATGCGCACGGCAGAACAATCGTCTGCACGGCGCGCATCGGCCGGCAAATCAGCCATCCTTCTTGCGCATTCCGGCTTCCGGATTTTTCAATTGTTGCGATTTTCGATGCATTGAATTGCATTGAGCCTTCTAGCAATGGAACCGGTTCCAGTTATAATTCGCGGCACTCGTCGCCCGGCTCGAAAGAGGGTCGTGATCGTCGCGCTTGCCGTCGCCGAACGCGACGTCTAAGTTGAATCAGGGTCGTGGGCGATGACGGGCAGATGCAGGCTGATGTCAGCATTTGTCAGACGATAAGACCCGCGAAGAGGTCGATTCGCGCAGCGCCGCCGGAATCGGCGTGATGCGCGGCTGCATGAAGGCGCCGTCGCAGACCGTTGCAGATTGCGCGGCCGGCGGCCGCATCGAGGTTGTTCGCAACACCGAAAGAACAGGACGGCCAGCCGCGTGCGGCATGGCTGCCGTGCCGCACGCGGCGCATGTGGAATGCGCGCGTCCGGCCCCCGATCCCCAACGATCAACATCCGACCATGTCCACGCCACCTGACAAACCCAACTCGCGCCGTCGTTTCCTGCGCACGTCGGTCGCGCTCGTGCCGATCGCGTCGGTCGCCGGCTGCGACCTGCGCTCGTCGTCGCAGTCCGCGACGGCGGCCGGCAACGCACCCGCCGCATCGGCCAACGCCGAACGTGCTCCATACAAGCCGACTTTCTTCGATGCGAAGGAATGGGCGTTCGTCCAGGCTGCCGTCGACCGGCTGATTCCGGCCGACGCCGAAGGCCCCGGCGCGCTCGAATCGGGCGTGCCCGAATTCATCGACCGCCAGATGGAGACGCCGTATGCGCACGGCGCGACGTGGTACATGCAGGGGCCGTTCCAGCAGGGCGTGCCGGAGCTCGGCTACCAGCTGAAACTGGTACCGCGCGACATCTACCGGCTCGGCATCGCGGCGGTCAACCGTTATTGCGAGAAGGCCCACGGCAAGACGTTCGCGGATCTCGACGCGCCGACGCGTGACACCGTGCTCGGCGCGCTGGAGAAGGGCGGCGCACAGATCGACGACGTGCCGCCCGGCGTGTTCTTCGGCCAGTTGCTGCAGAACACGCGCGAAGGCTACTTCTGCGATCCGGTGCACGGCGGAAATCACGACATGGCCGCGTGGAAGATGATCGGCTTTCCGGGTGCGCGCGCGGACTTCATGGATTTCGTCAACCAGAGCGGCAAGCCCTATCCGTACGGCCCGGTCTCGATCAACGGGGAGCGCAGCTAATGGCCGCAGAGAAAAAGCCGCATGTCGATGCGGTGATCGTCGGCTTCGGCTGGACCGGCGCGATCCTCGCGAAGGAACTGACCGAAGCGGGCCTGAAGGTCGTCGCGCTCGAGCGCGGCGAGTATCGCGACACCTATCCGGACGGCGCGTATCCGAACACGATCGACGAGCTGACCTACAACGTCCGCAAGAAGTTGTTCCTGGACCTGTCGAAGACGACCGTATCGATCCGGCACGGCGTGCAGGACACCGCGCTGCCGTACCGGCAGCTCGCCGCGTTCCTGCCCGGCGAAGGGGTTGGCGGCGCGGGGCTGCACTGGTCGGGCGTGCATTTCCGGATCACGCCGGAAGAGCTGCGTCTGCGCAGCCACTATGAAGAGCGCTACGGCAAGAATTTCATTCCCGCAGGGATGACGATCCAGGACACGGGCGTCAGCTACGACGAGCTCGAGCCGCATTTCGATTTCGCCGAGAAGGTGTTCGGCACGTCGGGGCAGGCGTACAAGGTCGGCGGCAAGGTGGTCGGCGACGGCAACGTGTTCGAAGCGCACCGCAGCGACAACTTCCCGTTGCCCGCGCAGCTCAATACCTATTCGGCACAGCGCTTCTTCGATGCGGCGCAGTCGCTCGGCCTGCATCCGTACCGGCTGCCGTCGGCGAACACGTCGGGCCCGTACACGAACCCGTACGGCGTGCAGATGGGCCCGTGCAACTTCTGCGGCTACTGCAGCGGCTACGCGTGCTACATGTACTCGAAGGCGTCGCCGAACCTGAACATCCTGCCCGCGCTGAAGCAGGCGCCGAACTTCGAGCTGCGCTCGAAGTGCCACGTGCTGCGCGTCGACCTCGACGACACGAAGAAGCGCGCGACGGGCGTGACCTACGTCGACCCGGCCGGGCGTGAAGTGCACCAGCCGGCCGATCTGGTGATCGTGGCCGCGTTCCAGTATCACAACGTGCACCTGCTGCTGCTGTCGGGCATCGGCAAGCCGTACGACCCGATCTCGGGCGAAGGCGTCGTGGGCCGTAATTTCGCGTACCAGAACCTGTCGACGATCAAGGCGTTCTTCGACAAGGACACCTACACGAATCCGTTCATCGGCGCGGGCGGCAACGGCGTCGCGGTGGACGACTTCAACGCGGACAACTTCGATCACGGCCCGCTCGGCTTCGTCGGCGGCTCGCCGCTGTGGGTGAACCAGGCCGGCGTGAAGCCGATCAGCGGCATCGCGACGCCGCCGGGTACGCCGCAATGGGGCTCGGCGTGGAAGAAGGCGGTGAAGGACAACTACGCGCACACGATCTCGATGGACGCACACGGCACGAACATGTCGTACCGCGACGTCTATCTCGACCTCGATCCGACCTATCGCGATTCGTACGGCCAGCCGCTGCTGCGGATGACCTTCGACTGGAAGGACAACGACATCAAGATGGCGCAGTACGTGACCGGGCAGATGAAGAAGATCGCGGAAGCGATGGGGCCGAAGGCGATCGGCGTGTCGACGCGCGAGCTCGGCAAGCACTTCGATTCGCGCGCGTACCAGACGACCCACCTCGTCGGCGGCGCGATCATGGGCACCGACCCGAAGACGAGCGTGCTGAACCGCTACCTGCAGTGCTGGGACGTGCACAACGTGTTCGTGATGGGCGCGTCGGCGCTACCGCAGGGCATCGGCTACAACCCGACCGGGATCATCGCGGCGCTGGCCTACTGGTCGGCGCGCGCGATCCGCGAGCAATACCTGAAAAATCCCGCCCCGCTGGTGACCGTATGAAGAGGACGATGAACCACCTCGCCGCGCGCCGCATTTCCCCGTTGCGGCGCGCACTAGCGGCCGGTGCAGCCTGGGCCGCGTTCGGCTTTGCCGGCACGACGGCGTTCGCGCAGCCGGCAGCGCCCGCGGCGGCTTCCGGTGCGGCGGCCGCTCCCGCGGCCCAATCCGCCGACGCGAACCTGATCAAGCGCGGCGAATATCTTGCACGCGCAGGCGACTGCATCGCGTGCCACACCGCGAGCGGCGGCAAGCCGTTCGCGGGCGGCCTGAAGTTCGACACGCCGATCGGCGGCATCTATTCGACGAACATCACGCCGGACCCGAAAACGGGCCTGGGCGGCTGGACGGTCGACGACTTCACGCGCGCGGTGCGCGAGGGCGTGCGCAAGAACGGCGACACGATGTATCCGGCCATGCCGTTCCCGTCCTATGCACGCCTCACCGACGACGACATGAAGGCGCTGTACGCGTACTTCATGCACGGCGTCGCGCCCGTCGAGCATGAGAGCCGTGCGGTCGACATCGTGTGGCCGCTGTCGATGCGCTGGCCGCTCGGTATCTGGCGCAAGATGTTCGCGCCGTCGCCGAAGCCGTTCGACGCGGCGCCGTACACCGACCCGGTGGTCGCGCGCGGCGCGTATCTCGTGCAGGGTCTCGGTCACTGCGGCGCGTGTCACACGCCGCGCGCGCCGACGATGCAGGAGCGCGGGCTGACCGACGCGGACGGCCCGGACTTCCTGGCCGGCGGCGCGGCGATCGACGGCTGGGTGCCGACGAGCCTGCGCGGCGAGCCGCGCACGGGCCTCGGCACGTGGACGGACACCGAGATCGTGCAGTTCCTGAAGACGGGCCGCACGCTGCGCACGGCCGCGTTCGGCGGGATGACGGACGTGGTCGGCCACAGCATGCAGCACATGACCGACGACGACCTGAACGCGATCGCGCGCTACCTGAAGACGCTGCCGCCGCGCGTGCCGGGCGAGCAGCCGCACGTGTACGACGCGGCCGCCGCGAAGGCGCTGCAGACCGGCGACGCGAGCAAGCCGGGCGCGGCCGTCTATCGCGACAACTGCATGGCCTGCCATCGCAGCGACGGCCACGGCTACACGCGCGTGTTCCCGGCGCTCGCCGGCAACCCGGTCGTGCAGGGCGACGATCCGACGTCGCTGATCCACGTCGTGCTGGAAGGCAGTGCGCTGCAGGGCACGCGCACCGCGCCGTCGACCTTCACGATGCCGCCGTTCGGCTGGCGCCTGTCGGACCAGGAAGTCGCGGATGTGTCGAACTTCGTGCGCACGAGCTGGGGCAACACGGGCGCGCCGGTGACGGCCGCGCGGGTCGCGAAGCTGCGCAAGAACGTGCCGTCGACGCGGCCCGAACCGCCGCCGGGCGCGCGGTTCCCGCAAGCGTCGCGCTGACGGGGGAGGCGGGGTGCCAGCCCCGTCTGTCCGACCCGCTTCAAGGCGCCGGCGAGCCCGTGCGGCGCCTTCCATTAGGCCGGGGTTGCACCCCGCAAAGGCGCGCCACCGCGTGATTTTTTTGCGGCGGCGCGCCATTTTTCCGCCTCATCCCTTATCCTTCCATTCTTGAACCTTACTAAATAGTTACAAGAACTCGGGAGGGGGGATGCCTCATGACGTCAGCCTGATTGCGTTGCTCGCGGCCGGTTTCGGTCTCGCGATGGTCTTCGGCTATCTCGCGTCGCTGTTGAAAATGCCGCCGCTCGTCGGCTATTTGCTTGCCGGGATCGTGATCGGCCCCGGCACGCCCGGTTTCGTCGGCGACCTGTCGCTCGCGCAGCAGCTCGCCGAAGTCGGCGTGATGCTGCTGATGTTCGGCGTCGGCCTGCATTTCTCGCTCGGCGATCTGCTCGCGGTGCGCAAGATCGCGCTGCCGGGCGCGATCGTCCAGATTACGGTGGCCACGCTGCTCGGCGGCGGGCTCGCGCTCACGTGGGGCTGGAGCTACGGTGCGGCGCTCGTGTTCGGGCTCGCGCTGTCGGTCGCGAGCACGGTCGTACTGCTGCGCGCGCTCGAAGGGCGCGGGCTCGTCGAGACGGTCAACGGGCGCATCGCGGTCGGCTGGCTCGTCGTCGAGGATCTCGTGATGGTGCTCGTGCTGGTGCTGCTGCCGCCCGTCGCGGGGCTGCTCGGCGGCACGCCGCCCGGCGACGCGCATGCGGCCGGCGGCAGCGTGTGGGGCACGCTCGGCGTCACGATGCTGAAGGTCGCGGCGTTCATCGCGCTGATGCTGGTGGTCGGCAAGCGCGTGTTTCCGCGCATTTTGTGGCTCGTCGCGCGCACGGGCTCGCGCGAGCTGTTCACGCTGTGCATGATCGCGGCCGCGGTCGGCATCGCGTTCGGCGCGGCGAAGCTATTCGACGTGTCGTTCGCGCTCGGCGCGTTCTTCGCCGGGATGATGATGCGCGAGTCGGAGTTCAGCCGGCGCGCAGCCGACGAGACGATGCCGCTGCGCGACGCGTTCTCGGTGCTGTTCTTCATCTCGGTCGGGATGCTGTTCGACCCGAAGATCCTGCTCGCGGAGCCGCTGCACGTGATCGAGGTCGCGGCGATCGTGGTGGTCGGCAAGACACTCGCGGCGGTCGCGCTCGTGATCGCGTTCCGCTATCCGCTGAACACCGCGCTGACGGTCGGCGCGGGCCTCGCGCAGATCGGCGAATTCTCGTTCATCCTCGCGGGGCTCGGCCGCGCGCTCGGGCTTTTGTCGGCCGAGGGGCAGAGCCTGATTCTGGCGGTCGCGCTGATCTCGATCGCGATGAACACGCTGCTGTTCGCGATGATCGATCCGGCGCTCGCGTGGATCCGCAAGCATTCGGCGTTCGCGCGCAAGCTCGAGGCGCGCGACGATCCGCTCGCCGCGCTGCCGATGTCGACGCCGCAAACGCACCTGACCGGGCAGGTCGTGATCGTCGGCTACGGCAAGGTCGGCACGCGGATCGCGCACGCGCTCGACGAGCGCGGGATCGCCTATGTCGTCGTCGAGCAGAATCGCGAGCTCGTCGAGAAGCTGCGCGCGGAAGGCGTCGCGGCCGTGTCGGGCGACGCGATCGAGCCGATCGTGCTCGTGCAGGCGCATATCGCGCGCGCCGGGATGCTGGTCGTCACGCTGCCCGACGTGTTCGACGTGCGGCAGATCGTCGAGATCTCGCGCACGCTCAACCCGACGCTCGAGGTCGTGTTGTGCACGAACAGCGGCGACGAGGCCGCGCTGCTGTCGAGCGAGGGCATCGGCACCGTGTTCATGGGCGAGACCGAACTCGCGCGCGGGATGACCGAGCACGTGCTCGGCAGGATGGCGAGGCCGGTCGCGGCGGCTGCGCATTGATGCGGCGCGGCGGGCAGGGCGGCGGCTTCGAATTTTCTCAACCGGGCCGGATTTTAACGCCCGGAAGGCCACTTGGTCCGCACAACGCCGTCACGGGGTGAGATTGTCCGCATCCTACCGATGGCCTCGCCTACCCAAGGCGAGGCCTTGTGGCAATGCCGGCTGAAACCCTTCATCTCAAGTCCCTCGGGCAATATCAAGATATCCCCTTGCGCCGCGCGGCTAAGATCATGATTTTCTGCGAGGGCCAAACGGATGAATAGAAGAATTGCTGTTGTTGGCGATAGTCTTTCGAGTGGCGGGACAATTCAGCCATATAGTGGGCCACCGTTTCTTGTTCACGGCCATCAAGCGGCGCTGATTGGCGGTAACGCGTTCTGCGCCGCGTGTAAAAGCACCGGCATCATCGCAAAGGCGGGCGGTCCGTATCGGCTCAAGTTTCAGGGGGAAGTTGCACTCGACCAAGACATCGTGCTGTGTGGTTGCTCGACGCCCCCGCGCATCATGGCATCACTTGCCGGTGAAGCATGGTGCAGTGACGGGCTAAAGGGGCTCGGGGAAGTCGTTTCGAGCCGCACGACAACGGGTGGTGTCGCATCGATCAAGAAAGGCGCGTTCGATGAGTGCGTGAGGGCAACCGAGCATGCGACGGAAGGCATGCCGTACTACATCGAAACTTCGGATGGGCGCGTGCATTTCGGGCGTCTTGATGCGAGCGGCCAACTTCCTCGTGTCCACACCGGCGACAGCACCGACGATTACACCGTCTATTGGGGCGATGACGCGCTCGCGAAACAACACGGAGAATAATGCATGCCACACCCTAAGCCCGTCAAAATCCGTTCGAACAACACGCAAGGCTCAGAGAAAGAAGTGCCGCTAACAGCCGTTACGTTCAGAGAGCTTTGGGATAACTTCCCTTCGGGCAATCCGTACGACAACCCGGCGTACACAAACCAATGCGCGATTCGGGTGAGCGTGACACTTCATCGCGTCGGCGTCGGCATGAAGTCATTCAATGCAAAGACCGTCAAACCCATGTCCGGCGCCGAGACAATCGGCCGCATCTTGCTCGATGGCAAGCCGACCGCAACGCGTGCCGACGAGTTGGGTGAATGGTTGCAGCTACAACCGTTCCCCGGTCTCCCCAAGGCCGAAAACATCACCGGCCCGGATTGGGAATCGAAGGTCAAAGGGCGTACCGGTATCATTCAGTTCTCGCGATACTGGACACGCAGCGGCGAATCGACAGAGAGTGCAAGCGGCGGGCACATCGATCTATGGAACGGATCACGCTTAACTGTCAGCAGTGCCCCGGACGCGGTAGCGACGTTTAGTCGTGTGCTCGGCTTTCAATCGTTTCTCCCGGGAACCTTTATCGGCTGGTCGGACCTGCGCAATTCAAAAAAAATCCTCTTTTGGGAAATCAAGTGATGCGGCGCTTCTTCGGTGCAATTGGATTTGCGATCGTCGGACTCGTGAGCGTTGTCGTGTGGGCGGCGATCGACACGCGCCTGTGTTCTGCTTTCGATCGACTCTGCACTCCGCACCCCGGAGAATGTGGCGGCGGGGTCGATGCTTGCGCCACAACCCTTCATTCGACAATCTCTTTGCTCGCTTACCTATTCGGACCGCCGATCATCTTCGGGGCGATCGGCTTCGTGCTGTTCGCTCGCCGCCGTACGCCAGCCGCGATCGCCGGATACCTGGCGATTGCGATCGCTGCGCAGTGGTTGCTAACGTTCGTTGGCGTGCGCGTCTTACATATCTAACGTGAAGCGAATCACGATAGCGCTATGCGGTTTGGTCTTCGGCCTGTTCGTGTCACGGTTTTTCATGTATACGTTCAGCCACGCCCACGTCGCAAAACCTGACCACATCGCGACCGGCTGCAATGAGCTAGGCAAGTGCCGTACGTCTTGGTGGGCCGGTTCGTTTGTGTTCGCGTACCTATGCGGCCCGGCGGTTGCGTTTGGCGTTCTCAACGCGATTGCGTGGAAGCGATGGACATTGAGGAGGTGGGCGCTGTGGGGGAGCGCAATTCTCGTCACGACAGCCGCCCTTTACATTACCGACTACCTTCTGAAGTAAGTTACGAGCGCGGCTGAATCACAACCAAGTCCATTGTGTGGGTCAATCAGAAGTGGCCGCGGAAATTCGGAGCGATTCGAACACGCCTGCCCGACGCCTCGGCCTTCACCCAGTTGCGAAGCGTTTTTGCTCCGAAATGCCCAGCTCGTGGGCCACCACGGCCACTCCTTGGCCATCCGTGACCCGTTGCGCGGCGGCCAGCTTGAACTCCGCCGTGTACACCTGTTTTGGTGCCTTGAACATCTCTGATTTCCTTCCTTTCTGCCGAGTTTATACACGACCTCTTGGAAGGCGAAATTTCAGGGGAAGCTCAGTCCGCTGTATGACGGTGAAACTAGCCTTCCCAGATCAAGGTCACACGGGCCAGATGCTTGCTCAAGCCGCTCGCGATGAAGGCATCGAGTTGCAGGTCATCAAACTACCGGAGGCAAAAAAAGCTTTGTACTGCTGCCGCGTCGAATGCAGTTTCGGTTGGGCAGACAGCATTCGGCGGCTTGCCCGGGACTACGAATGATTACCGGGGACCTTGGCTGGTCTGCACTTCGTCGTCTTCGCCATGCGCATGCTCGTTCATGCCGTGCGGATCCTTCAAAGTGCATAACTCGTTCTAAAGTCAGGTGTCAGGTTACGCAATTGCCCTCAAAACTTCCACGGCTTACTGCGATGAACCTGATTTTGGGTAGGCCCGAGGAAGTTCGAATCCGGCCGCCTTGCCGATCAGTTTCAGTCGAACGTCTCGCGTGTCGGTTCCTGCGGCGCTTCAGCCCGCCGCCGTCCTGGCCGGCGCGGCCGGTTTCTGCGCGGCAGCCGTTTTTGCCGGGGCAACCGTCTTCGGCGCGACGGCCGCCTTCGGTGCGGCGACCGTCTTCTGCGGCGCAACCGCCCTGGCCGGCTGCGGCTTTTCCGGCTCGACCGGCGCGTCGGGCGGCACGCCGAGCAACTGCAGCGAGCCGCTCGTGACCGACGCGAACACCGGGCCAGCCACCGTGCCGCCGTAGTACCCCTTGCCGCGTGGCTCGTCGATCATCACCGCGACGATCAGGCGCGGGTTGCTCATCGGCGCCATGCCCGCGAACAGCGCGCGGTACTTGCCTTTCGCATAGGTCGCGCCGACCTGCTTGCGCGCGGTGCCCGTCTTGCCGCCGATCCGGTAGCCGTCGACGCGCGCGCGGCGCCCCGTGCCGCCTTCGCCGACCGCCATCTCGAGCATCGAGCGGATCGACGCGGCCGTTTGCGGCGACGTCACGCGGTGGCCGCGATGCGCGTCGATCGTCTGCTGGTCGGTGCCGTTCTTCAGCAGCGACACGGGGTGCAGCGTGCCGTCGCCCGCATAGGCCGTGTAGGTCTGCGCGATCTGCAGCAGCGACATCGACAGGCCGTAGCCGTACGCCATCGTCGCCTGCTCGATCGGCCGCCAGCGCTTGTAGCCGCGCAGCCGGCCCGATGCGACGCCCGGGAACGTCAATTCCGGCGCGCGGCCGATCCCGTATTCCTGGTATTTGTTCCAGATCGTTTCGGCGGGCAGGTTCAGCGCGAGCTTCGCGAGCGCGACGTTGCTCGACTTCTGCAGCGCCTGCGATACCGTCAGCGAGCCGTGGTTCGACGTGTCGTGGATCACGGCCGGCCCGATCTTGTAGGTGCCCGGCGACGTGTTGATGATCGTGTTCGGCGTGACCTTGCGCTCGTCGATCGACAGCGCGACGACGAGCGGCTTGATCGTCGAGCCCGGTTCGAACGTGTCGATCACCGCGCGGTTGCGCAACTGCTGGCCGGTGAGGCGCGCGCGATCGTTCGGGTCGAAGGTCGGGTAGTTCGCGAGCGCGAGGATCTCGCCGTTCTGCGCGTCGAGCACGACGACGCTGCCGGCCACCGCATTGTTCTCGACCACGGCCGCCTTGAGCTGGCTGAACGCGAGCTGCTGGATGCGGCGGTCGATCGTCAGCTCGATCGTCGCGCCATGCTGCGCGGGGACGAGCGGGCGCGTGTCCGACACGATGCGGCCGAGCCGGTCGCGGATCACCTCGCGCTGCCCCGACGTACCCAACAGGCGCGTGTTCGCCGCGAGCTCGACGCCTTCCTGGCCCTTGTCCTCGACGTTCGTGAAGCCGACCACGTGCGCGGCCGATTCGCCTTCCGGGTAGAAGCGCTTCGAATCCGCGATTTGCGTGACGCCGTCGATCGCGAGCTTGTCGAGCTTGCCCGCGGTGTCCGCGTCCACCTGCCGCTTGAGCAGCACGAACGTACGGTCGTGGCCGAGGCGCCGCTTCACCTCGGCGAGCGGCATGTCGAGCAGCTTCGCGATCTGCGGGTAGTCGATATCGGCGACCTGTTTCGGGTTCGCCCAGATTTCATAGGTCGACAGGCTGACCGCGAGCATCGCGCCGTTGCGGTCGACGATGCGCCCGCGCATCGCGTCGAGCTCGATCGTGCGCTGGTAGCGTTTCTGGCCCTGGCCGACGTAGAAATCCTGGTTCGCGACCTGCACCCAGAAGGCGCGCACGATCAGCGCGGCGAACGCGAGGAACACGACGATCACGATCAGTTTCGAGCGCCACATAGGCAGGCGCGACGCGAGCATCGGATTCTTGGTTGCGGCCGCGTACGGATCGGCGGGGTGGGTCTTCTTTTTCACGCTCATGCAATGGCCGGGTCGGGCCGCCGGGCGGCGGCGAGTCAGTCTGAATAATGCGATTGTAATAAATGAGTAAACCCCGTGTGGGGAAAGTGTGTTCCGGCCCCGAAAAAAAGCATGCGGCGGCCACCCGGCGAAGCGTGGAAAGGGGCGCAGAGGCGAGGCGGGAGCGGAATTTCGCCGAAGCGGCAGACGATGAAAGACGGGCGATCCGCTGCGCGTCGATCCGGGTGCACGAGATCCGGGACGGTCGATTCCGATCGCGCCGGTGCGCGATCAATTGCCCGGTCTCCGGTTATTTCTTTAAACCCGAAAATGAAAAACGCCTCGAAAGGAGGCGCCGTTGATGCTGAATATCGAAATGAATATCACAGGAACCAGAATAAACCCGAAAACCGCAGACGATTCACGTCAATGATTTCTATCGGTCGACGGAAATGAATTCCTGGTATTCCGGCTGGGTCGTGCAGGTATCGACGGCCTGCAGCCGCCACGCGCCGGGATGATTGCCGGCGAGCACGGCGGGGCCCTGCTCGCGCCGTGTCGCATCGAAAGACAGCCCCTTCAACTGGCATACGGCATTCCTGCCGTCGGCCGCGCAGAGGGCCATCGCGCCCTCGACGTCGCGGACCTTGCCCCAGCTCGGAAGATCCATGCCCTGATGTGCCTCGCGCGACCACAGCTTCTCGTCGGTATCGACCCACAGTACCGCGAAGGATTGCCGGGTTGCCGACTCGCTGCCGTTAATTCGAATAGTGAGGCGCATTGCATCGTCTCCTGGAAAATGACGCATTCGACCGATTTGACTTGAACAGTCTAGATAGACTGGTGTGAAACGCAAGTGATAATCCGCAATAAACCGTAATGAATTAATTGCGGTTTCGGATGAAAGGACGTCTGACGATTCATGGTTGCTCCGTAGACGCACGCACACGCAGGCGTCACCGGCGATGGCGGTGTTCGAGCGTGCATGGGCGACGGTCCGGACATGGGATGACGTGGCAGCGGGCCGCGTCGATCTGTCGCGCGCCGGCCGCCGCCGAAACCGGGCCGACCGACGCAATTCGATGCCGCCCGAATGCAGCCCGACCGGAGGTTTCGTCGTTTTGGCGATGCTGCCGGAGCGACACACTCCGACAATCGCGTACAAATCGGCACACTTTCACAAAACTTTCGGGACAGACTTGCATGCGGTCGGGCCCCACACTGGGAGCTTCCCGATCCTGTGCCGCGGACGCCCGTCCTCGGCGGCTGCCGCCGCCTCGTGCCAGAGACGCGATCGACGCGATCGCGGGCCGCACGCCCGATCGGGACTGCCGGGGCGCGCGTCAAGCCCCGGCCCGGCCGGCGAGCCGTGCGCAGCCCGCAACCGCGGGCGCCACGCCGCCCGGCCGACTCTTCGAAGGAGACTATCGTGCTGATCTGGAAAACCGCGTTGTCGCTCAACTGGCGGACGAGCCTCGTGTCGCCGGCCAGCGCACCGGTCGCGGCGGCGAACGTCGGGCGGCTGGTGCTGACCGGCGCAACCGGCTTCATCGGCAGTACCGTGCTGACGGCGCTTGTCAATGCGGGACTGCTCGAGCGCATCGTCTGCGTCGTTCGCGCGCAGGATCGCGGCCATGCCGTCGCGCGGCTGCGCGAAGCGGCGTTGCGCGCGGGGCTTGCGCCGTACTGGGCGTCGCGCCTGACCGATGCGAACGTGATCGTCGGCGCGCTCGGCGACGTATGGCAGGGCGCCGACGCCCCGCGTCTCGCCCGCGCGACGCACGTGATTCACTGCGCCGGCCATGCGTCGCCGGCCGACGGCGTGCACCTGCAGGCGGACATCGCGGATGTGGTGCGCTTCGCCGAACGCTTCGCGCGGGCGCCGGGCCTGCAGCGCTTCGTGTACGTCGGCACGGCCTACGCGCATGCGGGCCGCGGCGGGATCGTGCAGGAAGAGACGGCGGGCGACGCGGCGAACGACGTCGCTCAACACGACGAACGCCTGCCGGGCGCGGTGCTCGCGGCGGACTACCTGCACGCGAAGGCGGAAACGGAGCAGCGCCTGCGCGCGCTTGGGCTGCCGCTCGTCGTGGTGCGGCCGTCGCACGTCGTCGGCCACACGGTGCTCGGCACGCGGCCCGCGCCGAATTCGTTCTGGATGTTCCGGCTTGCGCATGCCGCGCGCCGCTTCACCGCGCGGCCGATGACGCGTATCGACATCGTGTCGGTGGACGACGTGGCGCGTGCGACGATGCTGCTGGCCGTCAAGCCGACGCTCGCGCACGACCTCTATCACGTGTCGGCCGGCGACGAGGCGCCGCAGGTCGCGCAGATCGTGCGCGCGATGGACGAGGCGGCGGGGATGACGGGCGCGCCGCGTTACGCGGCGTGCGCGTCGGCCGAGCTGCCGCTCGTGGTGCGCGACGTGCTCGGGCGGCCCGATCCGGCACTCGAGCGCGTGATCGGCCGGGCGCTGCAGCGCTGCGCGGAATTCGCGACGGTCGATCGCGTGTTCGACAACCGCCGCGTGCGCGACGAAATCGATTTCGAGCCGCTGCCGTTCATCGATTACGTCGAGGAATGCATGCGCACGTCGCGCGGCGTTGCCGTGACCGAGCTGATGCGCGGCGCGGTGCACTGACCGCCCGCGTGGCACCGGCGCCCGCTCCCGCGACTGGCGGGAGCGGGCGCCGTCATCACGCGTTGCCGCCGAGTTCGATGAGCCGGTCGAGCGCGCGGTAGATGTCTTCGAGGCCGTCCTGGCCGAAGCGCGACTCGAGCTGCCGGTATTGCTCGTCGATGCGCGGACCGATTTCCGTGACCAGTTTCCTGCTTTGCGGCGTCAGGCTGACCAGTAGCCGGCGCTGGTCTTCCTGCGCGCGCGTGCGCGTGATCAGGCCGTCGCGCTCCATCCGTTCCAGCACGCCCGTGAGGCTCGGGCTCAGGATGCAACAGCGTCGCGCGATCTGTCCCGCTTCGAGCGCGTGCGCCGGTTCGCCGTCGAGCACGCGGATGATCCGCCATTGCTGTTCGGTCAGCGCGAATTCCTTGAGAATGGGGCGGAACAGGCCCATCAGCGTTTCGCGGGCCTCGAGCAGCAGCATGGCCAAGTTGCGATGGTCGAGCGTACGGTTCATCGGAGGTGGGCAGAGGACGGGGACGCATCAATCTTAACAGCCGAAGGTGATGAATTTCGCATCTCAGGGTAATCGAGGTTGCCAGCGCCCGATTGTTTACTTAAGATATTAACTATTGACGATGCGCCGCGACGCGCGGCAGGGGAATGACGCATGGAGCTGTCTTGCACGACCGCCGGGGCGCCGCCGTTGCCGGTCGCCATCGGTACCGTCTACGGTGCGCTGCTCAACGAGCGCGCGGCGCTCGACGCGCTCGGCGATGCCGTGAACGCGCCGCCTTACGGCCGCCCGCCGCAGGCGCCGATCCTTTATATCAAGCCGGCCAACACGCATGCGGCCGACGGCGCGGCCGTCGTCGTGCCGGCCGGCGTCGACGCGCTGGAGATCGGCGCGTCGGTGGCCGTCGTGTTCTCCCGGCGCGCGACGCGGGTGCCGGCCGCGCAGGCGCTCGACCATGTACACGGCTTCACGCTCGCGAGCGACGTGTCGGTGCCGCATCCCGATTACTACCGTCCGGCCGTGCGCTTCAAGTGCCGCGACGGCTTTTGCCCGCTGGGTCCTGCCATCGTGCCGGCTGCCGATCTCGCCGATCTCGATGCAATCGGCCTGACCGTGCGGATCGACGGCGAGGTCGCGGCATCCGTATCGACCGCCACGCTGATTCGTTCCGTGCGCGAGCTGATCGCCGACGTGACGGCCTTCATGTCGTTCGACGCGGGCGATGTGCTGCTGCTCGGCGTCGCGGGGGGCGCACCGCGCGCCCGCGCGGGCAGCACGATCGAGATCGCCGCCGCCGGCATCGGCACGTTGCGGCATACGCTGATTGCGGAGGAAACACGATGAAGACGGCGCGCGTGATCTACAACGGCGCACTGCATGCGGCCGAACCGGCCGGCGACGGCACGATCCGCCTCGATACGGGGCGCGTGGTCGCCGAGGATGGGGTCGCATGGCTGCCGCCCGTCGCGCCGCGCACGACGTTCGCGCTGGGCCTCAACTACGCCGACCACGCGAAGGAACTCGCATTCAAGGCGCCGAGCGAGCCGCTGATCTTCCTGAAGGGGCCGAACACGTTCATCGGCCACCGGTCGCGCACCGTGCGCCCGGCGGACGCCACCCACATGCACTACGAGTGCGAACTGGCCGTCGTGATCGGCCGGCCCGCGCGCAACGTGAGCCGCGCGCAGGCGATCGACTATGTGGCCGGCTATACGGTCGCGAACGACTACGCGATTCGCGATTACCTCGAGAACTACTACCGCCCGAACCTGCGCGTGAAGAACCGCGACACCTGCACGCCGCTCGGGCCGTGGTTCGTCGGACGCGACGAGATCGGCGATGCGGGCGACCTGATGTTGCGCACGACGGTGAACGGCCGGGAGACGCAGCGCGGCAGCACGCGCGACATGATCTTCGACGTGCCGGCGCTGATCGAGCACATCAGCGGCTTCATGACGCTCTCGCCGGGCGACCTGATCCTGACCGGCACGCCGGAGGGGCTGGCGGACACGAAGCCGGGCGACGAGGTCGTGACCGAAATCGAAGGGATCGGCCGGCTCGTGAACACGATCGTCGGCGAAGCAGACTACTATCGCGCCGGCTGAGCCCGTCGCCCAAGGAGAACGCATGACCATCAAGCACTGGATCGACGGCCGCGAAGTCGAGAGCCGCGAAACCTTCACGACGCTGAATCCCGCGACGGGCGACGTGATCACCGACGTCGCGGCGGGCGGCGAGGCCGAAGTGGACGCGGCCGTGCGCGCGGCGAAGGAAGCGTTCCCGAAGTGGGCGAACACGCCCGCGAAGGAGCGCGCGAAGCTGATGCGCAAGCTCGGCGAGCTGATCGAGAAGAACGTGCCGATGCTCGCGGCGCTGGAGACGCAGGACACCGGCCTGCCGATCGCGCAGACGAGCAAGCAGTTGATTCCGCGCGCGTCCGAGAACTTCAACTTCTTCGCGGAAGTGTGCGTGCAGATGAACGGCCGCACCTATCCGGTCGACGACCAGATGCTGAACTACACGCTGTACCAGCCGGTCGGCGTGTGCGCGCTGGTGTCGCCGTGGAACGTGCCGTTCATGACCGCGACGTGGAAGACCGCACCGTGTCTCGCGCTCGGCAATACGGCCGTGCTGAAGATGTCGGAGCTGTCGCCGCTGACGGCCGACCAGCTCGGCCGGCTCGCGCTCGAGGCCGGCATTCCGTCCGGCGTGCTGAACGTCGTGCAGGGCTACGGCGCGACCGCCGGCGATGCGCTGGTGCGCCATCCCGACGTGCGCGCGGTGTCGTTCACCGGCGGTACGGTCACCGGCAAGCGGATCATGGAGCGCGCGGGCCTGAAGAAGTATTCGATGGAGCTCGGCGGCAAGTCGCCGGTGCTGATCTTCGACGACGCCGATTTCGACCGCGCGCTCGACGCGTCGCTGTTCACGATCTTCTCGATCAACGGCGAACGCTGCACCGCGGGCTCGCGGATCTTCGTGCAGCGCACGATCTACGACCGCTTCGTGCAGGAATTCGCGCGTCGCGCGAACAACCTGGTGGTCGGCGATCCGTCCGATCCGGCCACGCAGCTCGGCGCGATGATCACGCGCCAGCACTGGGAGAAGGTGACGGGCTATATCCGTATCGGCGAACAGGAAGGCGCGCGCGTAGTTGCGGGCGGCGCGGACAAGCCGGCAGGCCTGCCCGACCATCTGCGCAACGGCAACTTCGTGCGGCCGACCGTGTTCGCCGACGTCGACAACCGGATGCGCATCGCGCAGGAAGAGATCTTCGGGCCGGTCGCGTGCGTGATCCCGTTCGAGGACGAGGAAGAAGGGCTGCGGCTCGCGAACGACACGGCGTACGGCCTCGCGTCGTACATCTGGACGCAGGACGTCGGCAAGGTGCATCGCCTCGCGCGCGGCATCGAGGCCGGGATGGTGTTCGTGAACAGCCAGAACGTGCGCGACCTGCGCCAGCCGTTCGGCGGCGTGAAGGAATCGGGCACCGGGCGCGAGGGCGGCGAATACAGTTTCGAGGTGTTCGCGGAGATCAAGAACGTGTGCATCTCGATGGGCTCGCACCCTATCCCGCGCTGGGGCGTGTGACAGGCGCGGGTCGTTGCGCCGCAAGAACAAACGGAGATTCACGATGGGAAAACTGTCCCTCGCCGCGAAGATCACGCACGTGCCATCGATGTACCTGTCGGAATTTCCCGGCAGGCATCATGGCTGCCGTGAAGCGGCAATCAGCGGCCACCGACTGATCGGCGAGCGCTGCCGCGCGCTCGGCGTCGACACGATCGTCGTGTCGGACGTGCACTGGCTCGTCAATGCCGGCTATCACGTGAACTGCAATGCGCGGTTCTCGGGCACGTACACGAGCAACGAGCTGCCGCATTTCATCCGCGACATGCAGTACGCGTATCCGGGCAACCCGGCGCTTGGCCGGCTGATCGCGGAGACGGCCAGCGAGCGCGGCGTCGCGACGCGCGCGCACGAGATCGACAGCCTCGAACTCGAATACGGCACGCTCGTACCGATGCGCTACATGAACGGCGACCAGCACTTCAAGGTCGTGTCGATCGCCGGCTGGTGCATGTGGCATCAGCTCGACGAAAGCCGGCGTTTCGGCGAGGCGCTGCTCGAGGCGATCGAGAAAAGCGATTCGAACGTCGCGTTCCTCGCGAGCGGGTCGCTGTCGCACCGCTTCAACGACAACGGCAGCCCGGAGGAGTCGATTCATCAGATCAGCCGCGAATTCTTCAGGCAGGTCGACCTGCGCGTGGTCGAGCTGTGGAAGCAGGGCGATTTCAAGACCTTCTGCGCGATGCTGCCCGAGTACAACACGCATTGCCACGGCGAAGGCGGCATGCACGATACGGCGATGCTGCTCGGACTGCTCGGCTGGGATCGCTACGACAAGCCCGTCGAGATCGTCACCGACTACTTCGCGAGTTCGGGCACCGGGCAGATCAACGCGATTTTTCCGCTGCCCTGAGCGTCGTCGCCCACCACGCAATCGACCGGAGATTTGCCATGCCACATATCGTCGTCGAATACACCGCGAACATCCGCGACGACGCGCGCATTCCCGCGCTGCTGCGCACGATCAACGAAACGCTGATCGCGCAGGGCGGCGTGTTCCCGACCGGCGGCATCCGCTCGCGCGCGATCGAGCTGCACGACTACTGCGTCGCCGACGGCACGGAGGACGACGCGTTCGTCCACGTCACGCTGAAGATCGGCTCGGGCCGCACCGACGCACAGAAGCAAGCCGCGTGCGACGCGCTGTTCGACGCGATCAAGGCGCATTTCGCCGAGCTGTACGCGAAACGCTACCTCGCGCTGTCGATGGAACTGACCGAGTTCAGCGAAAGCGGCTCGTACAAGCACAACAACATCCACGCCCGCTACAAGCGGGCCGGCTGAACCCCATTCCCGATCCGACCATGCTCGAACCCGCCATCATCGACCAGCTCGCGCAGCGCCTGCATGACGCCGAGCGCGAGCGCAAGCAGATCCGCCAGATCTCGCTCGACCATCCCGACATCACGATCGACGACGCGTATGCGATCCAGCGCGCGTGGGTGGCCCTCAAGCTCGCGGAAGGCCGCACGCTGAAAGGGCACAAGATCGGCCTCACGTCGAAGGCGATGCAGAACACGTCGCAGATCGACGAGCCCGACTACGGCGCGCTGCTCGACGACATGTTTTTCGCAGATGGCGGCACGATTCCCGCAGGCCGCTTCATCGTGCCGCGCGTCGAGGTCGAGCTCGCGTTCGTGCTCGGCAAGCGGCTTGCGGGCCCGAACTGCACGATCTTCGACGTGTACGACGCGGTCGATTACGTCGTGCCTGCGCTCGAGATCATCGACGCGCGCAGCCAGTCGATCGACCCCGATACGAAACGGCCGCGCAAGGTGTTCGACACGATCGCCGACAACGCGGCGAACGCGGGCGTCGTGATCGGCGGGCGGCCCGTGAAGCCGCACGATGTCGACCTGCGCTGGGTCGCGGCGATCATGTCGCGCAACGGCGTGGTCGAGGAAACCGGTGTTGCGGCCGGCGTGCTGAACCATCCGGCCAACGGCGTCGCGTGGCTCGCGAACCGGCTGTCGCGCTTCGACGTCGCGCTGGAACCGGGCCAGATCGTGCTCGGCGGCTCGTTCACGCGGCCATGCGCGGCGCGGCCGGGCGACACGTTCAGCGTCGATTACGGCCCGCTCGGGACGATCCAGTGCTACTTCGAGTGAGCGAGCGATGCAGATTCCTTCGAATGTCTTCAAGGCCGCGCTCGCGCGCGGCGACGCGCAGGTCGGGCTGTGGCTCGGGCTGGCGAACCCGTACAGCGCCGAAGTGGTCGCGGGCGCCGGTTTCGACTGGCTTCTGATCGACGGCGAGCATGCGCCGAACACGGTGCCGACGATCCTCGCGCAACTGCAGGCGATCGCGCCGTATCCGTCTCATCCGGTCGTGCGCGTGCCCTGGAATGATCCGGTGATCGTCAAGCAGGTGCTCGATCTCGGCGCACAAACGCTGCTTGTGCCGATGGTGCAGAGCGCCGACGAAGCGCGCGCGGCGATTGCCGCGACGCGTTACCCGCCGCACGGGATTCGCGGTGTCGGCAGTGCGCTGGCGCGCGCGTCGCGGTGGAATCGCGTCGGCGACTACCTGCACCGCGCGAACGACGAGATGGCCGTGCTCGTGCAGGTCGAGACGCGCACGGGGCTCGATGCGGTCGATGCCATCGCGCGTGTCGAAGGCGTGGACGGCGTGTTCATCGGACCGGCCGACCTTGCGGCCGATCTCGGGCATCTCGGCAGTCCGGGCCATCCGGACGTGCAGGCCGCGATCGACGGCGCGATCCGGACGATCAAGGCGGCCGGCAAGGCGCCGGGCATTCTGAGCGCGGATGAGGCGGCCGCGCGGCGTTATCTGGAAGCGGGCGCGTTGTTCGTCGCGGTCGGCGTTGATACGACGCTGCTGGCGAGAAGCGCGGAGCGGCTGGCTGCGCAGTTCAAGGGGAAGGGCGGCGAGGCAGCGAAGAAGGGCGACGGCACGTATTGAATCGGGCAGGGTGTGGCGGAAATATTTAGGGGTTAATCAATTTTCGTTTATTGCGAATTTCGTTTATTGCGAATAAACTGGCGCAATCCTGAAACCCTCGATTGGAGAGCGCGATGCCCCATACCAAGACACCCGACATGATCTTGCCCGTCGAGCGCGAGATGCAGGCGGCTGTCGAAGGGCAGCGCACGCTGGCGGCTTATCTCGCCACGCGAACCGATACACAGCGCATCCAGATCTTTGACGACGAGAATCGTGCGCATCAGGTTGAGCTCCCGACTTCCGCACTTCGGCTGTTGGTGGATATCCTCGCGGAGTTGGCCGATGGCAACGCGGTCAAGGTCGTCCCGGTTCATGCGGAATTGACGACCCAGGAAGCAGCAGATTTGCTCAATGTTTCTCGCCCGCACCTGATCAAGCTGCTTGAATCGAATGCGCTGCCGTATCACCGGACAGGCAAGCATCGACGTGTGCGTTTTTCCGATCTGATGCATTACAAGGCAGAGCGCGATCAGGCGAGTGCCGAGGCAATGGAGGAGTTGAGCAGGCAGGCGCAGGAACTGCGGATGGGCTACGAATGACGAGTTCGCCATTTACGGCCGTCTACGATGCCTGTGTGCTTTATCCCGCGCCGCTTCGCGATTTTCTGATGCGCCTTGCGTTGAGCGGATGTTTCCGGGCCCGCTGGAGCACGCATATTCACAACGAGTGGAAGCGTAACCTGTTGCGTAATCGTCCCGACTTGACCGCAGGGCAGCTTGATCGGACGTCGTGCCTGATGGATCGAGCGATACCCGACGCCGTCGTGACCGGATATGAATCGCTGATCGACGGGCTTACCCTCCCGGATGCGGATGATCGCCACGTACTCGCGGCTGCAATCCGTTGCAATGCCAGCGTGATCGTGACGTTCAATCAGAAGGACTTTCCGGAGGAGAGACTGTCGCCGTACGGCGTCGAGGCCCAGCACCCTGACGAGTTCGTCGACAATCTTTTCGATCTCGAACCCGCGGCGGTCGTTGCGGCTGCGCGGCAGCAGCGGGAGACGCTCAGGCATCCTCCAGTGACTGCAGGCCGGTATCTCGAGATCCTGCAACGACAGGGTATGGTTCAGACCTGCAAGGCACTCGAAGCCTATCGGGCAATTCTTTGAACGGTGTCGCGCAGCGTGCCGGTTGAATGACTTTACGCGACCTGCTCGCTAGGTCGCGCTTCGCGGTTCCCGTCCCGCCTCCAGATACCTTCCCGGCGTCGTCCCCAGCGCACGCCGGAACATGTCGATGAACGCGCTCACGTTGTCGTACCCGAGATCGAGCGCGATCGTCGTCACCGGCACACCGTCGGCGATTCGCTCCAGCGCCCGCAGCAGCCTGGCCTGCTGACGCCACTGCGCGAACGTCAGCCCCGTCTCGGTGACGAAGCGCCGGCTCATCGTCCGCGCACTGATGCCGGCCCATTCGGCCCATTCCTCCAGCCGCCGGTTGTCCGCGAGATCCGCGGCAAGCGCATCGGTGATCTTCATGAGCCGCGGGTCCTGAGGCCGTACCAGTCCCAGCGCTTCGACCTCCGATGACGCGATCTCGTCGAGGATCACGTCGGCGATCCGTGTCTGCGCGGCATCCAGTTCCGCATCGCCCCAGCTTGCCGCGCGCTGCACGGCTTCGCGCAGCAACGGCGTCGTGCGGATCGCGCGCGGCGTGTCCGGCAGCGCCGCGCAGCACGCTTCGGCGACAAATGCCGACCAGCCGGAAATCGGCCCGAACGAGCGCAGCGAGTGCCGGTAATGCGGCGGAATCCAGATCGCGTGGATCGCCGGCACGACCCAGTCCTGGTCGTCGAGGCCGATCGTCAGCAGCCCGCTCAGCGCGCCGACGAGCTGGCCGCGCGCATGCGAATGCGGCGCGGTCACGCGCGGGTCGCGTTGCGACAGCACGGCGGCGACCACGAACGGGCCGTCGTCGGACGTGACGAATCGGGCAGGCAGGAGTGGATCGGACATGGCCGGATATCGGTATCGAATGGCTGTTATACCGGAGATCGGCCGGTTTCGCACGCCTACACTGCCTCAATCGACCACCACCGGAGTACCACGCAATGCGAGCCGAAGACCTTCTCCCCGACCACGCTGACCGGATCCAGACCGACGGCACGACGATCCGCAAGGGCACCGTCGGCGCATTTTTGATCAACGCACGCGTGCTGGCCGACCCGCACGCGGCGCCCGCCGACCGGGCGCGCGCGGAAGCCGACACGATCGACGCATTGCCTGCGTTGCGCGCGCTCGGGCTGTTCGACGTGCTGGACGTACGCGATCCCGCGCTGCGTGCGTGGCTCGACGCGCAATGACACGCGCCGGCGCCATCGACCGAGATACCCGCTTCAAGGAGCCAGCATGAAAGCTGCAGTCGTGAAGGGCGCCGGCGAGCGCCCCGTCTATACGGAATTCGAACCGCCGCACGCGATGCCGGGGCACCGGCCGATCGACGTGACGGCGTCAGCCCTGAGCCGGCTCGCGCAGGCGCGGGCGGCGGGTGCGCACTACTCGTCGGGCGACGGCTATCCGTTTGTTGTCGGCGTCGATGGCGTAGGCCGTCTCGACGATGGTCAACGTGTCTACTTCTTCGGCGCCCCCGCGCCGTACGGCACGATGGCCGAGCGCACGCTCGCGCCCGATGCCCGGTGCGTGCCGCTGCCGGATGCACTCGACGACGTCACGGCGGCGGCGATCGCGATTCCCGGGATGTCGTCGTGGGCGGCGCTGACCGAACGTGCGCGGTTTGCGGCGGGCGAGACGGTGCTGGTGAACGGCGCGACAGGTACGTCGGGACGCCTGGCGGTGCAAATCGCGAAGCATCTCGGCGCCGCGAAGGTGATCGCGACGGGCCGCAATGCGGTCGCGCTGGAAGCGCTGCTGAGTGCCGGTGCGGACGCCGTCGTGTCGCTGCAGCAGGACGACGCGCATCTGGCGCGCGCATTCGAAGCGCATTTCCGTGCCGGCGTGGATGTCGTGCTCGACTATGTGTGGGGCGCCAGCGCGCAGGCGCTGCTGAGCGCCGCGGCGAAAGCGACGCCCGACGGAAGACGGTTGCGCTTCGTGCAGATCGGCTCGATCGGCGGCGCGGACGTGCTGTTGCCGGGGGCGGTGCTGCGGGCGACCGCGATCGAACTGATGGGCAGCGGTATCGGCAGCGTGTCGGTGCCGGGGTTGCTGGCATCGGTGCGCGGCGTGTTCGATGCGGCGGGGCCGGCACGGCTGACGATCGCGACTCGCGCGGTGCCGCTGTCGGCCGTCGGCGAGCATTGGGACGACACGAACAGTCTCGTTCGCCCGGTGTTCACGATGGGCGAGCGTGGATGACGGGCGTGGCAGCGCGGGCGGCGACGGACGAGGCCCGCCGCCGCTCGCAAAGTCGGCCCCGGAATCAGAACCGCTGCTGGATCCCCGCCGTCACGCCGACCTGCGTGGTGCCGTATCCGGCGAAATCGCGCGACACGCCGACTTTCTCCCCATGCTGCGCGATCGCGAACGCGCCCGCTGCATACAGCACCGTGCGCTTCGACAGCGCGTATTGCGCGCGCACCGACACGAGCGTCGGATCGGCGTCCGTCCCGCCCTTGATGTTCTGGTGATACACGGCCGCGATCAGCAAGAACGTCGGCGTGAACTGGTACGACCCGCCGAGCCAATACATGTCGCTCAACTGGTTCGCGGCAGTGGTGTGATACGTGCGCTTGTAGTTGCGATAGCCGGCCATCGTCTTCAGGTTGCCGAAGTCGTAGCTCAGGCCCGCATGGATGCCTTGAATGTAGTTGACCGTGTCGGCTGGCGTGACGCTGTCGGCCGCGCCGTTCTGCCGATCGAACGTGACCACCGCCGCGAACGGGCCGGTCTCGTAGCCGAGCGCGAAATCGTATTTCGAGCTGGTCTTCATGCTGCCCGGCACGTTGCCGAAGCCGTACAGCGCGCCGAACTTGAAGCCGCTGAATTCGCCGTCGTAGCGCACGGCGTTCGACGAGCGCGTGAACAGGCCGTCCTTGCGCCCGCCCGTCGCCATCGACGACGACGCCCACGAGTAGTTCTGCGCATAACCCATCGGGTCGAACGGCGCCATGTAGTCGTAGGTGACGGTGTAGTTGCGGCCGAGCGACAGTTCGCCCCATTTGCCCTTCAGGCCGACCGTCGCGCGGCGCGCGAAGATCGAGTCGGGGCCGTCGTCGAAGGCGCCGTTCGCGAGATCGATCCCGCTTTCGAGGCGGAACACGGCCTTCAGGCCGCCGCCGAGATCCTCGACGCCGCGCAGGCCCCAGCGCGACGTGTTCTTGTTGCCCGACTTGAGCTTGAACAAATTGCCGCCCTGCGGTGCCGCGTGGTTCGTGTATTCGATGCCGGCATCCATGATCCCGTACATCGTGACCGACGACTGCGCGTGCGCGGCTTGCGCGGCGATGCAGGCCGCGGCGGCCGAGCCCGTGAGGACTACTGTACGTAAGGAACGTTCTGCGCGTGACTTCATTGACGGTGTCTCCTTGGTTCTTTTGTGGGTGGGTGAAACGGATGCGGCACGCAACCGGCCGCGGCGGACGCCGAAGGACGTCCGCCGGACGTGCCCGTCATTGCGTGGCGCGCTGCATGCGGGGTGCAGGCGCGGCGGCGTGCAGGCCGCCGCGATCGGGTCAGCCCGCCGTCGCGAACGCCCAGCAGTCGTTGGTCGGGAATTCGATCCAGTGCTTGCCGGCCGCGCGCGGCACGTGGCCGAACGCGCGCAGGCGCATGTCGCCGCAATGGAACAGGTATTCCCAGCGGTCGCCGAGATACATCGAAGTGACGAGGTCGGCCTGCAGCCGGTTCGCGCCCGGGCCGTCGGTCACCTGCACGCGTTCGAGGCGGATCACGGCCTGCGCATCCTGGCCCGGCGCGAGCGTGTCGCGGGCGAGCGCGCGCAGCTCCCAGCCGTCGCCGGCGAGCGTCACGCATTCGCCGTCGATCGCCGCGACGCGCGCGTCGATCCGGTTGTTGCTGCCCATGAACTCGGCCGTGTACAGCGAGCGCGGCGCGCCGTACAGCTCGGCCGGCGTGCCTTCCTGCTCGATGCGGCCGTTGCGCAGCAGCAGGATGCGATCGGACATCGCCATCGCTTCGGTCTGGTCGTGCGTCACGCACAACGCGGATAGCCCGAGCGACACGATCAGTTCGCGCAGCCACGCACGCGCTTCCTCGCGCAGCTTCGCGTCGAGGTTCGACAGCGGCTCGTCGAGCAGGATCACCGGCGGGTTGTAGACGAGCGCGCGCGCAATCGCGACGCGCTGCTGCTGGCCGCCCGACAACTGGTGCGGAAAGCGTTCCGCGAGATGGCCGAGGCCGAGCTGGTCGAGCGCGCTCTGCACGCGGCGCTTCTGTTCGGCCGCCGAAACGCGGCGCAGCTTCAGCCCGTAGCCGACGTTGTCGGCGACGGTGCGGTGCGGCCACAGCGCGTACGACTGGAACACGAGGCCGAGCGAACGCTGCTCGACGGGCAGGTCGACGCGCTGCGCACCGTCGAAGAACACCCGGTCGTCGAGCTGGATGCGGCCGTCGGACGGCTGTTCGAGGCCGGCCACCGCGCGCAGCAGCGTGGTCTTGCCGCTGCCCGACGCGCCGAGCAGGCACACGACTTCGCCGGCCTTCAGTTCGAACGACACGCCCTTGAGGATCGGATTGGCGCCGTAGCTGAGATGCAGGTCGTCGACGATGAGCTTATCCATGAAGTTTCACTCCGAAGCGCAGGGCCACGCCGAGACCGGCACCGACCATCGCGATGTTGATGACAGAAAGCGCGGCGACCTGGTCGACGGCGCCGGTCGCCCACAGCGACACGAGCAGCGCGCCGATCACTTCGGTGCCGGGCGACAGCAGGTAGACGGCCGTCGAGTATTCGCGCTCGAAGATCATGAAGATCAGGAGCCACGCGGCGAGCAGGCCGAAGCGCACGAGCGGCAGCGTCACGTCGAGCGACACGCGGCTGCGCGTCGCGCCGACGCTGCGGCCGGCTTCCTCGAGCTCGGGGCCGACCTGCAGCAGCGCGCTCTGGATGAGGCGCATCCCGTACGCGAGCCACACAACCGTGTACGCGATCCAGATGCTCCACATCGAGTTCTTCAGCTCGCGCAGGCCGGGGACGAACAGGAAGATCCACAGGAACGCGAGACCGGCGAGCAGGCCGGGCACCGCGCGCGGCAGCAGCACGAGATAGTCGAGCAGCTTGGTCGCCCAGTCGGGGCGGCGGTGGCCGGCGAACGCGACGAGCGAGTAGAAGCCGACCGCGAGCGCGCCGCCGATCACGCCGATACCGAGCGTGTTGACGATCGCGCGCACGAGGTTGTCCTGCTCGAACAGCTCGATGAAGTTCGACAGCGTCAGCACCTCGGCGAGCGCGACGCCTTCGCCCCAGTTGGTCACGAACGCGCGCAGCACGATGCCGGAGAGCGGCACGATCACGGTCAGCATCAGCCACAGCGCGACGATCGCGAGCGCGACCCAGCGCCACACGCCGAGCGGCAGCACGGTTGCGCGGCCGGCCTTGCCCTTCACGGTGACGAAGCGGTTCGCGGTCTTCAGCAGGCGGCGCTGCAGCAGCACGAGCGGGAACGTGATCGCGACGATGCACACGGCGACCGCGGCCATCAGGTGATACGACGGCACGCCGAGCTTGTTGGTCAGCTTGTACAGGTAGGTGGCGAGCACGAGGTGGCCTTCCGGATCGCCGAGCACGAGCGGCAGCCCGAACACCTCGAAGCCGAGGAAGAACACGAGGACCCCGGCGAACAGCAGCGCGGGCATCGTCATCGGCAGGCTCACGTCGAGCGCGACGCGGAACGGGCGGGCGCCCGCCACGCGGGCGGCTTCCTCGACGTCCGAGCCGAGGTTGCGCAGCGCGGCCGACGAGTACAGATACACGTGCGGCACGTGCGTGAGGCCGACGATCACCGTGATCGCGAAGATCGAGTACACGTTCCAGGGTATGTTCTGCACCCCGAACAGTTCCTTGAACCACACCGAGTAGAAGCCGACCGGGCCGACTGCCACCACGTAGCCGAACGCGAGCACCATCGGCGACACGAACACGGGTGTGAGCAGCAGCGGTTCGAGCCAGCGGCGGCCGGGCAGGTTGGTGCGCACCATCAGGAACGCGAGGATGCCGCCTAGCGGGATCGAGATGAACAGCATCCCGCCGGCGATGATGAACGAGTTCTTCACGGCCGACCAGAAGTCGGGATCGCGGAAGACGAAGCGGAAGCCTTCGATGCCGAGCGTCTTGTTCGCGTCGAAGAACGGCGCGGTCAGCAGGCTCTGGAACAGGATGAAGCCGAGCGGCAGCGCGACCGCGACGGTCAGCACCGCGACGACGATCCAGCGCAGCATGCCGGCGAACGGCTGCAGGCTGTTGACCGGCAGCGCGGGAATCGCGCCGCCCTGGCCGGTGGTGAGCGGAACGGCCGGCGCCGTTCCGCGTGTGCTGGTTGAAAGCATGAGTTCGCCCCTGCGGCCATCCGGATGGCCGCCTCTAGGAAGTCGGTAAGGGGAAGGGGCCGCCCGCGCGATGTGCGGCGGGCGGCCTGAGGTCAGCGGCTCAGCGCTTGATCGCCTGCTGCCATTGCTTCAGGAAGGCAAGCCGCTTCGACTGGTCGAGATAGACGAGCAGGCCGGTGCCGATCGGGATCGGCTTCAGCGAATCGCCGAGTTCCTTCGTGAGGCTCGCGGCCGACGTTTCGCCGATCACGTCCGTGCGGATCGCGTACAGGTTCGCCTGGTTAGCGATCAGCGTCTGGCCGCGCTTGGACAGCAGATAGTCGACCCACAGCTTCGCGGCGTTCGGGTTCTTCGCCTTCTTCGAGACCGTGGCGAGGCGGCTCACGATCTGCGTGTAGTCCTTCGGAAACACATAGCCGATCGACTTGTCCTTCTTCGCCTTCGCATACGCATACGAACCGATGATGTTGTAGCCGATCAGGTTCTCGCCCGACGAGATCCGCTCCATCATCGCGCCCGTGCTCGACTGCAGCTTCGGGCCGGTCGCGCCGATCGCCTTCACGAGCTCCCACGTGACCTTCTCGTTCACGTGCGCATCCTGAGTCAGGCTGTTGAAGCCGACGCCCGATTTCTCGATGTCGTAGGTCGTGACCTTGCCCTTGAACTTGTCGGCCTGCGTGGTGAGCAGCTTGATCAGGTCGGCGCGCGTCGTCGGCACTTCGTTCTCGGGGATCAGGCGCTTGTTGTAGACGATCGCGAGCGGCTCGAACGTCGTGCCGTACGCCAGCTTCTGGTATTGCGCCCACTGCGGCACGTTCGCGCTTTCGGGCGAGTCGTACGGGGCCATCAGGCCGTCGTTGACGAGCTTGACCTGCAGGTCCATCGCCGAGCTCCACAGCACGTCGGCGCTCGTGCTGCTCGCCGCGTTCTCGCTGATGTAGCGGTTGTACAGCTCGGTGCTGTTCATGTCGTTGTACTCGACCTTGACGCCGTACAGGCTTTCGAAATCCTTGATCAGCGGACGCACGAGGCCCGTGTCGGTCGTCGAGTAGACGATCAGCTTGCCTTCCTTCTTCGCGGCGTCGATCACGCCCTGGTAGCTACCCGGATAGCCGGCCGGAACCTGCGCGGCGGCGTTGCCGGCGGCAGTGCCCAGAGCGACCGCCAGCGCGGTGGCGAGGTGCTTCGGTGCAAACGGCATGTCTTCCTCCAGTTACGTATAGGTGTTGTTCGAGTGACGCGGATGTTAATTGCGGGGCACTTTCAGCCTGCTTTCATTTCCGTTCACAATCGTGTCGTTTGTGTCATGGATTTCCCGGAGTCGAAGCGGCGGCGGCCGCGGGTTTCGCGGCCCGCGGCACGGTTTGACAAGCCAGGGAAGCGAGTCGCCGCCAAGCGCGGCAACGATGGCAACGGCGGCTACGCGGGTTGCGCCAGCAGCTTGCCGAGGATTCGGCCGCCATGCCGCGCGTGCGCGGCTGTCAGTGCGGCGTACCCGATGACGACGCCCGCTTCGCACCGGGCGCTTCGGCAGAATTCGCGGATCGGCTGCAATGCGATGCCGGCCGCATGGGCCTGCGCGACATAGGACGCGTCGTCCATTCCGGGCGGCAGCCACAGCACGAAATGAAAGCCCGCGTGCTCGCCGGACACCGCGTACGGTCCGCCGGCGTGCTTCGCCAACTGATCGAGCACGATGTCGCGCCGCTGCCGGTACGCGTGGCGGCAGGCGCGCAGGTGCTTCGCAAAATCGCCGTGGCCGATGAAGCGGGCCAGCGCAAGCTGGGGCGCCGCGCCGACCGAGCGCGCGGTCGCGTGCCACACGGCCGACAGCGCCGGCCGCAGTTCCGCCGGCATGACCATGAAGCCGATGCGCAGCCCCGAGAACAGCGTCTTGTTGAACGAGCCGCAGTAGATCACGCGATCGCACGCGTCGAGCGATTTCAGCGCAGGCAGCGGGGCGGTCTGGTAGCTGAATTCGCCGTCGTAGTCGTCTTCGATGATCCACGCGCGGTTGCGCTGCGCCCAGTCGAGCAGTTCGAGCCGGCGCGACACCGACATCGTGATGCCTAGCGGCGCCTGATGGGCGGGCGTCACGTAGGCGGCGCGCGCATCGGGATAGCGGTCCAGCGACGCCGTGTCGATCCCTTCGCGATCGACCGGCACGTCGATCACGGTCGCGCCCGCGATCGTGAAAATCTGCCAGGCCGACGCATAGCCGGGATCTTCCATCAGCACCGTCGAGCCGGGCGCGAGCAGGGTTCGCGCGACGAGATCGATCGAATGCCGGATGCCGGTCGTGATGAAGATGTCGCCGGCCTCGCACGGGATGCCGCGGTATTCCCGCAGATACGCGGCGATTTCGTCGCGCAGCCCTTCGACGCCTTGCGCGGGCGTTGCCCCGAGGTCGTTTGCCGTCGCGGCGAGCAGGCTCGCCCCGAGCGCCTTCTTCCATTGCTGCATCGGCAGCAGGCCGGGATCGGCGAGCCGCGCGACGAACGGGACGCCCGGACGCACGCCATGCTCCGGCTCGGCCGTGTCGGCCGGCGCCGGGGGCGCGGCGGTGCGAGTCGGGCCGCCGTCGCGCGACTGCGCGGCCGCGCGCAGATAGCTGTCCGGCACCACCGCGCAGACCCTCGACCCGGCACCTCGCGTGCGTGCGATGTAGCCCTCGGAGCACAACCGGTCGTATGCCGCTTCGACGGTTCCCCGTGCGATGCCCCAGCGCGCGGCCAGGGTCCGGCTCGACGGCAGCGGGCTGTCGCCGGGCAGCAGGCGCTTCAGGATCGCGTCGCGAATCGCGTCGGCAATGCACTCCTGCTTCGACTGCGGGCTGCCGGTCGTCAGGCCGGAAGGGCACGGCAGATCAAGCGGAATCGCGGCTTTGCCTCGCGGCATAGTGGTCCAGTCGATATTCAATTTAATGGTCCTTCAGCTTATATCACTTTCCCCTTAGATTGCTGTCGACCACACCCATCCGACCGAAACGGACTTACCGCATGAAGACGCGTTCCTTGCCCCAGCGGGGCTGGCTGTTCCTGTTGATGCTCGTCGTGTGCCTGCCGCGCGTCACGATCGATGCGTACCTGCCGTCGCTGCCCGCGATGGCGGACGCGCTGCATGGCACCGATGCCCAGTTGCAGCTCACGCTGACCCTCTACATGGTCGGCTATGCGCTGTCGATGCTGGTGTCGGGGCCGTTGTCCGACCGCTACGGCCGTCGTCCCGTGCTCGTCGGCGGCCTGTGCCTTTACGTCGTCGCGAGCGTGGCCTGTGCGTTGTCGACCAGCATTCCGGCGCTGATCGCCGCGCGCGTGTTCCAGGCGCTGGGCGGCTGCAGCGGCACCGTGATCGGGCGCGTGATCGTGCGCGAGCGCTTTCCGGCCGCGACGCAGGCCACGATGCTCGGCCATATTTCGGCCGGCATGGCGCTGTCGCCGGTGATTGCGCCGCTGGCAGGCAGTGCGATTGCCGAGTGGCTCGGCTGGCGCGGCGTGTTCGGATGGCTGGCGGCGGGCGGGCTGGTCGCGACCGCGATGGTGCTGCGCTACCTGCCCGAGACCCGCGAACGCGACGCGCGGCCGCAGCCCGGCCCCGGGCTCCTGCGGACCTACGCAGGCCTGCTGCGCGACCGCCGTTTCCTGCGCTACTCGCTGGCGATCAGCTTCGCTTACTGCACGTACTATCCGTTCATCGCGGAATCGTCGACGCTGTTCCAGCGGCAAATCGGGGTGTCGGGCCCGGTCTATGCGGCGATCTTCGGCGTGACCGTGCTCGGTTACCTGATCGGCTCGAGCGTGTTCGCGCGGGCCAGTGGCCGCTGGAAAGCCGATTCGGTCATCGCGGCGGCGGCAGGCGTCAATCTGGCCGGCGCCGCCGTGCTGTGGGGCGCAGGCGCTGCCGCCCCCGCTGCGGTGGCGGCCCTCGTCGTGCCGATGTTCTTCGTGATGATTGCCGTCGGGATCGCGATCCCGGCCTGCCAGTTTGCGGTGATGCAGCCGTACACGAAGATTGCCGGCACGGCGTCGGGACTGTTCTTCTTTATCCAGATGGCGATCACGGCCGCGTGCGGCGGCGTGCTGGCGTGGCTGTCGGACGGCACGGCCCGCCCGATGATTGCCGTCACGGTTGGCGCGAGCGTCGCGTTCCTGGCGGTGGTGGTCGGTCTGCGCGAACGGAGCGTTGCCGGCGGTTCGCGTTTCGCGACGGGGAAACGTCCCGCTGCGGAGCGATGAGCGACGCTCGACCGGGTGGCGCGTCGCGTCGCGCGTTCGCAGGGACCGCACAACCGGTGTTTCCGCGAGGCGTCGACATGGAAAGGATCATGTAATGTAGCGGCCTGTCGCTGACCTTACCGGAATCCCCATGCGTGTGCTGCTCGTCGAAGACAATCCGAACCTGGCCCAGTCGCTGAACGACGCGTTGAGCGCCGCGCGCTTCGCGGTCGATCACATGGCGGACGGCGAGGCGGCGGATCACGTGCTGCGCACGCAGGATTACGCGCTGGTGATCCTCGATCTTGGGCTGCCGAAGCTCGACGGGCTGGAGGTGCTGCGGCGGCTGCGCGCGCGCCGCAATCCGGTGCCGGTGCTGATTCTCACCGCGCACGGGTCGGTGGAGGACCGCGTGAAGGGGCTCGATCTCGGCGCCGACGACTATCTCGCGAAACCGTTCGAGCTGACCGAGCTGGAGGCGCGCGCCCGCGCGCTGATCCGGCGCAGCCTCGGCCACGAGCATTCGCGGGTCGAATGCGGGCCGCTTTCGTATGACAGTATCGACCGCAGCTTCAACCTCGCGGGCGAGCCGCTGTCGCTCACGCCGCGCGAGCGCTCGGTGCTCGAGGTGCTGATCCTGCGCAACGGCCGCGCGATCAACAAGGACACGCTGTCGGAGAAGATCTTCGGGCTCGACGAGTCGGTCAACGCCGATGCGATCGAGATCTACGTGTACCGGCTGCGCAAGAAGCTGGAAAACACGGGCGTCGCGATCGTCACGCTGCGCGGGCTGGGTTATTTGCTCGAAGCGAAGGCAGTGGAATGACCCGCCCGAACCTGCGCACGCAGGTCGCGCTGTGGCTGCTGCTGCCGTTGCTCGGTCTGCTCGCGCTCGATTCGTGGCTCACGTACCAGCGCGCGATGAGCGCCGCGCACGTCGCGTTCGACCGCACGCTGTCGTCGTCGCTGAAGTCGATCCGCGAAGGCGTGCGGCTCAACGACGGCGAGATCGAGGTCGACCTGCCGTATCTCGCGCTCGAAATGCTCGAATCGAGCGACGGCGGCAAGGTCTACTACCTGATCCGCGAGGACAACGGCCACACGATCACCGGCTACCCGGACCTGCCGCTGCCGCAAGGGCGCGACGCGGGCGACGGCGCGCTGTTCGTCACGCGCTACTACGACGTCGTGTATCGCGGCGAGCAGTTGCGGATGGCCGCGCTGCGCATCCCGGTGCACGACGTGCCGACCGCGCAGTCGCGCATCGTGTGGGTGATGGTCGGCGAGACGATCGAGGCGCGCCAGGCGCTCGCGCGCGAGATCCTGATCGGTTCACTGCTGCAGGAAGGGCTGCTCGTCGTGCTCGCGCTCGGGATCGTGTGGCTCGGCGTCGGGCGCGGGCTGCGGCCGCTGAACCGGCTGTCGGCGACGGTCGCCGCGCGCAGCGAGGACGACACGACGCCGCTCGATACCGGCGCGATGCCGAGCGAGCTGGCGCCGCTCGTCGATTCGATCAACCAGTACATCGGCCGCACGCAGCGGATGCAGGTCGCGCGGCGCCGTTTCTTCGCGGATGCGGCCCATCAGCTGAAGACGCCGCTCGCGGCCGTGCAGGCCGGCGTCGAGCTCGCGCTGCGGCCCGACGAGCAGCCGCGCGCGAACGTGCACCTGCGGCGCGCGAACGGCGCGGTGCGGCAGGCCGCGAAGATCGTCCAGCAACTGCTGTCGCTGTCGCGGCTCGATTCGGACAGCGGCCATGCGGTCACGCACAAGCCGGTCGCGCTGCACCGGCTCGCGCGCAGCGTGACGCTCGACTGGTCGCCGGTGGCCCGTGCGCGCGACATCGATCTCGGCTTCGAGCACGACGCCGACGTCGACGTGCTCGGCCAGCCCGACCTGCTCGGCGAGATGATCGGCAACCTGATCGACAACGCGATCCGCTATGCGAGCGACCGCGCGGTGATCACCGTGCGCGTGTCGCGCGACGGCGGGCACGCGCGGCTCGACGTGATCGACAACGGGCCGGGGATTCCCGCGGACGAGCGCGACGCGGTGTTCGAGCGCTTCCATCGCGGCAGCAAGACGCAGACCGTCGAAGGCACGGGGCTCGGGTTGTCGATCGTGCGCGAGATCGCGCGGGTGCATCAGGGCAGGGTGACGCTCGCCGATGCGGCGGGTGGCGGGTTGGTCGTGACGATCCGGCTGCCGGCGGTGAACGAGGCGGGGCTGCGCGCCGCGTGATGGCGTGTGGCGTGCGACAAGGATTCGGTCGCCGCGCCACCGCCGCGCAAGCGCGAGCAGGGACGAACATCGACCGGTCATGCACGTTCCCGCGCACGTTCCGGTTCGAATCACGGCGCCGGCCTGCGCGCCGGACCGGCTGCTTCGCGACTGCGAAGGCTATGCCCCTCCGCGAACCCGGCTCAATCGCCGAACCCGATCTCCGCTTCGACCGGCTGGCCGATTTCGAGCCACGCGCCCGCGCCTTCGACGACGATCGCGTTGATGCCGAACGTCAGCGCGTCGTCGTAGTTCGGGTTCGCGCGATAGGTCTGCATCGTGTCGGTCGGCTCGTGCGGCCATGCGGGGTCGGGCGCGCCGGTGACCTGGTCGATCGTCGGCATCGGGCAGCGCGTGCACAGCTTCACGAGGCGCAGCCGCACGGGCGTCGAGCCATCGGCTTCGGTGTCGAGGTGTTCGACGAAATCCTCTTCGTACGCATCGAGATCCGACACGACGATGTTCGGACGGAAGCGGTTCATCGGAATCGCCGGCGCGCCTTTCGCGGCGAGCCGCGTGTTCAGGTCGTCGAGCGACGACTGGCCGATCACGAGCAGCGGGTAGCCGTCCGCGAACTGCGTGTGCGTATCGATCTCGCCGGTCCATTTGCGGCTGCAGCCGCGGCGCGCGTCGGGCCCGAAGCGTGCGAGCTTCATGGGCATGCCGAGAAATTCGGTGAGCCACGCGGCCGTTTCGGCGCCCGTGTCGATCGCGTCGACGGTGTCGCGCCAGACGGTCGCGGCCATTTTCGGCGTGGCGGGCGATACGTCGCCGTCGAGCGGCGTACGGATCTCGCGCATGCCCGGCGCGTTCAGCACGAGCGTATCGCTGTCGAGCGCGGGGCGGATCAGCGCAAGGCGCGGGTGCGTGCGCTGCGTGATCATCTGCCCGTCGGGATCGGTGATCAGCCAGTGGCGGTCGTACGCGAGGCCCGTCTCGAGCAGTTGCGCGCGCGACAGCGCGATGCCGGCGCAGGATTTGATCGGGTAGACGAAGAGTTCGGTGATGGCTGGCATGACGCTGGCTGAAGGCGGGGTGGTCGAATCGCGATTGTGCCAGATCGTGCCGAAGCCGTTCGGGCGGCTGTGTACCGCCGCGCGGCCGGTTACGCGAGCGGGAAGCCGGAGTCGAAGGTCGTGCGCACGTCGAGCGGCCGGCGCAGCAGCCCGGCCTTCAGGTAGAAATCGGCCGTGCGCTGCTGTTCGGCGATCACCGTCGCGTCGATCGGCAGCCAGCGCGTGTTCCGGCGCTGGAACTGCAGCTGCGCGGCGGCCGGCGGAATGCCGATGATGCGCGCGAGCGCCGCGGAATACGCGTCGACATGCCGGTACGACCACGTCTGCGCGCGCACGACGCGCCGCAGGAAATCGTGCAATACGTCGCGCTTCGACGCGATCGCCGCGTCGGTCGCCGCGACGTAGCTAAGGCCCGACCAGAGGCCACGGCCGTTGACGAGCACGCGCGCACGGCCGCTCGTTTCGGCGAGCGCGGTATAGGGCTCCCAGGTCGCCCATGCGTCGATCGAGCCGGTTGCAAGCGCAAGCATCGTGTCGGCCGGCGGCAGGAAGCGGAACGACACGGCGTCGGGCGGCAGGCCGGCCGCGTCGAGCGCCTTCAGCGTGACGAAATGGCCGATCGAGCCGCGCGTGGTGCCGATCCGCTTGCCCTTCAGGTCCGCCGCGCCTTGCAGCGGTGCGTCGGGCCGCACGAGCACGGCCGTGCCATACGGATCGGAACGGTTTGCGCCGATCACCTTGATGCGTGCGCCCGATGCGAGCGCGAAGATCACCGGCGCGTCGCCGATCGGCCCGCAGTCGACGGCGGCCGCGTTCAGCGCTTCGGCAAGCGGCGCGGCGGCCGGGAACTCGGTCCACGCGATGTCATATCCGAGGCCGTTCAGTTCGCCGGCCGCTTCGAGCAGCGCGCGCAGCCCGCCTTTCTGGTCGCCCGCGCGCAGCAGCGGCCGTGCGCCCGATTGCGCGCGCAGTGCGGCCGGGGCTGCGGCGATCGTGGCGAGGGCGCTCGCCTGTGCGAGGAAATGGCGTCGGGTCGGATTCATCGTGAAGTTCGGTCGGAAGAAAGGTTCAGGGATTCATTCAATGCGGGAGCCCGGCCTGCACGTCGCGCACGGGTTCCGTGTCGACGCGCAGCAGCAGCGCGGACAGCGGATCGCCGTTATCGACAGGCATGGCCGGCCGTGCAGCGGTATCGGAACGGCACAGCAGGTCGGCGTTCGACCAGCCGGCGCTGCCCGGCAACGCGCGCGCCCGCAGCCAGCCGCGGCGATCGGCGAGCAGTTGCGTGCCGCCGAGCGCGTCCGGCGCCACACCCGCGATCGTCGCGAACGCGAGCCACGCATCGGGCGTCGCTGCGACGCAGTTCGCGCGCGTGCTGCCCGATGCGCTCGGCGGCACGGGCACACCGCGCGCCGTGACGAGCAAGGTCTGCCAGCGCGCGTCTTCCGGCGGCGGCGTCGCGCCCGGCGCGAGCGCGACGATGCGCAGACGCTGGCCTTCGCGCCAGCGATCGAGCGGTTCAGGCGCGGCGGCGCCGCAGCGCACGTCGAGCGCCGGCAGCGGGACGGGCACGGGCCACGCGCCTTCCGCCTGCGCGCCGCTGCCCGCGGCGAGCGCTTTCAGGTAGTCGAGCACGGCCCACGTGTCCTGCGGGTCGAGCGTCGCGGCGAAGCCGGGCATCGTCGATGCGCCGTGTTCGTCGCGCGTGCCGTGGCGGACACGCCAGAACAGTTCGCCGTCGAGACGACGCGCGAGCAACGCACCGGCGAAGGTCGGCGGCCAGTGCGCGAGCGTGGCCGCGAGCGGCCCTTCGCCACGGCCGTCCGCGCCGTGGCAGGCCGCGCAGTGCTGCGCATACAGGTGCGCGCCGCGCACCACGTTCGATACGGAAAACGGCGCGGGATCGCGCTGGAAACTGGTCGGCACGGCGGGCGAGAGCCACAGCGACGACGGCGGCCACGGTGCGAACCAGGCAACGGCCAGCGCGGCGATCGCCAATGCGAAACGCCGCCTGCGCGAAGCGAGCGCGATGCAGGCGAGCACGACGGCCAGTGCCGTCGCCACGCTGGCGAATGCGAGTTGCCGCGTGAGTCCCGCGTCGATGCGCAGCGTCTCGAGAGCGATGCGGTGCGCCCACGGCCACGCGGCTTGCCCGTCGGCGTCGCCGGTCAGCCCGGCCGCATGCAGCACGCGCGCCAGCGCGATCTGCGCGCGATACAGCCCTTGCAGGAACACGAGCGCCCAGTCGGCGAACGGCGGCGCGTTCATCGGCTACGTTCCCGCCGCGCGGCGGCCCATCGTCGAACGACACCGCGCATCTACCAGCTCGCATCGAGTCCGAGATGCCGCAGCGCCTCGTGACGCAGTTCGGCGAGGCGCGGGTCGCCGCGATGGCGCGGGTAGGGCAGGTCGACGCGCAATTCGGCGAGGATCCGCGCGGGACGCGGCCCGAACACGATCACGCGCTGCGCGAGGAACAGCGCTTCCTCGACATCGTGCGTGACGAGCAGCGCGGAGAAACCGTCGCGTTGCCACAGCGCGGTCAGCTCGGCCTGCATCGTGAGCCGCGTCAGCGAATCGAGCTTGCCGAGCGGCTCGTCGAGAATCAGCAGGCGCGGATCGTTGACGAGCGCACGGGCGAGCGCGACACGCTGCGCCATCCCGCCGGACAACTGATGCGGGAACACGTTCGAGAATTCCTGCAGCCCGACACGCGCGAGCGCATCGTCGACGCGATGCTGCGAAACGCGCGCCACGCCGCGCGCTTCGAGGCCGAGCGCGACGTTCGCGCGCACGCGCCGCCACGGGTACAGCGTCGGGTCCTGGAACACGACGATGCGCGACGGATCGGGTTGCTCGATCGGTACGCCGTCCTGCGCGATCGTGCCTTGCCGCGCGGCGTCGAGGCCGGCGACGAGGCGCAGCAGTGTCGACTTCCCGCAGCCGCTCGGGCCGAGCAGCGCGACGAATTCGCCGGCCGCGACCGACAGCGTGACGTCGTCGAGCACCGGCAGCGCGCCGCCGGGGCCGTCGAACGCATGGCTCACGCGGCGGATGTCGATGCGCGCGCCGCGCGGCGCCGCGACCGCAGGCGAGGCGGCAACGGACGGTTCGGGTACGGCGGCGCTCACCATTTGACGGTTCCTTTCTGCCACGCGAGCACGCGGTCGCGCACCGCGAACAGCAGCGCGATCAGCCCGGAAAACAGCAGCGCCATTACGATCAGCGCCGCATACATGTTCACGTACGACGCCCAGCCCTGCGCCCAGCTCAGGTACCAGCCAAGCCCCGACTTGACGCCCATCATCTCGGCGACGACCAGCACCGTGAACGACGCGCTCAGCCCCATGAAAATACCGACGAACACGTGCGGCAGCGCGGCCGGAATCGCGACACGCAGCACGAGGAAGCGCGCGTTCGCGCCGAGCGTGCGCGCGACGTCGTAATACTGCTTGTTGACGCTCGCGACGCCCGACCACGTGAGCACCGCGACCGGAAAGCCGGTCGCAAGCGCGATCAGGAACGCGGCGGCCGAATAGCTAGACGGGAAGAAGTAGAACGTGAGCGGCAGCAGCGCGGTGGCCGGCACGGGGCCGAGCACGCGCAGCACCGGATGCACCCAGTAGCCGATCCGGCGCGACCAGCCGATCGATACGCCCACCGCGAAGCCGACCGCGACGCCGTACGCAAACCCGAGCGCGAGCAGCTTCAGCGTATTGCCGGCGCTGCCGGCGAGGCGCGGCCAGTCGTCGACGTAGACCTCGATCAGCGCCTGCGGCGGCGCGAAGAACGGCGTCGGCAGCCAGCCGGTTTTCGCGGTGACGATTTCCCATGCGGCGAGCACGAGCGGCAGCGCGACGAGCCACGGGCCGGCCGGCCGCGCGCGCGCGAGCCGCGTGCGCGTCGCGGGGACGAGATGGCCGAGCGTCGCGACGGCGAGCAGCAGCGCGGCGATCGACCACGCGGCCGTGCCGAACGTGTCCGTGTACGCCCAGTCGCTGAAGCCGACGACGCGGTTCGGCCACAGTTGCGTGAGCGCGCCGAGCGCGGCCCACGCAAGCGCGGCGGCGATGCCGGTCGGCCAGATGCGGGCGCGGCGGTCAACGGCTGCCAGGGTGGCTTCGCATGCCGTGCAGGCGCCGCGCGCGGACGCGGCGGCACTGCCGGCGGCCGGGGCGGATCCGGCGCGCGTGGGGGAAGCGTGTTCGATCGTCGACATCGCGTCACCCCAGCACGTTCGCATAGACCTGCTGCGCAAAGCGCTGCGGGTCCGTGCTTTTCTTCAGCACGCTGATGCGGCGGAAATCGTCCGCATAGAACGCGATTTCCTGCTGCAGGTCGACGTTGGTCGGGTGATGCGTGTAGGTGAGCGTCGCGTAGAGCTTGCGCAGGTCCTCGGGGCTGATCTTCGGCGAATACTTCGCGAACACCTTCGCGGCTTCGTTCGGGTTGTCGTGCGTGAACTCGGTGGCCTGCACGATCGAACGCGCCAGCGCGGCGGCCGACGGCCGGTCGTTGCGCACGAGGTCGCCGCGCGCGCCGATCACGCAGCACACCTTGCGTGCGTATTCGCCGGACAGGTTCGTCGCCAGTTCGGCATACGCGCCGTTGCTGCGCTTTTCGAGCAGATAGAGATTCGGGTCGCCGTCGGCGATCGCGTGGATCTCGCCCTTGTCGACCGCGACGCCGAGCAGGTCGGCCGGATACTGCCGCCACGTGATGTCGCGCTCGGGATCGATCCCGTTCTTCGCGAGCAGGATCGAAAAGAAATGCTTGCCGGGCGCGGCCAGATCGCTGACGCCGACCGTCTTGCCCTTCAGCGCCTGCAGCGTCGTGACGCCGGCCGCCTTCGCGCCGATCAGCCGCACGCAGCCGCCGTGCGAGCTGCCGATGATCTTCACGTCGAAGCCGGCTTCGAGCGGCTTCAGCCAGCGGTGGATCATCCCGACCGCCGCATCGGCCTTGCCGGTCGCGATCGATTCGAGCAACTGGTCGGTCGACCCGCTGTAGTTGATCAGGTCGACTTTCAGCCCGTTTTTCTCGAAGAAGCCGCGTTCCTGCGCGACGACGATAGGCGTCAGGCAGAACGCGTTCTGGTTCCACGCGAACGTGAGCTTCTTCAGCGGCGGCGCGGACCATGCTTTGCGGCCGAGCGTGATCGCCGGTGCGGCGAGCGCGGCGGCGCCGGCCGCGCGCAGCAGCCGGCGGCGTTTGTCGTCGTGCGCGCCGGCGGGCGCGGGCGCGGGTGCGATGGGTCGGGTCATGTGGTCTGGTCTCCGGTCTTGCGGAAAGGCGCTCAGTCGAGCAGGTCGGGTTCGTCGGCGAGAACGCGTGCGAACAGGCTGTCGAATGCATGCAGCGCACCCTCGGGGCCGCCGATCTGGCCGTGCGTATGGCGCGCGGTCGCGTGATCGATCGGCTGCGGTATGCCGGCCGCTTCGGCCAGCAACTGCGTGTGCGCGGCGTTGTCGAGCGCGATGTACCACCACGCGGCGGCCTCGACCGTCGGGCCGGCGGTCAGGATCCCGTGGTTCTTCAGGATCGCGCCCTTGTGCGTGCCGCCGTCCGGTTTCGCGAGTGCATGCGCGATCCGCGCGCCTTCGCTCGTGTCGACGACCATCCCCGTGAAGTCGTCGAACAGCGCGTGATCCTCGTAGAACACGCACGCGTCCTGCGTGAGCGGATCGAGCGGGCGGCCGAGCGTCGACCACGCCTTGCCGTATGTCGAATGCGTATGCGCGGCGGCGACGACGTGCGGATGGGCTTCGTGGATCGCCGCATGGATCGCGAACGCGGCCTTGTTCAGCGGCCGGGAACCGATCGCGGTTTCGCCGCGCGCGTTGACGAGCAGCAGGTCGGATACCTTGATCTGTGAGAAATGCACGCCGAGCGGATTCACCCAGAAATGATCGGGCAGTTCCGGATCGCGCGCGGTGATATGGCCGGCGAGGCCGGACGCGAAGCCGAAACGCGCGAACAGGCGGAACGCGGCCGCGAGCCGCTCCTGCCGGTGGCGGCGTTCGGCGGCGACGTCGATGCGCGGCGCGGGCGGGTCGAACCAGAAATGCTGGCGCGGCGCTTCGGCGAGCACGAGGCCCGATGCGGTGCGCACGGGCGTGGCGAGGACGGCGGACATGGCGTGCGGCTCCCTTTGCGTCAGGCCGCGCGGCGCGCGGCGTCGCGTATGGCGACAGCGCGGCGCACGCGCGGAATCAGTTCTCGGCCGTAGTCGATCGCATCCTCGAGCGGGTCGAAGCCGCGGATCAGGAACGTCGTGACGCCGAGGTCGTAGTAGTCGAGCAGCGCTTCGGCGACCTGTTCGGGCGTGCCGACGAGCGCCGTCGAATTCGAGCGCGCGCCGGTGAGCTTCGCGATCTCGGTCCACAGCCGCTTGTCGACGCGCGAGCCGCGGTCGGCCGCGGCCAGCAGGCGGCGCGCGCCCTCGCTTTGCTGCGGGCCGCCGGCGCCGAGGCCGGCCGCCTCGCGCAGCCGGCGCGTTTCGTCGAGGATGCGATGCGCGCGCGCCCACGCTTCGTCCTCGGTGGCGGCGAGGATCGGGCGGAACGACACGGAGAAGCGCACCTGCCGGCCGTGCTGCGCGGCTTCGGCGCGCACGCGCGTCGTCAGGTCGCGCACCTGGTCGAGCGATTCGCCCCACAGCGCGTAGACGTCCGCGTGCTTGCCGGCCACCGCGAGCGCGGCGTCCGATGCGCCGCCGAAGTAGATCGGCACATGCGGCTGCTGGAACGGTTTCACTTCCGAAAAGCCCTGCCTGAACCGATAGTGCGCGCCGTCGTGATCGAACGGCTGCGCTTCGGTCCAGATTCGCCGCAGGATGCCGAGGTATTCGTCGGTGCGCGCATAGCGTGCGTCGTGGTCGAGGAAATCGCCGTCGCGCTGCTGCTCGCTGTCCGAGCCGCCGGAGATGAAGTGCACGGCGAGCCGGCCGCGGCTGAACTGGTCGAGCGTCGCGATCTGCCGCGCGGCGAGCGTCGGCGCGGTGAAGCCCGGGCGATGCGCGAGCATGAAGTGGATGCGCTCGGTCGCGGCCGCCGCGAACGCGATCGTCAGCGTCGCCGACGGGCCGGTCGAGTGATGCGGCACGAGGATCCGGTCGAAGCCGGCCGTTTCGTGGGCGCGGGCAAAGTCGCGCACATAGTCGGGATCGACCACGGGGCCGGACGGCGGGTGGATTTCCGACTGCTTCTGGCTCTGGATCATGCCGATGAATTCGACGCTCATCTGGGTCTCCGGTGCTGGGACGTCCCGGCACGCGGCCGGGCAGGAATGGAGCGCAGGTTAACGCCGGGATCATGCGGAATGGAAATAATCAATCCCGATTTGAATATCAGATTTGCATGGTTTGGGCGTGTGCGCGTTGCGCATACGCTGTGGGCTCACGAACGATCGGGCGCGCGTTGGCGCTGTATCGCGCGGCGCGTGCCGATCGCTCGCCGCCATGGACGCCTGCGCCTTTGCCTTCACCTTTGCCGCGTTCGCACTACCCGGGAATCCGTCTCGATGTCCGCCAGCCTTGCCGCTTCGTCGCCGTCACTGCAGCCGCCTTCGCTGCGCCTCCTGCCCACCGATGATGCGGACGATGCACGTGTCGCCGCGCTGCTCGACCGTCTCGCGCCGGAGCTCGCCGCCGATGCGGCCCGCAACGACGTCGACGGCCGTTTCCCGCACGAGAACTTCGCGCGGCTGCATCGTGCCGGGCTGATCGCGCAGGTCGTGCCGCGCGAGCATGGCGGCGCCGGCGCGACGCTCGCGCAGGCGAGCCGGATCGTGGCGGCCGTCGCGCGGGCCGATCCGGCGACCGCACTGGTGCTGACGATGACGTATCTGCAGCATCGCGCGCTTGGCCGCGCCGACAACCGCTGGCCTGCACCGGTGCGGCGCGCGGTGTTCGACAGCGCGGTCGCGCACGGCGCGCTGATCAACGCGCTGCGCGTCGAGCCCGCGCTCGGTTCGCCGTCGCGCGGCGGCCTGCCGGACACCGTTGCACGCCGCGACGGCGACGGCTGGCGGCTGTCCGGCCACAAGCTGTACAGCACCGGGATTCCGGCGCTGCGCTGGCTGGCCGTATGGGCGCGCACCGACGAGCCGGAGCCGCGGGTCGGCGTGTTTCTCGTGCCGCGCGACCGCGATGCGGACGGCGATCGCATCCGCGTGATCGAAAGCTGGAATCACCTGGGCCTGCGCGCGTCGGGCAGTCATGAGGTCGTGTTCGACGACGTGCGGCTGCCGGCCGATCACGCGGTCGACGTGCGCGCGCCGCAAGCGTGGGCCGTGTCGGCCGCGACCCATGCGGATGCCGACGCACAGGCCGACCAGCAGGCGTGGATGGTTGCGCTGCTCGGCAGCCTGTACGACGCGGTGGCGCGCGCGTCGCGCGACTGGCTGGTCGGGTTCGCGACGACGCGCGCGCCGAGCGGGCTCGGTGCGCCGCTCGCGACGTTGCCGCGCGTGCAGGAGGCGGTCGGCGAAATCGAGGGCTGGCTGCATGCGAACCGTGTGCTGCTCGACGATCACATCGCGCGCACCGACGCGGGCGATGCGCCGCCGGTCACGACGAGCGGCCTCGTCAAGCGGACCGTGACCGAGCACGCGATCCGTACGGTCGAGCAGGCGCTGAAGCTGTCGGGCAATCACGGGCTGAGCCGCGGCAACCCGCTCGAACGCCACTATCGCGACGTGCTGTGCAGCCGCGTGCATACGCCGCAGGACGACGCGATCGCGGTGGCGGCGGGGCGTGCGGCGCTTGACGCGGCGAGTCGGGGCGAAACGAAGGCGGAGGCGGGCGGGACGCCACGCAACGAGGTCGAACGCGGTCGAAACGATGCGTGAGCGGCGCAGGGCTGCCGCGGGAGCAAACCGGGCGGCGCGATGCGGGCGCCGCCCCGCAGGGTTACGCAGCCTTGCCGTGCGTTTGTTCGGGCAACGCAAACGCCGTGCGCGCATGCGCGGCGACGGCCGCGAGCGGCGCGTCGAGGCGGGCCGCATCGTGCCGGCGCAGCAGCCACAGATCGATCTGCGGCTTGAAATCGGCGAGCGGCACGATCTCGAGCGCGTCGCGCAGCGGGCTGCACTCGACGAGCGGCAGCGGCATCAGCCCGATGCCGAAGCCGTTCGCGACGCTCTGCAGTTGCAGGTCGCGGCCGTAGGTGTCGAGCGTGACCGGCATCGGCAGGCCCTGCGCGTCGAGCGCGCGCCGCAGGCCGGCCCGGAAGCCGCAGCCGTCCGGATTGAGCACCCAGCCGCGCGCTTGGCAATCGGCGAGCCGGTAGCTGCGGCGCGGCCAGTCGCCCTTGCGGCCGACCGCGACGAGCCGCGTGGCCAGCAGCCGAACGCCCTCGACCTGCGCCGGCAGCACCATCTCGCGCGCGAGGAATACGAGCGCCGCATCGAGTTCGCGGCGTGCGACGCGCTCGACGAGCAGGCCGCCCCACGCGGTCGTGACCTGCGTCGCGAGCGCGGGCCACTGCGCGGCGAGTTCCGCGATGAGCGCGGGCAGCATCAGCTCGCCGAGCCCCTGCGTAAGCCCGATCCGGAATTCACCGGCGGGCGGCTGCTCGCCGGCCGTCAGTTCGCGCAGCGCATCGACCTCGCGCAGGATCGCGCGACACTGCTCGAATACCTGCCGGCCGATGTCGGTCGGGCGCGGCGGCTTCGTGTTGCGGTCGAGCAGGATCACGCCGAGCGCTTCCTCGAGATTCTGTACGCGCCGCGTGATCGCGGGCTGCGTCATCCCGAGTTCGGTCGCGGCCTGGCTCAGGGTCTGGCAGCGGACGACCGCTGCAAAAGCGTCGATATCGCTAATTTTCATGTTTGTTCTGCATGGTCTTTCGGGTGCATCATGACGATCCATCATATTCGAGGAGGCAGCCGATGAGTACGCTTTCGTTGCATCAGACGCCGCTGCGTCCGTTCGTCGACGGTCTGGGCGCGCTGCTCGCGTCCGGCGCGAACGAGGCGCGCATTCTCGACGAGGGCGGCGCGCTGCTCGCCACGCTCGTCGAACACGACGACTGGTTGCCCGACGCGTTCGCCCAGCCCGATCCGGCGCGCTATCGGCAGTACCTGCTGAATCTCGACCCGGACGAGCGGTTCTCGGTCGTCAGCTTCGTGTGGGGGCCCGGGCAGGCGACGCCGATCCACAACCACACGGTGTGGGGGCTGATCGGGATGCTGCGCGGCGGCGAGTTTTCGCAGCCGTACCGGTTCGACGCAGCGGGCAAGCCCGTGCCGTCGGGCGAAGTCGTGCGGCTGCGGCCGGGCGAGGTCGAGGCCGTGTCGCCGCGCATCGGCGACGTCCATCGCGTGACCAATGCCTTCGCCGATCAGGTATCGATCAGCATCCACGTGTACGGCGCGAACATCGGCACGGTCGAGCGCGCGGTGTACCTGGACGACGGCACCGTGAAGCCGTTCGTGTCAGGCTATTCGAACGCTTGACGCGACGTCTGATGCGGACGGCCGGTTGCCGGCACGCGCCGGCCGGCCCAGGATTCATCCGTTCTACTTTCTTCACCGACTTCAACGTATTCAAGACAGAGACATCGTGACGCAATCCGCCGATTCCACTTCCCGCTTTTCCGCCGCGTCGTACCAGGACGTGCGCGCACGCCTGCTGGCCCGCGACGAGATCGCGCTGATCGACGTACGCGAGGAAGATCCGTACGCGCAGGGCCATCCGCTGTGGGCCGCCAACTTTCCGTTGTCGAAGCTCGAACTCGACGCGTGGACACGGATTCCGCGCCGCGACACACCGATCGTCGTGTTCGGCGAAGCGGGCGGCGAGGATCTCGCGCCGCGTGCGGCCGCGAAGCTCGCGCAGCTCGGCTACACCGACGTGCGGCTGCTCGACGGCGGCCTCGCGGGCTGGCTGGCCGCGGGCGGTGAACTGTTCATCGACGTGAACGTGCCGAGCAAGTCGTTCGGCGAATGGGTCGAGGCCGAGCGGCATACGCCGTCGCTGTCCGCGCAGGAAGTGCAGGCGCTGATCGATGCGAAGGCCGATGTCGTGATCGTCGACGCGCGCCGTTTCGACGAATACCAGACGATGAACATCCCGACCTCGACGAGCGTGCCGGGCGCGGAACTCGTGCTGCGCGTGCGTGCGCTCGCGCCGAATCCGCAAACGCAGGTGGTCGTTAACTGCGCGGGCCGCACGCGCAGCATCATCGGCACGCAGTCGCTCGTCAACGCGGGGCTGCCGAATCCGGTCGCCGCGCTGCGCAACGGCACGATCGGCTGGACGCTCGCCGGCCAGACGCTCGAGCGAGGCGCCGCGCGACGCTTTCCGGACGATATCGACGCGACGCAGCGTGCCGACGCACGCCAGGCAGCACGCGCGGTGGCCGAACGCGCCGGCGTGCCGCGCATCGCGCTTGCGGATGTCGCCACGCTCGACGAGCCGGGGCGCACGCTGTACCGCTTCGACGTGCGTACGCCGGAGGAATACGAAGCCGGCCATCTGCCGGGCTTCCTGAGCACGCCGGGCGGCCAGCTCGTGCAGGAGACCGACCATCATGCGGCCGTGCGCGGCGCGCGGATCGTGCTGGCCGACGACGACGGCGTGCGCGCGGACATGACCGCGTCGTGGCTCGCACAGATGGGCTGGGACGTGCGCATTGTCGAACCGGCCGGCGCGGCGGCGTTCGGCGAGCGCGGCCAGCCGCCGCGCGACGTGCCGGCGGCGCCGCCCGCGACCGACGTATCGCCCGCGACGCTTGCGGGCTGGCTGAAGGAGGCCGCGCCCGGCGAACTCGCGATCGTCGACGTGACGGCCAGCGCGAACTACGTGAAGCGCCATGTCCCGGGCGCATGGTTCGCCGTGCGCGCGCAGTTGCGCGACGCGCTCGCGGCGATCCCGCCCGCGAAGCGCTACGTGTTCACGTGCGGATCGAGCCTGCTTGCGCGGTTCGCGGCGGACGACGCACGCGCGCTGCTGCCGGCTTCGGCCGGCATTGCGGTGCTGACCGGCGGCACGGCCGCATGGATCGACGCCGGGCTGCCGCTCGAAAGCGGCGAAACGCACCTCGCGTCACCGCGTGTCGACCGCTACCGGCGTCCGTACGAAGGCACCGACAACGCGGCTGCCGCGATGCAGGCGTATCTCGACTGGGAATACGGGCTCGTCGACCAGTTGAAGCGCGACGGCACGCACCACTTCAACGTGATCTGACCGACGACGCGCAGCCGGGCGCGGCACGCAGTGCGGCGCGCCCGGCCACCACACGTTCGGCGCGTTTCAGCGCTTGAACGTATCGACGGCCGTGCGGCCGACGGCGGGATCGTCGGTGAAGAAGCCGTCGATGCCCGCGCGCAGGTACGCCTGGATCTCGCGCACCGAACCGGCCGGATTGCGCGTGGCCGGCGTGCCGCCGTCCTTCAGCGGCGCGGGCAGGAAGTTGTTCTCCGGGCGGAACGTGTACGGATGCACGACGAGGCCGGCCTCGTGCGCGTAGCGCACGTACGGCGTCGGCTGCTGCAGCGTGCCGTCGGCGGCGACCGCGATGATCGACGTCTTGTACGGGCCGACACCGTTCGCATAGGTCGCGATCTCGCGCATGCCGTCGCGCGTCGACAGGTCGCCATAGGTGCGCTTGTCGTTCGCCTTCACGAAGTCGTACGGGCGCTGGCCGGCTTCGTCCATCAGCTGCACGAGCTTCCAGTTCGGCTGGCTCGACTTGATCCGGTTGCGGATCGTCTTCAGGTTCGCGACTTCGAATGACTGGATGTAGACGGTCGCCGTGCGCGACGTGTACGCATCCTTCAGCAGCGCGTCGACGAGACGGTCCTCGAGCGGCAGGTTGATCGACTGGAAGTAGGTCGGATGCTTGGTTTCCGGATACAGGTGGATCGTGCGGCCGGTCTGCGCGGACATCTGCTTCGCGAGCGCGACGATCTCGTCGAACGTCGGAATCTCGAACTGGTCGTTGTACGCGGTGTTCGCGGGGCGGACTTGCGGAATGCGCTCGCGGGCGCGCAGCGTCTTCAGCTCGGCGAGCGTGAAATCCTCGGTGAACCAGCCCGTCAACTGCGCGCCGTCGATCGTCTTGGTCGCCTTGCGGCTTGCGAACTGCGGCAGCGCCGACACGTTCGTCGTGCCCGAGATCTCGTTTTCATGACGCGCGACGAGCACGCCGTCGCGCGTCGACACGAGGTCGGGCTCGATGATGTCCGCGCCGTCCTCGATCGCCTTGCGGTACGACGCGAGCGTGTGTTCGGGGCGCAGCGCGCTCGCGCCGCGATGGCCGACCACCTGGACCTTCGCGGAAATCGGCTGCGTGGGATCGGACGTCGGATCGTCGTCGCCGCCGCACGCGGCGAGCAGGAACGCGGCGGCACAGGCGAACGGGACGTAGCGCAGGGAGGTCGGGCGCTTGAAGAGCATGTCGATGAACCTTCGAAACGAGAGTCGGAAAAGGGCGGTCGCTCCGGCGGTGCGGCTGTCGTGCTGCGCGACGCGGAATCGATCGGGACGCGATCGTCGCACCGAATAATTACATATGTATTACTTTGGCCTTTCCGTTTCATTTGAGGGCGCGATGCTCGCTGCAGGGCGGGTCAGGGCGGCCGTGCACGCGCCGCATTCCCGCTGTCTCCGGCAGGCCGCGCGCCGGATGCACTAAACTTGCGGGAATTTTGCATCGCCGCGCGGGGGCCGACGCCCGACTGGCGCGACGATGCGGCGACTCGCGAGCCGGCGCGGGCGCTCGGCGCCCGTGTGCGTCCGGGGCTCGCGCCGGCCGATTTTTCCCGACTCATGACGACCCATACCGATTCCGCCTATCTGCTCGGCGAACTGCTGAAGAACGTTTCCCGCTCCTTCTACCTGACGCTGCGCGTGCTGCCCGACGGCATGCGCGACCCGGTCGGCCTCGCGTACCTGCTCGCGCGCGCGGCCGACACGATTGCCGACACGGCGCTCGTCGCGCCCGATCGCCGGGCGGCGCTGCTGACCGACCTGCGCGACGAGATCGAGCGGCTCGGTGACGGCGCGGCGCTGTCGCGTTCGCTCGAGGACGTGACGCGGATGCAGACCGATTCGCACGAGCATGTGCTGCTCGACTCGATGGAGCCGATGCTCGCGCTGCTGCGCGCGCAGCCGGACGCCGACCGCGCGTCGATCCGCAAGGTCGTCGCGACGCTGACGTCGGGGATGGAATTCGACCTGCGCATGTTCCCCGACGAGCAGTCGGGGCAGGTCGCGTCGCTGCCGACGCGCGACGTGCTCGACCATTACACGTACCTCGTCGCCGGCTGCGTGGGGGAGTTCTGGACCGACATGACGGGCATGCACACGCGCGCCGCGCGCGGCTGGGACCTGCCGGACATGCGCGAGAAGGGCATCCGTTTCGGCAAGGCGCTGCAGATGACCAACATCCTGCGCGACTGCGCGAAGGATCTGCGCATCGGCCGCTGCTACCTGCCCGAGGACGTGCTGGGCGCGCACCGGGTCGGCCTCGCCGACCTGATGTCTCCCGATGCGTCGGCGCGTGCGCGCGGCGTGCTGGTCGATCTGATGCGCGTGACGCTCGACCAGTATCGCGACGCGTGCCTGTATACGCTCGCGATCCCGCGCCGCTTCGTGCGGCTGCGGCTCGCGTGCCTGTGGCCGATCATGATCGGTCTCGAAACGCTCGAGCTGCTGGCCGGCCACGATGCGTGGCTCGATCCGGCGAGGCCGGCCAAGGTGCCGAGAAAGCGCATCTACCGGATCATGGCGTCGTCGCTTGCGCTCGTCGGCTCGAACACGGCGATCCGTGCGCGCATGACCGCGCTCACCGATGCAGTGAACGCGCGGCTTGCCCGCCAGGCATCACACTGAATGTTGCCGGCGCGCCAGGCGCCGGCATCGCCTCCGGGCCCGCGTTCGCCGGGCCGTTCCCGTCCGATCGCCCGCACACCGACTGAAACGTTTTCATGATTTCATGTCCCGAAATGTGGGTGTCATGAATGTCAGCGATCCTGCGCGGCGGCGTGAATCGCGGCGTCAGCTGCGATCGCGCATTTGTAAGATGATTATTGCCGAAGGCGTCTGACAACATTGGATGGTCGTGTTGCACCCGTAAAAATGTAAAGCTAGGGTTTTCACCGGGAAATGCCGGAAAGGCCCGCCGCACAAGCGTTTTCAGGTGTTATGTAACCGTTTGGTGAACCCGCGCGTTGCGTCGATCATACGATGACCGACTGCACGTATTGGGAAACAGTTGGTAATCCGTCAGAATTGCCCCCGGCATGTACTCGCACATGTGTCAGTCATAAAACCACACCAGAAAAGAAATCATTCTTTGAGGACGGAGAATCAATGAAAAAGCGCGTCGCTTTCGCCATGACGGCAGTGGGCCTTGCAGCCGCTACCGCCGCCCACGCCCAGAGCAGCGTGACCCTGTACGGTATCGTCGACAATGCCATCGCTTGGCAGAACAACTCGTCGGCAACCGGCGCGACCACGGGCGGTCACTCGAAGGTTCAGATGGCCACCGGCATCTGGGCTGGCAGCCGCTTCGGCCTGAAGGGCAGCGAAGATCTCGGCGGCGGCACGAAGGCGATTTTCCAGTTGGAAGCCGGCTTCAACGCGAATAACGGCTCGTCGCAGTGGACGAACGGCATCTTCACGCGTCAGGCATGGGTCGGTATGACGAACCCGGTCTACGGTACGCTGACGGCCGGCCGCCAGTACACCGCGTACTACACGCTGCTGTCGCCGTACAGCCCGACGACCTGGCTGACCGGTTACTACGGCGCGCACCCGGGCGATATCGACTCGCTGGATACCAGCTACCGCGCGAACAACTCGCTCGTCTACATGTCGCCGAAGTTCTACGGCTTCACGGTCGGCGGTTCGTACTCGTTCGGCGGCGTCGCAGGCGCGACGAACCGCGGCTCGACGTGGAGCGCGGCGGTCCAGTACCTGAACGGCCCGGCAGGCATCGCAGTCGGCTACCAGAAGGTCAACAACGCGACGCTCGGCGGCGGCGTGTGGGGCGCGAACTCGACGGTCCAGAACGGCCTGACGGCAACGGGCGACGGTAACCAGCCGGCAGTTTCGTCGATCAACAACGGCTACGCCACCGCGCAATCGCAGCAGCGCATCGCCGTGACGGCGGGCTACCAGTTCACGCCGGCATGGGACATTTCGGCGTCGTACTCGAACGTCAAGTACACGCCGGGCGTCGGTTCGTCGTTCCGCAACACGGCAATCTTCAACACGGCAGGCGCCGTGCTGCACTGGAAGGCAGCCGCTCAGTGGGACTTCGCGGCGGGCTACTCGTACACGGCGGCGACGCAGTCGAACGGTATCTCGAGCGCGGCCAAGTACCACCAGGTCACGCTGTCGCAGTACTACAGCCTGTCGAAGCGTACGGGCCTGTACGCGGTTGAGGCTTACCAGCATTCAAGCGGCAACACGTGGAACCCGAAGCTCGGCGTCATTGCGGCAACGACGTCGATCGGCGACGGCGTGGGCGCAGGTTCGAAGCAGAACCAGATCGCGGCAGGCGTCGGCCTGATCCACCGCTTCTGATGTCGCGCGGCGCGCGAGCGCCGCATACGGCATGCGGTATGAAAACCGGCCTTCGGGCCGGTTTTTTCATCGACGGCGTGCTTTTCGCGTATTCCGGTTTTCGGCATCGGCCGGTATCGACCGGAAGCGGGCGGCGGCGGAAGCCGCGCCTGACAAGCGTGCCGCTCATGCGGTACGTGGCGTGCGGACCGGTAGCACCCGGCCCGTGCCAAAGCCGTTTTGCCGATCACTTCGCTGCATCATCCGTCCAGCTCCCCGCCAGCGCCTGGAACAGCGCCGCCGTATCGGCGAGCCGGTCGGCTTGCGTGCGCGTGCGGTCGAGCGCCGTCTGCAGCGCCTGCCGCTGCGCGTCGAGCAGGTCGAACGTGCTGATCCCGCCGGCCGCGTAACGGTCGGCGGCAATCCTGTTGCTTGCCGCCGATTCCCGCGCGGCGGTGTCTCTCGCCTGTAGCTCGGCCGCGTCGTGTTCGACTGCGCGCATCGCGTCGGCTACCTGTTGCAGCGCCTGCAGTACGGTTTCCCGATAGCTTGCGAACGCGGCGTCATACGCCGCTTCGGCCGCGCGTTTCTTCGCGCGCAGCTCGCCGCCATGAAAGAGCGGTTGGGTCAGGCCGAGGCCGACATTCCACACATTGAGTCCGCTCACGATATCCGCGATGCGCGTGCGTTCCGAGCCGACCCCCGCCGAAATCGAAAAACGCGGATACAGGTTCGCGGTGGCCACGCCGACGTTCGCGCTCGCCTGGTGCAGCATCGCTTCCGCCGCGCGGATGTCGGGCCGCTCGCGCGCGAGCGTCGACGGCAGCGCGACGGGCAGCGTGGGCGGCAACACGAGCGCATCGAGCGTGAGGTCGGGCAGCACGGCGTCGGACGGCGGCGCGCCGAGTAGGATCGCGAGGCGGTGGCCGGCTTGCGCGACGCGGGCCTCGAGTGGCGGCAGCGACGCCTGAGTCTGCGCGAGCAGCGCGCGTTGCGCATGCACGTCGGCCTGCGACACGCCGCCTGCCGCGAAACGCGCTTCGACGATGCGCAACTGCCGCGCCTGCGCGTCGACGAGCTGCCGCGTGAGCGCGACCTGCTGCGCGAGCGACGCGCGCAGGATCGCGGTGGCGACGACGTTGCCCGCGAGCGTCAGGCGCGCGGCGTCCAGCGTGTACGCGTGATAGTCGACCTGCGCGCGCAGCGCTTCGAGTGCGCGCCGGTTGCCGCCGAACACGTCGAGCACGTACGACACGCTCACCGACGCGTCATACAGCGTGAACGGCCCCGGATTCGGCACGTTGGCCGGCAACCCGAATGCGGTGGTATCGACTTGCTCGCGCGTGGCGGACAGGTTCGCGTCGACGCGCGGCAGCATCGTCGCGCCGGCTTCGGCTGCGTGGTTCTGCCGGGCTTCGTCGAGCCGCGCGCGCGCTTCGGCGAGCGTCGGGCTGTTCTGCCACGCGGTGTCGACGAGCCGGTTCAACGGTTCGGAGCCGAATTGCGTCCACCAGCGTCGCGGCGTGTGCGCGGCTGACGAGAACGTCTGCGCGTCGCCGGCCGGGCCGGCGGCGGCAGCCGTCGTCGTGGGCGATTCGCCGCGCGTGTAGTGTTGCGTGGCCGGTGCGTCCGGCGTGCGGAAATCCGGCCCGACCGCGCATCCGGCGGCAAGCAGCGCCGCGGCGGCCAATGCGCCGCCGCGGGGAGCGTGGGAGGCGCGACGCGAAGCCGGTTTCATCGTGCGGCTCCTAATCGAGCGTGCGCCGGTAGAAGCGCAGCGCGACGCCCATCACGACGACGGTGAACAGCGCGACCGGCCACACGGACGGCCACAGGTCGGCCCAGCCGTTGCCTTTCAGCAGGATGCCGCGCACGAGGCGGTTGAAGTAGGTGAGCGGCAGCAGGTTGCCGACGAACTGCGCCCACTTCGGCATCCCGGCGAACGGGAACATGAAGCCCGACAGCAGGATGTTCGGCAGGAAATAGAACACCGCGAGCTGCATCGCCTGCAACTGATTCTGCGCGAGCGACGACAGCGTGATGCCGACCGTCAGGTTCGCGGCGATGAACAGCAGCGCGGACAGGTAGATCGCGAACGCGCCGCCGACGAACGGCACCTCGAACACGTACCGCGCGGCGGCGAGAATGATCGACACCTGGATCAGCCCGATGAACACGTACGGGACGATCTTGCCCGTCATCACCTCGAGCGGCCGCACGGGCGTCGCGAGCAGGTTCTCCATCGTGCCGCGCTCGCGTTCGCGTGTAATTGCGAGGCCCGTCATCATCACCATCGTCATCGTCAGGATCACGCCCATCAGGCCCGGCACGACGTTGTACTGCGTGATGCCTTCCGGGTTGTACAGCCGGTGCAGAACGACGTCGAACGCGGCCGGGTGGCCGTTCAGGTGCGCGAGCGGCCCGGTCAGGTCCTTGTCCGCGACGGGCTGCACGAGGCCCGGCAGCGCGCCGATCGCCGATGCGGTCGCGACGGGATCGGTCGCATCGGCTTCGACGAGCAGCGACGGACGCTCGCCGCGCAGCAGCCGCCGCGAAAAATCGGCCGGCACGTTCAGCACGAACTGCACGTCGCCGCGCGCGAGCGCATGGTGGCCGGCCGCTTCGTCGGGCAAGGTTTCGACGATGTCGAAGTACGCGGAATTGCGCATCGCGGCGATGAAGCTGCGCGCGAACGGGCTCGCATCGGCGACGATCACCGCGGTCGGCAGGTGCTTCGGATCGGTGTTGATCGCGAAGCCGAACAGCGCGAGCTGGATGATCGGCACGCCGACGATCATCGCGAACGTCACGCGGTCGCGGCGCAGCTGCAGGAACTCCTTCAGCACGATGCTCCACCAGCGTGCGACCGAGAACGCGTCGCGCAGGCCCGTCCATGCGTTCATGGCGACGCTCCGCCGGGCGGCCCGGACGCGCGGCCCATCATATAAATGAAGACGTCTTCGAGCCCGGTGTCGATCGGCGCGACCTGCAGCGCTGCTTTCCCGTCGGCCGGCGCCGCGACCTGTGCGAGCGTCGCATCCAGCAGCGCGCGATCGCGGCCGCTCACGTGCAGCGCCGAGCCGAACACGACCGTCTGGTCGACGCCCGGCATCGTGCGCAGCCGCTCGGACAGTTCGGTCAGGTGATCGCCGGTGATCGCGCGGGTCGACAGGTGCTGCGACGCGACGATCTCCGCCGACGTACCCTGCGCGAGCAGTTCGCCGGACGCGATGTACGCGAGCTTGTGGCAGCGTTCGGCCTCGTCCATGTAGTGCGTGCTGACGAGCACCGAAATCCCCTGCGCGGCGAGCCGGTGCAGTTCTTCCCAGAAGTCGCGGCGCGCGGCCGGGTCGACGCCGGCGGTCGGCTCGTCGAGCAGCAGCAGCTCCGGCTCGTGCAGCATGCAGGCGGCCAGCGCGAGGCGTTGCTTCCAGCCGCCCGACAGCGCGCCCGTGAGCTGGTCCGCGCGGCTTGCGAGGCCGAGCCCGTCGAGCGCGCGCGCGACGGCCGCCTTGCGGTCGGGCATCCCGTACACGCGTGCGACGAAGTCGAGGTTCTCGCGAATCGACAGGTCTTCCCAGTACGAGAAGCGCTGCGTCATGTAGCCGACGCGCCGCTTGATCTGCGCGCTGTCGCGCACGATGTCGTAGCCGAGGCAGGTGCCGCTGCCCGAGTCGGGCGTGAGCAGGCCGCACATCATCCGGATCGACGTGGTCTTGCCGCTGCCGTTCGGCCCGAGAAAGCCGAAGATCTCGCCGCGCGCGACGCGCAGCGATACGTCCTTCACGACGTGCTTGTCGCCGAAGCGCTTGTTCAGGCGATCGACGTCGATCGCATACGGAGCGGGCGGCGCGTTCATTGCACCCTCACGGCGACGGGTTGGCCGGGATGCAGCTTCGGCGCGTCGGCGACGGTGGGGCGCGCCTCGATCATGAACACGAGCTTGGTCCGGCTCTCGTTGCTGTAGATCACCGGCGGCGTGTATTCGGCCTCGCTCGACACGTAGGTGATGCGCGCGGGCACGTCGGCCGCGCAGCCGTCGCAGCGGATCGCGACCATGCGCCCCGTTGCGAGCGATGCGATGGCGGCCTTCGGCACGAAGAAGCGCACCTTCAGGTTTTGCGGCGGCAGCATCTGCACGACCGGATTGCCGGCCTGCACCCATTCGCCGACGCGGTACAGCGTGTCGTACACGCGCCCGGCGGCGGGTGCGGCAACGCGCTTCTGGTCGAGCTTCCATTGCGCTTCGGCCACCGCCGCCTGCGCGGCGTCGACCTGGGCGGCCTGCGCGGCGACCTGCTGCGCGCGGCCCGGCAGGCGTGCGACGTCGACCTGCTTGTGCAGCTCGCGCATCTGCGCGGCGGTGGTTTGCGCGGACGTGCGGGAATCGTCGAGCTGCTGCTTCGACAGGCCGCCGGCCGCGTACTGGCGTTCGTCGCGCGCGAGTTGCGCGGCGGCCCGCGTGGCCCGCGCGGTGGCCTGCGCGAGTTGCGCCTGCGTGACCGCGACTTCCGGCGGGCGCTTGCCGCTCTGCAGGTCGGCGAGCTGCGCGCGCGCGGCCGCGAGCTGATGTTGCGCTTGCAGCAGCGCGGCCGTTTCGCTGAGCGCTTCGAGCGAGAACGCCGGTGCACCGGCGGCGACCGCCTGGCCGCGCTGGACCGACAACTGCGTCAGCGTGCCCGGTTGCGACGACGACAGGTACACGAATTCGCCTTCGACATAGCCCTGGTAGGTCGTGCCGTTGTCCGCTGTCCTGCCGCAACCGGCGAGCAGTGCGACGGCGGCGGCCAGCGCGAGCGGCAGCGCGCGGGCCGCGTTCACGACGGCCTCCGCGGCGAGCGGGCCCGCGCGCGAGGCGCGGCGGCCGGCGGCTGCAGGCCGGAACCGAGCAGCGCGCGGACGTGGCGGTGCAGCACGTCGCGGTCGATCGGCGGCAGGCCGCGCGCGCTTTGCCACAGTTTCGCGGTCGCGAGCGGCAGCATCACGAGCGCGATGATCGAATGGAACAGGAACGCGGGTTCGAGCGCGGGATTCAGCGTGCCGGCCTGCTGCGCGCCGCGGATGCGTTCGGCGAAGCGCCCGACATGGTCGAGCGGAATGCGCCGGACCATCCGCTCGCGCAGCAGCCCGCCTTCATGGACGATCTCGCGCAACCAGATCGACGGCAGCCACGGCATGCGGTGCGTGACGTCGAAGAAGCGGTCGACGAGCTCGGCGACGAGCGCGAACGGATCGTTCTCGATCTGCGGTTCGGTCGGCCGCCACACGAACGCGATGACCTGCGCGAGCCGTTCCTCGACGATCGCGTCGAGCAACTGCTCGCGGTTCGTGAAGTAGTAGTGGACCATCGCCGACGTGACGCCGGCGGCGGCGGCAATCTGCGCGACCGTCGTCGCGGCGATGCCGCGCTCGGCGAACAACTGCATCGCGACGTCGAGCATGTGGTCGCGCAGGTCGAAATCGTCCACCGACGGGCGGCGCCCGCGCGGCCTGGCGATGGTGGATTTCGCGTTCATGAAATCGACGCTAATTGATGAGTTAGTTAATTTCAAGGAAGGGTTTTCGCCGTTGTTGACCGGGATCAGGCGAGTGTCGAATGGCGGCGCGGACGAGCGGGGGCGCGACGCGGCGGCGGGCTGGGTGCCGCGGGCGGCGTGTAGGGAGCGGCTAACGAGGACCGGCGGAGGACCGGCGGAGGACAGGCGGAGGACAGGCGGAGGACAGGCGGAGGACAGGCGAGGAAGCCGGTCGCGAAGCGAAGCGGGGCGCGGGCCGGATATCGCGCGCGCCCCGGAACCCGGTTACTGATCGATCGGCGACTTCAGCGGCTCGTGCTCGCCGGTCAGCCCGAATACGATGAGTTGCGCGGGCTCGGTCGCGCTCGCGTTGCGCGATACCTGGTGGCGCGAGCCGGGCGCTTCGTACCAGCCTTCGCCGGCGCGGTAGCGGTGCAGCGGGCCGCCGTTCATCTGCGACAGCACTTCGCCTTTCGACACGACCGCGAACACCGAGCCGAGGTGCTTGTGCGCTGCGGAGGCCTGGCCGGGCGCATAGTCGACGGTCGCGACGACCACGAGCTTGCCGGGCGCTTCGGGCACGGCCTGCTGCATGATCGCGTGCACGTTGTCGCCGGTGTCGTGCGCATCGGCGGCGGCCGGCAGCGCGGCGCCGAGCGCGAGCCACGCGCACAGGGCGGTGCGATTGAGCGTGGAGCGCATCATCGTCGTCTCCTTACTCGGGCATCTTGCGGAACGCGATCGCGAAGCGGTTCCACGAGTTGATCGTCGCGATCAGCATCGACAGGTCGAACAGCTCCTCGTCGCTGAAGTGCGGCTTCACGGCTTCCCAGACGGCGTCCGGCACGTGATTGTCGGCGACCAGCGTCAGCGCCTCGGTCCACTCCAGCGCGGCACGTTCGCGCTCGGTGAAGAACGGCGTTTCGCGCCATGTGACGACAGTTGCCAGGCGGCGGTCGGTTTCGCCGCCCTTGCGCGCGTCGGCCGTGTGCATGTCGACGCAGAACGCGCAGCCGTTGATCTGCGACGCGCGCAGGCGGACGAGTTCGGCGAGCGGCTTCTCGATCGAGCTCTTCGCGAGGAATTCCTCGGCGTTGCGCATCACCTTGATCCCATTCGGGCTGGCGGCATAGAAGTTCAGGCGCGGTTGCATGGCAGGTCCTTTTCGGTTGGAGCGCACGGTGGCGCGACAGGACCCACTTTAAGACGCACGCTGGCCTGCTTGAATGGCCAATTTCCAGAAAATTCAGGTAACCAGTGACGAGCCGCCGATGCTGCCCGAACCCAGCAGCCCGGCCAGCTTCGCGAGCGCCGTATCGATGCGCAGCGCGTCGATCCCGCCATAGCCGAACAGCAGCCCCGCGCGGACCGGCACGCCGACGTGGAACGCCGAGATGCCGTACAGGCCGATGTCCTGCGCGCGCGCCGCGCGGACCAGCGCCGCCTCGTCGAGCCCCGGCTTCAGGTGCGCGGCGAGGTGGATGCCGGCGGTCGGCACGATCGCGTCGAACCACGGCGCGAGTTCGCCGCGCAGATGCGCGATCAGCATCTTGCGGCGCGCGTCGTAGTGCTTCTGCACGCGCTTCAGGTGCCGCGCGAAATCGCCTTCGAGCATGAAGCGCGCGAGCGCCGCCTGCGTCAGCGTGCAGGTGTGCCAGTCGACGATCTGCTTCGCCTTGGCCAGCGGGCCGCGCAGCGCGCGCGGCGGAATCGCGTAGCCGATCCGCAGTTCGGGAAAGATCGTCTTCGAGAACGTGCCGACATAGGCGACGAGGCCCGTGCGGTCGAGGCTCTTCAGCGATTCCACCGGCCGGCCTTCGAAACGGAACTCGCCGTCGTAGTCGTCCTCGATGATCACCGCGCGGCGGCGCTGCGCCCATTCGAGCAGCGCGACGCGCCGGTCCAGCGTCATCGGCATTCCGAGCGGGAACTGGTGCGACGGCGTCACGTAGACGAGGCGCGCTTCGTCGGGCAGCCGCTCGGTGACGAGGCCGTGCGCGTCGACCGGCACGCCGATCACCGTCGCGCCGAGCGACGCGAACGCGGCGCGCGCGGGCGGATAGCCGGGATCCTCGACCGCGACGACGTCGCCGGGCCGCACGACGACGCGCGCGAGCAGGTCGAGCGCCTGTTGCGCGCCCTGCGTGACGAGCACGTCGTCCCAACTGCACGCGACCGCGCGGCTGAACGCGACGTAGCGCGCGATCGCGCCGCGCAGTTGCGGATCGCCGGCCGGATCGTGGTATTGGCCGGGGCCGCGCGCCTGCAGGCGCAGCGCGTGATGCAGGCAGCGCCGCCATGCGTCGAACGGGAACAGCGCCTTGTCGGTCACGCCGCCGCGGAAGTCGAAGCCGGGCGAATCCTGCGGCGCGGGCATCGCGAGCGCGTCGGGCAGCTCGTCCCACAACGCGCGCGCATCGACCGCATCGATGCGCGGCGTGTCCTCGACGATCGACGGCGCCGACATCGCGGCGGCGTGCGGCACGCGCGCGAGACCGTCGGCGACGAACGTGCCGTCGCCCGCGCGCGTATTCAGGTAGCCCTCGGCGACGAGACGTTCGAACGCGTCGAGCGTCGTCTTGCGCGATACGCCGAGCTGCTTCGCGAGGTCGCGCGTCGACGGCAGCCGCGCGCCGCCTTCGAGACGCCCGTCGACGATCGCGGTGCGCAGTTGCCGGAAGATTTGGCCCGTCAGGTCGTGACGGCCGTCGATGCGGATTGCGATGTCCATCGCGGTGGTTACCTTGATTGGGGGAATTTCGTGCCAGTCAGCATACCGGAAGTCGACCGGCGGATCGGGGTTCGGGGCGGCGGCATGACGGCTTCGCTGGTTTTTCGCGATGTCGGAGCCGGCCATCACGGCGCAAGGAATCCGGATGGAGCGACGCGGCCGGAGAACCGGAGAACCGGAGAACCGAAGAACCGGAGAACCGGAGAACCGGAGAACCGGAGAACCGGAGAACCGGAGAACCGGAGAACCGGAGAACCGGAGAACCGGGCAGGGCCGGCCTACTGGCATCGGTCGTCGCCGCCCCTGTCGCCCGATTGGACCGCGGCCCGCCGCTGGCTTACGATCCACGACAACCCCATACCGGAGCGACCTCATGCTGTCCGAAGACGAACTGGCGCTGCTCGACGCGATCCGCGCCACCGGCAGCCTGTCGCGGGCCGCCGCGCGGCTCGGCAAGGCGCCGTCGACGGTGTCGCACGCGGCGCGCCAGCTCGAAACGCGTTTCGACGCGCTGCTGTTCGACCGGCGCGGCTACCGGCTGCAGCTGACGCCGGCCGGGCAATTGCTCGCCGACGAGGCGGCACGGCTGGCGCTGGACGTCGCGCGGCTGACGCAGCGCGTGCGGCAGGTCGCGAGCGGCTGGGAGGACCGGCTGTGGATCGTCAGCGACGAGGTGCTGGAGTTCGACACGCTGCTGCCGGTGGTCCGCGCGTTCGACGCGCTCGATTCGGGCGTGTCGCTGCGCTTCACGCACGAGGTGCTCGGCGGCACCTGGGAAGCGCTGCGCGACGGCCGCGCGGATCTGGTGATCGGCGCGACCAACGAGCCGCCGGCGATTCCGGGCTTCAAATGGTTCGAACTGGGCGCGATGGAGTGGGTGTTCGCGGTGTCGCCGCGCCATCCGCTGGCGTCCGGGAGCGGCGTGCTGACGCGCGACGCGATCGGCGCGCATCGCGCGGTCGTCGTCGCCGATTCGTCGCGGCGCGCGGCCGGCCGCGCGTATGGCCTGCTCGGCGGGCAGGCCGTGCTCGCGGTGCCGTCGATGCGCGCGAAGATCCTCGCGCAGCGCGACGGGCTCGGCGTCGGCTGGGTGCCGAGCCGACGCGTGGTGTCGCTGCTCGCGCGCGGCGAACTGGTCGAGAAACAGACGGCCGATCCGCGTGAACCGAACCTGCTGTATGTCGCGTGGCGCGGCGACCGCGACGGCCGCGCGCTGCAATGGTGGCTGGAGCGACTGCGCGAGCCGAGACTCGCGCAGCGCCTGCTCGACGGGATCGACGTGACCGGCTGAGCGCGGAACCGGGCGGCGGGGCGTCCGCCCAAACATGTTCGACGGTTTCGAACATGTTCGTCGTGCACATCGCACGGCAAGGCCCGGCGCCGCGCGCATCCTGTGCTCACGGTCAACTCACCGGTTCACAGGAGAACATCATGCAACGCTTCGAAGGAAAGACGGTTCTGGTCACGGGCGGCAACAGCGGCATCGGCCTGGCGGCCGCCAACGCATTCGCGGCCGAAGGCGCGCGGGTCATCATCACCGGGCGCGACGCGCAGACGCTGGAAGCCGCACGGCAAACGCTCGGCGAAGGCGCGCTCGCGATCCGCAACGAGGCCGGCAGCGTCGCGTCGGCCCGTGCGCTGGCGGACGCGATCGCAACCGCGGGCGTGCGGCTCGACGCCGTGTTCATCAACGCGGGCGTCGCGAAACTCGCGCCGTTCGCCGACAGCGACGAGGCCATGTGGGACCTCGTGTTCAACACCAACGTGAAGGGCGCGTATTTCCAGATCCAGTCGCTGGTGCCGCTGCTGAACCGCGGCGCGTCGATCGTGATCAACGGCTCGATCAACGCGCACATCGGGATGCCCGGCTCGTCGGTATACGCGGCGAGCAAGGCGGCCGTCAATTCGTTCGCGAAGACGCTGTCGACGGAACTGCTGCCGCACGGCGTGCGCGTGAATGTCGTGAGCCCCGGGCCGGTTCAGACGCCGCTGTACGGCAAGCTCGGGCTCGATGCGGCGACGCTCGACGCGACGGCCGAAAAGATCAAGGGCCTCGTCCCGATCGGCCGGTTCGGCACGCCGGACGAAATCGCGTCCACGGTGCTGCACCTCAGCGCGCCGGAATCCGCGTTCATCGTCGGCGCGGAGATCATCGCGTCGGGCGGGATGGGATTGCTCTGATCCGTGGCGCCGGCGGGGACCGCATCCGTCCGACGCAAGCCGGGCGGACGGTCCCCGTCACCTGCCGGGCGGATGGCGCCCGCAAGCCGTACCTATCGCGGCGCACAGGCGCCGCGCGTGTCGCCGCCCGCTTCGAGCTGCGTCACCGTGAGCCCGGAGAACGTCGCGCGGCCTTGCTCGGCAAACACGGCGACGCGGTCCGCATCGAGCGGCGGAAAGATCAGGTCGGTGAGCGCCACGCGGCCGCCGTTCGCGAACACTTCGACCGATCCGCGATCGACGACGATCTCGAGCCGTAGTTGCCCGTGCTCGAGTGGCAGGTCCACGATGTGCTCGCGGCTGAACGTGCCGGCGAAGTTCGCTTCGCCGGATTGGGAGCGGTCGAGCGTCAGCGTGCGTTTCGCGGTGTCGTACACGATCCGGGTACCGGTCGAGCCGTCCGCCGAGCGCCGGACGATCAGGCCCGCGCGTGCCGCTTGCTGCGGCGCGATCGTCACCGTGATGCGCTGGACGACGCCGCGCGTGGCGGCCGACAGCGCGCGCGTCGTGGAGTCGATCGTGAGGTTGCCTTCGTGCACGGCGGGTCGGCCGTCCGCCCAAGCGTCGAATGCGGCGGCCGGCGCGACGACGAGCCTGGGTTCGCCGTCGATCGTCTTCAGCGACAGTTCGCGCGGCAGGGTGGTTGCGCCGCGCCATGGCGTCGTCGGCACGTTCGCCGCGTAATCCCAGTTGCTCATCCACGCGATCGCGACCGGCCGTGTGCCGGGCGCGCCCGAGAAGGTGCCGGCCGCGTAGAAGTCCGCGCCATGGTCGACCCAGCGGAATTGCGCGGGATCGGAGCCGGCGGGGGCAACGCGATCCGGTGTAAACGTGCGGCCGTCGAAGTTGCCGACGAAGTACATGGCCCCGGAGCCCCCCGCGATCGACCACGGGTTGACGTTGACGATCATGACCCACCTGATTCGTGTGGGGTCGTCGTCGAGCGGCAGGGGGACGAGGTCGGGCATTTCCCACAGCGCGCCGTCGTGCGGCACGCCCGGCCGCGTGAAGTCGCTCAGGAAATTCCAGTGGATCAGGTCGTCCGAGCGATAGAGCTTCACGACGTGCGCGTCGGCGACGACCGTCGTCATCAGCCAGTAGCCGCCCGGCGCGTACCACGACACTTTCGGGTCGCGAAATTGCTTTGATTCCGGATCGAGCGTCAGCACCGGATTGTGCGCGTATGGCTGCCAGGTCGTGCCCTGATCGAGGCTGTACGCCAGCGACTGGGCCTGGATGCCCGGCGCGTGGCCGGAGCCGGGCTTGTAGACGCTCGTATAGAGCGCGACGAGCGGCGTGCGGCCCGGTTTGCCCAGGCCGGACGTGTTGAGCGTGTCGGCGACGATCGAGCCGGAGAAGATTTCCTCGGTGGCGTTCGCGCGCATCGCGACCGGTTGCTCGCGCCAGTGGACGAGATCGGTGCTCGTCGCGTGGCCCCATGACATGTTGCCCCAGTCGTTGCCGAGCGGGTTGTACTGATAGAACAGGTGGTAGCGGCCGTTCTCGTAGACGAGCCCGTTCGGATCGTTCATCCAGTTGCGCTGCGGCGTGTAATGCAGCGCCGGTCGCCATTGCGGCGTGCCGTTTTCGGGCGGCGCGTTGCAGGGCGCTGCGGCAACCTGCGTGGAGGCCACGCAGGCGAGCAGCAACCGGGCGATCCGGACGGAACAGCGGAAAGACGTCAATTTCATGCGGGGCCAAGTACTCCGTCGGACGAAGCGGGAAAAGAGGGCGCATGCCGCTTGCAACGGCGGCGTGCGCGATCTGCGGAACAAAAAGGGCGGACGCACACGCGGCACGCGCGATGTGCATCCGCCGAACTGGCAGCCAGGCGACTAGGCGGTCGCGGCCGTTACGGCCGGGTGCCGGAGCCGCCGTCGTTGTGACCGGCGCCCGTCGCGGGCAGGTTCGACGGGATGTCGCCGTACCCGCCGAGGCCGCCGCGTCCGTACGCGCGGTCGACCGCCGTCGACGTGCCGTTGATGTTGACCTTCACCGTCGGCGCGAGCGTGCCGCCGCGGCGCGGGCCGATCGCATCGATGAACGACTCGACGAGCCCGCCCGGCATCACGTAGTGCGAATACGACTGGAACTCGCGCGGGTTCTGGTTCGGATCCTGCGAATACGGTGCGCCGGCCGGTGCGGAGAAGTCGGTCGGGTTGCCGAGCACGAGACCGCTGCCGCCGTTCAGCGGCAGGAAGTCGCTGCGGATGCCGTTGCCGACGAAGCCGTACACGCCGTCCGGGCCGTCGACGCCGGCCGCCATCGTCGTGCGGTGGCTGATCGTGAACAGGTAGTACTTGCCGTCCTTCAGGTAGATCTGCGGGCGCTCGGTCTGGTCGTCGACGCAGTTCGCCGACAGGATCGGCGGCAGGAACTTCCACTCGGTCAATTGCGGGTTCGTCGCGATCGCGAGGCCGACATTGGCCTTTTGATACACTGCGCCCGAATTCATCACCGCGTTGAGATCTTCCCGGTACGGATCGTTCGGCGCGTAGCCGAGATCGGCTTCGGTGCAGGTGCGTGAGCCGCGCTGGCCGCCCGTATTGCCTTCGAAGACCATGTAGGTCTTGCCCGGGTGGGCCGGGTCGGTGAACACGAACGGATCGCGGAACGAGAAGTAGGTGTTCTGCTGGCCGCTCTGGTAGTACTTGCCGTCCGGTTCCAGCAGCGCCTTGTGATCGTCGAAGCCGGTGAACCACACGTGCTTGTCGTCGGCCTGGATGTGGCCGTCGGTGCGCGTGATGATCGCCTGCGGCGGCGTGATGTCGGCGCCGCCGGGTGCCGAGCGGTTGAACGACGTCGCGGTGTAGTAGAGGCTGACGTTGTCGCCGTGCGTGAGGCGCGCCGAGCCCGACCATTCGGCATTGTTGGTCATCGGCGAGGTGCCGAACACCCTGGCGCTCGCGCCGTCCGGGAACAGGTGGCCGCCCCAGGTCCAGCCGCCGTTGGCGGGGCGCTGCGACGCGGGGATGCCCGCGCGGCGGTAGAAGAAGCCGATGCGTGCATGGACGTGACGGTCGTCGAACGTGTAGCCCGCGTGCGGATCGGCGGTGAGCGAGAAGATCACCTCCCAGCCCTTGTAGCTGAGCTGGTTCGCGCGCAGGTCGGCCAGCGGCCACGTGTCCCACACCCACACGTTCGAGTTGATCAGCGGGAAATCCTGCGGGATGTCCGGCATCGACAGTGCTTGCGGCAGCGAGTTCTTGTCGGCGCCGGCGGTGTGCGACTGCGCGACGATCTGACGGATGTCGGCGCGCGTCCAGCGCATCGTGAAGTTGCCCTCGGGATCGTAGGCCTGCTGCGTATGAGGCGTGGGCGCCGGTGCGCCCGTGCCGCCGGACTGCGCATGCGCGACGGACGCGAAGGCGGCAAGTGCGCCGCCAGCGAGGAGCAAACGTTTCGCCGCGGTCGGGCGGAAAAGGGGAAAGTATGTCATCTCGTCGTTGTTCCCTGGAAAAGTGAAAGTGAACGGCTGAGTGGGCATCGATGTCCAAACCGGTTCGGATGCTATTTCAAACCGGTTTGGACGTCAAAAGATAAATATTTGACAGTAATAGCTACCGAGCGGAAATAATTGCCGTCAATCGGCATGCCCGTGCGGTACATCGAGTGCGAGGAACGACGGTTGAAAGTGAATCTGAAGGCGTTATCGGACGCGCTCGGGCTGTCGCGGACGACGGTCAGCCGCGCGTTGAACGGTTACGATGACGTCAGCGAGGCGACGCGCGAACGCGTGGCGAGGGCGGCGCGCGAAATGGGCTACGTGGCGGATCCGACCGCGCGCCGGCTGGCGACCGGGCGGGCGGACATGATCGGGATCGTCTATCCGTTCGGCGCGGGCGATCTCGGCGATCCGCGTTTCGGCGAGGTCGTCGCGGGCATCACGGAAAGGCTCGCCGAACGCAATCTCGATTTCATCATCGCGGCCGCGCGACCGAACGCGGAACTGGACACCTATCGGCGGATCGTCGACGGCAAACTCGTCGACGGACTGATCGTCGCGCGCACGCTCGTCGACGATCCGCGCATCGCCTACCTGCAGTCGAGCGCATTTCCGTACGTCGCGTACGGCCGCACGCAGGCTGCCGAGCCGTATGCGTGGTTCGATTTCGACAACGAGGCGGGCGCGCGGGACGCGGTGCGCCGGCTGACGGGTTTCGGGCATCGGCGCATTGCGATGATCAGCGCGCCGCTCGCGCTGAATTTCGCCGCACAGCGTCGCGCAGGCTATCTGTCGGCACTGCGCGAAGCCGGTATCGAACCGGATCCGGCGCTGCTCGTCGAGTGCGCGTTTACGCACGACGGCGGGCTGCAGGCCGTGCGGGCGCTGCTCGCGCTCGCCGAGCGGCCGACGGCGCTGCTGGTCGACAACAATATCGCGGGCGGCGGCGCGTTTCGGGCGCTCGTGGATAGCGGCCTGCGCCTGGGCGAGGACATGTCGCTGATCGTCTATGACGGCGTGCCGCCGGACATCGCGCAACCCCATCGCGTGACGGCGGTCGTGCAGCCGACCGGGCACGAATCGGGGCGCGCGCTGGCGGAATTGATGCTGCGGCTGCTGGGCGACGGCGTGCGCGAACATCGACTCGAAGCGCCGGCAATCGAGGCCGGCAACACGGACGGTCCGTTGCGCGGCTAGCCTGCGCGGTGGAGGCGGGGGGGGGGGCGATCGGCAGCGGACGGTGCGGTGCCGGGCCGCGCCCCGTCGAAAAGGCCATGACGACGGCAGGGGCGAATATCCGTTCTCCTAGACGACCGGTCTAATCCGGGGATATCATCCGTTCTCGTGAATGCGACGACGTTCGCGGCTCGTGCAACAAAGACGCGAAAATGCCATTTCACGCTGCGATGCTGTTCGTGCAGCGAGACGCCGTCGTTTATTTCGACTCTTTCTAGACGACTGGTCTAATACACGCATGGCGCATTCGGAAACATGAGTCGCACGTTGACGCGCCATAGCTGACTAACCGACAGGCGTGCCGCGCCGACCGGCCACCCCGGTTGCGCAGCCCCGTTCCCCCATTTTCGAAGGAGTTCCGATCATGAAGATCCTGGTTGTCCTGACCTCGCACGACACGCTCGGCGACACCGGCAAGAAGACCGGCTTCTGGCTCGAGGAACTGGCCGCGCCGTACTACACGTTCAAGGATGCGGGTGTCGAGCTGACGCTCGCGTCGCCGCAGGGCGGCCAGCCGCCGTTCGACCCGAAAAGCAGCGATCCGGCCGCGCAGACCGATGCGACGCGCCGCTTCGAAGCCGATGCGGCGGCCAAGGCCGAACTCGCGTCGACGCGCAAGCTGGCCGACGTGTCCGTGGACGACTACGACGCCGTGTTCTACCCGGGCGGCCACGGCCCGCTGTGGGATCTCGCCGAGGATCTGCATTCGATCGGCCTGATCGAGCGCGCGCTGGCGGCCGGCAAGCCGGTCGCGGCCGTCTGCCATGCGCCGGGCGTGCTGCGTCACGTGAAGAACCCGAAGACCGGCGAATCGGTCGTGCGCGGCAAGCGCGCGACGGGCTTCACCAACAGCGAGGAAGCGGCCGTCGAACTGACGGAAGTCGTGCCATTCCTCGTCGAGGACATGCTGAAGACCAACGGCGCGGAATTCGAGCGCAGCGCCGACTGGGCGCCGCATGTCGTCACCGACGGGCTGCTGATCACGGGGCAGAACCCCGCGTCGTCGGAGCCCGCCGCCGAGGCGCTGCTCGCGAAGCTCGGCCGCCGGTAAGCCCATGGCGCCGGCCCGGGCCGGCGCCGTTCCGTATCCGTCGCCGGGCGCAGCCCGCCCGCCGACGGCCCGAATCGTTCCGCCGCGCGTGCTGCGCGGCGCGTTCCCGATCGTTTTGCAGAACCAAACAAAGGAGTCGAGGATGTCTGCCCTGTTCGAACCGTTCAAACTCAAGGATGTCACGCTGCGCAACCGCATCGCGGTGCCGCCGATGTGCCAGTACGTCGCCGAGGACGGCGTCGTCAACGACTGGCATCACGTGCATCTGGCCGGCATCGCGCGCGGCGGCGCGGGCCTCGTGATCGCGGAGGCGACGGCCGTGTCGCCGGAGGGGCGCATCACGCCGGGCTGCGCGGGGCTGTGGAACGATGCGCAGGCCGAGGCGTTCGCGCCGTCGGTCGCGGCGATCAAGGCGGCCGGCTCGGTACCCGGCATCCAGATCGCGCATGCGGGCCGCAAGGCGAGCGCGAACCGTCCGTGGGAAGGCGACGACCATATCGCCGACGGCGATCCGCGCGGCTGGCCGACCATCGCGCCGTCGGCCGTGCCGTTCGGCGCGCATCTGCCGAAGGTGCCGCGCGAAATGACGCACGACGACATCGCCCGCGTGCAGGCCGACTTCGTCGCCTCGGCGAAGCGCGCGCGCGACCTGGGCTTCGAATGGCTCGAGCTGCATTTCGCGCACGGCTATCTCGGCCAGAGCTTCTTCTCGGTGCATGCGAACCACCGCGACGACGAATACGGCGGTTCGGTCGAGAATCGCGGCCGCTTCCTCGTCGACACGCTCGCGGCCGTCCGCAAGGTATGGCCCGAGCATCTGCCGCTGACCGCGCGCCTGGGCGTGATCGAATACGACGGCCGCGACGAAGAAACGCTCGCCGAGTCGATTGCGCTCACGCAGCGGATGAAGCGGGAAGGGCTCGACATGCTGAGCGTGTCGGTCGGTTTCTCGACGCCCGACGCGCAGATTCCGTGGGGCCCGGCGTTCCTGGCGCCGATCGCCGGGCGCGTGCGCCGCGAGGCCGGGCTGCCCGTGTCGTCCGCGTGGGGGATCGACACGCCGCAACTGGCGAACCGCGTGGTCGCCGACGAGCAGCTCGATCTCGTGATGGTCGGCCGCGCGCATCTCGCCGATCCGCACTGGCCGTACTACGCGGCCAAGCAGCTCGGCGTCGAGCGTCCGTCGTGGACGCTGCCCGCGCCGTACGCGCACTGGCTCGAACGTTACCGGACCGCCGACAAGGCGGCCTGAGCGGGCGCGGCAATCCGGCGCCGGATCGGCGGCCTGCGCATGATGCGCGCCGCCGATCCGGCGCCGATGGATAGAATGGCGGTTCGTGCAGGCCGGTTGCCTGCGCGAACCGCCATTTTTCCATTTCAACAGAGGTGCCATGGGCGCACATGTCCCGTCGTCTCACGACCCCGCCGCGCAGCCGCGCACGCAGCAGATCGCCCGCGTCATGCTGTATGCGGCGCTGCTCGCGCTCGCGCTGTGGGTGATCCGCGACTTCATTCCCGCCATCGCGTGGGCCTGCGTGATCGCCATCGCGATGTGGCCGCTGCTGAAACGCTTCGAATCGCACCGGCTGTTCCGCCACCGGCCGACGCTCATCGCGCTCGTCATCACGGCGGCGATCTCGCTGCTCGTCGTGCTGCCGGTGGCCGTCGCGGCGACCCAGGCGATCGGGCAGGCGCACGACCTGCGCGAGTGGCTGCACACGATCCAGGACAACGGCATCCCGGTGCCCGAAGTGATCGGCCGGCTGCCTTACGGCGCGGTACAGATCACCGAATGGTGGCAGGCCAATCTCGGCCATCCGCTGCATGCGGCCAGCGCGATGCACGGCGTCAACAGCGAGAAATTCCTCGCGTTCGGCCGGCAGTTCGGCACGAAGCTCGCGCATGCGCTGCTCGAGTTCGGCTTCATGCTCGTCACGCTGTTCGTGATCCTGCGCGCGGGCCACAAGCTGTCGGGCGCCTTGCTGGAGGGCGCGCGGCGAGCGGTCGGGCGCAACGGCGCGGAACTGATCGAGCGGATGGTCAAGGCCGTGTACGGCACGGTGACGGGGCTCGTCGTCGTCGGGCTCGGCGAGGGCGCACTGCTCGGCGTCGCCTATGCGCTCGCGGGCGTGCCGCATGCGGCGCTGCTCGGCCTCGTCACGGCGATTGCCGCGATGCTGCCGTTCTGCGCGCCGATCGTGTTCTGCGGCGCGGCGCTCTGGCTGTTCGTGCAGGGCGCGACCATGTGGGCCGTCGCGGTGGCCGTGCTCGGTTTCGTCGTCGTGTTCGTCGCCGAGCATTTCGTGCGGCCGCTATTGATCGGCGGTTCGGCGCGGCTGCCGTTCCTGCTCGTGCTCTTCGGCATCCTCGGCGGCGCCGAGACGTTCGGCCTGATCGGGCTGTTCGTCGGCCCCGCGCTGATGACGGTGCTGACGATGCTGTGGGCCGAATGGATCGCGTGACGATGCACGCCGCGGCGCCGGTTTGACGCATCGGCGCGGCGACAGGGATGCATGCGCAGGCATGCGCCGGCCGCGACGATCCGGTTTGCGCGGGGGCTTGCGAGGCAAGGCTCCGGAACCGGATCTTTACATTTCTTTTCGATCCGGACCCAAAGGTCTAGTAGCATGGGGCTTTCGATCACGCCGGCATGGCGCAGCAGATTTCCCCAAGCATGCGATTGATTTCGATGTCCCGTCCCGCAGCGACGCTGTCCCTGGCCGCCGGCTGCCTGATGTTGCACGGCTGCGCGTGGTTCGACTCGTGGCTACCGTTCTCGTATTCGCGTACGCCGCTCGCGAGGGCCGCGTCGCGGCACGGCGCGACGCGCGCCGATGTCGTCCGCGCCGGCGGCAACCCGCGCAGCGTATGGATGGTCCGCAACGGCAGCGGCGTCTGCTACAACTATTTCATCGAGCACGGCGACGATCACCGGGCTTACTTCGTCGTGTTCGACAAGGCCGGCGTCGTCACCCGATACGGCTTCGATTCCTGCATGGACGCCGACCGCAAGGGCACGCTCCAGCCGGGCAAGGCCGCTTCGCGCTAGCGCGGCGGCCGTGCCCGCCCGCCGTCACGCGATCGTGTCGACCACGCCGCCGTCCACCCGCAACGCGGCGCCCGTCGTCGCCGAAGCCAGCGGCGAGCACACGTAGACGACCATGTTCGCGACTTCCTCGGGCGTCGCGGGCCGCTGGATGATCGAGCTTGCGCGATGGTTGCGCACAAAATCCACGGCCACGTCTTCGACGCTGCGGCCGGTTTCGTCGGCCGTTTCCTTCAGCAGCGCGCGTACGCCGTCCGACATCGTCGGCCCCGGCAGCACCGAGTTGACGGTCACGTTGGTGCCGGCCGCGAGTTTCGCGAGGCCGCGCGCAATCGACAGCTGCGCGGTTTTCGTGAACCCGTAATGAATCATGTCGACCGGGATGTTCAGGCCCGATTCCGACGAAATGAACACGATGCGCCCGGCATTGCGTTCGATCATCCCTTTCAGGTAATGCCGCGCGAGCCGCACGCCGGACATCACGTTCATCTGGAAATAATGTTCCCATTCGGCGTCGTCGATGTCGAAGAACGCCTTCAGGCCGTAGATGCCCGCGTTGTTGACCAGGATGTCGGCCTCCGGCGCGTGCTGCGCGATGCGCGCGACGCCGGCCGCGTCGGACAGGTCGGCGGCGACGCCGTCGAAGTGCGCGTCGGGCACGGCGGCGCGCAGTTGCGCGAGCGCGGACTGCACCGATGCGTCGCTGCGGCCGTTGACGACGACACGCGCGCCGGCGCGCGCGAGCCCTTCGGCGATCGCGAACCCGATGCCGGCGGTGGAGGCGGTGACGACCGCGGTCTTGCCTTTCAGATCGATGTGCATGAGCTTGACGGAAGAGGGGGAACGGGAACCGCCGCGCAAGCCGCGGCGGACGGAATTCAAAGCTTAGGCGAAATGGCGCGATCCGGCTTCGAAGCCGGGGGACCCGGTTGCGCCGCGCCGCACAGTCTTGTACGGTGAGCGTTCGCCGTCCGAACCGGGAGCCCGCCGCGTGAGCCGTACCGTCAACCGATCCGTCGTACCGTCGCCGTTCTGGCGCGATGCCGCGCTGCCGTTCATCGAGGCGCGCACCGTCGACGACGGGCGTGAGATCTGCTACGTGAAGCATACGCACGACACGTTTTCGCTGGGCGCGATCGTCGGCGGCACGAGCACCTACGTGAACGGCGCGACGAACGCGCACGTCGGGCGCGGCGTGCTCGTGATCATCGATCCGGAGCAGGTGCATGCGTGCAATCCGTACGGCCCCGATGCGTGGGCGTACCGGATGGTCTATGTCGACGTGCCGTGGCTCGCGCGGCTGCAGCATTCGCTGGGCCGCGATCCGAACAGCGATTTTCACGGTTTTTCGCCGAAGTTGACTGAGCGGCGCGATCTGTTCGCGCAATTTGGCGGCTTCTACCGCACGCTCGTGTCGCCCGCCGTCGATCCGCTCGGCAAGGAGAGCGCGGCGGTCGAGTTCTTCACGCAACTGCACGGCGCGCTCGATCGCGAGTTGCCCGACGCGCGGCCCGGGGACGACAACGCCAGGCTCGCGCGCGCGGCCGACTACATCGCCGCGCATTGCCGCGAGGGCGTCACGCTCGATGCGATCTGCGCGGCGGCCGACCTGTCGCCGTCGTACCTGATCCGTGCATTCAACGCGCGCTACGGGATGACGCCGCATGCGTTCCTGATCGATCGCCGCGTGCAGTACGGCCGCACCGAGCTGCGCCGCGGCCGGCCGATCGCCGAAGTCGCGCTCGATGCGGGCTTCGCGGACCAGGCGCATTTCCAGCGCGCGTTCCGGCGGATCGCGGCCGCAACACCGGGGCAATATCGAAGCGCCGCGAACTGACCCGCGCAAGGGCGGGCCTGCATTGCCGCACACGGGCTGGCCGTCGATGAGGGTCAGCCACGCCGGTCACACGTGGTAGCCGATGCAAAACGCTCGGCGAAGCGGCAACGCTAGATATCGAGCAGGAAGAGCGCGCTGCCCGCGAGCAGCAGCGCCATAAGCCGGTTGAACACGCGCATGCGCCGCGCGTTCGCGAGCCGGTGCCGCAGCGACGCGCCCGCATACGCCCAGCACGCGATCGACGCGAAACAGATCACCAGGTACAGCGCCGCGAATTGCCAGACCTGCGTGCGGTCGCCGTCGGCCGCATACGCACCCATCGCGGCCACGCACGCGAGCCACGCCTTCGGATTCAGCCACTGCATCGCCGCGCCGGCCGCCGCGGACGGGCCGGCTACGTTGGGGGCGGCCGACAGCCGGCCGTCATCGAGCGCGAGCCGCAGCGCCATGTACAGCAGGAACGCGATCCCCGACCACTGCGTGGCGGTCGTCAGAATGGGCCAGCGCGCGAGCGCCGCGTGCAGGCCGAGCCCGATCAGCAGGAACAGCGCGACGAAGCCGAGCGTCGCGCCGGCCGCGTAGCGCAGGCTCGCGCCGAGGCCGTGACGCGCGCCGGCACTGAGCGCGACGATGTTGACGGGACCGGGGGTGATCGACGAGGCGAGCGCGAACGCGGCCATCGAAACCAGCATGCTCATCAGGTGTCTCCATGCGAAATGTCGAAAGTCACATCGAGACTACGGAAGCCGCACCGGCGCGTATTGAAGAAAACTGCCCTCGGCGGCGCGCGGCCGCGGTCAGTGCAATGCGCGCGGCGCGTGCGCCGGCCGCGCATCGGCCGGGTCGGCCGGGTCGGCTGCATCGGCCGCACGCGGCGGGTCGCCCGCGCAGGGCTGCGCCGATACCGAGAAGCCGAACGTGTTGACGCCGCCCGAGCACGCGACGAACACGCTGCCGCCGTGCATTTCCGCCACGGCCTTGACGATCGACAGCCCGAGCCCGTGGTTCTCCTTGCTGTTCGCGCGGGCTTCCTCGAGCCGGTAGAAGCGCTCGAACACGTGCGAGCGCTGGGCGGGGTCGATCGGCTCGCCGGGGTTCGCGACGGCCATTTCGACGAGCGCGTCGCGGCGCGTGATCGTCACGCTGACCGTCGCGCCGGGCGCCGAATGCTGGATCGCGTTGATCAGCAGGTTCGTCATCGCGCGACGGAACAGCGACGGATCGACGGCCGCGCGCGCATCGCCGTGCAGTTCTGCGTGCAACTGCGCCTCGTCGAGCGGGATTTCGAGGAAGTCGAGCATGCGCCGCACCTCGTCGGCGAGCGACACGTCCTTCAGGTCGGTCGCGCGTTCGCCGCGGTCGCTGCGCGACAGGAACAGCATGTCGTTGATGATCACGCGCAGCCGCTCGAATTCCTCGAGGTTCGACTGCAGCGTCTGGCGCATCCGGTCGACCGAGCGGTCGCGGCTCGTCAGCGCAACCTGGGTCTGGCCGATCAGGATGCCGATCGGCGTGCGCAACTCGTGCGCGACGTCCGCGTTGAACGCTTCGAGTCGCGCGTAGGTTTGCTGGATGCGGTCGAGCGCGCCGTTGAACGACGTGGCGAGATCGCGCAACTCGGTCGGCAGCGCGTCGGTATGCAGCCGCTGGCGGCGGTTCGTCGCGCTCACGGTCGCCGCGTCCTGCGACAGCCGGTCGAGCGGCGCGAGCCCGAAGCGGGCGACCGCGCGGCTCAGCAGCAACGTGATGACGGTGGCCGTCGCGATCAGCGCGGCGAGTGTCCAGCCGAAGCGGCGCAGCATCCGCTGCGTGCGCTCGCACGACGTCGCGACGATCAGCTGCGACGTCGGCCGCTCGCCGGCACCGGCCAGCGTGACGGTCTTCGTCATCACGTCGTAGCTGCTGTCGTTGAGCGCGTAGCGCTGGAATGCGCCGTTCGGCGGGTCGACGGGTACGCCGTTGACGGGGCTGCCGAAGCGGAAGCTGGCGTCCGGGCTGACGACCTGGTAGTGCGTCGAGCCGTCGGGCGGCTCGAGATCGGTGAGCTTTTCCTGCATCATGCGGCCGCGCGCGGCCGTGGTCGCGTGCGACACGATCATTTGGGCGACCTTCGCGCGCGTGTCGATCGTCGCGCGCAATTCGGCGAAAAGCTGGCGTTCCATCATCACGAACAGCCCGCAGCCGACCAGCGTGAACACGAGCAGCGACACGATGCCGAACATCGCCGAGAGCCGCAGGACGATCGAGCGTTTCATGCGGGCCTCTCGGTGTCGCCGTCCTCGCGCGCCTCGAGCACGTAGCCCATGCCGCGGATCGTGTGCAGCAGCTTGTCCGCGAACGGGCCGTCGAGTTTCGCGCGCAGGCGCTTGATCGCCGTCTCGACGACGTTCGCGTTGCTGTCGAAGTTCACGTCCCACACGAGTTCGGCGATGGTCGTCTTCGACAGCACCTCGCCGCTGCGCCGCGCGAGCACGCCGAGCAGCTGGAATTCCTGCGCGGTCAGGTCGAGGCGGCTGCCGTCGCGGGTCGCGCGCCGGCCGATCAGGTCGACGCGCAGGTCGCCGATCGAGATCAGCGTCGATTCCTGCACGCGCGCGCGGCGCGTCAGCGCGCGCAGCCGTTCGATCAGCTCGAGGAACGAGAAGGGCTTGGTCAGGTAGTCGTCGGCGCCGCCGCGCAGCCCGCGCACGCGATCGTCGACGCGGTCGCGCGCGGTCAGCATGATGACGGGCGTCTGCTTCTGCGCGCGCAACGCGCGTAGCACGCCGAAGCCGTCCAGCTTCGGCAGCATCACGTCGAGCACGACCACGTCGTAGTCGAATTCGACGGCCTTCCACGCGCCGTCCTCGCCGTCGAGCGCGGTGTCGACGACCCAGCCTTCCTCGGTCAGGCCGCTCTTCAGGTACTCGACGACTTTCGGTTCGTCTTCGACGATCAGTACTTTCATATTCGAATCCGTTGTCCGGGTAATCCGGTTAAGGGCTCGGCGGGTGCGCCGGGGCCGCCGGGGTTGCCGGGGTCGCCGTCGCGACCTCGGCCGGCGCGGGGCCGTCCGCCGCATCGCCGTCCCAGCCGCCGCCGAGCGCCTTCGCGAGAAACACGACGAGCGCCGCGCGCTGGCCCTGGATCTGCACGGCCTGCCGCTCGCTCGTCAGCAGTTGCTGCTGGGCCGTGAGCACGTCGATGAACGGCGTCAGGCCGCCCGTGTAGCGATCCTGCGCGAGCGACACGAGCTTGCGCGCGTCGTCGACGGCCGCCGATGCCTGCCGCGCGGCTTCGGCGAGCACCGACAGGCCCGTGACCGCATTCTGCACCTCCTGGAACGCGGTGAGCACGGCCTGCCGGTAGCTGGCCTGCGCGGCGACATAGCCGGCCTGCGCGAAATCGACGCCGGCCTTCAGCTTGCCGCCTTCGAACAGCGGCTGGCTGAGCGACCCGCCGATCGACCACAGCAGCGCAGGCACGGTGAACAGGCCCGCGAAGCGCGTCGCATCCCAGCCGATATCCGGCGACAGCGTGATGCGCGGGAAATACGCGGCGCGCGCGACGCCGATCTGCGCGTTCGCGGCGGCCATCGCGCGCTCGGCCGACGCGACGTCGGGCCGCCGCTGCAGCAGGTCGCTCGGCAGGCCGGTCGGCAGCGTCGGCGCGTTGATCGGCACGACGCGTGACGCGATCGAGAAGGCGGGCGCCGGCGTGCCGACCAGCGTCGCGATCGCGGTTTCGACCTGCGCGCGCTGCTGGATCAGCAACTGCGCCTGCGTGCGCGTCGCGTCGAGCTGCGCACGCTGCTGCAGCAGGTCGAGACCCGACACCGCGCCGAGGTCGTGGCGCGCGCTCACGTAGTCGAGCGCCTTCTGCTGCAGGTCGATCGAGCGCTTGACGACGTCGATCTCGGTGTCGAACTCGCGCAGCGCGAAATAGCTCGACGCGAGATCGGCGGTCAGCACGAGGCGCGCGTTCGCGAAATCGTCGGCGGCTTGCCCGGTGGTCGCCTGCGCGGATTCGACGCTGCGCCGCACGCGGCCGAACAGGTCGAGCTCGTAGCTGACGGCCGCGCCGACCTGGATGTCGTTCTGCACGGTCGACGTGCTTCGCGTCGCGTAATTGGTCTGCGGCCGGTCGGCGGAGATCTTGAAGCGCTGGCCGCTCGCGTTCAGGCCCACGGCCGGATATTGCGCGGATGCGACCGACGCGAGCGTCGCCTTCGCCTGGTCGTAGCGCGCGGCGACGGCCTTCAGGTTCTGGTTGTTGCGCAGCGCGTCGGCTTCCAGCGCGTCGAGCTGCGGATCGCCGAACGCGGTCCACCACGCGGGATCGAGCGGGGCGCGGGCCGGCGCGGCCGGGTGCCAGTATGCGTCGGCCGGGTCGAGCCGCCACGCGGCCGGCGTATCGACGTCCGGACGCCGGTAGTCGGGGCCGACCGTGCAGCCGGCGAGCGCGGCTGCCGCCACCACGACGGCGAGCGTTGGAGGCCGCAAGCGGGCGCGCATGCCGATCACGACTTGGCTCCCGCGACGGCGGAGGCCGGTTTCACGACTGCCGGCGCTTGCACGATGACCACGTCGCCGTTCGCGAGCGCATCGCTCGGGTTCGCGACGAGGCGGTCGTTCGGCGTGAGCGGGCCGTCGACTTCGAGGGTCTGCCCGATCGTGCGCACGACCGTCACCGGTTTCAGGCGAACCTGGCCGTTCGCGTCGACGGTCGCGACCGTCGGGCCTTCGGCGCGGAACAGCAACGTATTGGCCGGGACCTGCAGGCGGCCGACCGGCGTCATCGGCAGCGTCGCCTGCACGTATGCGCCGGGCAGCAGCCGGCTGTCCGGGTTCGGCAGCGTGATCTCGATCTGCAGCGAGCGCGTCGCGACGTCGATGGCCGCGGACGTGCGCGTGATGGTCCCGTCGAAGGTCCGGCCCGGCAGCTCGGCCTGCGCGACGCCCACGTGCTGGCCGACCTTCACCTGCTGCGCATACGCCTGCGGTACCTGTACGTAGAGGCGCAGCCGGTCGGCCTGCACGACCGTGAACAGCGAGCGGCCCGCGTTGCCGGAACTGACGAGATCGCCGACGTCGACGTTGCGCTGCGTGACGATCCCGTCGATCGGTGCGACGATCCGCTGGAAGGCCTTCAGTTCGGTGAGCCGGCGCATGTTCGCATCGGCCGCGGCGAGGTTCGCGGTGCCCTGGTTGAACGCGCCTTGCCGGTCGTCGAGCTCCTGCTGCGAGACGGCATCGCGCTGGCGCAACTGCTGGGCGCGGTCGAACGACGTCTTCGCGAGCGCGAGCGCCGCCTGCGCCTGCTGGCGCTGCGCGGTCGCCTGCGCGAGCTCCTGGTTCAGCTCGGGCGTGTCGAGTTCGGCGAGCAGTTGGCCCTGCTTCATGTGCGCGCCGATGTCGGCCTGCCAGCGCAGCACGTAGCCGCTCGCACGCGCGTAGATCGGCGCCTCGACGAAGCCGCGCAGCGTGCCGGGCAGCGTCAGCTTGCCGCCGGTGGCGGCGTCGACCGGATGCACGACGCTCACGTACTGGCGCGTGTTCTGCTCGGCGACAGCGTCGAGCCGGTTGCGGTTCAGCACGTTGACGACGATCGTGCGCGCGGCGCCCGCGGCCAGCAGCACGCCGATCACGATCAGCACGACCCGTCCGCGCCGCGACACCGACGTGCGCGTCGGCAGGTGCATGCCGTGTTCGTCCACCTGGATGCCGACGGAGCTGTGATGTTTCTCTTCCATGAATTCAACCGATTCAACCGGGTAGTAGGACGAAAGTCAGGGGACGAAAGTCAGTGTCCGGCCTGGCGCGCGCGCCGGCGGGCCAGCCGCGAATGCACGCCGCCGAACACGAGCGGCACGAACAGCAAGGTCGATACGGTCGCGAACAGCAGCCCGCCGATCACCGCGCGGCCGAGCGGCGCATTCTGCTCGGCGCCTTCGCCGAGGCCGAGCGCCATCGGCACCATCCCGATGATCATCGCGAGCGCCGTCATCAGCACCGGCCGGATCCGCGTCGCGCCGGCCTCCAGCGCGGCCGTGAGCGGCGGCGCGCCGTCCGCGAGGCGCTGGCGCGCGAACGACACGACCAGAATGCTGTTCGCGGTCGCGACGCCCACTGTCATGATCGCGCCCGTCAGCGCGGGCACGCTCAGGTGCGTGCCGGTGATGAACAGCATCCAGGCGATGCCGGCGAGCGCGGCCGGCATCGCGCTGATGATGATCAGCGGGTCGAGCCACGACTGGAAATTGACGACGATCAGCAGGTAGACGAGCACGATCGCCATCGCGACGCCCGCGCCGAGGCCGATATACGACGTGCGCATCGTTTCGATCTGGCCGCGCATCGTCAGCTCGGTGCCGCGCGGCAGCGTCGCGCGCGCGTCGGACACGATGCGGTCGATCTCGCCCGCGACCGAGCCGAGGTCGCGGCCCTCGACGCTCACGTACAGGTCGATCGCCGGACGGATGTTGTAGTGCGTGGTCACGGCCGGGCTCGCGACGCTGCGCATCTGCACCAGGTTGCCGAGCAGTTGCAGCGGCATGCCGGTGCGGCCGCTGGCCGAGATCGGCGTGCCGAGCAGGTCGTCGACCGACGAGATGTCGTATTGCGGGGTCTGGATCTGCAGCGGGTACTGGACGCCGGTACGCGGGTTGATCCAGAACGACGGCGTAGTCTGCGAACTGCCGGACAGCGAGATCAGCATGTTCTGCGCGACGTTCTGCGCGGAGAGATTGAGCTGCTGCATGCGCGTACGGTCCATGTCGGCCAGCAGGGTCGGCTCGTCGTTGCGTTGCAGCACATGCACGTCGACGGCGCCGGGAATTTGCCTGACCTTTTTCATCAGGCTGCTCGCGATTGCCATGTTACTCGCGAGATCGTTGCCGAGCACCTGCACGTCGATCGCGGCCGGCTGGCCGAAGTTGAGGATCTGCGTGATGATGTCCGACGGCTGGAAGAAGAACTCGACGCCCGGGAAGCGCTCGGGCAACAGCTTGCGCAGCGTCTGCAGGTAATGCTGGGTCGCGCGGTGGCCGGGCTTCAGCGCAATCAGCAGCTCGCCGTCGAGCGTGCCGATGGTGCCGGCATTGCTGTACGACAGGTTGATGCCGCTCACCGGCAGGCCGAGGTTGTCGACGATCGCGCCGAGCTCGTCGGGCGGCACGGTTTCGCGGATCACGCGCTCGACCTGGTCGGCGAGGCGTGCGGTTTCCTCGATCCGGTAGCCGGTCGGCGCGCGCATGTGCAGCCGGATGTTGCCGGAATCGGCGTTCGGGAAGAAGTCGCGGCCGAGCACGAACACGAGGCCGGTCGACAGCACGCAGAAGCCGAGGAAGCACATTGCGTAGAAACGGCGGCGCACGAGCAGGATGCTCAGCAGCACGATGTACCACGCGCGCAGCCGCTCGAACGCAGCGTTGAACGCGTGATGGAGGCGCGCGAAATGCGACGTCGAATGGTCGGGGCCCGTGCTCGCCTGCTGCGGGCGGAACAGCAGCATCGCGAGCGTCGGCACCAGCGTGCGCGACAGCACGTAGGACGCGAGCATCGCGAACACGACGGCTTCCGCGAGCGGGACGAACAGGAAGCGCGCGACGCCCGTCAGGAAGAACATCGGCACGAACACGATGCAGATGCACAGCGTCGACACGAACGCGGGCACCGCGATCTCGCCGGCGCCTTCGAGGATTGCCTCGTGCAGGTTCGTGCCGAACGACGACCTCGACGCGTCCTTCGGTCGCTGCTCCCCGAGGGGGCCGCCCGGCACGCTTGGGGCGGCCTGGCGCATGCCGAGATGCAGGTGCCGCTCGATGTTCTCGATCGTGACGGTCGCGTCGTCGACCAGGATCCCGACCGCGAGCGCGAGCCCGCCGAGCGTCATGATGTTGATGGTCTCGCCGAGCGCCGACAGCGCGATCAGCGACGTGAAGATCGACAGCGGGATCGAGATCGCGATGATCAGCGTGCTGCGCCAGTTGCCGAGGAACAGCAGGATCATCATCGCGGTCAGCACGGCGGCGATCAGCGCCTCGTGGATCACGCCCTGCACGGCCGCGTCGACGAACACCGACTGGTCGAACAGCGGCGTGATCGTGAGCCCTTCGGGCAGCGTCGGGATCACCTTCGGCAGCAGCGCCTTCAGGTCCGACACGACCTTGAGCGTCGACGCGTCGCCGGTTTTCAGGATCGAGATCAGCACGCCGCGCTGGCCGTTCTGGCGTACGACGTTGGTCTGCGGCGCGAAGCCGTCGCGTACCGCCGCCACCTCGCGCAGGTAGGTCGTCGCGCCGTTGACGGTCTGGATCGGCAGGTTGTTGATGTCGGCGACGGTATCGGCCGACGCGTTCGTGTCGATCCGGTATTCGGTCTGGCCCATCTTCGCGGTGCCGGTCGGCAGCACCAGATTCTGCGCGTTGACCGCGTTGACGATGTCGGCGGGCGTGAGGCCCTTCGCGAGCAGCGCCTGCGGATCGAGATCGATCGCGACCACGCGCGTGCGGCCGCCGTACGGGAACGGGATCTGCGCGCCCGGAATCGTGATCAGTTGCGGGCGCAGGAAGTTGAGTGCGATGTCGGCAAGCGACTGTTCGCTGAGCGTCTTGCTCGACAGCCCGAGCTGGATCACCGGGATGCTCGACGCCGAATAGGTGATCACGAGCGGCGGCGTTGCCCCCTGCGGCATCTGCCGCACGATCGCCTGCGCGGACGATACCGTCTGCGCGATCGCCGTCTGCACGTTCGCGCCGGGCTGCAGGAACACCTTCACGACCGCGATGCCGGGCAGCGACGTCGACTCGATGTGCTGGATGTTGTTGACGGTCGTCGTCAGGATCCGTTCATGCACGGACGTGATGCGGTTCGTCATCTCCGTCGCGGAGAAGCCGTTGTAATTCCAGATCACGCTGATCACCGGGATGTTGATCGCGGGCAGCACGTCGACCGGCGTGCGCATCAGCGCAAGCGGCGTGGCCAGCACGATCATGATGGCCATGACGATGAACGTGTAGGGGCGCCTGAGCGCGAGATTGACGATCCACATGGCGGCAGCGGGACAGGCGGTGATCAGGCGTCGATGAAGGGAACCCGAATGATAGGCGTCGGCGTGGAACGGGTTACTGGCGCGAAACTGGCCGAATCGTCAGGTTGGGGGCGAGGCGACTGTCGGCCGATTCCGCAGACGGAATGCATGCGTCGTGACGGCGACGGTTTCGCTCATCGGGCCGCGCTCAGATCTGCTCCATCCCGACGCGCGCAAGCGCACCCAGATCGACGACCTCGATCTGGTTGTACGCGAGCCGCAGCGCACCGCGCTTCTCGAGTTGCTGCAGCGCCTGGTTGATCCGCTGCCGCGACACGCCGACGAGCATCCCCAGTTCCTCCTGCGAGATCGACAGCGACGGGCCGGTGTCCGGATACAGGTCGGGGTTGAAGAGCTGCGCGAGCGCCTGCGCGACGCGTGCATCGACGTCGAGCAGCCGGCTGTTCTGGATCGATGCGATGAATTCGCCCATCCGGTTGTTCAACTGGTGGATCACGAAGCGCGTGAACGGCAGGCTCGTGTCGAGCAGCGCATGGAACGTGTCGACCGGCACGAACAGCACGGTCGAGCGCTGGATCGCGACGACCTCGTACTTGCGCAGCTCGCGCTTGATTACGCTGCCTTCGCCGAACCAGCCGCCCGACGGCACGCCGGAAAACGTGCAGCCGCGCCCCGACGCGTTGAAGATCGCGAGCTTCAGCAGCCCGCGATGCACGCCGATCCAGTACTCGGACGGCGCGAGCCGGTGCGCGATCACGTCGCCGGCCTCGCACTGCTCGACGCGCGACTGCGCGAGCACGAGCGCCTGGTGCTCGGGCGCGAGCGTGCGGAACCAGGCGCACTGGCCGAACAGCGTCGACAGCGCCGGCAGCGGGCCCGGTTCGGGAAGCGCGTCGGCCGGGTGAACGGCCGCGTCGGGCGGCGCAACGAGGTGGTCGTGCATGGGTGCGGGTTTGCGAGGATAGGGATAACGCGCAGCGCTCGAAACGCACTCTGTCGTTTCGATGACAGACGGCTCACAATAACGTCCGTTACGCTGTCGGCAATTGAACCACATCAAATCGACCCGCGGTGCATGCACGCCGGTCGGCAGAACACGGGAGACAGGATCATGACGCAGATGTTCGAGGCCGGACTCGGCCGCCGCGACGCCAATTACGTGCCGCTCACCCCGATCGACTTCCTGGTCCGGACGGCCGAAGTCTACGGCGAGCGCCTTGCGATCGTGCACGGCGACGTGCGGCGCACCTGGGGCGAGACCTACGCGCGCGCGAAGCGGCTGGCGAGTGCGCTCGCACAGGCGGGCGTCGGCCGCGGCGACACGGTCGCGGCGATGCTGCCGAACATCCCGGCGATGGTCGAGGCACACTTCGGCGTGCCGATGGCCGGCGCCGTGCTGAACACGATCAACACGCGGCTCGACGTGCCGTCGGTGCTGTTCATGCTGCGTCATGGCGAGGCGAAGGTGCTGATCGTCGACACCGAATACGCGGAGCTCGCGCATCGCGCGGCGCTCGAGGTGCCGGGCCTGAAGATCGTCAGCGTCGCCGACGCGATGCCGGCCGATCCCGCGTGCTTCGCGGGCGCGACCGACTATGAGGCGTTCGTCGCCGGCGGCGACGCCGACTACGCATGGACGCCGCCCGCCGACGAATGGGATGCGATCGCGCTGAACTACACGTCCGGCACGACCGGCGACCCGAAGGGCGTTGTCTACCACCATCGCGGCGCGTATCTCGCGGCGATCAGCAATCTCCTCGAATGGGACATGCCGAAGCACGCGGTGTATCTGTGGACGCTGCCGATGTTCCACTGCAACGGCTGGTGCTTCCCGTGGGCCGTCGCGGCGCGCGCGGGCGTGAACGTCTGCCTGCGCAAGTTCGACGCGAAGACCGTGTTCGACCTGATTCGCCGCGAACGCATCACGCACTATTGCGGCGCGCCGATCGTGCAGAGCGCGATCGCGAACGCGCCGGCCGAATTCCGCGAAGGCATCGACCACACGGTGCACGCGATGGTCGCGGGCGCGGCGCCCGCGCCGGCCGTGATCGCGAAGATGAAGGAGATCGGCTTCGACCTGCTGCACGTGTACGGGCTGACCGAGGTTTATGGCCCGGCGACCGTGTGCGCGAAGCAGTCGCACTGGGAAGCACTGCCCGATGAAGAGCTCGCGCGGCTCAATGCGCGCCAGGGTGTGCGCTACCACCTCGAAGCGGGCGCGACGGTGCTCGATCCCGACACGATGGCGCCGGTGCCGGCCGACGGCGAGACGCTCGGCGAGATCATGTTCCGCGGCAACATCTGCATGAAGGGCTACCTGAAGAACCCGAAGGCGACCGACGAGGCGTTCCACGGCGGCTGGTTCCATACTGGGGACCTCGCGGTGCTGATGCCGGACGGCTATATCCGGATCAAGGATCGCAAGAAGGACATCATCATCTCCGGCGGCGAGAACATCTCGAGCATCGAGGTCGAGGACGCGCTGTACCGGCATCCGGCCGTCGCGGTCGCGGCCGTCGTCGCGATGCCCGACCCGAAATGGGGCGAGGTGCCGTGCGCGTTCGTCGAGCTGCGGGAGGGCGCGAGCGCGACCGAGGAGGAGATCGTCGCGCACTGCCGGCAACTGCTGGCGGGTTTCAAGGTGCCGAAGGCCGTGCGCTTCGGCGAGCTGCCGAAGACGTCGACCGGGAAGATCCAGAAATTCCAGCTGCGCAACGCGGTTGGTTCGGACAAGGCGATCGACCTGGCGGGCGGCAAGAAGTAGCGGGTGACGCGGCCATTTCGGCCGCTGTCGCGTGTGCTGTCGGATTTGTCGCGTTGGCGACCGTTACGCATCGCAATCGGACAGCATCACGCGCGCCGAGAATGAGGCGCGATGCTGTGTTTCGTTCAGGCGAACGAGATCACCAGCTTTTTCCCGCAGGCCGCCGCATATTTTCGCAGCGTCGAGAACGACGGTGAATGCTTGTCGCTGGAAAGCGATGCTTCCAGGCGCGACACGGCTGATGCGGTCGTCCCCATACGTTCGGCAACTTGCGCCTGGGTGAGGCCGGCATCCCGACGAGCGGCCAGTAGTGCGTCGAGTGCCGTGAATTCCTCATCGAGCGCGTCATAGGCAGCCTTGACCACCGGATCGGCGAGCAGACGTTTCGTATCGGCTTTCGTGTGCATGACCGGCGCATACCGGTCCTCACGCTCACGAGCAGGGCGTGCGGCTTTAGCCATTGTGTACCTCTTTCATTCGGTTACGGGCGATGCGTAATTCGCTGTCAGGCGTTTCCTGAGTTTTCTTGACGAAGGAGTGCAGGACAACGATATGCTCACCGACCTCCATGCAATAGAAAACACGCCCGATACCTTCGCGGCCCTTGGGGCGTAGTTCAAAGAGACCGCCGCCCATTGCTCGCGAGTGTGGCATGCGAAGGTCAGCTCCGTACGACTCCATCAATTCAAGCAGTCTCAGATAACTGGCGAGAATTCCTGGCGGCAGGTCGAACACATCGCGTTTGACACGTTCGCTGTAGTAAGTGACGGTCCAATTCATCGGCGAATATTAGCAAATTTGCTAATATTCGGCAAGGTATGAGCAGGGGTGATGCAGGAGGGTTGTGTGTGTCAAAGCGGGCGCCACGTCGCGCGCCTCAATGCACGACGAGCCACGCGACGGCCAGATAGCGGCCGACTTTCGCGATCGTCACGATGACGAGAAAGGTCGGCAGCGGCTCGCGCAGCACGCCGGCGATCATCGTCAGCGGATCGCCGATCACCGGCGCCCAGCTCAGCAGCAGCGACCAGCGGCCGTAGCGCGCATACCAGCGCTCGGCGCGCGCGAGCGCGGCGGGCTTGACCGGAAACCAGCGGCGCTCGCGGAAGTGCTCGATACCGCGCCCGAGCGCCCAGTTGATCACGGAGCCGGCGACGTTGCCGATGCTCGCGACGAGCACCAGCGCCCACACGGGTTCGCGCCCGGCGAGCAGCAGGCCGGCGAGCACGGCTTCGGACTGGAGCGGCAACAGGGTCGCGGCGACCATCGACACGGCGAACAGGCCGCCGTAAGTGAGCAATTCGGACATCGCGCGATTGTACCGGCCGCACGCCGGCCGGCCCGGGTCGCTCGGTCACATGGTCACAGGCTCACGATGTCACGCGGCATCGGCCGTGCCGAACAGCAGGTGCGAGATCACCGACTTGTCGACGGGTTCGTCGTTGAGCGTGCTGGCGAGCAGTTCGCCTGCAAGCTGCTGCGGCGAGAACACCATGTCGGGCTTCAGCAGGCGCAGCCGTTCGAGGTTGCGCTGATGGTTCACGAGCGCGACCGTGCGCACCGACGGCGCGATCTCGCGGATCGCGAGGATGATGAACGCGTTTTCGGCGTCGTCGGAGCGCAGCGCGAGCACGGCGCGGGCCGTTGCCGCACCGGCATTTTCCAGCACGGCATGGTCGGTCGCATCGCCGACGATCAGGTCGGTCGCGGCCGCGTAGTTGTGCTCGACGCCGGCCGGCACGACGACGGTCACCGCGTAGCCGCGCTTGCGCAGCCCGTCGTGCACCGCATGCGCGACCGGCGTCGCGCCGACGATCAGGAAATGATGCTTGCGGATCACGTTCGAAAGGCCTCCCTTGACGATCCGTTTCAGATTGCCGCCGATCACGGGGCCGACGACCGCGCTGATCGACGTCGCGAACACCGTGATGCCGAGCACGATCACCGACGCGGTGAACAGGCGCGCGGTCGGCGCGTGCGGCACGATGTCGCCGTAGCCGACCGTCGACATCGACACGATCGAGAAATAGACGGCGGTGGCGAGATCGTGGACGGGCGGCGTGAATTCGTCGCCGAGATACAGCACGCCGAAGGTCGCGTAGATCAGCAGCGACACGATGCTCAGCAACGCGAACAGGCTGCTCGCGGCGACACTCGCGCGGTCGAAGTGCCGCCAGTAGTACAGCAGCGCGACGACCAGCGCGGCCGTATAGACGAACACCGCGTGGTTGCGATAGCCGCCGAGCACGCTGATCGCGGCGGCCGCGACGAGCAGCAGGATCGACAGCACCCACGCGACGCGGGCGCGCAGCACGATGCCGATGGCCATCGTCGCGAGGCCGGCCGCGACGACCACCTGCGGCAGCACGACGAGTCCCGCGTTGTCGACGAGGTTCAGCGCATCGGCGAGCCATGCGTGATGCACGCCGAGCTTCGCATGCTCGACGACGGGGCGCAGCACCATGAGCGCATCGAGCGCGAGGAGGAGGGCGAGATACCAGTGCAGGCCGACTGGCGCGAACAGGCGCCGCAAGCGGGTAGTGACGTGCTTCATTCAGTCGCCCGGCGAGCCGGGCATGTCCAACGAACCAGCCGCTACCCTAAAGCATTCGGCGATCGGCTGCTTTTTCGAGGGGCCTGACGATGGCCCCGACGAAGCGCGTGCGCGCGGCCGTTCAGTTCCAGCCGACCATGATCGCGCCCATCCCGACGAGCAGCCCGCCGGTCACGCGGTTCATCGCGCGCATCCGCGCCGGCCGCTGCAACGCGCGGCTCAGCCGGTGCGAGAACAGCGCCATCGACGCGACGCCGCCCGCGAACAGCAGCGCGAACGTCGCGGCGAGCAGCAGGTATTGCTGATTCAGGCTCCAGCCGTTGCCGGGGCTGATGAATTGCGGAAAGAACGACGGAAAGAACAGCAGCGTCTTCGGATTCAGACCCGACGTCGCGACGCCGCGCCAGAACAGCGCGCGGTGCGAGTCGGTTTCCGGAGCGGCGTCGGCAAGCCCGGCCGACGTGGCGGGCGCGCCGGCCGGCGCACGGCTGAGCCATTGCTTGCAGCCGAGCCACACGAGGTAGGCGGCGCCCGCCCAGCGCAGCACGGTCAGCGCGTGCTCGTCGAGATGCACGAGCGAATTCAGGCATAGCGCGGTCAGCGCGAGTTGCAGCAGCACGGCGAGCGTGCCGCCCCACACGCACGGCAGCGCGCGGCGCCAGCCGGCGCGCAGCGCCTGGTTCATCGTGAGCAGGTTGACGGGGCCGGGCGCGTAGATGAGAACGACGGAAGCAGCGAGGAACGACAGGTAAAGCTTGAACGACATGACGGGAAGTTGCAGGAACGGGGAGATAGGCGCCGGCCCCGCACGCGGTCGGATAGGCGTGCGGGCGGCGGGGAATCGCATGCCTGCCGGCCGGCGCCGCAACTCGTGATTGCGGCCTTGCGTCCCGGTGCGAAGGGGTTGTCGCGGGGAGCGTGCCGGGCAGCAGGCATGGTGAAAATGTATCAAGCGCGCCGGTTAAAAGGCTTCCTGTTTTCCAGCAAAACGGGCCTGAAACCAGAATCCTGTTCAGATATAATGCCGATTTTCAGTAGAAGATTCTTCTTATCATGGCTACCCGCGAACGCTCGCCGAAAACGCTCGACAATCAGGACCGCAAGATCCTCGGTGCACTGCAGAAAAATGCGCGTCTGTCGAACGCCGAACTGGCCGAACAGATCGGCATGTCGACCACCGCGTGCTGGAACCGCACGCGGCAGCTCGAACTGGACGGTTACATCGACGGCTATGTCGCGCTGGTCAACCAGCGCATGCTCGGCTACGCGGACATCGTGATCCTCGAAGTCACGCTCGATCGCCACGAAGACGACGCGCTCGCGCGTTTCGGCTCGGAACTGGCGGCGTTGCCGGAAGTGCTCGAGGCGTATCTGGTGTCGGGCGAGTACGACTACTGGATCAAGGTCGCGGTGGATGGCACGGCCGGCTACGAGCGTTTCCTGCGCGAAAAGCTGTACAGGATTTCGAGCATCCGTCACAGCCGCTCGATGTTCGCGCTGCGCTGCATGAAGGATGTGCCTTCGATCCAGGTGTGAACGTTCGGGCGCGGGTCGCTGCGCACGCAGCACTGCGTGGTTGTCCATCGCCCGCGATCGGCGTGCGCGCCCATCGCCAACGCGCAATGCGTGCCGGTCGGCGTTCGCGTCGAGCCGTAATTGAAGGTGAAACGAAAGTAATCGAAATGCCTTCGACAGGTTGACGTCACCGGTGATTCATTCACGGTCAATATCCTGCTGTTCGTCAGGAATTATTACTGTCCATTACGGCCGGGCGGTGAAAGCGTTCTCATTCGACGAACAGGAGCATGCCCGTGTACAAGATTCTCGTCCTTGCCGGAGTGGTTGCCGCGACGTTGACCGCATGCAACAGCGATTCCGTGAACACGACCGCGACGCTCGGCGACACGACGTCGACGCTGCTGTCGACCGGACAGCGCATCACGCCGTCGGCCGCGCCTGGCACGACGCTCGTCGCGCTGAATCCGGGGCTGCGGGACCTGCCGGACCTGATTGCCGGCCAGCCGGTATCGGAGGCGCTCAGCCCGGACCGCAAGACGTTGCTGGTGCTGACGAGCGGCTACAACAACAGGCTGGACGCGGGCGGCAAGCTGATCAATGCCGATTCGAACGAGTATGTGTTCGTGTTCGACGTATCGGGCGGCACGCCGGTGAAGAAGCAGGTGCTGCCGGTGCCCGATACCTACGTCGGTATCGCGTTCGCGCCGGATGGCCAGCATTTCTACGTGACCGGCGGCGGCGACGACAACCTGCATGTGTTCGCGTTGTCGCAGGGCGCATGGGGCGAAGCCGGCGCGCCGATCGCGCTGAATCACAAGGGCGGCAACGGCCTCGGCAGCTCGCCGCTCGCGACCGGCGTCGACGTGACGGCGGACGGCAAGCGCGCGGTCGTCGCGAACCGCTATCACGACAGCGTCACACTGGTCGATCTCGCCGCGGGCGCCGTGCTCGCCGAACGCGATCTCCGCCCGGGCAAGAGCGGCGGTGCGTCGGGCACGCCGGGCGGCGAATATCCGAACGCGGTTCGCGTCGTCGGCAACAAGACGGCCTACGTGTCGAGCGAACGTGATCGGGAGATCGTCGTCGTCGATATCTCGACCGGTGCGCCGCAGATCGTCGCGCGTATTCCGGTCAAGGGCAACCCGAACAAGATGGTGCTGAACCGGGCGCAGACTCGCCTCTACGTCGCGTCAGACAACGCCGACATCGTGTCGGTGATTGATACGACATCGAACAAGGTGGTGTCGAGCGTGTCGACGGTTGCGCCCGCGGGGCTCGTCACGGAAATGCAGTATCGCGGCGCGTCGCCCAACGGCCTCGCGCTGTCGCCGGACGAAACCGCACTGTACGTGACCAATCGCGGCACCAACGACGTCGCGGTCGTATCGCTGTCCGGCGATACGGCGAAAGTGACCGGACTGATTCCGACCGGATGGTATCCGTCCGATGTCGCGGTCGGCGCGAACAATGCGCTCTACATGGTCTACACGAAGAACATGCCGGGGCCGAATCCAGGCAACTGCAAGGACAGCGGCCGGACCGTGCCGTGCCCGGTCAAGAACTCGCCCGTGCACCTGGTGCAGAACCAGTACATCGAGCAGTTGAGCAAGGGCGGATTCATGTGGATGCCCGCGCCGGACAGCGCGACGCTCGATCTGCTGACGAAGCAGGTCGCCGACAACAACAGCTTCAATGCCGCGCTCTCCACCGCCGACGTCGCGACGATGAACGCGCTGCGGCAGAAGATCAAGCACGTGATCTATATCGTCAAGGAGAACCGCACGTATGACCAGATCCTCGGCGATCTGGGCCGCGGGAACGGCGATCCGTCGCTGGCCGAGTTCCCGGACGCGACGACGCCGAGCATGCACGCGCTCGCGAAGACGTTCGTCACGCTCGACAATTTCCACGATTCCGGCGACGTGAGCGGCAACGGCTGGCCGTGGTCGACCGGCGCACGCGAATCCGACGCCGGCGCGAAGATGCTGCCCGTCAACTATGCCAGCAGCCCGGCACGCAGCGGCTCGCGCGGCGGCTCTTACGACTGGGAAGGCCAGAATCGAAACGTCGACGTGGGCCTGACCGGCGCGCAACGCACGACGGCGAACCCGCTCACGCCGGCCGATCCTGACCTGCTGCCCGGTACGGCAGACGTGTCGGCGCCGGACGGCCCGTCCGACGCCGTACAGCAGGGCTATATCTGGAACGCCGCGTTGCGCGCGGGCCTGACGGTGCGCAACTACGGCTTCTTCATGGATATCTCGCGCAACGGCGGCCCGAACGCGATTCCGATGGATCGCACGCCGTTCGCCGACAACAAGGTGCAGGGGTATAGCGTGACGCCCGCGCTCGTCGATCGTACGGATCCGTATTTCCGCGGTTACGACAACGCGTATCCGGACCTGTACCGCGAACTGGAGTGGGAGCGCGAATTCAACCAGTTCGTCGGCAACGGCCAGCTGCCCGCGCTGACGCTGTTGCGCCTGCCGCATGACCATACCGGCAGCTTTGCGTCGTCGCTGGACGGCGTCAACACGCCGGAGCTCGACATGGCCGACAACGACTATGCGGTCGGCCGCGTCGCGCAGGCGCTGGCGAACAGCCCGTATGCGTCGGACACGCTGATCTTCGTCGTCGAAGACGATGCGCAAGACGGACCGGACCACGTCGACGCACATCGCAGCACGGCATTTGTGATCGGGCCGTACGTGAAGCAGAACGCGGTGGTCAGTACGCATTACACGACGGTCAACATGATCCGCACGATCACGGAGGTGCTGAATCTCGATCACCTCGGGCTGTTCGACGCGACGCAAGGGCCGATGACCGATGCGTTCGACCTGAGTCAGACGAAGTGGACGTACAAGGCGGTCGCGTCGGGGCTGCTCGCAAACACGCAGTTGCCGATCCCGGCGGGAGACATCCGGACGGCGGCGCTGAAGCCGACGCACGGGATGCGCTACTGGGCAGCGGTCACGCGTGGGATGGACTTCTCGGTCGAGGACCGGCTCGATGCGGTCGCGTACAACAAGGTGCTGTGGAAGGGGCTGATGGGGGCGAAGGCGTACCCGGTGCGGCCGGGCGACACGCAGCAGGCGACGCGGCGGCACGACGACGATGACGACGCGCGGCCGACGACCGCGAGGCATGCGGTGAAGGGCTGACGCTCCCCGGCGCAGGCCGTGGCGGAAAGCAGCCGGGTCACGAATGACGGTCGTCTCGACGAACCGTCATTCGTTTCAAACCCGTCCTGCCCCGGTCGTTCCGTTCAGCGCGGCAGGCGCGCGTGTGCTTCGGCGATGACTGCGCAGTTCTCGAGGTGGAGTGCCCAAGCTTCTGCAAGCAGCTCGCCAACACGTGCGAGCCAGCCAGCGGATTGGGTGGAACGATCGGAGACATTAGACGTTTGCATGACGAAGCCCCATATAGGTGGCGAGTTAGGGATAACCCTAATCATAGCGAAACGTCACCGCCTTGTGAAATTCGATTTCGTTATATGAGAATTACTGACATTTCATGTTGCTGCCGCGCAACATGGATATCGGCTCCCTTTGCGTGACGGCCAGGCGCGGCGAGGCCGTGCCGGCACGGCCTCACGTGGAGAATGAGAGGGGAATTCGAGCGTCGGGGAAAAAGGGCGCGATTACCGGCCGATCCACCCGAACCGCCACGACAGCCGCCGCGTCGCGGCGAGCAGCGTTTGCGCGAGGTCGCTGTCGGGCCCGCGCGGGAAGCCGCGCGACGAGCCGATGATCGCGATCACGAGCCGGATGCTGCCGGTGTGATCGAACACGGGCGCGGCGACCGTCCCGATGCCCGGCACCGGCGCGTCGAACGCGAAATCGAGCGCGTCCGCACGGATCGCCGCGAGCCGCGCGCGGAATGCGTCGTCGGCCTGCGCGGCGGCGCCTGCGAGGCGCACGGGCTCGTTGGCGAGCAGGTCGGCCAGCACGTCGTCCGACATGCCGGCCGCGAAAATCCGGCCGATCGCCGTATTGACGAGCGACATCACGGTGCCGACCTGCAGGCTCACGTGCTGCGGTCGCGCCGATTCTTCGAGGCGGATCACGGTCGGGCCGAGCGGCCCGAGCGTCGCGGCCGCCACGCTCATGTCGGTCGCGCCGGCCAGCGCGACGATCTCGGCTTCCGCGTCGCGCGTCGGCGACACGCGCTGCATCGCGATCAGGCCGAGCGCCTGCCCGAGCGGGCCGCCGTCGAAGCAGCCGGCGTCGTCGCGGCTCAGCAGGCCGATCTTCTGCAGGCTGACGAGATGCGGAAAGGCCTTCGCGGCCGGCATGCCGGCCGCCGCCGCGAGATCGCGCAGCGGCAGCGCGCGGCCCGCCGACACCAGCGCGAGCAGCAGCTCGCCGGTGCTGTCGAGCGCATTGATCCCGCGCTGCGCCTTCGCGTCGTCGGCCAGCGCGGGCGGCACGCACGGGGTGGCCGGGGCCGCGAAGGGCGCGGGCGGCGGAGCGGCGTGCGCCGCACCGAGCGACGCGGTGGCCTGTCGTGCCGCGTCGCGCAGCGCCGCCGCGATCGGGCCTTCCCAGCCGACGTCGATCGAGCCGGTCGAACCGATCACCGTCAGCGCGAGCTGCAGTGTTCCAGCCGCGTCGAACACCGGCACGCACATCGCGCTGACGCCGGGGCTCGGCAGGTCGACGCCGCGCTCGATGCCGCGTGCGCGGATCGCGCCGAGTTCGGCCTGCGGTACGCCGGCGTCCGGCGCGGGCTGCTCGGCGCCCGCGAGCGTATCGCCCGCGCCGGCCTGGCTGGCCGCCATCGCATCGAGTTGCGCGGGATCGCCGAACGCGCGGAATACGCGTCCGGTCGCCGTCGTGTCGAGCGACATCACCGAACCGACGTGCAGGTTCACGTGCAGCGGATAACCGCCGTGCTCGATGCGCACGATCGTCGGGCCGAGCGCGCCGGGCACCGACACCGCGACGCTCAGGCCCACCGTTTCCGCGAGCCGCACCGCGTGCGGCAGCGCCGCGCGGTAGGCCGGCTGACGCTCGATCGACATCAGCCCGAGCCGCAGCGACAACGGGCCCGGCTCGTAGTTGCCGGTGATCGCATCGCGCTTCACGAGCGCGAGCCGCGTCAGGCTGACGAGATAGGTGTGCGCCTGCGCGGTCGACAGGTCGGCCGCCGCGGCCAGCTCAGACAGGCCGAGCGGCTTGCGCCGGCGCGCGAGCGCGTCGAGCAGCCGGCCGCCGACCTCGACACTCTGGATCCCGCGCTGCGTCTTGGGCGGCGCATCGTCTGCGCTGACTTCGTGGTTCTGCACGCGATGATTCTTCCGTTGACGAAACCCCGCATGGTATCCGACGCCATTTAGCGCGCCAGCCCGCAGGTTTACCCGTATTAGACAATAGCAAGCGACTTTGTCATTGACAAATTATCGATGCGGGAAGATGATCCGCTCACTCCCCTCAACACATGGCTCGCAGCCACGGAACGCAACATGGCCAAAGCATTCGCCTCCCAAGCCGATCTGGAAGAGAAGAAAGTCACCTGGACGAAGCTGTCCGAGAACGCGTATGCGTATACCGCCGAAGGCGACCCGAACTCGGGCGTGATCATCGGCGACGACAGTGTGCTGATCGTCGACACGACCGCGACGCCCGCGATGGCGCAGGACCTGATCGCGAAGATCCGCAGCGTGACCGACAAGCCGATCAAGCACGTCGTGCTGTCGCACTACCACGCGGTGCGCGTGCTCGGCGCGTCAGCGTATTTCGACGAAGGCGCGCAGCACGTGATCGCGAGCCGCGGCACGTACGAGATGATCGTCGAGCGCGGCGAGGCCGACATGAAGTCGGAGATCGAACGTTTCCCGCGCCTGTTCGCCGGCGTCGAGACGGTGCCCGGCCTGACCTGGCCGACGCTCGTGTTCGAGCGCGAGATCACGCTGTTCCTCGGCAAGCTCGAAGTGAAGATCATGCATGTCGGGTCGGGCCACACGAAGGGCGACACGATCGTCTGGCTGCCGTCGCAGAAGGTGCTGTTCTCGGGCGACCTCGTCGAATACGACGCCGCGTGCTACTGCGGCGACGCACAGCTCGAACAGTGGCCGGCCACGCTCGAGGCGCTGCGCGCGCTCGGCGCCGAGAAGCTCGTGCCGGGCCGCGGCCCCGCGCTGCTGAATCCGGCCGAGGTCGACAAGGGCCTCGACTACACGAAGGATTTCGTCACGACGCTGCTCGCGCAGGGCCGCAAGGCCGTCGAGCGCAATCTCGACCTGAAGGCGTCGATGGCGCTTACGCGCGAAGCGATGGATCCGAAGTTCGGCCACGTGTTCATCTACGAGCACTGCTTGCCGTTCGACGTATCGCGTGCGTTCGACGAGGCGAGCGGCATTACGCATCCTCGCATCTGGACCGCGCAGCGCGACAAGGACATGTGGGCCGCGCTGCAGGACTAAGCGGCGCGCGGCGGCGGGGCGTTCACATGAACGCGTCGCCGTTTCCCTGACGGTTGCGGCATCCGCTGCGGCATTGCGCCGCGGTGCCGGCAGCCGTATCCGGTCTCACAAGAAAGCAGGGCGCATGCACGCCCTCGGAGACTGCCGCGCGCTCGAATCGCGCGGCCCGTTTGGAGAGAGACATGCCCCAATCGCTTCCCGTCGAAGCGACGCTCGCGCACGCGAGCGCTTCGGCGCCGACTTCCGCATCCGAATCCGAATTCAGCGACGCGCTGCTGTTCCGCAAGATCGCGTGGCGGATCGTCCCGTTCCTGTTCCTCTGCTACGTCGTGTCGTTCCTCGACCGCATCAACATCGGCTTCGCGCAACTGCAGATGAAGCACGATCTCGGCTTCAGCGATGCGATGTACGGCCTCGGCGCCGCGGTTTTCTACGTCGGCTACGTGTTCTGTGAAGTGCCGAGCAACCTGCTGCTCGCGCGGTTCGGCGCGCGCCGCACCTTCACGCGGATCATGCTGCTGTGGGGCATCGCGTCGACCGGAATGATGTTCGTGTCGCAGCCGTCGCATTTCTACGTGCTGCGCTTCCTGCTCGGCGTGTTCGAAGCCGGCTTCTTTCCCGGCATCGTGCTGTACCTGACCTACTGGTTCCCGGCGAACCGGCGCGCGGCGGCGATCTCGGTGTTCTTCGCGGGCGTCGCGGTGGCCGGTGTGCTCGGCGGCCTGATGTCGGGCTGGATCATGCGCGACATGAGCGGCGTGCTCGGGCTGCACGGCTGGCAATGGATGTTCGCGATCGAAGGGGCGCCGGCGATCCTGCTCGCGTTCTTCGCGTTCACGTACCTGGTCGACCGGCCGCAGGACGCCGCGTGGCTCACGCCCGACGAAAAGGCGCGCGTCGCCGCGCTGTGCGCGGACGGTCGCGGGCACGGCAGCGCACACGACGGGCGCAGCGTCCTGGCCGCGCTTGCGAACCCGCGCGTGTACCTGTTCGCGTTCATCTATTTCTCGCTGACCTGCGCGTCGTTGACACTCAATTTCTGGATGCCGCTGATGATCCGCGACTTCGGCGTGACCGACGTCGTGGCCGTGAGCCTCTACACGGTCGTGCCGAACGCGGTCGGCGCGGTGGGGCTGGTCCTGATCGCGCGCCGCTCGGACCGCACCGGCGAGCGCCGCAAGCACTTCGCGTGCTGCACGATCGGCGGCGGGCTCGCGCTCGCGGCGCTGACGCTGCACCTGCACAGCTTCGCCGCGATGCTCGCGTGCCTGTCGATCGCGGCGACGCTGATCTTCGCCGCGCTGCCGATCTTCTGGGCCGTGCCGACCCGCTACCTGTCGGGCAACGCGGCCGCCGCCGGGATCGCGCTGATCAGCAGCATCGGGATCACGAGCGGCATCGTCAGCCCGTGGGTGATCGGGATGATCCGCACGCGCACCGGCAGCATGGATCTCGCCGTGTACCTGCTGGCCGCGCTGCTGGTGGCCAGCGGCGCCGCGCTGATGCTCGGCGTGAAGGGCGAAGCCGCGCCGCGCGGCTGAGCGAGCAACGGCCGGTCGTGGCCCGCGGGCGGCGGCGACCGGCGCTTCGTGTCCGTCCCGCATCCGAATCCGAATCCGAATCCGAATCCATCGAGGAGACGATCGATGTCAGCCCCTTTCCAAGCGGACGCCGCGCGTGCGGTTGCGCCCGGCGCCGGTTCAGCGGACGACGACGCGCTGTATCGCCGCATCGGCGCGCGGATCGTGCCGTTCCTGTTCATCTGCTACATCGTGTCGATCCTTGACCGCAGCAACATCGGCTTCGCGCAGTTGCAGATGCGGCAGGATCTCGGCCTGACCGACGCGATGTACAGCCTCGGCGCGGTGCTGTTCTTCGTGGGCTACGTGTTGTTCGAGGTGCCGAGCAACGCGTTGCTGCGCCGCTTCGGCGCGCGCCGCACGTTCGCGCGGATCATGTTTCTGTGGGGCGCCGTGTCGGTCGCGATGATCACCGTCGACAGCGCGAAGCATTTCTACGTGCTGCGCTTCCTGCTCGGGCTGTTCGAGGCCGGATTCTTCCCGGGCGTGGTGTTCTACCTGACGTACTGGTATCCGGCGCGGCGGCGCGCGTCGGTGCTGTCGATTTTCTACGCGGGCGTCGCGGTGGCAGGGATGGTCGGCGGGCTGTTGTCGGGCTGGCTCATGCGCGGGATGTCGGGCGTGCTCGGGCTGCACGGCTGGCAATGGATGTTCGCGATCGAGGGCGCGCCCGCGATCCTGCTCGGCGTGATCGCGTGGTTCTGGCTGTGCGATCGTCCCGAGCACGCGCGCTGGCTGTCGGACGCCGACCGGCAGCGGCTCGCGGCCGACCTGGCCGCCGACCGCGCGGGTGCGTCCGCGCATGCGCCGCGTTCGCTGCGGCAGGTGCTGGCCGAACCGCGCACGTACCTGTTCGCGTTCATCTACTTCTCGCTGACCACCGCGCTGCTGATGCTGCTGTTCTGGATGCCGCTGATGATTCGCGAATTCGGCATTCACGACGTCGTGCAGATCAGCCTGCTGTCGGTCGTGCCGAACGCGATCGGCGCGGCCGGCCTGATCGCGATCGCACGGCACTCGGACCGCAAGCGTGAACGGCGCCGGCACTTCGCCGCCTGCGCGTTCGGCGGCGCGGTGGCGCTTGCGCTGCTGACGCTGCACCTGCCGAGCATCGTCGCGATGATGGCGCTGCTGTCGGTCGCGGCGATGCTGATCTTCGCCGCGCATCCGGTGTTCTGGGCCGTGCCGTCCGCCTATTTCTCGGGCGCCGGCGCGGCGGGCGGGATCGCGCTGATCAGCAGCATCGGCGTGTCGAGCGGGATGATCACGCCGTGGCTCGTCGGGCTGATCCGCATGCGAACCGGCAGCATGGACCCGGCGATGCTGATGATCGCGGCGTTGCTGGCCGCGTGCGCGGTTGCGATGCTGCTCGGTGTGCCGCGTGGCGACGCAGGCGCGCGAACCGAAGCGCCGCATTGATGACGAGGCCGGCGAGCGGGCGGCGGCGCGTTGCTGTCGTTCTGTTCCCGGCGGAGGCGGGCGCCACGATTACCCCCGATACGCATTGCGCGCCGGCTTCGGCGCGCGCAACGAACGCGCCGGCCGCGCCGAAATGCGCACGCGCGACGCGGCAGACGGTCTCCAGTTCCGGCGGCGGCGGGAGCACCGGCTGACGGTCGGCCGAACCGCGTGCGGAGGCCGGCGCGTCACCGGTCTCGGTGATGAACATACGGAACCGCATGGTCGAATTTCGCAACGGACGATTGCTCTCGTGATCGGACGAATGCCGACCGCATGATGTTGCTCGGGAAACTGCAATCGCAGAGCTTACTGTTGCGCGAATTGTGTGGCAAGCGGGCCGGAATCAGATTTAAACGTGACCTATTTAATCCGGCAGGGAAATAATTCGGGGCACTTTCCCGACCCGCGGGCGGGCGGACGTCGCGTGTCACCGGCGCTTTCCCGCAGACGAATGAAGCGTTCGACGGCCGCCCGGAAACGTGCCGCCGAACCCTGGATGACTGCCGGCCGATTCACCGCGCGTCACCGCGTCCGATCCGCGTGATGCCCGCGCGATGCCCGGCGCGATCAGCGTGCCGACACGTAGCGCGGCGCGGGCGTATCGGTCGACAGGTGCGGCGCCATCGTGCGGCGTGCGGCCTCGTACGCTTCCCATTCGTCGCCCGCGTGCAGCGACGGGATCGTGACGAGTTCGCCGCGATCGAAACCGACCAGCGCCGCGTCGACCATGTCGGGCGCCGCCATCACGATCTCCTTCGGCAGGTGCTCGAGCGGCAGGCCGCCCGTCTGCCAGAAATCGGTGGCGGTCGCGCCGGGCAGCACCGCCTGCACCTGCACGCCCTTGCCGGCGAGCTCGTGATGCAGCGACTGGCTGAACGCGAGCACGAACGCCTTGCTGCCGCCGTACACGCCGTTCAGCGTTTCCGGCGAGATCGCGACGATCGACGAAATGTTGATCACGGCGCCGTTGCCGCGTGCGACGAAGCCGGGTACGGCCGCGTAGGTGAGGCGCGTGAGCGCGGTCACGTTCAGGTCGATCATCCGCGTCATCGCGTCGACGTCGCTGTCGAGCAACGGCGCATGCGTGCCGATGCCCGCGTTGTTCACGAGCAGCGTGATGCTCGCGTCGTGCTTCAGCTTCGCCTCGACGGCGGCGAGTGCCGCACGGTCGTTGAGATCGGCGTCGACGATCTCGACGCTGCGCTGCGTGTCGTTCGTGATGCGGTCGGCGAGGGCGGCCAGCCGGTCGCGGTTGCGCGCGACCAGGATCAGGTCGTAGCCGCGGCGCGCGAGCCGGTCCGCGTAAATGGCGCCGATGCCAGACGACGCGCCGGTAATGAGGGCGGTACCGCGATGTGCTTGCGTCATGATGTGCTCCGTTTCGTTGAGGATGGCCGGATGGCGTGAAAGCATTCTGGCTTCGAATCGCTGCGACACAAATGACGTAGATGAGTATGATTCAGGACATCGGGTCGGCCGACCCGCCCGGGACCGGAGAATACGCATGCACCGAATCGGCTTTCTGATCAGCGACGGCTTCCAGATCATGGCGCTCGCCGCGCAGTCGGTATTCGAGTACGCGAACCTGAGTGCGGGCGAGCCGTTCTACGTGATGGACAATTATTCGGTCGACGGCGGCGACGTGCGCTCGTCGCTCGGGCTGCCGGTCGCGACGCGCGCGCTGCGCGGGCGGATCGACGTCGATACGTGGATCGTCGCGGGCGTCAACGATCCGTGCGCTTCGCCGCCGCCGGCCGGCGTCGTCGCCTTCCTGCGCCGCGCCAACACGCGTGCGCGGCGGGTCGCCGGCATCTGCACGGGCGCGTTCGTGCTGGCCGAGGCCGGGCTGCTCGCGCAGCGCCGGGCCACCACGCACTGGGCGTACGGCCGCGACATGCAGCGGCACTACCCGGAGATTCGCGTCGAGGAAGACCGGATCTACATCGTCGACGGCCCGATCTGGACGTCGGCCGGGATGACGGCCGGCCTCGACCTCGCGCTCGCGATGGTGGAAAAGGATCTCGGCGCCGATGCCGCGCGCTCGGTCGCGCACAAGCTCGTGATGCCCCAGCGGCGGGCCGGCGGCCAGTCGCAGCATTCGGAAATGCTGGATCTCGCGCCGAAATCCGACCGGATCCAGAACGCGCTGAACTACGCGCGGCAGAACCTCGGCCGCGCGCTGACCGTCGAGGATCTGGCCGAGGCCGCGCACCTGAGCCCGCGCCAGTTCAGCCGCGTGTTTGCGCTCGAAACGGGGCAGTCGCCCGCGAAGGCGATCGAGCGGCTGCGGCTCGAAGCCGCGCGGCTGATGATCGAGCAGAGCCGCCATCCGCTCGACGTGATCGCGAAGGAGAACGGTTTTCGCGACCGCCGGCACATGCGCGAGGCGTTCGTGCGCGGGTTCGGCGTGCCGCCGCAGGCCATGCGTCGCGACGCGCGGGTGGGCGAACGGGAAACGGTCTGACGCGGCGGCGGCCGTTCTGCGCCCAGCGGCGAAATCGCGGAGAATCGTCGGCATCCTTCACGAGGAGCCGCCATGCATATCGCCCCATTCGAGATCGCGATACCGGACGAAGCCGTCGACGACCTGCGGCGGCGCTTGCGCGACAGCCGCCTGCCGATATTGACGCCGGGCGAGCCGTGGCAGCAGGGCGTCGATGGCGCGTGGCTGCGCGAATTGATCGCGTACTGGGCCGACGGCTTCGACTGGCGCGCGGCGGAACGCGAGTTGAACCGGCTGCCGCAGTTTGTCGCGGAGGTCGGCGGTCAGCGCGTGCATTTCGCGCATCGGCGCGGAGCGGGGCCGAAACCTTATCCGCTCGTCGTCACGCACGGCTGGCCCGGGTCATTCTTCGAATTCCACTTGCTGATCGACCGCTTGTGCGATCCGGCCGCGTTCGGCGGCGATCCGGACGACGCGTTCGACGTCGTCGCACCGTCGCTTCCCGGTTTCCTGTTCTCTCCCACGCCTGCCGCGCCGGGCACGTCGTCCTTCCAGGTCGCGGACCGCTGGAGGGAACTGATGTTCGGCCTCGGCTACCGGCGGTTCGGCGCACAGGGCGGCGATCTCGGCGCGGGCGTTTCGATCGCGCTCGGCGCGCGGCATGGCGATGCCGTCGACGGCATTCACCTGAACTTCCTGCCCGGTACCTACGAACCCGCGGCTGACGCCACTCAGCCGCTCAGCGCTGACGAGCAGGCATTCCTGCGGCAGAAGAACGACTGGATCGCACTGGAAGGCGGGTACGCGCATGTCCACGCGACGAAGCCGCACACGCTGGCCGTCGGACTCAACGATTCGCCGGCCGGGCTGGCGGCATGGATCGGCGAGAAATTCCGGGCCTGGAGCGACTGCGACGGCGACATCGCGCGCCGGTTTTCGCGGGACACGTTGCTGACCGGCATCTCGCTCTACTGGTTCACCGGGTGCATCGGGTCGTCGATTCAGATGTATTGGGAGAACCGGTTGCAGCCGATGCGCTTCGCTGCCGGGCAACGGATGGCGCCGCCGGTCGCGTTCGCGCGTTTCCCGAAGGAGATCGGCCGTCCGCTGCGCAGCTGGGTCGAACGCGTGTTCGACGTCGTGCAGTGGACCGACATGCCGGCCGGCGGCCATTTTGCGGCGATGGAGGAACCGGACCTGCTGGCCGCCGACATTCGCCGCTTCTTCCGGCGTTTTCGTTGATCTGAACGCGCGGGCCGGGATGCCGCCGGCAGCCGCCCGATCGACATGACATAGCGCACGGCGAAGATCGCGTCGTCGGCAAGGATGCGGTTCACGAGCGGCGCGCCTGAACCGCCCGGCGCTCAGCGCGTGACGAACGGCGCGGCGTCGTCCGGGGCCGTACGTGCATGCTTGCGCTGGCGCAGCAGCGCGACGCGGCAATTCTCGCGCGCGGTCTCGCGGCCGTCGTCGTCGAGCAGCACGAGATCGCCGCGCATCACGTTGAGCGTGATCACGTCCTCGCCCGGCGCGCCGAGCGTTTCCGGCGTATGCACCGAGCCGGCCGGTTCGAGCACCGTCGAGCCGGCGTGCGCGACCCAGTCGTACTCGCGGTAGCGCCACGCACCCTGCAGCGTATGGACGAACACCTCGCCGTCATGACGGTGGCGCGGCAGCGTGCCGCCGGCCGGCATCTTCAGCAGCGCGGTCAGCGTGTCCTCGGCCGCATTGATGTGCAGGTACTTGATCGCCAGCCCCGGCAGGTCGGCGCTCATCGGCAGCCACGGCAGCGCGTCGCCGGGCAGGCACGAGATCGGCGGCAGGTCGGTGGAGAGCGGGGCGGACGGCTGCGTCATGGCGGGAGGCGGAGCGGAAATGGGGAGCCCGCATTATCGCAGAGCCGGATCGCGCGGCTGAACGGGGTGGGCTGCAGCGGCGCAAGCGCAGGCGAAGAGGCGATTCCTGTATCCCGATATAGACAGTAAAACTGTACAGTTTGGCTGTCTATATGCTATCTTGAATTCATGAACACGCCATCGTCACCCTCCGAAGCGCTCCCTCTGGCCGGTCTCGCCGGCGAACTCCGCATCTCGGTCGGCAAGCTGATGCGGCGGATGCGGGAGCAGACCCATCCGAACGACCTCACGTCTTCGCAGAAATCGGTGCTGCTGCGGCTCGACCGCGACGGCCCCGCGACTGTGTCGGCGCTTGCCCGTGCCGAAAGCGTGCGCCCGCAGTCGATGCGCGTGACGGTCGCGACGCTGGAGGCGCTGGGCGCCGTCAGCGGCGCGCCCGATCCGACCGACGGCCGGCAGACGCTGATCGCGCTCACGTCCGGTTTCCGCAAGGTGCTGCAGGCCAACCGCGCGGCCAAGGACGACTGGCTGTTCCGCGCGCTGCACGCGCAATTGTCGGAGCCGGAGCTGGCCGAGCTCGCGTCGGCCGTGAAGCTGCTGCAGCGGCTCGCCGAATTCGAGGACCCGGCGCGGGCGTGAACCCCATCGACCCCATCGACCCGCTCCGGCGGAGGAAAACCCGAACATGAACATCCTGCCTCTCGTGTCGTATTTCTTCGGCGGCGCGTTCCTCGCGAACGCCGTTCCGCATCTCGTCAGCGGGCTGCGCGGCGAGCCGTTCCAGACGCCGTTCGCGAATCCGCCCGGCCGCGGGCTGTCGTCGTCCACCGTGAACGTCGTGTGGGGCTTCGTGAATCTCGCGATCGGCTATGCGCTCGTGGGCCGCGTCGGCGATTTCGACCTGAAGGTCACGGCCGACGCAGCGGCGCTTGGTCTCGGCATCCTGGTACTCGGCCTGTACGTCGCGCGGCACTTCGGCGTACTGCATGGCGGCAACGAGCCTGACCGGGAGCGGCCATGAGCGTGCCCGCGGCGGGCGTATTCCGCTCGCTTCGCAGCTTCAACTATCGCGTGTGGGCGATCGGCTCGCTGGTATCGAACATCGGCACGTGGATCCAGCGCACCGCGCAGGACTGGCTCGTCCTCACGCAGCTCACGCATCACGACGCGTCGGCGGTAGGCATCGTGATGTCGCTGCAGTTCGGCCCGCAGCTCCTGCTGCTGCCGTGGACGGGCTACGCAGCGGACCGTTTCGACCAGCGCAAGCTGCTGATGGCGACACAGGCGCTGATGGGGGCGCTGGCGCTCATGCTCGGCGTACTGACGGTCACGGGGTGCGTGCAGCTCTGGCACGTGTACCTGTTCGCGTTCCTGTTCGGTTGCGCGTCGGCATTCGACGCGCCGGTGCGGCAGACCTTCGTCGCGGAACTGGTTGCCGATCGGGAACTGGCGAACGCCGTCGCGCTCAACTCGACGTCGTTCAATGCGGCGCGGATGATCGGCCCGGCAGCGGCCGGGTTCGTGATCGCGTCGGTCGGCACGGGCTGGGCGTTCCTCACCAACGGGCTGAGCTTTCTCGCGGTGCTGGTATCACTGTCGCTGCTGCGCGCCGACGAGTTGCGCGCGCACGCGCGGGCCGACCGCAAGCGCGGGAGCCTGCTCGACGGGTTCCGCTACGTCTGGCAGCGCCCGGACCTGAAAGCGATCCTCGTGATGCTGTTCCTGATCGGCACGTTCGGGCTCAATTTCCCGCTGTTCATCTCGACGATGGCGGCCAGCGTGTTTCATGTCGACGCGCGCGGCTTCGGCGTCCTGTCGTCGATGATGGCGGTCGGCACGATTACTGGCGCGTTGCTCGCGGCGCGCCGCGACCGGCCGCGCTTCCGGCATCTGTGGATCGGCGCGGCGCTGTTCGGGCTCGGCTGCACGCTGGCCGCGCTGGCGCCGGGCTACTGGCTGTTCGGCGCGGCGCTCGTGCTGACCGGAATCGCCGCGATCACCTTCATGAATTCGACCAACAGCCTGATGCAACTGTCGACCGAACCGGCGATGCGCGGCCGCGTGATGGCGCTACGGCTGGCCGTCGCGCTCGGCGGCACGCCGATCGGCGCGCCGGTGGCCGGCTGGGTCGCGAACCATCTGGGCCCGCGCTGGGCGCTCGGCGTCGGCGCGGCATCGGGCTTTGCCGCGGCGCTCGTCGCGACGCATTTCCTGACGCGCAAGCAGGCGCAGCCAAGCCCGGGCGACGCCGCGTGAGCGGGCGCGAAACCGGCGCCGGGGCGCTGCGTCGTCACGCCGCCGGCCGCGCCGCCGCATGTGCGGCTTCCAGGCACGACTGGAACAGCAGCGCGGCCCGCGACGGCCGCGGCGAACGGCGCAGCAGGCTCACGAACCGGCACCGGTAATTGAACCGGTGCGGCGCGATCGGCTGCATCAGCCCCTTGTTTTCGAAGCTTTCCGCGTAGTGATCGGGCAGGAAGCCGAGATAGCGGCCGGACAGGATCAGCGTCGCGATCGATTCCTGGTCCGACGCGGTCGCGCTGCGCGTGAGCTTCGCGCGATGGCTCAGCTCCATGTTCGGCGAATGGAAGCCGAGCCCCGCGAACGCGTGGTTGCGGATCGTCGTCCACGTGAGCTTGCCGTGCGGCGCATCGAAGAGCGGATGCTGGCGGCCGCAGTAGAGCAGCATCCGTTCGTCGAACAGCTCCGAATACACGAGGCTGCCCGAGTTGCGGTGCGCGGGAATGATCCCGACCTGGTAGCTGCCGTCGATGATCCCGCGCTCCACCTCGTTGATCGACGCGACATGCAGGTTCAGCGCGACGTCGGGCGCCTCGTCCGCGAACCGGCGGATCGCGTCGCCGAGGCGCGCGTTCGCGTTGGTGGCCGTCTTGTCGAACACCGCGATATGCAGTTCGCCGCCCATCCGGTCGTGAATGCCGTCGATCCTGCTGCGAAATGCCTCCATCGACGCGAGCAGCCGCAGCGTCTCCTCGTATATCGTCTGCCCCTCGGGCGTCAGCGTGAAGCCCGCGCGGCCGCGCCGGCACAGCACGAGGCCGAGGCGCGTTTCCAGATCCTTCACGTGCCGGCTGATCGTCGAGATGCCGATATTCAGTTCCAGTTCGGCCGCCGCCATCCCGCCGCACTGCACGACGCCCTTGAAGACCCGCAGCAGGCGGAGGTCCATGTCGCTGAGCTGCCCGAGCAGCGCGCGGCTCTTCGGTTTCTTTGCTTGCATAATTGAGCAAGTGAACATTGATATTGCGATATTCAAAAGACTAATTGGCCTCCCGACAATGTGCAACATCATCACAAGGACGAGGGGCGCGCCGCGCCGACCGACATGACCGACATCAGCACCGCCGCCCAGCAGGACGACACGAACCTCCGCACCGACGCCGCCTGGCTCGACGCGCACTGGATGCCGTTCACGGCCAACCGCCAGTTCAAGGCCGACCCGCGCATGATCGTGTCGGGCAACGGCGCGTATTACACGGACGGCGAAGGCCGCAAGATCTTCGACGGCCTGTCGGGCCTCTGGTGCACGGGCCTCGGTCACGGCCGCACGGAAATCGTCGAAGCCGTGAGCCGTCAGGTCGCGCAGCTCGACTACGCGCCGGCGTTCCAGTTCGGCCATCCGAAATCGTTCGAACTCGCCAACAAGATCAAGGACCTGACGCCGGCCGGCCTCGACTACGTGTTCTTCACGGGGTCGGGCTCGGAAGCGGCCGACACGTCGCTGAAGCTGGCCCGCGCTTACTGGCGCGCGAAGGGCAAGGGCACGAAGACGCGCCTGATCGGCCGCGAGAAGGGCTACCACGGCGTGAACTTCGGCGGCATCTCGGTCGGCGGGATCGGGCCGAACCGCAAGCTGTTCGGCCAGGGCCTCGACGCCGATTTCCTGCCGCACACGCAACTCGCCGAGAACAAGTTCTCGCGCGGGATGCCCGAGCACGGCGCCGAGCTGGCCGACCGCCTGCTCGATCTGATCGCGCTGCACGACGCGTCGAACATCGCGGCCGTGATCGTCGAGCCGTTCTCCGGTTCGGCGGGCGTGGTCGTGCCGCCGAAGGGCTATCTGAAGCGGCTGCGCGACATCTGTACCGCGCACGACATCCTGCTGATCTTCGACGAGGTCATCACGGGCTTCGGCCGTGCCGGCGCAATGACGGGCGCCGACGCGTTCGGCGTGACGCCGGACATCATGAACTTCGCGAAGCAGGTGACGAACGGCGTGCAGCCGCTCGGCGGCGTTGTCGCATCGAAGGAAATCTACGACACGTTCATGGCGGCGGGCGGCCCCGAGTACATGCTCGAGTTCCCGCACGGCTACACGTATTCGGCGCACCCGGTCGCGTGCGCGGCCGGCGTCGCGGCGCTCGACCTGCTCGTGAAGGAAGACGCAGTGGCCCGCGTGCGCGATCTCGCGCCGCATTTCGAGGCAGCGGTGCACGGGCTGAAGGGCCAGCGCCACATCACGGACATCCGCAACTACGGGCTGGCTGCCGGCCTGACGATCGCGGCGCTGCCGGGCGAGCCGGCACGGCGCCCGTACGAGATCGCGATGCGCTGCTGGGCGAAGGGTTTCTACGTGCGCTACGGCGGCGACACGATCCAGCTCGCGCCGCCGTTCATCTCGGAGAAGCGCGAGATCGACAACCTGGTCAACGCGCTGTCCGACGCGCTGAACGAAGTGGACTGAGCCGCCGCTCGCCCGTCGCGACAACCGAATTCACGAAAGAGCCAGACCCATGAAACACGACAGCAATGTGACCTCCACCATCGGCCACCTGATCGACGGCAAGCGCGTCGACGGCGGCAGCCGCGTCCAGCCGGTGTTCGACCCGGCCACCGGCGAATCGCACAAGAGCGTCGCGCTTGCCGACAAGCTGACCGTCGAAGCCGCGATCGCATCCGCGCAGGCCGCGTTCCCAGCCTGGCGCAACACGCCGCCGCTGAAGCGCGCACGCGTGATGAGCCGCTTCAAGACGCTGCTCGAAGAGCACGCGGACGAGCTGTGCGCGCTGATCACGGCCGAGCACGGCAAGGTGCTCGCCGATGCGATGGGCGAACTGCAGCGCGGGATCGAGAACGTCGAATACGCAACCTACGTACCCGAGCTGCTGAAGGGCGAGCACAGCAAGAACGTCGGCCCCGCGATCGATTCGTGGAGCGAGTTCCAGGCGCTCGGCGTGGCGGCCGGCATCACGCCGTTCAACTTCCCGGTGATGGTGCCGCTGTGGATGTGGCCGATGGCCGTCGCGTGCGGCAACACGTTCGTGCTGAAGCCGTCCGAGCGCACGCCGTCGTCGACGCTGCGCATGGCCGAGCTCGCGCTCGAGGCCGGCTTGCCGCCGGGCGTGCTGAACGTCGTGAACGGCGACAAGGAAGCGGTCGACACGCTCCTGACCGACCCGCGCGTGAAGGCCGTGAGCTTCGTCGGCTCGACGCCGATCGCCGAATACATCTATTCGACCGGCTGCGCGCACGGCAAGCGCGTGCAGGCGCTCGGCGGCGCGAAGAACTTCGCCGTGGTGATGCCGGACGCCGACATCGGCAACGCGGTGAACGCGCTGATGGGCGCCGCGTACGGTTCGTGCGGCGAGCGCTGCATGGCGATTCCGCTGGTCGTCGCGATCGGCGACGAGACGGGCGACAAGGTCGTCGCGGGGCTGAAGGCCGAGATCGAGAAGATGAAGGTCGGCCCCGGCAACGGCGCGGGCGTCGACATGGGCCCGCTCGTCACGCAGCAGCATTTCGAGAAGGTGACGGGCTTCGTCGAAGCGGGCGTGGAAGCGGGCGCGACGCTCGTCGTCGACGGGCGCAGCGTGAAGGTCGACGGCCACGACGGCGGCTACTACCTCGGCCCGTGCCTGTTCGACGACGTGAAGCCCGGCATGCCGATCTACCAGCACGAGATCTTCGGGCCCGTGCTCGGCGTGATCCGCCTGAAGTCGCTCGACGAGGCGATGGCGCTGATCGACGCGCACGAATACGGCAACGGCACGTGCCTGTTCACGCGCGACGGCGAGGCCGCGCGCTACTTCAGCGACAACATCCAGATCGGCATGGTCGGCATCAACGTGCCGCTGCCGGTGCCGGTCGCGTACCACTCGTTCGGCGGCTGGAAGCGTTCGCTGTTCGGCGACCTGCACGCATACGGCCCGGACGCCGTGCGCTTCTATACGAAGCGCAAGACGATCACGCAGCGCTGGCCGTCGGCCGGCGTGCGCGAAGGGACGGTGTTCAGCTTCCCGTCGAACCGCTGACGCGCATTCCGGCTGCATGCAGCCGGCGCGAAGGCACAAAGGCCCGCCCCGATCGACGATCCGGGCGGGTTTTTGTTACGTCCGCGCCGAGTGCGCGGAAAACGGCGGAAGAGCGCTTACGGCGCGACCACGTGCCACATGTTCTTGAAGTTGTCGCCGTTGCGGTCGCCCTGTTTCATGTCCTTCGAGAAGAAGTACAGCGGCTTGCCCTTGTAGGCCCATTGCGGGCTGCCGTCGTCGCGCTTCACGAGCGTGTAGGGCCCGGCCGGAACGTCGGTCGCGCTGGCCTTGTAGGGCGGCCAGAAGGTTTCGCACTGGCCCGTGCATGCGCTGGTGCCGGCGTTGGGCTTGTCCTGGTCGAATGTGTAGACGGTCATCCCGTTCGCGCCGACGAGCGCGCCGTTTTCGACTTTCGTGATCGAGCCTTGGGCCGAGGCCGAAGCGGACGCAATGGCGAGCAGGGCGGAGCTGACGAGCAGCACGGCTTTCATGAATGCCTCCTGATAATCCGGTGGGCGGGCGCGATCGCGCACGGGCGAGCGTGCGCCGGGATCGCGATGAATGGTGCCGGAGCGCGGTGCCGCTGCCACCGGTGCGAGCGACGCAGGGTCGAATGGCGGCGGACGGAGCGCTTCATTCACGATAGGCGGTTTTTGGCCGGGCTGCGAGAAGATCGGGGGGCGTATCGGCCGGGCGTCGGTATCACGCAACGGCATCGCGATCGCCGTCGTGCGCTGCCCGGGTATTTGTCATCCGTCCCCGAGTGCCCGGCGCGCACGCCGATGCGTCAGCGCCGCGCGCGATGGCCGGCCTGCAGGCTGATTCAGTGGGATTGGGGCGGGTGTGCCGGCGCGGCGCCGTCAGCGAAATGCGGGCGTCGACGCGAGCGAGGTCAGCACGACGGGCATCGCGAGCGCCGCGGCGATCGTCTGGAATGCGGTGATGCCGGCCATCAGCGGCGCGTCGCCGCCGAGCTGGCGCGCCATGATGTACGACGCCGACGACGTCGGCAGCGCCTGGAACAGCAGTGCGACCGTCAGCGCCGCATCGCCGAGCCCGAACAGGCGGCCGGCGGCGAGCGTGATGAGCGGCATCGCGATGAACTTGAACGCCGATGCGACACACACAGGCCGCAGCCACGCACGGGCCGCATCGAATTTCAGCGCCGCGCCCACGCACAGCAGGCCGAGCGGCATCGACGCGGCGCCGAGCGCACGCACGGCCGGCTCGACGGCGGCCGGGAACGCCACGCCGCCGGCCTGCATCGCAATCCCGAGCGCGCATGCGACGACGAGCGGATTCGACAGGATCTGGCGCGCGAGCGCGGCCGCACCGAGCCGCGTGTCGCCGTAGCGCGCGAAGACCATCACGCACATCAGGTTGACGGTCGGGACGATCGCCGCGACGCATACGGCCGCGAGCGCGATGCCTTTCGCGCCGAACAGCCCGGCCGCCAGCGCGGTACCGACATAGTTGTTGAAACGCACGGCGCCCTGGAACACCGACGTGAAGCCGGCGCCGTCGACCCGTACGAACGGGCGGACCAGCAGAAGAAGCGCCGCGGCGAGTGCGGTCGAACCGACCAGCGCCGCAGCGAGCGGTAAAACGGGCAGCGCTTGCAGCCGCGCATTCGCGAGGCCGTCCGCGAACAGCGCGGGCAGCAGCACGTAGTAGCAGAGTCGCTCGGCGTGCGGCCAGAACGCTTCGGCGATGAAACCGGTGCGCCGCAGGCCGTGACCGAACGCGACCAGCAGCGCGACCGGCGCCAGCGCGAGCAGGATCGGGCCGATCATCGGCGCGCCTTCACGCGGGACGCGCGGGGCGACCGACAGGCAACACGGCGGAACGAGGCGGGAATCCATCCGGCGGGCAACATGGCGACACGCAATCGAAAGAGTGACGATGCCGCCAAGTTAACACGCGCAAGCAACAGGAATAATTGTTAATTATCGGGTGTTCAATGAGAAATTCTCATTGATGACGCGGTGACTTCGGCGGCCAGCGCACGCGCGAAACGTTCGGCCGGACGCGACTGGTGCTCGAGCAGCACGACTTCGCGCCCCATCTGCGGCTGGCCGAACGGCAAGCGCGTGACGGGCGGCAGGCGCGCAAGCGTCGCATCGGGAAGCGCGACGATCGCCGCGCCGAGCCCTCGCGCCACCATGCGCGCGATCGTTTCCGCGCTGTCCAGCACCATCTCCTCGCGCACGCGTACGCCGATGCGGCGCAGCTCGGCGGCGATCATCCGGCCGGCCCACGCCTGTGCGTCGAAGCGGATGAACGGCAGCGCGTCGAGCAGCGCGCCCGCGTCGCGTTCGGCATGGTCGGGCGGCGCGAGCAGCCAGAAGCGGTCCTCGTACAGCGTGGTCCACGTCAGTTCCGCCGGATGCGGGCGCACCGGGCGCGTCGTGATCGCCGCATCGAGTTCGCCGGCCGCGACGCGGTTCGCGAGTTCCGCCGACATGCCGGCCGACACGTGCACGCGCAACGATGGATGCGCATCGCGCAGCGCAAGCAGCGCGTCGGGCAGCGGGCCGGACAGCGCGGTCTGGATCGCGCCGATCCGCAGGCGTCCGACGAGCCTCTTCTCGTCGCTGAGCGCATCGGGAATCCGGTCGACCATCGCGAGCACCTGCTCGGCCTGCGCGAGCAGGATGTTGCCGGCTTCGGTGAGTACCGGCTGCCGGCGCGAACGGTCGAACAACTGCACGTTGTATTCGCTTTCGAGCGTCTTGATCTGCAGGCTTACCGCCGATTGCGTGAGGCCGATGGCTTCGCCGGCACGCGCGAAGGTCCGGTATCGGGCGATGGCGACCAGCGTTCTGAATGCGCGTAGTGACATGGACGAAGTGACGTGAGCCGCCGGCTGGACAGCAGGCGGCAGGCATGCGGATGGCCCGCGCCCATCATGCCCGTGCGGGTCGAAACGGGCAACCGGGAGTCGGTCCGGCAACGGCGGCCGAAGCGCGATCGCCGCCGCGTCACACCCACAAGCGATACATCCAGAACGACTCGTCGTCGATAAAGCGTTGCGTGAATTCGCTCGGCGAGAACCCGGTGATGCGCTTGACCTCGCGGCTCAGGTGCGCCTGGTCGGCGAACCCTTCGTCCAGCGCCAGCGTCGCCCAGTTGAACGCGGCGCCGGCTTCGAACCGGTCGCGTGCCGCGAAGAACGCGCTTTCCGTCCTGACGAGCGTCTGCCATTCGCGCAGCGACCGGCCGCTGTAGGTCTTGATACGCCGTTCGACCTGGCGCGGGCTGTGGGTATGCCGCCATTCGCGCGCCTGCAGTGCGAGGCGCTCGACCCAACTTCGTCCCGCATCGCGGAGCGACGACAGCGGCGTCGCGGGCCGAAGCGCCTGCCAGCGTGGCGCAAGATGATGTTCGATCGCCGCCAGCGCGTCGGCGTCGCGGTCCGCGCCGACCAGGGCATCGAGCAGCGGGCGCCAGTCGTTACCGAGGCACGCGTGCGCGTCGAGCACGCGGTCGTGGATGGCCGGCAGCGCGATGCCGAACAGCGCCCGCGCCGCATCGGCGGTGAAGCAGATCATGCCGAGCCGTCCGCCCGTCGGTGCCCATGCCACGGTGGGGGCCGAATGGCTGCCCGACAGCGTTGCTGCGGCACCGAAGGGGCGCCACCGCGGCCCGTCGGCCGTGTGTTCGACGAAGCCTACGTCGAGATCCCGATACCACGACACGCACACGAGCGGCGTGGCCGGAAAATGCGAGAGCCGCTGCGCGTCGCTCAATGCGACCCCGCGCGTGTCGTGCAACACGATCGCGACCACCGCGCCCTGCAGGGCGGCCGGCGCGGGGTACAGCCGCGCATGCGGCGACCGCCTGTCGCTCGGCGCGCGGGGGGCGCGTGCCAGCGGATCGGGGCACGACGGCGGGATCGATGACGGGTCGAAGAACATGACGCTGGAGTATAGGGAGCGACCAGACGCGTGTCGATGTCGTTTGCGTTCAAGACCGCCGGCATGCCGATGCGGACAATCCGGCCCATGAACACGCGATCCACTTCCTCATGTCCATTCCATGCGGGCGTTGCAGCTTCGGCGCCCGTGCTTCACCCGCCCGGCGTATGGCCGCCGGGGCCGCGTGCCGGCCTGACGGGTTGGGGGCTGCTGCGCGCGATGTCGCGCGACCTGCTCGGCGCGCTGGCCGGCTGGCAGCGCGCATACGGTGACGTCGTGCACTTGCGCGTGTGGCCCGAGCATGCGGTGGTCGTGACCGATCCCGCACTCGTGCGCGAACTCCTGGTCACGCATCACGATGCGCTCGGGCGCTGGGAGCGTGCCATCCGGGTGTTTGCGGAGGTTCACGGCCATAGCGTGCTGATCGCCGAAGGCGAGGCGTGGCGCGACAAGCGGCAGGCATTGCAACCGAATTTCATGCCGAAGCCGGTGCAGACGTTCGTGCCGTCGATCGCGGAGACAGCCGGCCATGCGCTCGCCCAGTGGCCCGCGCGCGATCCGGACTGGCCGATCGAAAGCGCACTGACGTCGCTGGCGATGGACGTGATCATGCGCACGATGTTTTCCGACGCGATCGGCGACGATGCGCGTGCGGCCGAGGAAGCCGTGCGCGCGGTGAGCGCGGCGGCCAATGCCGATTTCTACTGGCCCGCGAGCACGCCGGACTGGATGCCGTGGAAGCGCGGCAAGGCGCGGGCGATGGCCGTGCTGAACGGGCTGATCGACCGGCAACTGCATGCGCGTCTCGACCTGCCGGTGCGCGCGTGGCCCGATGATCTGCTGTCGCGCCTGTTGCGGCTGCATCGGAACGACGCACGGCGATGGCCGCTGCAGGCCGTGCACGACGAATGCATGACGGCGTTCCTCGCGGGCCACGAGACGACGGCCGGGGCGCTGACCTGGTGGGCATGGTGCATGGCAACGCATCCGGCGGCGCAGGCCGCCGCGCGCGACGAGGTGTCGCGCGTGCTGGGCGGTCGCGCGCCGTGCGCCGAGACGCAATCGTCGTTGCGCTACCTGAAGCACACGCTCGAGGAAACGCTACGCCTGTATCCGTCCGCGCCGATCCTGATCAGCCGCCGGGCGTCGCGGCCGATCGTGCTGGGGCCGTGGCAGTTTCCCGCGCGGACGCTGTTCATGCTGCCGCTGCAACTCATGCAGCGCGATGCGAGATGGTTTACGGAGCCCGACGAGTTTCGTCCCGAGCGTTTTGCGGACGATGCGCCGGCCGCGCCGCGCGGAACCTACATGCCGTTTGGCACTGGCCCGCGCGTGTGTCTCGGGCAGCATCTGGCGATGACGGAAATGACGGTTGTCGCGGCGATGATCCTGCAGCGCTACGAATTGTCGGCGCCGCCGGGCATGGCGCCGCCGCGGCCGGTGCTGAACGTGACGCTGCGGCCCGAGCGGCCGTTGCATCTCGCGATCGCGCCGGTGGCGCGAGCGGCGGACGGGGGGCCGTGCGATGCGTGCGGCGCGGCCGGGCGAGAGGGCCGCTGATTCGACGACGCATCGAACGCGACGACATGCTCGTCGGATTCGTGCGATGCGGCGGGCGACATCGAATCGCAGGAATGTGAACGCGTGCCTGCAACTGCTTTCGGCACACTGGCGCGGCATCGCGCAGGACCTATGCTTGAAGGGCCCAGCCCGGGCGGAGCCCAAGGAGGATGGTCATGCGCATGCTTCTCAACATACGAATCCCTCACGAGCCGTTCAACACGCTGGTGCGCGACGGCAGCGTCGGCGACGTGATCGCGCGAATACTCGAAGCGGTCAAGCCGGAGGCCGTGTATTTCACGGAGCAGAAAGGCGGGCGTGGCGCGGTCGTGATCGTCAACGTGGACGAGCCGTCGCAGATACCGGCGCTCGCGGAGCCGTGGTTCCTGATGCTCGATGCCGACTGCGAGTTTCGCGTGGTGATGTTGCCGGACGATCTCCGGCGCGCCGGGCTGGCGCAACTCGGCGCGAAGTGGAAGTAGCGGGAAGCCGCACATGACCTTGCGCCTGCTCGAGAACCGGGCGGGAGGAATGGCGCGGCGTTCGCGTGGCGACTATCGTGCAGACTGCGACGGTTCAACATTCGGCGCTTTCCTGTCTTTCGGTCGCAACAGCAACAGCAGGCCGCTCAGTGCCGCCGCGCCGACGAAAACGAAAAAACACCGTTCGTTCCATTGGTACAGGCTGTCGGGCGCCACGCCGCCGGCATTCCCGGCCGTGGCACCGGCTTCCAGCAGGAACGTGAAGACCGCCGGCACCGGTGCGGAACCCAGGTAGGCGAGGAACGCGAACTGCAGCCGGCCGCGTGTCAGGATCGACCAGATATCCTTCCCCATCAGCCAGGCGACCAGCACCAGGGGCGGCACGAGCACGATCGATGCGGCGCTGAGCGCACACAGAAACAACCAGCCAAGGCCGACGAGCGGAATGAGCGACATGGATCGGGATTCCTGTTATCGGGCAGTGTCGTTGTCGACGGAACATCCGCGCCTGCTTCACCGGATGAGCACGGCATGCGGCGCTTCACGGATATTGCCCGATTCCGCGCAGGTTGCCATCTGTCCGTATCGATGCGGTCATCCCGCCGCATCTTCCCCCAATGCCTGGATGAACCGCGAAAACAGTTCGGGTTGCGACGAAATCCCGAGCTTCGCGTACAGATGCCGCCGATGCACCTTCACCGTCTCCGGCGAAATCGTCAGCCGCTCGGCGATCGCCTTCGACGAATTGCCGCGCAGCACCATTCTCGCGATCGACATCTCGCGATCGGTCAGCACCCCGGCGCCGAAGCGCGCGAGCGCCTGCTCGACGCGCGCGCCGAGATCGGCATCGGGCATCGTGCGCGTGGCATCGCCCACCAGCCGCCAGTGCTGCCGGATCGCCGCGAGCACCCATGGCATCGCGGCCGTCAGCTTGCCGAGCGGCTCGACGTCGAAGCGCGCGGCCGCGCCGAGCGACAGCGACAGCAGCGTGTCGGCGTTCGGCCGCACGAGGATCTGGATCTCGTCGTCGCCGACCGCATCGCGGAAGTAGCTCAGGAAATACTCGCTCTGCCGGAACAGGTCGGGCGCGACTTCCTCGAGCCGGTAGCAGCCGTCGGCGAGCCCGTCGTGCGCGGCCTGCAGGAACGGGTCGAGCAGATACACGCCGTTCAGGTAGAGCGGCATGGGCGATGCCTTGTCGGTGCCGCCCGTGTCGTATTCGTCGAGCACGAGCGGCACGCCGTCGCGGCCGATCGCGGTCGCGAGCGCGTTGTCGAACGGCGCCATTTCATTGAGCAGCAGCACCAGGAACCGCCAGAAGCGCGGCTGACCGAGATGATCGATTGCGCGGCCGAGTGCCTGGTGCATTGCGATTTCGGAAAAGAGACGATCCATACCACCACCGGAAGGGCGTAACACGAAGGGGGAATAGCGGTCCTGAAATTGGCTTCCTAGACTGCCACGCAATCAGTCGGGCCCGAGTATGGGCGTTCAAAAAAGAGCGGCAAAGGGTTGGCCCAAGCACAGGAGAACGAAATGGCGATGATGTCGGAATCGACGGGCACGCTGCAAGCGGCGCCTGCAACGGAAGACGCGCCGCGCGCGCTGTCGCAGACGCTCAGCGTGCGCGATGCGGTGATGATCACCGTGTCGGGCGTGACGCCCGCAAGCTCGATCTTCGTGATCGCGCCGTTCGCGATCCAGCAGGCCGGCAGCGGCGCCGTGCTGTCGTTCGTGCTCGGCGGCGTGCTCGCGCTCGCGTTCGCGCTCTGCTACGCGGAGCTCAGCGCCGCGCACCGCAGCGCGGGCGGCGAGTACGTGATGGCCAAGCGCGTGTTCGGCACGCTGCCCGGCTACCTGACCTTCATCACGGTGCTGTCCGTCAGCGTGTTCATCCCGGCCGTGCTCGCGAGCGGCGCCGCGCCGTACCTGAACAATGCGCTCGGCACGCACTTCGGCAACCAGTCGGTCGCGTTGACGATCGTCCTGCTCAGCTACCTGCTCGGCATGCTGAACATCAAGACGAACGCGTGGATCACGGGCGCATTCCTCGTCGTCGAGATCGGCGTGCTGATGCTGATCGCGGGCCTGGGCTTCGGTTCGCCGCATCGCGGCGCGGAAGTGCTGGTCGCGCCGGTGGTCGCGAGCGGCAACGCGCTCGTGCCGGCGACGCTCGCGGCCATCGTGCCCGCGATCGGCACCGCGATCTTCTGCTACAACGGCTTCGGCTCGGCCGCGTATCTCGCGGAAGACCTGCGCGGCGGCAACCGCAACGTCGCGAAGGCGGTGATCTATTCGCTGCTCGTGATCCTCGTCGTCGAACTGGTTCCGCTCACCGCGATCGTGCTCGGCGCGCCGTCGCTGACGGAGCTGACGAAGAGCGCCGACCCGATCGGCTATGTCGTGCGCTCGCTGAGCAACCCGGCCGTGTCGCGCGTGGTCAGCGGCGGGATCTTCCTGTCGGTGTTCAACGCGATCATCGCGATCGTGATCACGATGGGCCGCCTGCTGTACAGCAGTGGCCGGCACGCGCTCTGGTCGCGCACCTGCAACCGCGCATTCTCGACGATCCATCCGCGCCTCGAATCGCCGTGGCTCGCGACGATCGCGCTCGCGGTGCCGTCGGCGGGGCTCGTGTTCGTGTCGAGCCTGGACGAACTGACCGCGTTCACGGTCGACCTGCTGCTGCTGATCTACCTGGTCGTCGGGCTCGCCGCGCTCGCGAGCCGGTTCGTGCGCCGCGACGTCGAGCATCACTACCGGATGCCGCTGTGGCCCGTCACGCCGCTCGTGGCGGTGGCGGGCGCCGCATACACGCTCTACACGACGCTGGCGACGGCAACGAAGCCGACCGACCTGATCATCATCGCCGGGCTGCTGGTCGCGGCACTCGTGATGTATGTGATCTGGGCGCGCCACAGCGCAGCATTCCGCGCGCTCTGAGCGCCGGATCGTCATCTTGCGACACCGAAACACCGAACCATTGAAAGACTGGAGGAATTGCATCATGCGCACGAGGGATCTCGGCATCCGCATCGGACTCGGCACGCCGGGCCGCTTCAACGCGATCACGGACGTTCCGGGCGTGCGGGTCGGACATTGCACGCTGAACGTCGAGAACGGCGACGCATCGATCCGCACCGGCGTCACCGTCATCGAACCGCGCGCGGGCGCCGCGCACGATTCGCCGTGCTTCGCGGGCGTGCACGTGCTGAACGGCAACGGCGACGCGACCGGGCTCGAATGGATCCGCGAGGCCGGCCTGCTGACGACGCCGATCGCCTATACCAACACGCACAGCGTCGGCGCGGTGCGCGACGCGCTCGTCGCGAACGAGCGCGAAGCGGCGGCCGGCCGCGTGTACTGGTGCATGCCGGTCGTGATGGAAACCTACGACGGGCTGCTGAACGACATCTGGGGGCAGCACGTGAGCGCCGCGCACGTGCTGCGCGCGCTGGCCGCCGCGCAGCCGGGGCCGGTCGCCGAAGGTGGCGTGGGCGGCGGCACGGGCATGATCTGCCACGAGTTCAAGGGCGGTATCGGCACCGCATCGCGCGTGCTCGCGGCCGACGCGGGCGGCTGGACCGTCGGCGCGCTCGTGCAGGCGAACTACGGCGTGCGCGAGATGCTGCGTGTGGCCGGCTACCCGGTCGGCGAAGTGCTGCGGCACGTGCATTCGCCGTTCCGTGCGCCGGACGCGCAAGGCGAGGCCGGCATGGGCTCGATCGTCGTGACGATCGCGACGGACGCGCCGCTGTTGCCGCATCAGTGCACGCGTCTCGCGCAGCGCGCGAGCGTCGGGCTCGCACGCGTCGGCGGCGGCACCGAGGATTCGAGCGGCGACATCTTCCTCGCGTTTGCAACGGGCAACGACGGCCTGCCGGCGGCGAACTACGGCAGCAAGGGCGCGCCTACCACCGGCGTGAAGATGGTCAACAACGACCATATTTCCGCGCTGTTCGTCGCGGCGGCGGAAGCGGTGGAGGAAGCGATCGTGAATGCGCTCGTCGCGGGCGGCGACGTCGAGTCGCGCGGCGCGCGGGTCGAAGGGCTCGGGCAGGCGCGCTTGCTGGATGCGTTGCGCGAAGTGGGCTGGCGGCCGGGGCGCGGCGCCTGAAACGGCATGCGCCGCTTCAATCGAAGCGGCGTGGTTCGGGGCGGCGATGCGGCGATCGGCCGGACCGCCGCCCGCACCGCATGCGCGAGCGGGCGATGCGGGCCTGGCCGTGACGACGCGGCGTCATGCTCAGCTGCCGAAGTAGATGTTGCAGAAGCTGACGGGGCCGACGCATGCGTTCGGGTCTTCCTGCTTCGATTGCGCACGATCGACGCGGCCTGCGGCCTTCACGGCTTCGGCGCGGTTCGCCTGTTGCGGTGCGACGTCTGCCGGCGCCGGCTGTGCGTGGGCGACAGCAGCGGTGAGCGACAGGGCAACGAGGGCGAGGTGCAGCGGCTTCATTTTGTTTCTCCTGGGTCAGTGCCAGTCTCGCTGGCAGTGAGGAAACTATAGGCTCGCACTGCTTGAAGATTAATCGCCGCGGCTGTAGAGCTTATTTCCATCCGGAACAAGGATCCCGTTGCGCGCGCACCGATGTTCAATGGCGGTGCCGGTTGAACGGCGCGTCCTTGTCCAGCAGCGCGCTGCGCATGAAGTGCAGGCAGCCGACGATTCGCTGCATGCTGCGGCGCGCGTCGGGCACCGCGTACCACGCCTGCAGCGTGTGCTGCGCCGCGCGGATCGCGAGATTCACCGATTTCAGCGTGCGCGCGTGATGGCCGGGCGTCGGATCGTCGAAGAAGCGCGGCAGCTCGTGCAGCACCGCATCGATCGAACCGGTCCAGCGCAGCGTCTGCGGCGGTTTCGAGGCGCAGAACGCGTGCAGTTCGTCGCGCAGGTCGATCACCGCGTGGCCGACCTCGAGCGTCGACAGCATCCAGCGCAGTGCGTCGCGGTGCTGCCGCGTGCGCCGCACGAGCAGCGTGCGCAACTGCGCCATCAGGTCGTGCGTGCTCGACTGGAAGCGCTGCGCGAGGCCGTCCGGCGCGCCTTCGCAGGCCAGCGTGACCTGGCGGCGCAGGTCGTGCGCGATGCGGCCCGTAAGCCACGGCATGTGGGTGGGAAACACGACCGCGAACACGAGCGAGCACGCGAGCAGCGCGATGACGATGGCCAGCCCGTTGTTGACCAGCACCTCGGGCGTATACGCGATCGCGTTGTCGGGGCCCGCAAGCAGGCAGAAGAACACCGCGAAGCCGATCCCGTAGCCGGACAGGCCCGGCCGCATCGCGAGAAACGCGCCGAGGCCGAGCACCGGCGCGAGCGTCGCGCACAGCAGCGGGAAGCCGTCGATGTTCGGATACACGTAGCACAGGAACAGGTAGCCGACGGCGGTCGCGAACGCCGCGCCGACACTCATCTGCGCGACGAACTTCGGCGCGCGCGGCGACGTCGAGCTGAGCGCGCAGGCGATTGCGGTCGCGATCACCGCGAGCGGGCCGCTCGGCCACTCGGACGCGAGCCAGAACGCGCTCATCGCGCCGACGGCGACGACCGTGCGCAGGAACGCGAAGCCGACGAAGAACGAATTGGTCTTTACCGCGTAATGCGTGACCGAGCGTTCGAATGCGTGATCGTCCTGGTCGAGCGACGCGTAGGTATCGGCGTAGCCGAGATATTCACCGATGAAGCGGTACAGCAGCTCGATCGCGGTATCGAAGTCGAGCAGGCCGCCGGCCGCATGGTCCTCGATGTTCCGCCGCGACGCGCGCGCGGCTTTCGGCAACGCGCCGTGGAAGCGGCGCAGTTCGAGCAGCGCGCCGGTGGCCGGCGCGATGCCGCGCTGCCGCTCGTCGCGCAGCGCGGCGAACCGTTGCGCGAGCGCGTCGACGTGCGGCGCCAGTGCGTCGAGCACCGCATCCGAGCCATTCGCGCGCAGGCGCTTGACGAGCTGGTGCAGCGCATGCAGCCGCGTGCATGCGTTCATGAACTCGCTGTTCAGCCGCGCGAGCCGGCGGCTGCGCGCGCGAATGTGCGGATCCTCGAACGACGCGAACGCGCGGTTGGCCTCGAAGCCGACGATGTCGTCGACGAAATCGGCGAAGCGCCGCTCGAAGTCGCCGCGTGCGACGTCGCCCCCGAGCGCGCCGGTCGTGAAGGCCGCGAACGTCGCGTGGCGCGCGCTCAGCGAGCGCATCAGCGCCTTCGCCGAACTGAGCGGCAGGATCAATGCGCTGACCGCGCCCGAGCATGCGATCCCGAGCGCGACTTCCGCGGCACGCGTGAGTGCCGACTGGAACAGCGTCTGCGGCGTCATCACGGACGGCAGGCCGATCAGTGCGGCCGTATAGCCGGCGAGCACGAAACCGTACCAGCGGAAGTGGCGGTTGCGCACCGCGAGCGCGATGCAGCCGCCGATCCACAGCGTGATGCCGGCCATGTACAGCTCGGGCTGCTGCGCGAACAGCCCGCCGAGCGCGAGCGCGGCGACGAGGCCGGCCGCCGTGCCGAGCACGCGGTAGAAGCTCTTCGCAAACACCATCCCCGACAGCGGCTGCATCAGCACGAACACGGTCGTCATCGCCGTGCGGGGTTGCGACATCTCCAGACGCATCGCGATGCCCATCGCCAGCAGCGCCGCGAGCACGGTTTTCGCGAGGTGCAGCCAGATCAGCCCGTCGCTGGCGGCCCAGTCGCGCGCCGCGTCGCCGAGCGGATCGAGCCATGCTCTCCATCGCGCGGGTTCGATGGAAGGTCGCTCGATCGCAGGTTGTGGCTTCATGAGTAGGGCCTGTTCACGCTAATAACGGGCTTGCGCTGGCCCCCAGAAGGGCCGAGCGCAAGGATTGCGACGAAGCGAATACTCGACGTATTCGCGAGGAGCATGACGCGGCGATCGGCCCTTCTGGGGGCCAGCCCCACGAATGATTTTTTCCAAACAGGGGAACGTGTCTTGCCGGCCGCATTGCGGCGTCGCGCGTCGCTTGTTTGGCTCGGCCAAACGGCGCTCCTTGCTTCTTGCACTGCAGCCGGCAAGGCACGTTCGCAAGCCCGTTATTAGCGTGAACAGGCCCTAACGGAGGCTCGTACAGGGCCGGGCAAGGTGCCGCGGCGCTTCCGGACGGGCCCGTTCGACGGGTGAGGCGCCGATTGTAGGAGGGCGGCGCCCGCGTATTAACGCAGTTGCGGGGAAACGATAGTTGCAGCCGGAGTAACAATCTGTCGCATCCGGTGGAGGAAAATAGCGGCTCCGCTACAGGTTGCTCACAGGAATGGATACGCTACAAAACATGCGGGTGTTTTCGCGCGTCGTCGAGACGGGCAGTTTCACCGCCGCCGCGCAATCGCTGAATTCGACGACGGGCGCGATGTCCCGCGCGGTGTCGGAACTCGAGGCGCGCCTGCGCACCCGTCTGATGAATCGCTCGACGCGCCGTCTCGCGCTGACGTCGGCCGGCGAAAGCTATCTGCGGCGCTGCCGCCAGATCCTCGCCGACGTCGACCGCGCGGAAGAAGAGGCGAGCTGTGCGCACGAACGGCCGGCCGGCGTGCTGCGCATGCACAGCTTCGCGAGCGTCGGTCATCACTATGTATTGCCCGCGCTGACGCGCTATCACGCGCAGTTCCCGGACGTGTCGATCGAGCTGTCGCTGTCGCAGCGCATGCCCGACCTGTTCGACGGCACGAGCGACATGGCCGTCGTGACGGCATCGTCGCTGCCCGATTCGGAACTCGTGTCGCACCTGCTCGGCTCGACCTTCAGCATCCTGTGCGCGTCGCCCGACTATGTGAAACGGCACGGCGTGCCGGCCCGTCCGCAGGATCTCGCCGCGCACGCGTGCCTGACGCTGTGCACGCCGGCGTTCCCGACGCACGAATGGGTGCTCGAAGGGCCCGAAGGCGTCGAGCAGATCCACGTCGCCGGGCCGGTGCAGACCAATACGGCCGAATCGCTCGCACTCGCGATCCGCGACGGCATCGGGATCGGCATGCTGCCGCTGTACTCGGCGATCGACGCACTGCGCGACGGCACGCTCGTACGCGTGCTGCCCGCGCACATCCTGCAGAAGATGAACGTCTACGCGCTGTATCCGTCGCGCCGCTTCGTCGACGCGAAGGTGCGGACCTGGGTCGAGATGCTGCGCGCACAGGTGCCGGGGATGATCGCGCGCGACGTCGAGATGCTGAACGCGATCGGCCGCGAACCGCAGGCGGGCGTAGGTTCCCGTGCTCATAACGAACTCGTGTGAACGCGAAAATAAGTCTCGTGTTCGACGAGAGAGGAGTCGAGCAACTGAACCTCTGCTGTGCCACTTGGCGAAACGCAATCAGGTCATTCAATCACGACGTAGAACGGCTCGGATTTTCCGTACAGCCTGTTGTCAGTTTTCCCGATAAGGAATGCCTCAACGAAGTGCACCCCGCGATAGAGCAGGCTTTCCGTCCTGGAAAAGCCCGCATCGCTGCGATAGAAGCCGCCTCGCAATGAATTTGCGTCGTATGCTGCTTTGTCGGTATTGGCGACTCGCCATTCGACCTTGTAGTTGCTAGGAAAGGGAGCGCCGACGTTGTTTATTGCGGTAAACCGAATCGCGCGGCCGGGCTGCAACGGGTCCAGTGATGCGACCCGTTGAATATAGGCCCCGTTCATCGAAGTCAGTAGCTCGGCTGAAATCTTGACAGTTTGCTGCTGAGTTGCAGTACGCCATCTGGGGCGCTGCACATAAGGTAAACTTGTCATGCGTGCCGGGAGGGCTGCGCGACCCGTTTGCTTGACCAAGTCGACCAAGTCGCGGAATTGTCCGGCCAGTGCAACGGCTGCGCTCTTGACTCCGACGGACTCGCTGACGCGTGCCGACTCTTTAGCTTCGCCGGAGGCGAAGCTGTCGCCAAAGACACGCTGCCACTTCCCAATCGACTCGTCTCGGTCCGCCTCGTTATAGGCGTCATCAATCCAGCCGCGATAGAGATTGATTTTGTCGCGGAAGTTGGAGAACTGCGTTTGGTCCCAGACGCGGCTCTGAATTTCTGACGGTAACGCTGGATTGCGAATCACCGGCACGTAATAGTGCTGCTGCAGCCAGTCGTCGAGGCGGCCGACCACGGTTTTCAGGCATGTGGGCGTGTCCGCGAACGCAGCGCTGCCCTTGTCTGCGTCAAAAATATGTGACCCAACGAGCGTAGTGAAGAGGAACGACGGGCAAGTGAAGTTGGTTTTGATGTCTCGCAAATACTTCAGCAATCGCGTGACCTTCTTGAGATCGTTGCCACCGGCCACGGCATTTCGACCCATGACCCAGTTGGTGTATACCAATGGGGACGATGCCTGGAAAGTATTCGAGATTCGGTTGCAAACTTCGTAGGTATCCGGCCTGAGTCGCCCCTTGACGCACGGTGCGATGTCAATGCGGCGGTCTCCCGCGTATTCGATGGTTATGCAGTGCGAATAGCGACGCACCTTGTCCTTGTAGGTGCTGTGCCCATCGAAGACGCTACCTAACTTGTTGACGTAGTCTTTCGCTTCCCAGTCGGCAACGGGCTCCACGATAACGAGCAAGTCAGCATCAAATTCGTCGCCTGGAAGCGGCTTAATAATGGTTCCGTGAGCCCACGAGCCATGGGCTGTGAAGCTCAAAATCTTAGGACGCCAGCCAGAGGCCTTGATAGCTGCTTTCACGGCCTCGACGCTGTCGGTAAGCTGGCCGACTCGCGTTTGATTGAGGTTGACTTCATCGTCGAGGAACGTGTTGAAGTGATCTACGAGTTTCACGCTTTTACTCCCTCCCGGCGCGCCTTCTTCGCCCTTCGCCACCAAACCCTCCGCGACATGCCCCCTTGGCTTTCGTTTGCTGCTTCCAAGCTGGAATGCTCGCAGTGGAACGCAAGGAGCTTCGGTCACTATGCTGGTAGAGGGCACCTTACAGATCTATTTCGTTGTTCTACAGAACGTTCGTTAATTTTTGGAGCGCGATGGGTGAGCCCCACCGCCGACCCAGTTGCCGGTGCTTCGCCAATACTCGTAGTACCACAACCATTCGGCGGTCCAAGGAATGTACGTCTCGATGAATCTCATGTCGCGATTCCATTCCCGTTGCTTGGGCCACCATAAGCACAGTTCGGTCTGCGCCCCTTTGTAGCCGTATATGTGCGGCAGTGGCTTTCCATTGTTCGATGCAACCAAATCCGGAGATATGACGAACATGCTCGGCCAGCCAGTACGTCGAATAACCAATAAGCACTTGTAAAGCGGCGAAAACGGTGTGGGCGAGATCTCAAAACAGTACCGAAGCTCCACGCCTCGAACTCGAGTTAGCCGCGCTCCCGGGATCTCCAGTGCGTCGAGCTCAAGAGCTATGTGCTCGAGTGAACGAGTCTTCGGTCCGCGTCGCAACTTCAGTCCCCGAAAAAATTGTGCGGGCGGGAGGCGACGGACTTCGCGGTTGCTGTCGCGGTGTAAAAAGTCGCTCGCCCAGCCCCTCGTTCGGTTTGCTGGCGTGCGAGTAGGGCTTTTTGGACCGCAGTCGCCGGGCGCCGACCAAACGCTTTTCGAACGCTTTCAATCACGACATCCATACCGCTGCGAGAATCAATTGCGGCAATGATGGTCTCGATATCCCCGACCAGTTTCGCGATCCAGTTCCTAAAGGCTGTTTGGCGTCCGACCTCGTTCATATCCTCGGCAAGATTGCTAGCCGGGGCCGCCGGATTCGGAAGTTGCCATTCTTCGCGCTGTCCGACTCGTTTGCTCACGAACTTTGTCGGCATGGTTTCCACAACATCGAGTAGCAACTCGAGCGGCGTCTCATGATAAGTCCGTGCCTTTTCGGCGTAGGCGTGAGCCGCAAGCGTCGTAATGAAGATCGACGTCGGTGCGAAATCCACATCGTCAGTCTTGGTGCCGAAGCTTACGTTGCGATGCAGCTTAAGGACCTGAACGATGCGACAGAGCCACGGATCGAAAACTTCATCGGGATCTTCGAGCGGAACAATCTCCACCGATTTACGCATCGAATCCATAGCCGCTGACTCAAGCGACAACATATACGGAGCGATGGCAGCAATTTCGCCGAAAAACTTTGCATAGCCGCGTGGATTTGTCGACTCGAACCGCGCGACCGACTTATCGGGGATCAATGCATGCGTCGAACCGAAGGGTGCTTGCAGTAGCGGAGCATCGATGACCGGCGCGATGTCGGCGCACATTCCGTCGGCATAGCACAAAGTCACACATCGATCCCATTTTTTGAGCTCAAGTCCGTGAGCGTTCGCATAGTCTTGGAAGGCAGCATGGAACTGATTGAGCAGCCGAGCCGGACCCCGTTCGTCGCTATATCTGGCGCGTGCTTTTTCATTCAGCCGAGCGATGAGGTCAATATCGAAGCCATCGCGAGAATCGTCCCGTGGCCGAACCATTGTGCCCAGTTGCCGAGAACCGTGAGGGTGAATCTGCGTGATCAGGTCGGCGAACTCGTCGCGCTGCGACAGGAATTCCGCTGTACTGTTGTAGCTCGACTCGATTTTTTGCAATTGCATCGCGGTCGGGACTTGCTCTTTCGCAATGACATCCACCAGAAAAAAGAAATTGTCGGATGACGACCGCGAGATCGACCGGCGATGCGTGTTCACGAGTAGGTCACGCTGCATAGCGGCTCCCAAGCGTATTAAATAGGTTTGAACTATTGTAAATTGAAATCAATAGTACTATATGTGGTAATTCTTGTGGATGATTGCGCTAATTATAGTGTGGTTGTGTATTTTTTACATCATCCGTGCGAATTGGTGTCAAAAATACATCAGACTCGTTCCGGGGGAGACAAAGGCTGGGAAAAGAGGCGTAGGATCGCGTTTCTGTCAAATCGCCGGCTGCGCGGCAAAACGGGTAGCAAGAACAGCATGAGCATAGCGAACAAGCAAAACGAGACGGCGATGGTCCGCCTACAGAAGGCCCGCCGAGTCCTGTACAGTCAAGCCAAGCTGGCTCAGGGGCTGGTTGTCTTGGTAACGTTGCTTCTGCCCGTCGCAGCAGCGCTGTGTGCCAAGTTCTTGCCGTCAGCGAAGCCGTTTGTAGCAATCGCATCTCTTAGTGTGAGCCTGTTCGACGCGTGTTTTTTCGATCGTTGGATGAAACAGCGTCTTAAGGAGGGGGCGAAGCTGCAAGAGGAGTTCGATTGCGCTGTGTACGAGATGTCTTGGAACAAGTTCCTTGTCGGGCCAAAGGTCGACAGAGAAGATGTCTCGAAGCGAAACCGAAAGAAGCTGTCTGCAAAGATCGAGGCGACGTTTTTGAACTGGTATTCGCCCGAGGTGGATCGTCTTCCGCTTCCGGCCGCGCGGATTGCATGTCAGCGTTCAAACGTGCGTTATGACTCCAGCCAGCGCAGGACCTACACTACGGTCTTGAAGGTCGCTATTGGTGTGATTGTCGCTGGTGTCTTCGGCGCAGGACTTTATCATGGGGAAGCGATGACGGACTTTGTCCTGACATCACTGGTTCCTGCGACACCGATCATCATTTGGCTGCTGCGCGAGCACAACCGGCATATTGACACGGTTCTGGCGGTAGAACGGATCAAAGGTGAAACTGATAAGCTTTGGACTGATGTGCTCGCCGCAACGGACCATGCACCGTTCGAGGTTAAAACACGAGAGTTGCAAGATGCCATTTTTGGTTTCCGTGCTTCCAGCCCACTGGTGTTTGATTGGCTGAATGGTCTCCTTCGCAAAGGACTTGAGCAGGACATGGTCGACGCGGTGGGGGCGATGGCGGATGAGTACGACAGCGCAAGTGGAGCGAGAGCGAAGGCATAATTGCTTTACCCACAAATGTAACCGATAGCCCGTCGAGCGCCTTGAAGTGGCACAAATGCCCGCGCTTGAAATCGCATAAAGTCTCCTCTGGGCGTGCGAGCAGATTCGCATTAACAATAGGGCTATGCAGTACGAAGATGGGTGAGGACAAAACGGCGTAATGCGTAATCGCGGTCGCCAGCCTTGAAATACATTCGGCCGAGGGGCAGTCTCCTTCATCGTAAGTCGAAGCTCCCGCGCAATTGACTAAATGCAACTCGACCGAGGTCGCCGGCGGCCAAGCGCTCACCTGCACGCGCAGAAGATGAACGTATATGCGCTGTATCCGTCGCGCCGCTTCGTCGATGCGAAGGTGCGGACCTGGGTCGAGATGCTGCGCGCACAGGTGCCGGGGATGATCGCGCGCGACGTCGAGATGCTGAACGCGATCGGCCGCGAGCCGCAGGCCGCCTGAGCACCATGCATGCGCCGGCACGTTGCTTCGCTGCCGGCTTCTTCACGCACACGCCACACGCGCGTCGCCCGCGGCACATCATTCATGCGGGCGGCGCGCTTCGTCACGTCGTCACAGCGCGGGCTTCGCGGCCACGCCCGATTCGGTCGTCGCCGCACCGGCCGGGCCGTACGCGGCTTGCGCGGCCTTGTGCTCCGCGAGGCGTTTCGCGGCGAGCCGTTCCTGCGCGGCCATGATGTCGTCCGGATAGTTGCCGGCGTCGCCGAGCGACGGGTTGTAGCCGACCGATTCGAGGTCGTACAGCTCCTGCAGCACTTGCGCGCGCGTGACGGGCGACTTTGCCGACTGGGCGAACGACAGGGCCGGTGCGGCGAGCAGCACGGCAGCGGCGGCGGTAACGACGAGCGATTTCACGAGGTTCTCCTGTATGCGGGTTGTGTTGCCCGGTTCGATCATCGATATGCGATCCGAACCGTCGATGCCAGTCTACGCAGCGCTCGCATGCGTAAAAACCCCGATTCCAGGCACGGAGCCTTCCAGATGAAACAACATTGGGGCGCGTCGCCGGTGCCGTGCGAACCCGCCGGATCAAGCGGGTTCGCCGCGCGCGGGCGACGCGCGGACATGCCGGTCAGAAGCGCGTGCGCATGCCGATCGTGCCGACGACCTGGTTCGCCGTGCTCGATGCGCCGCCCGAGCCGTTGATGAACGCCTGGTAGCCGCGGCCGGAAGCGTGCTGAACCATCGCTTCCGCATAAACGTCCGTGCGACGCGACAGCTTGTAGACGGCCTGCAGGTCGACCTGGTGCCACTTCGGATCGGTGCCGTGCTTGCTGTCGGGATTCGACACACTGGCGTCGGTGTACACGTAGGCCGCGCCGAGGCTGACGGCCGGCGTCACCGCGTAGCGCACGTTCACGTCGTAGTTGTTGAACGCGACCTGGCCGTTCGAGCCGAACGAGCCCGTGTTGTCGTACTGCGAACGCGTATAGACGAAGCCGACGGTCGCCGGCCCGAACACGTAGCTGACGCCGCCGCCGTACGAACGCATGCGGTCCGAGCCGATCGACCAGCCGCCCTGGTTCACGCTCTTCGCCTCGGCGACGTCGGTCGCGCCGGCGCTCGCGCTCGTCGAGCCCTTCGTGCCGTTCATCTGCAGGTAGGCGCCGGCCAGCTTCAGCGGGCCGTTCGTGTAGCTTGCCGCGACGCTGTACGCGCGGTTCGCGCCGAAGTTCGTCGCGTTCGAGAACGCGTACATCGCGCCGACCTTGAGGCCCGCGTAGGTCTCGCTCGTGTATTTGACCGCGTTGTTGATGCGCAGCGAGTGGTTCAGGTTGTCGTTGTCGAACGGATGCGCGAAGCTCGCGTCACCGAAGTCGCCGGCCGTGGCCGACAGCGGCGCGACGAAGTCGACCATCGTGTCGTACTGGCGGCCGAGCGTCAGCGTGCCGTAGCCGTTCTGGCTCAGGCCGACGTAGGCATGGCGGCCGAACAGCTTGCCGTCCTGGCCGAGCCCGCCGTTGTTCACGTTGAAGCCGTTCTCGAGCACGAACAGCGCCTTCAGGCCGCCACCGAGATCCTCGGTGCCGCGAAACCCGACGCGGCTGCCGTTGACGGTGCCGCTGTTCAGGCGCCACAGCGACGCACCGTTGGCGTTGTTGGTATAGACGATGCCGGCATCGATCAGGCCGTACAGCGTGACCGAGCTCTGTGCATGGGCCAGCGGGGCGAACAGCGCGGCGACGGATGCGCCGGCAACGAGTGTTTTCTTCATCTAAAGACTCCTGCGTGTGGGACCGGGAACGAAAGTTCGGCGCAAGTATAGGAATGCGGATCGCGCGCAAGGCCCGGGAGCCGCCCGAGCGGACCTTTCCAGATCGCGCAAGAGTCGTTCACAAAACCGACACGACGCGCCGCGCATGCCTGACGCAGGGTGTTTTCGCGTCGTGGCGGGCTGCCGGCGCACGCAGGGCGCGTGTCCGTTGTCGCGCGGCTGCAACAGGCGGCAGCGAGCGTGCGGCGGTTGCCCGACGTGCCCGACGCGCGGAGAATGGGTGTCACGTCCCAACGACCGGAGACAGACGATGCCCACGCCAGCACCTCTTCCGCCGATCAGTCCCGCCGTGTATTACCGCGATCCGCGCGCCGCGCTCGAATGGCTGGAGCGCGCGTTCGGTTTCGGGCGCGGCATCGTCGTCTACACGGCCGATGGGCAGGTCACGCATGCCGAGCTCACGCACGCAGGCGGCGTGGTGATGATCGGCGGCTACTGGGCCGATTTCGTCGCGAGCCCGCCGGACGTCGGCGGCCGCAACACGCAGGGCGTGCACGTGCAGCTCGCGAGCGATATCGACGCGCATTGCGAGCACGCGCGGCAGGCCGGCGCTGAGATCCTGCAGGAGCCGGCCGACCAGTTCTACGGCGACCGCACGTACCGTGCGCGCGATCCCGAACTGCATGTGTGGACGTTCGGCCAGCATGTGCGCGACGTGACGCCGGAGGAGGCCGCCGCGGAAACAGGCCTGAAGTTCGAAGGCTGGTCGTGACGCGCCGCGCATCGTGCGCGGGCTTTGCCCGCATTCCTTTGCATCGAATTCAACGAATCGCACGGCCGCCATGCGCATCGCGCGGCCGTTTTCATGCATGCCACGAGGGATCCCCCACATGAATCTGTTCAACGTACGCCTGCGCGGCCGCGACGGCCTGTTCACGATCGTCATCGACGGCGGCACGATCGCGCGGGTCGACGCGCAGCCGGCGTCGATCGCACCGGCGCGCAACGACGATATCGACGCGGGCGGCCGCCTTGCGATCCCGCCGCTCGTCGAGCCGCATATCCACCTCGATGCCGTGCTGACGGCCGGCGAGCCTGCCTGGAACATGAGCGGTACGCTGTTCGAGGGCATCGAGCGCTGGGCCGAACGCAAGGCGACGATCACGCATGAAGATACGAAGACGCGCGCGCACGCGGCGATCGGCATGCTGCGCGACCACGGGATCCAGCACGTGCGCACGCACGTCGACGTCACCGATCCGACGCTCGCCGCGCTGAAGGCGATGCTGGAAGTGAAGGACGAGGCTCGCGGGCTGATCGACCTGCAGATCGTCGCGTTTCCGCAGGAGGGCATCGAATCGTTCGACGGCGGCCGCGCGCTGATGGAGCAGGCGATCGACCTGGGCGCGGACGTCGTCGGCGGGATTCCGCATTTCGAGAACACGCGCGAGCAGGGCGTCAGCTCGATCCGCTTCCTGATGGATCTCGCGGAACGCACCGGCTGCCTCGTCGACGTGCATTGCGACGAGACCGACGATCCGCACTCACGCTTTCTGGAAGTGCTCGCCGAAGAGGCGCGCGTGCGCGGGATGGGCGCGCGCGTGACCGCGAGCCATACGACCGCGATGGGCTCGTACGACAACGCGTACTGCTCGAAGCTGTTCCGGCTGCTGAAGCGCGCGGGCCTGAACTTCATCTCGTGCCCGACCGAGAGCATCCACCTGCAGGGGCGCTTCGACACGTTTCCGAAGCGGCGCGGCGTCACGCGCGTGGCAGAACTCGACCGCGCGGGCCTCAACGTGTGCTTCGGGCAGGATTCGATCAAGGATCCGTGGTATCCGCTCGGCAACGGCAACATCCTGCGCGTGCTCGATGCGGGCCTCCATATCTGCCACATGATGGGCTACCAGGATTTGCAGCGCTGCCTCGACTTCGTGACCGACCACAGCGCGACGACGATGCATCTCGGCGACGGCTACGGCATCGCGGCCGGGCGTCCGGCGAATCTCGTCGTGCTCGACGCGGACGGCGATTACGAAGCGGTGCGCCGGCAGGCGAAGGCCACGCTGTCGGTCCGCCACGGGAAGGTGATCATGCGGCGCGAACCGGAGCGCGTCACGTATCCGGATTGATGCGGAAGGCGGGCGGTCCCGGGCCGCCCGTCTTTATGTATTCATCAAATGCATGAGTCGATTCTAAAAATACGTTTGTCTCATGATGAGCGCAGGCCTACGATGCGGTCCTGACGACGGTGCGCGTGTTGCGCGCCGTCCTTTCGATCCCTGTTCGCCGACCCCATGCGCCTCGATCTCCCGTCCGCTCCCGCATCCTCTTTGCCGCCTGCCGGCCCGTTCGCCCGCGTGGCCGCCGTCGCGATCCTGACCGGCGTCGGCGCGGGCCTCGGCGGCATGCTGCTCGCGCTGCTGCTGCACGCGATCCAGCACATCGCATACGGCTACAGCGTCGCGCACGTGATCGGCACCGAGAGCTTCCTCACCGGCGTTGCCGGCGCCGATCCGCTGCGCCGGTTTGCGGTGCCGGTCGTCTGCGGGATCGTCGCAGGCGGCGGCTGGTGGGCGCTTTACCGGTACGGCCGGCCGCTCGTCAGCATCCGCCGTGCGGTGCGCGCGGCCGATCCGCGCATGCCGTTCGTCAGCACGACGATTCACGCGCTGCTGCAGATCGTCACCGTCGCGCTCGGCTCGCCGCTCGGCCGCGAGGTCGCGCCGCGCGAGATCGGTTCGCTGCTCGCCGGGCGGCTCGCGCATGCCGCGGGGCTCACGCCCGACGACTGCCGGCTGATGGTCGCGTGCGGTGCGGGCGCGGGCCTCGCGGCCGTCTACAACGTGCCGCTCGGCGGCGCGATCTTCGTGCTCGAAGTGCTGCTCGGCACGTTCGAGCTGCGTGCGCTGGTCGTGGCGGTCGTGACGTCGTCGATCGCGGCGGCCGTCGCGTGGATCGGCCTCGGCAACGAACACCAGTACGCGGTGCCGCCGTTTGCGCTGAGCACGCCGCTGGTTGCGTGGTCGATCGTCTGCGGGCCGCTGTTCGGCTTCGCCGCGTACGGCTTCGTGCGGCTCACGACCCATGCGCGGGCGAACGCGCCGAAGGACTGGCGGCTGCCCGTGCTCGCGCTGGTCAACTTCGCGGTGATCGGCGTGCTCGCGATGCGGTTTCCGCAACTGCTCGGCAACGGCAAGGGCGCGGCGTCGCTGGGCTTCGACGGCACGCTGACGATCGGTCTTGCCGCAGCGCTGCTCGTGCTGAAGGTGCTGATCGAGGCCGGCAGCCTGCGGGCCGGCGCGGAGGGCGGGCTGCTGACGCCGGGCCTTGCGAACGGCGCGCTGCTCGGCGTCGTGCTCGGCGGGCTGTGGAGCCTCGTGTGGCCGGGCGCGTCGATCGGCGGGTGCGCACTCATCGGCGCGACCGCGTTTCTCGCCGCGTCGATGCAGATGCCGATCACGGCCGTCGTGTTGCTGCTCGAATTCACGCGCGCGAATCACGACAGTCTCGTGCCGATGCTGCTCGCCGTGGCCGGCTCGCTGGTTGCGTACCGGTTCGCGCAGCGGCAGGCCGAGCGGCGGGCGAATGCGGTTGCGATCGTGAGCACGCCCGCGACGACGGCGCGCTGATGCGTACGAATGGTCAAGAGTCGGGCGAGGGTGGCGCGAACGCATCCAGCCCGCTTGAATCCAGCCTGCCTTCAGCCGCGCGATCGCACGTCGGGCCGCTCGTGCCCATGACGCAACGCGAGGCTCGCGAACGCTGCGGCGACGAGCGCGGCCGCAAGCAGCGTCAGCCCGTTCTTCGCATTGCCGGTCGCCTGTTCGATCGCGCCGACGACGGTCGGCCCGACGAAGCCGCCGAGCAACCCGCACGTGTTCACGAGCCCGAGTCCGCCGGCCAGTGCGCTACCGGCAAGCCGCGACGCGGGAAACGTGAAGACGATCGACTGTACGACGAAGAACATGGACGCCGCCACGCACACGCAAAGGAGCCCCGCGACCGGCGACGCATGCGCGGCGCCGACCATCCCGACCGCCATCACGACCAGCCCCCCGCACAGCATCCGGCGTGCATGACGCGACTCGCGTGCGAAGCGCGGTAACGTCCCGGCCCCGAGCGCCGCGGCGAGCCAGGGCAGCGCAGTCAGCAACCCGACTGTGAACGGGGAGAAGCGTCCTGACGCGCCGATGATGCCCGGCAGGAAGAAGATCACCGTGTAGATGGTCAACTGGTGGCAGAAGTACACGAAGATCGCGAGCCAGATCTGCGGATCGCGCAGTGCGGCGCCGAACGCATGGCCGCCGTGCGTGGCGACGCCCGCGTCCTGTTCCGCGGCCAGCGTGCGCTCGAGTGCACGGCCGGTTTCCGCGGAGAGCCACGGTGCCGTGCTCGGGCGGTCCGGCAACCGTGTCCACACGACGAACGCGAGCAGGATCGCCGGAATGCCTTCGACGACGAACAGCCATTGCCAGCCGTGGAAACCCAGCGTGCCGTCGAGCTCGATCAGCGCGCCGGCCAGTGGCCCGCCGACGATGTTTGCAATGCACACGCCGAGCAGGAAATAACCGGTTGCGCGCGCACGCTCCTCGCGGCCGAACCAGTACGTCAGGTACAACATCACGCCGGGAAACAGGCCGGCTTCGGCAGCGCCGAGCAGCAGGCGCATCACGTAGAACGACGTCTCGCCGCTGACGAACGCCATCGCGACCGACAGCGCGCCCCACGTAATCATGATGCGCGTGATCCAGAAGCGCGCACCGACGCGATGCATGACGAGGTTGCTCGGGATCTCGAAGAGCGCGTAGGTCAGAAAGAACAGGCCCGCGCCGAGTCCGTACGCGGCCGATGAAATGCCGAGATCGACACCCATCGAATGTTTGGCGAACGCGATGTTGGTGCGGTCGAGAAAGCTGATCACATAGGCGGCGATCAGCAGCGGCATGAGTTTGCGGAACAGCAGCCGGTTCAGCGACGCGTTCGCGTCGCCGGCGGCGGCAGACAGGGCCTGCGCGTGATGAGTGGACATGCGGACGACTCCGGTAAGGGCGAACCGGCGCGCACGGCAAGCACGGCGCGCCGCGTTCGGCAGATGCCGCTGCGGTGCATGCAGCGGATGGGCAGACGACGGAGCCGCGCCGGCGGCGCTCGGACGGAGCGGGGCGATGATGGGCGTCCTGGCGCCGGCCGGCTCGGGCCGGCGCCTTGTCACTGCGCTTGCGGATGCTGGTGTTGGGGCGCTACCCGGCGATCAGAAATTCACCGCGTCGCCGCCCTTGAGTGCGAGCATCGCGCGCGCCTCGGCCGGCGTCGCGATCTCCAGCGACAGGCCTTCGAGCACCTGCCGCATTTTCAGTACCTGCGCGGCGCTCGATTCCGCGAGCTTGCCCGGCGCGATCCACAGCGAATCCTCGAGCCCGACGCGCACGTTCGCGCCCTGCGCAGCGCCGATCGTCGCGAGCGGAATCTGGTTGCGGCCCGCGCCGAGGATCGACCACACGTAATCGCTGCCGAACAGGCGGTCGGCCGTGCGGCGCATGTGCATCAGGTCCTCCGGGTGTGCACCGATCCCGCCGAGCAGGCCGAACACGCTTTGCACGAAGAACGGCGGCTTCGCGAGCCCGCGGTCGACAAAATGCGCGAGGTTGTACAGGTGCGAGATGTCGTAGCACTCGAATTCGAAACGCGTGCCGTTCGCGCCGCAGCGCGTGAGGATCGTCTCGATGTCGGCGAAGGTGTTCTTGAAGACGAGATCGCGGCTCTTCTCGAGATGTTCGCGTTCCCACGGATGCTTCAGCTCGCGGAAGCGCTCGAGCATCGGGTACAGCCCGAAGTTCATCGAACCCATGTTCAACGATGCGACCTCGGGCTGGAAATGCAGCGCGGGCTGCAGCCGCTCGTCGACCGTCATGTGCGGGCTGCCGCCCGACGTGAGATTGATCACCGCGTCGGTCTGCGCCTTGATGCGCGGCAGGAATTCGGCGAACACGGCCGGATCCTGCGTGGGTTTGCCGTCGGACGGGTTGCGTGCGTGCAGGTGCAGGATCGCCGCGCCGGCCTGCGCGGCTGCGACAGCGGCCGTTTCGATTTCGTGCGGTGTCACGGGCAGGTACGGCGACATCGACGGGGTATGGATCGCGCCGGTCGGCGCACAGGTGATGATGACTTTGCGAGCGTTTGCCACGGATGGATTCCTTTCGGTGAGCGATGCAGGAGGCGTCAAAGCACTTCGACGTTGCCGCAGACGGAGATGGCCTGCCCCGTGATCCCATGCCCGCCCGGCGAGCACAGGAACAGCGCGGTCGCGGCGATCTCGGCCGGATCGGTCATGCGCCGCAGCGAGATCTTCTCGAGATAGCGCTGCTCCATTTCGTCGTAACCGATGCCGAGCTGTTGCGCACGCGCGTCGATCACGCGGCGCATCCGCGGGCCGCGCACGATGCCGGGCTGAATCGCGTTCACGCGGATGCCGAGCGGCCCGAGTTCGATCGCGAGGCTCTTCACGAGACCGACCACGGCCCATTTGGTTGCCGCATACGGTGTGCGGAACGCGTAACCGAGCCGGCCTGCGACCGACGACAGCGCGATGATCGCGCCGCCGTGTTTCGCGTCGCGCAGCAGCGGCACCGCGCGGCGCGCGAACAGGAATTGCGCGTTCAGGTTGATCGCGACGGTTTGCTCCCACTGCACGGGGTCGATTTCGTCGATGCCGCCGGTCGGGCCGGCGATGCCCGCGTTGTTGACCAACACGTCGAGGCCGCCGAGCTTGGCCGATACGTCGGCGAACACGCGCTCGACGGCGGCCGGGTCGGATACGTCGGCCAGCGTCGCACTGATCGCGCCGGCCGCGGCACGCGGCGGCCGGTCGGCGAGCGCTGCGATCGCGGCTTGCGATGCGTCGCACACATGCACGTGCCCGCCGCACTCGGCGAACGCGTCGGCAATTTCGAGGCCGATGCCCGATGCGCCGCCCGTCACGAGGACGCGCAGGCCGTCATAGGGTTTCAGCAGGTCGGAAGCTGTCATGCCGGGTTGTCTCCATTGTTGATGTTGTGGGATTGCGGCCGCTACGGCTTCGCGTTCACGGTCCGGGGTGTCTGTGCGGCCCGCAGCGTCTCGGCGAGATCGTGTGCGGCGCCGCCGATGTCGAGCGCGATGCCTGCCCGCACGCCTGCGCCGTCGCGCCGTCCGAGCGCATCGACGATTGCGCGGTGCGCATCCATCGAGCGCCGCATGTGCGGGATGTCGAGCGCGACCATGTTGAGGAAGGGCCCGACGCGCATCCACAGGTTCTCGACGATCGCGAGCGTGCTTTCGCTTGCGCCGTGCGCGTAGATCGCGCTGTGGAACGCGAAATTGCTTTGCAGGTAAGCGCGCGAGCGACCTGCCTCGACGTGTGCCTGCATCGTCTCGCAGGTCTTGCGCACGGCCGCGATCTGCGCATCGGTCATCCGTGCGCATGCGCGCTCGGCGATGCAGCCTTCGAGTGCGATCCGCACGTCGCGCAGTTCGTCGAGCATGTCGAGCGTCATCGGCGGCACGACGAGCGCGCGGTTCGGGCCGTCGACCAGCGCGCGCTCGGCGCGCAGCCGCGTGAGTGCGGCGCGCACGGGCATCGTCGACGAGCCGACGGCCTCGGCGACGCTGCGCAGGCTCAGCGCCTGGCCAGGCGCGAAACGCCCGCTCATCAGCGCTTCGCGCAGTTGCTGGTAGACCTTGTCGGCCATCGTTTCCTGTTCGATGACTTTCAATGCGGGCGGGACGATACGAGGCGCCAAGGCGGGGTTCTCCTGGGTTTGATCTGCGATCTGTGATCACATTTACGATGTGCGAAGTGTTGACGATCGGGGGAACCGAGTCAAGCCGAACGGGATTGGGGAAAACGAGGAGGAGGGGCGAAGCGGCCGGCAGCCAGTGCGTTGCGCGACCGGACCTGCTGCCACATGGAGCATGCATGCGCCGGATGCCGTTCGCACGCGGGTGGCGAAATATCTTGCGCGCGATTACCGGAATCCGGTCGTTGAACCGGAAGTCGGGGATGTGAAGTGCGACTTCCTGAAGTGCGTCGATCCGTATCACGGCGAGGAACCGGACACCGCGGCGAAGAGGCTCGTATTGCGCTCGAACAGTCCCTGTCGCACGGAGAATTCGCGGAAGCCGCAGTAGCGATCAAACGCCGTTGCGTATTGCAGCGGCGCACCGTCTGCCATTTCGCGAAGGCTATTCGAGCGTCCGGATCGAATTGCTGATGCCGCGCGCGCAGTCGATCACGGCCGGCGCGAGCTTGCGTCGCGCGTCGTCGAACGTCCAGCGGCTCGTCGGCGCGACCACGTGCACGGCCGCGACAGGCTGCCCCTGGCTGCCGAGCACGGGTGCCGCGATCGACATGTCGCCGATGAACAGTTCTTCCTGATTGGACGCGTAGCCTTCGCGCCGCACGCCGTCGAGCAGCGCGACGAGTTCGTCGAGCGCCGTGACCGTGCGCGGCGTGTGCGGCGCGCGTGCCATGCCGTCGAGCCGCGCGCGCGCATCGGCGGGTGGCAGCGCGCTCAGGAACGCGCGACCGCAGCCGGTGCAATACATCGGGATGCGGCTGCCGATCGGCATGTGGATCGGCACGAACTTCGTCGACACGAAACGCGCGACGTACACCATCTCGTCTTCGTCCGGCTCGGTGAGGTTGGTGGTTTCGCCGGTCACGTTCGTGAGCTCGGACAGGAACGGATTCGCGACGTCGATCAGCGTATCGGCCGCGAGATAGTTGAAGCCGATCCGCATCACGTGCGGCGTGAGCTGGTAACGCCGCGTGACCGGATGCTTGCGGACATAGCCGAGCTTCTCGAGCGTATAGACCATCCGCTGCGCCGAACTTTTCGTCATCCCGGCCGCGTCGGCTACTTCCGCCAGCGTCATCGTGCGCCGCTTCGCGCTGAACGCGCGCAGCACGTTGAGCCCTTTCTCGAGCGACTGGTTGAACAGCAGGTCGTTTGACTGATCGGGCGACGTTTCCATGAGCAAGGGGCTGGATCGATGCGATATCAAATCATAGCGTATCGAATATCGATACTCAAAAATCTTTTCGCGATATTTATGATTCGTTTTAAGATCGAGCCATCGTCGCAGTGTCGATCAACGACCGGCCGTCGCACAGGATCATTCGAGAAGGAGACACCATGGTTTCGTTCATCAAGCGGTTCGGCGCACTGGCCGCCGGTTTCGCCACCTGCATCGCCCTCTCCGCGGCATCGACGGGCGCCGTCGCGGCCGAGCCGACGCTGAAGGTCGGCGCGACGGCCACCGGCGTGCCGTTCACGTTTCTCGACGTCAAGAGCAATTCGATCCAGGGGATGATGGTCGATGCGATCACCGCGGCCGGGAAGTCGGCCGGGTTTCGCGTCGACGTGCAGCAGACCGTGTTCTCGGCGCTGATCCCGTCGCTCACCACGCAGAAGATCGACATCATCTCGGCCGCGATGCTGAAGACGCCGGCGCGCCAGCAGGTCGTCGATTTCTCCGACACGGTCTATACGTTCGGCGAAGGCCTGATCGTGAAGGCCGACGATCCGGGCCGCTATACGTCGATGGACGATTTCAAGGGGCAGGTGGTCGGCGCGCAGGTCGGCACGGCGTTCGTCGACGCGCTCAACAAGAAGGGCATCTTCAAGGAAGTCCGGACCTACGATTCGATAGCCGACATCATGCGCGACGTTTCGCTCGGGCGCATCAAGGCCGGCTTCGCCGACCAGCCGATCGTCGCGTACCAGATCGAACACGGCGTCAACCGCCAGGTGCGGCTCGTGCCGGAATACCAGAGCGTCGTGAAGGGGCAGGTCTGCTTCGTCGTGCGCAAGGGCGACACCGCGATGCTCGAGCAGCTCAACGGCGCGATCCGCAAGATGAAGGGCGACGGCACGCTGCAGCAGATCCTGCAGAAGTGGCACATGAGCTGAGCGCCGGCGCCCGATTCACGGCCGGCATCGCCCGCGTGTCGCGGGCACCCATTGCGGCGCGACGTCCGATCGTCGCATAGGAAACCTCATGTTTTTTCAGAACGCGATCGATTTCCTGCCGATCCTGCTGAAGGGCGCGGTGGTCACGATCGAGATCACGGTATGCGCATTCGTGCTCAGCTCGGTGCTCGGGCTGGTCCTCGCGCTGCTGAAGGTGTCGCGCAACCGTGCCGTCGCGACGGCCGCCAGCACGATCGTCAACGTGATCCGCGGGCTGCCGATCATCGTGCAGCTGTTCTACATGTACTTCGTGCTGCCCGATCTCGGCGTGCAGTTGTCGGCGTTCCAGGCCGGCGTGCTCGGCCTCGGCATCGCGTACTCGGCGTACCAGGCGGAAAACTTCCGCGCCGGCATCGAGGCGATCGACCGCGGCCAGATCGAAGCCGCGCACGCGATCGGCATGCGCGGCCCGATGATCATGCGGCGCGTGGTGCTGCCCCAGGCATTCCGCATCGCGCTGCCGCCGTACGGCAACACGCTCGTGATGCTGCTGAAGGATTCATCGGTCGCGTCGACGATCACGGTCGCGGAGATCACGCGCGCCGGCCAGTTGATCGCGTCGTCGACGTTCCAGAACATGAGCGTCTACACGCTCGTCGCGCTGCTGTATCTCGCGCTGGGCCTGCCGCTGATGTTCGGCGTGAACCGGCTCGGCAAGCGGCTCGCGCTGAGGAGAGGCGCATGATCCGGATCGATTCGATACACAAGCGTTTCCAGCAGCATGCGGTGCTGAAGGGCGTGAGCCTCGACGTGCGGCAGGGCGAGGTCGTGTGCCTGATCGGGCCGTCCGGCTCGGGCAAGTCGACCGTGCTGCGCTGTATCAACGGCTTCGAGACCTACGACGAGGGTTCGATCACGATCGACGACGTGAAGGTCGATGCGCATTCGAAGCGGATCCACGAGCTGCGGATGCGGGTCGGCATGGTGTTCCAGCGCTTCAACCTGTTCTCGCACCGCACGGCGCTCGAAAACGTGATGGAAGGGCCCGTGCATGTGCGGCGCATGCCGGCCGCGCAAGCGCGCGAGCGGGCCCGTGCGCTGCTCGACAAGGTCGGGCTCGCGCACCGGATGAATGCGTATCCGGCCGAGCTGTCGGGCGGCCAGCAGCAGCGCGTCGCGATCGCACGCGCGCTCGCGATGGAGCCGCAGGCGATCCTGTTCGACGAGCCGACGTCGGCGCTCGACCCCGAGCTCGTCGGCGAGGTGCTCGGCGTGATGCGCGGGCTCGCGCGCGACGGGATGACGATGGTGGTCGTCACGCACGAAATGGCGTTCGCGCGCGAGGTGGCCGATCGCGTGTGCTTCCTGCACGACGGCACCATCTGCGAAAGCGGGCCGGCGCGCGACGTGCTCACGCAGCCGCAACATCCCCGCACGCAGGAATTCCTGCGTCGCCTGCTGGCGCCGGACGGCGCCGCCAACCCGGATCGAACATGAGCGACAGGAACGCGGCACCCGGATGGCCCGACTCCCGGTGGCCGGATTCGCTGTGGGCGGCGACGGCCGCGCCGGCACCTGAAACCCCCGCGCTCGACGCGTCCGCGTCGTGCGACGTGGCGATCGTCGGCGCCGGCTTCACGGGCCTGTCGACCGCGCTCCACCTGGCCGAACGCGGCGCGAACGTGCGCGTGATCGACGGCGCGCAGCCGGGCTGGGGCGCGTCCGGCCGCAACGGCGGCCAGGTGATCCCCGGGCTGAAATACGATCCCGACGAACTGGTCCGCCGGTTCGGCGACGAGGCCGGCGAGCAGCTTGCCGGCGTTGTCGGCGGCGCGGCCGACACGGTGTTCGACCTGATCGCGCGGCATGCGATCGATTGCGATGCGCGTCGCCACGGCTGGATCCAGCCGGCGCCGACCGCCGCGATGCTCGATACGGTCGCACGCCGCGCGCAGCAGTGGGCCGCGCGCGGCGCACCGGTCGACGTACTCGGCCGCGACGACGTCGCGCGGCGGCTCGGCACGCACGCGTATGCGGGCGGCTGGATCGATCGCCGCGCGGGCAGCGTGCAGCCGCTCAGCTATACGCGCGGCCTCGTGCGTGCCGTGCAGGCGAGCGGGGCAGCCGTGCACGGGCTGACGCGCGCCGTCGGGCTGACGCGTGCCGACGGCCGCTGGCAGATCGCGACGGCAGGCGGCGCGACGCTGTCGGCGGAGCGCGTCGTGATCGCGACCAACGGCTACACGGACGGGCTGTGGCCCGGCTTGCGCCAGTCGGTGATCGCCGCGAACAGTTTCATCGTCGCGACGCAACCGCTTGCGCCGGATCTCGGTCGAGACATACTCGCGGGCGGCGAGGTCGCATCGGATGCGCGGCGCCTGCTGCTGTACTTTCGCCGCGACGCAGCGGGCCGCCTGCTGATGGGCGGCCGCGGCCCGTTCGCGGAACCGCGCGCGACGAGCGACTGGCGCCATCTCGAGCGTGCGACGACGCTGCTGTATCCGCAGCTGAAGGGCGTCCGGTTCGAATATCGCTGGGCGGGGCGCGTCGCGATCACCGCGGATTTCCTGCCGCACGTGCACGAGCCCGCGCCGGGCGTGACGATCGCGCTCGGCTACAGCGGGCGCGGCATCGCGATGGCGACGACGCTCGGCAAGCATCTGGCCGCGCACCTGTCGGGCGATGCGCAACTGCCGCTGCCGTTCCGGGTCACGCCGGTCCGGCCGATTCCGTTTCACGGGCTGCAGCGCTTCTATATCGCGGCCGGGGTGGCCTGGTATCGGCTGCTCGACAGCCTGTCGTGACGCAGGCGCGGGGACGGGGGCAGGGACCGGTCGCCACCCGTCATCCGATCGGGCAGAATCGACACTCCCAGTTTCTGCCGACGGGTGCCGCATGACCGATCCGAACGAACCGCCCGGCCGCCGCGCATACGCGAGCTTCGCGCAACGCTATGCGGACATCGCGCCGACCAAGGCGCACAACGCGCTCTACGAGCGTCCGGCGACGATGGCGCTGCTCGGCGACGTCGACGGCCTGACGCTGCTCGATGCCGGCTGCGGGCCCGGCATCTGCAGCGAGCACCTCGCACGCCACGGCGCGACCGTGCATGCGTTCGACGTCACGCCGGAGATGGTCGCGCTCGCGAAAACGCGCTGCGCGGGCCTTGCGGTCGACGTCGTGGAAGGCGACCTGGAGGCGCCGCTCGCCTGGCTGCCCGACGAAGCGTTCGACAAGGTCCTGTGTTCGCTCGCGTTCGACTACGTGCGCGATCTTGCGCCGACGCTGCGCGAATTCCGGCGCGTCGCGCGGCCGGGCGCGACGCTCGTGTTCTCGATGGCGCATCCGATGCGCGACTGGATGGACGAACGCACGCGCGGCGACGGCACCTACTTCGATACGTCCCGCTTCGGGTTCCACTGGTCGGGATTCGGCGAGCCGAGGCCTTACGTCGAAGCCTGGCGGCGGCCGCTCGCCGACATCCTGAACGCGCTAGCCGACGGCGGCTGGCGGCTCGACCGGTTCGTCGAACCCACGCCGCTGCCCGAGATGCAGGCCGCGTCGGAACGGCTCCATGCGGAGCTGTCGCTGGCGCCGGCCTTCCTGTGCATCCGCGCGCGCCGCTGATGCGGCGCGGCGGCCAGCCGGCGCTCAGCGCTGCGCCGGCTCGTCGTTCAGCGTGCCGAGGAACGCTTCGATATCCTTGATATCCTGCGCCGTCATCGCGGGTTTGTCGCCCGGCTTGCGATCGAACGGCGCGTCGGTCACGTCGACGTTCGCGCGATATTTCGGCGGGACGTCGTCGTACTCGTCGACCTTGCCGTCCGCGCCGCGCGAATAGAACTTCTGCGGCGAGATGCTGCGCTCGTTGTAGAACGCCATCACCTGGTCGAGCGTATGGAATACGCCGTTGTGGAAGAACACATGGCGCGTCGCCGCGTTGCGCAGCGTCGGCGTCAGGAACATCGCGCAATACTGCGTCTGGTCCTTCAGGTCGTCGCGGAACGGCCCGCACACGCCGAGATCGTAGAACGCCGGGTTGCGGTTCTGCGCCAGCTCCTTGTTGCGCGGCGCGCCGAGCGCCTCGTACTGGTAATCGGTAAACATCGGCGGCAGCCCGTCCTTGCCGGGCTTCGACAGGTGGCAGCCCGCGCAATTCGCCTTGTCCGGATCGTTGAACAGGCGCAGCCCGCGCAGCTCGGCCTGCGACAGGCGCGCGCGGCCTTCGAGCCAGCGGTCGTACTTGCTGTTGTACGGGTGGAACGACGGATCCTCCACCTGGTAGCGCGCGATCGCGAACATCGCTTCCGATACCACGAGCTGCGGGCTGTCGAACACGCGCGCGCCGAACAGTTGCTCGAGCTGCGCGCGGTGCGACGACTGCGCGAGCTTGTGCGCGACGTCGTCGACGCTCGCGTTCGCCATCTCGACCGGATTCAGCAGCGGGCCGAACGCCTGTTGCTGCAGCGTATCGGCGCGGCCGTCCCAGAACATCCCGCCCTGCGGCACGAGCTGCGGCGCGGCCGACCTGCCGGCCACCTTCTGCGCCTTGACGACGCCGGCCGCCGACGCGGCCTGCTGCGCGACGCTCGGTGCGGCGTCGTTTTCACCGGCATCGGGGCCGATGCTGAAGTTCGGCTGGCGGTACAGGTACATCAGCGACGGCGGCGGGCGATACCCCTGCTGCGTCATCGCGAGGCCGCCCGGCTGCACGTCGAGCGCGTTCGGCGGGCCGTACGCATGAGCGGGGCTGTGGCACGACGCGCACGACTGCTTGCCCGACGCGGACAGCGACGGATCGACGAACAGCGCGCGCCCGAGCTGCGCGACCGCCGACAGCGGCTGCGCGGCGGGCCGCTGCAGCACGACCGGATGCGGGTTCGCGCCCGTCCAGTCGGCGACGACCGTACCGATCGCCGCGGGCACCTGCGCGGGGAACGCGATCGCAAACACACCGTAGCCGAGCGCGGCCGCGCCGAGCACGAATGCCGCGCGGCGCAGCAGGCGGGAAGGGGCGCGCGGCGCGGGGGGGCCGGAGGTGTCGGGAGACGGGAACGCGGGGCGAGCTGTCATGCTGTCGGTCGGAAAGCGGGGCGCCGCACGAAACGGCGCGTTAAATGGAAACGGCCGGCGCGTGATGCGCCGGCCTGCGGTCGACGGACGCCGGTCAGATCGCCGGTGCCGCGCTCAGTGCGGTGCCGAGCGTCGGGTCGAGGTACAGCGGCGTCGTGTTCGGCTTCGACGTAAAGTCGAACAGCGCGCGCAGGTCGCCCGCCGTCGCATCGAACGAACCGCCGCCGATACGCTGGCCGCCGAGCCAGTTGTCCTCGATGAAGCGCACGACGGACGACTGGTCGAGCATCGTGTGGTCGACATAGTTCTGCTTCGCGTACGGCGAGATCACGATCAGCGGAATGCGCACGCCCGGGCCGCAGCGGCCGTTCACGGTCGCGCCGTTCACGCCGGTGGTGCCGCCCGTGCCGCACTTGCCGGCGCCGTTGACCTGGTCGACCGGGTCGGACGACGCGCGCGTCGGCGCCGTGTACACGTGGTCGTACCAGCCGTCCGAGTCGTCATAGGTGACGATCACGGCCGTGTTCTGCCAGTCCGGCTGCTGCTGCAGGAAGTTGACGACCTTCGTCACGAACGCCTGCTCGTCGAGCGGATCCGAGTAGCCCGCGTGTGCATCCTGTGCGGCCGGGGCCTTCAGGTAGCTGACCGACGGGAAGTTGCCGGCCTTCACGGCGGCGAAGAAGTCGTCCGTATCGTACTGGTGGTTCGCGGGTTCGGCGGTCTTGCCGTCGGTCTGGAGGCTCGAGCCGATCGCCGCGACCGAGCTCGGGCGCGTGTGCTGCGGGTTCGCGGTCGACGCGTAGTACTGGAACCAGTTGTGGTGCGGGATGTAGTCCGACGTCGCGGCGTTCACGGCGGTGGCGACCGTGCTGCGGCTGCAGCCCGTGGTGCCGTTGCCGTTCGTCGTCGACAAGTTGAAGCCGCCCATGAAGCCGCCCCACGTGATCTTCGCGCCGTTCAGCAGGTCGCCGATGTTCTTGCCGGCCATCATCGCCTGGTCGGTCGTGCTCGAGCACACGTCGAAGCCGGGGTCGACGTCGTTGATCATCGTGAAGCCGCCCTGGCCATCGTTGATGTAGTACGACGTCGCGGCAAGCGTCGACGGCTGCTTCGACGTCTTGACGATCTGCATCCCGTTGGTCTGGCCCGACACGACGTTCAGCGCGCCCGGCGTCGACGGGCCGTACGACGTCGTGAACGTGTTGTCGCTCATCGCGAAGCGCTGCGCGTAGTTCCACAGTGCGGTCACGGTGTTGCCGTCGAAGTAGCCCATCACCTGGCCCTTCGTGCCGAACGCGCCGGCGCCGCCGGACGAGCCCTTGCCGGTGTACTTCGGGAACAGGTCGGCGAGGCCGTTGTCCTCGGCCTGTTGCTCGGCCGTGTACGCGTGGTTCTGGTCGGCGGTCGCGGCCTGCGTGCGGTCGAGGCGGAACGGGTTCGCCGCGTCGGTGCCGTTGGCCGTATTCGTGAAGTTCGGGTTCGCGGTGAGCAGCGTGCCCGTCAGGCCGTTGGGCGTCGGCGTGCCCGACTTGGCGCTGAATGCCGGTTCGCCCGACGGGTTCGCCGCGTTCGGGTAGGTGCCGAAGTAGTGGTCGAACGAGATGTTTTCGCCGTAGATCACGACGACGTGCTTGATCGGCGTGGCGGTCTGCAGCGCGTCCTGCGACGACACGGCAGGCGTCGACGCGGGATCGTCGCTGCCGCCGCAGGCGAACAGCGCAAGCGCCGCGGCTGCGCAGGCGGTGACAAGCAAGGCTTGACGGAACATCGGGAAACTCCAGGTAAGGCCTTCGATGGTGGAGGTCGGCCCCGTCGCCGTGTCGGTTCGGCGCGAAGCTCGAGAGAGCACGCGCATTGGAACAGTCGCGTATGAAGATATGGGGACGGAGTGATTTCGCAACGGTTGCGCTGCGGTATCGATTTCATTACGGGGTCATGCGATGCGAAAGAGAACGGAAAGGGGCAGACCGCCTGCAACCTCCGCGTCACATCCCGCGGGGCGCGGGGGCACTGTCTCGGATGCCGCGCGGGGCGGGCGAAAGGGCGCTTTCGTCCGGTTCATGAGAGACGCGGTGTGCGGCGTCTTTTTTGACAATCCGGTGACGCATTCATAGGATGAACGCCTGTCGCGCGCCTGGTGCGACAGGCGACCGTCAGGGAGTATTCAGCGTGCCGATCCCCGTCCTGTTTGCCGTTCTGTGCGCGGCGTTCCTGCATGCGTCATGGAACGCGCTCGTGCGCAGCAGCGGCGACCGGCTGCGCTCGGCCACGGTGCTGCAGATCGCGATCGGGCTGTTCGCGCTGCTGTTCCTGCCGGCCGCGGCGCCGATCACGCCCGCGAGCTGGCTCTGCGTCGTCGCGTCGGCCGTGCTCCACGTCGTCTATACGCTCTTGCTGGTACGTGCGTACGAGCACGGCGACCTGAGCGTCGCGTATCCGGTCGCGCGCGGCACGTCGCCGCTGCTCGTTACGCTCGGCGCGGCGGCGTTCGCCGGCGAGCACCTGAATGCAGGCGCCCAGGTCGGGCTCGTGCTGATCTCGGCCGGCATCCTGGCAATCGGGCTGGAGGGCGGGCGTGGCGCGAAGCACCGGATGATGCAGGTGCTGCCGACCGCGTTCGCGACCGGTGTGTCGATCGCGGCCTACAGCGTGGTCGACGGGATCGGCGTGCGGGAAAGCGGCAACACGGTCGGCTATACCGCGTGGATGTTCGCGTTGACGGGCGCGATGATGGCCGCGTACTACCGGCTGCGCGCGGGGCCGTTGCGGTTGACGCAGGAGGTCGGCGAGACGGCGAAGGCCGCGTGCGGCGGCGTGTTCGCGGCGCTCGCATACGGCATCGTGATCTGGGCGATGGATCGCGCGCCGATGGGCCCGGTGTCGGCGCTGCGGGAGACGAGCGTGGTGTTCGCGGCGCTGATCGCGCGCGTGTATCTCGGCGAACGGCTGACGCCTCGGAGGGCGGCGGGCTGTGCGGTGATTGCGGCGGGGGCGTTGATGATCAGTATGTTTGAAGCGGTGCGGTGAACTGTGTAAGTCAAGACCTGACCTCTCAGACAGCGTCAGATCAGGTCTGAGATTGCTTGGCCGTCACTTCATCAAGGGCCGTGATCGACCCGTAAGGGACAGTCGAATCGGCTGCGGATTCAACCCGTCGATGCAACACACTTGAGGCTGCATAGCAGCAAGGAGTGTTGCCATGAAACAGAGACGGCGGATCTACTATACAGACACCCAGAAGGCGTTAATGTGGGAGCGCTGGCGCAAGGGCGAGTCGCTGCAGCAGATCGCTCAGTTGTTTGATCGGAACCATTCCTCGGTACAACGGATTCTGGCGGAAACGGGCGGCATACAGCCAAAGCAACGGCACCGTTCGAGATTGGCACTGACCCTTGCCGAGCGGGAGGAGATCTCGCGCTCGGTGGTTGCTGGCGATTCAATTCGCGCAATTGCGAATCAACTCGGACGTGCTGCATCTACGTCTACGCAGTCGGGCAGCTTCCGCCTCAGGGAAGGGTGAACTCGGCCTGTAACTGGCAACAGGGCAAGGCGACTGCCTCGCGAGCGAAAGCTGCGATGCGCCTCAACCGACCACGAGATACGTAGAGAGCGGATGTTGACAACTTTACTTCGAGTTCGGTGACGAATTTACTTCGCTCTACGCCGAGGCGGGGGAATTCTTCAGGCGCATCGATCGCCTCGACAGCCTAGTCGGCTCGCGTGCAGTAAAGTACCTTAGGCCCCCTCCGGTAGCGCCTCTGTAAAACTTTCCGCGAGCTCGACCCCGAGCCGCGGATAGCGGTGCTGCGAAAAGGGCCATTCGAAAGCGCTGCGTGCAGCATCCAGCGACTGCCGCAGATCGATTTCCCGGTCCAATTGTTCAGCGACATTTAGAGCCAGACATGGTCGCGAAGAATGGGAGACATAGCGTGCATGGCGCGCCGCGATCAGCTTCTGCTCGCCTTCGGCATACAGCTTCTCCAACGCATACGCACGTGTCGACTCGGAAAGGCTATACATGCTTACCGGCCCTTCCGACTCAATGTTGACGAGCGATTTCGCCACCAGGTCGCCGATGCTGCTGATTAGGTCAGCCACAGTGTATTTCTCGTCGCACACCACCGCGCACATCGCGTCGAACGTAAAGCCGCCGATGAAGACTGCAATGCGTCTGAACAATACCTTATGGTGCGGATTCAGTATCGAGAAGCTCCAGTCGAACGTCGCACGTAGTGTTTGATGACGCGGTAGAGCTGTCCGGTAGCCGCCCGTCAGCAAACTGAACCGGTCGTGCAGATAGCGATGAATACCCTTAACGCCGAGGCTGGCGACGCGTGCCGCCGCCAGTTCGATCGCCAACGGAATGCCGTCGAGCCGACGACAGATCTCGCCGATAAGACGGACTTGCTCGCAGTCGCCGTACACATATTGGTGCAATGACTTGACGCGCAGCAGAAACAACTTTACCGCCGAGAACTGGACGATCTCCGCATGGGTCGAATGGAGGAACGGCACGTCAAGCGGCTCGACTCGGTACACCGTTTCGGGCATCAGCCGAAGCGGTTCACGGCTCGTTACAAGGACGCGCAGAACACCGCTTGCCGCTACGAGTGCATCGACGATCCGCGCGACGACGTCGATCACATGCTCGGCGTTGTCTAACACGAGGAGCAAACGTTTCCCGGAAAGCGCCGCAGCCAGTTGCGCAATTTCGACCACGGCATAATTTGTGGGCAGCCCACACGCTTCAGCCACCGAGGATAGGACCGCACTTTCAGTTGCTGCCGTGGCAAGTCCGACAAAATACACACCGCAAGAAAAATCGTTCGATGCCTCTCGTATTACTTCAATAGCTAGGCTCGTCTTCCCTATGCCGCCGGGCCCAACTAGCGTCAACAGCCGCGTGGTCTGTAGCAACGTACTGATTTGCCGAACGGCTGCGTCGCGGCCTGTGAGCCGGCCTTCGCGCCGGGGCAGCCAATGTTTGAAGCCACAGAACTCGACCGCGGGTGGCCGGCTCTCAACTGGCGGTTGTCGCAACTTATACCCACGACCAGGTATCGTGACAATCAGGTTGCGGTCCTCACCAAGTATTTTGCGTAACGCGGAAAGATGGACATGTATATTGTTTTCTTCGACGATGGTTTCTGGCCAAACTTTATTCAGCAATTCGTCCTTCGTCACGACTCGCCCGTCGGCCGACACGAGTACGGCGAGGATATCGAAAGCCCGCGATCCTAGCGGAACGACCTCGCTGCCCCGGTGCAGAATCCGCATTCTCAAATCAACCTGAAACCGGCCGAGGTTGATAATGCTGGCGCTGGAATTCTCGGGTTGCTCGGTAACTGACATGTTTGCACTCTCATTGATCGAAGGAAGCTGTGCACCGGCTTACGCCATTGTTAGTTGCACGCCGGTTGAGCAGCGCAGTTGGCTGCTACGATCTCCCGATATTTAATTGCCCGGAGGCCACGCTTTTGCGGACATGAGCTGCATCGCAGTCAGCGCATAGATGGCAGCGCAATCAAGAACATCCTGCTCGACAGCATAGTCATCGATCCCCGAGGACAGGGTGGGCTGCGGACCATAGCAGACCGAAGTGATTCCGTGGTCGCGCCAGAAACGCGCATCCGAGCCTGGGAGTCTGACTACATAGCGTGCGGCTACTCCGCGAACGGCTGCGACTGCACCCGCGAGGCTTTTCACGGGATCGCTATCGAGCGGAGCCCAGCTTGCAGGCCATCCCTTTGCATACTCGATGCTGATACCCTCGCAGCTTTTGGCCATTTCGTCGATGCGTGCCTTGAGATCGGTGATCGATAGACCGGGAGGCAGGCGCAGGTCGGCCTTGGCACGAACGACCGGTGGAATGAGACTGCGTACGCTTCCTGCTTCGATACTTCCAACGCTCGCGGATAGACGGAAGCCGACATCGTTTTCGCCTCCCTCAATGCCCTCGATTTCCTTGGGCAAATCGACGTAGAAGTCGTTCAGCTGGTCGAGCCCGCACATAAACTTGGCCATTCTTGCTGCAGCGGTTTGTCCCGTGAGCGCACGAGACGAATGGCCAGCCGTCCCTTTCGCGGTGATGTCGATCCAGAGCAGCCCCTTTTCTGCGACAGCGAAATTCATCCACCCTGGTCCTTCGCCGCTGATTAGGTAGTCACCGTACAGTTCCGGATCTTGGTTCAGCACGTAAGGCGAGCCGCGCGAGCCGAACATGACTTCATCCGATACTGCGGTGAGGCTCAACTTTCCGGCTAGCTGAGGCAGACGACGCTGGACGATCTTCATCGCGAGCGCCATCGCTGCGAGCGCGCCTTTCATGTTCCCCATGCCGAGGCCATACAGTCGGCCGTCCTTTCGGGTCAGTTCCAGTGGAGGAACCGTCCACGCGGACTCGTCGCCCGCGAGCATGGTGTCCATGTGGGCATTGAATACCACATGTGCGCCGGGGCGGCTTCCTGTTACCGTGCAGACAATGTTCGGTGCCTCGGCGTCCGCTGCTACGGTTTTCGCCGGCAGATCGTGCCTTCGCAGGAAGGCCTCAAGAGTGCGTGCCATTGCAGCGGTGTTGCCGGGCGGGTTTGCACTTTCCGCTGCGACAAGCGCGCCGCAAAGGTCAACGAGAGTATCCCGCGAGGCCTCGACTTCTTCCTCGACGGCTCGCACCAGTTGCGCATCGTAGGCTCCAATGCGAATCGCTTCCACTACTGTCGAGTTCATATGAATCCCTCAAATCACGCGTCGGCCACTTGCAGAATGCTGTCGCGTACTGCATCGGCACTACGCCCGACGATCTGTTCATAAAGGGCTGGGTCAGTCGCGCCCTCGGTCCCAACCAGCATCACGACGCTCGATTCCGACAAGCCCAGCGCTTTGCGCTTTTCCGGATCAGTTGCGGCAAGCAGTACTCCCGCGAGACCCGCAACCGCTGATTCGCCCGCAACCACCCTGGCGTCGCCGAACGGGGCGTCGGCAAGCAGGCGCATACAGCTTGCGGCCGCCTCGTCTGTCACTGTCAGAAACGCATCTGCGCCTTCTCGCAGAATCTCCCATGCGATAACCGATACCTCGCCGCACGCGAGGCCGGCCATGATGGTGTCCAGATCGCCCGCGGCCGGGGTGGGTTTGCCCGCCCCGGCGCTACGGATCAGGCAATCGGCATTAGCTGGCTCGACAATGATGAATCGCGGGGCATCACTTCCGTAGCTCTCCCAGAACCACGAACACAGGCTTGCCGCAACCCCGCCAACGCCACCCTGTACGAAGACGTGAGTCGGACGCACGCCGGCGGGGAACTGGGTCGCGGCCTCTGCGGCAATGATGCCGTAACCTTGCATGACATCGCGCGGTACTTCCGTGTACCCCTCGTAGGACGTGTCCGAGATAACCTGCCATCCATTTACCAACGCATCGTCGGCGGCCCTGCGCACGGTGTCGTCGTAGGTGCCCTTGACTTCAAGCACGCTCGCCCCGTAGTCTGCGATCGCGTCACGTCGCGCCTGGCTGACGTGTGCATGGACATAGATCACGCACTTGCAGCCAAAGGTTCTCGCCCCCCAGGCAACCGACTTGCCATGGTTTCCGTCGGTCGCACAGACGACGGTAAGCATCTCGGTGATCTTCCGATGCTCGCCACGAATGAGCGAGGACGTGTCAGGTTCCACCCCGAGCTGCCTCGACACTTCCTTTTTCAAATAGCGCAATACTGCATACGCACCGCCAAGAGCCTTGAAGCTGCCCAGTCCGAAGCGCGACCCTTCGTCCTTGTACAGGATGTTCCCGAGTCCGGCCTTCGAAGCGAGCCCTTGAAGCGCGACGAGAGGCGTGACGGCGTAACCGGGCCACGTCGTGATCTCGGCTCTCGCTTCATTCAATGCGTGCAGGCTCAGGATTTCGCTGAGTCCGCCAAGGTGATATGGATGTTGGCGCGGCGGTTGCGGATTGAGGAGAAAGCCCAACGGGCCGGACACGAGGTTTGTCACGGAATGTTTCCTGTAAAAAGCGATTGATCAATAGCCGAGCGCAACGCCGTCGCGACGTGGATCGGCACCGCCCCTGAGAAGTCCGCGCGCCCTGTCAATCCAGATGGCCTGTCCTGTCCCCAGCGGATTCGGAGCCGGCTGAGGGAAATGGGAGAGCGCGCGAAGTCCGCTCCAGACTGGCTGAGGCACAGTGTGTTCAAGATGAAGCGTGTCGCCGTGGGCAAACATGCGGGGGTGATCGAGTGCTTCCTGGATTCCCATTCCGTAGTCCACGATGTTTGTCAGGACCTGAATCTGTCCGAGCGGCTGGAAATGCGCGCCCGTGACGCCGAATGACATGACGGCTTCGCCGTCTCGGGTCAGCATCGCGGGTATGATCGTATGCATCGGCCGCTTTCTGCCGGCGATGGCGTTAGGGTGAGCAGGGTCCGTCACAAAGCCGCAAGCACGGTTGTGAAGGAGGATGCCCGAACGTGGAGCAATCAGTCCGCTGCCGAAGTCATCAAAGATCGAGTTGATGAAGGAGACCGCGAGTCCGTCCTTGTCAACGACGGTCAGGTAGATCGTGTCACGATGAGCCGGCCCATCCATTGGAGCCGCGTCGGCCATTCGGCCATTCATCCGGATGCGGGAAATGCGCTGGTCCATTCTCTCTGCGGCAAGCATGTGCTGCACGATTGTGTCCGGATCTTCGCTATCGGATAGATAATGATCGCGTTCGGCATAGGCCAGTCGGGCCACCTCGGTTTGAAGATGGAAACGTTCCACTGAGAGCGGACCATACTTCGACACATCGAAGCGTTCGAGCATCGCGGCCATTCCGAGAGCGATGATTCCCTGCCCACTCGGTGGGCACTCCCAGAGCTCGTACCCGCGGTATGAAGTGGAGATCGGGGTGACGTAACGAGGGCGCCAGTCCGCAAAGTCATCGGCCCGGTGATAACCGCCAAGCGTTCTCAGCTTGGTCACGATATCCTCGGCGATCCATCCCTCGTAGAAAACGTCCGGACCATCCGACGCAATCGACGATAGCGCTTCCGCGAGCGTGGGCTGCCTGTGCAACTCGCCGGCCTGATAAGCGCTCCCGTCGCTATGAAGGAAAACCTTCGCGGTGTCGGAGTCGTTGCTCAGTTTGACCGTCTGTCGGGCCCAGTCTCGCGCAAGCCTTTCTGTGACCGGCACGCCGTTCGTGGCCGCCTCGATGGCTGGGCGCAGCAGGGAGGGCCAAGAGCGGGTCCCGTGGTCCCGCGCAAGTTGGGCCCACGTCCGAATGGAGCCGGGCACCGTCACTGCATGTGCCGAGACGGGATTGATTCCAGCTACACCAGAAGCCCGGTACTCCGACGCACTTGCGCCAGCGCACGCCCAGCCAGCACCGTCCAGTGCGATGATGGATTGCCCGGGGCGTTTTAGCAGGACGAAGCAGTCGCCACCAATTCCAGTCTGTGTGGGTTCAACGACCGCAAGCACTGCGGCCGCTGTAATCGCTGCATCGACCGCATTGCCGCCTGCCTTCAGGACGTCGAGCGCAGCAAGGGTGGCTTGAGGATGGGAGGCGGCGGCCATACCGCGGGTGCCAAGAGCCTCAGAACGCCCGGGGAGTTCAAAGTCACGCATGAGACATTTCCAGTAGGTCAGATAACAGCCAGAGACGCGTTTCGCAGATCGGTTACCAACATCGACGACGGTGCGTGAGTGATGCAAAGTGGCGGCCGCGCGTCCATGGCGACGAGTTGGGGGGGAGCCCGCATGCCCAGAAAAGCGGGATCTGCCCACTGCCGACGAAGGACGAACCGATGTTCCGATAACGCTGATCGAGATCGACACCGATCGCGTCGACTGGCGCGAACGGCCTCATGGTTACGACCAGAGATGCACGAAAGCGGCCTGCCGGCTCCGTTTGGAGGGATGTTTCGCAGACACCGGCAACCTCGCCGCGCTCGAGAAACGGCGACGGAAGTCCGGCATCCGACAACGCTTCCTCGAAGGAAAACGAACAGCCGAGTACGAATGTCACAAGGTCAGCGCGCCACAACGCACGTAAGTCCTGACCTCCGCGGTGAGTACGCCGTGCTCGAAGACGTGATATCGCGGCACATCGGTGCGAATATCGATATCGGTCCCCAGTGTCTGAAGATATGGATCGCCCACGTCTAATCGAGCGATCAACGGACAGGGTTGCGGATTCCGCTGGCAAAACACCAAGAACTTATCTGCATGATCACGTGGGAGGATGCAGATATTGCCCTGCACATTGCCAAGCGCATGTCCTGCCGTATAGCCTCTGTAGGTACCTTCCCGTGCGGCAGAGCGCAACGCCTGGGGCGTGAGCATGCGATCGTTCGCTGGATAGATCATGACTGGCTCCACGCAGAAGTTCTTTCAGTTGAGCGGGGCGGGCGTTGATCATCGGGGCTCCCTCCAACATCATCGAGCGGCTTGCGGCTCGTTTCCGATCCGAGAACGGCCATCGACACAGCCTGAACTGCAAACAGTATCCAGATTAACGTGATGACCGCGGTGACTCCACCGTGTTCAAAGAGGTAGACGATGACGAAAGGAGCACCAATCGCGCTTGCGCGGCCAATGCCAACGCACACGGCGTTACAGCGCATCCGGATCTCTGTCGGAAAGATCTCCGGCAGGTAGATGGCCTGCACCGTGGCCAGCAGATAGAAGAGCGATGCATACGTCGCGAAGCCGAATGACATCGCCACCATGGGCGACGAAACGTGGCCGAAGGCGGCGGCCATCGCGGCGGCGATTACAGACCCGAAAATGATCCCTTTGCGGCGGCCCAGACGATCAGCGAGCAGGCGGGCGACAAACGCGCCCACCGGGCCACCGAGCGCCATGATTGCAGACTGCTTTAATGACTGGTTGATCGGCATTCCCTGCCGTGCCAGGAACGTGGGGAGCCATGCGACAAGTGCATAGAGCACCGTAAAAAGCACAACCTGCATGATCGTGCCGAGGACGAGCGGTCGTAGAAACTTCAACTGCCAGATCGATTCCGAAGTGCGCATCGGAAAAGCGGCAGGGGGAGCCAATGTTGCACCGGTCTTACGTGCGGAGTCCTCGATGGAGCGGACGATGGCGTCCGCCTCGGCATGTCGTCCACGCATCTCCAGCCAGCGCGGCGACTCGGGAATAGCCTTTCGCAGCCACAGAACGAATAGCGCTGCAACGCCGGGGATCGCGAACATGATGCGCCAACCAGCAATGGGGATCAGCAAATAGCTGAAGAGCGTTGCTGTAAGAAGTCCGAAGGAAGAAAACATTGATAGCAGGGCAAGCCATTTGCCGCGCGACTGGGGCGGAACAAATTCGGCAAGTGTGCTGTAACCGGTGACGATCTCTGCACCAAGGCCCACACCGCAGATGAATCGCATCGCGATGAGTAGATCTATGTTGGTTGCGGCCGCTGAGGCGAGTGAGGCAAGGCCGAATACCGCAAGGTTGATCTGGAAGGTGAGCTTTCTGCCATATCGATCGCCGATCAACCCCGCTGCAAACGTACCGATCATCATTCCGGCGAATGTTGCGGAAACAAACGCAGCGTTCGAGGAAAGTGTCGACCAGCCACTGTGCAGCAGGACGACGAGGACCGACCCAGCAATATAGATGTCGAAATTATCGATAAGCATCCCGCCACCAACCAGACCGAGGAGGCGGGTATGAAACGAATGCGTGGGAACGCGATCCAAGCGCCCCGCAATCGTGCTTCCCTGTTTATGGCTGGACATGCTGTCCGCTCCTCGTTTGATGAATGATTTCATTTTAGGGAAGACCTCCGATGTAAAATAATGGAAACACGCCGCAGCGTGTTCGTTTTCAACGTAGACGGGTACGGAAATGAAAAAAAGCAACGACCACAAGACGGAGCTGGATAGGTTTGATCTGAAGCTTTTGAGCGCCGTACAGGAAAATAATCAGCTCACCGCACAACAGCTGTCAGAAAGGGTCAACCTCTCTTCCATGTCATGCCTGAGACGGCTGAAACGCCTGCGTGAGGAGAAGGTGATCGTCAAGGATGTTTCGGTTGTGGACCCGTCACGTGTCGGCAAATCTATGACAATGTTGGCGCTCGTATCCCTTGAGCGCGAGCGCGCAGACATGATTGACGATTTCAAACGGGCGGTCATGCAGGCGCCTGAGATCATCCAGTGCCACTACGTCACGGGCGATGTCGACTTCGTGATGATGATCTCCGCCTCAAGCATGCTCGACTACGAGAACTTCACGCGCCACTTCTTTTTCGGAAACCACAATGTGCGTCGCTTCAGCACGCTCGTTGTCATGAATCAGGTGAAGTTCGCGATGCCGATTCCCCTTGATCTGTAGAGTCTCCTCATGTTGCTGGCTGAAGTTTGGGGTCAACTGGTCGGCGAGCGACGCAGTCGATCTCAACTAACACGCTGCGAACCAGTTCTGTCACGCCGACGCAGGTTCGCGCTGGACGGTGGCCGTCTTCGAAGTAAGACCGGTAGACCTCGTTTATCTCGTCATAGTCGCGCCCGAAGTAAGTCAGGAAGGCGCGTACACTCAAAACGACGTTCAATCGAGGCCGATGGCGTTAGGTGTACGCTTCATATTGAGCATTGTCTGCTCTGTTTGCGCGCCTGTTCGGCGACACGGACGCGGGAAAGTCGGGAATAACGTGATAACGGTTCATGGTCGGGATCGTTCGTGTCTTGCCGGCGAGGGAGGGGCATGTGGTGCTAATCAGAGCGTTGCGGTTTTTCGCGGGTGGGCGGTGGGCGCTGCGGCGTAGTAAAAGGGGCGCCTGGATACGCTCAGGAGTGTGCCGATAGACGCGAGCCGGCGGCCCGGGATGGGCTGCGGCCGTGATTGTTGACGATCTACGCGCTCAAGTCGAGTGGCTGCTTCTGGCCGAACTGAGTCAGACGATCAGACGCTGTGTGTCTGGTCTAGTCCAGCCTTATACAGGTGAACCCACCCGCCGAACGTGCCAGGCACGCGGCCCGTTGCTTCAGCTCTCAACCGGCATCGCGCTCGTGCACTTGATCTCGTCGAGGCACACGCTCGAATGCACGCCGCTCACGCCCGGAATCCGCATCAGCGTTTCGAGCAGGAACCGGGACAAGCCCTTCAGGTCGTGCGCGACGACTTTCAACACATAGTCGATGTCGCCCGTCACCGAGAAACACTCCTGGATCTGCGCAAGATCGGACACCAGTTTCTGGAACTTCGACAGGTCGCGGATATGCCCGCGCTCCATCGTCACGTGCACGAACGCGGTGACGCCGAAACCGAGCGTGTCGGGGCAGAGCCGGGTTTCGTAACGACGGATCGCGCCGATCTCTTCCAGCCGCCGGTGGCGGCGCAGCGTCTGCGCGGGCGACAGGCCGACAGCCGCCGCCAGATCGAGGTTCGACGCGCGGCCGTTCTCCTGCAGGATCGAAAGCAAGTGGCGGTCGATGCGGTCGAGAACCGGATCAGGCATTTTATTTCCTCGTTTGTCTCCTGAATGCAATCTTATCTCATAATGTAGGGTTTGCATGAACGGGTTACGCAACCCGATTTCATCGTCGCGACGCTAAACTGACCCCGGATTTTCGTGTGCGGCCGCCGGCAATGCGGCATGGGCGACAGTCGGCGGCCGGTCTGGCGGGCACCGACGCGAATCGGGCGCCGCCACGCGAAGATTGCAGTCCCCAACCCGGCGGCTCCACGAACGGCCGCCGGCACAGCAAAACAGCGTCCGGCACACCGAGGCGCGCCGCACCGCTTCAGGCGGAGGCGGACAGAGTGGAGAAGACATGGTTTCTGGAAACGAGAGCGACGGCCTGAAGCGCGGGCTGAAGAACCGGCACATCCAGCTGATTGCGCTCGGCGGCGCGCTCGGCACGGGACTGTTCCTCGGTATCGCGCAGACGATCAAGATGGCGGGCCCGTCCGTGCTGCTCGGCTATGCGGTGGCCGGCATCGTCGCGTTCTTCATCATGCGCCAGCTTGGCGAGATGGTCGTCGACGAGCCCGTCGCGGGGTCATTCAGCTACTTCGCCAACAAGTACTTCGGCCACTTCACGGGCTTCCTGTCCGGCTGGAACTACTGGGTGCTGTACATCCTCGTCAGCATGGCCGAGCTGTCGGCCGTCGGGATCTACGTGCAGTACTGGTGGCCGGGCGTGCCGACCTGGGTGTCGGCGCTGGTGTTCTTCGTCGTCATCAACCTGATCAACCTGACCAGCGTGAAATCGTACGGCGAGACGGAATTCTGGTTCTCGATCATCAAGGTGGCCGCGATCGTCGGCATGATCGGCTTCGGCGGCTGGCTGCTCGCGAGCGGCCACGCGGGGCCGGAAGCCAGCGTCAGGAACCTGTGGCAGCACGGCGGCTTCTTCCCGAACGGCGTGTCGGGCCTCGTGATGTCGATGGCCGCGATCATGTTCTCGTTCGGCGGGCTCGAGCTCGTCGGCATCACGGCGGCCGAGGCCGACGATCCGAAGCACAGCATCCCGCGCGCGACCAACCAGGTCATCTACCGCATCCTGATTTTCTATATCGGCGCGCTCGCCGTGCTGCTGTCGCTGTATCCGTGGGAGAAGGTCGTCAGCGGCGGCAGCCCGTTCGTGCTGATCTTCCACGCGCTGAGCAGCAACGTGGTCGCGAACGTGCTGAACGTGGTCGTGCTGACGGCCGCGCTGTCGGTCTACAACAGCGGCGTGTACTGCAACAGCCGGATGCTGTTCGGTCTCGCGCTGCAGGGCAACGCGCCGAAGGTGCTGTGCTCGGTGAACAAGCGCGGCATTCCGCTCGCCGCGCTCGGCGCGTCGGCGCTCGCGACCGGCGGGTGCGTGCTGGTCAACTACTTCATGCCGGGCAAGGCGTTCGAGGTGCTGATGGGCCTCGTCGTGTCGGCGCTGATCATCAACTGGGCGATGATCAGCCTGATCCACCTGAAGTTCCGCCAGGCCAAGCGCGCGGCCGGGGAGGAGACTTCCTTCCGCAGTCTGGGCTATCCTTTCACGAATTACCTGTGCCTGGCATTCATGGCCGGCATTCTCGTCGTGATGTACCTGACGCCGGATCTCCGCCTGTCGGTGTACCTGATCCCGGTATGGCTCGCGGTGCTCGCGATCGGGTATTGCTTCCGTCAGAAGAATGCAGGCTATGCGATGCGCGACGGCGCGTCCGCACGCTGACGCAGGCCATGACCGATCATTCTTCCAAACGAGACCGACTTAGCCATGTTTGAACACATCGACGCGTATCCGGGCGACCCGATCCTGACGCTCAACGAGAACTTCCAGAAAGATCCGCGCGACCAGAAGGTCAACCTGAGCATCGGGATCTACTTCGACGCCGAAGGCCGGATTCCGGTGATGGGCGCGGTGCGCGAAGCCGAAACCGTGCTGCAGCGCGACAGCGGCGCGAAGCCGTACCTGCCGATGGTCGGCCTGGCCGCGTATCGCGATGCCGTGCAGGCGCTCGTGTTCGGCGCCGATCATCCGGCCCGCGCGGCCGGCCGCATCGCGACCCTGCAGACGCTCGGCGGCTCGGGCGCGCTGAAGGTGGGCGCCGATTTCCTGAAGCGCTACTTCCCGGACGCGCAGGTGTGGCTCAGCGATCCGAGCTGGGAAAACCACCGCTTCATCTTCGAGCGCGCCGGCTTCACGGTGAACGCGTACCCGTATTACGACGAGGCGACGGGCGGCCTGAAGTTCGACGCGATGCTCGCGGCGATCGACGCGCTGCCGGCGCGCAGCATCGTGCTGCTGCACGCGTGCTGCCATAACCCGACCGGCGTCGATCTCGACGAAGGCCAGTGGGAGAAGCTGATCGACGTGATCGAGGCGCGCGGGCTGCTGCCGTTCGTCGACATGGCGTACCAGGGCTTTGGCGCCGGCCTCGACGCGGACGCGTTCGCGGTGCGTGAGCTGGCCCGCCGCGGCGTGCCGGCGCTGGTCGCGAACTCGTTCTCGAAGAACTTCTCGCTGTACGGCGAGCGCGTGGGCGGCCTGAGCGTCGTCTGCGAGGATGCGGCCGCGGCCGACCGCGTGCTCGGCCAGCTGGCCGGCGCCGTGCGCTCGAACTACAGCAACCCGCAAACCTACGGCGCGAAGCTCGTGGCGGCCGTGCTCGGCACGCCCGCGCTGCGCAAGCAGTGGGAAGAGGAACTGTCGGCGATGTGCCGCCGCATCGCGCGGATGCGCCAGTCGATCCATGACGGCCTGCGAGACCACGTCAGCGGTGAAGCGCTGACGCGCTACGTGAAGCAGCGCGGGATGTTCACGTACACGGGCCTGACGGAATCGCAGGTCGACGCGCTGCGCGAAGTGCACGGCGTGTACGTCCTGCGTTCGGGCCGGATGTGCGTGGCGGGGCTGAACGACTCGAACGTCGGCATCGTCGCGGATGCGATCGGCAAGGTGCTGAAGAGCGGCGTCTGATCGCGGCGCGCCCGGCGCGCCACGCGGCTGGCCGAACCGGCTGTCTCCCGTCGCGGAGGCAGCCGGTTTTTCGTTGCGCGGCCGCCGTGTGCGCCACCGGGCAGACGCGAGCGCGGTGCGGCGGTACGATCACGGAATCGGACGCAACACGGAAGGAGCGACATGGGCATTCGGATCATCCAGCTCGGCACGCCGCGCGCGGCCGGCGAGGGCCTGCGGATCGGAACGGTGCGGCGGCCGCCGCGCGGCGTGCCGAAGGCGGAATTCGCGTCGCGCAACTACTATGATGTATGGTTGCCGACGCTGTCGCCGAGTCCCGAACTCGTCGCGCAGGCCCAGGCCGCTGAAACCGACGCCGAATGGCACGCGTTCAAGCGCCGCTTCCGCGCGGAGATGGCGCATGGCGATCCGGCGAAGGTGCTGGACCTGCTGGCCGCGCTGTCGGCCACCACCGCGTTGTCGATCGGCTGCTATTGCGACGACGAGCGCCATTGCCACCGCAGCGTGCTGCGCGAGCTGCTCGCGGAGCGCGGCGCGGCGATCGAACCCGGCGCGGGCTGAAGCGGCGTCGCGCTGCCGCACCGTCATCGTGCGGTGCGGCGAACCGGTTGACATGGGTCAAGCGCGCGGTCGCGCGCGCCACTATGCTCTCGTCATGGAGCCATCACGACAATGACAGGCGGACAGATGCAGATTACCTTCCCGCCGGAGCCGCCCGAATATTGCGCGCGCGACCTGGTCGTGGCGTTTTCGGCGCTGGTCGACGGGCGTTGCGTGCAGTGCGCGGTCACGGCCGAGGCGCTGGAGGATCATTTCGGCGCGCGATCGCTGCTCGAACGCGACCTGCTGGGCGCGTTCGACGCGCACCGGTCGGCGATCGAGGCGATGGCACGCCGGATGCTCGAAGAAATCGGCGGCCGGCCGGTGCTGCTGCATAGCGGCCACTTCCGGCTCGAAGACTGATATCGCAGGAGGGCGCATGACACTGCAGGGCAACATTCACGAACGCGACTGGTCGGTCGAAGTCGAGACGCGCCCGTGCGAATCGGGCGAATTCCGCTGCCGCGTGTCGGTCGAGCACGGCACCGGCGCCGCGCGCTTTCATCATACGTTCGAGCACAGCCATGCGTATCCGACCGAGCGCGAGGCGATGATCGAAGGGCTGCGTGCGGGCATGACGTGGATCGAGATGAAGGCGTCGCAGACCTTCAACGTATGAACAGCCCCGCGCCGACGAAGGCGCGGGCGGACTATCGGCCGGGCAGCGATCGCAGAATTCGCCCCGCGCCACGGGAAACGCGTGCTGCCGCATTTCAGTGCGGGCGGCGCATGCAGGGTGGTCGACGAGCGGGCGGCCCCGTCAGGAGATACGACATGGGCGTGGGCATGCAGATCGCCTGCCTCGGATTCGCGGGTTCCGCCGCGGTCGAAGCCGAAGCCGGCGCGCAGCTGGTGCGGCTCGAACGGTTTCGCGCGCTGATCGGCGGCTGCCGCCTCGCGGTCGAATTGCGCGCCGCGGCCGATGGCGCACGCCTGTACGACGTACGGCTCGACCTGGTGATGCACGACGCGACGCTCAGGCCGCTGCCGCCATGCATCGGCGGCGACGTGGACGACGCGCTGCGCCACGCGTTCGCGCAGGCCGAACAGGCGCTGATCGCGTGGCAGGCGCGCGGTGAAAGGGTGGCGCTGCGCGATGCGGCGACGGGTGACGCAGTGCGGTGACGCCGCGCGGGCGATCCGGCGCGGTGCGTCAGACCCGCGCGAGCGCTGGCGCGTCGATGATGCGCACGCGCTTGCCGTGCGTTTCGACCAGCGTATCGCGATGGAACCGCGAGAACATGCGGCTGACGGTTTCGAGCTTCATCCCGAGATAGCAGCCGATTTCCTCACGCGTCATCCGCAGGTTGAATTCCGTCGCCGAATAGCCGCGCGCCTCGAACCGCGACGACAGGTTCAGCAGGAAATGCGCGACGCGCTGCTCGGCCGACATCGTGCCGAGCAGCAGCGTATGGCTCGATTCGCGGACGATCTCGCTGCTCAGCATCTGGTAGAGGAAGTGCTGCATCGGCTTCATCTCGCGGCACGCCGCTTCGAGCGCGCCGAACGGGATGATGCACACGACGCTGTCTTCCAGCGCGATCGCGTCGCAGCAATGCTGGCCGCCGCCGATGCCGTCCATCCCGAGCGTTTCACCGGCGATCTGGAAGCCCGTCACGTGTTCGCGGCCGTCGCGATGCATCATCACCGTCTTGAACGAACCCGCGCGCACCGCATAGATGCTCTGGAACGGATCGGCGGTGCGGAACAGCGCGTCGCCCTGGCGAACCTGCCGCGTGGTGCAGATGATCGCGTCGAGGCGGCCGTACTCGGCTGCCGTCAGGTGCGGCGGCAGGCACATCGAGCGCATCGCGCAGACCGAGCAGCGCGCGGCGGGATGTTTGGCGGCGTCGGCACGTGTGACCGCGCGAAGCGGAATCGTCGGCCGGGGCGCGACGGGCACGTCGGCGGCGCTGGCAGTGGCGGTGAACATGAGTCGCTCCGGCTCGTCAGGGGCGGTGCGCGCGAGCGTGCACCAGGGATTCGATGACACGGCATGCGGCGTCGAATTCGACGGTCTTGTCGAAGAAGTAGTCGGCTCCGGCCGTTGCGCATGCCTCTCTGAATGCCGGCGCCGAGTGATTCGTCAGCACGATCGTGACGATGCGCGGCGCGGCCTTCGACAGCATCCCGATCAGGTCGAGACCGCTGCCGTCCGCGAGTCGCAGGTCGACGATCACCACGTCCGCGTGGCTGCTGCGGATATGCGTCCACGCGTCCTGGCCGTCTTCCGCCTCGCCCACGACGGCGACGCCGCGGATCGCGCCGACGAGCAGCGCGATCCGCTGCCGGACGGCGATGGCGTGATCGACGAGGAACACCCTGAGCGCGGCGGGTGACAGGCTGGCATTCATGCCGGCAGTATCGTGTTGCGCCGCCAAAAATGAAATCGGCCGAATTGGAAGTTTGTGTAGGCCGCTTCGACGCGTTGTAGGGCGTTTCCTACAACGCGTACGGGAAACCGCCGGAGCGGCTCCGATGTTGCGATGCCGCGCGAGCCGCTGACGGGCTCCGGTGCCGGGTCAGCCGGCCTTTCGTGCTTCCAGCGCATCGCGCGCGGTGCGACACGCGGCCAGATCCCACGCGGCACAGCCGACGCTCTTGAACAAGAGCGGGCCGCCGCGGGCGAATGTGCCGTTCAGCACGTCGGCGAGCGACGCGACGCTCTGCCAGTCGACCTGCGCGACGATCAGGTCGCCGGCCTCGTGGCGCGCGCCGGCCGGATCGTCGACGACGAGCCGGCTGCCATGCACCGTGTTCGCGTCGATCTCGGCCGCGTCCGCGGTGAACGCGCCGACGCCGACCACGAGCCGGCCTTCGCGCGCGGCTTCGCGGTAGACGGGCGTGCGGCTCGTCGTCAGCGTGACGACGACATCGATCGCATCGGGAATCGCGTCGCCGTCGAGCGGCGCGAGCCGCGGCGCCTGCGCGCGGTGCGCGGCGCAGAACGCGGCCGCGCTGCCGGCGCGGGCGCCGCGTACATGAAGGCGTGCTTCGGGAAAGATCGCCGCGAGTGCTTCCGCGTGATTGGCCGCCTGCTTGCCGGTGCCGATCAGCAGGATGTCGTGCGGCGCGGCGCCATGCAGCGCCTGGATGCCGAGTGCGGTGATGGCCGCCGTGCGGCGGCCGGTGACCGTCGGGCCGTCGAGCGTGAAGCGCATCTCGCCCGTGGTCGCGTCGTACGCGCTCACCTGGCCGAGGATCGTCGGCAGCCCGCGCGCGCCGTTGCCCGGGCACACGTTTACGAGCTTGTGGCTCGCGAGGTCGTGCGCGCTCGACGGCATCGACAGCATCACGCCGCCGGCCTGCAGCGGCACCACCAGACGCTCGGGACTGACGATCTCTCCCGCCGCGTATTCGGCAACGGCTTGCGTGAGCGTGGCGAGCAGCGCCGGGTAGTCGAGCAGCGCAGCCGTATCGGCCGCGTCGAAAACGGGAATCGGGGAAAGGGCGGTCATCGTGTACATCGCATGCGTCGGTGAGCGTGGAAGGCGGGCGCATGCCGCACCCGCCACAGGGATGCCGGATACCGAGAAACCGGGCAGTGTGGATCGAATTTATACCACTTTCTGGCGCAGCCGCCACCCAGAAAATAAAGCGTCGCGCCGATTTTGGTTCTAATATCTGTCCAGAAGGGTCGCCACGGCCTCGATACCGGCCCGCTCCGGTATAGTGCGAACCCATTCCAGATCCACGCCCGCGACCGGGCAGGAGCCAAACGATGATGTCCGCGCGTCCCGAATCACTCGAAGGCGGTTTCCGGCCGCTGCAGATCTACGAGCAGGTTGCCGAGAAGATCCGCGACGAGATCCGCGCGGGGCGCTACGCGGCCGAGTCGCGGCTGCCGTCCGAGCGCGAGCTCGCGGGGCTGTTCCAGGTCGGCCGGCCGGCCGTGCGCGAGGCGCTCGGCGCGCTGCAGAACGAAGGGCTCGTGTTCACGAAGCGCAATTCGGGCACCTACGTCGTCGCGTCGCCGCTCGACGTGCTCGCGCAGCGCGGCGACATGCACACGCCGTCCGAAGCCGATTTCAGCCCGACCTCGACGCTCGACGTGAGGCTGATCCTGGAGCCCGCGATCGCGCGTCTCGCGGCCGCGCACGGCCGCGCCGACCCCGGCGCCGAGCGCTATCTCGCGCAGATGGAAACCATCACCGACGTCGACGATCCGCACCAGCGTGCGCTTTGGAACGAGAGCGACCGGCTGTTTCACCGGCAGCTCGCGCTGATGACCGGCGATGCGCTGATGGTGAAGATCGCGGACGAAGTCGCGAAGACGATGGACCAGCCGCTGTGGAAGCGGCTGAAGGACGACGGCATCTACGACGCGGGCCGGATCCGGCTCTACGTGTCCGAGCACCGGCTGATCTACGAGGCGATCGTGTCGGGCGACGCCGATGCGGCGGCGTTCTATGTCGAGCAGCACATCCGCCGCGTGCGGCGCGACATCGCGCCGAAGTGATGACGCCCAAATCGTTTTGGTCTGAAAAGTAACCAGAATTGCATATTTTATTTTGAAATTGCTTGCGATGTGACCACGCGTGTCCTACATTGGTTTCACACGAAACCAATCAGGAGACATCATGCGACACCTCGTTACCGCGCTCTCGGTGGCCCTCGCCGCCGGCGCGCTGACTTCCGCGCACGCGCAGGAAGTCGTGATGATCGGCCATTCGGCGCCGCTGACCGGCCCGCAGGCCGCGAACGGCAAGGACAATGAAAACGGCGCGCGGCTCGCGGTCGACGAGCTCAACAAGGCCGGCGTGAAGGTCGCCGGCAAGGCCGTCACGTTCAAACTGGTTTCCGACGACGACCAGGCCGACCCGAAGGCCGGCGTGCAGGTCGCGCAGAACCTCGTCGACAAGGGCGTCGTCGCGGTGCTCGGGCCGTACAACTCGGGTGTCGCGATTCCCGCGTCGCGCGTGTACGCCAACGCCGGCGTGCCGATCCTGCCGGTCGCGTCGAACCCGGCGCTGACGAAGCAGGGCCTCAAGAACATCTTCCGGATCGGCGCGAGCGACGAACAGCTCGGCGGCACGATGGCCACGTTCGCCGCGAAGACGCTGAACGCGAAGACCGCCGCCGTGATCGACGATCGCACCGCGTACGGGCAGGGCGTCGCCGAGCAGTTCATGAATGTCGCGAAGGCGAACGGGATCAGGATCGTCGACCAGGAATACACGAGCTCGTCGGCGACCGATTTCCTCGGCATTCTCACCAAGATCAAGGCCGGCAATCCCGACGTGATCTTCCTCGGCGGCTATGCGGCGCAGGGCGCGCCGATGGCCAAGCAGATGAAGCAGCGCGGGCTGCGCGCGAAGCTGCTCGGCGGCGACGGCATCTGCTCGGCCGACATGGGCAAGGTCGCGGGCGAGGCGGCGTCGATCGTCTATTGCGCGCAGGGCGGCGTCGCGCTCGAGAAGACGCCGGCCGGCCGCGAATTCCTGAAGAAGTACCACGACACCTATCACACGGATACGCAGGTCTACGGCGTCAACTACTACGACGGCGTGAAGCTGCTCGCCGACGCGATGGTCAAGGCCGGCACGACCACCGACAAGGCGAAGCTGATCGCGCAGCTCGCGAAGTCGAACTACGCGGGCGTCGCGGGCACCTATTCGTTCGACGCGAACGGCGACCTGAAGGGCGCGCCGACGACCGTCTACGTGATCCGCAACGGCCTGCCTGAGCCGTACGCGAAATAACCCGCCTGCCATCGGACGGCGGCCGGGCCGCCGTCCTTCGTTTCAACGCTTTCGATCGACCATGAAAATTTCCCGATCCCTTTCCACCGTCGAAGTCCATACGGGCGGCGAAGCGTTCCGCATCGTCACGAGCGGGCTGCCGCGGCTGCCGGGCGACACGATCGTCCAGCGCCGCGCGTGGCTCAAGGAGAATGCCGACGAGATCCGCCGCGCGCTGATGTTCGAACCGCGCGGCCACGCCGACATGTATGGCGGCTACCTGACCGAGCCCGTGTCGCCGAATGCCGATTTCGGCGTGATCTTCGTGCACAACGAAGGCTACAGCGACCATTGCGGACACGGCGTGATCGCGCTGTCGACCGCGGCCGTCGAGCTCGGCTGGGTGCAGCGCACGGTGCCGGAAACGCGGGTCGGCATCGACGCGCCGTGCGGCTTCATCGAGGCCTTCGTCAAGTGGGACGGCGAGCATGCGGGGCCTGTGCGCTTCGTCAACGTGCCGTCGTTCATCTGGCGGCGCGACGTGTCGGTCGATACGCCGTCGTTCGGTACCGTGACCGGCGATATCGCATACGGCGGCGCGTTCTACTTTTATGTCGACGGCGCGCCGTTCGACCTGCCGGTGCGCGAAGCGGCAGTCGAAAAACTGATTCGCTTCGGCGCGGAAGTGAAGGCCGCCGCGAACGCGAAGTATCCGGTCGTGCATCCCGAGATTCCGGAAATCAACCATATCTACGGCACGATCATCGCGAACGCGCCGCGCCATCCGGGCTCGACGCAGGCGAACTGCTGCGTGTTCGCGGATCGTGAGGTCGACCGCTCGCCGACGGGCTCCGGCACCGGCGGCCGCGTCGCGCAGCTCTACCAGCGCGGGCTGCTCGCGGCCGGCGATACGCTCGTCAACGAATCGATCGTCGGCACGATCTTCAAGGGGCGCGTGCTGCGCGAAACGACGGTCGGCGACATCCCGGCCGTGATCCCGGAAGTGGAGGGCAGCGCGCACATCTGCGGGTTCGCGAACTGGATCGTCGACGAACGCGATCCGCTCACTTATGGTTTTCTCGTGCGCTGAGTCGCGGCGCGGATCGGCCGCCGTCGCGCGGCTTCCCGGTTGTTGTACCAGGTTTGGCGCGTCGTTCCCGGTACGGGGCACGCGCCTTTTTTGCGTGTGATCGGCCGTGAAGCCGCGCCGTGTACGGCGGCGCAACGCCGCCACGGGCCGGCGGGCCGCGCGAGTTTGGTACGATGCACCCTTTTCAGCCGAGCTCCACCCGCGTGAATCGCCGAAACGTGTCGTCAGTGCGTGATTTCTGTGCCAGATGGGTCGCGCGCGCCCAACCCGTCGCGGCTGCGGCCGTCGCGAGGGTCAAGCCTCTCGCCGCCGCCGCGTGGCACCATCTCCGTCATCCGACGCGCCGCGGCGTGCTGCTCGCGGCCGCCGCCGTGCCGTCGCTGTTCGCGCTGTACGTGGTCGTGCTCATCCCGTTCACGCCGGGCATCGGCGACATCCGCAAGGCGCGCGTCGACCAGCCTGCGCAGGTGCTGTCCGCCGACGGCAAGCTGCTGGCCGAATTCAAGCCGTCGAACCGCGAGTGGGTGCCGCTCAAGCAGATCTCGCCGCACATGGTCGACGCACTGATCGCGACCGAGGATCACCGCTTCTACGAGCACCACGGCCTCGACTGGAAGCGCACGGCGTCGGCCGCGCTCCATACGTTCTCGGGCGAGCGCCAGGGCGGCTCGACGATCACGCAGCAGCTCGCGCGTAACCTGTATCCGGATGAAATCGGCCGCGCGCCGACGCTCACCCGCAAGCTGAAGGAGGCGATCACCGCGCTGAAGATCGAGGCCGTCTACAGCAAGGACCAGATCCTCGAGACCTACCTGAACACGGTGCCGTTCCTGTACAACGCGTACGGCGTCGAGATGGCCGCGCGCACCTATTTCGACAAGTCGGCCGACGAGCTCGACGTGCTCGACAGCGCGACGCTCGTCGGGATGCTGAAGGGCAACAGTTACTACAACCCGGTGCTGAATCCCGAGCGTGCACTGCAGCGGCGCAACACGGTGCTGGGCCAGATGGTGAAGTACGGCAAGCTGTCGCCGGCGCAGTTCGCGCAATGGCAGCGCCGGCCGCTGCGCGTCGATTTCGAGCGGCAGAAGGAGCCGCCGGGGCCGGCGCCGCATTTTGCGCAGCAGTTGCGCAAATGGCTGATCGCGTGGGCCGACCGCAACGACTACAACATCTATTCGGACGGGCTGATCGTGCGTACGACGATCGACTCCCGGCTGCAGCAGATGGCGGCGCAGGCGCTCACGCTGCAGGGCAATCAGCTGCAGGGCATCGCGAACAACGCATGGAGCGGCCGCGACGGCTGCGGCACCGACAACGAGGTGTTCCGTACCTTCATGCGCGAGTCGCCCGAGTACAAGGCCGCGCAGGACGCCGGCAAGGACGACGCGGCCGCGATGAAGATGCTCGCGGCCGACCGCGGCTTCATGCGCGCGCTGTGCAAGACGAAGACCGACGTGCAGGCCGGCTTCCTCGCGATCGATCCGCGCGACGGGCAGATTCGCGCATGGGTCGGCAGCCGCGACTTTACCAGCGAGCCGTTCGATCACGTCGCGCAGGCGCGGCGCCAGCCGGGCTCGACGTTCAAGCCGTTCGTCTATGGCGTCGCGTTCGCGGGCGGGATGAAGCCGGACGACACGTTCATCGACCAGCCGGTCGAGATTCCGTTGAAGGGCGGCGAGATCTGGCGGCCGAACGACGACGCGCCGCCTACCGGCAAGCCGATGACGCTGCGCGATGCGGTCGCGCTGTCGCGCAACCGGATCACCGCGCAGGTGATGGAGAAGGTCGGGCCGGCGGCCGTCGCACGGCTTGCGCGCGACATGGGCGTGCGCGAAAGCCCGCTCGAACGCGTGCCGTCGCTTGCGCTCGGCACGAGCCCGGTCACGCTGAAGGAGATGGTCGCGTCGTACGCGACGATCGCGAACGGCGGGCTGTATGTCGAACCGCAGATGGTGACGCGCATCGAGAACCGCCAGGGCGACGTGCTCGCCGAATACGCGCCGGCGCCGCCCGAGCGCGCGCTCGACGCCGAAACCGACAAGACGCTGCTCGGCGTGATGCGCGATGTCGTGACGCGCGGCACCGGCGGCAGCATCCGCACGCGCTTCGGGATCCGCGGCGACGTGGCCGGCAAGACGGGCACCACGCAGGACAATGCGGACGGCTGGTTCATCCTGATGCAGCCCGGTCTCGTCGCCGGTGCGTGGGTCGGTTTCGACGACGGCCGCGTGACGCTGCGCAGCGATTACTGGGGGCAGGGCGCGCACAGTGCGCTGCCGATCGTCGGCGATTTCTTCCAGCGCGCGCAGCGTGCCCGGATCGTCGATACGAAGGCGAAATTCGATACCGAGCCTTCGCCCGGCTGGTTCGCGTCGCTGAGCGAGCGCGTGACGGACCTGTTCGACATGTGGTTCGGGCCGGAGCCGAAAAAAGCGCCGGCGTCCGTCAGGACGCCGCGTGTGGAGCGTCCGCCCGAGGCCGATGAAGAAGCGGCCTCGGCCGCTTCGGCCGCATCCGCACCCGAAGCGGCGTCCGGCGGTATCGTCGAGGAATGGATCCCGGCGTCCGAGGTGGCCGCGTCGGCCGCTGCGCTGTCGGCAGGCGCATCGCAACCGCAACCGCAGACCACGCAGCCGGCGGCGGGTGCAAGTGCGACGAACGGAAACAGCGCGGGCATCGGCGCCGCACCCTCCGCCATGCCGGCCCAGCCGCCCGAGCCGGCCGCTCCCGACGCGACCGGCGCTTCGCAGTAACGGAGCCGTTCAGATTTCGCGCGATGCTGCCGTAATCAAGTTGTCACGACAGCCCGCGCGGTCGTTCCGCGCCACTCCGATGCGGCTTCCAACCGACTACGTCGCGCTCACGCGCGACGACATCTGCGCCGGCGTCCCGCTCGGCTTCGATCTCTACGATGCCGACGGTGCCGCGCTGCTGCCGGCCGGCACGACACTGCGCGATGCCGCGCAGCATGCCTTCCTGTTCGACCATTTCCGGCCTGTACGCCCGCGCGACGACGCTGAAGCCGATCCGCACGTGCATGGCGCGGTGCCGCCCGCCACGCGCATGGGATTGTCGGCGGGCGCGTCGATCGGCATCCGCCGCCGGGTCGGCACGGCACGCGGGTTGCAACGCTGCCGGCTGATCGGCGTCGCCGCGTCGGGGGCGCTGTTCCTCGAGCCGCAGGCGGGGGCCGGGCTTGACTTCGCTCGCGGCGACGACGTCGAAGCCGTAGCGATCGGCCGTGCCGCGGTGTCGCGTTTCGGCGCGACGGTCGAGTCGGTGCAGGCGTCGGGCGCCGCGCCGTTCATGATCCTGTCGCCGCCCGGCTTCGTCGACCGGCTGCGCACGCGCGCGGAGCCGCGCGTGCCGGTGCGGATCGCGGCCTGCTGCACGGGCGGGGCGGAGGGCCTGGAACGCATCGGGATGGTGCACGACATCAGCCTGAGCGGGCTGTCGATTGCCGTCGACCGGCCGATCGCCGCAGCCGGCGAGCCGTTGCGCGTGCTGCTCCCGTACACGGCGGGCGACCGCGTCGAGCTGCTGGCGCTCGACGGCACGGTGCGGGCCGTGCATGCCGATCCGGCGGCGCTCGCGCTGACGCTTCATCACGCCGCGTTCGGCGAAACCGGCGCCGACGACCTGGTCCGCCTCAAGGCGCTGCTGTTCGACAGGCTGATGGTGTTGGCGGATACCGATTACCGGCGCTGATGCGCGGCCGGGGCGCGCTCGATGCCGTGTCGAGGTATTCGGTGCGCGAACGCCGATAATCATCTGATGAATCGGCAGAATCCGCTGCAATTGTACGGTTTCCGTCAACAGTGAATTTGCGATTTAAGTATTTACCCTGATAGTCGAGCCTCCTAGACTTCTACTCATGCGCAACGACCCCGAGTCCGAAGCGCCTGACAAAACAATCCTGGAGGTAACGCATCATGAAATCGCTGATCAAGGCAGTTGCACTGGCCGCCCTGGTGGCCGCACCGGTCGTCTCGTTCGCCCAATCGAACCAGCAGCCGCTGACGCGCGCGCAAGTGCGCGCCGAACTGGTCCAGCTCGAAAAGGCCGGCTACAACCCGAACGACTGGGTGAACTACCCGGAAAACATCCAGGCCGCGCAGGCCAAGATCGCCGCCGCGCAGAACACCGGTGCGCAAGCTGACGCAACGGGCTACGGCGCGAACGCCGCCGCCACGTCGCAGTCGGGCCAGCGCGTGGTCGCGCCGGCTGCCGCAGCCGATCGTTCGTCGGTGTACTTCGGTCACTAAGCCGGCGGGCACTCGCGAGGGTGTCCGTTTCGCCGCTTCCCCGAAACCCGTGTGCGGCGTCCGTGCACGGGTTTTTCATTTCCTGGCGCTTGAGTGGGCAGAGGTGCGCCCGGCGGCCGAGGCGCGTTACGGTCCGGCGCCCGCCGTGCGGGCACGGCTCGCGAGCACGGCCGCGACACCGCCGAGGATCGCGGCCGACGCGAGCGCGAGCCGCCAGGTCGGCTGTTCCGACAAAAGCAGCACGGCGCCGCACGCGGCGATCGGCGGCACGGACAACTGGACCGCCGCGGCACGCATCGCCGTCAGGTGCCGCAACGCGGCATACCAGATCACGTAGCCGATGCCCGACGTCAGTGCGCCGGACAGCACGGCGAGCGCGACACCGGCCGGCGTCAGGTGAATGCGGGCGGCGAGCGCGACGCTCAACGCGAGCGCCAGCGGCGCGGCCCGCAGGAAGTTGCCGGCGGTCGCGGCGACCGGATCGGCCGGACGACGTCCCCGTACCGAGTAGATTCCCCACGCGACGCCGGCGGCCGTCATCAGCGCGGCACCGGTCGGCGTCGGCGCGGCCAGCCCCGGTGATACCAGATACAGCAGCCCGCCTGACGCGGCGCCGAAGCCGGCCCAGCCCGCGGGGGCGAACCGTTCGCCGGCGCGCCATCCTGCAGCGAACATCGTCAGCTGCACCGCGCCGAACAGAATCAGCGCGCCAGTGGCGGCGCTGACGGTCAGGTACGCGAACGAGAAGCACACGACATACGCGAACAGCATCGCCGCCGCAGGCCAGTCCGCAGGCGGAGCAGGCCGTCGCGTACCCGCGCGTGCGACGATCGCGAGCATCAGCGCGCCGGACACGAGACGCAGGCTGCCGAAACTGGCCGCGTCGATTCGACCGCCCTGCAGGGCAAGCCGGCACAGCAGCGAATTCGATGCAAATGCAAGCATCGCGACCGACGTCAGCACGACGACGCGCACGCCCGGCCGCACGTGCGATGCGAATGCAGAGGCGGGCGGGCGCATCGCGGGCCTCATGCGTGGCCGGCGACGATCAGCACGGCCGCACCGAACAGTGCGGCGCCGAGCGGCGCGGTGAGTTGCCGTCCCCACACGGCGTTCTTTTCGATGGCCATCAGCGCGGCGAGCCCCAGCATCCAGCCGAGACTGCCGGCGCCGACGACGAACATCAGCAGCATCAGCGCCCAGCAGCACCCGACGCAGAAGAGCCCGTGACTCGCGCCCAGCGCAAACGCGTGCCTCATCGGCGTGCGGCCGCGCCAACGGCTGATCACGAACCCGAAGGGCGTGCGGCAACGGTCGAGACAGCTCGCCTTCAGCCCGCTGAACTGAAACGCGCCGGCGAGCGCGAATACGCCGGCGCCGATCAGCCAGCCGCGCCACGCAAGCGCCGGCACGCGCGCGACGCCCGCCAGCAGCAGCCCGTGCAGGCCGTGCGCGACGAGGCCGAAACCGCTCCATGCAGCCACGTAGCCGAGGCCGACGAGCGCGAGCAGCCACGCCCGGTCCGGGCGGCCCGACACGACGCGCGCAAACGCGTCGAACAGCGAGAGCGTCGTCGGCAGCATCATCGCGAGGATCATCAGCGTCCAGCCGGCCGCGTCGAACGCGGCCGGCAGCCACAACGCGCCGCCCGGCAGCGCGCGGCAAAGCGTGCTGAACGGCAAGGACGACGCGTCGTCGCCGTGGACGAGATAGCGTCCGTACGGGCTGCGCGTCCACGCCCACAGCGTGATCCACGCAAACCCGACGAGACTCGCCAGCACGAGTGGAAACAGGCGCCGGTGCAGCCGTGCGGCCATGGTCGTTGACGCGCGATCGCGATTCACGCGTCGAACAGGAACGTGCTCTGCAGCGCGTTGTGATTCTTCAGATCGACGTCGATGCCGATCGCCGCGTTCTTCGACCGATAGACGGGCGCCTTGCCGACGAACACGGGCGCGCCGGGCACCGTCGAGAACACGGTGTCGGTCAGCGTCGTCTGCGCGCCGCTCGGACCGAGATAGGGCTCGAGTTCCGCGTGGTAGTCGGTGCCGATCGACAGCGTGCCGCGGGCGCCGACGACATCGAACGTGATGGGGGCGCGCTCGATCGACACGACCTTGCCGATCAGTTTCGCGAGCTCGGCGATCGGGCCGCCGGCCTGGCCCGTATAGACCTTGAGCAGCGCCTGCTCCTGCGCGTCGGACGCCGTGTCGCTGACGTAGATCGCGGCCGTCCAGTTGCCTTGCAGGATGTTGCCCGGCACGCGGCACACCGCGGCGATCGTGTTGCCGCCGACGTCGACGCCGTCGACGGTGCCCTTGTCGACATGCCAGGCGACGATGGTGTCGCAGACGCCGAAATCCGGATCCTCGCCGATCCAGCACGGGCACAGGACGCGACAGTTGCAGACCTCGAGCAGACGGCCTTCCAGGTGATAGCTCATGATGCCCTCCAAGGTGAGCGACGGCGCTTGCGCGTTGTGCTGGGCGGAGGAAACCGGCTGACGAGACGTCACGCCCGATCGGCGTCGCGAACGCGAAATGCGCTGAGGAATGCGGCGGAAGCGAAGGCGGGATGGGTGCGATAGCGCGAGCCTGAAACGGCGTATCGATTTTTCAGTGTAGGCGTGCGGAGCCGATATGCAAGACGCCGGCTGACAACCGTTCGTGCGTGCGCTAGCATCGCGGACGGTGTCGCCGCGCACCGAGGCGCGGCCGGGCAATCGGCCCGGCACCGGGTTCCACAACTTCAACGAACAACAAGGAGCATCCATGCGTGTCTTGACCGGTCTGCTGTGCTCGCTGACGCTGGCGGCGAACGTCGCCCATGCGCAGGCGAATTGTGCGGACGCGACAGATCAGGCGGCGATGGCGGCATGTGCCGATCGCGCGTACAAGAAATCCGACGGGGAGCTGAACCGGACCTACCAGGCCGTCACCGCACGCCTGCGCGATGCGCGGCCGCTTGCCGACAAACTCGTGAATACGCAGCGCGCGTGGATCGCCTACCGCGATGCCGAATGCAACTTCTCCAGCGCGAACGCCGAGGGCGGCAGCGCGTATCCGATGGTCGTGTCGACCTGCCTCGACGATCTGACCAAAGTGCGCACCGAAACGCTGAAGGGCTATCTGTCCTGCGAGGAAGGCGATCTCGCGTGCCCGGTGCCCGCCAAGTAAAAGCCGGGTACTGCGCGGCCGGCAACGTCGCCATCCGCTGCTAGGGTCTGTTTACCTATGGAACGCACATGCGTTGCCACGAGAACGGCCGCTCGCGAGGCGCGTGACGCCGCGAATACTGACGTATTCGCAAGGAGCGCAACGCGGCGAGCGGCCGTTCTCGTGGCAACCCCAAATTAAAGAATTCATTCCACGGGAATGCCCGAAATCGCCCGTATGGCGGCGTCGTTCGTCGCTTGTTTGGCTCGGCCAAACGGCGCTCCTCACTTCTTGCCCTACGAGCGATTTCGGGCATTCGCATGTGCGTTCCATAGGTAAACAGACCCTAGACGTCGTCCGTTTCGTCGAGCAGCTTGTGTCGCATCGCGTAACGCACCAGCGCCGCTTCGTGCGGCATCTGCATCTTTTCGAGGATGCGCGTCTTGTAGGTGCTGACCGTCTTCGCGCTCACGCACAGCGCGTTCGCGATTTCGGTCAGCGTCTGGCCGGCGGCGATCCGCCGGAACACGTCGAATTCGCGGTCGGACAGCCGCTGGTGCGGCAGCGTCTCGGCCGGCTCGTTCAGGCTCTGCGCAAACTGCTCGGCCATCGCGAGGCTCACGTAGACGCCGCCCGACGCCACCTTCGTGACCGCGCCGACCAGCTCGGCGCTCGCGCTTTCCTTCGTCAGATAGCCCGACGCGCCCGCGCGGAACGCACGCACCGCGTATTGCTGCTCCGCGTGCATCGTCAGCACGAGTACGCGCAGCGCGGGCTTCTCGTCCTTGATCTGCTTGATCAGTTCGACGCCGTTGCGGCCCGGCATCGACAGGTCGAGCACGAGCACCTGCGCGGGCGTGGCGCGCACGAGCGCGATCGTCGACGGGCCGTCGCAGGCTTCGCCGGCCACCTCGAATCCGGTGGCGTTCTGGAGGATGTGCCGCAGACCGTCGCGTACGAGCGTATGGTCGTCGGCGATGAGCACCTTGATCATGAGATAAGTGTTTCCTGTTGGACGGTACTGAGCGGAAACGCGACGGTAATCGAGAAACCGCGCGCGAGCGCGGTGTCGATCGTCACGCTGCCGCCCAGCATGTGTGCGCGTTCGCGAATGCCGATCAGGCCGAACGATTTGTCCTCGTGGGCCGAACCGCCGGGCGCCGCGCCGCGGCCGTTGTCCGCGACGCGCAACACGCAGAAGCTTTCCTCGACGTCGAGCCGCAGCGCGACGCGCGTCGCATCCGCATGGCGCGCAACGTTCGTCAGCGCTTCCTGGACGATGCGGAACAGCGTGGTCGCACCCGCGCTGGTGAATGTGAGGCCGCCCGTTTCGATGTGACGCTCGACATCGATCCCGTAGCGGTTCGTGAAATCGTTCGCGAGCCATTCGATCGCGGGCACCAAGCCGAGATCGTCGAGCATCACCGGCCGCAGGTCGGCCGCGATGCGCCGCACCGATGCGACCGTCGCGTCGATCAGCCGCCGCATGCCCAGCAGGTGCGACTGCAAGTCTTCGTCGGGTTGCGCGCGGCCGGGCACGCGCAACTGCTGCTCGACGACCGACAGGTCCATCTTCAGCGCGGTGAGCTGCTGGCCGAGGTCGTCGTGCAGTTCGCGTGCGATGCGCGTCTTTTCTTCCTCGCGCACGTTCTGCAGGTTCGCCGACAGTTCGCGCAACTCCTCGCGCGACTGCTTCAGCGCGTTCTCGGCACGCAGCCGCTCGGTGATGTCGCGCAGCATCACCGTATAGAGTTTGCCCGACGCGTCGCGGATCTGCGAGATCGATGCCTCGATCGGAAACTCCTCGCCGCTCGCGCGCAGCCCGAACAGCACGCGCTGGCGGCCCATCAGCCGCTCGGATACGCCCGTCACGCCGAACTGGTCGACGTGCTTCGCGTGCGCGGCGCGGAACCGCTCGGGGATGAAGCGCGACAGCGGCGCGCCGATCGCCTCCATCGCGGACACGCCGAACACCTGCTCGGCCATCGGATTGAAGATCACGACCGTCTGCTTTTCGTCGATCGTGATGATCGCTTCCATCGACGACCGGATGATGCCCATCATCCGCGCCTCGTTGAGGAAGCCGCGGCTGCTCGCGCCGGAGTCGGCGGTGGCGCCGGAACGGCCGCGCAGCAGCGCATGGACGAGCACCGCGAACGCGAACGACGCGATCAGTCCCGCGGCGAGCACGGTGCCGGCCGCGCGCTGTGCGCCGGTCGCGCTCGGGCGGCCGTCCGCGGAATAGGCGAGCGTCAGCACGGTGCCGCCGAAATTCAGCTCGTCGGTGCGCCGCATCAGGTCGGGCGACGTCGAGGCTTCGTCGGTCGTCGCCTCGGCGCTGACGATCGCACGCGGATCGCCGCCGGCGGTCATCCACAGGTCGATTCCGCGTTCCGCATCGAGCGCGCGCTCGACCAGGCGCCGCGGGCTCAGCGCCGCGAACAGCATCCCGTCGGCGCCGGCTTCGCGCGTGCCGGACGGCGTGGCGGGCGCATGCGGCGACGCGGTCACGGGCAGGAACAGCGTGAGGGTGCGTGCGTCGTGGGAGGTATCGTCGTCGGCCGGGTGGACGCCGAGCGCGATGTCGCCGGTCTGCAGCGCGCGCGCCAGCGGCGCCGCGTCGGACGCGCCGAAGCGCACGACCGGCGAGTTCGAGACGGGCGCGCTGAGTGCCGCGGCCGCGAGCGGGCCGCCCGGCATCAGCTTCGCGTCGGCGAGGGCGCTGCGCGTCGCGGGCGGCAGCGGCACATAGCCGATCTGCCGGACCGGCGAGCGGCCGCCGTCGAGGTCGAGCGTCTCCGCATACCGGCGCCATTGCTCGGGCGTCATGGCCGGAACGAGGCCGAACGCGCCGCGTGCGCTTTCGAGCACGGCGGCGCCGGTCTGCAACTCGTGGCGCAGCATCGCGGTCACGTGCGTCGTGCGGCGTTCGAAGCGCGTGTGGACGGCGCTTTGCCATTGCTCGCGCACCAGCAGCGCGACGCCGAGCGATAGCGCCGCGCCGACGCATAGCGCAACGACGCCGGCCGCGAGCGGCTGGCGTAACATGATCTGGAGGCGCGTGGGCCCTTGGGCGTCACGCGTCGGGGTTCCACTGGCGGTCATTCGATGGCGATTCGTGTTGTCGGGCCCTGGGCACTCGGGCCGCGCGGCAAAACCGGGGAAAACTCGCACCGGCTGCGTGCAACGTCTATTTTCAAGATGAAATTGTGCGCGTTTTACACATTTTTTGTAATAGGGTCAGCTGAAATTGCGGCTAACGGCGCGAAGCAGCGGGCGTGCCGGCCGCGCTTGACGCGCGTCAACGGGCGCGTCGGCACGTGGAGCAGACTGTTCGGCAGGCAAGCCGGCATCGGGCCGGCTTGCGATAACGGGCCGCCGTCGCGCAACGCGCGACGCGTGCCCGGTCGGAGGGACGGACCATGTACAAGCGGATTTTCGTCGGGCTCGACGGCAGCCCGAGCGCGCGTCTCGCGCTGAACGAGGCGATCCGGATCGCGGCGGCGTCCGGCGGCGAGGTCACCTGCGCTTATGTCGTCGAGCATCGGCCGCAGCTCGTCGACGTCGATGCGGGCTTCGCGGCCGAGCGCGACGGCGATGCGGCCGCGACCGCTGCCGCGACGCCGGTGCTCGACGACGCGAAAGCGGTGCTCGTGCAGCAGCGCGTGCCGGGCACCGTGCGCGCGCTCGACGCGTACGGCGAGGATGTCGCGACAGTGCTGATGCGCACGGCGGCCGAAGCCGACGCCGACCTGATCGTGATGGGCACGAGCGGGCGGCACGGCCTGCGCCGGCTGCTGCTCGGCAGCGTCGCGGAATCGCTGCTGCGCGCGGCCGACCGGCCGGTGCTGCTGGTGCGGCACGACGAGCCGGGCGCGCCGGCGGCCGCGTGACGCACGCGGTGCGACGCTGACGCTTGGGCGGTCGCGCTCGGGCGCCTGCCTGCCGCGCGCATTCGCCGGATGTTTGCCTGATGACACGCGCGACGCGCTGCGCGCCGCATCGCGCGTGAGCGCGCCTGTCGCTTCCATTGCGTCGTTCGGCGACGGCGCTCCGGATGCGCTCGCATGGACGCGATTGCGCGCCCGCGGTTGCATCCCGCCCCGCAGTTCTGGCAGCATCGACCGGTGTCCGCTTGTTCGCCGCGCGCATGGCCGCGGCGATCGACGCCGCGGCATCCGGCGGTACCCGGTCGCATCCGCGATGAGCGGGCCGCGCGCCGGATGCCCGGTTCCTTACCTTACCGACGTCATCCGCCATGCCGATTTCCGCTACCGACCTGATTCGCCAGTTCGACCTGCAGCCGCATCCCGAAGGCGGCTATTTCCGTGAAACCTACCGCGCGGCCGAGTCGGTCGTGCGTCCGGCCGATGGCGCGCCGCGCGCCGCGTCGACCGCGATCTACTACCTGTTGTGCGACGGCGCGTATTCGTCGTGGCACCGGATCCGCTCCGACGAGGTCTGGCATTTCTATGCGGGCGATCCGATCGAAGTGTGGGTGCTCGACGAGCGCGACGGGCTGACGATCCATCGGCTCGGCAACCCGCTCACGCGTCCGGGCACCGTGTTCCAGGCGGTCGTGCCGGCCGGGAGCTGGTTCGGCGCGCGCTGCGCGTCGCCGGAGCACGTCGCGCTCGTCGGCTGCACGGTCGCGCCGGGGTTCGAGTTCGCGGAATTCGAACTGGCCGATGCGGCCGCGCTGGCCGCCGCGTTTCCCGACTACGCGGAGCACGTCGCACGGCTCGCGCCGCGCCCGGACGCATGAGTGCGCCGACGGCACGCGCAGCCGCCCGAAGCCCGCGCCGCCGACGTATGTTCAGCGCGATCGCGGCCAAACCCGTTTAGAATGCCGGTGATGCACCGGGTCGGCTGCGGACGTGCCGCGGCGGTCGCTGCACAGCCGTACCGACAGCCCCCGTCGCGCGGCCCGCATGTCTTCCAGGAGCGCCGCCGTGTGGCACTTTCCCATTGCTATTCCATCGTCGCTCGGCCCGTGGGCCGTGTTCGCGAGCGTGTTGATCACGCAGCTCGGCGTGCCGGTGCCGGCCGTGCCGATGCTGATTCTCGGCGGCACGATGGCGGCGATGGGGCAGGCGTCGTGGGTCAGCATGTTCGCGGCGGCGATCGGCGCGACGATGCTCGCCGATTCGCTTTGGTTCTTCATGGGCCGCACGCGCGGCCGGCGCCTGCTGAACGGCCTCGTGCGCTTCTCGCTGTCGCTCGACACGACGCTGCGCTTCGCGCGTAACGTATTCGAAAGATATGGTGCGCCGCTGCTGGTGCTCTCCAAATTCCTGCCGGGCCTCGGCCTCGTGTCGGCGCCGCTGCTCGGCACGACTGCGATCGGCATCGGCGTGTTCCTGTTCTGGGATCTGGCCGGCGCGTCGCTGTGGGCCGCATTCTGGCTGATCGGCGGCGCGGCCATTCACGATCAGATCGTCCAGTTCGTGCTGTGGGTGCGCGCGAGCGGCGGCACGATTCTCGACGCGTTCCTCGCGATCTTCATCACGTTCCTGCTGTACCGCTGGGTGCGCCGTGTGCAGTTCCGCCGCTATCTCGCGCAGGTGCGCATCTCGCCGCCGCAGCTCGTCGAGATGATGACGTCGGACGAGCCGCCGCTGATCTTCGACGCGCGGCCGCGCGCGATCCGCGAGCGCGAACCGTACCGGATCGCGGGCGCGGTGCCGGTCGATCTCGATTCGCCGGACCTGCTCGACCCGGAAATGCTGAAACGGCCGATCGTCGTCTATTGCGTGTGCCCGAACGAGGCGACCGCGAAGCGTCTCATCGCGAAGATGCAGCGCAAGAAGATGATCCACAACATCCGGGCGCTGAAGGGCGGGCTCGATGCGTGGGAGAAACACGGTTATCCGGTCGAGCCGATGCCGGCCGATCTCGATGCGTCGCGCTATTTCGTGCGTCCCGAACATGGTGCGCTCGAAGGCGAATATACGGTGCGCGCGACGTTGTCGAAATAAATGCGCGCGCACCGCCGCGCGCATTTGAATTCCACCACCGGTTTCACGCATCGCGATTTTTTAGAAAATCGGCTGGCGTGAAACCTCTGATCATCCATATAATCCCGCCTTCATATTGCGTGCGCTTGATCGCGCACCTTCGACGCGCGTTCGTTCGCGCCGAAAGCGATTGATTCCGTTGCCGCTCGTCACGCGCACAACCGCGTCCCACGGGCCGCTCGGGCGTATTCCGTGAAAGGCCCGATCCGTTTTCCGGATTGTTCCGGAAAATACGGATAATCCGTGGCGATTCCAATCGGATTGACGCAGCATCCATGTCGTTTCTTATTTGGAAAACGACAGCAGGGATTATTTCGTTTTCGGCAGGCCATATCGGCATGAACGGTCGCGCATTGACATCGACACAATGACGGCGGCCTGCTCGCGGCTGCCAGGAGACGGATTTGAAACACGAAGAAGACCAGTTGCACCGCGGGCTGGAAGAACGGCACATCAACCTGATGGCGCTCGGCGCGACGATCGGCGTCGGACTGTTCCTCGGCTCGGCCACCGCGATCCGCACGGCCGGCCCGGCGATCCTGCTGACCTACCTGCTGGGCGGCATCGCGATCTTCCTGATCATGCGCGCACTCGGCGAGATGGCGATCACCAATCCGGTGTCCGGCGCGTTCAGCCGCTACGCACGCGACTATCTCGGCCCGCTCGCCGGCTATCTGACCGGCTGGACCTACTGGTTCGTGTGGATCGTCACCTGCATGGCGGAAATCACGGCGGTTGGCGTCTACATGCATATGTGGTTCCCCGACGTGCCGAACTGGATCTGGGCGCTCGCGGCGCTCACGGCGATGGGTTCGGTGAACTTCATCGCGGTCAAGCTGTACGGCGAATTCGAGTTCTGGTTCGCGCTGATCAAGATCGTCACGATCGTGCTGATGATCATCGGCGGCGGGCTGATGATCGCGTTCGGCATCGGCAACGGCGGTGTCGCGACCGGCATCTCGAACCTGTGGGCGCACGGCGGCTTCATGCCGAACGGCATCGACGGCGTGATCGCCGCGCTGCCGATCGTGATGTTCGCGTATCTCGGCGTCGAGATGCTCGGCCTCACGGCCGGCGAGGCGCGCAACCCGGAGAAGTCGCTGACGAAGGCCGTGAACTCGGTGTTCTGGCGCGTGCTGATCTTCTACATCGGCGCGCTGTTCGTGATCATGTCGCTCTATCCGTGGGACCAGATCGGCACGCAGGGCAGCCCGTTCGTGATGACGTTCTCGCGGCTCGGCATCCCGGCCGCCGCCGGCATCATCAACTTCGTCGTGCTGACCGCGGCGCTGTCGTCGTGCAACAGCGGCCTGTTCAGCACCGCGCGGATGCTCTACAACCTCGCGCAGCAGGGCCAGGCGCCGAGCAAGCTCGGCCGCGTGAACCGCAACGGGGTGCCGGTGTACGGCGTGATCGTATCGGTCGCGCTGCTGCTGATCGGCGTGCTGCTGAACTATCTCGCGCCACAGCACGTGTTCACGTGGCTCACGTCGGTGTCGACGTTCGGCGCGATCTGGACGTGGGGCGTGATCCTGATCGCGCAGATGCGCTTTCGCCGCACGCTGTCGGCCGACCAGATCGCGCGCCTGCCGATCCGCGTACCGTTCTATCCGCTCGGTTCGTTCGTCGCGCTCGGATTTCTCGCGCTGGTCGTGGTGCTGATGGCGTTCACGCCCGATACGCGCGTCGCACTCGTGATCGGGCCGGTGTGGATCGTGCTGCTCGGCATCGCGTATGCGCTGTTCTACGCGAACCGGCCGGCGGCATCGGTGCCGACGAAGTCGTAAGCGGCACGGGCAGGCGCTGGGCGATCGTTGATCGCGATCATGCGCGCGCGGGCTGGACGACCTATGCTGAACGAATCGCTTGTCCGAGTTTCGCGTGGCTACCCGCCGATCCCTGCGACCGCGGCGGCCGCCGCGCGCCGCTTCCGCGCGAAGCTTCCGTCGCCGTTCCGCGACGACGCGTACGCACGGAGGTCTTCGTCATGCAGCCTGCCCAGTCCATCCCGACGCTCGAGCGGATCGCGCTGGCCGTCGATCTGACGCCCGAATCGCTGTCCGCCGCACGCTACGCGCGCACGCTGCTGCGTCCGGGCATGCGATTGCGCATTGTCTGCGCAATCGACAACCCGCGCCTCGTATTGCCCGACATCCCGCGCATCGACGCGCTGCTGACGTCCGCGCGCGAGGACATGATGCGCGAAGCGCAAGCCGTCAACGCGCGGATCGAGGCGCTGTTCGCCGGCACCGGCATCGAGGTCGAGCAGGCCATCGTTGATACGTCGGTGACGGGCGGCACGGTCGCCGATGCGCTGGTGAACGACACGGCGGCGTGGCGCGCGGACGCGCTGGTGGTCGGCGCGAATCCGCATCACGGGCTGCTGCGGCTCGTCGAAGGCGCGATGTCGGACACGCTGACGACGCGCGCGCGCTGCGCGCTGCTGATCGTGCCGGCCGACTATGCGCGGCCGTCGGACGGCATGCTGCAGCGTCTGATGTTCGCGGTCGACGGCAGCGAGCCGTCGCTGCACGCGGCGCGCGTCGGGCTCGGCTTCGCGGCGCCGACGACGTTGCTGTACGCGGCGTACGTGATCGATCGCGCGGTTCGTCTGACCGATATCGTGCCGGTGCGCGCACTCGAGGATGCGTATCGCGCGGAAGGCGAGGATGCGCTGGCGAAGATCGGCCCGCTGTTCCATGCGACCGGGAACCCGTCCAAGCGCAGCGTCGTCGAAACCCGCGCGACGAGCGACGACGTGGCCCATGCGCTGATGCGCGACGCCGTGCACTGGCGGGCCGAACTGCTGGTGGTCGGCACGCACGGCCGGCGCGGCATCGCCGCCTGGCTGATCGGCAGCGTCGCGCGCCGCGTCGCGCACCTCGCGCAGGTGCCCGTGCTGCTCGTGCGCGGAGCCGAGTGAAGCGCGCTGTCGCGATCGAAGCGGGTTTGAATTGACCTGCATCAGAAACGGGGCGCGCATCGCGTGAGACATTGACGGAACATCCGGCGACGCAGCCGGTCGGTCGTGCATGCGCGACGACAGTCGGGTTGAGCGCAGGCAACGAACGGCCTGCCAATGGCTGCGATCTGCCGTCACATCATTTTCGGGAGCCGCGCCGCATGTACCGGGTGGTGGCGCGCCATCCGACCTGGAACTCTCCGGCACGAGGGTAGGCAGCCGACGGCTGCCTTGGAGGACGGGCGGGGTGAGCGTCACCCCGTCCGCTTTCCGCGTTCGCGTTATTGGCCCCGTCTGGATTTCTTTCCCCGCAGGAATCGTTGTCGATGCTGCCGTATGGAACGGCGCGTAATGTTGCGTGATGGCGCCGATGCGGATCGGCGAGGGTTACCGCATGCGCGCCGCTGCCGTACCTGCCCGGCACGCGGCAGGCGCTGCAAAGGTTGCGCGGTGCGCAGCCGTGGCACGCCCCGTGCCGTACCGGCTGCCTGCGCGTTCAGGTGGCGCGAAGAATCGACCTCAGGTCGTGCCGGTGGCCCGCACCGCGGCGTACATGCGGGTGTTGGCGCACGACATGCAGCGGCGCACACGCGCTGCACGTGCGGTTGCGCAGACGGTTCGCGTGCGGCCAGCCGGGGCGCGCCTTGCGGCGTGGTTCCGCAACGGCCGGCGCGTCGGGCGCGGCCCGCGCGCAGAGTGCCGCGGCGAACCGTTGCAGCGCGAGAACCGACCCCGCGACGCTCTGGTACTTTTCGCGGCCGATCTGCCCGTCGAGCATGACGAGCAGCCCGGCCTCGCGTGCGAGCGCAAGCAAGGCATCGAGATTGTCGGACGGGCGGTTGCCGGCCGATACGGCCTGGGCGGGCAGGGCGCGTGCGTTGTCCGACGCGCGCCGCTGGCATCTGCCGTCCCGGCCCGGAAAGTTGCGATGTGTCATGGTTGGTCTCCTGCGCCAGATCCCGCATGCCGGCTCGATGGCCGGCTGAGCGATGACCGGTATGAACGTTTCGTCCATGTCACCAGTATCGTATGGCGATAGCGCGCTGCCAAGCGGCGCGCGCTGAAGTCTCTGTCAGGGATTGCGCGGCCCGTATCGGAATCCGCTGACACGCGTGGCGGCCGATCGGCCGATCCGCCGGTTCGGCGGCGATCCGGCGCGTTCGTTCCGACGAATGGACAGCGCGTGGCGGGCGTCGCTTGACGCATGATTTTGGACGGTCTAAGTTGGCCACTGCATCGGCGTCGCGCGGCGTTCCATCGTTCGCCCGTCGCCTGTGCCGCGCCCGGGGTGGCGTGGCAGGGCTTCCAGTCTCGTTCGCGGGCAGTTTGCGCCGCGAGCCCAAGCGCGGCCGGTCCGGGGACGGATCGGCACGGCGGCACGCAACGTGCCGTTGATCGCGCGCAAATACGCGCCGGCGCATCGCACGCCGCGCGGCCGTCCAGTGTTTAAGCTTCCAGTACCGTCATCTTTTTCGTTCCTCGACCGTCAGGAGTTCGTCGATGTCCAAGGACAATATGCTCGATTCACTCAAGGAAGCTGCCGAACAACGCGCGATCGACGCGGATCAGTTGCGTGCAATGCTCGACGACGAAGTGCGCGTGCTGTCGTCCGGCGCGCGCGTGCACGACTACATCCACGTGTTCGCGATCCGGCATCTGCGCGAACGGATGCGCCAGCGAGACGCCCTCGACAGCGACACGCGGGCCGGGACGGCGTCCACGGAAGCCGATCCGCGCCCGAGCCATCGCCTGTGACGGGCAAACGCCGCGGCTGACGCGGCGGACGTTACCCGATCCGTCTCACCGGGCCACGACCCGGCCCCGATCGACATTCATGCATGCGGTCGACGGCGAGCCGGGCGCCCCGCAACGCCCGGTGATTCCCGCATGGCCGCGCCCGAAGGCGAGCGCGCGGGCGCTGGTCGGGCGCGGCCATCCTGACGATCTGCCGACAGTTACCGCATTCGTTCGTCATACAGTTCACTGAATTGTCACGACGGCCTCAAGTAAGCGGCGCGATTTGCCGTTTACCCGGTGAAATCGTCCACCGGGCGTTCGCGCTCCCTTACCGAGTCGTTGCCATGCTCTCGTCCATCCGCGCCCGCATCCTCGCCGCGTGCGTCGCCATCGTCGTATTCGCGCTCGTCGCCACGACGCTGATCAACTACTTCATCGCCCGCTCGTACAACGACGACGCGATCGACCGCAACCTGACCTCCGTCGCGAGCGGCCACGTGGTCGGGATCGCCGACTGGGTCGCCACCCGCAGCCGGATGATCGCGTCGCTGCAGGATGCCGCGCTGACGCCCGATCCGCTGCCGGTGTTCAAGCAGATGGCCGCGGCCGGCGGCTTCACGAACGTCTACGCGGGCTATGCCGACAAGGCGTTCCGCTTCTCCGACCCGACCGGCATCCCGCCCGACTACGACCCGACCGGCCGCCCGTGGTACAAGCAGGCCGCGCAGGCCGGCAAGCCGGTCGTCACGCCGCCTTACGTCGACGCCGGCACGGGCAACCTCGTCGTCACGTTCGCGGTGCCGATCCTGCGCGACGGCGCGCTGAAGGGCGTCGTCGCCGCGGACGTCGCGATGGACAGCGTGATCGCGAACGTGAAGTCGATCCGCCCGACGCCCGCGAGCTTCGGGATGTTGATCGACAGCAGCGGCCACATCGTCGCGCATCCGGACTCGAAGCTCACGCTGAAGCCGGTTGCCGACGTATCGCCCGAGCTCGGCGCGATGAGCGCCGCGACGGTCGCGGCGGCAAACGCGCCGGTCGAGGTGAGCGTCGGCGGCGACGCGAAGCTGGTGCGCGCGCGGCCCGTGCCGGGCACCGACTGGTATGCGCTGGTGCTGCTCGACAAGTCCGAAGCGACGGCCGGGATGCGCTCGCTGCTGACCGCGTCGCTGATCACGCTGGTCGTGATCGTCGGCATCGCGTCGCTGATCATCGGCGCGATCACCGCGACCGCGTTCCGCCGCCTGTCGCAGGTGCGCCAGGCGATGGCCGCGATCGGCTCGGGTGCCGGCGACCTGACGCAGCGCCTGCCGGCCGACGGCCGCGACGAAGTCGCCGACATCGCGCGCTCGTTCAACAGCTTCGTCGACAAGCTGAATGATGTGATGCGCGAGATCCGCGACGCGAGCGAATCGGTGCGCACGGCCGCGAACGAGATCGCGGCGGGCAACCAGGACCTGTCGTCGCGCACCGAATCGGCGGCGGCGAGCCTCGAGGAAACGGCCGCATCGATGGAAGAGATCACCGCGACCGTCGGCCAGTCGGCCGCGGCGGCCGGCCAGGCCGACGAGCGCGCGGCGGCTGCGTCGCGGATCGCGTCACACGGCGGCGTGGTCGTGTCGGACGTCGTCGCGACGATGGAGAAGATCGAGGAAGCGTCGGGCCGGATCGGCGACATCATCGGCGTGATCGACGGGATCGCGTTCCAGACCAACATCCTCGCGCTGAACGCGGCCGTCGAAGCAGCGCGCGCGGGCGAGCAGGGCCGCGGCTTCGCGGTCGTCGCGCAGGAAGTGCGCAGCCTCGCGCAACGCAGCGCACAGGCCGCGCGCGAAGTGAAGGTGCTGGTCGAATCGACGGTCGCGAGCGTGTCGGCCGGGTCCGGGCAGGTGCGCCAGGCCGGCGACACGATGCGTGAGATCGTCTCCAACGTGTCGAACGTGACGACCATCATCTCCGAGATCACGCACGCGGCGAACGAGCAGACGCGCGGCATCCAGGAAGTGAATCGCGCGGTCACGCAGCTCGACGAAATGGTGCAGCAGAACGCGGCGCTCGTCGAACAGTCGACCGCCGCCGCGACCGCGCTGCAGTCGCAGGCGAACGCGCTGGCGACGACGGTTGGGCGATTCAAGGTGGCGTAACCGAGCCCCGCGGAGGTGCGGCCGCGCCGCTCACGAGCGGCCGCTGTCGCGCATCAGCGCGAGCCGGTTGTAGAGCGTCTTCAGGCTGATCCCGAGCGCCTTCGCCGCGCGCGGCTTGTCGCCGTCGAAGTAGCGCAGCGTCGCCGCGATGAAGCGCTGCTGCGTATGGTGCAGCGTCGCGCCGAGCGGCAGCGCCATCGCGTTGTCCGACATGCGCTCAGGCGGCATTGCCTGCTTCGGCAGCGCGACGTCGATGCCTTCGTCCGACAGGATGTACGCGCGCTCGATCGTGTTGTGCAGCTCGCGTACGTTGCCGGGCCACGAATACGCGCGCAGCGCCGCGATCGCAGCATCGGTCAGCCGCTTGTGCGAGCAGTGCCGCGCGTTGAGCGACGCGACGAATTCCTGCGCGATCGTCTCGACGTCGCCGTCGCGCTGGCGCAGCGGCGGCACGTACAGCGCGAACGCGGCGAGGCGGTAGAACAGGTCCTCGCGCAGCCGGCCGTCGCGCACGGCCTCGGCCGGGTTGTGGCGCGTGGCCGACACGATGCGCACGTCGAGCGGAATCGGCTCGGTGCCGCCCACCCGCACGATCGCATTCGACTCGATCGCCCGCAGCAGCTTCACCTGCAGCGACGCGGGCATTTCCGCAATCTCGTCGAGCAGCAGCGTGCCGCCGCGCGCGGCTTCGAAGAAGCCTTCCCGCTGCGCGATCGCACCGGTGAAGCTGCCTTTCTCGTGCCCGAACAGTTGCGATTCGGCGATATCGGGCGGAATCGCGCCGCAGTTCACGGGCACGAACGGGCCGTCCCGCCGCGCACTGAGATCGTGCAGCCGGCGCGCGACGATATCCTTGCCGACCCCGCTTTCGCCGGCAATCATCACGCTGGCGCGGGTCGGCGCGATTTTCTCGATGCGGCCGAGCAGCGTGCGCATCGCAGAGGACCGGCCGGACAGCCGGCGGTCGTCTGCACGCTGCTTCGACCGGTTTGCGGTTTCACCCATCGGCATCAGCGGGCCGTTTTGAAAATCGGCATCACGCGTTCCGTTCGTTGCAATATTTATCATCGACAGCGAAACGGCCGTGAAGGTGCCGCGGAATAGGAATTTCCAATGTACGCGGCGAGGGCGGAAGCCTTACTTCATCGGTCTTTCCGCGCGCCATATCGGTGCTTTTTTACAGAAACCGATGAAAAAGCCGATCGCTGCCGTATTCCGCCGCGGCAAACGGCGGCATCGACCCGGTGCCGGGCCGGTTGCGATGCGATAGACCGCCCGCCCCACACGCCGTCCGGCCATCTTCTGCCCGAACACCGATTCATGCCCGCGTCGGGCACGTGGTTTGCGGACGCGTCCACGCTCGCCCGGCACGCTCGACGGCAGGCAGGATGGCCGCAAAGCGGCGCGACGCCGCATGGCGGAAGCCGGCGCGAGGCAAGGATGCAATGAAAACTCTGACCCGTGAGGTGCTACGGCAGGGCGCATGGGTCGTGCTGGCCGTCGGGCTGGCGTCCGCGCTGCAGGCGTGGGCGATTCGGGCCGTCGGCGAGCACGCGCCGTTTGCGCCGCTGCCTTTCTATGCAGGCGTTGCGGCTGCCGCGTGGCTGACGTCGTTCGGCGGCGGCCTGGCCGCGACCGCCGCGAGCGTGGCCGTGATCGGCACGTTGTGGTGGCGCGATGCGCCGCTCGCCACGCTGCTCGCGCAGGCCGGCGCGTTCGTCGCGATCAGCTTCGTCGAGTGCGTGCTCGTGATGGCCGTGAAGCCGCTGCTCGCGAACGACCGCCTGCGCGAACCCGACGACGAAGGCGACGCCGACGCGCGCTCGCCGCATCGCGAGCCGGCGCCTGCCGCGCGCCTGCCGGACGTGCCTGACGACGGCCTGCTGCGCCGGGTGGTCGACGCTTCGCCCGATGCGATCGTCGGGGTCGATGCCGGGCGGCGGATCACGAGCTGGAACCCGGCCGCGCGGCGGATCTTCGGGATCGACGCGGCGCAGGCCGCCGGGCGCGACGTCGTCGCGATGATCGCGCCGCGCTGGTTGCGACGCCATCCGGTGCCCGCATCGTTCGCGAACCAGCGCGCGCCGGTCGGGCCGCTCGACGTGCTGTGCGTGCGCCGCGACGGCGCCCGTTTTCGGGCGACCTTCGCCGCGTCGCCGATCGTCGATGCGCAGGGCAACTGCATGGGCCTGTCAATGACGCTGCGCGAAGCGCGCGAACGCCGCCGCGACGAGCGGCGCGACCTGCGCTCGCTGCGCGGCGCGCGCGACGCGCGTGTGCAGGCCGACACGTCGAACCGGCTGAAGGACGAGCTGCTGGCCACGGTGTCGCACGAACTGCGCACGCCGCTGAACGTGATCTACGGCTGGGTCGAGGTGCTGCGCAACGTCGACGGGCATGAGCTCGCGGCACAGGCAGTCGACGCGATCGACCGCAGCGCGCGGTCGCTGTCGCACATGGTCGCCGACCTGCTCGACGCGTCGTCGCTCGCGACGGGCCGGCTTCGCCTCGAACGCGTGCCGGTCGATCTCGTGCGGGTCGTGCGCGACGCCGTGCGCGAACTTGACGCGACGGCGCAGGCGAACGGGCTCGAGATGTCGACGGAGTACGCGATGCCGAGTTGCGTGATTCAGGCCGACGACGAACGCTTGCGCCAGGTCCTGTCGAACCTGCTGTCGAACGCGATCAAGTTCACGCCGCCGGGCGGGCGGATCAACGTGTCGCTGACGCGCGCGGGCGAGCGCGTGCGGCTGTCGGTCGCCGACACGGGGCAAGGCATTGCGCCGGAATACCTGCCGCACCTGTTCGAGATCTTCAGCCGGCCCGAAGGCGCGTTCGCGTCGCCGAAGCGCGGCCTCGGGCTCGGCCTGTCGATCGTGCGCAACATCGCGCAGCTGCACGGCGGCGACGTCGCCGCGACGAGCGCGGGCGCCGGACGCGGGACGACCGTGACGATCACGCTGCCGGCCGGCTGGGACACTGACGATCCGGCCGAGAACCTGGCGCGAACGACGGACACATCGGACGCGGGGACGCTCGACGGCCAGCGCGTGCTCGTCGTCGACGACGACGCCACATCGCGCGCCAGCCTCGCCGCGGCGCTCGAAACGATGGGCGCGCAGGTATCGACCGCGCAATCCGGCCACGACGCGTTTGACGCATTGGAGCGGCATCCGCCGAGCGTCGTGCTGTCGGATCTCGCGATGCCGGACGGCGACGGCTTCTGGCTGCTCGACCGCATCCGGCATTTGCCGGCCGGCGGCGGGCACCTGCCTGTCGTTGCCGTTACCGCGCATGCCGGCAACGCCGACCGGCACCGCGTGATGGCGGCCGGCTTCGACGCGTATCTGTGCAAGCCGGTCGACATGCCGACGCTGGCGAGCGTGATCGCCGACGTCGCGCCGGACGGTACGCATCACAAAGGGCACGACCGGTAGCGGCCGGCCCGCTCCGTCGCGATACACGGAGGCCCGGATGACAACGATTCGAATGAACCGGTACGGGCGCCGGCCGGCGGTATTCCTGTCGGCCGCCGCCGCTGGCGCACTGGCGTTCGCGCTCTCGCATGCGCAGGCGCCGCCCGCTTCGTCGACTCAGGTCGCGCCGGGCATCGTCCGCCCCGGCACGACTGCCGACGAGGCCGGCATGACGCAGCGTCCGACCGGCATCGACGCCGAGTTCGTCGACAAGGCCGGCATGATCGGCAAGGTGGAACGGCAGGCCAGCCAGCTCGCGCTCGATCGTTCTTCGAACCCGGCCGTGAAGGCGTTCGCGCGCCGGATGCTCGACGATCACGGCCGCATCGCCGGCGAATTGCGGCAGCTTGGCACGCAAAAGGGCGTGCCGGTCCAGACGCGGATGCTGGTCGATCCGGCGGTGACGGCATTGCGAACGAAGGAGGGGCACGCGTTCGACACGGCCTATGTTGCGCTGGTAGGCCCGCGCACGCACGAGGAGGCGATCCGGCTCTACGAAGCCGAGGCGCGCGATGGCCGAGACCCGCAGCTCCGTGCGTTCGCGGCCGGCACGCTGGCGACGCTGAACGCGCATCTGGCCGCCGCGCGGCAACTCGCGCGAACGGTGGCAGCCGCGCACTGACCTCGCACTGACCTGCATCGCAACCGGCTGGCTTCGGCGGCGCTACCGCTTGCCGTCCTCGGGGCCGCCCGGCGATGCCTCGTACGGCGGCGCGTCGAGCGCCGTTTCGCCTTCCTCGATCAGCCAGTACGGCGAACTGCCGTAGTACGCATGCAGCGCCTCGGCCCAGTCCGGGTCGGCCATTGCCGGCCAGCGCCCCTTGTCGAAGCCGGGCGCTTCGCGCACGCGCCGGGTGTCGACGGGCAGCACGAAGCATTTGCGCTCGACATCGAGCACGAGCACGTTCCACGGCACCGCGAGCAGCTTGTCGCCGATCCCGAGCAAACCGCCCGACGACACGACCGCGTACGCGATCCGGCCGGAACGCACGTCGAGCATGATGTCCGTGACCTTGCCGATGTCGTCGCCGTCCATCGTCAGCACGCGATCGCCTTCGAGCGTGCGGGCGGCCATCACGTCGGGCCCCGGCCCGCCGCCGGCCGTGCGGCGGTTGTCGCCGACAATGCGCGCGTCGTCGCGCGACGGTCTGTCCGTTGTCATCGAAAACCTCCTGGTCGAAGCGGCACCCGGGCGGCCCGCGCGGAATGCGCGGGCGCCGGTCAACGCCGGCGCGGCAGCGACACGTCCTCGAGCGTATTGGCGAGCTCGTCGCGCTCGGGGCCGCCCGCGCGCGTCGCGATGTCGCCGAGCGACACGATGCCGACCAGCCGCATGCCGCGGTCGAGCACCGGCAAGCGATGCAGCTGCACGTCGGCCATCCGCTGCTGGACGTCGCCGACACCGTCGTCCTCGACGCACCACTGCACCGGCGTGGACGCGACCGCCAGCACCGGCGTATCGGACGAATGGCCGTGCGACAGCCCGCGTACCGCCAGGTCGCGGTCGGTCACGATCGCGACGAGCTCGGTGCCGTCGCAAACGGGCAGCACGCCGATATCGAAGCGCTGCATCAGTTCGGCCGCATGGCGAATCGTGTCGGTCGGCGCGACGCACACCACGTCGCGCGACATGATCTCGTTGACGCGATACATGAACGCCTCCTTCGTGAGCGAAACGGTTCAGAAGCAGGTGGCGTGCCGCGGGCACGCCGTACACGCCGGGCCTCGACGGCCGGGCGACGGAGAAATTTGCCAGCCCGCTTGTACATCTTCCACGGCGGCAGCCGCGAACCGGCGGTGCGGGAAGTCAGTGGCCGATGCCCGTCATCGCGACGATCGCGAGCACGACTGCGCTCTCGATGGCCGCCAGCGCGGCGACGCCGGCGGCGCCGCTGATTTCATGCCATCTGCGTTCAAGGCGTTTCATCACAACACTCCGGATTGCTCCGGCACGCCGATGCGCCGCAGCGCACCGCGAGCCGGGTGCCGCCGTCAGCCGTGATCGGGGGGCGGTGAAGGGACGTGCGGCGTGCGACGTGGGTGCTCGCCGGACGGCTTGGCAGGGTCGATACGGGTCGCGCCGCCGACGGCGGGCGGGTCGCTGGCCGGAAACGTCTCCTCGAGCCCCTCGTCGATGCGTTCCTCCGTCCTGTCTTTGGACGGCGGACGCGACGTGGCGAGCTGGAGCAGTCCGGCAGCCGGTGACACGGCGTCGTGGCGGCCGGTGGCTTGAACGGTCATGGTCGAACCTCCTTGGTCGTTGATGCGGGCGCAAGCGCCGTGCCTGTACGGCGGCGACGGCACGGTGCTTGCGCGCCGGGGAAGCCGGACGGGTGCGCGGACATGCGCGGCGCGGCGTCGGCGCGGACGAGAGGACATCGTGATGAATGCATCCCAGGAAAGGATACGTTACGACGCGAGCGTATGCGGCGGCGATTTCGCGCGCGTGCGCGAGCGTTTCGATACATGGAAGCGCGAATCACTGGTCTATCGGCCCGAGCGGCGCGTGTTCGACGGCAAGGACGAGGTGCGCGAACTGAACGACACGGTCTACGACGGCCCCGGGCGCGCGCAGCGGGCGCTCGTCGCGCAATGCGCGCCGTCCGATCCGTTCGCGCTCGCGGTGCGGCTGATCGCGGAAGGGCGCACGATGTGGCTGGTGATGGCGGCCTACGCCGACTGACCGCGCGGCGCCCATCGAAGCCGTGCATTGCGCGGGAGCGGGCACGCCGCTTGCGCGCGGTCGCGGTGCCATCGAGATGCGCGCCGTCGCGCGGGAGTGACATGAATACGCCATCCACGCTGCACCGCCCCGAGCCGACGACACCCGACGTCGTCCCGGACCCGCCACCGCCCGGGCACGACGATCCAGTCGATCCGCCGGTGCCCGAAGGGCTGCCGCAGGGCGACCCGCCGTCGCGCCCGCCGCCGATCCGGATGCCGGGCGGAAGCGGTGCGCCGCAACCGGCCGCGCGAACACTGAAAAGGAGGACCCTCATGGACATTCACGTGCAATCACCAGACAAGCGCGCGATCGCTCAGGTGCTGGGCCGCTATTTCGAATCGCGCTCGCTGCGCTATCACATCGAGGAATTGCCGGGCGGCGTGCTGCAGATCGGCTTTCGCGCGAGCGGCCGTCCGGCCGCCGTGACCGTCTCGTTCGACGATGCCGCGTACGACACCTATACGCACTGGGATGCCAGCCAGAAACAGCTCGCGCTCGGACGGCTCGCCGACGGCTTCTCGCGGATGATGTCGACGCGCAGCACGGCCGCGCTCGCCGGCGACTATCACGTCGAGCGTTTCTGATTCCGCAACGCTTCCCGGATCGTTCCGGACTAGGCAAGGTGCCCGCGCGCAGCGGGCGCTTTGCGTCTGAGCGCGCGTCGCGTAGGATGTCCGTTAATTCAGCGCATGCTACGTTCGCGCCGCAGGCTGCCGGCCATTGCAGCCGAAGAGGCGCAACGCGCTTTCCCTCAGGTTCGTTTCGTGCAACCGACGGAGACCGCCTTGATGACTGTTGCTCGCCCGTTGCTGTCACCCGGCGCACGCCGGTTCGTATCCGGCCTGTCGGCCTGCGCGGCGCTTGCCGCGGCCGGCGCCCGCGACGCGTCGGCCCAGACCCCTTCGCCGCTCGGCGAATGGCAATACTCGGCCGGCGTGCCGCTCGAGAAACTGTTCGATCCGAACATCTCCACGTGGAATGTCAGCGTCGGCGCCGCGATGACGCTGCAGCCGCGCTATGCGGGCTCCGACCGATATCGCGTGCTGGGTGGCCCGAATCTCGACGTCCGCTATCGCGACCTGTTCTTCCTGTCGACGGGCGAAGGCCTCGGCGCGAACGTGCTGCGCGGGCCGAACTGGCGCGTGAGCCTGTCGGTCGGCTATGACCTCGGGCGCCGTTCGGCCGACGATAGCGAGCATCTGAACGGCCTCGACAACATCAACGCGGCACCGGTGATGAAACTGTCGGCCGATTACGTGATCTCGAAGGAATTTCCGCTCGTGCTGCGCGCGGACATCCGGCGCAGCCTCGGCGGCTCGAACGGCTGGGTCGGCGATTTCTCCGCGTACATGCCGATGCCGGGCAGCAACGAAAAATTCTTCTGGTTCGCGGGGCCGACCGTGTCGTTCGCCGATTCGCGCTACATGAACAGCTGGTTCGGCGTGAGCCAGGGCGCCGCCGCGCGCTCGGGGCTGCCGGCTTATTCGTCGGGTGCGGGAATCAAGTCGGCAGGCGTGGGCGTGACGATGGTCTGGTTCGTGAACAAGCACTGGTTCGTCACGATGGACGGCGCGATCGAGCAGCTCGTCGGCCGCGCGGCGCGCAGCCCGATCACGCAGCAGTCGACCAACGGGGTGTTCGACATGTCGGTGAATTACCAGTTCTGACCGGGGCCGGGCAGCAGAGGGCAGATGCGGCGCGCGGCATTGCCCGTCACATTTGATATGATTCCGACCTGTACAAATGTACAGTGATCAAACCCCGTGACGCCTGCTTCGCCGACGCCCCCGGCGTTTTACTACCTGACCAATTTCGAACGCGCGCTGGCCTGGCTCGGCGAGCGTTACGACGACCTGTTCGACGCGCACGAGCACGCCTTCGTCCGGCATTTCGCGACGCTGCCGCAGGCGTCGCGCGCGCTGCTCGTCCGGATGCTGATGCGCAACGGGTCCGACTTCCGCGCCAGCAAGCTCGTGTACGACGAAATCGGCTGCGCGCTCGCTGCTGCCGCGCCGCTCGTCGAGCTCAGCTGGGTCGATCCGGCGCCCGCGCTGACGCTCGACGAATTGTTCGCGCTGTCGACCAAGGCCGATCTGCTGCGCATCTTCCCGTCGCTCGCCGCGTATGCGGGCGAGCGCAAGCCCGAATGGCTCGAACGGCTGCGGCCCGCGCACGACGTCGCGCAGCCGCTCGACGCATGGTGCGCGCAGGCCGGCGACCGCGTGCTGCGCGTGACGGTCGGCGCGCTGTGCGACCGGCTGCGGCTGATGTTCTTCGGCAATCTCCATCAGGACTGGAGCGAGTTCGTGCTCGCCGATCTCGGCGTGTTCCAGTACGAAAGCGTGCCGATCGCGCCGTCGTCGCGCGCGTTCCAGCAGCGTGGCGACGTCGACGCGTATCTCGCGCTGCAGATGTGCCGCGACGCGCTCGACGCGTGGCCCGACGATCTGCCGTTCGACGACCTGGTACGCGCGCTCGACGCGGTCGGCTGCGCGCAGCCGTGGCTCGCGACGCGCCGCGCGAAACTGCTGTTCGCGCTCGGGCAGACGTGCGAACGCCGCGCCGACTGGGCCGCCGCGCTCGACGCGTACGCGCGCAGCGCATGGCCCGGCAGCCGCCACCGGCGCATCCGCGTGCTCGAACGCTGCGGGCGCGACGACGACGCGCTCGCGCTGGCGCTCGATGCTCGCGGCGGCTTCGAGAGCGACGAGGAACGCCAGCGCGTCGAGCGCATGCTGCCGCGCCTGCAGCGCCGGCTCGGCCAGCGCGTCGAACGCGCGGCCGCCGCGGCCGACGTGCCGCGCGAGACGCTCGTGCTCGCGCGCCCCGACGCATTCGTCAGCGTCGAATTCGCGGTGCGCGACCATCTCGCGCAGCCGGCTTCGCCGGTCCATTACGTCGAAAACACGCTGATCAATTCGCTGTTCGGGCTGCTGTGCTGGGAGCCCGTGTTCGCGGCCGTGCCCGGCGCGTTCTTCCACCCGTTCCAGCGCGGCCCGGCCGACCTGCACGCGCCCGATTTCGCCGCGCGCCGCGCGGACGCGTTCGCCGCGTGCTTCGCGCAGCTCGATTCAGGCACGTACCGCGACACGATCCGCCGGCATTTCGCGACGAAGGCGGGGCTGCAGTCGCCGTTCGTGTTCTGGGGCGTGCTGACTGAAGCGTTGCTCGACGAGGCGCTCGCGTGCCTGCCGCCCGAGCACTTGCGGTTGTGGTTCGCGCGCCTGCTCGCGGATATCCGCAGCAACCGCTCGGGGCTGCCCGATCTCGTCCGCTTCTGGCCCGGCGAGCGCCGCTACGAGCTGATCGAGGTGAAGGGCCCCGGCGACCGGCTGCAGGACAACCAGACGCGCTGGCTCGCGTACTGCGTCGCGCACGGCATTCCAGTGCGCGTCGTCGATGTCGAGTGGGCCGGCGCGGGCGTCGCGCACGCCGAAGCGGCAGGGCTGTCCGCATGAGCTACGTCGTCGCGGTGCGGGCGATGTGCGAGTTCACCGCGCGGCGCGGCGATCTCGACTTGCGCTTCACGCCCGCGCCGACCGCGCTCGAAGGCATCGCCGGCCACGGCGCGGTCACGTCGAAGCGCGGCGCGCGCTACGAAACCGAGATCGCGCTGACGGGCACGTGGGGCACGCTCACCGTGCGCGGCCGCGCGGACGGCTACGATCCCATGGCAAACCGCGTCGAGGAAATCAAGACCTATCGCGGCAGCCTCGACGCGATGCCGGCCAACCACCGCGCGCTGCACTGGGCGCAGGCGAAGGTCTATGCGCACCTGATGTGCGACGCGCGCGGCCTCGCGGAAATCGACGTCGCGCTCGTGTATTTCGACATCGTGTCCGAGCGCGAGACCGTGCTGACTGAAACGCTGGACACGAGCACGCTCGCGGCGTTCTTCGCCGAGCAATGCGCGTGCTTCGTCGGCTGGGCGGAGCGCGAGACGGCCCATCGCGCGGCGCGCGATGCGGCGTTGCGTGCGCTGACTTTTCCGCATGGCCGGTTCCGCAGCGGCCAGCGCGAGCTGGCGGTGGCCGTCTATCGCGCGGCGCGCGAAGAGCGCTGCCTGATGGCGCAGGCGCCGACCGGCATCGGCAAGACGGTCGGCACCGTGTTCCCGCTGCTGAAGGCGTGCGGCGAGGGCGAGCTCGATCACGTGTTCTTCCTGACCGCGAAAACGCCCGGCCGCGCGCTCGCGCTCGAAGCGGCGACGACGCTCGGCGCCGGCACGCCCGCGCTGCCGCTGCGCGTGCTGGAACTCGTCGCGCGCGACAAGGCGTGCGAGCATCCGGACAGCGCGTGCCACGGCGAATCGTGCCCGCTCGCGCAAGGTTTCTACGACCGGCTGCCGGCCGCGCGCGACGCGGCGATCGAGGCCGGCCTGCTCGATCGCAATACCGTGCGCACAGCCGCGCTCGCGCACGACGTCTGTCCGTACTATCTGGCCCAGGAACTCGCGCGCTGGTCGGACATGGTGATCGGCGACTACAACTACTACTACGACGGCAGCGCGATGCTGCATACGCTCGCGCAGCAGAACCAGTGGCGCGTCGGCGTGCTCGTCGACGAAGCGCACAACCTGCTCGACCGCGCGCGCAAGATGTACAGCGCGTCGCTCGATCCGTTCGCGTTCGCGGCCGCGCGCGAAGCCGCTCCCGCGGCGCTGCGCAAGGCGTTCGACCGGCTCGCCCGCGCGTGGGGCACGGTCAATCGCGCGCAGGCCGAGCGCTATGCCGCGTATCCGGAGATTCCGGGCCCGATCGTGTCGGCTGTGCAGAACCTCGTCGCGGCGATCGGCGAACACCTGACCGACGCGCCGCGCGCGAACGGTGACGCGCTGCTGCGCTTTCATTTCGAGGCGATCCAGTTCGGCGTGCTCGCGGACGCGTTCGACAGCGCATCCCTCTTCGACGCGACGCTGCACGGCGAACCGATGCCGCGCCAGCCGGCGCTCGACGGCGTCGCGTCGGCCAGCCGGCGCCGCCGCGTCCAGTCGACGCTGTGCGTGCGCAACGTGATCCCGGCCGGCTTTCTGGCGCCACGCTACGAAGCCGCGCGCGCGACCGTGCTGTTCTCGGGTACGCTGAGCCCGTTTCATTTCTACCGCGACACGCTCGGGTTGCCCGGCGATACCGGCTGGCTCGACGTCGACGGGCCGTTCCGCGCCGAGCAACTGACGGTACGCGTCGCGAGCCACGTGTCGACGCGCTGGCGCGACCGCGACCGTTCGCTCGAACCGATCGCGGACCTGATCGCCGCGCAATACGCGGCGCGGCCCGGCAACTACCTCGGCTTCCTGAGCAGCTTCGACTACCTGGGGCGCGTGGTTGCGCTGATGCAGGCGCGCCATCCGGACGTGCCCGTGTGGGCGCAGGCGCCCGGCATGGCCGAAAGCGAGCGCGACGCGTTTCTCGCGCGCTTCGACGCGGGCGGGCGCGGCGTCGGCTTCGCGGTGCTGGGCGGTGCGTTCTCGGAAGGCGTGGACCTGGTCGGCGAACGGTTGATCGGCGCGTTCATCGCGACGCTCGGGCTGCCGCAGGTCAACGACGTCAACGAGCAGATGCGGCGCGCGATGGAGGCGCGCTTCGGCAACGGCTACGACTACATGTACCTGTACCCGGGCTTGCAGAAGGTCGTGCAGGCGGCCGGGCGCGTGATCCGCACCGAGCACGACGAAGGCGTCGTGCACCTGATCGACGACCGTTACCGAAGGCGCGAAGTGCGCGATCTGCTGCCGCGATGGTGGCGGATCGGATGACGGTGGCGCCGCCCGCCGCTACAGCACGTTGAGCATCGCGAGCGCGGCTTCCTGCAGGTGCGGCAGCACGCGCCGCACGGCGTCGTCGGCCGTCTCCGCGCCGATCGGCATGTTCGTGCTCAGCGCGGCGACCACTTCGCCGTGACGGTTCTTCAGCGGCACCGCGATCCCGCGCACGCCGACCTGCAACTGCTGTTCGATCGCCGCGAAACCGGCGTCGCGCGCCCGGTCGACCTGTTCGAGCAGCCGCGCCTTGTTGGTGATTGTGTGCGGCGTGAACGGCGGCAGTTCGGTGGCGTCGAGCCACGCGCGCACGGCTTCGCGATCCGGATGATGCGCGAGCAGCACGACGCCCGGCGACGTCAGCGGCGCCGGCACGCGCGCGCCGAGCACGAAGCCGGTCGTCATCACGCGCGACACGCCGTTGCGCGCGATGAACACGAGTTCCCAGCCGTCGAGCACGCTGACGTACGCCGATTCGTTCAACGACGCGCTCAGTTGCTGCAGATAGGGCTGGACCGTGCGCGGCAGGCGGGCGGAATCGAAGTACGACCAGCCGACCCGCAGCACGCGCGGCGTGAGTCCGTACAGCTTGCCGTCGGTGTAGACGTAGCCGAGCGATTCGAGCGTCAGCAGGTAGCGCCGCGCGGCCGTGCGCGTGAGACCGGTGCGCGCGGCGGCCTGGGTGGGCGTCATGCGTGCGTGCTGGCTGTCGAATGCTTCCAGGATCATCAGGCCTTTTTCCAGGCCGGCAATCCAGTCGCGTCGGTCGAGTTCGGGCTTTTTCATCGTGGGTGCGCGGATGGATGCGCGATGTTCGCGCAGGAGTGGGCGATTATCGCAGCAGATTGCCGGGCTGAAACACCGCGGCCGACCGGCGCAGCACGACGTTTGTGTCATCCTCCGTGCGAGTGGCGGGCCATGGTTGTCAGCACGCCGATCTCCGCGATTTCCTGCCTCTGGCCGACGATCATCGACTGCGCGACGGAGCGCACGGCAAAGCTGCGACCGTATTCGCTTGCGAAGCGAGCCATGGTGAGTGCGCTGAGGTGGTGCCGCAGCATCAGGCTCAGGAACAACGTGTCGAATGCCGGCCCGCGACTGTGCATCAGCCGGTCCAGTTCTACGTTGGTCGCGAGTCCCGGCATCGCATTTCGATTTTCCCGACACTGATCGATCAGGCGCTCATACTCCTCGTCGTAGCTTCGCGAACGTCGGTAGGCGTCCACCATCCACATCATGCCGGCTTGAGGCGTGGTGCGAGGGGCTTGCCACAGCATCAGCCATCCCTGCATCTGGCCGATTTCGACGAGTTGTTCGTGCAGGATACGTTCGGCCAGCGCGCGAACGCGCATCGATCCTTTGTCGTAGGCCAGTTGAGCCATCAGGACCGCCTGCTCGTGATGCAGCGACATGTCCTGTGCGAAGCCCACATCGACCGAACTGTTTGCAGTCGCACTTCGGGCGTTGACGACGAGCACCGTCTCTCGTGCGTCCGCGGGGTGTTCCACCGCGGACGCACGATGCAGGAAAACAGACAATGCCGCGCCCGTCGCGAACGACGCGAATACCGCGACCGGCACGAGGACGCGGCTCCTCCTGACGCGAATCGATTTCATCGCATACCCGCCTGATCAGCCGAGGATTGCCGTCCGCGCCATTGCCACGACCGAAAGCAGCCAATCGGTCGGGCCGGTGCCCGTATTCGACGCCATCGAACCCTGCACGCTCGCCGGCAGCACCGCTGCGCCGCTGGAAGTCGCGCCGACCGGGTAGACCCCATTGTCGAACTTGAGCACCAGGAATCCGTTGTCCTGGCACGTGACCCAAAGCTGACCGTTGACGAAACGCGGCGGCGATGAACACCAATCCGTGGACAGGTTCGCCCGACCGCCGGTCAGCGTGCCGGTCAGCAGCTTGACCGGATCGATCACGCTGCCGTCATAGAGCGGATCCTTGATCGGCAGCATCGCGTGCTCCGAACCTGGCAGCGTGGCGCGATCGCCGGGACGGGCCGGCGGATTGAAGTAGGCGATTTCCTTCGGGTGTAGCGGATCGACGATATTGAAGACGCGGATGCCGGACTGAAAATATCCGCATGCCAACGCGGTCGGATTGGCCGGCCGATCGACGTTGCAATAGTGGACGTCATATTGGAACGCGCCATTGCCCGCGCTGTCGGCCACGGCCGCCGAGCGATTTTGCGGAAGCTGGATCGCGAGACGGAGGTGGGACACGATCTGCGGTTGCTGCTCGTTCGTGATGTCGATAAAGCGCACGCCGCCGTTGGCAAGTTCGTCGGTCACGATCAGGTAATTGCGGCCGCCGTAGGTGACGGGAATCGTCTTCTGCGTGACCGAACCGTCGGTCCAGTAGATCGCGCTGACTGGCCGTACCACCGGCAGCGGTTGCCGGTTTTGGATATCACTGACATCGACGATCGCGATGCCCGCGGGAAGCGCACTCGTCAGATACATCCGGTTGCCGTCCGGGCTGAACGAGAAGCCGTGATTGGTCACCAGTGTCGAGCCATTCAGGTAAATCGTCTTTGGCGCCGTCGGGTTGCTGACGTCGATGGCGGTCATGCTGCCCGGTACGAAGCCGGTGGTCCAGTAGGTCCGCCCATCCGGCGACCAGCCGCCTTCGTGTGCCGCATTGGCAAGCGGCGGCGTATTGCTGCCCAACAGCATTCGGTTAAGCAGCCGGGGGTGTGCGCAATCCCTGACGTCGTACAAATCGAACGTGCCGACCCCGATGCCAGGCCCGACGCCGGCGCCAGCCAGCATGGTGCCCTGGTCGTTGACCTTCAGCGACTCCCAGGTGCCGGTGAACATCGCATTGGTGGTCAGGTTGGTCGCAAACGCGGGATGCGCCGGATTGCTCACATCGACGACCTGCACGCCTTGCCGCGTCTTTTGCGGGATCCCGTACCAGGACGTCGCCATATAGGCGCAAGTACCGGTCGACGCATTGACCCACGAAGCGCCTTCGCCGCGATACTGGCCGACCAGCGACATATTGCAGGTATAGCCCTGCTGGTTGCGTCCGCTCTGCCGGTCGGCGAGCGGGACTTCTCCTTGCAATGCGGTCTCGGGCGCGGAACCTGCACCGCAATGCGCGGCGGGGACTGCAATTGCGCCGTTGGTCGAAATATCGTTTGCGGTGCCGGCGCATGCGGGCCCGCCAACAAGGCCGGAGCCTAGCGCCAGAAGAGTCGCAAGCCAACGAATGCCGGAAGGATGTGAATATCGGGTTCTAGTCAAGATTGTCTCCGTTTCCTTGTTTATTCGAGTGTTGTGGCAATCATTTCTCGTGCACCGGAGGGTAATTCGGCATGCCCATCCATCGCGGCTGATCCGGTGCCTCGGTAAGTTAGGAAAACAAACTGACTGGATTCTTACGCACCGTGATCAATGGAGAACTCAGGCGTCGGGGAAAGCGCGGAAGCCAGGCGATGGAGTGTGCAGAGGGCCACATTCATCCGTTCGGCCAGCTTTCGAGGCGGGACATTGCATGACTTGGGACGAAGGCTGGCCGAGCGACACGGCTTGTTCTTCTACGACGCGTGCATCGTTGCAGTTGCTTCGATCGAGGGCAGCGACTACCTGTACACCGAGGACATGCACGGTGGCTTGCGCGTGGACGATGGCCCGATGTTGCAAAATCCGTTCGCGTGAGTGCGGACGATTTCGGGTGCGCTGCCGACAAGCCTCTTGGGCCTCTCGATCGAGACGAGCGATCAAGCGGGCCGAGGTTCGCCGGTTTGGCCGCATGTGCGCGGAGATGTCGACTACAGGGAAGGGGGAAGAGGCGCGCAGCGGCTGGTACGAACCAGCCGCTGGCTGAAGACCGACCGGCGCGCGTCGAAGCCGCCGATCGGATGCGAAAAGCGGGAAAGCCGGATGCGGCGCAAACCTCACGCTTGCCGCACCCGACGCGGCCTTACTCGCTGCTCGTCCACTCGACGTTCGCGCCGACCGAACGCAGGTTTTCGACGAAATGCGGATGCGCGCGGCGGATCGGCAGCGCGTTCATGATTTCCGATCGACCTTCGATGCTCGCGGCCACCATCAGCAGCGCGATCGCGACGCGGATGATGTACGGGCTTTCGACGCGGGCCGGCGTCAGTTGCAGCCCGCCGAACGTGATCAGCCGGTGCGGATCGGACAACAGCACGTGCGCGCCGAACTTCGACAGTTCGCCGGACCAGCCGAGCGCGCCGTCGTAGACCTTGTTCCAGAACATCGCGCTGCCTTCCGCGCGCACGCCGAGCGCGATGAAGATCGGCAGCAGGTCGACCGGCAGGTACGGCCACGGCGCGGCTTCGACCTTGGTCAGGATGTTCTGCGTGAACGGCCGGCGCACGCGCAGCGGGCCATCGCGTTCCGCGCGCGACCAGCCGTCGCGGTGCGTGATGGTCACGCCGAACTTCGCGAATGTGCGGTCGATCAGCGGGAAATGCTCGGGCGACGAGTTGCGCACCGTGATGTCGCCGCCCGTGATCGCGCCGAGCGCGAGGAACGTCGCGATCTCGTGGAAATCCTCGGCGAAGCGGAACTCGCCGCCGCCGAGCTTGTCGCCGCCCGTCACGCAGAGCCGCGACGTGCCGATGCCCTCGATCGTGACGCCGATCATCGCGAGGAACTGGCAGAACTCCTGCACGTGCGGCTCGGACGCCGCATTCATCAGCGTCGACGTACCGCGGGCGGTCGTCGCGCACAGCGCGAAGTTCTCGGTCGTGGTGACCGACGCGTAGTCGAACCAGTGATCGTTGGCCGTCAGCGGGCCGTCGGTGCGGACGATCAGGGAATCGGGCGTGCGCTCGATGTGCGCGCCGAAGCGCTCGAACACCTCGACGTGCGGATCGATCTCGCGCACGCCGAGCGTGCAGCCCTTCACGTCGTTCTCGAGGCGCGCGACGCCGAAGCGTGCGAGCAGCGGCGGAATCAGCATGATCGACGAGCGCATCGCCTCGGGCAGCCGGTGGACGGCCGGATCGAACTTCGTGTCGCGATGGTGGAGTTCGAGGAGGCCCGTCGTGAAATCGACCGACACGTCGCTGCCGAGCGTGCGGAAGATGTCGAGGATCTTGCGCACGTCGGTGATGTCCGGCACGCCGACGAGGCGCAGCGGCTGATCGGTCAACAGGGTGGCGCACAGGATCGGCAGGACGGCGTTCTTGTTCGCGGACGGCTTGATGTCCCCGCGCAGCGGAGTGCCGCCGTGGACGATGAGATTCGACATGATATGGGGGCGTATCGGTGACTGACGTAGGCCCATATGATGCCATTGGTCGGCGGGCGGCGTGGAATGTTCGGAGGGGAAAAGGGGGATCGGCGGGCGTGATTGACGGTGTTTGACGTTGGGCACGAGCGATGCCGGCATGCCAACCGAGAGATCGACGTGCAAAAAAATGAAATCAGCCAGCCGCGGCTACCGGGATCGGAATGGTTTCTTATCTCGTAAAATCGAGATCGGATTCCAGAATGCGGCCATTCATGTCGACACCAACTCCCCAATCCCCCTTAAATGAAGATGTGTCCGCGAATGCAGACGGGCGGCCGTGGACGCATGACGAACTTCGTTCGTCAGTCGACGAATATCTCAAAATGATCGAAAACGAGCGCACGGGGCAGTCCTACGTCAAGAAATCGGTATACGACAGGCTGGCCGGGCAGTTCAATCGCTCGTCGAAAGCGTTTGAGTACCGGATGCAGAACATTTCCTATGTGCTGGCGCTGATGGGCCGCCAATGGGTTCCCGGACTCAAACCCGCAAAAAACGTCGGCGCGAACGGCGTGCTAATCGAGCAGTTCATCAACGAACTGGAGCAGCGGTCGGCTGCTCCGATCGTGGAATTCGAACTCGACGTGCGCGACGCGTTGAAAAAGGCGCCGATCGCGCCGCCGACGGGCAACTCGAATCCCTCCACCACCAGTGCGACCGTGACCCAAATTCGTCGCGATCCGTCGGTCAAGGCCTGGGTGCTAGCGCAAGCGAACGGGACTTGCGAATGCTGCCGTGAGCCCGCACCGTTCAAGGGAGCCGACGGGCTGCCGTACCTGGAAGTGCACCACGTCCGCAAGCTTGCGGAGCGGGGCCCCGATCTCGTGTCGAATACGGTGGCCGTTTGCCCGAACTGCCATCGCGAGCTGCATTACGGCGAGAGCGCGCGGCAACTCATCGAACGCCTCTACGCACGGCTGCCGCGCCTCGTTCGAGCATAATCGGCGACGCTTGGCCGGTCACACGCTCACCGTGTCACTGCGCCGCCCGCATCCGTGCGGCGACCACCAGCGAAATCAGGCAACCCACCGCGAGATAGCCGGCGACGAAGTGCCACGAACCGCCGGCCACGCTGACGAGGCCGACCGCGATGAACGGCGTGAACCCGCCGCCGACCACGCTCGCGAACTGGTAGCCGACGCCCGCGCCGCTGTAGCGGTATTCGGCGCCGAACAGCTCGGTGAACAGCGGCTGCTGGACGCTCACGACCATGTCGTGCGCGGCGTTCGCGAGCAGGATCGAGAAGATCACGATCCACGCGATCGACCGCGCCTCCAGCGCGATGAAGAACGGCACCGCGGACGCGACGCCGATCAGCGCGCCGATCAGGTAGATGCGGCGCAGGCCGTAGCGGTCGGCCAGCCACGCGAAACACGGGATCGTCACGCAGCTCACCGCGCCGACCAGCAGGCCGATGTTCAGGAACAGGTCGCGCGACATGCCGAGGTTCGTCGTCGAATAGCTGAGCGCGAACGCGGTGACGATGTACATCGTGAACAGTTCGGCGAGCCGCAGCGCGATGATCAGCAGGAACGCCTTCGGATGGCGCGTCAGCGCTTCCAGCACGGGCAGGCGCAGCTTGCGGTTGCCGTGCTCGACCTTCTCGACGAACTCCTGCGATTCGTCCATGTTCTTGCGCACCCACAGCCCGATCAGCACCAGCACGATGCTGAACACGAACGGCAGGCGCCAGCCCCACGACTTGAACGCGGCCTCGCCGAGCGTGTGGCTCAGGATCGACACGATGCCCGTGGCCAGCACGAGGCCGACGCCGTAGCCGACCTGCACGCCGCTGCTGTAGAACGCCTTCTTTTGCTTCGGCGCGCTCTCGACGGCCATCAGCGCCGCGCCGCCCCATTCGCCGCCGACCGCGAAACCCTGGATCGCGCGCATCAGCACCAGCAGCACGGGCGCCCACCAGCCGATCGTCGAAAATGCCGGCAGCAGGCCGATCGCGACCGTCGACAGCCCCATCAGCATCACGGTCAGCACCAGCATCCGCTTGCGGCCGAGCCGATCGCCGTAGTGGCCGAACACGACGCCGCCGAGCGGCCGGAACAGGAAGCCCACGCCGAAGGTCGCGAACGCCGCGAGCGTGCCCATCGTCGGGCTGACTTTCGGGAAGAACTCGGAATTGAATACCAGCGCGGCAACGATCCCGTACAGCAGGAAGTCGTACCAGTCGACGACGGCGCCGACGAAGCTGCCGATCGCGGCCTTGCGGGCCTGGCTGTGCGCGCGGGCGCTGGCGGCGGCGTCGAGGGTGTCGCAGGTGGGGGTCATGGCGGTGTCTCCTGGTACGGCGCATCGTGGAATCGCGGCGCCGCCGCGTCCGATGCTGCATTGAAGTCGATGAGTGAACGGGAGAATAGGGCGCGCGCCGCATGGCGGCAATTGGCCAAGCGGACAAAGTGCGCGATTATCGTTCAGAATCGTGCGATTATCGAACGCTTTCCGGGTTTGCACTAGGCGGCTCGACGATATCCCGTTCGGCCAGGGTGTGCCGCCGTGAACGATCTGGTTAAAATCTGCAGCATCGAAAACTCGCCCGTTCGGGGCGGATGCCCGTCGCCACCTCGGCCGCGCATGCCGCGCGCGACGGGCGCCATCCCCATCGACGCATGCCCCCCGGAGACTGGAATGCCCGGCAATTCCCACCCGCTGTCCGGCGATACGCCGCCCGTTGCCGATCCGGCCGCCAATCCGCTCGGGATGGCCGGCCTCGAATTCGTCGAATTCGCGGCGCCCGTGCCGGAGGCGCTCGCGCAGCGCTTCGAGCAGCTCGGGTTCAAGGCGATCGCACGGCATGTCAGCAAGAACGTCACGCTGTACCGGCAAGGGCAGATGCATTTCCTGATCAACGCCGAGCCCGATTCGTTCGCCGCCCGCTACGCGGAGGAATACGGGATGGGCGTCTGCGCGATCGGGCTGCGCGTGGCCAGCGCCCGGCGTGCTTTCGAGCGCGCGATCGAGCTCGGCGCATGGGCGTTCGAGGGCGAGAAGGTCGGCGTCGGCGAGCTGAAGATTCCGGCGATCCAGGGCATCGGCGATTCGCACCTTTATTTCGTCGACCGCTGGCGCGGGCGCGACGGCCAGCGTGGCGGCGTCGGCGACATCTCGATCTTCGACATCGATTTCCGGCCGATCGACATCGCGACCGCGCATACCGATCTCGACTGCGTGGGCGTCGGCCTGCAGCAGGTCGACCATTTCACGCAGACGGTCGGCGCGGGGCGCATGCGGGAGTGGCTGGATTTCTACCACGACCTGCTGCATTTTCGCGAGATCCATGAAATCGACGCGCACTGGCATGTGTCGGAGGAATCGCGCGTGATGGTGTCGCCGTGCGGCGCGGTGCGGATTCCGGTTTACGAGGAAGGCACGCGGCGCACCGAGCTGATGCACGCGTACCTGCCCGACCATCCGGGCGAAGGCGTGCAGCATGTCGCACTGGCCACCGACGACATCCTGTCATGCGTCGACGCGCTGCGCGCGAACGGCGTCGAATTCATCGAGCCGCCGGCACGCTATTACGACGACGTCGATGCGCGGCTGCCGGGGCACGGCGTCGATCTCGACGCGCTGCGCCGCCGCGCGGTGCTGGTCGACGGCGAGATCGGCAGCGACGGCGTGCCGAGGCTGTTCTTCCAGACCTTCGTCAAGCGCCTGCCCGGCGAGATCTTCTTCGAGATCGTGCAGCGCAAGGGGCACCACGGGTTCGGGGAAGGGAATCTCGCCGCGCTCGCCCGCGCGCGCGACGCCGGCTGAGCGGCAGCGTCACGCAGTACGCAACACATCAAACCTCACGCGCCGGCGGCCGGCACGCGGTTCGGCGCGGGGTCGTTCGGCTCGCACAAGACGCACGCCGTGCCGCCCGGCGTATACATCGACACGACGCAGCGGTTGCACGACGTGCAGCCCGACTGCGCGAGCCGGCCGCCACGCAGCCCGTTCACGAAACCCGGCTCGAACACGAGCGCCCGTGCGAGCGCGACCGCATCGAAACCTTCGCGCATCGCCTGCTCGACGTTCCCGCGCGAACGCACGCCGCCGAGATAGGCGAGCGGCATCCTGACGGCTGCGCGCACCTTCCTCGAATGCTCGAGGAAGTACATCTCGCGAAACGCGCCCATCTTCGGCTCGGTGAGCTTCTGCGGCGTCATCGCGGCGCGCACGATCGCATTGTCGGCGTTCGCGCGCGCGTCGCCGGGCAGGGGGCTGCCGAACAACTGCCACACCGATTCGACGTTCATCCCGCCGCTCAGCACGAGCAGGTGCGCGCCCTCGGCTTCGAGCCGCCGCGCGATCTCGCATGCGTCGCTGGCCGTTCCGCCGCCGCGCACGCCTTCGGTCACGCCGATCTTGCAGACGACGGCGAGATCGCGGCCCACCGCATCGAGCACGCGGCGCAGCACCTCGGCCGGGAACGCCGCACGCCGCGCCGCGTCGCCGCCGTATGCATCGCGGCGGCGGTTGTACAGCGGCGACAGGAACTGGCTGAGCAGATAGCCGTGCCCCATGTGGATCTCGACCGCATCGAAGCCGGCGTCGCGCGCATGGCGCGCTGCCTGCGCGAATTCGTCGGCGACCGCCGACATCTGGTCGCGCGTCATCGCCTGCTTCAGGAAACGGCCGCTCATCACGCCGACCTTGTTGAAGCCGCCCGACGCGCTCAGCGGCCGTTTCGTCGACAGCGCAGGCAGGAACGTGAAGCAGCCGCCGTGCGTGATCTGCGCGGAGGCGGCCGCGCCGTGGCGATGGACTGCGTCGGTCAGCACGCGGAATTGGCGGACCGTCGGCACGTCGAGCCGCGCCTGGTCGACGAACGTGCGGCCGTCGTCGCTGATCGCGCAGTACGCGACGGTCGTCAGTGCGGCGCCGCCTTCGGCGATGCGCTCGTGAAACCCGACGAGCGCGCGCGACGGCACGCCGTTCGGCGTCATGCCCTCGTTGGTGGCGGACTTGATCAGGCGGTTGCGCAGCGTCAGCGGGCCGATCTGCAGCGGGCTGAACGCGGTCGTGAGGTCGTCGGATTCCATGAGGGTGCGGGCGTCGGGAATAGGCACGGCGACCATTGTGCGGCGGTGGTGCCGGCGCGCATCGTCCGGGTGGACGAGCCGCGGTGAGCCGATGGCGAGCCGGCGTGCCGATGGACGGCCACCCGGGGCCGGCCTGACATGCCCGCGGACGTCACCGCCCGCCGGGATGCATCGTCGGCGGCGTCCGCTCCTGCGTCGCGGCGGATGCATCGGCCCGGTCCGGGCCGGTCGTTGAAGCACCAAGCCGGATTCTCGAGCCCGGCCCAAGCCCCGCCACGACCCGCCGAGCCATCACGCGGGGTCCCCCGCCCGGAGCTTGCGGCCCTGCCGACGCATGCCGTCGAAGATCGCGTCCGCCACGTCCGCCGGAAAATCCGCCGGGATCAGCGCGGCGACTTCGGCGATCGCTGGTTCCGTGCGCGCGGCGACGGCCGCCATCGCGGCGCGCACGTCGTCTTCGGTCAGGCCGACGCGCCGGCCCTGCGCGATCCAGTGACGCGGCTGGATCTCGCCGATCACGTAGTGCCGGTTCTTCCCGCATACGGCCATCGCGAGCCGCGCGCGGCGCGGCGGCAGCTGGTTGCGGCGCGTGCCGATGATCGGATGTGCGGACAGCACGTCATACAGCGGCGTGCTGCGATACGTGTTGCCGGGCAGGTGCGCGATGCTGAAGTTCTTCGCATGGCCGTCGATCGCCGCCAGCACCCAGAACACGAGCTGCGCGACGAAAAAATTCATCCGGTCGTGCACGGCGTCGGCCGAATTCGCGAGGATGCCCATGATCGTCTCGATGCCGGGGCCGCCGTCGGATTCGTATTTCGCGCCCGACGGCGTGCCGGTCGCCTGGCACATGTCCTCCTGCGGCAGCCGCAGGATCCACGAGCCGTCACGCGAGGGGCGCCGGTCGAAGCGCTCGACGATCAGCGCCTTCTGGTCGTCGAACCGGCCGATCTCGCACGGCGCGACCGGCAGGCCGTATGCCGCGACGAGCTTCGAGCACAGCCATTCGTTCTCGACGGACGTCCGCATGTCGGCCTGCATGTTCCCGACGCGCCCGAGCGGCAGCTTGAAGATGTGCGTCGTCGGCGTGCTGCCCGACGGCCGCAACCAGCGGTTCCGCTGACGCAGCAACGCAGTCTTTTCCTGCGCGCCGGCGATCGACAGGCGCAGGTCGCCGTCCGGCTCCGCGCGACCGGGCAGCGGCGCGGCGGTCGCGTGACGCAGCACGTCGGCGACGGCTGCCTCGTCGAGCGTCACGCCGTCGATCGCCTCGAGATCGACGGGCGTCTCGCCGGGCGGCAGCATCTGGATCGCGCCGACGCAATCGCGGCCGATCGACGCGAGCAGTTCGAACGGCGCAGTCGATCCGAGCCGGTAACGCTGCGCGATGCGGCGGCGGATCGGCTCGCTGTCCGGCAGCAGGTTGTCGAAGTAGTCGGCGACGATCGCGCCCTGGTGCGGCTGGTTGCCGGGCGTGAAGGGCAGCGACAGCGACAGCGGCCGCCCCTGGGGATCGTCGAGCCAGCCCGGCAGGTAGACGAGGCGCTCGACGCCGCGCCGGACTTCCCAGTAGCCGACCGGAATGCCGTTCATCCACAGGTCGAGCCGGTCGTGGCGGACGCGCGCGGCCATCGTCACCAGTCCTCCCGTTTCGAGACCCGTGGCTTGCCGGGTGTTGCGGTCGCGGGCCGCTTGCGCGCGGCGCGGGTTGCGGGTTGGGCTGGATTCCTGGCGGGCGTGGTGCCGCGCGCCGCATCCTGCTTGCGTTTGCTCGCGGCCGGTTTGCGAACCGCCGGCGCGGCATCGGGCGCGGGATCAGGATCGGCCGATGCCGCCGACACGTCCTGCTTGCCCAGGGCGAGTGTCATGTGAACGCCGAGCGCGTTCAGCACCTTGAAGAGCCGCTCGATGCTGACCGCCGACGGATTGGCTTCGAGCTGCGCGTAGGATTGCTGCGTGACGCCCAGGCGGGCGGCCAATTGCGCCTGCGTGAGCCCCGCGGCTTTCCGGAAGCCGACGAGTATCGGACGCAGCTGGGTCAGGGTCTGGACAGGAAAGGCCATCGGGCGCTCCGCGAGATGACAGGCGATCGTTTGTAATCGGAAAATACAGTCTATGGCATGTATTTTCAAAATACAAACCATAAACTGTATTCAACAAAAACAAACGATAGCCTGTTACGCGAAAAACCGGCCGTCCTCCGTCCCCCGTGCCGGCGTCGCGCACGACGCCCTCGCATCAACGCATCACGCCGCCCGAAGCGGGTCCGCGTGCGTCCCCCGCGCGCTTTCCGGATCGTCGTCGCCGAGCGGAATGAACGCCATGATCTCCAGGTCGTGCCCCGACAGCGCCGGCAGCCGGAACGGGCTCGACAGCACGTTCAGCCGCCGCACGCCGAGCTCGCGCAGGATCTGCGACCCGATCCCCGTCACGCGGCCGTCGCGGCGCGCGTTGCCGGCCGGCATCCGCGTCGCGTCGCCGCGCATGTCGCAGTCGAGCAGCACCGCCACCCCGCAGCCGGCCGCGTCGATCCGCTGCAGCGCGGCGTGCAGCGGCCACGAATGCGCGGACGGTTCCGCGTCGAGCAGGTCGAGCAGCGAATGGCATTCGTGCACGCGCGTCAGCACGGGCGTCGCCGGATCGGGTTCGCCGCGCATGAGCGCGAGATGCGGCGCGCCGTGGACGGTGTCGCGATACTCGATCGCGCGGAATCGCCCCCACGGCGTATGCAGCGGCCGCTCGCCGATGCGTTCGACGAGCGATTCGTGCTCGCGGCGGTAGTGGATCAGGTCGGCGATCGTGCCGATCTTCAGCCCGTGATGCGCGGCGAACGCCTTCAGCTCGGGCAGCCGCGCCATCGTGCCGTCGTCGTTCATCACCTCGCAGATCACCGACGCGGGCGTGAGCCCGGCGAGCGCCGCGAGATCGCAGCCGGCCTCGGTGTGCCCCGCGCGCACGAGCACGCCGCCCGGGCGCGCGGCGATCGGAAACACGTGGCCGGGCTGCACGAGATCGTCGGGGCGGGCGCCCGAGCGCACCGCGGCATGGATCGTATGCGCACGATCGGCCGCCGAAATGCCGGTCGTCACGCCTTCGGCCGCCTCGATGCTGACGGTGAACGCGGTGCCGAACGGCGTGCCGTTGCGATCGGCCATCGGCGGCAGCCGCAGTTGCTCGCAGCGCTCGGCGGTCAGCGTCAGGCAGATCAGCCCGCGGCCGAAGCGCGCCATGAAGTTGATCGCGTCGGGCGTCACGTGATCGGCGGCGATCACCAGATCGCCTTCGTTCTCGCGATCCTCTTCGTCGACGAGCAGGACCATCCGGCCCGCCCGCAACTCGTCGACGATCTCCAGCGTGCCGGCGAGCGTCATCGTGCCTCCGTCGCGTCGAACGCGCGGCGCAGCGTGGCGGCGCCGAACGTCAGCACGCGCTCGGCCGCGTCGACCACGCCGAGCATGCTCGCGAAGCCGTGCAGCTGGCCCGGCCAGCGCACGAGCGTCACCGGCGTGCCGGCCTGCGCGAGACGCAGCGCATACGCTTCGGCTTCGTCGCGCAGCGGATCGAATTCGGCGCTGACGATCGTCGCTGGCGCCGCGCCCGCGACGTCCGGCGCGGCGAGCGGGCTCGCGAGCGGCGACGCGCGATCGGCGCCGTCGTCGAAATAGTGGCGCTTGAACCAGCGCATCATGTCGGCCGTCAGGAAATAGCCGTCGCCGAACGATTCATACGACGGATGCTCGGTCGCGCAATCGACGACCGGATACAGCAGCAACTGATGCGCGATGCCGATGCCCGAGCCGCGCAACTGCAGCGCGGCGACCGCCGCGAGATTGCCGCCGGCGCTGTCGCCGGCCACGGCCACCGCGCCGGCGCGCGCGCCGAGATCGCGCGCACTGGCGGCGGCCCAGCGCACGGCGTCGCACGCGTCGTGCGCGGCCGCCGGGAAGCGCGCCTCGGGCGCGAGCCGGTAGTCGACCGACAGCACGAGCGTGCGCGCACGCTGCGCGAGGCTGCGGCTCAGGTTCGCGTGCGAGTCGATGCCGCACGACACGAAACCGCCGCCGTGGAAGAACACGGTCAGCGGCAACGGCCCGTCGGCGTCGGGCCGATACAGCCGCGCGGCCAACCGACGGCCCGATGCGGGGATCTGCCAGTCCTCTTCGGCGGCGACGGCGTCGCCGGGCGCGAAGGCACCGCCCGCGGCGAGGCTCGCGCGGTACGCGGGAACGGTGAGCTGCGCGAAGTCGATCGCGGGGGCCTGGGCGAACGCGGCAAGCAGCGCCTGCGCTTGGGGGTCGAGCGGCATGGGAACTCCTGTCTGAATCGGATGCGGTCTGAATCAGGTAAACCCGTGTCGCGGTTTTCCCTGAGTCCGCGCCGGACGCTTGCCGGCACGGCCTGACGGGCATTCCAGCGCAGCGGGCAGGGCGCCACATCATCCGATTGGACGATGGTTCGCCAGCCCCGATGACTAATTCTCACCATTCAGTGAATCTCCCGATGACGCCGGAATTTAGACGCGTCTTAATCATGGCGGCGCGACTGGGTCGCACCGGGAACCTGTCGTATGGAGGATGGAGCGTGCTGATGGAGACGAGATGGGCTCCGCTAGAGAGCCAGGCAACAAGCGACGAGGCCGATATCGGCGTCGCGGATTTCAGCGAGCTGATGGCGCGCATCTACCAGGGGCCGCTGGAGACGCCGCCGTGGGCCGGTGCGCTCGAACTCGTCCGCCGCTGGCTGCAGGCGAACTACGTGACGCTGATCCTGCGCGCGGCCGCGAGCGACCGCCGCGCGCCGCTGTCCGTGCACGCGTCGGAATTCGGCCCGGTCGTGCCGGGCGACGGCGAGGCGTCGTACAACAACTACTACTATTCGCTCGACCCGTTCGTCGGCCTGCCGGCCGATCGCGTGGTCACGGTCGACGACGTGTTCGGCGATACGGGCTGGCTGTCGAGCGAGCTGTACAAGCAGTTCCTGAAGCCGCAGGACGTGCGCTATATCCTCGGCGCCGACCTGCGCACGTCGTCGGGCGTCGAGTGCCGGTTCCGCGTGTGCCGCAACCACGCATCGAAGCAGTTCTCCGCGCGCGACAAGGCGATCTGCGCGCTGTTGCTGCCGCACCTGAAGCGCGCGGTCGAACTGCATTCGCGGCTCGACACGGCCGAGGTCGAACGCTCGATCTATGCGAACGCGATCAACCGGATGCAGATCGGCACGATCACGCTCGACGAGAACGGCGCGATCATCGACCTGAACAGCGTCGCCGACGAGATCCTCAAGCAGAACAACGGTCTGACGATTGCGCGCGGCACGATCGAGGCGACCGACGCGCAGGAGAACCGCACGCTGAAGCGGCTGATCCGCCACGCGGTGATGGGGCACCACGGCACGGCCGCGGCAACCGTCGAGGCGATGCCGATCACGCGCAGTTTCGACAAGCCGCGCCTTGGGCTGCTGGTGCGCACGGTGCTGCTGTCCGACTGGTCGGAAGACAACAAGCGGCGGCCGGCCGTCACGCTGTTCCTGCGCGACCCCGACCGCAAGCCGCAGGGCGCGCAGGAAATCATCCGCAAGCTGTTCGACCTGACGCCGGCCGAGACGTCGCTCGCGCTGCTGCTGACGAACGGGCTGACGCTCGAGGAAGCGGCGGAGGAATCGGGGATCAGCAAGAACACGGCGCGCACGCACCTGCGCGCGATCTTCTCGAAGACGGGCGTCACGCGCCAGGCGACGCTCGTGCGGATCTTGCTGGGGAGTGTCGTGCCGCTCGGCTAAGCGGTGGCCGATGCCTACTCGTCGGAACCGGACGCATTCGTCTGGCGATACATTTGCATCGGTCGATGCGTCGCGTGTCGCATGGTGACGACGACTTCATGCAAAAGAGGCTCGCACGGTGCGAGCCTCTTCTTCATTCCGCGCAGCCGATCGCACATATCGGACGATCAACGCACGTCAATACCGCCCGCGTTCACGACCCGCGCGTCGAGCGATTCGTCCACGCCGCCAGCGCCGGCCACTGCGCGCAGCCGCGCCGGACGAAACCGGCACCCGTGCGTATCACGAGCGCGCCGATCGCGAGCGCGGCGATATCGTCGAGGCGGCCGAGGCCGACCCACGCCGCGCTCATCGCAAGCGTCGCCAGCAACGCCGACAACGCCGACAACGCATCGGTCCGCACATGCCAGCCGCTTGCCTCGAGCAGCGCCGAACTCGTTTCACGCGCCCGGCGCAGCATCCACCGCGACAACGCGGCCTTGCCGACCAACGTGACGGCGACGAGCGCGAACGCCGTCGCGCCCGGCTGCACGACCGGCGGCGTATCGAACCGGTTCGCCGCTTGCCAGATCAACTGCACCCCGGTCACGACGAGCAGCACACCAAGGCCCGCAAGCGCGAGCGGTTCGTAGGTCGGACGCCGCTCCGGCGGCAGGCGCGCGTCGAGCCGGCATGCGACGAGGATCAGCGCATCGGCCGCGAGATCGATCGCCGCGTGCGCGACGTCCGCGAGCAGCCCCGACGAATGCGCGGACCACGCCGCGCCCGTCTCGACGGCGAGCAGCAGCAGGTTGATCGCGAGGCTGACGGCGAGGGCGCGGGACGTAGCCGCGTAAACATGGGGCGTGGCGCGCGACATGCGCTGCATGGCGGATTCGTCTGTCGATAGCGTGGGTGAGCCCCGAACGCTACCGGTCGACGGTGGCAGATCGGTGACAGCGGCGGAATCGCGGGATCGCCCCGGTGCGACGCTGCTGCGGGCGCGCCGGCTTCGGTTCGGAGCGTCTCGATCGCCAGCGCGATGCGCCGGCCGCCGCCGATGCGCAGCGCCATGACGCCGCGCTTGACGCCATCGCGCCGCATCGAATGGATCGGGCGCGTCGTCGGCACCGCGCCTGTCGCGCCCATCGCTTGACGCGCTTCACCTTCGCCACGCTTCGGGCGCGCCTTGGCAGACAGATCGGACAGTCGTCCCAGCGACGCGGCTGGCGCGCGTGATTTCCCCGCGGGATGCTCGACCGGGCTTTCCGGCGCGTGTTCCGATACGGCGCCGCTGCGAGCAGACGAAATTTTCATGTTGAGGGGCTCCAGGAAGGATCGGGAGGTTGCCGGCGGACCAGGCCCCGTCGCTGCTTCGCCCCGGGATTGCCCGACGGTCGCCGAACATGGCGAAGCGAGTGGAGTGGATGCGTGATGCTGGCAACCGCGACGCATTCGGATCCCCGAACGTCTTTTCGCATTCGCCATGCAACGAGCGGCGCCGTGCGTGCGGCCGTTCGCCGTATGCGGATGAACGGCCTTCGTGGAAATGGTGCTCGCTTCGTGTCGGCGCCGGATCCGTGCGCGCACTATGACAACGTAGCGCGCAGTACGATCCTGTCGCGAGATCCCCATGTTTCGAAAGATCAGCAACGCCATGCTCGAACTGCGGCAGCGCGAGCACCCGACGACGACGACGACGACCCCCGAACGCAAGGCGCCGGAGACCGGCAAGCAAAAGGCATCGCTCGGCGCGACGCCGCCACCGCCGCTGGCCGGGCTGAATACGTTCTCGCCCCGGAAGTCGACGGAGAAGTCGCCGGCGTCGCAGTCCGACTGGGGCGCGGAGACGCTGAAGGCGCTGGATGGCATCGCGCAGCGCACCCCGCAGCCGGGCAGCGAACACACGGCCGGCTTTACGACCGGCAGGAAGCAACCGTCGCTGCGTTCGAACACGTCGCTTGCTTCGTCGAAATCGAAAAGCCGCGCCGCGTCGATCACGGACAAGACGAACGACGTCGATACACCCGAGACGCGGCTCACGGACAAGACGAACGACGTCGATATACCCGAGACGCGGCATGTGCCGGCTGTCGTCGCGGCGACACTGCACGAGACCGAGACCAAGACGACGTCGGTCGCGAAGACCGCCAAGGCGGCCGAGACCGCCGACCCGCCCGCATCGGGCGATCACGTGGCGCGCCTCGGTCGCGTGTTCGACACGTTTTTCGGCGAAACCGACACCGTCGACACGCCGGCCGACCCGCCTCCGGCCGTCAAAACGTCATCCGGAAAGGGCCGGAATGCGCCGGTGGTCGCCGACGTGCCGCCGGCAGCGCGCGATGCGCAACGCGATGCGACACGCTCGTCCAACGCGCGCTTCGAGCAGTTGCTGACCGGCCAGGAGATGCAGCCGATCCGCAACAGCGGACGCGACAACAACTGCTCGATCTACTCGCTCGTGCAGTGCGCGCGGCCGGATCTGGACGGTGCCGCGCTGGATCACGAAGTGAGCGAGATCCGCGCCGGCTTCGACGCGCAGCACCCGGACGAGAAGGGCCGGATGCTGCTGCTCGACACCAACGAAGGTGGACACGGCGCGAAACTCGTGTCGCTCGTGAACGAGCGGTTTGGCGTCGACATGCAGGTCGGCGTCGTGCAGGCGGGCGTCGACAACGCGCATCCGGTCACGACGATCGGCCAGTTCCACGGCAGCCAGCGTCAATCCGGGCAGGCGCCGACGCATCGTGTCGTCGTCTGGGACCAGCACGGGCACTTCGAGGCGATCACCAGCGCGCCGGGCAAGGCCATCGACAGCGGAATCGACGCGACGAAACCGACACCGCCCTCGAAGTCGACACCGCCGCTGGCCGTGCCCGTCACGGCAAAGCCGTCGGGCGACCTGGCCACGAGCAAAAGCGACGGCAAGCCACCCGCCAAAAAACCGGACGAAACGCCGCCTGGATCGACGAAGACCGCAACCGGGGAAGCGCTGCCGCGCCCGCACGGCGAAGCACTGGGGCAGCTCGTGCCGAACGCTTCCACGGGTGCGAAGGCGCTCCGGAAATTCGGCCGGTGGATCAAGGTCGACAACGAGAACGCGCTGCCCCAGTTGCTGAACAGGACGAAACCGGAAGGCGGGATCGTGCAAGGTCTTTCGAAGGCGCACTTGACCACGTCGCCGGCGTCCGCGCTGGCGCTCGCGCATGAAGGCGTGAACACGGTCTACGCGGCGCAGGAACTGGGCTCGTCCGCGATGCGCAAGAGCCGCTACCAGAAGCAGCTGGGAAAATGGCCCGCGTCCGGCGACGAGCCGAAGATCAAGACAGGCGGCCGGGAGGCGCCGCTGTCGGAAATCGCCGGAAAGACCGACTTCCAGTCCCGTTACGATCTCAAGGTGGCGATCCTGGGCCAGCCCGAAGGCCCCGAGCGCGACAAGATGCTCGACGTGCTGACCGGGCGCTACATCGCCGAGGTCCAGGGCAAGAATCGCGTGGTCCGGTCCGCGATCAAGACGACCATGTCGGTCGCGGGCATCGGGGCCGGCGTCGGCCTCGCGGTCGGCACGCATGGCGCGGCGTCCGCGGCGCTGGCGGGCGGCGCGATCCTGTCGGGGCGCGACCTGCTCGACAACCGCAAGGCCGCGCATTCGCTCAAGCAGCATTATCGCGACAAGAAGATGGAGGCAATCGCCGACGGCGCGATGCGCAGCCGGCTGCAGAACAAGCTCGAGGGCGAACCGGACGCCGACGAAAAGGCAACCTGGGACGGCATTCGCGCCGACGTCAACCAGCAGCGCATCGCGCGCTTCCTGCCGCTCAAGTTCGACAAGTTCAACGAGAACAAGTCGACCGACAACAAGAAGCAGGAGGTCGATCTCGTGAAGAAGCATGCGGCCGCACGCGTGGTCGGCCTGCTCGAGGAGAGCAACGGCCGGCACCCGCTGGCGCCGGCCTATCTGCAGGCGAACGGCGCCGTGCGCCACAAGGATCTGAAGCAGTTCTACCGCACGGTGGTCAGCGAAGACATGCGCGACGACGGCGGCAGCGACATCGCGTCGGCCTTGCAACTGATGCGCGATCTCGGGATGTCGAAGATGGAAGCGGTCGCGCATCTGCGGAGCGCGGCCGGCGGCGTCGCCCAGCCGAAGCTCGACGAGGAGCAAGCAGAGCGGATGAAGGACGATCCCGATCCGATCGTGAGGCAGATCGCGCAATCGCCGACCGACCGTCTCGAATCGGCGCTCGGTTCGGCAATGGGCCGGCGCTAGGATCGCGGCAATGGACGACGATCGGCGACGAAGCTGGCGATTAAAGATGGGCAGTCATTTTTTCATGAATTTTCGTATGAATCAGGTAATTCTGACGCATTGCATTGCAGGTTTTGCTTCGTATTTATGCGCGTCGATACGCGCCGGTTCCGGTGCCGTGTCGGCCACTCACCTATATTGACCGCACGAAATGCAAGCCGGGTAAATACTTCCAATCAAAGACAGGAGTGTCCGATATGGCCGCGAATATCACGATCACCGTCAGTCCGTCGACGACCACGCCGACCGACTTCGGCAATTCCGGAGCCAATGGTGGATCGTCCGCGAATCAGCCGGCGAACTTCACGCTGGACGCCGGTTCACTGGCCGCGCTCCTGAAGCCGCCGGCCGGCGGCAACGGTGGCGTGAACGGCCTCGGCGGCGCGGGCCAGGGGCTGCACAACGTCAAGCTGAGCACGGACAAGGGCACGGTGCAGGTGCAGATGGACAGCCAGGGCAACCTGTACGACAAGAGCGGCAAAAGCATCGGCAAGCAGAATCCGGACGGCTCGTTCACGTTCGACAGCGGCAAGAGCCCCGAGGCCGAGATCCTGAATACGGGCTCGACGAACGGCAAGCACCAGCCGCAAGGCCGCGAAACGCTCGACGCGTCCGACGTCAGCGTGTCGGCGGGCGACCTGCGCGGCCCGAACGGCAACGGAAGCGGCGCGACCGGTGGAACCGGCGGCACGGACGGCGGTTCGACGATTCCGGTGAACTACCAGCAGAACGGCGGCGGCTTCAACCCGAATGGCGGCAACGGCGTGCCCGGCGGCGGCCAGAACGTCAACTTCGGCCTGGGCAATTCGCCGACCGGCGGCCAAACCATCACGATCACGCTCGGCGACGGCTCGTCGCCGAACGGCACCGTGCCGCAATCGGGCAACCTGCCGGTTGCGAACGGCGGGCTCCCGCTCGGCCTGGGCGGCTCCGGACAGGCCGGCGAAGGGCTGCACAACGTCAAGCTGAGCACGGACAAGGGCACGGTGCAGGTGCAGATGGACAGCCAGGGCAACCTGTACGACAAGAGCGGCAAGAGCATCGGCAAGCAGAATCCGGACGGCTCGCTCACGTTCGACAGCGGCAAGAGCACGGCGGCCGAGATCCTGAGTAGCGGCTCGACGAACGGCAAGCACCAGCCGCAAGGCCGCGAAACGATCGACGCGTCCGACGTCAGCGTGTCGGCCGGCGACCTGCGCGGCAGCCAGGGCGAGGCGGAGGATGCCGCGACCGGCAAGGAAGTCGAGAAACTCAGCAAGCTGGGGCTCGGGCCGGTGGATCCGCAGGGGCAGACGGTCACCGTCTGACGTGGCGGCCGGGCCGGCCGCGGCAACCCGCCGGCCCGGACATGACTCACGACGCGGCAGGCGCGGCGCGCCACGCCGCATGGCACTCGCAATTGGCATGAGACGGCTCATTCTGGATCGAAGCGAGGACGTGATGCAGTTCGTCGCGTCCTTGACGGGGGAAGCGCGTTACCCCAACTACGACGACGCGATCGGCCTCGAGAAGGACGGCCGGCTCGTCGCCGGCGTGGTGTACCAGGCCTACAACGGCCCCAGCGTGGCGATGCATTTCGCGGTGGCGGGCTCGCCGCACGTGATCACGCCGGGGTTCGTCTGCGCGGCGTTTCGCTTCCCGTTCATTCTGCTGCGCTGTAACCGGGTCAGCGGCTATGTCCGCGCCGACAACCTTGCCGCGCAGCAGCTCGACGAGAATCTCGGTTTCCGGCGCGAAGGCGTGATCCGCGAGGGAGCGTCCGACCGGACCGACTTCATCCTCTACGGCATGCTGAAACACGAATGCCGCTTCCTCGACGGCCGCTACCTGACGGCAATGAACCGCGACCTCGCACAGCCGGAGATAGCGGGCGCGTGATGCGAGCGGGACGAGCGGCATCGCGGCGCGCCGCTGCCGTCGATTTGCCGGGCGGGCATGCGCGGTTCATGAAAGAGTCAGGGTAAATCAATATAATCTTTTAACGTGATTTATAGGGTCGGCTTAAAAGACTTTAATCGAATTGTAATTCATTTGTTTACGTATTAAAGATAAACAAATCGGGGAAATTTTCCGGAGGAAATTCATTCATTGGCATTTAATGCCGGTGATCGTTGCATGCATACCCCATTCCGGGCGGCGCGATATATTCATATCCGCAGCGTATTTCGCCGGTTGGCCAGATGTTATCCATTCACGATCCGGATGACCCAGCCGGAGTTGTACGTTGCATCCATCGCATCCGCCGTCGCCGACGCAGCTTGTCGCGACAGCCGGGGCGTCCAGTTGCCGCAGTCGGAACCATGGCATCGCTCCTCGCATGACGCCGCGCGCCGGCCGGCATGGACGACGCATTTCCTGCCTGCTCTTCCAGGGAACGAGCTGATAATGAATCTTGCGGTTTTCTCCAAAGACATGAAGCGGCGCGATGCGATTTGCAGTCATCTCGCCGCGAACGGTATCGCCGTCGACCGATTCGACGACGATACGACCTTCGCCCGCGCGCTCACACGCCGCGAATTCGACGCGATCCTGATCAGCATGGAATCGGGCATCGATCCGCAGCATCCCGTCCTCGTCCATCGCGCGTGCCACGGCGTGCAGCGCGCGCCGCTGATCCTGATCTGCTCGCCGGACGACAGCATGGACGCCGTCGAACTGCTGGACTATGAAACGGACGAGATCGTGCTCGCGCCGATCAGCCTGCCGGAGCTGTTGCTGCGCCTGCGGCTGACCAGCCACCGTCTCCAGTGCACGCGCAGCAGCGTGGACCGCGAGCGCCTGACGTGCGGCCCGTACCGGCTGGATCGCCACGCGTCGACGGTCAGCGTGGCCGGCGACGTGATCCGGCTCACATCGCGCGAGTTCGCGATCGCGTGGATGCTGTTCTCTCAGTTCGACAAGTACGTTGCCCGCGGCGAGATCGCGCGGGCGGTGTGGGGCAGCCCGGAAGACGTCGTCAACCGTTCGCTCGAACAGCACATCTACAAGCTGCGCAAGAAGCTCAGCCTGAACGGCGAGCATGGCGTCTACCTGCGCACGATGTATGCCGTCGGCTACCGCATCTTCATCCAGGCGCCCGAGCGCCGCGTCGCATCGGTACGGCAACGCACGGCGATGCCGGTGCCGGCGTATGTGGACGACCTCGACGCACCGGTCGCGCGTCACGCGGCCGGCGGGCGCTGACGCATGACGCGGCCACACGCGACGGTCGATCGAGCCGGGGCGGGCTGCTTGCCACGGTTCCGCGCGATGGTTGTGTGTGCAACCCTTGTGTGTGCAACCCTATTCACCCCGGTTCGCTCCCATGTCATCGCACATTCCATCGCACCGCGCGGGAACTGAGGCCGTTCGGACCGACGACGCCCGCGGGCCCGACGGCACGCCGCCCGGTGTCGCGCGGGATGCGGCGCAGCTCGACGGCGACGTCGTGCTGAGCCTGCTCGCGCTGATTGGCGGAGGCGGCGCGGAACTGAAGGACGCGGCCGGTGGAGAGCCGGCGCAGGGCCAGCCCGCAGGCACGGCGCAGGGGCCGGCGCGTGACGGTGCGCCGTTGCCGCGCATGGCGCCCGGTACGCCCGGCATGCGCGGTGGCGCGACTGGGCCGGCGGTGCCGGGCGCGGGCACGGGTACGGCCACGCCGACGGGCATCCTGCCCGCGCTCGCCGGGAACGCGCAGGCCGGCGACGCCGCCACATCGGGCATCTTGCCGAACGAGGCCGGCGACACGGAGCAGGTGCAGCAGCCGGATTTGGCCGGCCCCGAAGACGCGATGGCGTTCCCGTCGGCGCCGGAGGCCGGCATGCTTCGTCCCGGCATCGGCACCGCATGGACATCGGCGGTCGATGCGCAGGCGATGTTGCCAACCGAAGGCCTGCGCGACATCGCGCCACGCGTCGACGTTGAAACGGCTGGAGCGATGCGTGCGCCAGCTGCAACGACGACGGCCTTTGCCGGAACGGCAGGGCCGGCCGACACACCGCCGCGTGCAGCAGCCGACGCGTCCCCCGCGCAGGCCGGACCGATCGCCGTTGCCACCGGGCACGCGCCGGGCGAAGCCGCATCCCCGGCGCCCGCGCCGCCCACGGTCGCCGCTCCGCGGATGCCGACGGAGCGGCGCGCCGAAGCGGCACCGCCGGCCCGCGCCGCGCGCGACGTGATGGCCGACGCAGCCGGCACGGCGGGCCGCTACGCGAGTGCAACGGTGCGCCGCGCCGGCACGCTCGCGGCTGCCACCGGGCGCTCGCTGGCCGCACGCGGCGCAGCGCTTCCCGGCGTGCGCGCGCTGGAAGCCGGCCTCGTCGAACGCGGATGGATGGGCGGCCATGCACGGTCGTCCGCGTCGTCCGACGACGGTGGCATCGGTATCGGCACGGGTGCCGGTGCGGATGCGGGCGATCCGTCGTCCGTCGCGTCGGGCAATGAAGCCGCGGGCGTGGTGAACGTCGTGCGGTTCGTGGTGCAGGCGCGCGAATGGCTGGGCGAGCGGCGAGCGCGCGCGCCGGCGGGCGGCTGCCCGCATCGTCGCAGCCTGCGTTGCCGCTGGTACTGCCGCGCGGGATGCACGCGGCGCGGCGCATGAGCGTGCACCGGTTTCTTCCTTTTCAATTTTCAACTTTCGGGATTTCCAGCTTCGACATGAGAATCGACACGATGCGGGGCGCGGCGATCGCGCTGCTGGGCGGCATGCTGCTGGCGGGTTGCAGCGCGACCTCGCCATCCGCGGCGAACGGCGCGCCGGTGTTCCCCGATCCGGGCACGGCGTGGGTGGCCGGCGGCAGGCTCGTCAGTGCGCGCGACCTGCGGCAAGTCGTGCCCGGGATCACCGAGAACCAGGTGTATCTGCTGATTCATGAACCGCATTTCAGCGAAGGCACGTACGGCGTGCGCGCGTGGAACTACCTGTTCAAATTGCGGACCGGTCGTGCCGACGCATTCGTGACGTGCCAGTACCAGGTGCAGTTCGATGCGCACCGGCTGGTCCAGGCGACCTACTGGAAAGACCCGGCGTGCGCGCAATACGTCACGCCGGGCGCGACCGCGGCAGCGATTCCGGCGGACGCACCGTAGCGCGGCGCGGGCGCGCGGCATGCGGCCCGGCGCGCGTCACAGCCGCGCGCGGCCGCCGGACGAATCGCGCAGCAGGTCGCTCAGCCAGGTGCCGGCGTCGGGCGCCGGCGCGCACGGATAAGTACGCCGGGTCAACACGTAAAGCAGGCAGTCGGCCGCGGGCAGGTCGCGATTCGGCTGCGGTTCGTGGCGTTTCAGCACCGCTTCGCACCGAAAACCCAGGCGCTCGATGCTGTTGCCGGCCGGGCCGCCGGCCACGCAATGCGCATAGATCCGCTGCACGCCGCGCTGCGCGAGCAGCCAGCCGAGCAGCTCCTGCAGCGCCATCAGGCAGGCCCGCCGCCGCCGCGTGCCGCCGCGTTTCGCGATCATCACCGACAGGCGCACGCACGGCAGATCGGGCGTGAGCTCGATCACGCCCGCGAGCTGCCCGGTCGCGCGGCATTCGCACGCATAGCGGATCAGGGTCCGGCTACGCCAGCCGCGGCGGGCTTCGGCGATATACGCGTGGGTTTGTGCGAGATCGCCATGACGCCCGATCGGCAGGTACTTCATCGTTTCGGGATCGCTCAGCATCTGCTCGAACAGCGCGGGCGCATCGCCGGGCGCCAGCGGACGGAGTATCAGCCATTCGGTTTCGAGTTGGGTCAACGGGGGGAGTCGCATGATGATCGCTCGTCATCGATCGGTCGTATCAGTGTTGCGCAATGGCGTGCGACGCGGCGCGAACGCGCGAACCGGCACGTACGTCACGGAATGTCTTCGCGCACGCGGCGTCGGGTTCGCGATACCGCGCGGATGACGCGGCGCGCCATGACATGCTGGCGGGTGCGCCGCGCCGCGTGACCGGCGGCACCGGTTGCGGCGGCGGCCGCCGTTCCCCCGATGGAGAAATCGCATGCGCTTCGCACTCGCAGGATTCGATCTGTTTCATGGTGTGCTCGAGACGTTCGCGAGCGCCGGATGGACCCCCGTCTCGCTGTTCAGCTTCGTCACCGACGGCCGCGTGAATTCGAATGCGGAGATCGTGTCGTATGCGACGCGGCACGGCCTGCCGCTGCAACTGTCGCGGATCGACGAGGCCGCGCTGCGCACGCTGCGCGATCTCGACTGCGACGTGCTGGTCGTCGCCGGATACGGCTGGCGGATTCCGGACTGGACGCCGTACGTCCGGCACGCGATCAACTTCCATCCGTCGCCGCTGCCGGAAGCACGCGGCCCGTATCCGCTGATGCGCGCGATCCTCGACGGCCACCGCGAATGGGGCGTGACCTGTCACCGGATCGCACCGGAATTCGACGCCGGCGAAATCCTTGCGCAGGAGCGCTTCGCGCTCGCCGCCGACGAATGTCACGAAAGCCTGCAGCTCAAGGTGCAGATGGCCGGCTGCCGGCTCGCGCGGCAGGTCGCGTACCGCTTCGACGCGCTGTGGGCCGCGCGCGTGCCGCAGGCGGGCGGCAGCCATTGGCCGAAGCCGGCGGAGGCCGACCGCACGCTCGATTTCACGCGGCCCGTGGATGAAGTCATGACGCAGGTCCGGGCCAACGGGCTGCATGAATGCATCGCGCACGTGGGCGGCAGCGTGCTCTATGTGCGGCGCGCCGTCGGGTGGCACGAACGGCATGCATGCGAACCGGGCGCGATCGCGCACGTCAGCCGCCGCTGGTATGTGATCGCGGTGCCGGACGGCTTTGTCGCGCTGCTCGAATGGAGCGCGGTGAGCATGGCCCGGCGCGCGGACATCGGGCCGTGATCCGCTGCGCGCGGCGCGCAGGTGCGGCGCGGATAGTCCGGTCACGGGGTCACGCCCGCAGCCAGAAGAATTCGCCGGACGCAATACCTTCGAACATCTCGTCGCTCGACTCGATGATGTTCTGCCGCCAGTAGCGGCCGTGGTCGGCGTAGTGAACCAGCAGGTCCGCGAGGTCCGCGCCGCTGAAATCAGGATCGAAGGGCAGCCGCAGGATCAGGACGATCGAGCCCGTGTCGGCGTCGATGCCGAGCTGCGCCTGGTCCTGCGCATAGATCAGCAGGTTGGCTTCCAGCATCAGCCGGAAAATGTGCAGCGTGCGGCCCGCCGTGACCGTGCCGAAGTGGAAGTTCGCGTAGATCGCGTCCTGGTCGCGCTCGACGTGCTCGAGGCGCACCTCGAACCCTTCGACTTCGACCGAGCCGGTTTCCTGCACGTAGTCGACGTCGTGGAGGCCGACGACCGCGCAGAACTGGGCAACGAGTTCGAGATAGCGGTGATCGTTCATGAGCGTGGAGACGCGACGAAAGCGGGAAAGGGGAGGCCGGCGCGGCGCAGCCCGCCGGATGACCGGGTCGGGCTGGCCTGTCGCGCCGGCGATGGCGCCGCGGTGCGGCGTGCGAATCGCGTTACTGGTTCTTCGCGATGTCCTTGAGCGCACCCGTTGCCGAGTTGGTGGCGTTGGCGGTTGCCGTCGCCGCATTCAGCTGGGCGTTGTTCGAGGCCTGGGTAATGGCGGCCGCCGAGCTCGCTTTCGTGATCGCGGTCTGTGCTGCCGTTGATTCGGCGATGCTGCTGACTGCTTCGCCTGCACCTGCTAATGCACCTGCCATGTTGATTCTCCTTGTGAAGTGACGACGGTTACTGCGGATAAACCGTTCTCGAGCGGCAGCGGCCGCAACGAAACAGAACGGAAGCGGATCTCGCTACGCCTGCCGGATCTGCTGGATCACGCGCGAGGCCGCCAGCAGCCCGCGGTAGAGCGTCGCGCGATTCCGGTTGTCGATGTCGGCGCCGGGCGTGGCGTTGTTCACGTTCTCCGCGATCTCGACGAGCGCGCGCTGGATCCCGTCGATCGTCGGCGCGGCGTTCGGGTCCCTGGCGATCGCGGAAAGGTTGTCGAACTGCTTGGCGTAGGGCGTAATCGGCTCGTACATGTCGCTTGTCCTGTCGAGGTCGGTGAAAAATCAGGAGTCCGGCGCAGCCGGGCGGGGCGTCGCGCGCACCTGCTCCGCGCTGCGCGTGATCGTGCTGCTGTCGACGGACGGCGCCGCCGCGCCGGAAGCGGCCGGCACGCCGGACGTCGGCACGGGATCGGCCGGCGCATCCGTCACGTAGATATGCTTGATGCCGTCGGGCGTCTGCGTGTACTGCACCGTGTCCGACGACACGATCTCCGAATACTGTCCGGTCACGGGCGCGGCGTGGCCGGGGTTCTCGACCGCCTGGACGACGAGCCGCCGGATGTTCGAATCGAGGTCGGCACGCACGCGCGTGACGGCCTTGTCGAGCGCATCCTTGCTGTCGACCGTGCCGGTAATCGCGAATTCGCCGTTGCCCAGGTACTTCACGCGCACGCCCGCGATGCCGAGCGAATCCTCGATGCTGTGCACCGCGTTCTGCGCGACGTCGTAGCTGCGGACGACGTCCTTCGACGCGATCTTCGCGAGCGTCGAGCGGACGAGCTGATCGTCGGCGAGGTTGGCGACCATGCCCGTCACGACGCTCGTGTTCCCGACCGTGCGCACCTGCAGCTCGGTCATGTGCGCGGCCGCGAGCGCGTCCTGGATGCGGGTGGTCCGGTAGTCCGCGCCGTGCCGCAGCGCGGCCTCGCTGTCGGGCGCGGTGGTCAGCAGCACGGCCGTGCCCGCGACGATGCCGATCGCGATGCACGCGACGAGCGCGCCGTAGTAGCGGCGCCGCTTTCGCCGTTCGGCGTCGACCCGCGCATCGGCCGGCCGGGTCAGCAGCGTCGACAACAGGTCGAGATCCGACGGCCACGGCACGTCGTCGGGGCCCACGCACAGGATCGTCTCGCCGAACCGCATCGGCACGAAGTCGACCAGGATCACCGTTTCCGGTTCGGGCGCGGCGTCGGCCTGCGCGGGCTCACCGTCCGGCGCGTCGATACGCGTCATCGCGCGAACGACGCCGGACGGATCGACGTCGAGCGTCACATCGGTGCCGGTCCAGTCGGTCAGGCGGATATCCGCATCGGCGCCGCCATGAACCCGATGCTGACCCGGCGCGAGCTGCAGCATCGCGCCCGCGTGAAATCCCGTCAGTATCCGTAGCTGTTTCATGAGCAAAGCGTTCAATCGATATCAGGTCCGTATGCCGAATCCGCGGCGCCGTGCACGACGGGCGCGGATCGTCCGTCTCGCTGTGAATGTAGAGGCTAAAAGCGCGCTGCCGGCCCCGGATGCGAAGACTTCGCGTTTCGAACGAAGCATCGCGTGGCGCCGCCGCGCTAAGGCGTGCGCCGCAGCGCACGCAACGTATCGAGTGCGTCGGCGCACTGGCGCGCGGTTCGCGGGCGATCGAACTGGCGCAGCAGCAGGCCGGCCAGCACGTTGAAGTCGCGCGCCGCTTGCGGCAGCGGCGCGGCGCCGGCCGCCGCGCCCCGTTGCGGCGACGGCTGCGCGCGCAACATCTCGAGATCGGCCGCGGGCAACGCGACGCCGGACTGCTGCACGCGCAGCCAGCGTGCCGACCACGCATGCACGTGCGCGGCGACGCCGCCCGGCTGCGCGGCGAACTCGCGCCGCGGCGCGAGCAGGTCGCGAGCGCACGCATCGCGCAGCGCGTGCGGCGCGAGGCCGGGCGCAGGGACGGGCGGCGGTTCCGCCGGGTGCGGCGCCGCGACCGGCCGCGCAGCCGGCCGGCGGCCGGTCCTGAACGTGGCGACGCGCTCCGTGTCGTTCGCGTCGTCCTGCTCGTCGCCCTGGCCGCCGCGCCCGCCGCCGTGTCCGCCGCGGCGTTCGTGCTCGTCGCCGGATACCTCGAGCTCCGGCGGTTCGGCACCGGCGTCGGCACCGTCCGCGCCGTCGAGCGACCCGGCGCCGCGCTTGCCGCGCGCGGCGCGGCGCCGGCGCGCGAGCCGCGCGGCCATTTTCTTCGCGCGCTGCGCCTGCACCGCGTTCTGCTGGGCCTGCATGCTGCCGTGCGCGAAACGGGTGCCGCGATACAGCGTCGCGAATTGCCCGGCCGGCTTGGCGCGTGGTTTCGACGACGGTTTGTGCGCGGCCGCCGCTTGCTGGGCGAGCGCGGTGGAATGGGGTCCGATACGTGTCATGCCGGCCTCGCGTCAGTTGGGAAACGCCGTTCGCATCATCTCGTTCGCGAAATGCAGGATCGCCGCGCACGACAGCGGCGCGGCGATCACCAGCACGATCGTCACGGCGATCAGCTTGACCGCGAACGGCAGCGCCTGGTCCTGCAGCGACGTGATCGCCTGGACGAACGACACGGCGAGCCCGACCGCGGCGGCCGCGATCACGAACGGCAGCGAAACCGTCAGGCACAGCAGCATGCCCTGCGTGGCGGCGTGAACCAGCGAATCGACGTCCATGGCGGCTCCGGTCACTTGTAGGTCAGCACGAGCCCGTGGATCAGCGTCGACCATCCATCCATCACGACGAACAGCAGCAGCTTGAACGGGATCGCGACGTTCGTCGGCGAGACCTGGTTGAGCCCCATCGACAGCAGCACGTTGGCGATGATCAGGTCGATCACGATGAAGGTCACGTACAGCAGGAAGCCGATCTTGAACGCGTCGGTGAGCTCGGTCAGCGTGAAGGCCGGCGCGAGCACGATCAGGTCGGTTTCCTGCAGCGCCTGCGCTTCCTCCTTCGGCCACACGATCGACGCCGAGCGCATGAAGAAGCGCTTTTCGCGCTCCTGCGTGTGCTTGATGAGGAACTGCCGGAACGGCTCGCGCGCCGCGTCCGCGGCCTGGATCACGGCCTGTGACGATTGCGGCGAGATCGTCTGGCCGCTCAGCGTCTTGGCGGCCATCATGCCGATCGGCGCCATCACGTACACCGAAACGAGGATCGCGATGCCGTTGAGCACCATGTTGGGCGGCACCTGCTGCACGCCGAGCGCGTTGCGCAGCAGGCCGAGCACGACGACCACTTTCGCGTACGACGTCACGACCATCGCGACAAACGGCAACAGGCCGATCGCGACGACGATCAGCAGCAGGCCGGACAGGTCACTGTACTGGACCATGCTCGTGCGCCATGCGGAGAATGCGGATGCCGACGTGCTCGCCGATCCCGACCAGCTCGCCGTAGCCGATCACCTGGCCGTGCGCGACGAGCTTGAGCGTCAGGTCGGCGATCGCGGTCGGCAGCTCGATCACGTAGCCGGGCGCGAGCGACGACACCTCGTCGATCGTCAGCGCAACGGTATCGGCGACGAACTGCACCGGCAGCTCGAGTTCGCCCACTTCGACGGCGCGTTCGGCGGCCGGCGCATCGGGCGCGGCTTCCGGTGTGTCCAGGACGGTGGTTTCCGTCATCACGGGTTCCTTCAACAAAGTAATCGTTCGGGGTTGCACGGCCACCGCAGCCCGGCAATGCGCGAGACCCGCGCTGCCCCAGGTGGCGAAGGCAACGGGATGCGGCGCGGTGTCCGCACGCGCGTGCGCGCCATGCAGCCACGCCGCGTCGAGCGACGGATCGAACGCGCGCAGCAGGATGTCGCCGCTGCGCAGGCTCTGCAGCGTGTCGACCGATAGCGCCTTCACGCCGAGCACGAGGCTGCCGGGCACGCGCAGCGACGTGTCGAGCCATGCGGCGCGCACGGTGCGCGCCAGGCACGCATCCAGCCACTCGATGCAACGGCCCGGCAGTTGCACGAGCGCGTCGTGCCGTTGTTCGCCCAGCGTCAGCGACAGCGCGACGGTCACGCTGTGCGCACGCGGCGCCGGCCACGCGCCGCGCCTGACCGCGACGACCTGTGCGCCGGTGAGGCCGAGCGTATCGAGACAGCCCAGCAGCGGCCCGCACAACACGTTCGCGACGGCGTTGCGCAGCGTCAGCTCGGGGCTCGTGCGCCGGTCGGCCGCCTGGGCCTCGGACCACGCGCAGACCGACAGCGCGGGGTAGCGTTCGAGATCGAGCAGCAGGTGCGCGCTCACCGGGCCGGCCGGCGTGTCGATCCGCAGCTCGGCGACGGCCGGATCGGCGTAGTCCGGCGCACCGGTCGCGAAGCCGCAACGAACGTCGCGCGCGCCGAGCGTGTCGCGCAGGAACACCGGCAGGCGCGCGTCGAACAGCCGGCGCGAAGCGTGCGCGCTCGCCGCATCGAGCGGCGGCGGGACGAACGGCGTGCACGGTGCGCCGCCAGGAGTGATCGAATGCCGAATCAGTTTCATCCGTTGCCGGAAAATGCCGCCGTTGGCCCGCGCATGCCACCCGCTGGGCGCCGCGCTCGAGGCGATTCACGCGGGGCCGGCTACCACACCGTGATACGGACGGTCCGCGGCTGCCCCCATGCCCGCAGCATCGTGTCGAGTTCATGTTCGAGCGCGACGCTGTGGGCCAAGAGTAACTGCCGTGCTTCGCGATCCTGCGTATCGAACCGAAGCTGCAGGTCGAAATGCGAAAGCGACACGTGCAGCTCGGTGGATGCCAGGATCCGGTCGCTCAGCACGACATGCGCTTCCCACTGTCCGCCCGACGCGACGGCCGGATCGCCGCAGAACGCCGCGATCTCGCGCGACAGCACGCCGAGCAGGCCCAGGTGATCGCGCTGCTCCTGCAGCGTGACCGACGCGATCGGCGCGGCGGCGCTCGCGATGCGCGCGGCGATGGCGCGGCATTCGGCCAGCTCGGCCGGCGTCGGCGCCGGGTCGGACGCGGGCGTGTCGTGCGCGTTCGAGATCAGCGGGAAATCGTCGGCACGCGCGGACGACGGATCGGGTTGGTCGGACGGGCCGTCCTGCTGGCGCGACGCGGGCGGCGCATCGGACACCGGGCGCACCACGGTGCGGCGCGCGGCCAGCAGCGCCGCATAGTCGAACCGGCGCGCGCCGCGCGCGGACCGCGGGCTCGCGTCGTCGGGGGGCGGCAGCGCTCGCGCGTCGCGGCTGTCGATGCGGGACACGGCGCGGCGTCAGACGGTGATGCGGCCGATCGGGCGCAGATCGACGTGCTCGCCCAGTTCCTGGTACGAGTAGACGGGCAGCCAGCCGAGCTTGGCCTCGATCATCCGGCGCACGTAGCGACGGATGTCCATCGACGTGACGAGCGCGACGCCGTCGGTCGGCTGCGGCCCGACGACCGCCTGGATCTTGTCGATCAGCAGGCCGATCTCGTCCGGCGCGAGCGCGAGGAAATTTCCCGTCGGGGTCTGCTTGATCGCCTGCCGGATATGCTGTTCGATCGGCAGGTCGAGCAGCACCGCGGGCAGCGTGCGCTGGCCGCGCGTCGCGCGATGCGCGAGGAAGCGCGACAGGTCGCCCCGCACGTATTCGGTCAGCATCAGCATGTCCTTTTCCTTCGGCCCCCACGCGATCAGGCTTTCCATGATGGCCCGCACGTTGCGGATCGAGATCTGCTCCTCGAGCAGGCGCCGCAGCACGTCGGCGATCCGCTGCGGCGGCAGCACCTTCTGGACTTCCGCGACGAGTCCCGGGTGATCCTCGCCGAGCTGCTCCAGGATCCATTGCACTTCCTGGATGCCGAGAAACTGGGTCGCATGGTGGCGCATCAGCGCGACCGACGCGTGCGCGACGACCTGCTCGGGGCCCCACGCCGGGATGCGCGCCGGCGCCTCGCGCGCGTCGACCCAGTGGGTCGGCCGGCCGCCGGGATCGATCGGCGGGCGCGGTTCGCCCTTCGCGAGCAGCGCGTCGCGCTGCTGCACGTCCTCGGCCGACAGCGGGGCGCCCGTCGCGACGCGCTCCGGCTCCGGCAGCATCACCATGCCGGCCGGCAGCTCGACCAGCAGATGCGGCACGTCGTGAATCAGGATCTCCGCGTGCATCGCGGGCAGGCCCGCATGCGTCCACATCGTGATGCCGGGAAACGGCAGCCCGAGTTCCTCCTGCAGCCGCGCGCGCTCCGCGCCGAACGACTTGTCGAGCGTGGGCAGCACGAGCCGCTGCATCAGGTCGGGCGCGACCCGCACCCCGATCGGGCAGGCGAACTGCGGCGCGCGCGTCATGATCGCGGGCGTATCGGCCTTCGCGCCCGAGCGCTGCATCGCCTGCAATCCGTCCTGGGCCGGCGCCTGCTGCGGCTGCTTGCCGTCCAGCTTGTACGCGATGAACGCGAGCAGCCCGGAAAGCAGCAGGAACAGCACGACCGGAAAGCCCGGCACCAGCGCGAAGCCGAGTAGCAGCAGCGCCGCGAAATACAGCGCGCGCGAGCTCGAACCGAGCTGGCGGCCGATTTCCTCGCCGAGCGAGCGCGGCTTGTGGCTGCGCTCGTCCGCGACCCGCGTGATCATCACGCCGGCCGCGACCGACAGCAGCAGCGACGGGATCTGCGACACCATCGCGTCGCCGACCGACAGCACCGAGAAGCGGTTCGCCGCCTCGCCCGCGCTCATCCCGTGATAGGCGACGCCGACGGCGATGCCCGCGACGATGTTGATGGTCGTGATCAGGAGGCCGGCGATCGCATCGCCTTTCACGAACTTCATCGCGCCGTCCATCCCGCCGTGCAACTGGCTCTCGATCGCCAGCGTCGCGCGGCGGTGGCGCGCTTCTTCCGGGCTCAGCAGGTTCGCGCGCAGGTCGGCGTCGATGCTCATCTGCTTGCCCGGCATCGCATCGAGCGTGAAGCGCGCGCCGACCTCGGCCACGCGTTCCGAGCCTTTCGCGATCACGATGAACTGCACGGTCGTGATGATGATGAACACGACCAGCCCGACGACGAGGTTGCCGCCCACCACCAGCTTGCCGAAGCTGTCGATGATGTGGCCGGCCTCGGCATGCAGCAGGATCGATTTGGTCGACGCGATGTTCAGCGACAGCCGGTAGAGCGTCGTGAACAGCAGCAGCGACGGGAACGCGGACAGCGACACGATGTCCGGCACGTACATCGTGACCATCAGCAGCGTGACGCTGATCGTGATGTTGAGCGCGAGCAGGATGTCGATCAGCTCGGGCGGCAGCGGCAGGATCATCAGCGAGATGATCGCGGTCACCAGCAACGCGATGCCGATTTCGCCGCCTGCCGGAAACTTGATGGCCTTGAACATCGGAACGCTCAGTGAAGGGGGGGGGTGGAGGGCGCGCCGATCGCATCGACCCAGCGCAGGATCGCGGCAACCGTCTCGAACAGTTCTTCCGGCACCGGCTGGTTCAGCGTGACCTTGTACAGCGCCCGCGCGACGGGCGGGTTGCCGATGATCGGCACGCCGGCGTCGCGCGCCGAGCGCCGCAGCGACGCCGCGTCCGCGTCCATGCCCTTCGCGATCACGACGGGCAGCGGGTGCTCGTCGGGCGCATAGCGCACGGCGACCGCGAAGTGGGTCGGATTGACGACCAGCACGTTGGCCAGGCCGATGCGCGGCTTCGGCGGCGTGCTCGCCAGCTCGCGCGCGAGGCGGCGGCGCTCGCCCTTGAGTTCGGGGCTGCCTTCCTGCTCCTTGTGCTCGCGCTTCACCTCGTCCTTGCTCATCTTCATCTTCTTGATGAACAGGAAGCCCTGCAGCTTGATGTCGACGGCGCCGACCAGCAGGAAGATGCCGACGGAGATCGCGCCGAGCTTCGCGAGCATGTCCCAGAACATCAGCGACAGCCCGCCGAGCGGCTGGTAGATCGAGCCGACCACGAGCGGGAACAGCCACTTGATCGACTGCCACATCACCCAGCCGAGGATGATCGCCTTGACCGCCATCTTCGCGCAGTCGATCAGGCTCTTCGCGGAAAAGATCCGCTTGATGCCGCTCGCGGGATTCACCGTCTGCATGTTGGGCGTGACCGGCTTGGTCGCGATACGGAAGCCGGCCTGGGCGACGGAGCCGGCCATCGACGCCAGCGCGGCGGCGAACACGCACGGCACGATCAGCTTCAGCGCGGTGCCGCCGAGCCGGAACAGGTCGGCGTGCATGCGTTCCAGCGTGCGGTCCTGCGCGACGAACGACAGCGGGATCGACACGAGCTCGTGCAGCCCGTCACGAAAGAGCGGCACCGTCGCGACCAGTGCGATCAGCGCGCCGGCCATCGACAGCGCGTCGGAGAAGTCGGTGCTGCGCGACACCTCGCCGTCCTTGCGCGCGTCCTCGAGTTTCTTGTCGGTGGGCTGTTCGGTCTTTTCGTCGCTCATGGCTAGGCCCGCGGCACATCTCGGCCGGATCGGATCAAAAGGGCAAAAGGGGCGCGCATTCGTGCCGCTGCGACGACCTTAGCGCCCGTCGCACGCGGCCGGCGCATGCGATGCGAAGCGGCGCGGCGCGCACCGAAGCGAGCGGCCGGCCGATGCGGCGCGCGCCGCGCGCTTCGCCTCGCGCGCGCTGGCTTCGCATGCGCGCCGGGCGGCCGGGGCGGAATTGCTATGTTGGCAGACGTCGGCATGCATCCGACTGCGCGCCGCCCGCCACGCGACTGGCCGGCCCGTTTCCACCTCATCGCAGGAGTGCGTTGCCATGACCGTAGACACGCCGGAGTACCTGAACTGCAGCCCGGAATTCATTGGCGGGCTGATCGAAACCGTCTCCGTGGCGCTGCTGGACAATTTCCCGAACACGCCCGTCGACCTGTTCGACATCGAACAGGTGATCGACGCGCTGCGGCTGCTGCGCCCGCGCGTGGTCGAGATCGACGCGCTGGACGGCCTCCTGCGCATGGCGAAAGGGCAGTGGCAGGAAGCGAACCAGGTGCTGCTGCGCGTGATCGAGATGCGCCCGCAGTTCGGCTATGCGAAGGCGCTGCTCGCGTTCTCGCTGTCGTCGATGGGCGATCCGTCGTGGCGGCAGATCGCGACCGAGGCGCTCGCGGACGATCCGGACAACAAGGACACGCGTGCGCTGGTGCGGGCGCTCGAAGTGAAGGACGAGGTGGATCGCGCGATCCGCGAGCATCGTCCCGGCCAGCCGTTCGTCGCACCGGCGTCGCTGGAGGAGGCCGGACCGAGCGCCGACGAGCCGGACAGCACCGTCCGGCATGACCCCGCCCAGGCGGCCGAGATTTTCCACGGCGGCGCATTCCTGCGCGCGTGACTCCGGAGGAACCGACATGGCCATCGATCCCGTCAGCCAGCTCGCGCCGGCCGCCCTCGACGCAACGGCGGCGACGCCCGCTGCCACGTCCCCCGCGACGCCCGGGCTTGGCGACAAGTTCAAGGCGCTGATGGAGCGCGCGCCGATGGCGCCGCCCGAGCACGCGAACAGTCATCTGTCGTCGGCGGTGTCGAAAGCCGTCGAGGCGCAGGACGTGCAGTTCCGGAAAACGATCGAGGATGTCGGCAAGCTGTCGGCCGACATGCCGGGCCTGTCGATGACGGAGATGACCGGGCGCACCATCCAGATGATGTACGAGATGACCAGCATGCAGATGAACATGCAGGTGAAGATGAGCCTCGCGGAATCGTCGAAGTCGTCGGTCCAGACCCTGATGAAGAACCAATGAGTCGCGCGGTCCGCCGGCATGCGCAGCGGCACGTCGCGAACGGCAGCGCCCGAAGGGCGGGTGGCAATCTTATGAAGTCGAATCGTCGCGTGGCGCGCCTGGCGGTCGTCGCGCTGTGCATCGCGTTGCTCGGCGGATGCAAGAAGGAACTGTACGGCAGCCTCACCGAGCAGGACGCGAACGAGATGCTGGTCGCGCTGCTGGAGCAGGGCGTGTCCGCGAGCAAGGACAGCCCGGACGGCGGCAAGAACTGGACGCTCGACGTCGACGACGCGCAGGTGGTGCGCGCGATGGAGGTGCTGCGCTCGCGCGGGCTGCCGCACAGCAAGTTCAACGACCTGGGCGAGCTGTTCAAGAAGGACGGCCTCGTGTCGACGCCGACCGAGGAACGCGTGCGGTTCGTGTACGGCATCTCGCAGGAGCTGTCGTCGACCCTGTCGAAGATCGATGGCGTGCTGGTCGCGCGCGTGCAGATCGTGCTGCCGAACAACGATCCGCTCGCCCAGGAAATCAAGCCGTCATCCGCCGCCGTGTTCATCAAGTACCGGCCGGACGCGGACATCAACACGCTGATCCCGCAGATCAAGACGCTCGTGATGCACAGCGTCGAAGGGCTGACCTACGACCACGTGAGCGTCACGACCGTCGCGGCCGATCCGGTCGAGCTGTCGAAAACCACGCCGCCTGCGTCGAACCCGTGGTGGATGGCCGCGCTCGGTGCCGCCGTCGTGGCCGTGCTCGCGGGCGCCGGCTTCGCCGCGTACCGGTTCGGCGCGAGGTTCGGCGCGAACAGCGGCGCGCCGTCGCTGCAGGGCTGGCTCGACGCGTTCGCCGGGCGTTTCCGGCCGGCCCGCAAGGAGCCGTAGGCGATGGCGGGATTCGCAGCGCCCGCCGGGCTCGACGCCGGCGTGCCGGCCGTGCGCGTCGCGACGGCGCTCGACCGCTATCGCGACAACGTCGATCGCGTCGCCGACTGGGTGCACCCGTCCTGGATCGCCGCCTCGCTCGGCGTGCCCGAGGCGCGGCTGCAGGACTGGCGGGCGCTGCTCGCGGGTGCCCCCGCCGGCGCCGCCGTGCGGTGCTCGCGGGCGCTGGTGCGCACGCTCGGCGTGAGCCCGCCGGGGTTCGCCGAATTGTCGCAGGGCGGCTTCGCGCGCGTCGGCCCGGCCGCCGCGCCGCAGCCGAACGCGTGCCTGCTGGACGTCGCGCCCGCGCCGCTGACGCTGCGGATCTGGCGGATGCGCGCGCTGCTGCTGCGCCGCGGCGAGGTGCGGCGGCTGATCGACCGTCACGCGCAACGGCGGCTCGCCGACTGGACGGGGCTTGACGTGGACGTGCTGATGAGCGGCCCGAACACCGACAGCGCGAACGACGCAGCGCGCCTTGCCGCCGTGGCAATGCCGCCGCTCGCGTCGCTGGATGCGGATGCGCTCGCGATCGAAGGAATGCTGCTGGTGCTGCGCGACCTGAAAGGCGCAGCCGGGCTGCCGTTTCCGCTGTCGCGGCTCGCGTTGCCGCGTGCGATCGACGCGCCCGCGTGGCTCAATGCGTTGCCGACGCAGCACGACGAAGCGGGCACGGCCCGGCTGTTTCGTCGTCTGCCGGAATTGCTTCGGGAGTGGGCATGGTTATTTGGCTGAACAGCAGCCGGCTGACGGCCGGCGCCAACGACGCGGGCGAGGACGGCCCGCCGGTGCGGTTCGGCGTGCACGGCGACGTGGTCCGGCGCGAGACGTTCGGCCATTTGCTGTCGATCGCCGACGCCTACGCCCGACTCGACGCGGACCGCGCGCAGGTGCTCGAGCAGGCGCAGGCCGAGGCCGCCGCGATCGTCGCGGCGGGCGAGGAACAGGCCGAGCTGCTGCTCGACGCCGCGCGCGACACCTACGAGACGGCCGCGACGCGCGGCTACCAGGAAGGCTCGAACCGCGCGCTGACGGAATGGATGGAGCGGCTCGCCGACGCGACCGATGCGCAGAGCCGCCTGCAGGTCCGCATGCGCGAACGGCTGGCGGACATCATCGCGTCGGCGGTCGAGAGCATCGTGCACAGCATGGATCGCGAAGCGCTGTTCGAGCGCGCGCTGTCGACCGTCGACCGGATCATCGACAACTCCACCTACCTGCGCGTCGCGGTGAATCCGCAGGATTACGAAGCCGCGCGCGCCGCATTCGACCAGCTCGCGGCGAAATGGCGCGACCTCGGCCGGCCGATTCCGGTGTCGATCGTGGCCGACCGGCAGCTCGAACCGGGCGCGTGCGTCTGCGAGACCGATTTCGGCTCGGTCGACGCGAGCCTGAATACGCAGCTGCGGGCGATGCGCAGCGCCGTCGCCCGCGCGCTGAAGCGCTCGATCTACCTGGACCAGGCCGACGCGAACGGCGGGCCGGACGACGCGCAGGCGCCGGCCGGCAGCGACGACGAAGCGGAAAACGGCGATGCCGCGACGGCCGAGGTATCGCGATGAAGGACGGCTGGTTCGACCGGACGCTCGGCTTCGAGCGCCTGACCGACGAGATCGAGCGCGAGATCCTCGCGCGGCCGGGCGTGCTGCGCACCGGCAAGGTGATCGAGGTGATCGGCACGCTCGTCAAGGTCGGCGGCCTCGACGTGTCGCTGGGCGAGCTGTGCGAGCTGCGCACGCCGGCCGGCGCGCTGCTGCAGCACGCGGAGGTGATCGGCTTCACGCGCGACTGCGCGCTGCTGTCGCCGTTCTCGCGGCTGACGGACATCTCGCGCTCCACCCAGGTGGTCGGACTGGGCCGCTCGCTCGCCGTCAAGGTCGGCGACATGCTGCTCGGACGCGTGATCGACAGTCTCGGCAATCCCGTCGACGGCGGCCCCGAGATCGAATCCGACACGCTGCAGCCGGTGTTCGCGTCGCCGCCCGAGCCGATGAGCCGGCGGATGATCGACACGCCGATGGCGACCGGCGTGCGCGTCGTGGACGGGATGATGACGCTCGCGGAAGGGCAGCGGATGGGCATCTTCGCGCCCGCGGGCGTCGGCAAGAGCACGCTGCTCGGCATGTTCGCGCGCGGCACCGACTGCGACATCAACGTGATCGCGCTGATCGGCGAACGCGGCCGCGAAGTGCGCGAGTTCGTCGAGCTGATCCTCGGGCCGGACGGCATGGCGCGGTCGGTCGTCGTCTGCGCGACGTCCGACCGTTCGTCGATGGAGCGTGCGAAGGCGGCCTACGTGGCGACGGCGATCGCCGAATACTTCCGCGATCGCGGGCTGCGCGTGCTGCTGATGATGGATTCGCTCACGCGCTTCGCGCGCGCCGGGCGGGAAATCGGTCTGGCCGCCGGCGAGCCGCCGGCCCGGCGCGGGTTCCCGCCGTCCATCTTCGCGGAGCTGCCGCGCCTGCTGGAGCGCGCCGGGATGGGCGCCACCGGCTCGATCACGGCGCTCTACACGGTGCTCGCCGAGGACGAGAGCGGCAGCGATCCGATCGCGGAGGAAGTGCGCGGGATTCTCGACGGGCACATGATCCTGTCGCGCGACATCGCCGCGCGCAACCAGTACCCGGCCATCGACGTGCTGGGCAGCCTGTCGCGCGTGATGTCGCAGGTGATGCCCGCACCGTATGTCGACGCGGCCGCGCGAGTGCGCGCCTTGATGGCGAAGTACCGCGAGATCGAGATGCTGCTGCAGATCGGCGAATACAAGCCGGGCGCGAACGCGCTCGCCGACGAGGCCATTGCCCGGCACGACGCGATCAAGGCGTTCCTGTCGCAACGCACGGACGAAATCGTCGCGCTGGCCGACACCGAGGCGCGGCTGCATGCGCTGACTGCCGCCTGATGGCCGATGATGCGAACCGTCACCGGATCGCCGCGCTCACGCACGCCAATGCGCGGCGCACCCGCGAGATCGACGCATCGCGCGGCGAGCTCGCCGCCCGGCACGACGAACGCGCCGGGCTGCTCGCGCGCCGCGCGGCGAAAGTCGAGCAGATCGATGGCGAAACGCGGGTGATCGCCGGCTACGAGGCGCGCGTCGCGAACATGACGGGCGGCAGCGAGGGTTTTTCGATCGACGCGTTCAACCAGTGCGTGCGGTACATCGGCGTCGTGACCGACCGCAGGCGCGCGATGGTCGCGGAGTTGGCGCAGCTCGACGGCATGATCGACGGCGTCGAAGGCGAGATCGCGCTGATCCAGCACGACATCGCGCGGAACACGCAGCGGATCGACCAGTGCAGCGAACGGATCGCGGCCATCCGGCGGGCGATCGACCTGGCCCGCGAGGACGCGCAGGACGAAGAAAACGAGGAAATCGCGACGTCCCGGTTCATCCGGGCGCGCGCCCAGGGATGACACAGGATGATCCAGACGCTCGAGCCGCTCGTTGACCTCCACGGCCTCTTCATCGGCTACCTGACGGTGACTTCCGTCTGTGCGCTCCGGCTGTTCGTGCTGATGTTCGTGTTTCCGCCGACCGCGGACGGCGTGATCCAGGGCACGGTGCGCAACGCGATCGCGATCGTGTTCAGCGCGTACGTCGCGATGGGCCAGCCGATCTCGTTCATCGAATCGCTGCACGGCCTGTTCCTCGTCGAAGTGATGCTGCGCGAGACGGCGATCGGGCTGGTACTCGGCTATGCGGCGTCGACGGTGTTCTGGGTCGCGGAGAGCGTGGGCGTCTACATCGACGACCTGACCGGACACAACAACATCCAGATCACCAATCCGGCCAGCCAGGAGCAGAGCACGCCGGTCGGCACGCTGCTGCAGCAGGTCGCGATCATGGCGTTCTGGTCGCTCGGCGGGATGACGTTCCTGCTCGGCACGCTGTACGAATCGTATGGCTGGTGGCCGGTATCGAAGGGCGCGCCGATCGTCGGCTACATCGTCGAATCGTTCGTGCTGCGGCAGACCGACACGCTGATGCAATCGATCGCGAAGCTCGCCGCGCCGCTGCTGTTCATCCTGGTGCTGGTCGACATCGCGTTCGGCTTCGTATCGAAATCGGCGTCGAAGCTGGATATTTCCAGCCTGAGCCAGCCGGTGAAGGCCGCGGTCGCGATCGCGATGCTCGCGATCTTCATCGGGCTGTTCGTCGACCAGGTGCACGGGCAACTGGCCCTGAATTCCCTCGAAGCGCAGTGGAATGGAATTTTCTCAAATCATGGTAAGGCAGATAACCATTAGCTTACTATTTCATTTAATACTCAATGTTTCTCAAGGAAGCCCGAAAAATTAGATTAATTGAGTTTCTTCATATTTAATTTGTTTACGCTGTTCTCCAAGGCGGCCTGACAAGCCGGCACGCACTGGAGTCAGATATGTTCTCGACACTTTATTTCCCGCTTGCCGCGTATCTGGGAACCCCGGATTTCGGCGCAGGGCGGGAACGTTTTGGAGCCATGCTGTTCAACGGCGACGTCGGCGTCGCGCGCCAGCTGGCGAGCCGCTGGGCAGACGAGGCCGATGCGCCGCGCAATCCGCCGCACGCGCTGCAACTGCACGCCGACATGCAGTTGCTGACCGGCGGCGACGTCGAAGCGGAGGAGGCCTATCGGGCCGCGCAGCGCCTGAGCAACGCATCGCGCCAGGCGATGCGCGCGGAGTCCTGCCGCAACACCGCATGGCAGGCGTTCTTCCGTTATCGCCTCAACACCGCGCTGGCCTGCTTCGGCCGCGCTGCGGACGAGGACGACATCCCGATCGATCGTGTAATCGAAGTCCGCGTCGGCATCGTCTGCGTGCTGTACGAGCTGGGGCGCGTGACCGAAGCGCTGGGCGAACTGGACGAACTGCGCGAGCTGGCCCGCGGGGCGCCCGAACCGACGATGCCTGCGTGGCACGAATTGCTCGCGGCGCTGAAACTCGACATCGCGATGCAGTGCGCGCTGCGTTCGGCCGCCTCGCTGCAGGATCACGTGTACTGGCAGTCCGGCGCGATGCACGGCCGTTCCGCGCGGGCGTCGCTGCACGATTACCACGAGTACCTCGACAGCGCTCAAAGCAGGATCGATCTCGCGAGCGTGCATATTCCCGTGCTGCGCGCGCGCGTCGATTACCTGTGCCAGTTGCGCGACGCGACGGGCGCCGACCGGAACGCGGTCGACGGGCTGCTCAAGCATGTGAACTGGGCGCGCGACCACAACCTGCGCGACTACGAGCGGACCTTGCGGCTCGAGATCGCGCTCGCGATGCTCGCGTGCGACGCCGCTCAGGCCGCCGACATGATCCTCGAGCCGCTGTACGGCGCCGCGCAGTCCGGCGTGGCCGGACACCGGCAGATCGAGTACCTGTACTGCGTGGCCAAGACCCGCCAGGCGCAGGGGCGGCTGAAGGACGCGCAGCAGTTCTACAGCCGTTACGCGCTGACCTCGATGGAATGCCTGCGCGAAGCGCTGTCGGCGCGCGTGCCGTTCCTCGAACGCAAGATCCGCGAGACGTCGCAGCTCGACGACATCGGCGCGCGGTTGCCGGCCCGCTATCGGCGCGCCTACAGCTTCCTGCTCGAGAACCTCGAGCACGCCGACCTGTCCGTGCGCGACATCGCCGCGGAAGTCGGCGTGACCGAGCGGGCGCTGCAAAGCGCGTTCAAGAAATTCCTGAACATGTCGCCGACCGAGCTGATCCGCCGACAGCGAATGGAGCGCATCCGCTCCGAGCTCGTGGACGGTTCGGCGTCCGACGGCGGGGTGCTTGCCACCGCGAGCCGCTGGGGCGTGCAGAACCGCTCGACGCTGATCAACGGCTACCGAAAGCAGTTCGACGAAGCGCCATCGCACACGCTCGAACGATAACGAACCGATTTTTCCTTCCGTAACGGGTGTGCGACAGCGATGAGATCGAAGGCGATATTTTGCGCGGCGTGGGCCGTGTGGGTGATCGGCATGGGCGCGTCGGCGGCGGCGCATGCGGACGCGGTGCGCTGGCGCAGCAGCGTCGCGCACGTGACGGCCGAAGGCAAGGAGCTGAAGGACGTGCTGCGCGACCTGCTCGCGAGCCAGGGCGTGACCGCGTCGATCGCCGACAACGTCCAGGGCACCGTGACCGGCCGCTTCGACATGCCGCCGCAACGGATCCTCGACACGCTCGCCGCGACGTTCGGCTTCGTCTGGTTCTACGACGGCAGCGTCATGTCGATCAGCAACGCGAACGACGTCACGCGTCAGATCATCCGGCTCGACAACGCGTCGATCAGCGATCTCAACTCCACGCTGCGCGGCATGCGGCTCGACGACAAGCGCTATCCGCTGACCTACGACAGCAGCGCGCGCACCGTGATCATCAGCGGGCCGCCGCAGTACGTGCAGATGGTGGCCGGCGTCGCGAAGCATCTCGACGAGAACATGCAGCGCTCGAACGGCACCGTGGTGCGCGCGTTCAAGCTGAGCAGCGCGTGGGCGGCCGACCACAAGGTGCAGCTCGACGGCAAGAACGTCGTCGTGCCGGGCGTCGCGACGGTCGTGTCGAATCTCTATCATTCGCAGCAGGCCGGTGCGGGCGGCAACAATGCGGCGCCGGCGATTGGCGGCCTGCAGCGGCTGTCGCCGATGACCGACGCGAGCGGCGGCACCACGGGCGGCTCGCCGGTGCCTCCGCTGCCGCCCGGCATGGCGGGCGGCGACGCGTCGCGCAGCCTGGTGAGCGGCCTGCTCGGCGGCGGCCAGTCGGGCGGCGCCAGGAATGGCGCGGTGATGGATGCGACGCAGGGCGGGGCGAGCGGTGCGATGGCGGCCGACCCGGGGCCGGGCGACCGGAGCCTGCCGGTCGTGGAAGCCGATCCGACCACCAATTCGGTGCTGATCCGCGACACGCCGCAGCGCATCGGACTCTATGCGCCGCTGATCGAGAAGCTCGACGCGCGTCCCAACCTGATCGAGATCGAGGCGCACATCATCGAGATCGACGACGACCTGCTGCGGCAGATCGGCGTGGACTGGCGCGCACACAACAGTCACATCGACCTGCAGACCGGCTCGGGCACGCTGCAGCAGAACGGCTACAACGGCAACCTCAACCCGAACTTCGGCGTGACGACGCTGGCCGACGGCACCACGTCCGTCGCAGCCACGCCCGTCGGCGGCGCGATCACGGCGGTGCTCGGCAACGCCGGGCGCTATCTGCTCGCGCGGATCACCGCGCTGGAAACGACGTCGGAAGCCAGGATCGACTCGAGCCCGAAGGTCGCGACGCTCGACAACGTCGAGGCCGTGATGGACAACAAGACGCGCTTCTTCGTGCGGGTGCAGGGCTATACCTCGGGCGACCTGTATTCGGTGTCGACCGGCACGTCGCTGCGCGTACTGCCGATGGTCGTGCAGGACAACGGCGCGACGCGGATCAAGCTCGACGTGCACATCGAGGACGGGCAACTCACCGGCGACACGGTCGATACGCTGCCGGTGATCACGAGCAGCGAGATCAACACGCAGGCGTTCGTCGGCGAAGGGGAGAGCCTGCTGATCGCCGGCTACAGCACCGACAAGGATTCCAACGGCGTCGCGCGCGTGCCGTGGCTGTCGAAGATTCCGGTGGTCGGCGCGCTGTTCAGGAATACGGATCGGTCGCACAAGCACATGGAACGCGTGTTCCTGCTGACGCCGCGGATCATTCACTTCTGATCCGACGGGGCACGCGCCGGGCGCCGGCGCGGGGTCGAACGACGCGCGCCGCGCGTCGTCAATGCTTCGTCGCGTCCGACATCACGATATTGACCGTCTTGCTCGGATCGCCCGCGAGGCCCATCGCGGCCGCGTCGTCGGTCGAATACATGTACGGACGGATCGCGTCGCCGTCGCCGGCGGTGCGGCCATTGGACAGCGTCACGGTCATGTTCTCGTCGTTGCCGGCGAAATCCTTGTCGCCGTCCACCTTGCTCACGTCCGGATTGCCCGCGCCGGACGCCTGCCCGTTGTCGGCCCCGCCGTCTTCGTACAGCACCTCGTTCGGACGCGTGTTGCCGTTCGCATCGGACGGCGAGATCCGCACGCCGATGTCGTGCGAACCGCCGACGAACGTGCCGGTCTGGCCCGGCGCAAGCGTGAGGGTCGCCTTGTTCTGGCCTTGCACGGAGTACGTGAACGACTCGGGCCGGTTCGTGTTGTTGGTGACGTTGAAGGTCTTGTCGTTGCCGGTGCCCGTATTGGCCACTTTCGACGACGCCGGATCGATGCCGTTGATCGCGGCGGCCTGCGCGACGCCGCCCGCGTTCGTCGACAGCGTGGTCGGGCCCGTCGTGGAGGTGCCGCCGGCCGGCGGGCCTTGGGTGTTTTGCGGGTTCTGGTCGATCGGTGTGTTCTGGCCGGTCGGCGGCGACTGCGGCGACAACGCGCTGTAGCTGGCGAGCGGCGCGGCCGATCTGCCGGCGCCGCCGACCGGGGGCGACGACGAATCGTCGCCGTTCTGCCCGGACAGCACGCTCTTGAGCGCGGCCATCAGTTCCTGAATGATCTGCGCGATCTGTTGCTGCGTACCGGAGTTGTCCGCCGACGACGCGTCGCGCGTGGAGTCGGTCTGGGCCGTCGGGGCGTTGCCCTGGAGCGTGATGGTGATCATGATCGCCGTTGTCCGCAGAGGGTGGACGCGATTCGTGTGCACCGCGTCGCCGTTCGCGCCGGCCGAACCGGGCCGGTCCCGCTTGCCGGCGGCATGCGCCGGAGCTGGTTCGACTTTATGCGTCCTGGCCGCACCCGGGCCGCGCGACCCGAAACGCCGGCGCGCGACGCGAAGCAACGCGACTCGGCGCGCCGGGCCGACCGGCCGCGGCCCGCCGACGGCGCGAATCGACTGCTGCTCGCCGTTCGCCGGTCCGATTTGCAAACCCGTTCGCAACCCAAACCCTTCGCAAACCCGTCACGGACTTCGCGCCGCCCGCATGGGCCGCCGCGGCACGCACCTATAGTGCGAGGGATCAGTCGATCACGCGATCCTCCGGAGGAGGCAGTCATGTCCTTGTCAGTGAACGCCATCGGGCCGACGAATTTCGACCCGCTGCAGAATTCCGGCTCGAACCAGGCGCAGATCATGCAGGTGCTGGCCGAGCTCGGGCCGATCCTGCAGGCGGTGTTCGCCGCGCTCAAGCAATCGTCGGCCGACGGCGGCGGGCCATCCGGCGGCAACGGCGGTGGTAGCGGCGCGAGCGGATTCCCGACGATCAGGATCGAGATCGGCGACGACGGCAATAGCAGCAATGGCGACAACGGCGGTGGCGGCAATGCGCCGACGCCGTTCACGCTGAATGCACAGAGCCCGCAAAACGCGCCGCCGCCGGACGCCGGTGCGCCGCAGGGCAACGGGCAAGCTGGCGGGCAGTCCCAGCCTCCCGCGCAAAACGGATCGACGTTGCCCGCGAACAGCGGCGGCAGCGCGGCGAATGCGATCGCGAACGACCTGCGCAGCCGCTACGGCCTGAACGACACGCAGATCGCGGGCGTGCTCGGCAACCTGCAGCAGGAAAGCGGGCTGAAGCCGAACGTCAACCAGGGCGGCGCCGAAGGCGCGCCGTCGGGCAACTTCGCGGACGACAACGCGAACGGCTGGGGGCTCGCGCAATGGGGCGGCGCACGCAAGCAGGGCGAGATCGCGTATGCGAAGCAGCACAACCTCGATCCGGGCAGCCTCGACGCGAATATCGGCTACATGAACCAGGAACTCGACGGCCCGTACAGCAAGACGATCTCCGACCTGAAGAACACGACGAACGTCTCGCAGGCCGCGCAGGTCTGGGACACCGACTACGAGCAGGCAACCGATCCGCAGATGGACAACCGGCTCCAGTACGCGCAGAACTTCCTGAAGGAAGGCCTCTGAGCCGTACCGGCCGCCCGGCGCGCCACCCCGCAGCGGATGGCGCGCCGGCACAGGGCGCGGGCCCGTTTGCGGGCCCGGCGGCTCAACTCGATACATACCGCGACGGCAGCGGCGGCGCGTCCGCGGAAATCGTGACGAGCGACGTGTTCAGCCAGCCCTGCGGCGTGCCGTTCGACTGCGCATACGCGCCGACGTACGGCATCATCCGCGTCGTCTGGTAGACCTGCGGCGTCCAGCCGGCCGGCGCGAGGAAGATCGACGTCGCGCGCTTCTCGCTGCATGCCGACGCGCCGTACGTCGAGATGTTCCACAGCGTCTGCTGATAGGTCGCGTAGTCGGCGTTGTGACGCGAACCGCCGGCCTGCCAGCCTTCGAGCTGGATGAACGTGTTGTACGTGCCGGCGCCCGCGAGCAGGTTGTTGACCGTGCGCCCGTACAGGAACGACAGGATCAGCCCGCAGTTCGCCGGCGCGAAATCGCTGCCGACGCTCAGGTAGTAGCGGCCCGTCGTGTTCACGACCGACGCGTAGTGCGAGTTGCCGATATCCGTCGACGTCGTCAGCCCGCTCGCACCCATGAAGCTGTCGAACGCCTGCATCGTGACGCCCGCCGGCAGGTCGCTCGTCGCGCTGATCGCGACGATGTGCGACCCGGCCGCCAGCAGCGTCAGGAACGCGGACAGCGTGGCGGCGATCCAGTTGCCTTGCGCATCGACGAACGGGAACGCGCGATAGCCCGTCAGCGCGAACACCGCCGGATCGGTGCCGGCCTGCCATGCGATCTGCGGCACCCACATCGTCAGCGGGCCGGCGCTCGATGCGCCGGACACGTACTGCTTCAGCGCATCGACGAGTTGCGCATCGGCGCCGGGCAGCACGGCATACGACGCGCCGTTCTGCCAGCGCTGCACCCATTGCGCGACGAAGCCCGCGAGCTGGCCGCCGGTGAAATCGGCGGGCGGCACGTAGCCGAGCGGGCCGGTGCCCTGGTACGCGGACTGGATCGCCGCGGCCGTGCGCACGTTGCTGCCGAACATGCTGTTCGCGAAATCCTGGCAGTTGTTGGCCGGCGGCGTCGCGAGCTGCGCGAGCGGGACGACCCATGCGCCGTTCGCGGTCGCGACGCCGCGATACAGGTTGAGGTTCGCGACCGAGTCGTGGCCGGGAAACGTGGCGGCGTCGGCGCCCGACACGTAGCCGGCCGACGGCGTGACGCTGACGGTGGTCGGTTGCGAGCCGAACGGATGCGTGTACGCGATCGCGAACGACGCATCGCCGCCGGCGAGGCTGAACGATCCCGTGCAATCGGCCCAGCTGTTCGACGCGCTGACGGCGGTCGATTGCCCGGTCGCGACCAGCGCCTGCGACGCCTGCGGCAGCGAGCCGCTCTGGCTCGCCGCGTTGCCGAACGCGAGCGTCGTCGACGGGATCGCATTGACGACGTTGATCGTGATCGAGCGATCGGCGATGCCGTAGCTGCGCGTGGACGCATCCGCGGCGCCCGCGGCGGCGAACGACGACGCGGACGTCGGGCTGCCGTCGCCGCCACAGGCGGCCAGCGTGCCGACGAGCGGCGACAGGGTCAGCGCGGCGCCGCGCTGGATGAAGCGCCGGCGGTTCGGCGCGCTCGGGCGTGCGGGTTTCGAAGCGGTCATGGGGCGTTCCTGGTCACGGGTTCGGGAGGCGGCAACGACGGTTCGGCGCATTGCACACGTGTGCAATGTCGGCCACGGAGTGGCGATCGCCGGCACATGCGCCGCGCCTATTTAAGCGGGTGATCGATGAAACGCCCGCGACGAAACCGAGTCGCGCGTGTGACGCCGCGCACGCGGCAACGCAGGGGCGGGAGCGGGAAATGCCGGCCGGACATTAGGGCGCCTGGCCGGGATCGGGTAAAGTGCCGTTCAACCTGCCGGTTCGACGCTACTAGACGACCGGTCTAATCGTTGCTAATATACGCCATCATGAATGCATCTTCAGGCGCGGAAGTCCGCCAGCACATCCTGAATATCGCGAAGCCGATCATGCTCTACAAGGGGTTTTCGGCGGTCGGGCTGAACGAGATTCTCGCTGCGGCGGGCATCCCGAAGGGCTCGTTCTACCATTACTTCGGCTCGAAAGAGGCATTCGGCGAAGCGCTGCTCGAATCGTATTTCGACGGCTATCTCGCGCATCTCGACAACCTGCTCGGGCATCAGGCCGGCACGGGCGCCGAGCGCCTGATGTCGTACTGGGGCAACTGGCTGCACACGCAATGTGCGGACGACCCGGAAGGCAAGTGCCTCGCGGTGAAGCTCGGCGCGGAAGTGTCGGACCTGTCGGAAGCGATGCGCACGGTGCTGCGGCGCGGCACGGACGCGATCATCGAGCGGCTCGCGGGCGGCATCGAGGCCGGGCTGGCCGATGGCTCGCTGAGCGCGGTCGACGATCCGCCGCACACGGCCGCGATCCTCTACGAGCTGTGGCTGGGCGCGACGCTGCTGGAAAAGATTCACCGTAACCGCAAACCGCTCGAAAGGGCGATGACTGAAACGCGGCGCATGCTGAACCTGCCGCCGGCCGCGCATGACGACGCGCAATCGTAAGTCGGGCGCGCTTGGGCGCGCCTTGTTTTTGCCCTGACTCTAGACGACTGGTCTACTCAATCCTGCATGACGAACGCTTCGCTCCACGTTACGCTGTTCCGATTATTCCAACCGCATGCGTGCGACCGCGACGGCCTGACCGCCGGCGCGGACGCACACGTGCGTTTTCTGCTGGTCCATCCCTGATCCGATCGTGCTCAAGAAGCACGTTTATTCCTGTTGACGGAGGCTCACATGTCGCAAAGCAAGACCGCAAACCGCCAGATCATCCTGAATTCGCGCCCGGTCGGCGCGCCGACGCCGGCCAACTTCCGCACCGAAACCGGTGACGTTCCGACGCCCGGCGCCGGCCAGGTGCTGCTGCGCACGGTCTGGTTGTCGCTCGACCCGTACATGCGCGGCCGGATGAGCGACGCACCGTCCTATGCCCCGCCGGTCGAACTCGGCGGCGTGATGGTCGGCGGCACGATCAGCCGCGTCGTGTCGTCGAACCTGCCCGCGTTCCGTGAAGGCGATCTCGTCGTCGCGGGCGCCGGCTGGCAGGACTATGCACTGTCGGACGGCCGCGACCTGATTCCGCTCGGCCGCGACCTCGCGCATCCGTCGTACGCGCTCGGCGTGCTCGGGATGCCGGGCTTCACCGCCTACACGGGGCTGCTGAAGATCGGCGAGCCGAAGGCCGGCGAAACCGTGGTCGTCGCGGCGGCGAGCGGCGCGGTCGGCGCAGTGGTCGGCCAGATCGCGAAGCTGAAGGGCTGCCGCGTGATCGGCGTTGCGGGCGGCGCCGACAAGTGCGCTTACGTGACCGGCACGCTCGGCTTCGACGCGTGCGTCGACCACCGCGATCCGGCGTTTGGCGCGAAGCTGAAGGACGCATGCCCGAACGGCATCGACGTCTATTTCGAGAACGTCGGCGGCGCCGTGTTCGACGCGGTGTGGCCGCTGCTGAACGACCATGCGCGCGTGCCGGTGTGCGGGATCATCGCGCATTACAACGACGCGGCGTACGACGACACGGCGGTGTCGACCGGCCATGACCGCGTGCCGGCGCTGATGGGCACGATCCTGCGCAAGCGCATCCGGATGCAGGGTTTCATCATCATGGATCACTATGCAACCGGCTATGCGCCGTTCATCAAGGAGATGAGCGAATGGGTCGCGCAGGGCAAGGTGAAGACGCGCGAGGATGTCGTCCCCGATCTCGCCGATGCGCCGCAAGCGCTGATCGGCTTGCTCGCCGGCAAGAATTTCGGCAAGGTCGTCGTGCGCGTGGGCCCGGACGAACTGGCCTGACGCCACGCACGGCGACACACAACGGCTGCACGCCGGCGTCGCGCAACGCCGGCTTGTGGCATGCTCGGTTCCGTTTCGATAGGAGTGACAAGATGGCGCTTCACGTAATTGCTTCCCTGTTCCTGAAACCCGAACACGCGCAGGCCGCCGAAGCCGAGCTGCGCAGCATGGTCGTCAAGACGCGCACCGAACCGGGCAACCGGCGCTACGACCTGTTCCGCGAGCAGGACGGCTCGCCGAACCTGCACCTGTACGAGATCTACGACGACCAGGCCGCCTTCGACGCGCACCTCGCGAGCCCGCATTTCGGCGAATTCCGCACGAAGTCGGCTGACTGGTTCACGGCGCCGCCGGTCATCAAGGCGCTGTCGGGCATCGACGTGGCCGAGTAACGCCGCAGGACCCCCGCCGCGCATCGCGCGACGGCAATGACAATGACGACACGGCGCGCCCGTCGCGCCGCTTCCCCAATACACCGGCCCCGGAGGCTGAATGGTCACCCTCAACATCAACGGCGAGAACCGCACGGTCGACGCCCCCGACGACATGCCCTTGCTCTGGGTGCTGCGCGACGTCGTCGGTCTCACCGGCACGAAATTCGGCTGCGGGATCGCGCAATGCGGCGCGTGCACCGTGCATCTCGACGGGGTCGCCGCGCGTTCGTGCGTACTGCCGGTCGCCGCCGTCGCGGGCCGCAAGATCACGACGATCGAAGCCGTCGGTGCGACGCCGGCCGGCCACAAGGTCCAGCAGGCATGGCGCGAGCTCGACGTCGTCCAGTGCGGCTACTGCCAGTCGGGGCAGGTGATGGCCGCTACCGCGCTGATCGCGTCGAACCCGAACCCGAGCGACGCCGACATCGACGCGGCCATGGCCGGCAACATCTGCCGCTGCGGCACGTACAACCGGATTCGCGCGGCCGTGAAGCAAGCCGCGAAGGGAGCGTGACATGTCACGTGGACTGATCGAAGCAGGGCAAGCCGGCACCGGCGTATCGCGCCGCTCGTTTCTCAAACTAGGCATGTCGCTCGGCGCGGCGGCCGGCGGCGGCTTGCTGCTCGGCTTCAGCCTGCCGGCGGCGGGCGAAGACGCACGCCGCTCGGTGATCGGCGGCGATGGCGATGAAACTGCGCGCGCCGGCGTATTCGCGCCGAACGCGTTCGTGCAGATCGACCGCGCCGGCAAGGTCACGCTGGTGATGCCGAAGGTCGAAATGGGGCAAGGCGTGTATACGGCGCTGCCGATGCTGATCGCCGAGGAACTCGAAGTGCCGCTGTCGAGCGTGACGCTCGATCATGCGCCGCCGAACGAAAAGCTGTTCCTCGATCCGCTGCTCGGCGGCCAGCTCACCGGCGGCTCGACGTCGGTGCGCTACGCCTGGGAACCGATGCGCCGCGCGGGCGCCACGGCGCGCACGCTGCTGGTCGCGGCGGCCGCGAAGCAATGGCAGGTCGATCCAGCCACCTGCCGCGCGGCGAACGGCGAAGTGCAGCATCCGCCGAGCGGCCGGCGCGCGTCGTACGGCCAGCTCGCCGACGCCGCGGCGAAGCTGCCGGTGCCGAAGGACGTCGCGCTGAAGAAGCCGGAGGATTTCAAGCTGATCGGCACGCCCGCGAAGCGGCTCGATTCGCCGGAGAAGGTCGACGGCACCGCGCAGTTCGGGCTCGACGTGCGCCTGCCCGGCATGCTGTACGCGGTGATCGTGAACAGCCCGGTGTTCGGCGGCACGGTGGCGAGCGTCGACGACACGGCCGCGAAGAAGATCCCCGGCGTGCGCCAGGTGGTGCGCGTCGACAACGCGGTCGCGGTGGTCGGCGATCACACGTGGGCCGCGAAGCGCGGCGCGTCGGCGCTCGTCGTGAAGTGGAACGAAGGCGCGGACGCGAAGGTGTCGATGAAGGACATCGTCGCCGATCTCGCGCAGGCCGCGGCGAACGGCAAGGGCGCCGTCGCGCGCAAGGAAGGCGATGTCGGCAAAGCGTTCACGAACGCGAAGACGCGCATCGACGTCGTCTACGAACAGCCGTTCCTCGCTCACGCGACGATGGAGCCCGTGAACTGCACGGTGCACGTGCGCGGCGACGGCTGCGAGATCTGGGTCGGCACGCAGGTGCCGACGCGGGCACGCGATACCGTGCAGCAGCTCACGGGCCTGTCGCCCGACCGGATCGTCGTGCACAACCACCTGCTCGGCGGCGGCTTCGGCCGGCGGCTCGAAACGGACATGATCGGCCAGGCCGTGAAGGTCGCCAAACAGGTCAACGCGCCGGTGAAGGTCGTCTGGACGCGCGAGGAAGACATCCAGCACGACATGTATCGCCCGTACTACTACGACAAGATCTCGGCGGGGCTCGATGCGAACGGCAAGCCGGTCGCGTGGCAGCACCGGATCGTCGGCTCGTCGATCATCGCGCGTTTCGCGCCGCCCGCGTTCAAGGACGGCGTCGATCCCGACGCGGTCGAGGTCGCGGCCGAGCTGCCGTACGACCTGCCGAACCAGCTCGTCGACTACGTGCGGCAGGAGCCGCGCCACATCCCGACCGCGTTCTGGCGCGGCGTCGGGCCGACGCGCGGCACCTTCGTCGTCGAAAGCTTCATCGACGAACTGGCCGCGCAAACCAAGACCGACCCGGTGCAATACCGCCGCGCGCTGCTCGGCAAGACACCGCGCGCGCTGAACGTGCTCGACGTCGCGACGAAAGCGGCCGGCTGGGGTGGCGCGTCGCTGCCGAAGGGGCAAGGGCGCGGCGTGTCGGTGATGCATGCGTTCGGCAGCTTCTTCTCGATCGTCATCGACGTCGCAGTGGACGGCGGCGAGGTGCAGGTCAAGCGCGTCGTGTGCGCGGTCGATTGCGGGATGGTCGTGAATCCGAACACGATCGAGGCGCAGGTGCAGGGCGGCATCATCTTCGGGATCACGGGCGCGCTGTACGGCGAGATCACGATCGAGGACGGCCGCGTCATGCAGACCAACTTCACCGATTACCGGATGATGCGGATCAACGAGACGCCGCCGATCGAGGTCCATCTGGTGAAGAGCGGCGAAGCGCCCGGCGGGATCGGCGAACCGGGCACGGCCGCGACCGCGGCCGCGCTGTCGAACGCGATTTTCGCGGCAACCGGCACGCGGCTGCGCAAGCTGCCGGTCGGCAACCAGCTGAAGACGGCCTGAGGGGAGGACACTGCCATGAGAAACCTCACCCTGAATCACGCCACGAACGCGCTCCGCGCATCGCTGCTCGCGCTGTCGGCGCTGCTGGCCGGCACGGCCGCGCACGCGGCGCAGACGGCGCCGCCCGACAGCGCACTCGTCGCGCGCGGCGCGTATCTCGCGAAAGCCGGCGACTGCGTCGCGTGCCACACCGCGCCGCGCGGTACGCCGTTCGCGGGCGGCCTGAAGATGGTCACGCCGATGGGCGCGATCTACACGACCAACATCACGCCCGATCCGGCCACCGGCATCGGCGGCTACACGGAAGCCGAATTCGCAAGCGCGCTGCGTGCGGGCGTCGCGAAGGACGGCCGTCACCTGTATCCGGCGATGCCGTATCCGTCGTACGCGAAGCTGAAGGATGACGACGTGAAGGCGCTGTACGCGTACTTCATGCACGGCGTCGAACCGGTGAAGCAGGCGAACCGGCCGTCCGACATCCCGTGGCCGCTCAACATGCGCTGGCCGCTCGCGTTGTGGAACATGGTGTTCCTCGACACGAAGCCCTACGCCGACAAGCCGGCCAAGGACGCGATGTGGAACCGCGGCGCGTACCTCGTGCAGGGGCTCGGGCACTGCGGGTCGTGCCATACGCCGCGCGGTGTCGGCTTCCAGGAGAAGGCGCTCGACGAAGGCGGCACGGCGTTCCTGTCGGGCGCCGCGATCGACAACTGGTTCGCGTCGAACCTGACCGGCGAGCACAATACGGGGCTCGGCCGCTGGAACGAGGCTGACGTCGCGCAGTTCCTGAAGACCGGCGCGAACCGGCACGCCACGGCATTCGGCTCGATGGTGAGCGTGATCAACCACAGCACGCAGGCGCTCTCCGACGACGATCTGGCGGCGATGTCCCGCTACCTGAAATCGCTGCCGGCCGCGGGCGGCACGGGCGCGCCGCCGTACAACCCTGATCCGAAGGCGACGCTGGCGGTGCTGGGCCGGCCGGCGGCCAATCCGGGCGCGAAGGTGTATAACGCTTACTGCCTGCATTGCCACGGCGTGGACGGGCGCGGCTACGCGCCGCTGCTCGCGCCGCTCGCCGGCAATCCGAACGTGCTCGAGACCGATGCATCGTCGCTGATCAACGTGACGCTGAACGGCAGCGATACGCTCGTGATCGACGGCGTGCCGTCCGCGTATCCGATGCCGGCGTTCTCGAACCAGTTGAACGACCAGCAGATCGCCGACGTGCTGACGTTCATGCGCGCCGGCTGGAACAACGGCGCGCCGGCCGTGCAGGCGGCGGACGTCGCGAAACTCCGCAAGGCGACGGCTGCCGCGCGCTGAGCGCGGCCCCAAGCGGAACGACGGCGGGCCGGCGTGCCTGCCGTCGACGCCATCGGGTGGTTGTCTGCCCCGGCGGCTTTGCTCTTTCTGTCAACCGGCGCGCGGCCGTTCGCGGCAGCGCGCGTTTTATCGACGCAATGTAGGGGTGTCTGGATGGCTAACGTGACTTATACGGATACGCAACTGCTGATCGACGGCGAGTGGGTCGACGCCGCGAGCGGCAAGACGATCGACGTCGTGAACCCGGCGACCGGCAAGCCGATCGGCAAGGTAGCCCACGCGGGCATCGCCGATCTCGACCGCGCGCTCGCCGCCGCACAGCGCGGCTTCGAAGCCTGGCGCAAGGTGCCCGCGCACGAACGCGCGGCGACGATGCGCAAGGCGGCCGCGCTGGTGCGCGAACGCGCCGATGCGATCGCGCAGTTGATGACGCAGGAACAGGGCAAGCCGCTGACCGAAGCGCGTGTCGAAGTGCTGTCGGCGGCCGACATCATCGAATGGTTCGCGGACGAAGGCCGCCGCGTGTACGGCCGGATCGTGCCGTCGCGCAACCTCGGCGCGCAGCAGACCGTCGTGAAGGAGCCGGTCGGCCCGGTCGCGGCGTTCACGCCGTGGAATTTCCCGGTCAACCAGGTCGTGCGCAAGCTGAGCGCCGCGCTCGCGACCGGCTGCTCGTTCCTCGTGAAGGCGCCGGAGGAAACCCCCGCCTCGCCGGCCGCGCTGCTGCGCGCGTTCGTCGACGCGGGCGTGCCGGCCGGCGTGATCGGCCTCGTGTACGGTGATCCGGCTGAAATTTCGTCGTACCTGATCCCGCACCCGGTGATCCGCAAGGTCACGTTCACGGGTTCGACGCCGGTCGGCAAGCAGCTCGCCGCGCTCGCGGGCCAGCACATGAAGCGCGCGACGATGGAGCTGGGCGGGCACGCGCCGGTGATCGCCGCCGAGGATGCCGACGTCGCGCTCGCGGTGAAGGCCGCCGGCGGCTCGAAGTTCCGCAACGCGGGTCAGGTCTGCATTTCGCCGACGCGCTTCCTCGTGCACAACAGCATCCGCGACGAATTCACGCGCGCGCTGGTCAAGCATGCCGAAGGGCTGAAGGTCGGCAACGGCCTCGAGGAAGGCACGACGCTCGGCGCGCTCGCGAACCCGCGCCGGCTGACCGCGATGGCGTCGGTCGTCGACAACGCACGCAAGGTCGGTGCCAGCATCGAAACCGGCGGCGAACGGATCGGCTCGGAGGGCAACTTCTTCGCGCCGACCGTGATCGCGAACGTGCCGCTCGAAGCGGACGTGTTCAATAACGAGCCGTTCGGCCCGGTCGCGGCGATTCGCGGTTTCGACAAGCTCGAGGACGCGATCGCGGAAGCGAACCGTCTGCCGTTCGGGCTGGCCGGCTACGCGTTCACGCGTGCGTTCGCGAATGTGCACCTGCTCACGCAGCGCCTCGAAGTGGGGATGCTGTGGATCAACCAGCCGGCGACGCCGTGGCCGGAAATGCCGTTCGGCGGCGTGAAGGATTCGGGCTACGGGTCCGAAGGCGGGCCGGAAGCGCTGGAGGCGTACCTCGTCACGAAGTCGGTGACGGTGATGGCCGTCTGACGGCCGATTGACCGCGCGCGCCGCCGCCCCTGGCGCGGTGCGCACGCGAACGGCGCAAGCCGGGTGTCATGCCCGGCCTGCGCCGTTTTTCGTTGTTTTTCACGTCACCATGCCGTGGCGATTCCCGGCATCGGCGAAGACGATCCCGCATTCAGCCCGGCGTCGCGACCAGTGCCGCGGTCTGGCCCAGCCAGTCGGCCGGATCGCCGCGATGATAGATATGCTCCGACGGTTCGATATTGTCGATGAACCGCTGGTAGATCACCGCTCGCCTGGCCGTCGCGATCGGCGCGAGGAGGGCGGCGGCGCGCACCGGGTCGCTGCCGGGCCGCTTCGCCAGCCATTCGCGATTCCAGTGGTCCTTGATCGTCGCCGCGTACTCGCGCGGAACGGCGTCGAGAAACGCGGACTGGTCGAGCAACGGGTGGCCGATTCCGCTGTCGCCCCAATCCAGCAGCGTGAGCACCGATCGCGTTCCGCGAAAATTGCCGGGATGGCAGTCGCCATGCACGAGCGTATTCGGCAATCCGCATGCATCGATTTCGGCAAACCGCGCCGCAAGACCACTCACGAAATACCGCAGCGCCGCGCGTTCGTCGCGAGACAGCGCCTCGCCGGCTCGCTCGGCGACATCCGCGATGTCGGCTGCAAGGCCCGCACCGCGCCAGTCGGGCAAGCCCATCGTGCGCAATGCGTCGACACGGTCGATCCACGCAGCCTGCATGTCGACCAGCAGCGTCACCATGTCGAGCAGTTGCGGCAGCGCGGCGTCGAACTGGTCGTCGCCCGGGATCTCGGCGAGCAGGATGCGCCCGCATTCGTCCTGCCCCAGCAGGGTCGGCACATGCCGGCCGGCCAGCGCCGTGATGACGCTGCCCTCATGACCGAGGAACGGCGGCACCACTTTCAGCCAGGCCGATTGACCGCCGATCGGGATGCGCCAGACGCTGGACAGATTCCAGGTTCGCACCTGCACGGGTTTGCCGCTGGCCGACAGGCCGTGACCGGCCAGCACGTGCGCCGCCCAGCCGAGATCGGCCGCGGGGCCGCCGGGCCGTGCGTAGCGCTGGCGCAGTGAATGGGGCTCGATGTTCCCGGTCCAGCATTCGGCCGGAACGGGCTCCGCGATCTCGGCCAGATAGGTGACTTCGCCGCCGGGTGCACGGTCGCGGGCGGTTTCCAGCAGACGCAGGATCGTCACGTCGACGCGATGGCGTTCGCGCGCGGCACGCACGACCGACTCCACTTCCTGCCACCACGGGATCGCGACAGGCATCGGCGGCAGGCAACCGACCACCGAGCCGTCCGGCGTCACCAGCACCAGCCGCGCGACGCGCGGCGGCAGTGCGGCTGGATCGAGGATCCCCGTCATTGTGCTCATTTCGCTCCCGACCGGCGCCAATGGCCTGTGCAGGACGAGCGTATCTCAATTCGCGAATGCCCGGCCGGGCGGTTGCGCGACTCAATGCCGGCCGCTGCCGCGATAGCTTTCCACTTCCGCGTCGTATGCCGCCAGAAACGCCTTGCCGAACACCGACGCGAAATCGTCCTCGATCGCGAACACCGTGTCGCGATGGGTCGCCGCGTAGCGATCCCACATCCTCGCCTTGTACAGCGCGGGCACGCGCTTCTCGTACCAGCGCATCGCGTCGTCGCGCTCGCGCAGCCGTTGCGGCGAAAAGCGCGTCAGCAGGTCCATCAGCGCGGCGCGCATGCCGGCAACCATGCCGATCTGGTGCGCGTGCAGATCCTGGAACGCATCGCTGACCGCGCTCTGCGGCGACATGAAGCCCGGCAGCGGCAGCCCGAACATCTGCCGCAGCACCGCGCCGCCGTCCGGCAGCAGCTTCAGCGGGTTGTTCTCGCGATCGAGCAGCATCGTCATGTGCGCCTTCACCTCGCGCTTCAGGATGCTGCGCGACGACAGCAGCTCGACCGTGCCGTTCGCGAACAGCGCCAGCAACTGGCCCGCGATATAGAGCTGTTCGGCCGACCACTGATGCGATTCGGCGGCCGTATCGAGCCCCGCGCCTTCGAAGAACGCGTTCAGCAGCTCGTCGGGCGTCGGCGGCGCCGGCGCGCGCGCCGTATGCGGCACCGGGTCGTCGGCCGGCCGCGCATCGGCGCGCGCGGCCGCCGGCTGCACGCGCACGTGCTGGGTCCACTCGGGCGCGTGGTCGGCCTGCGTCGCGGACGGCGCTTCGCCGCCCGCATTGCCGCGATCGGCGGGCGCCCCCGCGCCGGGCGCGCCGATATCGCCCGACGACTGCGCGAACAGGTCGAGCGGATCGGTCGACAACTGGTTCAGGTCGCGCTGCGACGGTTCGGGCGGCACGGCCTGCGCGGCGCGGTTCGCCGGCTGCGCCGCGTCCGCGCGCGCCGGGCCGGGCCGCGTGCCGGCATCCGCCGCCTTGCCGCGCGGGGCGAGACGATCCTGGAGCAGCGCCCACAGCCGGTTGCCCGCGCCTTTCGTGTCGTCGCGCGAGGGCGAGGGCGAGGGCGAGGGCGAAGGGTGCGAGGGTGCGGCGGCGTCCGGCGTGCGTGGTCTGCCGACATGCGCACCGGTATCGGGTGCCATGTCGATGACCGGCGCGTCGCCGCCATCGTCGCGTTCCGCCCGCAGCACGTACGGCCCGATGCGGATGATGTCGCCGGTATTGAGCGGGCGCTCCTGCGCATAGCCGACCGGCTCGCGGTTCACCTCGATCGTCGATACGCTGCTCAGGTTCTTCAGCAGGCACGCGTCGTCGCCGACCTGCAGCAGCGCCTGCAGCCGCGAGATCTGCCGCGTGTCGTCGCGCAGCACGAGATGGTTGTCGGTGGCCCGGCCGATGGTGCCGCCCGGCGGATGAAACACGACGGCGTCGTAGGAGTCGTTTTCGACCGGCTCGCCGGCATGTTCGATCACGATCAGTTGCATGTCATACGTCGCTCGGTGGATGAGGGCATGAACAGGCGCCCAGCGCTCGCGTCGAAACCGGCTCGTTCAGGATGACGACGCATGTTTGCGGCGCGCGAATTCGAACGCGGGGCCCCAGACCGGATGCCCCTTCTCGGCCGGGGACAAGTCGAAGCGCGGGTTGAGGTCGAGAATTTTCGAGAACTCGGCGCGGCACGGCGTGACGCGGTTCGTCACGCAATAGCTGAACGCGAGGAGCTTGTGCGCGGCGACCTGCGTGTCGGTGTCGGCGCCGTCGATCTCCTTCGCGCGGCTCAGCAGCGCGATCGTGCGCCCGTAATCGCCGGTGTCGTACGCGGCGCGCGCGCTGTCGACCGTCGCGCGCGCGGCCGACTTCGTCGGGGACGTGCTGCACCCGCCGGCGCCCAGCCACAACGCGGCGAGGAAAAGAACGATCGACGAACGACCTTTCATTATTGAAATAAATAATTTGCGTGTAATTGGAGGTGACGCCCAAGCGCTGTTGGATTTTAGTGCCAATCATCGCCATCGATATCGCTGTTACGTTTTGTTTCATTTCGCCGAATCGATTACCACTTGAATGCCTAATCGACTACGAATTTCAGTGCTTGTTAATCCAGAAAAACGAACCTATAGTTCGCTGTGTTTTTCGGATTCGTCAGTTGTTTAGCCGGCGCACTTCAATGCACGAAAAAACGGGCTGTCCGTTCGTGCGATACGAATAGCCTGGCACACCATCAACGTCGCGAGCGTCTCATGCCCGGCGGCCGGCCGGCTTGCGCCCCGAGCCCATCCGACAGGTGTCCACGCAATAGAACCGGGCCGCCAGCGCGCACCGGTCGGATTAACTTTTTTCTTTAAACGACCAATATCGATTCAATTGCCTGCCATCTGGCCAAATTCACTTTTACAAACCATGGATGATTCGACCCGGTTTTTTACAAAAACGATTTGCCGGCACGAATTGCAATAGATGGAGAGACAGGCTACACAATTACCGGTCAATTAATTGTCCCTTTTTTGATCCGATCATCCGGTTCCATATTCGAAAACCGGTGAATGACTATTGGGCGGCGAGGGTGAAATATGCAATGGCGGTCGAGCAGTTTCATCGTATGGGGATGCGTGTTGCTGTTTCCGGGGTGCGGCGCGACGGAGCACGCGGCCGCGGTGCCGTATGCGATCACGGTCGACGTTGCGCCTGACGTCAACCCTGACATGAACCGCAAGCCTTCGCCGATCGTGCTGAAGGTATTCCAGCTCCGTGCGGCGTCGGCGTTCGACAGCGCGGATTTCTTCTCGCTGCAGGACAAGCCCGAGAACGTGCTCGGCGCGGACCTGCTCGGCACCGACCGCGTGATCCTGCGGCCGGGCGACTCGCGCACGCTGCACTATCGCGGCAACGTCGAGGCCGGTGCGATCGGCGTCATCGCCGAATATCGCATGCTCGAAAAGAACCGCTGGCGGCTGACGGTGCCGCTGCCGCGCGCGAAGCAGCTCAATCTCTACAAGTTCTGGCAGACGTCGCCGGGCGAGCTGAAGCTGTCGATCGCGGTCAGGAACGGCGGCATCGCGCTGAACGACGCGCGGGGGCGCCCATGACCGAACCGACGATGAACGCGACGCCGGTCGCGGCACTCCGCCAGCGGGTGGTGTGGACCGAGGGCATGTTCCTGCGGCCGCAGCATTTCCAGCAGCTCGAACGGCACTGGGAACGCTATGTCGCGCTGCGCTGCCTGCCGCTGCAAGGCTTCTACTGGGGCTTCGACACGCTGGAACTCGATCGCGAGCAGCTTGCGCTCGGCAAGGTCGCGCTGCGTGCCGCGTCGGGCGTGATGCGCGACGGCACGCCGTTCGACCTGTCGCATCCGGACGATCTCCCCGAACCGCTCGACGTGCCGGCCGACGCGAAGGACCAGCTCGTCGTGCTCGCGCTGCCGCTGTGGCGCGGCGGCGGCGAGGAAGTGTCGTTCGGCGCAGGCGCAGGCGCACGTAACGCCGGTAATGGCGGTAACGGCGGACACGACGCGAGTGCCGACGCCGACGTCGCGCGCTACGTCGTGCGCGAATACGAAGTGGCCGACGCGAACGCGGTCGCGCTCGGCCCCGCGCTGCTGCAGACGGGGCGCCTGAACGTGCGGCTGATGCTCGAAGCCGAGCTGACCGGCGACTGGCACGCGCTCGGCGTCGCGCGGATCGTCGAGCGGCGCACCGATGCGCGGCTGCTGGCCGACGACGGCTACATTCCGCCGCGGCTCGTCGCGCAGCGCGATGCCGTGCTGCTGGCGTATGCGCGCGAACTGCACGGGCTGCTCACGCAGCGCAGCGAAGCGCTTGCGGAACGGCTGTCGGAACCCGGGCGCGGCGGCGTGTCGGAAGTCGCGGATTTCCTGCTGCTGCAGCTCGTGAACCGCTATCTCGCGCTGACCTGGCATGCGCAGCAGCACGTTTCGACGCATCCGGAAGCGCTGTTCTGCGACTGGCTGAAGCTGGCGTGCGACCTGAGCACGTTCACGGCGGCCGGCCGGCGTCCGCAGTCGCTCGCGGTCTACGTGCACGACGACCTGCGCACGAGCTTCGCGGAATTGATGACGGAGCTGCGCCGGTCGCTGTCGACCGTGCTCGAGCAAAACGCGATCCAGATCGAGCTGCGCGATGCGGGCAACGGCATCCGCGTCGCGACGCTGGCCGACCCCGCATTGCGCGACACGGCCGGCTTCGTGCTCGCGGTGCGCGCGGACGTGCCGGCCGACAGCCTGCGCGCCCGTTTTCCCGCGCAGGCGAAGCTCGGGCCCGTCGAGCGGATCCGCGATCTCGTGCAGCTGCAACTGCCGGGCATCACGATGCGCCAGTTGCCGGTCGCGCCGCGGCAGATCCCGTATCACGCGGGTCATACGTACTTCGAGATCGACAAGGGCAGCGACCTGTGGAAGCAACTGGCGCGCTCCGGCGGTCTCGCATTTCATTTCGCCGGCGAATTCCCTGGGCTCTCGATGGAGTTCTGGGCGATACGCGGGTGAGGGCGGGGCGACGCGATGAACTCTTCCTCCGATTCGATCTCCGCCGGCGCCGGCGGATTCGTGCCGCCGAATCCGGGCGGCATGCATCCGGCTGCCGCGGCGGGCGCGGCCGGGCCGACGGCCACGCAGCCGCGGCCCGGCCGCTGGGCCGCGAGCGGCACGAACCCGCTCGTCGCGGCCGCGAACCCGCTGCTCAATCTGGTGCCGCAGATCCGCTCGACCGTCCATCATCCGAATCCGGCGTGGCTGCGCGAGCATCTCGTCGTCGAGATCCGGCAGTTCGAGGCGAGCGCGCAGGAAGCCGGCGTGCCGTCCGAAGCGATCATCGGCGCGCGCTACTGCCTGTGCACGGCGCTCGACGAGGCGGCCGCGCTGACGCCGTGGGGCGGCAGCGTGTGGTCGTCGCACAGCCTGCTCGTGTCGTTCCACAACGAAACCTGGGGCGGCGAGAAGTTCTTCCACCTGCTCGAACGCCTGTCGCAGCAGCCGCGCCAGCATCTCGACCTGCTGGAGCTGCTGTATTTCTGTCTCGCGCTCGGCTTCGAGGGCCGCTATCGCGTGCTCGACAACGGCCACGCGCAGCTCGATGCGCTGCGCCGCCAGCTCGCGCAGACGATCCGCTCGGTGCGCGGCGAATTCGAGCCCGCGCTGTCGCCGCACTGGCGCGACGTCGTCACGCGCGACGTCGCGCGCCGTTTCGTCGTGCCGCTGTGGGTGTGCGTCGCGCTCGCGCTGCTGATCGGCTTCGGCGTGTTCGTCGGGCTGCGCATCGCGCTCGCCGGGCATTCGGATCGATTGTTCGCGTCGATCGACGCGCTGCACGTGCCGAAGCTGCAGCCCACGCAGGCGCCGCCGCGCCCGGCGGCGGCGCCGCGCATCGCGAAGTTCCTGGAACCCGAGATCGCGGCCGGCCTCGTGGCGGTGCGCGACGACGCCGATCGCAGCGTGATCGTGCTGCGCGGCGACGGGCTGTTCAAGTCCGGCTCGACATCGGTGATCGACCGCTACGCATCGGTGCTCGCGCGCGTCGCCGATGCGCTGAACAAGGTGCCCGGCAACGTGCGCGTGACCGGCTATACCGACGACACGCCCGTGCATACGGCGCGCTTCGCATCGAACTGGGACCTGTCGCGCGAACGCGCGGAAGCCGTGCGCGGCATGGTCGCCGCGCGGCTCGATCGTCCGGAACGGCTTGCGGCCGAAGGGCGCGGCACGCTCGATCCGGTCGCGCCGAACGATACGCCCGCGAACCGCGCGCTGAACCGACGCGTCGAGATCACGCTGCTGCCGGCGCCCGGCAGCGCCGCCGTCGGCGCGACGCAGGGGGCCAATTGAGATGAAACGCCCCCCACGCTCACTTCGTTCGCTGTCGACCGGAGTTGGCGCTTCAGCGCTTACTCCGGTCCCATGCACGGCTCCCCCCGCGGGGGCGGTCAGCCTCCTTGGGGCGGCCCGGCGGAGGCTGACATGAACCAGGCTGTCGCGCGTTTCGTCCGGCCGTTGCCGTCGCGGGAGATCTGGACCTTCGCCGGTCTCGTCGTGCTCGCGTGCTTCGTGTGGCTCGCGGGCCCGCTGTTCGCGTTCGCCGAGGTCCGGCCGCTCGAAAGCGGCTGGGCGCGCGGGCTGACGATCGCGGTGCTGTTCGCCGCGTGGGGCGCGCGCGTCGCGTGGCGAAGCTGGCGCGCCGGCCGCCTCAACGCGCAACTGCTGAACCAGCTTCGCGCGGCCGTGCCGGGGCCGGCCACCGCCGACGATCCGGCGAAGGCGCAGCTCGACGAACTGCGCAGCCGCTTCGACGAAGCCGCGACGCTGCTGAAGAAAGTCCGCTTCGGGCAGGCCGACACCGTGCGCCACGGCCTGCCGCGCTGGTTCGACGCGATGTCGCGCCAGTATCTGTACCAGTTGCCGTGGTACGTGTTCATCGGCGCGCCGGGCTCGGGCAAGACCACCGCGCTCGTGAATTCCGGGCTCAGCTTTCCGCTCGCCGAGCAGTTCGGCCGCGCGGCGATTCGCGGCGTGGGCGGCACGCGCCATTGCGACTGGTGGTTCACCAACGACGCGGTGCTGATCGACACGGCCGGCCGCTACACGACGCACGAGGGCAACCGCGCGCTCGACGAGGCCGAGTGGAAAGGCTTCGTCGACCTGCTGAAGAAATACCGCACGCGCCAGCCGCTGAACGGCGCGATGCTGACGATCAGCGTCGCCGACCTGCTCGGCGCGTCGGAAGCCGAGCGCACGCAGCACGCGATGGTGCTGCGCAAGCGGCTGCTCGAATTGCGCGCGCAGCTCGGCATCCGCTTTCCCGTGTACCTGCTCGTGACGAAGGCCGACCTGCTCGCGGGCTTCGCCGAGTATTTCGGCGGCTACGGCCGCGCGGAATGCGCGCAGGTGTGGGGCTTCACGTTCCCGCTCGCGCAAAGCGAGGCGCCGGGCTTCGACCTGCGCGCGGCATTCGACCGCGAATACCGGCTGCTGCACCAGCGGCTGAACGACGGGCTGCCCGAACTGCTCGCCGCGCAGACCGACGCGCACCAGCGCGAAATGACGTACCTGTTGCCGCAGCAGATCGCCGACCTGCAGGACATGCTCGGCCAGTTCGTCGCCGAAGTGTTTTCCGTCTCGAGCTTCGAGCCGATGCCGATGCTGCGCGGCGTGTACCTGACGAGCGGCACGCAGGAGGGCACCGCGTTCGATCGCGTGATGAGCGGCATCAAGCGCTTCCTGAAGATCGAGGGCGTGCCGCCGGTCGCGCAGGTCGGTTCGACCGGGCGCAGCTTCTTCCTGAAATCGCTGCTGCAGGAACACATCTTCCGCGAAGCCGCGCTCGCCGGCAGCGACCTGCGCTGGCATCAGAAGCGGCGCGTGCTGCAGATCGCCGGCTACGTGCTGCTCGCGCTGCTATGCGTGGCCGTGCTGGCCGCGTGGCTGCGCAGCTATGCGAACAACCGGACGTATCTCGACCAGATCGCCGCGCGCGTGCCGGCCGTCGATTCGCAGATCGCCGGCGCGAAATTCTCCGATGCGTCCGACATCGCCCGGCTGCTGCCCGTGCTCGACGCGCTCGGCGGCCTCGCGAATGCGGGCGGCGTCGACCTGCAGCATCCGCCGCTCGCGTACCGGTGGGGGCTGTTCCAGGGCGAGAAGATCGACGAGGCCGTCGACGCCGTGTACCGGCGCGCGCTCGACGACGTGCTGCTGCCGATCGCCGCGCGTCGCATGGAAGCCGCGCTGCGCGACGCGCGGCCCGACGAAACCGAATACGCGTATGCGGCGCTGAAGGCGTACCTGATGCTGTACGACAGCGCGCACTACGATCCCGCGTTCGTGCAGGCTGTCGTCGACCTCGAAATGGAACGCGCGCTGCCGCCCGATTTCTCGCCGGCCGAACGTGCCGCGCTGCGCGCGCATCTCGCCGCGCTGTTCGGCAGCCGCGTCGCGGTGTCGCCGTATCCGATGAACGAGCGGCTCGTGGCCGACGTGCGCGACCGGCTGCGGCAGGTGCCGTTCTCGCAGCGGCTGTACCGGCAGCTCACGCGCACGCTGCGCCCGGCGACGTCCGCGTTCGACTTCGGCATCACGCGCGCGGTCGGCCCCGACGCGTCGCTGGTATTCCGCCGCCAGAGCGGCAAGCCGCTGTCCGAGGGCGTGCCGGGCCTCTATACGCGCAACGGCTATCGCAACGTGTTCGCGCCGCGCCTGGCCGGCGAGGTCGAGGCATACGGGCGCGAGGAAGTGTGGGTGCTGAATCTCGGGCTGTCCGAGATCCCCGGGCCGAACGACGCGGCCGCATGGGCGCGCGACATCCGCCAGCTCTACCTGAACGACTACCTGAAGATCTGGGACGACTATCTCGCCGACATCAAGCTGCAGCGCACGGCAACGCTCGCGCAGAGCATCCAGGTCGCACGCGCGCTGTCGTCCGCCGATTCGCCGCTCACGCGGCTGATGGTCGCGCTTGCGCGCGACACGGCGCTCGGCGATACGCCGGGCGGGGCGCGCAATCTCGCATCGCGCGCACAGGACAAGGTCGACGAGGCGCGCAGTTCGCTGTCGCAGATCTTCGCGGGCCAGGCCAGCGACGCGAATCCGTCCGCGGCGGCGCCCGCCAGCCCCGAGCAGGTGGTCGACAGCCACTTCGCCGGGCTGCGTGCGTTCGCGCCTGGCAGCGGCGACCAGGCGCAGGCGTTCGACGCGGTGCTGAAGTCGATCGACGCGCTGTACACGTACCTGACCGCCACCGACGACGCGCTGAGGAGCGGTGCGCAACCGCCGCCGTCCGATGCGCCCGCGCGGCTACGTGCGCAGGCCGGCCGGCTGCCGACGCCGTTCCGCGAAGTGCTCGACGATCTGTCGAACGTCGCGAACGGCAGCGTCGCGACCGTCGAGCAGCGCAGCGTCGCGACGCGGGCCGGCGCGAACGTCGGCGACTTCTGCCGGCAGGCGGTCGCGGGCCGTTATCCGTTCGCGCGCGGCTCGTCGCGCGACGTCGCGCCGGCGGATTTCGCGCAGATGTTCGCGCCGGGCGGGCTGATGGACGACTTCTTCCAGAAGAACCTGCAATCGATCGTCGATACGACGTCGCACCCGTGGCGCTTCGCGAACCGCAATGCGGACGCCGATCCGTCGGCCGCCGCGATGCTTTCGTCGTTCGAGAAGGCGGCGGTGATCCGCGACGTCTATTTCGGCGGCGGCGGCGCGCGCACCGCGCAGTTGAAGGTGCAGATCCAGCCGCTCGAAATGGACCCGTCGATCACGGAGATGGTGCTCGACGTCGACGGGCAGATCGTCCGCTACGCGCACGGCCCGCTCGTGCAGAGCGCGGTGGGCTGGCCGGGCCCGCGCGGCAGCAATCAGGTGCGGCTGCAGGTGTCGGGGCAGGCCGGCGCGACCGACGGCCTCACGGCCGACGGGCCGTGGGCGCTGCACCGGCTGTTCGACCGCGCGGCCGTGTCGGCCGGGCGCGGCTCCGACCAGATGATTGCGCGCTTCACGGTCGACGGCAAACCGATCGTGCTTCAGGTGAATGCGGGCAGTGTCCGCAACCCGTTCAGGCTGCCCCAGATGGAGTCCTTTACATGCCCTCCGAAGCCATGAGCCCGACGCCGCCGCTCACGCGCGCCGACGGCGACGCGCCGGCCTGGTACGGGAAGATTCCCGGCGCCGGCGACTTCGTGAACAGCCGGCTGCCGCATGCGCTCGCGCTCTGGTGGGAACGCTGGCTCCAGCAGGGGATGGCCGCGATGCGCCAGCGCGGCGCTGACGAGATCGAGCGCCACTACACGGTCGCGCCGGTGTGGAATTTCCTGATTCCGGCGGGCGCCGGCGCGTCGTGCGTGCAGCCGGGCTGCCTCGCGCCGAGCTGCGACCGCGTGGGGCGCTATTACCCGGTGATCGTCACGCTGCCGCTGCGCGCGGCCGATTACTGGAACGGGCTGCCGGACGCCGCCGACACGTTCTACTGGCAGGTCGGCCAGGCGCTGCTCGACGCGATCCGTCATGCGCGTGCGCCGGGCGATCTCGAGCGGACGCTCGAACGCGTGCGGCTCGCGCCGGGCGGCGGCCGGTACGCGGACATCGCCGAGCGCACGCCGGCGACGCTGCCGGAGCAGCCGGAACAGCCGGAACAGCCGAATCTTGCCGCGTGGCCGGGGCTATCCGGTTATTTCGATCCGCACGGCGGCACCAGTTTCTGGTGGACCAACCGCGCCGACGGATCGCCGCTGCGCACGCATGCGCATACGGGCACGCCCGACAACGCGCTGTTCCTGACGCTGTTCGGCGGCGGCTGACGGGCCCGGCCGACAGTGGGCGGGCCGCCGGGCGCGGCGGGCGGAAAGGACGCGGTTTCGAGAGGTGGTGGAGATGAAGGACGCAGGATCGAGGGACAACGAGCACGACACGGCAACACGCGGCGACGCATCCGAATTCGCGGTGCGGCCGCTGCCGCTCGGCCATCGCCTGGGCGAACTCCAGCTCGACGAGGTGCTGGGCATCGGCGGTTTCGGGATCGTCTATCGCGCGTTCGACCGCACGTTGCGGCGCGCGGTCGCGATCAAGGAGTACATGCCGTCGATGCTCGCGACGCGCGGCGGCGACTACACGGTGTCGCTGCGTTCCGAGCGGTTCGCGCAGGCGTTCGACGCCGGGCGGGGCGCGTTCCTCAACGAAGCGCGCCTGCTCGCGCAATTCGACCATCCGGGGCTCGTCAAGGTCCTGCACTTCTGGGAGAGCCACGGCACCGCGTACATGGTGATGCCGTTCTACGAAGGGCGCACGCTCAAGCAACTGCTCGACGGCGGGATGCGGATCAGCGAGACGCAGTTGCGCAACATCGTCGGCGCGCTGCTCGGCGCGCTCGACACGCTGCATCGCGCGCAGTGCTTCCATCGCGACGTCGCGCTCGACAACGTGCTGATCCGCCCGAACGGCAGCGCGATCCTGCTCGACTTCGGCGCGGCGCGCAAACGGATCGGCGATCTCGTCGACGACGGCGCGATGATGATCAAGCCCGGCTACGCGCCGATCGAGCAGTACACCGACGATCCCGCGTTCAGCCAGGGGCCGTGGACCGATCTCTATGCGCTCGGCGCGGTGATGCACGCGATGATCACCGGCGAGCTGCCGCCCGCGGCCGTCGTGCGCAGCATCAAGGACACGTACCGGCCGCTCGCGTCGCGCGAGTTGCCGGCCGGCGAGGTGTACAGCCCGGCGTTTCTCGCGGCGGTCGACCATGCGCTGCAGTTGCGGATTCCGGATCGGCCGGAATCGGTCGCGGCGTTCGCGGCGGAACTCGGGCTGCGGGATGTCGACCGGGCGGGCGGCGGGTATGCCGCGGCGGTCGATGCGGGCCGCAGCGGTGACGCGAAGGGCGCGGCTTCCGTTGCGCCCGGTACCGCGTCGGCGGCTGCTTCGGCGTCGATCGGCGAGGGCATGACCGCGTCGGGTCACGCTGCGCACGAAGCGCAGTTGTCGCCGCCCGCGCGTCCGGGTGCTCCGTCGACGCCGTCGGCTCCGCAGGCTGCCGCGTCGAACGCGCCCGACGGCAAGCGGGAGACGGGCGTCTCTTCCGCGTCGACGACGGCTGCGCAAGGCGCGGCGATCGCGGCGGCCGGCGCGCTGGCGTCGTCGGCATCGCATGCGTCGCAACCGGCCGCGAAGCCTGCCGAATCCGGCGTGCGTGAAGGCGACGCCGAGCGCGTGAAGGAAGCATCCCGGCAAGAACCGTCATCGGCCACGGCCGAAACGCACGACGGTGCAGGGGCTCGACCGGCACATGCCGATGCGGATATCGGCAAGCATGAGGCTGCGGATACCGGAAACACGAACGGCAATGCGGGCCCGCTTGCCGGGGTGACGCGTGGTGGTGGCGATGGCGGCGGCACGAGCGCGCCGCGTTCCGCTGCATCGACACCGGCATCGTCGTCGGGCGGTGCATCCGCGCCGACCGGAGGCCAGCGCGGCCCGGCGCTCGCCGGATCGCGCAACCGCCGCGTGCCCGTCTACGTCGGGAGCGCGCTTGTCGCGCTGATCGCCGTTGGCCTCGCCGCGACCTATCTGTCGCGTCCCGCCCGCGTCGCCGACGAAGCCGCGCCCGCCGCGAGCCAGCCGCAAGCCGGCACGTCGCCGCCCGCGAGCACGCCGGGCGCCACGCTGGCCCAGCAAGGGCCGACCCCGACCGTCGTGCCGCCGTCGAGCCTGCCGGCCGGATCGTCGGCGCAGGTTCCGCCGCCGCCTGTCGCCGCCGCGCCGGCCAGCACGCCTGCCGTCGAGGCGGCCGCCGCCGCGCCGCAGGTCGCGACAACCGTCGCGAACCCGGCCTCGCCGCGAGCCGGCTCCAGCGCCACCATCGCGCCCGCCGGCAGCCTCGACGCGTCGGAACGCGTCGTCAGCGTGCCGCCGTCGGAAGCCGCCGGGTCACCGGTGCCCACGCCCACGCCGGTGCCCAGGCCGCAGTCGGAAACCGGGACGGCTATCGCCGCCGTGAACGTGCTGCCGGCCGAGCAACGTCCGCCGAAGACGCAGGAAACCGTCCCGGTGCGCTTCAACGTTCGCCCGTGGGGCGACGTGTACGTGAACGGCGCCCGGCGCGGCGCGAGCCCGCCGCTGCGCTCGGTGTCGCTCGCGCCGGGCGTCTACGTGATCGAGATCCGCAACGGCTCGCTGCCGCCGTTGCACCGCACCGTGGCGATCGACTTCGGCAGCAAACCGGTCAACATCGACTATGCATTCGAATGACGTCAGCCAGGCGGCGCTGGCCGCCGCGGCGCTTCCCGCTGCGCCGCCCGGCATGCCGGCGGCGACGCCGCGCGCCGACCTGATCGGCCGGCTGCTCGCGGACGTCGCGCCCGATGCGCCGTGCGGCGCGAACCTCGAGTACGACGCCGAGTTCCTGCAACTGCAGGAGCGCGCGACGCCGCGCGCCGAGCAGCAGTACGGCGACACCGTGATCCCGGCCGAGGCGCCCGACTGGCGCGCGGTCGAGCGGCTCGCGCTTGCGCTGTCCGCGCGCACGAAAGACCTGCGCGTTATCGCCTGTCTCGCGCGAAGCTGGACCGAGCAGCACGGCATTCCCGGCTATGCGGACGCGCTCGTCATCGTCGCGAACCTGCTCGGGCACCGGTGGGACGACCTGCATCCGCGGCTCGACGCGGACGGCGAACCGGACCCGACGCCGCGGATGAACGCACTCGCCGACGTGGCCGGCGCGCACGACTGCGCACGCGCGGCACGCCGCCAGCCGCTGTTCGACGGCGGCCCGAGTGTGCGCGACGCCGAACGGCTGCTCGACGGCCGCGACGAAACCGGCGCCACCGCGGCGGGCAGCCGCGAAAGCCTGGTCGCCGCGCTGTCGGCCGCGCGCAACGACGGCACGACGCCGCTCGATTCGGCGCGCGCCGCGTTGCACGCGCTGGATGCGATCCGCGCGTGCGTGACGGACCGGCTGGGACGTGAATGGGCGCCCGACGAAGGTGATGCGGAGAAGGCGTTGCGGCGGATCGTGCACGAAGTGCCGGTGCCCGAGCTGCAACCGGGCGCATCGGACGGCGTGGTGCCCGCACGACAGGCCGCACCCGGCGACGCGTGGCAGCCCGGCGCGGCACCCGTCGTGCCGAACGCCCACGCGTGGCGCGATGCCGAAGTCGCGAGCCGCGACGACGTGCGCATCGGCCTCGACAAGATGTGCCGCTATTTCGAGCTGCACGAGCCGAGCCATCCGGCGCCGCTGCTGCTGCGGCGCGCGCAGCGGCTGCTCGCGCTCGATTTCTACGAAATCATCCGCGATCTCGCGCCGGAAAGCCTGCCGAAGCTGGACCTGCTGAGCGGCGAGCGGAGCGATTGAAACGAACCAACGAAGCGGGCCGCCACGCGGGCGGCGACGACGTACAGCGCAACCTGATCGATGTGAAGGAGTGGACGATGACGGACAGAACCAAGGCGGCGGGCAGCGGACAGAAGTTCATCGCGCGCAATCGGGCCCCGCGCGTGCAGATCGAGTACGACGTCGAGACCTACGGCGCCGAACGCAAGGTGCAATTGCCGTTCGTGATGGGCGTGATTTCGGACCTGGCGGGCAAACGCGCCGAGCCGCTGCCGGATCTGCCGGAACGCAAGTTTCTCGAGATCGACGTCGACAACTTCGACGAGCGGATGAAGTCGGTCGCGCCGCGCGTCGCGTTCCAGGTGCCGAATACGCTGACGGGCGAAGGGATGCTCAACGTCGACATGACGTTCGAGCAGATCGACGATTTCTCGCCGGCCGCGATCGCGCGCAACGTCGACGCGCTGCGCCGGCTGCTGGAGGCGCGCACCGAGCTGTCGAACCTGCTGTCGTACATGGACGGCAAGCACGGCGCCGAACAGCTGATCGAGCGCGCGATCAACGATCCCGACCTGCTGAAGACGCTCGTGCGCGAACCGCGCGAGCCCGCGCAGGGCGGCGACGCGACCCAACCGGAGGCCCGCGATGAATGACCCCGCCCAATCCCGCGCCGCCGCGCGCGACGCCGCACAGCCCGAAGTCGCGCACGACGCGTTCGCCGCGCTGCTGCAGAAGGAATTCAAGCCGAAGACCGCCGAGGCGCGCGAGTCGGTCGAGCGCGCCGTGCGCACGCTCGCGCAGCAGGCGCTCGAACATACGGTCGGCATGACGACCGACGCGTACGGCAGCGTGAAGCAGATCATCGCGGAGATCGACCGGAAGCTGTCCGGGCAGATCAACGAGATCCTGCATCACGACGATTTCCAGACGCTCGAAGGCGCGTGGCGCGGGCTGCATTACCTCGTCACGCACACCGAGACCGACGAGCTGCTGAAGATCAAGGCGCTGCCGGCGTCGCGCAACGAGGTCGCGCGGATGCTGAAGCGCTACAAGGGCGTCGCGTGGGACCAGAGCCCGCTGTTTCGCAAGATCTACGAAGAGGAATACGGGCAGTTCGGCGGCGAGCCGTTCGGCTGCCTCGTCGGCGATTTCCATTTCAACCACAGCCCGCCCGACGTCGAGATGCTCGGCGAGCTGTCGAAGATCGCGGCGGCCGCGCACGCGCCGTTCATCGCCGGCGCGTCGCCGGAGCTGATGCAGATGGATTCGTGGCAGGAGCTGTCGAACCCGCGCGACCTGACGAAGATCTTCCAGAACACCGAATACGCGGCGTGGCGCAGCCTGCGGCAGTCGGAGGATTCGCGCTACGTCGGCCTCGCGATGCCGCGCTTTCTCGCGCGGCTGCCGTACGGCGCGCGCACCAACCCGGTCGACGAATTCGACTTCGAGGAGGACACCGACGCCGCGAACCACGACCGCTACACGTGGGCGAACTCGGCGTACGCGATGGCCGCGAACATCAACCGCTCGTTCAAGCAGTACGGCTGGTGCTCGTCGATCCGCGGCGTCGAATCGGGCGGGGCGGTCGAAGGGCTGCCGAGCCACACGTTCCCGACCGACGACGGCGGCGTCGACCAGAAATGCCCGACCGAGATCGCGATCAGCGACCGCCGCGAGGCCGAGCTCGCGAAGAACGGCTTCATGCCGTTCGTGCACCGCAAGAACTCGGATTTCGCGGCGTTCATCGGCGCGCAGTCGTTGTACCAGCCGGCCGAATACCACGATCCCGACGCGACCGCGAACGCGCGGCTGTCCGGCCGCCTGCCGTACCTGTTCGCGTGCTGCCGCTTCGCGCACTACCTGAAGTGCATCGTGCGCGACAAGATCGGCTCGTTCCGCGAACGCGACGACATGGAGCGCTGGCTGAACGACTGGATCATGAACTACGTCGACGGCGACCCCGTGAACTCGTCGCAGGAAACCAAGGCGCGCAAGCCGCTCGCAGCCGCGCAGGTGGTCGTCGACGAGGTCGAGGACAACCCCGGCTACTACACGTCGAAATTCTTCCTGCGGCCGCACTACCAGCTCGAAGGGCTCACCGTGTCGCTGCGGCTCATCTCGCGGCTGCCGACCGCGAAGGCGGCCAGCGAGTGAGCAACGATCGGCATTCAACAAGGCAAGCAACCTGACATCGCACTGAAACGGAGACGGCAATGGGCGTGGCAATGTTTATGAAGGTGGACGGCGTGACCGGCGAATCGGCGGACGCGCAGCACAAGGGCTGGACCGACATCCAGTCGTTCACGTGGGGTGCGAGCCAGCCGGGCGCGATGGCGAGCGGCAGCGGCGGCAACGCGGGCAAGGCGAGCTTCAACGATCTCGTCGTCGCCGCGTACATGGACAAGGGCGCGCCCGCGATCATCAAGAACTGCGCGAACGGCAAGCATCTTTCGTCGGTCGAGATATCCGCGTGCAAGACGGGCGGCACGCAGGTCGAGTTCATGCGCGTGACGCTGCAGGAGGTGCTCGTCACGTCCGCGCAGGTCGCGGGCATCGATCCGGGCGACGTCGCCGACCGGCTGATGATGCACTACGGCTTCCAGGCCGCGAAGGTGAAGAAGCAGTACTGGCAGCAGAACGACAACGGCGGCAAGGGCGCCGAGGTGACGGTCGGCTGGAACATCAAGGAAAACACCGAGATGTGACGGCCCGGAGACGACCATGGACGACCCGCGAACCCGCGACGGCCGGGAGGGCAACCTGCGCGACCGGCTGCAGCCCGCGCTGCTCGACCGGCTCACCGACGACGCGCCGCAGCGCGCGACCGAAGCGCCCGGCGCGCAATGGATCGGCACCGAGCGGCTGCGTGCGGCCGTGCTGCGCGATCTCGCGTGGCTGCTCAACACGCGCAACGCCGAGGACGGCTTCGTCGACTGGCGGGCGTTCGCGCATGCGCAGGCGTCGGTGCTGAACTACGGGATGCGGCCGCTCGTCGGCAAGCCGATGTCGGGCGTCGAGCGGATGTCGGTCGAGGCGTCGATCCGCGATGCGATCGTCCGCTTCGAGCCGCGCATCGCGCCCGACAGCGTCGAAGTCCGCAGCGTGCTCGACGCGCCGGGCGGCCGCGCCGGCGAACGGCGTCACAACGTGCTGCTGTTCGAGATCCGCGGCACGCTGTGGTCGATCCCGCATCCGCTCGAATTCGTGCTGCGCTCCGACCTCGATCTCGAGACCGGCGCGATGTCGCTGCAATCCGTGGCGGGGGCCTGACGAGATGGATACGCGCCTGCTCGACTACTACAACCGCGAACTCGCGTATCTGCGCGAGCTCGGCGGCGAATTCGCGCAGCAGTTCCCGAAGGTTGCCGCGCGGCTGCGGCTGCACGAATCGGGGCCGCCCGACCCGTACGTCGAACGGCTGCTCGAAGGCTTCAGCTTCCTCACCGCGCGCGTGCAGCTCAAGATGGACGCCGAGTTTCCGCGCTTCACTCAGGCGTTGCTCGATGCCGTGTATCCCGGCTATATCGCGCCGCTGCCGTCGATGGCGATCGTGCGGTTCGCGCCGCTGATGAACGAAGGCAGCCTCACGCAAGGCTGGCGGCTGCCGGCCGGCACCGCGCTGCGCGCGCGGCCGGCCGCGTCCGAGCAGACCGCGTGCGAGTTCCGCACCGCGCACGACCTGACGCTGTGGCCGCTCGAACTGACCGACGCGACCGTCACCGGCGCGCCGTCGTGGCTGCCGCGCGGCGCCGTGGCCGCGCGGCAGGACGTGCGCGGCGCGCTGCGCATCCGGCTGAAGGCGCGCGGCGGCGCCACGCTTTCGCAGTTGCCGCTCGACCGGCTGACGTTCCATCTCGCCGGCCCCGAGCGCGACGCGCTGCATCTGCTCGAACTGATCGCCGCGCATGCGCTCGGCGTCGTGTGCCACGATCCGGGCCAGCCGCCGCGCTGGCTGCACACGCTCGACGCCGACGCGATCGTCCACGAGGGCTTCGATCCGGCGCAGGCGATCCTGCCCGACGACGGCCGCAGCTTCCACGGCTACCGGCTGCTGCGCGAGTATTTCGCGTTTCCGGCGCGCTTCCTGTTCTTCAGCATCGGCGGGCTGCGCGCCGCGCTCGCGCGCGCGACCGGCGACACGTGCGAGCTGACCGTGCTGTTCGACCGCCACGACGCGGCGCTCGAAGCGGCCGTCGATGCGCGCCACCTCTCGCTGAACTGCACGCCGGCCGTGAACCTGTTCGCACGCCGCGCCGATCGCGTTCCGCTGCAGCCGGGCGCGCGCGAGCACCATGTCGTCGTCGATCGCAGCCGGCCCCTCGACTACGAGGTCTATGCGGTGCAGCGGCTCGCGAGCGAGCAGCGCGACGACGGCCAGTCGCGCGAATTCCGGCCGTTCCACGCGTCGTTTGCCGGCGACGACGGCAACTACGGCGCGTACTACACGGTGCGGCGCGAGCCGCGGCTGGTCTCCGCGCAGGCACGCGCGAACGGCACGCGCACCGGTTATGTCGGCAGCGAGACCTACGTGTCGCTCGTCGACAGCCAGTGCGCGCCGTACGACGAGACGATGCGCTACCTCGCCGCCGACACGCTGTGCACGAACCGCGATCTCGTGCTGCTGCAGCCGCCCGGCGACGCGAACACCTTCACGCTGCGCGTGTCGGCCCCGGTCGAACGCATCGTCGCGATCCGCGGCCCGTCGCGGCCGCGCCCGCCGATCGCCGATGCGCAAACCGCGTGGCGGCTGATTCGCCATCTCGGGCTCGCGCGCCATACACTGACCGATCTCGACGACGAAGAGGGCGCGCATGCGCTGCGCGAGCTGCTCGGCCTGCATGCCGACCCGGCCGACGCCGCGATGCGCCGGCAGATCGACGGCGTGCAGCGCGTCGCGTTCTCGCCGGTGTTCCGCCGGCTGCCGGCACTCGGGCCGCTGATGTTCGGGCGCGGCGTGCAGGTCGACGTGACCGTCGACGACCATGCGTTTTCCGGCGACAGCCCGTTCCTGCTCGGCGCGGTGCTCGAACAGTTTTTCGCGCGGCATGTGTCGATCAACGCGTTCGCCGAATGCGTGCTGACCAGCGCGCAGCGCGGCACGCTCGCGCACTGGCCGGCGCGCATCGGCAGGCGGCCTGCGATATGAAGCGCGAACCGTCACCCGGCGCTCGGCCGGCCGCCGAAGCCGCACGCCGCGACGCGTGGTGGGCGCGGCTGCGTGCCGCGCCGCACGGCTACGACCTGTTCCAGGCGCTGCGCTGGCTCGATGCGCTGTCGCCCGCCCGCGCGCCGCTTGGCCGGGCCACGCGGCCGCGCGACGAACCGGTGCGGCTCGGGCAGCAGCCGTCGCTCGCGTTCGCGGCGTCGATGCTGGCCGGCGTGCATGACGACGGCGCCGCACCGCCGCGCATCGCGATCCACGGTTTCGGGCTGTTCGGGCCAAACGGGCCGTTGCCGACGCACCTGACCGAATACGCGCACGAACGCGCGGCGCAGCACGACGACCCGACGTTCGCCGCATTCGCGGACCTGTTCCATCACCGGCTGATCCTGCTGTTCTACCGCGCGTGGGCCGATGCGCAGCCGACGGTGAGCCTCGATCGCCCGGAGCGCGCTCGGTTCGACGGCTATATCGCGAGCCTGGTCGGGCGGGCGGCGCATGGCGACAATCCTGGCGCACAAGCCGACGCCCAACGCACCGCCGACACGCTCGCGCCGCATGCGCGCTATTTCCATGCGGGACATCTCGTGCGGCACACGCGCAACCCCGAAGGGCTCGTGCAGATCCTGCGCCGGCATTTCGGCGTCGATGCGCGCATCGTCGAGCACGTGCCGCAATGGGTTGCGATCGAGCGCTCGCAACGCTGCACGATCCGCGCGACGCGGCCGACGTTGCGCGTCGGCGCCGTTGCGCTCGGCATCGCGGTGCGCGATGCGCAGTCGCGCTTCCGGATCGTGCTCGGCCCGCTGTCGCTCGACGCGTACCGCCGATTTCTGCCCGGCGGGCCGCACGCTCGGCAGCTCGCGCAATGGGTACGCGAATACGTCGGCATCGAATTCGACTGGGACGTGCAGCTCGAACTGGCGGCCGACGCGGTGCCGGCGATCGCGCTCGGCGCGCCGCAGGGCATCGGCCGCACCGCTTGGCTCGGGCAGCGGCTCGAACCGGGCCCCGCGCGTGATCTCGTCGTTCGCTACGACGTGCGGCGGGCCGGCACGGCCCTTCATCGCGAAATCGCCTAAACGGGAACCGTCATGTCCGATATCGGCCGCGTCAACCTGTTCGGAAAACTGAATCCGTTCCTCTACGAGACGCTCGAGCAGGCGACCGGGTTCTGCCGGCTCCGCGGTAATCCGTATGTCGAGCTCGCGCACTGGTTCAAGCAGATGCTGCAGCGGCCCGACTGCGACCTGCAGCGCGTGCTGCGCCGCTTCGAGATCGATGCGGCCGTGATCGACCGCGGGCTCGTTACCGCGCTCGACAAGCTGCCTCGTGGAGCGGGCTCAGTGTCGGACCTGTCCGTGCACATCGACGACGCGGTCGAACGCGCGTGGGTTTATGCGACGCTCAAGTACGACGCGACGCGCATTCGCGGCGCGGTGCTGCTGCTCGCGATCCTGAAGACGCCGCAGTTGCGCAACGTGTTGGTGTCGATCACGCGCGAATTCGAGCGCATCGTTCCGGACGTGCTCGCCGACGAACTCGAATCGATTGTCGAAGGCTCGCCGGAGACGCAACCGGCCGGGCAGGCTTCGCAGGGCGGTGATACAGCGGTGCGCGGCGCATCCGCCGCCGATGGCTCCGCGCTCGCGCGCTTCGCTGTCGACCTGACCGCCCGCGCGCGGGCTGGCGAGATCGATCCCGTCGTCGGGCGCGACGCCGAGATCCGCCAGATCGTCGACATCCTGCTGCGGCGCCGGCAGAACAACCCGCTGCTGGTCGGCGAGGCCGGCGTCGGCAAGACGGCCGTGGCCGAAGGCTTCGCGCTGCGGATCGCCGCCGGCGACGTGCCGCCGTCGCTGCGCGACGTCGCGCTGTACCTGCTCGACATCGGGCTGCTGCAGGCCGGCGCGAGCGTGAAAGGCGAGTTCGAGAGCCGGCTGCGCGGCGTGATCGACGAAGCGATGTCGTCCGAGCGGCCGGCAATCCTGTTCATCGATGAAGTCCACACGCTCGTCGGCGCGGGCGGGGCGGTCGGCACCGGAGACGCCGCGAACCTGCTGAAGCCCGCGCTTGCGCGCGGCCTGCTGCGCACGATCGGCGCGACCACGTGGTCCGAATACAAGCAGTACATCGAGAAGGACCCGGCGCTGACGCGGCGCTTCCAGCTCGTCCACGTGCACGAACCGGAAGAAGCGGCCGCGCTGACGATGCTGCGCGGCCTCGCCGCGAAGCTCGAGGCTCACCACCGCGTACTCGTGCTCGACGACGCGTTGCAGGCCGCCGTCACGCTGTCGCACCGGTATATCCCCGCGCGGCAGTTGCCGGACAAGGCGATCAGCCTGCTCGATACGGCCTGCGCGCGCGTCGCCGTCAGCCAGCACGCGGTGCCCGCGCCGATCGAGGACGCGCGCCGCCGCATCGACAGCCTGCGCGTCGAACAGGAGCGGATCGGGCGCGAGTGCGCGCTCGGCACCGGCGATGCGGCGCGGCGCGATGCGATCGAGTCGGACATCGCCGCCGCGCGGGCGGAACTCGACCAGCTCGACGCACGCTGGCAAACCGAACGCAACGCATTGGCGGCGATCGTCGAATCACGCGCCACGTTGCTCGACGACGCTCCGTCGCGCGAACTCGACGCCGCCACGCGCGCCGATATCCAGGCGCGCCTCGCCGCCGCGCAGCAGGCGCTGGCCGACCTGCAGGGCGATGCGCCGCTCGTGCTGCCAGCCGTCGACACGCACGCAGTGGCGGCCGTCGTTGCCGACTGGACCGGCATTCCGCTCGGCCGGATGGTGCGCGACGAAACGCAGGCCGTGCTGAAGCTCGCCGATACGCTTGGCGAACGCGTCGTCGGCCAGAAGCATGCGGTCGAACTGATCGCCGAGCGCATCCAGACTGCGCGCGCGAAGCTCGACGATCCGACCAAGCCGCACGGCGTGTTCCTGCTGTGCGGCCCGTCCGGCGTCGGCAAGACCGAGACCGCGCTCGCGCTGGCCGACACGCTGTACGGCGGCGAGCACAACGCGATCACGATCAACATGAGCGAATTCCAGGAAGCGCATACCGTGTCCACGCTGAAGGGTGCGCCGCCCGGCTATGTCGGCTACGGACAGGGCGGGGTGCTGACCGAGGCCGTGCGCCGCCGGCCGTACAGCGTCGTGCTGCTCGACGAGATCGAGAAAGCGCACCGCGACGTGCACGAGATTTTCTTCCAGGTGTTCGACAAGGGCTGGATGGAGGACGGCGAAGGGCGCGACATCGATTTCCGGCACACGGTGATTTTGCTGACGTCGAATGTTGGCGCCGATCGCGTGATGCAGCTATGCCGCGACCCCGAGCGTCTGCCCGACGTGCAGACGCTCGCCGATGCGCTTCGCGCGCCGCTGCTCGACGTGTTTCCCGCTGCGCTGCTCGGCCGGTTGACCGTCGTGCCGTACTACCCGCTCACCGACGCGACGCTCGCGCGGATCGTCGCATTGCAGTTGCGGCGGATCGAGAAGCGGATCGACGCGCATCACGGCATCCGGCTGCACTGCACCGACGCGGCGACCGAGCTGATCGTCGAGCGTTGCCGGACGATCGAATCCGGCGGCCGGATGGTCGACGCGATCCTCACGCATACCGTGATGCCGCGCATCAGCCGCGCGATCCTGCAGGCCACGCTCGAGGGCCGCACGTTGTCGTCGATCGAGCTGAGCGCGGCCGACGGCGAATTCGCTTACCGGTTCGACGAGGAGGCAACGACGTGAATCGCGTATTCACCCTCGACAGCCCGCATGGCGACGACCTGAAATTCCATACGCTCGACGGCAGTGACGAACTCGGCCGGCTGTTCGAATTCCGGATCGAGGCGCTGGCGGACAGCCACAGCCTGTCGCTGAAGGACATGCTCGGCAAGCCCGTAACGGTGCGGATCGAACAGCAGGACCAATCGACGCGCTACCTGAACGGCATCGTTGCGCGCGCATCGCTCTCCGGGCGACGCGCCGAGCGGTACTACGGCTACGAGTTGATCGTGCGCCCGTGGCTGTGGCTCGCGACGCGCCGCTCCGATTGCCGGATCTTCCAGAACAAGACCGTGCCCGAGATCGTGCAGGAGGTGCTGTCGACGTACGGCTTTCCGACCGAGAACCACCTCGTCGAGTCGTATGTGCCGCGCGACTATTGCGTGCAGTACAACGAAACCGATGCCGCGTTCGTGTCGCGGCTGATGGAGTTCGAGGGGATCTACTTCTGGTTCCGGCATGCGGAGGATACGCATACGCTGATGCTAGGCGACGCGATGTCGTCGCATACCGCGCTGCCCGGCTACGAGACGATTCCGTACATCGCGCGCGACCGCACCGCGATCGCCGACGAGGAGCACATCGACGGCTGGCTGCCAGCGCAGGAGGTGAGCGTCGGCAAGCACCAGACCACCGACTACGACTATACGAAGCCGCGCGCCGATCTTTCGTCGCAGAAGGTCGATCCGCGTGGGCACGATCACGACAGTTTTGCGTCGTTCGAGTGGCCGGGCGGGTATCGCGACGATGCCCCCGGTGCGCATTACAGTCGCGTAAGGCTCGAGGAACAGCAGGCCGAACATGAGCGGGCGAGTGCGGATACCGACGTGCGCGGTGCTGCGCCCGGTTATCTGTTCACGCTCGAACATTGCCCGCGCACCGATCAGAACCGCGAGTACCTGATCGTGCGGTGTCAGTACCGGTTTCAGGAAAACGCTTATGCGAGCGACCAGGGCGCGGAGGCGGTCGTGCATCAGACGATGATGCTCGTGCAGCCGTCGAGCCTGCCTTACCGGTCGCCGCGCGACACGCCTCGGCCACGGACCAACGGGCCGCAGACGGCCACTGTCGTCGGGCCGCCGGGTGAGGAAATCTGGACCGATCAGTACGGGCGCGTGAAGCTGCAATTCCGCTGGGACCGGTACGGGCAGAGCAATCAGGATTCGTCGTGCTGGGTGCGGGTGTCGAGTCCTTGGGCTGGCGGTGGGTTCGGGGGCGTGCAGATTCCGCGGGTGGGCGATGAGGTGGTGGTCGATTTCCTGAATGGCGATCCGGATGAGCCGATCGTGACCGGGCGGGTTTACAACGGCGAGAAGATGCCGCCGTGGGGGCTGCCGGGGAGTGCGACGCAGAGCGGATTGCTGTCGCGGTCATCGCCAGGCGGGACGACCGAGCATTCGAATGCGTTCCGGTTCGAGGACAAGAAGGGCTCGGAACAGCTGTGGATGCATGCGGAAAGGAATTTCGATGCGGAGACGGAGGCCGATCACACCCTTTCTGTCGGGAACAACCACACGCATACGGTCGGGAACGACGAGACGATGCAGGTGAAGAACAACCGGCAAAGGAGCGTCGGGCAGAACGAGACGGTGAATATCGGCAAGAACCGGGTCGCGCAGATCGGAGTGGATGAGACGCATGGGGTGGGGGGGAACCGCAGCGTGTCCGTCGAGGGCGACAGTTCGCATACCGTCGCAAAAGGCAATCACAGCCTCGCGGTGGTAACCGGCACGCATGACGTTTTCGTGAAGGGAGACAGCACGCATGTCGTCGGCACCGGGTCATATGTGACAAAGGTCAATGCCGGAGACCATTCCGTGGACGTTAACAAAGTCGCTTCACTGGCAGCCGGCAAATACATCGACATGGGTGCAGGAAAGAGTGGCGTGTCGATCAACAAGGACAACATCGGCGTCTCCATCGGCGGAACCGCAAGCGATACCGGTGTCGGGATCAGCGGTCAGGATGGCGGCGTGGTCATCGCCGGATACGGCAAGGGCGTCAACATTGCAGGCTATGCACCGGGCGTGACGATTTACGGCGAGAACGATCTCAATCTTTCCGGCAAGTCGACGGCCAATCTTCAGGCGCCGACTGTAAATATCGATAACGGCCAGGACAGATGCAACGTTAATGTCAACGCGACAAAGATTGTTCTGGCAACCGGCGGAGGTTCGATCACGCTTGACGGTTCGGGCGTGACGATCCAGGGGACGATCGCGCATATCAATTGATTTCAACCGGTACCTGCCGGTTGCCCGCTTGCATTCGAAGCATGGGAGACATTCGATGGAAAACGAATCGGATCAGATGATGGTAGACGAAGCGCTCGAAGCGGAAACGGTCGAGGCGTTGCGCCGGTTGTTCGCCAACGATGCGACGCCGGATCGCACGCCGCCTGCCGAACGCCGCGAATCGTCAACTATGATCGGCGAAGTGACTGATACACATCATCCCGATGCGATGGGCCGGATTCGCGTGAAATGGTTGATGGTGGATGGCGGCATACGCGAGCACTGGCTCGAATGCGTGGATGGTGTGAAGCCTGAAATCGGTGATCGTGTGCTGCTGCAATCGCCTGCAAATTGGCCGGAATACCTGATCGCCGGTCTGCTGAAGCGCAGGGGTTCTGGCGTGCCGGTCGAACCGGTTGTCGAGCCTGCAATGGCACTCACGCTTGAAGCGGAAAAGTGCGTGCAGATATCGGATGCGTCGGGGTGCCCGTTGTTGCAGGTGCGTGCGTCGCCGGACGGTCCGATCGTCACGCTGTTGAACCGGAACGTGAACATCGAAGTTGCCGGCAAGCTGAGGCTGAGCGCACAGACACTCGAACTCGAAGGCGGTCGTGGCGGCGTCGACATCCGGACCGAGGCAGACACCGTCGTGCGCAGCCGCTACGTTCGGCTGAACTGAAAAGGCGGCCTGACGTCATGCATCGTGAGTTCTCCGCCATCGAATCGTCGATCGAAGCGTTCATCGAGCAGCCCGACGATCCAACGCTGTTGCTCGAAGCGACCGATAACGACGTTGTCCCTGTTCTGAAAATGATGCAATCGCTCGACGAGCGCGTTGGCGATGCGATCTTCCTGATCTTCCCGTTTCCATGTGATGCGGCCGAAGCGTATCTCCAGACTTGCATGGAGAGGCTCGCCCGTCAGATCGATGAAGAGAGTTGCACGCGTGTCGAACGCGGCGAAGCGGGCTGGTCGCCGTTGCCGCTGACGTGTACCGATCCGAGACACGCGCCGGCGCAGCGGCTGCGGGATGCCGTCATGCACGTTCACACGCTGATGCCGGCAGGCACCAAGGTCGTTTGGGCCTGGCTGCCATCACCGATGGGCGACTTCGGCGGCTTCGCGAAGATGGTGTTGCAATGCCTCGCACTGAGCGGCTTTGAAGACTGGATGGAAGGGCACCGGTTCTGCATCCGCGACGACCGGAAGCATCCGTGCCTGATTCCGCTCGCTCGCGATAAAAAGGCAGAACATGTGTTGATCCTGCAGGTGGATTTCTCGTCCGAGAAGGCGACCCGCCATCTGGTCGACATCGCGAACGATGCGGCGCACCCCATCGAGCAGCGTATGGGGGCCTTGATGCAGATTGCCGGGATCGATCTTGCGCATGGCAGGCTGCCCGAAGCACAGCGCAAGTATTACGCGCTCTTTTCGTTTCATGCGGAGCGAAAGGATTCGACGGGTTGCGCAGTCGCGTTGCACGGCTTGGGCGATGTGGCGTTGCGCCACGGATCGCCGAGCGATGCCCGGGACTGGTACGTGCGCGCACTTCCTGCCGCGCTCGATGGCCGCAATCTGCTGGTCGTGCTCAATGCGCTGATGGCGACCGGAAGCTGCTGCAGCACGCTCGGCGAACATGCGAAGGCGGCGACCTATTTCGATCTCGCGAGCGGTGCCGCCGGCAGGTTGATGCTCGTGCATACGAAGATCGAGGCGATGGAGAAGGGCGGTGTCGCATTGCTTGCGTGCGGCAAGGCTGCGGAAGCCGCGAAGAGCTGGATCGATGCGAAGGGATTGTGCGAGCAGTTCGGTTGCGAACGACAGCGCATCAGCGTGCTGGATCGGCTCGTGTCGCTTTATGGAAATGCCGGGCTGAAAACCGAGGCGAGGGCGTACGAGCTGGAAAAGGATCCCCTTTACATGGCTCGCCTGCGGGAAGTCGCGGCGCCGGCTGCGCACGATGCGGCGGCCGAATATGAGCGAGCACGCCAATGAGTGAATCCGAAAGCCGCCTGACGCGTGCATCAGAGTCGTCCGAAAGCCATGCAACGCAATCGGAAGCCAAGGCGGACACTGCGTGCGACTCCCTGCTCGATACGGTCAAGTCGACCTTCGATCCGTTCAAGGAGACGTTCTCGTCGGACGGTAGCGTACTGCATCACGTCAGCGCAGCCGTGAATTCACTCGCGTCATTGCAGGGCATGCCATCGCAGTTGCTCAACACCGGCATCGCGCAGATCCCGCTGCTCGACAAAGTACCGGGGATGCCGGCAGCCACCATCGGTGTTCCTCATCTCGGTACGCCGCATGCGCATAGTCATCCTCCGAGTAACGGCTTCCCTTTGCCGAGTGCCGGCATGACGATCGGCAGCGGCTGCCTGAGCGTGTTGATCGGCGGCATCCCGGCCGCCCGGGTGCTGGACATTGGCTTCGCGCCGACTTGCGGCGGACTGACGCCATACTTCGACATCCAGACGGGGTCGAGCAATACCTTCATCGGCGGAATGCGTGCCGCGCGCATGGGCATCGACATGACGCGACACTGCAATCCGATGGGGCATGTGGGGAAGTCGGGCGGCGAAGCGGCGAGCGCTGCGGAGAAAAGCGAGGAGGTGGCGAGCGAGGCTGCTCAGGTGACGGGCCGGGCGAAGGCGCTGGGGCGGGCGGGCAAGGCATGGTCGGTTGGTAACGCGGCGGTCGGGCCGGCGTCGGGGGCGGCGACAGCTGCGAGTGACATCAAGCATCACGAGGTCTTGGCGGCCGCGATGACGGCTGCGCAGACGGCTGCCGATCTCGCTTTCATGATGCTCAGCAATCTGATGGGCAAGGATCCCGGTATCGAGCCGAGTATGGGTACGCTGCTTTTGGGTGATCCGACGGTGCTGATCGGTGGGTTTCCGCTGCCGGACTCGCAAATGATGTGGCATGGGGCGAAGCATGGGATCGGGAAGAAGGTGCGGCCGAAGTTGCCGAAATTGGGACAGGAGCTGACATGTGAGTTTTTTGGGGAACCCATCAGCGCCGTCACCGGTGAGGTCAAGAACGACTTCACGGACTACGAGACTGACATAACTCTGCCGTTCAAATGGAGGCGTCACTACTGCAGCGGCTGGAACACGCGGAATGGTGCACTGGGATATGGATTCCGGCACGCCTGGCAACACGAGTTGCAATTGCTGCGCACGCGAGCGATCTACACCGATCCGCGTGGATCCGAGTACGTGTTCATCAGAAACTCGGATGGCACGTACGGTGGCTGCTGTCTCGGCTACGAGCTCGAACAGCTCGACGGTGTGCGGTTCACTGTCAGCCATGAGGTGGAAGGAACCACAGAGTTCGCGCGGGACACAATAAGCAATCAGTCGGCCCGCTGCGTCGGGCATATGCGCGGCAAAACGCGCAGCGTCCTGCACTGTAGCGACGATGGGCGCCTCCAGCGGATTTCGCAAACCGACGAGCGAGGTCAGACCCGGCGGGTAATCGGATTCGGATATGACCGGTTCGGACGGATATTCGAAGTTATGCTAACAGACGTCGATGGTCGAATGATTCGTATCGCCCAGTACGAATACGACGTGAACAGTTGCCTGACCGGTTTCCGCAACGCACTTGATGCAATGTCGGTGTGCGAATACGACTCGCAGCGCAGAATCATGCGTCTGATCGATGCAAACAAGTATTCGTTCTTCTATTGCTACGACAGTGAAGGTCGTTGTCTCGATAGTACGGGACAGGACGGGATGTGGCGAGTCCAGTTTAAGTACCAACCTGGGCGGACGATCGTTACTGAAGCAGACGGGGGCAAATGGACGGTCATATACAACGAAATGGGGACAATCTCCCAAGTCGTTGACCCGTATGGCGGAACAACCGAGTACGTGCTCGACCAGTTTGGGACGATCGTCAAGGAAATCGACTCGGGTGAGCGCGTATTGCGATGGCTTTACAACGCACGCGACAGGAACACGAGTCGGATAGACCGCTGGGGATATATCTGGCCAGTCAAAGACGATGCCCCAGTCTTACCGAATCCGTTGGGGCGCACCATATCCGGCGTCCCGATGGACCTGCAATGGGGCAACGTTACGCGTGCTTGGTTGCCCGATACGCTCATTCTTCCGTCCGAAGTAGCTTCGATGGCAGCATCAACGTACGCTCCTGCGCCCCCGGCACTCAAGCCATCCGAGCAACGTGACGCAGCGGGACGTGTAATCACCCGAATCGACGAACATGGTCGAACCGAATGCTTCCGGCATGACGCTGCCGGAAATTTGCTGCTGCGCCGTGACTGTGACGGGCGAGACTACCACTACAGTTCTGTATCGTGGAATTTGCGCCAAAGCGAAACCGACCCATTGGACAGTACGGTCCAGTATCGATATACGCCGAAACGCAAAATCGCGGCCATCGTCGACGCTAACGGCAATGAAAGTACCTACACCTACGACCTCAAGGATCGCATTACTAGCGTCCGCCGTCATGGGGTACTGCGCGAAACGTACACGTACGATGCAGGCGATCGGCTCGTCGAAAAATGTGATGGTGCCGGAAATGTGCTCTTGCGCTTTGAGGTCGGTGACAACGGTCTCTACAGCAAGCGCCTGCTCGCGAGCGGCGAGATACACAGCTATGCATATGACGCGCAGGGGAATTTCACAAAGGCATCGACAGACTCCTTCGATGTGACGATCACGCGTGACGCGTTCGGTCGCCGCACCGGGGACCAACGCGACGCGCGTGGCGTTGAACATGCCTACGTCGACGAAAGGTTGGCGAGCACGAGTCACTTCGAACGCTTTCAGGTGCGCTATGAAGCAGTCGGTGCATACGATGTACTAATTCACCCGCCGGTAGGTGGGACCCAACGACTACAGCGCACATCCGACGGTCGAATCTTGTTGCGCTTGGGAAACGGCACCAGCGCGCTGTTCACGTATGACAGCCTCGGTCGATGTACCGGGCGGGTCACCTGGTCCAACGATCGATCAATGGACCTTCATCGCGTGCAGTACCAATACAGTCCGACTGGAGAACTGCAGCGCGTGATCGACAGTGTGCACGGCACCACCGAGTATCAGTACAACGCCGCACACCGACTCATCTGCGAGACGCGCAACGGCGGAGAAGCGCGGCGCTTCGAATACGATCGCGGCGGCAATCTCCTGTCGATGCCCGCGTTGCGATGGATGCGCTACACGGAGGGCAATCGCCTGACGTCAGCACCGACCGGGGAGTTTCGCTACAACGACAGAAACCACGTTGCCGAAGAACTAAACGGTGACCGTCATATCGGTTATCACTACAACAGCATGGATCTGCTTGTGAAGGTGACACGGAGTGACCGACATGATACGTGGACGGCGGAGTATGACGGCCTGTGTCGGCGCATTGCCAAAGCCTTGGGGGGAGCACGTACCGAGTACTTTTGGGATGGCGACCGAATCGCGGCGGAAGTTGGACCGGCCGGTGATTTGCGGGTCTATGTGTACGTGAACGAAGCGGCTCTTTTACCGTTCATGTTCATAGATTACCCCGATGTCGGTGCCTCGCCAGAGGCCGGGCGCGCCTATTTCGTATTCGGCAATCAAGTTGGACTACCTGAGTGGATTGAGGACAGTGAAGGTGGTGTCGCATGGCGAGCAGAACACATTGATCCATATGGAAAAATCGTTACCGAGACTGGAAATTCAATCGATTATGATCTGCGGTTTCCTGGACATTACCATGATGCGGAAACCGGGCTACATTACAACCGATTTCGCTCTTACAATCCCGTTCTCGGCCGATATCTGCAATCCGACCCGGCCGGACAGTCGGGAGGCATTAACCTCTATGCGTATGCGACCAACCCTCTGGTTTCAGTTGACGTTTTAGGCCTGAGTCATGACCATGAACCAGAGAGTGACTCGACCGAGATTGGTAATAACGAATCTGGCTCGTCAACTGAAGCCCCAAAAACCAAAAATGCATCGCATGAAACTGAAAAAACTCAAAATCTTAACGATCTATTTTCTGAGATCGGCAACCCTCTAGTAAGCGAGCGCATCAACACGGACGAGTTTCGTGCAGGTGCATTAGAGGCCGGGTTGAAGTCCCAAAAAGAGGGTGATATACATTTAATTGATCTGGCGAATAAGGTTGGTGAATTGGGCGGGCGGTGGAAGGTATTCAATATCGCGCGAGTAACGCTCGAAGATGGAACGACCTTCCTGGTTGGCGCTCAAAGCGGCGGTGAAACGTTATCCCCGAGAGTTCGAAATTTCATGATCGAGAACCATATTGTTCCCCTCCGACGTGGGTGGGATAAATTCCACGGGGAGGGGAATTCGGTAAGCGTGGTTTCTCAGCACACCCCGCGTATCACAAGTGCGGTTCTGGCGCCAAACAAGCCGATGTGCTCTAATTGCGAGAGAAACGGAACAATATTCCAGGAGGCAACAGGAGTTCCTATCATTGCAGCACCCGGGGTAAAATTTACCGGCAAACCGTCACATAGAAATACCGGGACCGAGCCCTGGAAAACATTTAAGTCATGATTCAATTGGAGGTTTTTGTGGAAAACAACGCTACCACCTCACCGATCGAAAATCTAAGAAATCGAGTCGATCGACTAGACCATTGGGGGCAATTAACTTTCGCAGCATTTTGCGCTCAATCCACGCTTAAAAATATTGACATTTATGAGAAAAGTTCCAATATTCCAAACGGATGGGGATTCGAGCCTCGAATGGACCCTTGGTTTTGGAATCGGATAAAGAACCGAGAAACCACGTGCCCATTCAAATTTGAATCACTTGCGGAAGAACTTGACGGCGTGACCGAGTGGCTCTCAAAATTCCCGCTTGAGCACAATATAGAACCCGCCCCGAGCGATGTCATGTCCAATAGCGCTGTCTATGTATTTATTTCATGCTGCGCACTCTTTTCAGGGGAACCTGAAATTGGCGAATTGCTGCTGGAATTAAACGGCTGCCTATCGAGCAAAATAGACTATTACTACAATTTTTATCTTAAGATGAAATTTTACGACTTTTCAAAAGATAGCTTTGACAAAATCTACGAGTTCCCCGTATATCAAAGCGCCGTGAATGACCTAAACTGGGTTCTTGGCTTAATTGAATTGGATGGCAATAGCGGTCCATCGACGAAGACGCTGGGCATGATCAGAACGTATGCACAGAATTGCGATTCCTTTGTTGTTGATCGGCCTATGTTTATAGATTAACTTTTCGACCAGCGTCGTGCGGACAGGCGCCAGCCGGCGTTGTGGGGGTGTCGTGGAGAAGAGGGCCAAGCATGCACAAGCGTTTTCGCGAAACAATCAGGTGCACCGAAGGTGACTGTCGAGAAGGCGCTGGGCCGCCGATTCGAGTTCTGAGGATCGCGTCTCTCGATTCCCCGAACGACTCAGATCCTCCGGAGAAAGTCTGATGCTACAGATCCAAACCACGGGGCATGCGGGATAGATTTAATTTTACATAACGTGAATTATCGAACATTCGGGTTGTAGTGGCTAGATAGAAATGTCCGCTTTTGGCTACATAGAAATGTCCGCTTTCGTGCCGCGTAAGCTGTCCGGCCGCCGGGTGTCCGGCGCCGGAGGCTGCGATGGCTGCAACGGAGCGGATCACGATGACGATGCGGGAGCTGGACCGGTTCAAGGTCATTCAGGACGTAGCCGACGGCAAGCTCAAGCCATGGCGTGCGGCCGAACGGCTGGAGTTGACGACACGGCAGGTTCGCCGGCTGGTCG